>NZ_CP041253.1:67500-1267500 GCF_006575665.1 Echinicola soli
CCTTTAAAAGGGCGTCCGGATCTAAAAGGAGACCTATTTCTGGATTTTGGTTTTAACATGCTCACCAATAATAATGCGGCTGAAATGAACAGGCGGTTCTTTCCTTCCAAGACAGCCAATATCTACTTCCAACGCCCGATCAATTTGGGCGAAAAGTCTGGTTTCACGTTAAACCCAGGTATCGGATTTGGGCTGGACAAGTTGGCTTTTAAAGATGATATGATGCTGGTCAATGATCCCGATAAAGGAGCCAACTCCAGTAAACTGGTAGAGGTGGAAGATGTATATGGCGAAGGCATTTCGGTAGACAAGAACACTACAGCCCTTAACTATATTGATATACCTATTGAATTCCGCTATCACTTTAATAGGAGTGACTACCAGCAAGGTTTCAGAATTGCCCTTGGAGGAAAAGTAGGTATGCTCTACGAAGCACATACTAAAGTTAAATACACAGATGCCAATGGGTTAACACAGAAGGTAAAAACTTCAGGGGATTTTGGACTAAACAAATTCCGCTATGGCGTATATACCAGGGTAGGACTGGGTGGATTTAATCTTTGGGCTTATTATGGATTAAACGAAGTATTCAAAACAGGTCAAGGGCCTTTTGAAACAGAGGCCAAACAATTCAATTTTGGAATGTCGGTAGCCCTGTTTTAAGTAAACCCAACTCCATAAAAAAAGCCTTCACTTTGCAGTGAAGGCTTTTTTTATTACTCAAATCGAGGTTTTCTTTTTTCCAAAAATGCAACCACCCCCTCTCTAAAATCGCGGTGCCTTCCTGCTTTTTCCTGATATTCTGCTTCCATTTCCACAACGGCCTCTAAGGACATCCCATCGGCCCTATTGAGCATTTCTTTGATCATTCCCACTGCATTGGCGGAGGCATTTACGTAAACTTCTATATATTGCGCCACCACTTCATCCAGGGTGGTATGCTCTACCGCTTTATTGACCAAACCTAGTTTTTCCGCCTCCTCTGCAAACACTTTTCTACCGGTGGTTGCCAGCTCAAAAGCCAAAGGGTACCCTACCCTTTTCGGCAGAAAGTAAGTAGAGCCAGCGTCCATCACTAGCCCGATGTGGGCAAATATCTCGGCCAAATAAGTATCTTTAGAAGCAATTATTACATCGGCAGCTAACGCCAAAGAGCACCCTGCTCCAGCCGCTACACCATTGAGTTTACAAATAATAGGCTTGGATAGGCGTCGCATTAGTAAAATCAGCGGATTGTAGTAATCCCTGATGATTTCTTTAAATGGAATATTATCCAAATCATTCCCTACAGCCTTCAAGTCCTGTCCACTGCAAAAAGCCTTTCCTGCACCAGTTAAAACAATGCACCTGATGTCGCTGGTTTCCCCCGCTTGGCCAAAAGCAACTTTAAGCTCTTCCAGCACTCCCCTATTAAGTGCATTATAGACTTCCGGTCTATTAATTGCTATCTCCACCCAATTTGCGTGAAGTGTGTAAGTGATATATTTATAGGCCATTTCTGATCATAATAGAAAGTAGTAAAACGCCACAAAGCACGTGATAAAACCGAGCCCAAATCCAGCTGCCAGCTCTGCAGGTTTATGTGCGTCCAAATACAACCTACATGAAGCCACTACGCCACATAACAGCACGGTACCGATTACAGGGTATAACAATGTCCCTCCGGGGAATTTCCAACTCATCACCACCAAAATGGCCAAGAAGCCTGACAGGCCTGTCAAATGCGCACTGACTTTCCAAAAAAAAGTCACTACGGTCAATAAAATAATGGTACCTGTCATGGCAATCATGCTAAATACGATCAACTCATCGTAGTTTAGTCTGGCATAAAAGAAATAGGTGACCACTACATAAAATATGCTCACCATCCCGAAAGGCAGGAAACGCTCCCTTTTGTTTGCCATATGAATACTTGGAATGGTATCCATATACCTCAGCCCAAACACGCTCAGCATAGGAATCAACAAAGTGGTCACCAGAACCATCAGCAACAGTGATCCCTTAATTTCATCCGGCACGTTGGTGGCATTTGGAACCAGGTAAAGGATCACGGCAAACACCATTGAAGGGACCACCAATGGCTGAAACACAATAGAAAGGAGAAGTGCTAGTTTCCTGTACACTATAATTCTTTTCTTAGTCTGGCCACTGGAATCTGTAGCTGTTCTCTATACTTTGCTACGGTTCTCCTGGCAATATTATACCCTTTTTCGTTCAATAGTTTTACTAGCTTATCATCGGAAAGTGGCTTACGCTTCTCTTCATTATCCACCAATTTCTGCAGAACGCTCTTCACTTCTCTGTTACTTACATCCTCCCCTCCTTCTGTAGAAATCCCTTCTGAGAAAAAGTACTTAAGCGGAAACACACCAAACTCGGTTTGGATCGCCTTGCTGTTGGCCACCCTGGAAACAGTAGAAATATCCATATCGATTCGCTCAGCAATATCCTTTAGAATCATAGGCCTGAGCTTCGTCTCATCGCCCTCCTCAAAAAACTCTTCCTGGTAATCCAAAATCGCATGCATGGTCTTTAACAAGGTCTGTTGTCGTTGCTTAATGGCATCGATGAACCACTTGGCGGCATCCAGCTTTTGTTTCACAAAGCTGACCGTATCCTTCAATTTCTTATCCTTCTTATCACTTTTTTCATACGCCTCAAACATTTCTGAATACGACCTGCTCACCCGGAGCTCTGGTGCATTTCTGGAATTCAGGGTAATTTCCGGTTTTCCATTTACCATATTGAGCAGAAAATCGGGAATAATATACTGTGTCCTCATAAGCCCATCGGACCCTCCCCCTGGCTTAGGGTTCAGGCGGGTAATCATCTGAATGACTTCTTTGAGATCCTCTTCGGTAAGATTACACTTCTTTAGGATTTTATCGTAGTGCTTTTTGGTAAACTCATCAAAACAATCATTGACCACCCGGATGGCTTTTTGGACTACCTCATCCTCTTGGTGCTCTTTTCGCTCCAGCTGAATAATCAAACATTCCTGTAGGCTTCTGGCTGCTATTCCGGCCGGATCAAAGTTTTGGACCTTTCTCAACACTTCTTCCACCTCATCCAAGTCCGTCTCCACATTTTGGCTAAAGGCCAGGTCATTGATAATGGCCTCCAGGCCCCTTCGGATATAACCGTCACTTTCTATACTCCCAATCAATTGCTTTCCAATGAGCTTTTGGCGCTCATCCAATCTCAAGAAACTGAGCTGGGAGAGCAATTGCTCATGAAGGGAAGTCCCACTGGACAGTGGCATTTCACGCTCTTCCTCATCTGGGGAATAGTTTCCATCTCCCTGCATTTTATATCCACCATAGTCATCCGATAGATAATCGTCCAAGTTGATATCTTTATCATCCTTATTACCTTCTTCAAAATTATCCGCCAACACCTCCTCTTGTGTATCTTCGCCCTCTTCTTTTCCCTCCTCAAGTGCCGGATTGATCTCCAGCTCCTCTTCCACCCTAGCTTCGAGTTCGGCGGTAGGTACTTGCAATAATTTTATGAACTGAATCTGTTGTGGACTCAGTTTTTGGGAAAGTACCTGACTTAAATTTAGCTTTTGCATATATCGCTTACTACTTATCTCTATTTTAAAAACATTCCTTGCTAACCAATTTACAAGCAAGGCCCTTTTCTTGTATTCAAATTTAGGAAATTACAGCAAAATTTTGACAAAAAGGTGATTATATCGTTTTTTTGCATTCCATTTTAAAACATTGATTAGCTTTAAAACTTGAAAACAACGTATTAAAGTTTCAAACCTTCAATTCCTATGGCATTCAACAAACGATCAAAGATAAAATTATTGCTCGAAAGCAGCAAAACAGGTGAAAAAACCACCATCATGGGCTGGGTACGTACCAAAAGGGGAAATAAACACGTCTCCTTCATTGCTGTCAATGATGGCTCTACCATCAGCAACTATCAGGTCGTTGCAGATCCGAATGTCATCAGCGAGGATATCCTAAAGCGCATCACTACCGGTGCCTGTATCAAAGTAACCGGAGAAGTGGTTGCCTCCCAAGGGGCTGGTCAGGATTCAGAATTAATTGCAAAGCAAATAGAAATATTGGGAGAGGCAGACGCTGAAAAATATCCCCTCCAACCCAAAAAGCACTCGATGGAATTCTTACGTGAAAACGCCCATCTTAGATTGCGTACCAATACATTTGGAGCAGTATTCCGAGTGCGCCATGCGCTGGCATTTGCAGTACACCAATATTTTAATGATAAAGGATTTTTCTACATCCATACCCCTATCATCACGGCATCGGATGCCGAAGGAGCTGGGGAGACATTTAGGGTAACAACATTGGACATGAAAAACCCTCCAATGACAGGTGATGGGGCAATAGACTATACCCAGGATTTCTTTGAAAGAGAAACCAACCTTACCGTCTCTGGACAGCTTGAAGGAGAACTTGCCGCCATGGCTTTGGCAGAAATATATACTTTCGGGCCTACCTTCAGGGCTGAAAATTCCAACACCACCCGTCACTTGGCCGAATTTTGGATGATCGAACCTGAAATGGCTTTTTACGATGCAGAGGACAATCAAGACCTGGCAGAGGATTTTCTGAAGTACATTATCTCCTATGCAATGGAACATTGCAAAACAGACTTGGAATTCCTCGATAAAAGGGCTGCTGATGAAAATGCCAATAAGCCTACCAATGAAAGGACTGAGCTAGGCTTATTGGAGCGCCTTAGGTTTGTGGCAGATCATGATTTTGAACGTATTACCTATACAGAAGCCATTGATATTCTCAGAAATTCGAAGCCAAACAAAAAGAAAAAATTCAATTATCTTATTGAAGAATGGGGCGCCGACCTGCAATCTGAACATGAGCGATTCTTGGTAGAAAAGCATTTCAAAAAGCCCGTCATCCTTACTGACTACCCTAAAGACATCAAAGCTTTCTATATGAAACAAAACGATGACGGAAAAACTGTCGCAGCGATGGACATTTTATTCCCAGGCATTGGTGAGATCGTTGGTGGTTCACAGCGTGAAGAAAACATGGAAAAGCTTACCACCCGAATGGATGAGATGGGAATCAGTCAAGAAGAGTTGTACTGGTATCTGGATACGAGAAGATTTGGGGCCACACCACATTCCGGATTTGGACTTGGGTTTGAGCGAATGGTACAGTTCGTTACCGGCATGGGCAATATCCGTGATGTCATCGCCTTCCCAAGGACACCTGGAAATGCAGCGTTCTAACGCCAAACTCCACTTATGAAAATCAAAAAAACTGGCCAGCGTATGAAAATACGTTGGCCAGTTTTTTAATCCACACCCAATGTCACATAACTCTTGGGAATCGCTTTAATAATGTCGGTGGCTATTGTGCCTCGCTTTTTGTCTACAGAAGCTATCTCCCCGGCCAATCCATGCTGGTACACTCCACAAAGCACAGCATTCTTCACCCCATATCCCTGTCCCAAAAAAGAAGTGATCATCCCTGTCAAAACGTCTCCTGCTCCACCAGTGGCCATGTGCTTATTTCCTGTTGAATTAAAGTACTGCGTGCCATCCGGAAAGGATATACAGGTATGTGCCCCCTTTAAAACCAACACACAACCATGTGCCTTGGAAAACTCCAGTGCTTTTTCCAAGCGCTGCTTATGGTTCTCGCAAATTCCTACTAACCGTTCAAACTCTTTAATATGCGGTGTGAGAACATCTTCCCGGCCAAGGTATTGCTGAATTCCTTTATTCCGCGCAAGTATATTTATAGCGTCGGCGTCTATTACTTTTGGTCCCTTAAAAGTCATTAAAAAGTCCAAAAGAAAGTCTTCTGCCTCAGCTGTAGTTCCCATTCCAGGGCCAATTCCCACGGCATCAAACCGCTCAAGTCCTTCTTTCACATAGGGTAGACTCAAGTATTTTTCGGAACTGGAAGAGAACACCTGAATTTCAGGTAAACTGGCTTGGAGGATATCCACGCCACAAGAGGGAACCAGGCAAGTGGCCAATCCACTACCTGTTCGAAGAGATGCCTCGGCTGCCATTCTGATGGCCCCCATGGAGCCATAACTTCCCCCCACCAACAGTACCCTGCCAAAATCGCCTTTATGAGCAAACCTGCTGAAATTCAAATGCCGGCTTACGACATCCTTTCGCTGCAAATAGTACCTGTTTTGGGAAAATTGACGCATAAACTTATTTCCGATCCCTATATTAGCCACATGGAGAATCCCCACGAAAGCAGCATGTTCTGGAAACATTAAGGAAAACTTAGGGTATTGGAAAGTTACCGTAACATCAGCTTTAAAGGCCTCTCCTTCCAGGCACTCATCAGAGGGAAGCCCTGTGGGGATATCCACTGCCACCCTGTTGACATTAGGAAGGGCATTAAGCTTGATAACCATGTTTAAAAAATCTCCGGCCAACGGCCTGTTCACACCGATTCCCAGCATGGCATCAACGACCACATTAAGATCAAATTCCATATGGGCTATATCGTCGCTGCTCATGGAAATGGCCGGTAACTTATCGGGTAATAGCTCTCTGTTCAGCCTACAGTCGGCAGAAACTTTTGCATCACCCCCCACCAGAAAAATGATTACATCATATCCCTTTCTCCATAACAAGCGCCCAATGGCCAAACCGTCACCGCCATTATTGCCATGCCCACAAAAAATCCCCACTTTGTCATTGCGATGATATTCACCTTCAAACCAATCACAGAAAGCTTGGGCGGCATTTTCCATTAATCGGTGCGAGGTAATGCCCTTTTCAGCAATAAAATCCGTATCTAGTTTCTTAACGGCAGCACCGGAGATTATTTCTAACATCTTCGTTACATTAAGCTTTTACCAATTTATACCCCGGGAAGGTCACCCTTAACAAGAATAACATACCAATGATAAAAAAAACACCAAGAACAAGGGAACTATCCCTCATACTTCCAGTAAATTTTTCTATGATTCCATATGAAAATGTTCCAAACACAATGGCCATCTTTTCTGTTACATCATAAAAGCTAAAATAAGATGCGTTATCACCTGTATTTTCTGGTATTAGCTTTGAGTATGATGACCGTGATATAGCTTGTATACCTCCCATGACCAGTCCTACTACAAAAGCCAGACCATAAAACTCATATTCGCTCGTTACAAAATAGGCTGACATACAGATGCCGATCCAAATCAGCACCATGCTCATCAGAGAGATTTTATTCCCTCTATTTTTGGCAATCCACCCAAACAGAAAACTCCCTAAAATAGCCACGACTTGAATAATCAATATGGTGAGAATCAATTTATCTCCCTCCAATCCAAGCTCCTTATCACCAAATGAAGCAGCCATGTACATCACGGTCTGAACCCCCATGCTATAAAATAAAAAAGCCAATAAAAACTGCTTGAGATCACCTCGATCGGTAAGCTCTCCATAGACTTTCTTGATCTCACTATAACCAGACCAAAACAAAGATTGATTGGTAATGCGATTAGTCCTTTCCGTACTTTTGGGCAAATACCTGAAAGGAATCCCTGCAAAACCTAACCACCAAACACCTGTAATCAGAAACGACCAACGGGCAGCTGATCCACCATCACTTAACAGAAACCATTCCGGTTTCTGAATCATAACAAGATTGATGATAAGTAAAATGACACTTCCTATATACCCTAATGCAAAACCACGCGCACTGAGGATATCATATTCCTCAAAATCACTTATTTCAGGTAAAAACGCATTATAGAAAACGATACTTCCTGCATATCCTATGCTGGCCAATACACTGAAGATAATCCCCAGTTCCAAATTACTACCGTCAAAAAAGAACAACCCCATGCAGGACAAAGAACCAATGGTTGCAAAGATTTTCATAAATAACAGTTTCTTACCACCATAATCTGCCATTCCTGATAAGAGAGGTGACAGCGATGCGATAACCAAAAAAGAAAATGAAATGGACCAGGAATACAAAACTGTATTTACCACGTGAAACCCAAAAAATGTCACCACATCTCCTTTTCCGTGAGAGGCGGTGACATTGTTAAAATATACCGGGAATATCGTAGAAGTGATCACCAAGCTATACACCGAGTTTGCCCAATCATACATGGCCCAAGCAAACTGCACTTTCTTCTTTTGTGCACCCATTTGTTTACAAAAACATCGTTAAACTAAAAAAGCTATTCGCAGTCGCGAATAGCTTTCATAATGAAATTAGTTATTTTATTATTCTTCATTCAGTTTCCCAACGGAAGCGTACAGGATTTTTCTTGCATCTGCTTCTCTCAGTTCTAGCTGAATGTCGGCCACAGGTCCCATTTTCACGTCTCTGTCAGCCTTTAGGGAAATATAAATCTGGTCTCTTTCTGCTTCTGACAGCTTATCTTTCTCTTGGTTTACCCACTGAATGATATCTTTAGTGGTGATCAAAGCATCGTTAGCTTGTATCCTAGGCTCGGTACCATAGACACTTGGGTTTTTAGGCTTTCCCAAAAACAGATAGGAAATCAAAGACTTCTTCTCCAATTTTTGAAGCTGCGTTGCTTGTGGCAATTTCTGCTCTACCAATAGCTCTTGCTCTCTCAATACAGTAGTCACCATGAAGAAGAATAGGAGCATAAAGATGATATCTGGCAATGCAGAAGTCGGAATATTCTCTTCAGTTTTCGTCTTTTTCTTAAACTTAGCCATAATTATTCTCCTCCTTTATCTGGTTCTGCAATTGAAATCGCCATTGGAAGGTTTTCCTTACCCCTGTCCATAAGCTCTTTCTCAGCAGCAGTTCTACTGGACAGTGCCCGGTATTCATCTGCTGTAAGGCCTACTCTTTCGGCATAGATTTCATAATACGCTTTCTTCACTTTATCAAGCACCTCTAAATAAAGATCATAGCTTGTACCACGGTTTGTCTTGATAGAAACTACAGCTTCATTAGGATGGTCAGATGAATTGGGATCCTGACCTGCCTGTGCCTTTAAAGACGGTGGCAAGCTATTGAAAAGATCCACATTCTCTTGATCAGGATCACCAAAATTGAGGATAAATTCTTTTATTTCCTTATCCAAACCATCCGTATTGTCCCGGAAATCTTCCTCCACCAATAATTGGTCATTTGAGTTGATCAATATCTTAAAGATATTCCGCTCATTTTTATCAACCTCAGGCGGTGGCTGATTCGGGTCAATTTTAGGAGGTAGTACGTTGGTAATACCCTTGTCAGAAGCAATTGTCGTTGTCACAAGAAAGAAGATAAGTAGCAAGAAGGCGATATCCGCCATGGACCCTGCATTTACCTCCTGACTCATTCGGCTTTTCTTTCTTGGCATACTAGATTACTTTATAAGTTTATTAAGTTCCGTTGCCACAATTCCTACAAGAGATAGTAAGAATAGTGCATAAGTAGTAAATAGAATACCACCTACTGCCTTTGAGCTTGAAGCGGTGATGTTAAAAGGATCCACCGTATATTTTGGGGCTACTTCATCGCTCGCAAGAGAGTAAGCAATGAAGAACAGTACGGCAACACCGATCACACCAATACCTATCTTAAGCAAACTTTTAGGATTATCTAATGACTTTACCAAGGGCATAAGAATCGCTGCTAGCGCGCCCAGGCCAATCAGAAGATACCCTACATATAACATTATATCGTAAGAATCCATATTGTTAAGTTCTTTGGTTGATTGTAATTAATTAATCAATTTTTTAAAGCAACTAGGGACCTATTATTTGGTCAGTTTGTGCTTTACAAGGATATCAACCAACGTAATGGAAGCATCCTCCATATCGTTTACCAAAGAGTCGATCTTCGCTACACAATAGTTATAGAAAAGTTGAAGGATAATCGCAACGATCAAACCAGCAACCGTAGTCAAAAGGGCGATTTTAATACCACCTGCTACGAGGGAAGGAGAGATATCACCGGCAGCCTCAATGGAGTCGAATGCACCGATCATACCAATTACCGTACCCATGAAACCAAGCATTGGAGCCAAGGAGATGAATAGTGAAATCCATACCAAGCCTTTTTCCAAACGGCCCATTTCTACAGATCCATAGGCAATGATTGACTTCTCTACCATTTCGATACCTTCTGAGTATCTCATCAGGCCTTGTGTAAAGATAGAAGCTACTGGTCCTTTAGTGCTCTTCGTCACGTCTTTAGCAGCTTCGATACCGCCTTGGTCAAGTGCATCTTCCACTTTGGCAAGAAGTTTTTTGGTGTTTGTAGTAGCCAGGTTAAGTGTGATGATTCTTTCCAATGCTACAGCAAGACCCAAAATCAAACAAATCAATACTGGAGTCATGAAAGTAGGATCACCTTCGATGAACTTGTCTTTGATAATTTGGTGGAATGGTTGCTCTTCAACTACAACTTCATCATCTGTAACTACAGGAGCTGGGGCTGGCGCAGCAGCTTCTTCCTCCATCATTTCAGTAGTGTCTCCTGCAGAAGCTTCTTCTGAGGTGTCTTGTGCTTTTGTAATAACCGGAGAAATAAGCAGTCCGGTAAGCATGAACAAAGCGATTAACTTTTTCATAATTTAGTTTTTAATAGACTTTAAATAAAGGTTAAACGGTTTCTAACTTTAATATTGAGCTTTTAAAGATATAATTTTTTCAATTCAAATGACAAGGGATGATGTTATAATTTTTTCTCGCCTCGCCTTTTTAACAAATGTTCTTACAATGTAACCATCTTTTTATGAACTAAAAAAGCTTTACTTAATAAGAATAATGAAGGGTTCTGTAATTATGAAGTGGAGTAGCTGAATGAAAGAACTTTTTGAGTTTGCCAAAATGGGTGAAGCAGAAAATCAAAATGATTGCTTGTCAGGTGGTTTCATGCCACCTATGCCTTACGGCAAAATTTTTAAAATCTCCCGATGGTCGATTTCAAACCCGAGGGATCTCATCCCTTCCTTTTTACGGAGACTGGATGTTGAACCCTTTATGTTTTCCAATCGTCATTGGCAGAATTATGCTGCAGAGAGGAAGGGATTACTCGTACCCGCCTGGCATGCCGCACTTGCCTCTCGTGAATCTCCCTATGGTCGATTTTAAACCCGAGGGATCTCATCCCTTCCTTTTTACAGAGACTGGATGTTGACCCCTTTATGTTTTCCAATCGTCATTGGCAGAATTATGCTGCAGAGAGGAAGGGATTACTCGTACCCGCCTGGCATGCCGCACTTGCCTCTCGTGAATCTCCCTATGGTCGATTTCAAACCCGAGGGATCTCATCCCTTCCTTTTTACAGAGACTGGATGTTGAACCCTTTATGTTTTCCAATCGTCATTGGCAGAATTATGCTGCAGAGAGGAAGGGATTCGAACCCTCGATACCCTTTAGGGGTATACACGCTTTCCAGGCGTGCTCCTTCGACCGCTCGGACACCTCTCTGTGTTTTTTTGGCCTCAATTGAGGCGACAAATAAATGGATAAAATTTAGTTCCTGCAAGGAAAATGGTGCTTTATTTGTCCTAATTCACTCCACTTCGATGGCACTTCATCGCATTTCCAAACTACACCTCTGAAAATCAAAAGATTGCCCTTTTTAAATATTTTTGATTTTTTAGGCCTTTATTCTTAAAAATAAAGGCAAAGCTTTACTTACTGGTAAGGGACATCTCTCCTGCAAGTGGCGTAATCAGCTTCCTTCTGATTTCATCCTCATCAGTTTCATTGGCCAGTAAAAACATCATCTTACAAATGGCCGCCTCTGAAGTGATGTCCCCTCCACTGAGCACTCCCAGCCGTTTCAGTTCCTTACTGGTTTCGTACCTGCCTTGGATTACCCGACCTCCATTGCACTGGGATACATTCAAAATGATAATCCCTCTCTCCACAGCCTTGCGGACAGTTTCTATGAACCACGGTTCTGTCGGACTGTTTCCAGAGCCATAGGTTTCCAAAACGACTCCTCTCAGTCCCTTAATGCTAAAACAGCTATCGATTACCTCTGCTGTGATCCCAGGAAACAACTTCAGGATCATCACCCGCTTGTCCAGTTTGTTAAGGTATTTTAGCTGTACGCCTTCTTTGTATGGTTTTATGGCAGCGTAATTATAATCGATCACAATTCCTGACTCGGCCAGCGGCGGATAATTTTCCGACTCGAATGCATCAAAATGAACACTCTGCATTTTCTTTGCCCGATTCCCCCTGAGCAGCATGTGGTTAAAGAAAATACACACCTCAGGAACAATCGGTTTGCCATTTGCCTGGCTGACAGCAATCTCCAGGGAAGTCATCAGGTTTTCGCGAGCATCGGACCGCATCGCACTAATGGGCAACTGCGCCCCAGTAAAAATCACCGGTTTGCTCAGTCCTTTAAGCATAAAACTCAGCATCGACGCAGAGTATGCCATGGTATCGGTACCGTGCAGCACCACAAAACCATCATAGGTGTCGTAATTCTCATATATAATATAGGCCATATCCACCCAATGCTGCATGTTGACATTGGAACTGTCGATGGGTTCTGGAAATGAAATCACCGTAATGGCTATATTTAGATTGCCAAGATTAGGGATTTTTTCCATTATTTGGCCAAAGTTAAAGGGAACCAAAGCTCCCGATTCGTCATAGGCCATCCCCAAGGTGCCCCCTGTATAGATGATCAGTACAGATGACTTTATCTCACTTTTTGCTGCCGTATTTAACCTTACGATTTTATAGTTCATCCTTTCCCCCAGTTAAAAACCTTATTGGCGTTTGAATTCGTAATTTCTGACACCTTCTCCATGGTAGAAGCTGTTAGATCCCCCACTCGCTCCGCTATAATCGGGATGTACTCAGGAGTGTTTCTCTTCCCCCTATGAGGGACAGGGGCCAAATAGGGCCCATCGGTTTCCAACACTAAATGATCCAGGCCAATTTCAGGCAGTACTTTATCCAGTCCTCCGTTCTTGAAGGTAGAAACACCTCCTATGCCCAGCAAAAAACCCATTTCGATAATTTCCTTGGCCTGCTCCACCGATCCACTAAAACAATGAAATATCCCCGTGAGATGTTCATCATTCATCTGGCCAATAATCGCAATGGTCTCATCAATGGATTCGCGACAATGCAGCACTATTGGAAGTTGCTTCTTCTTTGCCCAATCCACTTGGATCTTCAGGGCTTCCTTTTGGATTTCAAAGCTTCCCTTATCCCAATACAAATCCGTACCGATCTCTCCAATAGCCACAAAAGACCGCTTGGACAGCCAATCCTCCATCACATACAGCTGCTTTTCGAAATCCTTGTCCACATCACAGGGGTGCAGCCCCATCATTGGTATGCACATTCCCGGATAACGCTCCTCAGCTTCCAACATGGCATCAATCGATTCCACATCTACATTGGGCATGTAAATTCTATTTACTCCATTTGCCTTGCACCGCTCGATAACTTCATCACGGTCACTATCGTACTTTTTGGAATATATATGGGCGTGGGTATCAATAAACTGCATTAGTATTTTCTCTCTTTCCAATTAATTTTCGAAGGCCAAAAATAACACACTATTGTTGACCATGAAATTACTAGATAATAAACTTCAAAAATAAACAATTCCCATAAAGGAATATAAATATCTACTTTTTTTGCCAATCCCCTGACAAAAATCACCTGAAACACCAACTTACACATCCATAGGCCCGCCCCTAACAACGGAGCGTAAAATAATATACTTATCACCATTGGAAAAAAAAGCACCTGAAATACCAGCAATGCTTGCCAATACCAGGGCAAACTCCGCGCCCCTTTCATCCAGCGCTTTCGCTGTTCCAGTAAGCTTACCAGCCCAGTTTCTGATTTGGTCAGCAATTGGCTCTCTTTACTATATTGAAAAACGGGATAAAAACCTGCTGTTTTCATGGCTTTACCCATCATAAAATCTTCCGTTACCGAAAATGGCAGCCCTTCAAAACCTCCAACCCTTCTGTACGCTTTATGGTTGATCAGCATATTATTTCCCACTGCTGTCAGTAGGTTGCCCAAATCGGAGGAGACCTTTATCATGCCCAAAGTAAGCCACCAGTCCTGGCCTTGAAGCTTCCCAAACAGCCCTACCCTGCGTACGCTCGTGAGCCCAACTACCAATCCCGCTCTGGGGCTAAATGCCTTCACCATGGCTTGTACCCACTGTGGATTCACTTCACAATCCGCATCCGTAAAGAGGAGGAATTCTCCCGACGCCTCATGGGCCATCTGGGCCAAAGCATTCGCTTTTCCATTTAGATGGGGATATTTCCCTGCGATTTCCACTTTTAAACGATTTGGTGATTCCCCCACCCATTCATTCAGGATCCTTCCAGTCTGATCATCGCTATGGTCATCAGCCACGATCACTTGCAGTTTTTCCTCTGGATAATCCAATCCGGAAAGACCTTTCAAGCAGACAGGCAACACGTTCTCTTCATTTCTGGCCGGAACCAGAATGCTCACAGTAGGCAAATCCTCCTTTGTCAGCGGCGACTGATCATAACTTTTAAACCGACGATAAAAGAAATATACCAGCAAAAGATCCTGCACCAGCAATGCCGCTACGACCATCAATGCCCCCCAAAGTATCATAACAGTGCCGCCTGAAATCCACTTTCCTGAATAAACCTCAAATATGCCGGCAACACTTCCCTGATAACCGCTGCTGTCTTCTGCTGATCATGAAACAATATAATCGCCCCGTTTTGGGTATGCCTTTTTGTTTTTAAAAGGCACGTTTTGGGTGGTTGGTTTTGATCAAAATCTCCCGAAAGCACATCCCACATCACCACCTCAAAATCCTTACTTAAAAAAGTAGCCTGCTTTCCTTTTATCCTTCCATAGGGTGGACGAAATAACGAAGGGCGGATTTTGGTCACTTCATAAATAGTATCGCTGCATTTAGCGATATTATCAAAATACCGGGCATCTTCCGTCTTGGAGCCATTCAGGTGGTTATACGTATGGTTACCTATTTGGTGCCCCTCCTCGACGATCCTTTTGGCCAGATCAGGATGCTTCCGCACATTATCCCCTACACAGAAAAACGTTGCCTTAACATGGTGCTTCCCCAGCTCATCCAGCACAAAATCCGTAACTCCTGGCACAGGTCCATCATCAAAGGTCAGGTAAATGTAATGGTCTTGACGGCTCCTGTTCCAAGTGAGTTTTGGGAAAAGCCATTTTACTATTTTAGGCACATGATGAACGACCATATTGACCTTATTTAAACCGCATGCTCAACAGTGTGATATCATCCCTTCGTGGCTCCCCTCCTGCGAATTCATTCCACTCCTTAAAAAAATCCTCGTGGAATTGCTCTGGTTCCACACACATATTCCTATGAACGAAATCCAAAAACCGCTCATCGCCATATTCTACGTTTTGCGGATCAAAGACCTCTGTTAGTCCATCTGTAAACAAATGAATGGTGAAATCGCTTAGGCCATAACGCTTCCCCACTTCCAAAAACGGCAACTCAGGAAATGCCCCTAGAATCGTCGTTCCTGCATCCAACACTTCGCTCTTCCCTTCCTTTTCCCGACAAAGTACAGGAGGATTGTGGCCGGCATTGATATACCTGAGGGTTTGTGTCTTATAGTTATAATGCCCCAAGAAGAAGGTAATAAACCGTTCTCCATTGGTATTTTCGAAAATCGTGAAATTCAGCTGATCCGTTATCATCTTTAGATCAGAAGAACTCCTCAGCAATGTCCTTAAGGCAGCTTGGAAATTGGACATCAGCAGTGCTGCGGGCATTCCCTTTCCTGAAACATCGGCTATACAGAAAAAAACCTCATTGTCAGATTTCTTGATCAGGTCATAATAATCCCCCCCCACTGTGCTATGTGGAAAATATGTCACCTTCGCTCTTAAACGATCGGTTTCAGGAAGGGTCGCAGGAAAAAGCATCCGCTGTACATTACTGGCAATTTCCACTTCCTTTTTCAGCCTTTCCTGCTCCAGTTGTCTTCTGGCAAAGCGCTTGTTCTCCAGTGCCACCACCAGAATATTGGTCAGGGCCTGGGTGAAATCCAAATCAAGATCTTTTTCACTATCCTTGGTCTTCAGCAGTAAAATAGCCAGCATTTTATCCTTATGGTAAACGGGCACATAAATATCCAGTTCGGTAAAGGAATACTCTGGAGGCATCACCAAATTAAGCTTACCGATTTCTCGGTTATCATCGACGTCACCATATGGTATCAACGGGGGCAAATTCTGCTTCACCCCATGCTTTACACGCTCCTCAAAGCCCGTCTGATTGGCCACATACAATACCAAGGCTTTGATATTCAAATGCACCAAACAGGTGAACTTAAATATATTGAGCAACACAGATTCGTCCTTATTCTCGTTGATCGCCTGGGTGATCTCGAGCAGTGCCTTTAGCTCTAATTCTTTTCGTTGGTATTTGAGGGTTTCTGCAGTCAAGGTTTTATGATTTACAAGGTATTATGCTCCATCAGTCCCTTTTTGGTGGCCAGGTAATAGTAAGACTTTCCATTTTCCAAGATCTCAGCATCTCGGAAAATCTCTTCATCAGGCTCAGAAAGACACTTGATCAATCCCTTATTGTATAGCCCTTGCAAGGTAGTCAAAAGCTCCTCATCATCCCAGTTGAGTACTTCTTTTAAATAGGTAAACGGCTGCACAAAATACAGCTCATCCATCATTTCGTATTCTTCTTCAGACATCGTGCTGGTCTTTTCGATTTGGTCAAATGATCTTTTATCATCACTTTCTCCCTTTCCAGCTGGTTTTCACAAAGAAAGAAAGAAACGCCACCGCTACTACATAAATAGGATGGCAAATACTCGCCACTATAAAGTACCCTATAGATGGTTTTATTTCATAGGTCTTGAGCACCCTACCGAGTACAAAATATTCAAATATAAGTTTTAAAAACCAGTATAAGGCAAACATCCCCACACCTGTTGGCCCTGCCAAGATTAGCAGCACGCTACAGATACTGGCAAAAGACAGCACAGCACTCAGCATGGCTCCTCCTGCATTTTGCCAAAACTGGTGCTTATTCCACTTGCTGGCCCATCTTGCTCGCTGCGCGAGAAATCTTCTAGGGCTACTGGCAGGGTTGGTTTTGACCAATACATTGCTTTCAGGCAAATAGCGGATAGCCTGAGGACCAAATCGCTGGTATACCTTTTCCAATAAAAAGGAATCGTCTCCGGAAAGATTTCCATGGTTTCCCTGATATCCCTTCACATGGTAAAACACCTCCTTACGATACCCCATATTTGCTGCACTGCACATAATGGGCTTTTTGATACTAAAAAAGAAATTGGTCATCAACAAGATTCCCGCCCAATCGATCTGCTGGAAATGGTCAAAAATCCGGTTACCGCCTTTGGTCATTATAGGTCCGGCCACCATCTGCACGGAAGGGTCATCAAATGCCATTAGCATATTCTGCACCCAATCTGCTGAAAGGGCACAATCCGCATCGGTAGTCAGGATGATATTGGCATTGGCCATGACCACTCCCTGCTCAAGGGCGGCCTTCTTCCCCCGTCCTTGATTGGAAATCAATTTAAAATTATGCTTCTTTTCGGTCGATATCCATTCTTCCACCAGCTTTTCCCCTCCGTCTTCACTATGATCGTCGATAAGGATAATTTGCAAATTGGGATAGCTTAGATTGGCCAAGTTGCCTAGCAACTTATCAATATTTTCCCTCTCGTTTCGAAAAGGCACCAGCAGGGTCACGGGATAATCCACGCCTCCCTGTACAGGCTCCTTGGTAGCTTTTATCCGTTTCCATTTTGACGACAACACCACCAACGCGAGCAGGTATACCACTAAGGCCGCAAATAATAAAATTGGCAAAAGGTTCATGTCGATGGAAGGATTTCTAGTACATTGCACTAATGAGCAAAATAGCGAAAAAGGAGGTAAAAGAGCAAATCATTTTGGGAATAGATCCAGGCACGAACGTCATGGGCTATGGCTTGGTACTGGTGAGAGGCAACAAGTATGAACCGCTCCAGTTTGGTGTAATCCATCTGAAAAAATATGGCTCCCATGAATTAAAGCTCAAAAAGATCTTCGAAAGGGTAACCGGCATCATCGATGAATTTTTACCGGACAAGGTTGCTCTGGAGGCTCCGTTTTATGGCCAAAACGTCCAATCCATGCTCAAATTGGGGCGCGCTCAGGGAGTAGCCATGGCGGCAGCTTTGGCCAGAGATATCCCCATCGCTGAATATTCTCCAAAAAAAGTCAAACAGTCCGTCACTGGCAATGGAAACGCCTCCAAAGAACAGGTGGCCGAGATGCTCAAAACCCTGCTCCATATCGACGTTCCCAAACTCTTGGATGCTACCGATGCCTTAGCCGTAGCCCTTTGTCATCATTTTCATGATGGGCGCCTACAGACGCGCGGCCGCTCAGCAGGCTGGAAATCCTTTCTCGACGAAAACCCCGGTAGAATTAAATAAAAGCCAATGTCGCAGAAGTCATGAGTCATGAAGTAATGCCTGGCTTGGCCCATCGTATCGACCAATCCATAGTTGGCACACACTTCTTCCGAACCGCCAGGCCTCTGCGACCTTAGCACTCACATTTATTTTGAATCCCCGGAAAAATGCACCCAGCCTTGCGCTTTCAGCTCCACAGCAGTTTCACTCTTGGTCACCATAAACTTCCCGCTTTCCTCATTGGTGATGTGACCAATGAAGTGGATATCCGGATGTTTTTCCAGCTTTGAAAAATCTTTTTGGTCAATAGTGAAAATCAGCTCATAATCTTCACCTCCATTTAGCACACAGGTGATTGGATCCATATTGAATTCTACGGCAGTATCGTAGGTTTGCTTGTCTATGGGCAGCTTGTCCTCATAGATAGTCACACCGACTTTAGATTGCTTACAGATATGAAAAAGCTCTGAAGCCAGCCCATCGGAAACATCCATCATGGAAGTAGGCACCACACCGAGATCCCGTAACTCATGGATGATATCCATCCTTGCATCCGGCTTCAGTTGCCTCCCCGTTACCAAGGTATATTTCTCCAACTGCGGTTGCATATTAGGATTGGCCATAAAGACTTCTTTTTCGCGTTCCAAGACCTGCAAGCCCATCAAAGCTCCTCCCAGATCACCGGTCACACAGACGATATCGTTCTCCCTGGCACCTGAGCGGTACACCTCTTTGCCTTTTTCCACTTCGCCAATAGCCGTAATCGAAATCACCAACCCTGATCGGCTCGAGGTCGTGTCACCACCGATCACATCAAGGTCATAGTGCTCCGCGGCGGCATTGATCCCAGCATAAAGTGCTTCTACCGCCTCCACCGCAAACCGGTTGCTGAGGGCGATGCTCACGGTAATCTGCCTTGGAATCGCATTCATCGCCGCAATGTCCGAAACATTCACGGCTACTGCCTTGAATCCCAAATGGTGCAAGGGCGCATAGGAAAGGTCAAAATGAACGCCTTCCAGTAATAAGTCGGTGGTCACTACCTTGACCTTATCGCCTGCATCCAGCACAGCAGCATCGTCACCAATACCTTTTAGGGTATCTCGATGGCGAATTTTTACTTTTTCATTGAGCCGATCGATCAGCCCAAACTCTCCTATTTCACCTATTTCCGTTCTCTTCTCGCTCATAAACTATTGTTTCAAATCTATTTTGTACTCGTGTCTTTATTCTCATGTCTCAATACTCATATCTTGCTACTTGATACTCGACCCTCCTCCCATATCTTGACACAACTCCACCAATACCCCATTGGTACTTCGGGGATGCAAAAATACAACTAATTTATGATCTGCCCCCCTTTTTGGAATATCATTGAGCAATTCGAAGCCCTCTTTCTTCAGCCTATCCATCTCTGCGTAAATATCGTCCACCGCAAAAGCCACATGATGGATTCCCTCTGACCTTTTATCGATAAATTTGGCGATTGCACTGTCTTCCGAAGCAGCTTCCAGCAATTCTATCTTGACATCTCCAATTTGGAAAAACGAGGTCACCACGGCTTCTCCTTCCACTTTTTCTACCTTATAGGCTTCCTGACCAAACAACCTGGAAAACAATTCATTGGATTTTCCCAGGTCTTTTACCGCTATTCCCAAATGTTCGATTTTTCTCATGGCCGAATTTTGTGTATTTTTGTATCAGGAATTATTTCTAAGGTAAGTATGTTTCCTAAATAATAATTCTCAGTTTATTAATTTTTGCCCAATATGGCCGCAAGAACCTAAAGATTTTCTTTATAATCTAAGTTTCTTATGGCATTGGAGAGCAAAAAAGCGTTAAAAATAAAAACACTATAGCAATATGATCATCGTTTCAGACCAAGCAAAAGAGCGGATTAAAGAATTGAGACAGGAAGAGGGCCGAACGGAAAATGAAAACATCCGGGTATCTGTCAAGGGCGGTGGCTGCTCAGGACTTATGTACGACCTGGGCTTTGATGAAAGCATCACAGACAGCGATCAGGTATTTGAGGACCAGGGCGTCAAAATCGTCGTGGACAAAAAAAGCCTGCTCTACCTGGCTGGCACCACCTTGGAATTTTCTGACGGCCTCAATGGCAAAGGCTTTCAGTTCGTCAATCCCAACGCCTCCAGAACCTGCGGCTGCGGGGAAAGCTTTTCGATTTAGTTTCTGGTGTAATTTAAGTCATAAGCTATATTAAGGCTTTGATATTTTAAGTAAAAGACCGGTTTTGTCCGGTCTTTCTTAGTTTAAACCCAGATTAACCATAAAGAATCGTAGTAGCCTGTCCTCCCGAAGGGTTTCAGCAGGACAGGCTGACAAATGTCGGGAAGAGCTGAAAGTACCATAAATTTAATTCCACCGACTCTTCGCTCTTGGGCAGAAAGAAAAACAATACACCGCATTGCCCCAATGACAAATACTTTTTCTTTGATTTAGGTATAAGCAGCCTTGCTTTTTCCCCAGCCCATTCGCTATGTTAACTGGCTTTTATTACCTTTGCCAAAACTGAAATTAAACCCAGATATATGGAAAATACGATTAAAAAAGTCGCGCTAAACGACAAGCACATTGAATTGGGCGGAAAAATGGTGCCATTTGCAGGATATAATATGCCGGTACGCTATTCTTCCGATAAAGAAGAGCATAACACCGTCCGCAATGGCGTTGGGGTATTTGATGTTTCCCACATGGGCGAATTTATGGTCACTGGTCCCCATGCCCTGTCCCTGATCCAAAAAGTCTCTTCCAATGATGCTGCCAAACTGGTTATTGGCCAGGCGCAATACTCCTGTCTCCCCAACGAAGCAGGAGGAATCGTAGATGACCTGCTCGTGTACAAAATGGATGAAGAAAAGTACCTGCTCGTGGTCAATGCTTCCAATATCAAAAAAGACTGGGACTGGATCAACAAACACAATGACATGGGGGCGGAGTTGGAAAACATTTCTGATGACATGTCCCTATTTGCTGTACAAGGCCCAAAGGCAGTGGAAACACTCCAGAAAATAACCCCCGTAAACTTAGATGAGGTGAAATTTTATCACTTTACCGTTGGTGAATTTGCGGGCAAAAAAGACGTCATTATCTCTGGCACAGGTTATACAGGCGCTGGCGGATTTGAGATTTATGTCAAAAATGATGATGCACTGGAAGTATGGAATGCCATCTTCGAAGCTGGTGCCGCTGCTGATATAAAACCCATAGGATTGGGTGCACGGGACACCTTGCGGATGGAAATGGGCTACTGTCTTTATGGCAATGACATCAACGACACCACTTCTCCACTGGAAGCTGGCCTTGGCTGGATCACCAAGTTCACCAAGGACTTCATCAACAGCGAAAACCTGAAAAAGCAAAAAGAAGAAGGTGTCAGCAAAAAACTGGTAGGCTTTAAGTTTAAGGACAAAGGCATCCCAAGAACCCACTATCCGATTGTCAATGAATCAGGAAGACAAATTGGAGAAGTGACCTCCGGCACCATGTCTCCGAGCATGAGTATCGGCATTGGCCTTGGCTATGTGGAAAAAGAATACGCCAAACCGGGTACTGAAATTGCTATTACTGTTAGAAACAAAAACTTGGCTGCTGTAGTAGAAAAGCTCCCGCTGCTAAAGAAATAAAGTATAAATCAAACCAAGGCTGTTTCAAAATATGAAATACGTCCCCGAATGCTTTCGGGAAAGACTATCACGAACGAAGCGAAGTGATGTTGACGTGCCTTCATGGCGCGTAGAAAGGGATTGTTTCTCTTGGCTATCGCTACGATCGCAATGACGTTGACTTTTGAGACAGCCTCTTCTTCCTAAAATGAACAAAATCGAAGTCTGTCTAAGCCCAGAGCTGATCCACCTCCATGACCTGAAGGGAAAAATCGTGGTAGTTGTGGATATTTTTCGTGCCACCTCCACCATGGTCACCGGACTGGCCAACAAGGTAACATCCATTACGCCTGTCGCTGGACTGGAAGCATGTCGGGACATGAAAGACATCGGTTACATCATCGCCGGTGAACGCAATGGCCAAACGGCACAAGGCTTCGAATTGGGAAACTCTCCACTCAGCTATCTTAACAATGCCTTTGAAGGCAAAAAAATAGCCGTTACCACCACAAATGGCACCCTCACCATCGAAAAGTCCAAAAAAGATGCTTCGGAAGTGCTGATTGGCGCCTTTCTAAACCTTAGGGCCACGGCAGAATACCTTACGCGGCAAGGCAAGGATGTTGTGGTACATTGTGCTGGCTGGAAAGGTATGTTTAACCTCGAAGATTCATTGTATGCCGGTGCCTTAGTAAGTGTGTTGGCAGACCACTTTGACTTTGATTGTGATGGAGCCATCGCCATGAAGGCACTTTACGAACAGCATAAGAAAGACCTTAAAAGCTTCCTTGGCCAAGCCTCCCATGCCAAACGCCTCCAAAACCATAATATCGAAGCAGACATTGATTTTTGTCTGACCCTGGATAAGTTTGACTTTATCGGCAAGCTCCAGGGGGAGGAACTTGTGAAGGTAGACTTGCAGGTTGTATAAAGCCGAAGGGCTAAAATACAAAGGAAAAGCTCCCCCCATTATTGGGAATTCCAGGCTATATCAGAAAATGGTATTGGCACAAACCAGGAATACCATGAACGCTGGGTATTTGGGGAGACTGTAAATCAAGGACAGTTAATTTTACTAGGCTTTCGAATCAATCTATCTGCAGCGCTACATCGTGTTTTTCCGCATATGGAATAGCGAGATCATACAACGCGTCAAACCGTCTGGCCATTTCAACATCGTGAGCATCAAACACCCCCTGAATCGCCCTGTCTATCTCTTCTGATGGGCGGTTTTCATCCATCATCTTGGCAATCACTGGATATTCACTTTCAAAAATCGTCTTTCCATATTTCAGCACCTCCAGTGAAGCCGCCAACATCTCTCTCGTCTCGCTGCCTACTGCAAACCCCTTTACACGATCGTAGGACTCCTGTATCCTATCAAAAAGGTATTCTTCCATGTACTCTTCTACAGAGACCTTTTTGTACCCTCCATCTTTGTACACCTTTATGCGGTCCTGCTCTTTCAGCTGTTTTAGCTCTAAGAAATACTGCTCCGAATATCCTGTTGAAACGATATTGGTATGTGTCACAGCCACCTCCACCGATTTACGGGGTGATGGACTGCACGACTGGAACAATAAAAAAACACCTAAAAAAATGATTGATATACTGCTCTTTTTCATTACTTGCCTCAATGTAAATCCAATTTTTCGGTTTATTCGGAGCAAATAACATCTTTCATGTGACATTGGCAAATGAATATCCCACTTTTGCCATCGGCCTCCTGCCCTGTCCTTGGTTCGGAACACGGCTAATCTTACATCCCAATTTGAAATATTATATTTTCAGAAATGACCTTCTGATATCTTGCTGTAAATCCCTGATTAGTGTTGACCCGATTAATTATTAGATTTCATTGTCAAACATCGTCATAACTGGTCTTTCCTGGACGGAAGTTTTGACCAATTCCTTTCAAACCTTCCCAAACTTTTGCCCATTATTTGGTGATGACGGGGGCTGTGTCCAGGCAGGGGGACTCAATGTTTCTTAGCACCGTGGCAGAGACCTGGTACAACCGTGTCTTAGCGTTGTCCCGCCGTCTCTGACGCGGGACAACAAATACTGAGTCTCCCGACTCAACCTTATATTTTTAATATCTGCATTTCTACTTTGCTCTTTTCCCCGATCTTCCCCCCACCTAACCTCCCCGCTGCGGCGGGGAGGAACAAACATGCTACTTGATACTAAATACTAGTTACTTGCTCCGTGCTACTTTTCAATTTACCTTTGTGCCCCATGGAAAAGCACCACCAATTTATCCAGGCCAAATTGGCCCAAGCCACCACTTCCAATCGGCTGAGGACGCTAAAAACGCCTCCAAAGGATAATATTGACTTCTTTTCCAATGACTACTTGGGTTATGCCACCAAAGGTCTTTTGGCGCAACATACTTCCCTACCCACTCCGTCACATTGGTCGGGGGCCACTGGCTCCAGGCTGATCAGTGGCAACCATCCAGAAATGGAGCAACTGGAAAGAGACGTTGCCCAATTGCTGGACAGTCCTTCTGCATTGCTGTACAATTCAGGTTATATGGCCAATACAGGATTGCTCTCCGCGTTGGGAGAAAAGGACAGCGTGTTCATTTTTGATGAGCATGTCCATGCCAGCATCAAGGAAGGCATGCGGCTTGGCTTTGGCCAGAAAGCAGCTTTCCAGCACAATGACCTTGAAGACTTAGAGAAGAAATTGACCTTCCATTGTAAACAGGACAAAAGGTTATTTGTGCTTACAGAAGGGCTCTTTTCCATGCATGGTGATGTACCTGACGTAGCCCAAATGCTTAGGATTTGCGAAAAATATAACGCTGCACTGATCATCGATGATGCACATTCCTTAGGCACATTAGGGGATGAAAACAAAGGTATTTCCTACCGATTTGCACAACACCCTAATCTCTGGGCGCGGGTAATTACTTTTGGCAAAGCTGCCGGTGCCCATGGCGCAATGGTCTTGGGCACGGAAAGCCTTCGGAATTTCCTGATCAATTTTAGTAGGGCTTTTATCTACACCACAGCTCCTTCAAGAGATCAAGTAAATAGCATCCGCGCAGCACTGGATTTGTTCGATTCCAAGACAAATTTCCCGGCTCTGAAAAACGCCGTCACCACCTACCTGGAATTGACCGGAACGCTTACATCCCAATTTTCCAATAACCAAAGTCCCATACAATACTGGCTATGCAGTGATGTGCCACTACTAAAAGAAAAAGTGACCCAATTGCAAAAATCAGGCATCAATTGCTACCCTATTCTTTCGCCCACCGTAAAAACAGGAGAGGAAAGGATAAGGATCGTATTGCATGCATTCAATACAAAAGAAGAGATTTCTAAATTGATCAATATACTCAATGCATAAAATAAAGGATAAGGTTTTTATAACTGGCATTGGTACGGGTATCGGAAAGACCGTCTGTGCAGCAGCACTCTGCAAAACCTTTGGCCATGCGTATTGGAAACCGGTTCAGTGCGGTGATCTGGAGCAATCAGACGCCATGTTTGTAAAACGACACAGCCCACAAACGGAGGTACTACCGGAAGCCTACCGCCTCAAAACACCCCAATCCCCACACTTGGCAGCCGAATTGGAAAACACCACGATCCAATTGACCAAGCAACTGATCCCGGACCATCCAAAATGCTGTATCGAAGGAGCAGGCGGACTGATGGTTCCACTGAATGATGAAGAGACTTTTTTAGATTTTCTCATATCAAGTCGCTTTCATCCAGTGATCGTCATTCGCCATTATCTTGGGAGCATAAACCACAGCCTTCTTACGTTGCAGGCACTAATGGAAGCAGGGATAACGGATTTCACCATCATTTGGAACGGGCCAGAAAACACCTCATCCGAAAGTGCCATCCTTAAGCGTTTTACCCCTACTGCACAATTTCGGATGCCCGAATGGAAAAATCGGCAAAGAGGGCTTCCTTTATTAAATCCATTGGACTAACAACTTAAATCGACATTTTTACATGGGCAACAATCACATCAGCATTAGCAAGGCCATGGGCATCAATCCGCTTGGATTTTATGCTTCTGAAGAGAAAGACCGATACAGCTCGTCCCATCATTCACTTGATCAAAATGAACGGGGCGACTGGAAAGGGAGCATTCCTGATGAAATATGGAGAAGCATCAATGGCTATGTCAACGGTCTCGGCCATAGATCAGAACGCTTTCCGGAAGAAGCTAAACTGCTTTCATTTTTAATCCATCATATGAACCTCCAGCCCCATGAAAAGCAAATGATCAATGCCGCTACTTCGAGGGGAAGCATTGATTTCCTCAGCCAAATGCAAGCGGACAATCACAGTTTGCCGGTTTGGACCTCCCCCCATTCCACCCTCGGATTTCCCAGCAGCTGGCCGGCATTATTGCATGAATCCAATGCTCCCCTGTTCTTTCAGTCATCCACCTGCAGCAGCTTTGGGCTTACGCTCCAAAATGCCTTTGCCTGGCTGAACAGTGGTATGGCTGATACTTTTATTGCGGCTGCCGTAGAATGCCCCACTGCCGCACTAACAATTGACCAGATGAAGGCCGTTAGGATTTACGCCAAAGATGAAGCAATACCTTACCCCTGCCAATCCATGGATTTTGAGAAAGCCAATAACACCATGGTACTCGGTGAAGGCGCTTATGCTTTTCAATTAGAAAAAAACAAATCAGGCGAATTGGCCCAACTCAAAAGTGTAGGGTCCGCAATGGAAAAAATCAACCATAGCACCGAACTTTCCCAAGCGGGTGATTGTATCGTTTCGGCGGCCAAAAATGTTTTTGGAGAATTTCCTAAAGAAAAAACTGACCTGATCATCGGACATTTCCCCGGGACAAAGCTGGGGGATTTGGCAGAAAAAACAGCCTATGAAAGGATCTTCGATAAAGTACCTTTTACCATTTCCAACAAATGGAAGATCGGACACTCCCTTGGTTCCAGCCTGGCGGCCAATATGGACTTGGCCATTAACATCCTCCACCATCAAGAACTGCCCAAGCTCCCAGCTTATATCCAACAGAAAACCTCCCCTCCCACAGCAATCAATAATATTCTGATAACGGCACTGGGCTTCGGTGGACAGGCCATTTGCGCCGTGGTGGGAAGGTAAGAGGTTAGATAAAAGATATTAGAAGCAAGATACAGGAAGCTCAATGTATATCCCTGGTTATAGTTGACCGAATTAAATTATTAGATTTTATTGTCAAACATAGTAATAACCGGTCTTTCCTGAGATGGAATTTTAGACCAATTCCTTTCAAACTCCTCCGGACTTTTGCTCATTTTTGCTATAACGAGAGCTGCAACCATCCATAACGAACTGTACTTGTCTGCTCCAATCTACCCCACCTGACCTCCCCGCCGCAGTGGGTAGGAACATGAAGCACATTTCTCAATACTTATGTCTCAAATCTATTACTTTAGCTTATCATTATTCCTATGCCGATCCCTATCGCGGATATTTTTCTTTTCGAAGTTCTTTTCCAGTGCTTTGGTGAGGTCCACCCCCGTTTGGTTGGCCAGGCACATTAGCACCCACAGTACATCGGCCATTTCATCGCCAAGGTCACCATCCTTATCACTTTCCTTGAATGACTGCTCACCATACTTTCTGGCAATGATCCTGGCTAGCTCCCCCACCTCTTCTGTAAGGATGGCCATGTTCGTGAGTTCATTAAAATACCGGACACCAACGGTCTTGATCCAACGATCAACTTGCTCTTGTGCTTCCTCTATTGTCATGGGCAGTAATTGATTAGTGTATTATTTAGTTATTGGGCAGGCACTCTCTATCACCTTACCATATTCCAGCATAAAACCTCTAAACCTTCTTAACCACTTTCCCTTCTTCCAACACCAGTTCATGATCCACTACATTGGGAATATCCTGATCATAGTGGCTGACATAGATCATCGACACATCTGGATGGCTGCCAATATGGGCGACAGTTTCTCTAAAAAGTGTTCGCTGCTCATCATCCATTCCCTGCGCTGCTTCATCCAACACCAGCAAAGCGGGCGACTTGATCATCGCCCTGGCCAGTAAGCAGAAACGCTGGTTTTCGAGAGGGATTTGGGTCAACCGCATCTGGGCAATATGTTCAATACGAAACAACCTTAACCAATCCATCGCCTGTCCCTCCTGCTCAGGAGTCACTTTCTTAAACAAACCAATCGTATCGAAAAGCCCTGAAAGCACCACTTTCAGACAGGTCTGATTGGCAGGAAAGTATCTGGCCAACTCCGGGGACATAAAACCAATGGGCCGCTTGATGTCCCAAATGGTCTCGCCTGTTCCGCGCTTTCGGTCAAAAAGCACCAGGTCATTCGCATAGGCCTGCGGATTTTCGCCATTGATCAGGCTAAGCAAAGTAGATTTCCCGGCACCGTTATGGCCGCGAAGCACCCAGCATTCTCCCTGGCTGACGCTCCAGTTCACATCGTCCAGAATAACTTTTCCATTGTACTCAATATGAATATTGTTCATTTGAATCAAGGTATCAAACTTGGTAACTGGCTTTAGCTGTATCAGTTCGTCCAGCTTGTTATGATCGAACTGGCTCAAAGCAGCATGATTCACCAAATCCACCTGCAGAAAGTTCTCTCTCTTTTCTACCTGATTGATCCTTCCTCCATCCAAGATGGCCACATGAGTAATGGCCTCGGGGATTTCATCAGGAGATGTGGCCATGATCACCTGGATTCCCGATTCGATGATCACCTTTAATACATCTCCAAAGTGGGTCCGTGTATCTACATCCAATCCTGTCATGGGCTGGTCCATCAGAAAAAGCTTCGGATTGCGGAGCAAGGCACAGGCAATGGCCAATCTCCGGGATTCACCATTTGATAGTTTTATCAGTGACTTTTCCTTGAGTTTCTCAAGCTCCAGCAATTCCATCACATTCCTTACATTCCAATGCCCGTTTTGCTTTGCTTCCACATTTTCGAGTTCTTCCTTAACCGTAGCAGCTTCTTCTGACTCCGAGGAGTTGAACCGCTGTTGGTAGTAGAAGTTTTGCAGGTTGGACTTATTGGTAAAGGTATATTTTTGGGAAACCACGGCGATCAAATCCCGAAAACTATTGATCTTTCCTGCGGCAGTCATCTCCTGCTGGTAATCAATGGCAAAATCACGTGCCACCCTTCCTGCTGACAAAATAGTCTTGCCAAGGATCGTGTCCAAAAAGGCGGTCTTCTCCGCTCCCGAAGCACTGAGAATGGCCCAGTTTTCCCCTGTACTCATCGCAAAATCCAGCCCATGAAAGATCGTCCTGTCAAGGTACTTCACATGTGCGTTTTCTATGGAAAGAAATAAATCCTGTGTCATTGCTTTTCTACTCTTTGCGCCTTACCCTTCTTGATACTTGTGCTTTGCTACTTAAAACCATTTTGCCTTTACTCAAATCTTAATATTCACGTTCCTGGTACGTTGTGCCGCGTACCTTCTGTTTTCCCTGGCACCTTATATCCTGTTTTTGGTGTCTATGGTAATGGTCACGGGGCCGTCATTGACCAAAGCCACTTTCATATCTGCCCCAAACTCACCTGTCCGAATGGTTTTCCCAAGATCCTTTTCCACGGTGGCAATAAACTGTTCATAGAGCGGAATGGCCACTTCCGGCTTGGCGGCTTTGAGATAGGAAGGACGATTACCTTTTTTGGTGCTGGCATGAAGGGTAAATTGGCTGATCAGCAGTATTTCTCCGCCAATATCGATCAGGCTTTTGTTCATCACACCATTGTTATCCCCAAAAATCCGGAGATTGACCATTTTTTTGCTCAGCCAGGCGATGTCCTCTCCACTATCCGAATCCTCAATTCCCAATAGCACCATGAGCCCCTGGCCTATTTGCCCCTTGATACGGCCATCAATTTTAACCGAAGATTCAGAAACCCGCTGAATAACTGCTATCATTGTATTGCTGTGTTTAATAAAAAGTTGAAGATAGTTGAAATCAGGCAAGATATATAGTTTTACCGATGTCATTTTGGCAATGGCCCTTACACTGGGTGGCTTTATGGTCTTCAGCGGTCTCCAACCTCCACTCCAGCATCAGCTCAACCCGCTATTTGATGCCAACCAATACGAAAAAGCTTATGGGTATTTTACCGGAAAATCCGACAACTATCTGGTAAACTATCCTTTTAGCATCCGTATTCTGGTACCTTGGTTTGCTGCCCAATTACCATTTGGAGACATTATCGACAACTTCAAGGCCATCAACCTATTGTTTTCCCTAGCTTGGATTCCATTGTGGTTTTTGGTCTCTAAAAAATTCGGTTTAGACCGTTTCAAAATGTGGATAGGATGGTTTTGGATCACTTTTCACTGGGTAGGTGTATTAAAAGGAAACCTCTCCGATCCCATCACCGTGGATGTCCCGATCTATTTTTTCCAATTACTGTTGGTTTATTGCTTAATCGGTAGAAAGTGGGGATTATTGTTACTGATCACACCATTGATGACCATTCAAAAAGAATCCCTATTGCCACTGTTGCTCGTGCTCATTGTTTATCCTGGAATATCACTATGGCGTCACCATGACAAAAAAGCCCCAATAGCCCTTGCAGCTGCTTTTTTTATTAGCTTACTCACCCTAAAAATAACTGGACACTATTTCCCTCCAGCTAATGCCGGGAAGAACGGAGCGGTAAACCTTTTCTATAACACCGTGGGATTACTTGGCCACCCTGATCTTTTCCTTCGTTGGATATGCGCTGTCACCTTGGCTTATGGGGCATTTTTATGGGCTTCGATTCGTAATCGCCAATTTTGGACAATACCTATCATACCGCATCATCAATGGCTGATTCCACTTGCCCTTACCTATGTGTTTTTCAGTCTTTTTGCAGGAGGTGATTTTACGAGAATAGCTTTTTTGGGCAGTCCCTTTATTATGCTTGTTTTGTTAGGAAAATTGGAATTGACCAGAATACAATGGGGGATTTTGCTGGTCATGAGTATTCCTGCTATGAGATTATTTGGATTTCTTCCGGATGGGGGAGCCGATTTCGAAACATGGAAAACGTGGCACCCCGAATATGCCCCTTGGAAATCGCTGGGGCGCTACTGTCTTTATACTGCAATAATCGTATTGGTTTCCTGGAAATGGCTAAAGAATCACTTTGTCACGCCAAGAATGAAAAAAGCTCCAAAATAATTTTTTCAGAAAGGAACCCTGCTCACTCAAAAATCTGCATCTGCTTGGACTCTATGATTTTCACCACCTCCAATTCATCATTGAGCGCTTGGTGCAGCATCGCCTTGGCCACTTGATGATCATAGATGGGCTTGTATTTCTTGAAAAGACCAATGGAAGTAACCGCCTTGGCTGCCACTTTCCCCAAGCTTTCACCGATCCTTGTTTCCTTTCGGTCGCCAAGCAATATGGATGGTCTAAATATCCCTAAATAACTGAAAGGAATCAACTTGAGATCCTCCTCCACTTCCCCTTTCACTTTAGAATAAAATACAGACGATCGCTGGTCTGCCCCCAGTGAACTGACATATAGAAATTTGGTAGCCCCCCATTGATGAGTCCATTTGGCAAAACCGATCACATAATCATGGTCAATCTTATAAAAATTTTCTTTGGACTTGGCCTTTTTGATGGTCGTCCCTAACGCACAAAAAGCGTGAATAGTCACCTCTTTTTTTTCAAAAGCCTGGATAAGCCCGTGGTTTTCGCCTCCAATATCCTTTTTGCGGAATGCATCCAGCAAACTTGTCTGGTCTAAATGATCGAAATCCACCACTACTTGAATAAGCTTTTGATGCTTAATTGCCAACTCACGTCGGGAAACGGTAACCACATGATCGTATTGCTGCGCTTTAAACAGCTGGTGCAGGAGCTGCACACCTATCAGACCAGATGCTCCCGAAACTATGGCAATGGTTTTCATATCATATCATTTTATTGGGTCAACAGTACTTTAAACTCTGAGTCCAAGGTTTGGTTCTTGTCTTTGGCATACCAAAGATGAATGGTCTTTTTAAACTCCTCTGTAGAAACTCCCTGGGGATCTTCCTTGAAAGCCAGCATCATTTCCTGCAATGGTTGAGGTCGTGGCCCCCAGGTGAACAAAACGTCCAACGTTTTTTCATCCAATGCGATAAGCTTGGGGATCGAACGTCCTCCATTGGTCAGAAACTCATCCATCACGGCTAAATTTTCATCCCTTAAAATATAACGTACCTTCACCTTTTCATTAAAAGCCGCCAGTTTTTCAATATACGAAATATTCTGCGCAGCATCCCCGCACCACGCTTCGGTCAGCACTAACCATATCTGCTTCCGTTCTAACTTCTTCACTAATGCTACCGCCTCTTCGCTTACCTTGGAGGTCTTATCCCAACGTTTCATGCGCTGTACATTGATACGGGTATAGTCCATCATCGCTGCAGAATGGTTGTTTCCCGTGGTCTTGTTCTCTAGCAGCAACTGGTCAATGAGTATGCGGTACTGGGCATAATCCATGGACTGATCGATCAGCTCCCTGGTAATCGTAGAAGTAATGGCTGTCATAAAATTCCCCTGTTTTTTTTAGCTTCCAACAAGCTCCTTTACGCCTTCGTTCGTTCCCACTCCAAAAAATCCTCAATATCGCTCTGCATACTCTTGGTAACAGCCAGAAGCACTGAAAGGTCATCTACAAAACCCAATCCAGCGATAAAGTCCGGGATAAAATCCAATGGCATCACAAAATATAATAAGCCCAACACCAACAACACAAGGGTCTTAGTGGAAAACGCCCGATATTCATTTTTATAATAAGCCTTTACCATCCGGATCAATGTTTCCAAATAATAGCGAGATTCCTGAACAGTGGGATTGTCGGCGACTTGGTGCAGCTTTTCAGCAACCCGCTCCAACAGCTGATGTAGTTTTTCTTTACTTTGGGCGATCCTCTCAGCTTTCTTTTCATACATTCTTTTTGCCCTGCCAAGCAAATTCACTTGTTCATTGTTGCTATATACCATGTTCATCGTCGCTTAAAAGTAGATTCTAATTTCGGATTTCACTTTCTTTAATGCAAAAGATATGCCGTCATTCTTTTGATCTAGAGAGCGTTGGAAAATCCTTTTGGCCAAATCCACCCCTTTATCATCAGGGTTTACGTCATGCATAGCGGAATTTACCAGTGTGATGACCCCCTCCACTGCGCTCTTTACACTCTCCCAGGTATCGTCGGAGAAATAGACCTGCTGGGAAAGATTATGGTTAAATTCTTCCCTTATCTCTTGCAACAACAGCCCATGAAGTTCCCTTGCCGAATAGGGCTGATCATTCACTCTTCGCACCAAATTATTTGGGGTAAGCCGCTCCAACAGGAGGCAAAGTCGCTCCCCTGCTTGTAACCTAATAGGCATGATGACTTGGGTGTTTTTGGTTTTCAATGCTACCAATTTGGATTCCCGGTCTTTGGAAAGGAAGGATACCACTACCAAATACATCCCATAAATTACAAGCCCTGCCGGCAAAATAATCTTTAACAGTTCAATTATGTACTCCATTTACTATTTTTGATTAATTCCCGAATATCTAAAATATTTCAAAGACAAGTTGATTATTTGTCATTAATTTTGAACTATCCAATTGTTCGGAACATTAATAAGTCATGCTAATTCCAATTACCATTACAGAAAAAGCTCAGAAAGAGATTAAAAATATCATGGAGCACAAAAACATCCCCGACGACTATTCCCTCCGGGTAGGCGTAAAAGGCGGCGGATGTGGCGGAATGTCCTATGCCCTGGGTTTTGACAAGCTGAAGGAGGGGGATCAACAGTTTGAAATGGGGGGGATTCCTGTATTGATAGAAAAGCGCCATGTTATGTTTTTGATGGGCATGCAGGTGGATTTTTATGAAGGGAATGATGCCAGAGGATTTACCTTCGAAAATCCGGACATCCCGAAAAGGCATGATGTAGCGGAATGAAGTATTGAGTAGTGAGACTTAAGACAAAGTTTCCTGACTTGTCGGTACGTCATTGCTTCACTCCGTTGCTCTGCGTTTGCAGTGACGGTTTTTGAAAAAAAGTAAGAGAAAAGTGTCAAGTAAATTCAGTTCCTGACATCCTTACAGGGGATATTAGGCGGGGTTCTTTTGGAGCAAAGGCAAATCTCAGAGGGCTTGTGGCACTTATAATGGAAGCCACGAAGTCGCCAAGCCTGTCAGAGTTTATTTGTCTTCTCTTAACTTTTCAAATTTTAAAAATAGAATCAGCGAGAATCTGTCCCATCTTCGTGCTATCCAAAACGACTCTGCAGAGCCCCCAACTTTTCCGCTGGACCCAAAATCCAACTAAACCTTTTTGTGCCTTGGAGCCTTTGTGGCCTATTATTAATCCACCATTAAAATAGTAAAGGTTAAATGTATTCACACCAATCGTGTTCTATGCTCCTCTGTGCTTAACGTCAAATCATGTCCGAAAAAACAACTTCAGTTGGGGGTGTTGGGTTAAAAACTCAATACTAATGGTTCTGCAGCTCAGCTGTCGGAACAACAGGTAAAAAACAGACTTATACCTTGGCTTTTAACACAGAATCTTTGTGGCACTTATAATGGAAGCCACGAAGTCGCCAAGCCTGTCAGAGTTTATTTGTCTTCTCTTGACTTTTCAAATTTTAAAAATAGAATCAGCGAGAATCTGTCCCATCTTCGTGCTATCCAAAACGACTCTGCATGGCCCCCAACTTTTCCACTGGACCCAAAATCCAACTAAACCTTTTTGTGCCCTGGAGCCTTTGTGGCAAAAAATAAAAAAGAACTCATAAAAATAAAGGGATTCATGCCCCGCGGCTTGATCCACAGTATTTTTGAGTACCCGATCTATTGGGGACAGAAAATTGATTTTCTCTGAATACAAGGTCATCCGTGAAATCCGCAAGTAATAACCCTACAGAAAATCCTCAAAAGCCGGCTTCACATTGCTCCAAAACTCATCCAATGCAATGATCCGGGGTTTTAAAAAAGAGATAATGGCCGGCCAGTCGTCCTGGTTCATAACACTTACACCATCGAGTCTTTTTTCTATTTTTGAGGTGGCTTTGCCATAGTCATCATAGGCAAGGAGCTGCCAGCACCATTCCTCTCCCAAGGTACCGTGAAGCAGTTTTTTAAACGTTTCAAACTGCTCAAAAACCAATTCCTGTAATTCAATATCCTTAAAATTAATTTCAATGCCAATAGAGGCAAATCCGCGTTCGGCCTCCATTCGAAAAAAAACTTGAGGCACGTGGGTCTTGTAATTTTGCCAGTTTACCCGGCCACCCTCTGCAGAAGGCACGGGCTTCATGTACTGTCCAAATGCTGTCCAAAAATCCTTTTTGGTTTTGGTGATTTCTGCTTTCTTATACACTTACCTTATTATTCATAATCTAATGGATAGGAGACTTTTACTACAGAATAATTGACCACACCTCCCAGGGCAGGATTATGTTTTTTGATGATAATATCTATGGATTCCAGATTTGGATAGACCTTGAGAATATCCTGCAGCATTAAGTGTCCCAAGTGTTCCAAAAGCTTTACAGGCTCCTCCATATGGGATTTGGCGATTTGGTAAATGCGCGAATAATCCACTGTTTCATTCAGGTCATCGTCCAGCATGGCTTTCTTAAAGTCCGTCTCCACATGAATATCCACCGTAAACCGATTACCCAGCTTCTTCTCTTCAGAAAAAACCCCGTGAAATGCATGAAACTCTATTCCTTCCAGTGATACTTTTCCCATAATCAATCAAACTGGTCAAAAAATGAGCCTGATGCTTTCTTCTTCTCGGGCTGAGACGCCTCTTCCTCAGCATTATCCTTAGGCTCCTGAGGAGCTTTATCTTCAGCCTTTGGCTCATGCTTTTCAGGTTGCTGTGTCTTGGGTTCTTCTTTTGCACCGGGTGCATGAGGATCTTCCTTTTGTGTACCTTGCTCGGATTGCATACCCTCTCCATGACCTTTTACCTCCGGAGCATGGGGATCCTCTTTTATTTCAGCGGCCGGAGCAGTGGGGGTTTCCTTCTCTGCTAAAGCCTGTTTTTGTGGCTCTTCCTTCTTGGGCTCGATCACAAACGTATGGGACTTTTCTTTATGCTGCTTGACCGGGTCTTCCGAATTAAAATGAGGTGATTTTCGGCTCAGCTCTTTTACTGCCTTGGTATGTACATCCAGGTCAATACGCTTGATGTCCTCTTGTGATTGCTTTACGTTTTCAAGGCTATCGCTGGCCATGTTTTTAAGGTTACGAATGACAATCTCCCGCTGTGCAAGCAACTCCTCATAGCTCTCTACCAATGCACTGACGTCAGTTTTCAAATCCTCCATGATCCTCTTTGACCGACTCTCTGCCTCTTCTATAATACTTCTCGACTTGTTCTTGGACTCAGAAATCATCGCATCGGCGTTCATTTGGGCCTCTTTCAGGATCAGTTCAGCAGTTTTGTTTGCCTGCTCGATCATGTTGGCACCGGTATCTTCGGCAGCTTTCAGGGTCCTGAAAAGTGAATCCTCCACTTCTCTGAGCTTGGCCGATTCTTTTTGTGCTTGCTCCAGCTTCACTTGGAGTTCACGCCTTTCATCCATTTCACGCTCCCATGCTTGCGAAAGGGAAACCAAAAAGGAACTCACCTCATCCTTATCGAAACCTCTGAAATTTTTCTCAAATGTCTTCTGACGTATTTCTAATGGTGTAATCTTCATAAATTTTCGTCTAATGCAATGTCCCAAATAGATACCGTGCGGTCATCGCTGACAGCTACTACTTGCTGGCTATATCGGCTCCAAATCACCTTATTTACGGATGTTCCATGCCCTGCGTGGCGGGATTTATCAATCACTTTCCGCAATTGAAAAGTCTCCGTCTCCCAGAGTTTTATGGATTTGTCCATACTACAAGTTACAAAATATTTGCCATCTTCTCGAAAGGCCAGGTAGTTGATCGCATACATATGGGCAACGATATTTTCCACCTGATGATAATCCTCAGCATCCCATATTTTGAGTTGGGCATCCCGTCCTCCACTGATCAGCAACTTCCGGTCGGGAGAATACCTTAAAGCAAACACAGAATTGGTATGGCTTTCTATTCTACTGATCGGCTCATACGTTTTCAGGTCAAGGATGCTAACGGTATGATCGCTTGCCCCAACGGCCAAATGTCCCCTATCGGCGTTCACATCCAATACCCGAATATTTTCTCCTCCAAGCTTGATATGCTTCCTTAACGACCTTTCCTCTATATCCAGTACAGTAATCACTCCGTCCCCGGTTGCCACATAAAGCCGCCCTTCGTGTGCTTTGATATCAAAGATAGCTGCATCCGTAATTTTTAACGACCAGATTTCTTTATTGGTATGAAGATCAATCACATGAATGCCTTCAAAATTATGGCCAATGAAAAGCAGGTTTCGATCACTATCCACCTCTAGGGCATATACCGAATTGGGTAATTTTGCGATCAGTTTACCGTCTTTTGGGTTTGCCAGGTCCCACTTGACCACCATGCCGTCTCCGGCACCGGTAAAAAAAAACCGCGGATCATTCCCCTCAACCAAGGCAAATATGCTATCATTGTGTCCTGTCAGTGTGTAAAGTTTATTTACTTGAATTTTTGACATATATTGCATTTAAATTCTTTCAATTCCGCGCTACGCTATATGCAAGCAAAAATAGAAAAAATAAGTCCTTTATCTGCTTTGGCCATCAAGAATATTGAAGAACAGGAGAATAAACCTATTGATTTCCTGAGCTTCCGCGAGAAACTATCCTTTGCCAACATCAGCCATCCAGAAAAGCAAAAAGAATGGAAAGGTGCACGACTCGCCATCAAATCCGCCTTGGATGCCATTAACATGACATACCCTGGATTTTATAAAGATGAGCATGGAAAATCCTATCCCATGGACGGGTATGGCAATGTCTCCCTGACCCACACCAAAGGGCTCGCCGCAGCCATATTTCACAAAGAAATGCCCGTGGGCATTGATATCGATTACGTAAAGGAAAAAGTAGTAAGACTAGGGCCAAAATTCCTGGATCCCTCGGAAATCGATTTTTTAAAAGACGACCCCATCCTTTATACCATCGCTTGGTCGGCAAAGGAATCCATCTTCAAATGCCAGGGGAGAAAAGGCATAAGTCTAAGGCAGCACATCCTACTTTCTCCATTCACTTCGGCAGACAAGGTCATCAAAGGTAAAATCCACAATACTGATTTCGCTGACCATTATTATACTGTCAAAGTCGAAAGAACAGATGACATGGTCATGACATACACCATTTGGTAAACGCAACAGCACTTTAGCCTGATTTTTGCTATACCTGAAACCTATCAATCCTACATTACCATGTGGAGATTTCTTTTAGTGCCGATTCTGGCCATCATGGCCTCTACAAACGCTACTGCCCAGGAAATTGATGATTTCCAGTTGCAGGATTTGGTTTCCAACAGCACGTTTACGCTACAGGATCATCAAGACGCTTCCGCTGTAGTACTGGTTTTTGTATCTAACGGCTGTCCTTTTGTTCGGCTTTATGAAGACAGGGTGATTGCACTGCAAAGCAAATTCGGTCCTCAAGGCGTTGTTTTTGCTTTTATCAATCCATTGATTGGAACTGATGAAGAAGAAAGCCAAAACGCTATCCAAGAGAAAATAAATTCCAAAACACTGACCTTCCCCTATCTTGACGACGGTAAACGTGTCGTCACCAATGCATTGGGTGCCCAGAAGTTACCCGAAGCATTCGTCCTCACCCCAAGTCCTACAGGCTTTGGGGTGGTTTACCATGGAGCCATTGACAATAATGCCCAGCTTCCACAGGCGGTCACCAAGACTTACCTACACGATGCCCTCTCTCATATTAGCAAGGGAGATCTCCCTACCCAGCATTATTTCAGGCCTGTCGGCTGCAATATACTGCCCGTCAAATAACCGGCGGATCCAAAATCAGCAGCAGCTGACGGATTTCATCCACTTTTTCCGGTTCCCCAAGTTTGTCAAACGAGACAATCAAGTTTCGCAATGTACGCTTGACAATATCCAAATGCGTACATGGTTCGAAAAACTCATCCTTCGGGGAAATTTTCAAATGTTCCAAGTAATTATTTACATCCTGCCTACTAAAAATCAGGCCTTTGTTAAATGCATTTATGTAGATGGCTGCATCAGGGGCTTTATAGGTAAGGACGAATAGATTGGGCAGATTCACCCCGTAAACTGGCAGCCCCAATTTCTGGGCTACCAAATAGTACACCGAACACAAACTGATCGGATTGCCCCTGCGGGTGTCCAGTACATTGCTGATCATACTGTTTCCAGGGGAATGGAAGTTTTTGGTATTGGCAGAAAACCGCAGCTGACTGAAAAGAATATTATTGATCAGGCGGATTTGATCATATGGAGACAAATCAGCATTGAACCCGGTCCATACTTCAAAATAGATTTGGTTCATCTCCGCATTTAATGTTTCAAACTCCAGATCAGGGTATTGATACGTATTGATAATCCATAACCCTTTCAGCAAATCCTCTCCACCAGAAGCCTTCCATTGTTCGAGTCTTTCCTTTAGCAAGTCAAACTGTAGCTGATGGACTAGCTCCTCGATTTCTTTCTGAAGGTCAGGATTAAAACTACTTTCCCATTTCTTCTCTAAAAAAGGGATGATATTATTTCCCAAAGAAATGATTTTATCTTTTACATGATCTTTGACTTCCCGATCGGTATCATCCAATAAAGACACCAATGCGTTCAGCTCGTTTTCCGTTAATTTTTCCATAAACATTCACCCAATAGCTGGCCAATAACAACTTTTCCGGAGTACCTCCTTCACGCTCCATAACACCCAAATTTACGATCAAGTTTGTATAACTCCTACATTAAAGCGCCCCGTGATCGGAGAATGGTCGGCTGCGGCGATGCCTGCAGCTATTACTCTCCTGGTTTGCAAGGGATTGATAACCTCATCCACCCACAGCCGGGCTGCTGCATAATATGGGCTCAATTCTTCCTGATACTTGTCTGTAATTTCCTTGAGCAATTTTGTCTCATCTTCAGGTGTGATCACTTTACCTTCCTTTTTGAGAGAGGCCACTTTAATCTGCAAGAGGGTCTTGGCAGCGGAAGCCCCTGACATGACGGCCATTTGGGCAGTCGGCCAGCTGACGATCAACCGGGGGTCATATGCCTTTCCGCACATGGCATAGTTTCCGGCACCATAAGAATTGCCGATCACCACCGTAAATTTAGGCACTACCGAATTGGCCATGGCGTTGACCATTTTTGCACCATCCTTGATGATCCCACCATGCTCTGCCCTACTCCCTACCATGAATCCGCTTACATCTTGGATAAACAACAGCGGAATTTTGCGTTGATTACAGTTCATGATAAAGCGTGCCGCCTTATCGGCCGAATCCGAATAAATCACACCGCCCATTTGCAGCTCTCCTTTTTTGGTCTTGACCATTTTCCGCTGATTGGCCAAGATTCCTACGGCCCATCCATCTATTCTTGCCGTCCCACAGACCAAGGTCTGCCCAAAACCGGCCTTGTATTCATCAAAACTCCCCGCATCCACCAAGGTCTCCAAGACCTGATGCATATCATAAGGTTTCGCCCTGTCCACGGGAAATAGCTCAAAAATCTTTTCCGGTGCCACTGCTGGTGCTTTGGTCTCCTTTCTATCAAAGCCTGCACGCGCTGGTTCCCCTATCGTTTCAAAAATCCGCTTAATGGCGTCCAGACAATCCTCATCGTTTTCATATTTGCTATCAGTGACACCCGAAATCTCACAATGCGTCGTAGCGCCTCCAAGGGTTTCATTGTCCACATTTTCTCCGATGGCCGCCTTTACCAAATATGAACCAGCCAGAAATATAGAGCCCGTCTTATCCACAATCAATGCTTCATCGGACATAATGGGCAAGTACGCTCCACCCGCCACACAACTGCCCATGATAGCAGCCACCTGTACAATGCCCATGGAGGACATTTGAGCATTATTCCTGAATTGTCGTCCGAAGTGTTCTTTATCCGGAAAAATCTCGTTTTGCATAGGGAGAAATACCCCCGCACTGTCTACCAAATAGATGATTGGGAGCCTGTTCTCCATGGCTATTTCTTGTGCCCGGAGATTCTTTTTGGCCGTCATGGGAAACCAAGCTCCCGCCTTGACAGTGGCATCATTGGCAACGATGACACACATTCGGCCACTTACCGCCCCCAGGCCCGTAACGACACCGGCAGAGGGACACCCCCCTTCCTCTTGGTACATTCCATCGGCCGCAAACGTACCCAACTCCAAAAAGTCCGATTCATCATCGACCAAATAGGTTATGCGCTCACGGGCTGTTAACTTTCCCTTCTTATGCTCCTTAGCTATGCGCTGTTCTCCTCCTCCACGTTTGGTTTGGGTGGTTTTTTCTATAAGCTGCTGGATAAGATCCAGGTGCTTTTCTTTAGGATTTTGCAAATCACTCATGGGTTTATATCTGAAATGGTTGCCAAGGATCTTTCACTATCTCGTTATTCTAAATATAAAAAATTAAGGTGATTATCAGTACATAATACCCATAAACTAGCGACAAAAAAGATCTTCGGTACGCCTACCACCCCAACCTTAAAAAGCCTCCACTTCTTCTTTGTAGGCCTTAATAGAGCGGTAAATGGCTGACGCGATATAAGCCTGTCCATTCTCACTGTTCAGGTATCTTTCTTCATTGGAATTGGACAGAAAGCCTGTTTCGATCAGGACACTTGGCATACTGGTCGTCCACAGCACATAAAGCGGCAACTGTTTCACGCCCCTACTGTGGCGATTTAGCCGGGTCTTAAAATCATTCTCCACCTTCTGGGCCAACGAAAGGCTATTGGCAAAATAAGCTTTCTGCATCAAATTGATCATCATGTATGACTCGGGAGAGTTAGGGTCAAAACCTTCATAGTTTTCTTTATACCCATCCTCCTGCAGGATCACGGAGTTTTCACGCTTCACCACATCAAAATTCCTTTCAAAGTGGTTGGACCCCATCACATAGGTTTCGGTGCCATAGGCATTTGAGCCCCTGACGGCATTGCAGTGGATACTGACAAACAAGTCCGCCTTGTTTCGATTGGCGATGTTTGCTCTTTCCTTCAGCTCAATGAAAACATCCGTCTTTCGGGTGTAGATCACCTCCACATCCGGGACATACTGTTTTATATAATTCCCCACCTTAAGGGCAATGGCCAATGCCACATCTTTTTCCTTTGAGCGGCTTCCCATGGTCCCTGGATCTTTCCCACCATGTCCCGCATCAATGACCACCCTGCGCATCTTGAATTTCCGGGCACTATCCCCTGCAGGGACAAATGCTGACATCAAAACCGCACAGGTCAGAAAAAGAATTATTATAACATTTTTGACACTGGTTCGTTTCATAAACATTATTAAGCTTAACTTTACGCAAAATTTAAAAATTTTTGAAGCAAATAGAAGTAAATCGGTGCAGAATATTAAGGTAGCTTATCTTTCCTTTATCCTACTGTTCATTTCTTTCCAGAGCTCCTTTGGTCAAACCAAACTCCAAAGGCGTCCTGCAGAAAAGGAGATCGTGGCTCCGGACCTGTCTCCTTTTACGGACACTATTGCTCCGACCCTTCCCGATAGCCTTGTTCTTAATGATTCCATACCTGCAGGAGACACTACAAAGGTTGTGCCCAAAGGAGATATAGAAACCATTATCAAGTACGCAGCGCAAGATAGTATATTGTCTGATTTCAGAGAAAAAAAGGTTTACCTTTATAACAAGGCCTGGTTCGAATATGGCAATATCAGACTGGATGCTGACTATATCGAAATCGACTGGCAAAAGAACGAACTCTACGCTTCCGGCGTCACCGACAGCACAGGCTCGGTACAGGGCAGCCCAATCTTCAAGGAAGGCAGCAGCACCTACGAAATCCGTAAAGAGATGCGCTATAATTTCAAAACCCGTAAAGCCATCATCTCTGACGTCGTTACCGAACAACAAGAAGGCTTACTTCGTGGAGAAATTGTCAAGAAAGACGATAATGGAGACGTCTACCTTTACCACGGATACTATACCACTTGTAATTTGGCAGAGCCCCATTGGCATATCTCTTCCAAGAGACTTAAGTCAGTGGAAGGCAAACAAACGATCTCAGGTCCTTTTAACCTTTATTTTAACGGCATCCCCACCCCTGTGGGATTGCCTTTTGGGTTTATCCCTGATCAGAAAGAAGAACAAGTTTCCGGCATTATTATCCCCTCTTATGGTGAAGAAAGACGCCGTGGTTTTTACCTGAGGGATTTTGGATATTATTTTGCCTTTAACGATTACATCCACTCGCGGATCACTGGAGAAATCTACTCAAAAGGTGGCTACGGCGCCAAGTTGGCAACTGCCTACAAAAAAAGGTACCGATTTAGTGGTGGGTTCAATGTCGACTATCAGCAGTTCCGAAGCCCCGAAACCGATGAAAACCCATTGGACTATACCACCATGTGGATCAACTGGAGCCATAGCCCGGAATCACGGGGAAACTCCCGGTTTTCAGCATCGGTCAATGCCGGTACCACCAACTATAATAACCTGGTGGTCAACCCAAACAACTACATCAGGAATACAAATTCAGAATTCACCTCCAATATTTCTTATAGCAAAACCTTCACCGGCACGCCCTTCAGCATGTCAGCAAACCTAAGACACTCCCAAAATGTGCAGACCAGTGAGGTAAGGCTGATTCTTCCGGACATTTCTGTCAACATGAACAGACAGACCCCATTCCGGAATTCGAATTTCGAACCGCTTAAAACCCTGAATTTTGCCTGGAACTTCAATGCCCAAAACTCCATTGACAATGCTGAAGTACCTGTGTTGGGGGTTCAGGATGACTTCCTACAGGATGATGCTTTTGAAGATGATTTGGAAGCCCCGGATGTGATCCCTTTTACTTGGGCCAATTTACCAACGCTGCTTAAACAAGCAGAAAATGGCTTCCGCCATACCCTTCCGGTATCCTCTAATTTTACCTTGTTTAAATATTTTACCGGTACGGCAAGTTTCCAGTACACTGAACTCTGGTACTTTGACCGCATCAACTATTATTATAATGCGCCTGAACAACGGGTAGATAAGATCCTGGAAAATGGCTTTAGCCGCGTAGGCTACTATAACACATCCTTCAATATGGCTACCAACGTGTATGGTTTTTATCGTTTTAAGCCAGACTCCAAACTCGAAGCCATCCGCCACCATATCCAGCCTACCGTGGGGATGTCTTTCACACCTGATTTCAGTGATCCCAAATACGGATATTACCAACAAGTACAAGTCGACCAGGAGGGCAACACACAGCTCTATAGCCGTTTTCAAGGCTACCTCTATGGAGGCGCACCTAGGGGCGAATCACGATCACTGAACGTCTCGATCAGAAATACACTGGAAGCCAAGAAGCGAGTGGAAAATGACAGCACTGAAGCCACTACCGAGAAGTTCCCCTTGCTCCAGTCTTTCAACATTTCCACCAGCTATAACTTCGTAGCAGACTCTTTCAAACTGGCACCGATCAATATGAGTACTCGGACGACTTTCTTTGACAATAAGATTTCCGTTGCACTCTCTGCTACCCTGAACCCCTACGCTACTACCAGCTACATGAATGGAACCGAAACCTATTACAGGAAAGTTAACGAATACGCTTGGAATAACGGGCAGGGCATTGGCTCTATCAGCCGTGCAAACCTAAACCTGAACGGCAGCTTCAATCCCAAAGGCTCACCGGACAAAACCCCTGCAGACACTCGGGAGGAGCTCACCAATGAATACCTCCAGGACGGTGGCCAAATGAATGAATTTGTCGAAAATGAAATCGAACGGATATCCAATGACCCCAGTCAGTACATAGACTGGAGCATCCCCTGGAATATCAATTATGGATATAACCTGAGCTATAGCAAAAGTGACCGCACTGGAGACTCCAATATCACGCAGGCCTTAAACGTATCCGGCGACCTCAGTTTATCAGAAAAGTGGAAAGTGAACTTTAATACCGGCTATGATTTTTCGACCAACAAAATTACCCAGACCATGATTGGTATTGCCCGGGACCTGCACTGCTGGCAGATGAATGCCAGCTGGATTCCATTTGGCGCATTTACCAGCTATAATATCGACATCCGTGTAAAGGCAAGCATCCTCCAAGACCTAAAGGTTTCGAGAAGACGGTCTTTCTTTGATTATTGATGGAAAGGTTGAAAAGTTGGAGTGTTTGAAGGTTGACACGTTCGTGAATTTCCGGCATTTCATCATGCTTATTGGACAAAAATTTACCTAGGGAATATTTCTATTTGATAAAAAATTGCTTGACTCCAGAAAAGAACCTAACCTCCCCTGCAAGCGGAGGATGAGGCATCTTGTTACTTTGTATCTTTGTCTTGGCTCTTTGTCCGTCCTTCTATCTTGATACCTGATTCCCGATTTTCTCAGTATCCCAATACTGGGTCAAGTGAAAAAGTTGGAGGGGGGGGATTGGGATTGATTCCGATAGCACGCAGATGGCGCTGATTTTTTATACTGGATCACGCATTCCTATTGCTAAATTAAAGAGAAATATACTTACCAAAACAACCTAGAAATCTCTCATCCCCCAGAAATATTGCTTGGCCCGCAATACTCACATCTTTACTAAATCTTCGATCTGCTCAAAGGCATGGTCATGCACCTTGGCCCTCCCAGGCCACGGGAAAGCTCTGAGGAAGGAATGTCCAGCACCTCCACGCCCATGTCCCGTAAGGCCCTGTTGGTATGTTTGTTTCGTCGGTATGAGATCACCTTTCTCGGCCCGATGGCAAAGACATTGGCTCCATCAAACCATTGCTCTCGCAGGGCGTAATCCTTGTTACCGTTACCACCGAGATGAATGATCTCCAAGTAAGGGATTTCTTTCTCCAAGACCGTCAGCAAGGATTCTTTCAATACTGTCCGCTTGATATGCACTTGGTCACCATCATTACTTTTTAGCGTGTAAAGTGAGGTCTGCAGCACCGCATCCATGGCATCGGGATACGTCAGCACCAGGTTTTCATCCAAAATGGTAAATACCGTATCCAAATGCATAAAATTACGTTGCTGGGGCAAGTGAACCTCGTACACACGCTCTACCGTCCCCTCGGCAAGCAAGCTTTTGGCCACATGGTAAATGGCCTTTTCGTCCGTTCGCTCTGAATTGCCTATGGCCACCGCCTTATCGGAGATCACAATAATGTCCCCTCCTTCTATACAGGCAGGGTCTTTGTGCCCGTCGATAGGATAGATTTTGTTCACCTTATCCTTAAAGAGCGGATGGTTTTCAAAAATTGACCTGATCACATTGGCTTCGCGCTGTCTTCCTTCCATCTTCATGCTCGAAAAGACCACTCCACCGGGTGTGAGCGCTATCGGATCCCGCTGAAAATATAAATTCGGACAAGGGGGAATGATAAAGGCAAAATCCATCAAGTCCACCAAGGGCAACTTACTGATTTTCTTTTTCAGTTCGTGCACTTTGATCCCGGCGATCAGCGCAGTGGCACACTCCGAAGTAGAAAGTCTTCCGAGTATACTTTCTGTAAAATGTGACAATCTGCTAAACGAAAGCGCTTCCTCCATCATTTTAAAAAGTATATCATCATCGGCCATGGTCTCCATGAGTAGCTCATGAAGACTGTACACTGTCGCTCCAGTGGTTTGTTTGATGATATTGGTATAGTAATCATGCTCCTTCTGCATAGCTTCCAGGTAGGGAACGTCTTCGAAAAGCAGTAACTCCTTGTTATAAGGTGTCAACCGATCAATTTCCTTTCCCGGTCTGTGCATCAGTACTGCTTTAAGTGTTCCAAATTCAGAATTTATCCTCAGATCCATAAAGTATTCTACCCTGCTATTTTAACAATACTAACAAAATAAATATAATTTTACCAAAATAGAAAAATAACCATCAATTTATTACAACAAAAATAAAAAGGACGACATTAAATTTTGCCGTCCTTTCTGTATTAATTCGAATGAATGCCTGGAAAATATCAACATACCTCACTTGGATGTTGAATACTAACTTCCAGTTATATTACCAAATCCTCACCCTATCGTCCGGTGCTTTGTACATTTCATCACCTTCTTTTACGTCAAAGGCTTCATAAAATCCATCAATATTCACCAGAGGTCCATTGCCCCGGTACTGGGCAGGTGAGTGCGGATCCGTCTGGATTTGTGTCCTAAGCGCTTCCTCCCTGCTTTTCATTCTCCATATGGTTGCCCAAGAAATAAAATAGCGTTGCTCGGGAGTAAATCCGTCGATGTTCTCAGGTCTTCCATGTTCTTTAAAATGATGCTGAAGCCCGTCATAGGCCACCAACAAACCGCCCAAATCACCAATATTCTCACCCAAAGTAAGCGCTCCTTTTACATGCACTCCCTCAATTGGTTCATAGCCATCAAACTGGGCCACCAACTGGCCGGTACGCTTTTCGAAATTCTCACGATCCTCATCTTTCCACCAGTTCTTCAGATTGCCCGCTGCATCATACTGGCTTCCCTGGTCATCAAAACCGTGTGAAATCTCATGACCAATGACCGCTCCAATACCACCATAATTAACCGCAGCATCTGCCTTATAATTATAAAACGGCGGCTGAAGGATGCCTGCAGGGAACACGATTTCATTCCATGTTGGATTATAATAAGCATTCACCGTTTGAGGGGTCATAAACCACTCATCTTTATCGATGGGCTTACCCAGCTTTTCGATGTTCCGCTCAAAATTAAAACGGGACGATGCCATTACATTATCGAAGTAGGAGGCTGTTTCTGGATCTCCGTTGACCTTCAGAGCAGTGTAACTCTTCCACTTATCAGGAAAGCCAATCTTCACCTTGAATGTCCCCAGTTTTTCCAAGGCCTTGGTTTTGGTCTCTTCAGACATCCATGGCAGGTTTTTGATACGTTCGCCCATGGCCACAAGGATATTGTCCACCATCTCCTTGGCCTTATCCTTGGCTTCTTGTGGAAAGTATTTCTCGGTATACAGTTTGCCAATTGCTTCTCCGGCAGCCCGCTCAGTGGTCCCCAGCACACGCTTCCATCTTGGTCGCATCTGGTCTGTTCCCTGGAGCTCCTTACCATAGAAATCAAAATTATTCTGAACAAACGCATGGCTCAAATACGGAGACGCGGCGTCGATCACATGCCATTTCAGGTAATCCTGCCATGTCGCTACCGGCACTTCATTCAAGACGGCTTCTACTTCTTCCATGAATTTAGGTGTGGAAACAATGACCTCATCTACGTCAGCTCCGAGGGAGGACAAGTACCTTTCCCAATCCACCGATGGCAGCAAGGTCTTCATATCGGCCACTGTATACTTATTATAACGGCCTTCAGGATCACGTAGCTCGATCCTGGTCTTACTGGCATGTGCCAATCGTGTTTCCAGTGCCATCACCGCTTTTGCGGCAGAAGTCGCCCTGGCTTGATCATAGCCCATAAGGCCAAATGTTCTTTCCAAATGGGCCAAATACTTGGTCCTGATTTCAGAAAACTTCTCATTGTCTTCGGTATAATAATCCCGGTCCGGTAGGCCCAATCCTCCCTGAGAGATGTACAAGGCCATGGCATCAGAATTTTTCAGATCTGTATTGACCCCAAGACCAAAGAACGCTCCTCCACCGTGTGTTTGTTGATAGGCCAGATATTCCTGAAGTGATGGCTTGTCCGTGATCTTTTCAATTTCCTCAAAAACAGGCTTTACCGGATCCAGTCCTCGTTTTTCAGCTAAAAGTGAATCCATGCCAATTTGGTAAAAGGCCACCGCCTTGCCTTGATCCGAAGATGCGGAAAACTGCTCGTCGTTCATCGCTTCTTCCAAGACCGTAAGCACTGCCTCATTGTTAAACTCCCTAAGTTCATTGAAACTACCCCATCGACCTTGATCTGCTGGGATTTCTGTTTTTTCGATCCATTTTCCATTGACAAAACCAAAAAAATCATCCTGGGGACGGATGGTGCTGTCCATATTGTCCAAACTAATAGCCTGGACTTTTTCTTCCTCATGGTTTTCTTTTGGAGAGCAGGCAACCATCATTGCCCCTGCCAACCCCAATCCCATTGCTGTTTGTAGGCTTTTATTCATCTCTTATATTTTTAAAGGTTTATATTTTCTTAGGGTGAAGTTAATAAAAAAACCGAATCGGATAGATTCGGTTTTTTTAATTTTATCGTTGGCTATTCTTATGCCAGCCAATTGGCCACATCCTCTTTACTTGGATTTTTGGCCTCTAACTTCAGTTTTTTGCGTTTTCCGCACACATCATTAAACAGCTTGTTGGCATCCTGCTCTTTCAGCTGCTCAACGGTGTGAATGTTCAGCTCACGGATGGCAGGAATCAGCCCTGCATCGATACCAAGAGCAATAAAATCCTCATCGGTAGCGATCTTCACCTTTTTCTCGGGCCGCATCTGCGGGAAGAAAAGCACTTCTTGGATAGTGCTGTTATCGGTAAGCATCATGGTCAGTCGATCGATCCCGATACCAAGGCCGGAAGTTGGCGGCATACCATATTCCAGGGCACGCAGGAAATCCTCATCCATCGCCATGGCTTCATCATCACCCCTTTCGGCCAATTTCAATTGATCCTCGAAACGCTCCCGCTGATCGATTGGATCATTAAGCTCGGTATAAGCGTTTCCTAGCTCCTTCCCGTTGACAAATAGTTCAAATCGCTCCACCAAGCCTTCCTCCGTACGGTGTTTTTTGGCAAGGGGTGTCATTTCTATTGGGTAATCTGTAATGTAGGTAGGCTGGATCAAGTGGTCCTCCACTTTTTCACCAAAGATCTCATCGATCAACCTCCCTTTTCCCATCGTATCATCAACTTCAATATTAAAATCAGCACAAACTTTTCTAAGTTCTGCTTCATCCATTTTGCTGACATCCACTCCTGCATATTCCTTGATGGAATCAAACATGGTCAACCTTCTGTAAGGACCAGCAAAATCAATCTCCTGACTTCCTACTTTCACTTTGGATGTACCATGGAGGGTCACGGTTATTTTTTCCAACATATCTTCCACCATCTCCATCATCCAGATATAATCCTTGTAGGCTACATAAATTTCCATCGAGGTATATTCTGGATTATGAGTACGATCCATGCCTTCGTTACGGAACATTTTACCAAACTCATACACCCCATCAAAGCCTCCAACGATCAAACGCTTCAGATGAAGTTCGTTGGCGATCCGCAGGTATAGCGGCATATCCAATGAGTTATGGTGGGTTCCAAAAGGCCTGGCTGCGGCACCGCCATGCACAGCTTGTAGAATCGGCGTCTCCACTTCCAACCAACCATGGTCATCAAAGTACTTCCGCATATTGGTAATGATCCTGGATCGTGTCAAAAACACCTTTTTCTTTTCTGGGTTTACCGTCAAATCCACATACCGCTGGCGATAGCGTAATTCTGGATCGGTAAAGCCATCGTACACGTTCCCTTCCTCATCTCGCTTCACCACTGGTAGCGGCTTCACAGACTTACTAAGGACGGTCAGTTCCGTGACATGCAAGGATATTTCACCGGTTTGGGTGGTAAAGATGTAGCCTTTTACACCAATGAAGTCGCCAATGCCCAAGAGCTTTTTAAACACTTTGTTATAGAGCGTTTTGTCCTCACCTGGACAGATATCATCACGACGTACATAAATCTGCAATCTTCCCGAGGAATCCTGGATTTCGGCAAAAGACGCAGAACCCATAATCCTTCTGCTCATCAACCTCCCCGCTATGGTAATGTCCTTGTAGTCGTTCTTGTTGTTTTCATAATTCTTATGAATATCTTCGGCAGATGCGTTGATGGAAAACTGGATGGCCGGGTATGGATTGATGCCTAGCTTCATCAACTCTTCACGGTCTTTCCGTCTTTCTATCTCTTGTTCACTCAGTAATTGCATAGCAATATAATGTATTGTTAAATTATTGTTTTCTTGAGCGACGCCCTTCGCGCCATCTCATTTTTGATCAAGTCAAATTCTCTACTACTCTGGCCAGCCACACTGGTGTTTTCCGATGCTCTTCTGTACAGGTAAGGCATCACCGACTCCACTGGCCCATAAGGGACATATTTGGCCACATTGTAACCGGCAAAGGCCAAATTGTAAGAAATATTATCACTCATTCCATACAATTGGGAGAAGAACACCCGCTTGTCATTTGCCGACACCCCATGTAGGTTCATCAGCTCGGTAAGGATAATATTGCTCAACTCATTATGGGAGCCACTGACCAGATAAATACGGTCTTTATTTTCCATACTGAATTTAAGCGCATCATTGTAGGCATTATCTGTATCTTCCTTGGTATCATGGATAGGGCTGGGATAGCCTCTGTCTTCGGCACGTTCCCTTTCCTTTTCCATATACGCTCCACGTACCAATTTCGCTCCCACATGGTAGCCTTTCAGCTCCGCCTCTTGGTGTGCCTGCTTCAGCAAGCCCAGCATATCCTTACGGTACATCTGGAAGGTATTGTACACGATGGCTTTTTCCTTATTGTACTTCTCCATCGCCTCATATGCCATGTCATCAATAACCCCCTGAAACCAACTCTCCTCCCCGTCTATCATAATGCGGACATCATTTTCATGTGCCGCCCTACAAAGTGTATCCACTCTGTCTTTTAACCGCCCAAAAGCCTCTTGCTCTTTGGCATTTAACTTTTCTCCTGCTTGGACCTTGGTCATGATTTTATAGCTTCCCAATCCAGTTACTTTAAAAACTGAAAACGGGATCTCACTAGCTCCTGCAGAACGCTTAATGGTCCTAAGGATCTGGTTACGGGTAAAATCATAACTCTTTTCTGTTCCGGTTCCCTCTACGGAATAATCAAGAATGGTCCCGATACCAAATTCTTGTAATTCCTTAATGGATTTTGAACAATCCTCGACACTTTCACCACCACAAAAGTGGCCAAATATCGTTTTTTTCATGATCCCTTTTACAGGCAACTTCAACTTAAAGGCGATAGCTGATAAATTTGTACCTAGCTTTACCGCCCAATTCTTATCCATTGCTGCAAAAAAAAGATACATTTTCTTGAGCTCCACATCCGTCCTGGATGCAAAGGCAATTTCAGTATTTTCAAAAGAAATATTGGGTTTTGTATTCATCGTTTTGAATCAAGGTGCAAATATATAAAAAAACACATCCTGACTACCTTAGCCAGTGCAAATAATCTTGCAAGAAACTTGCCACAATCCCATCTACATATTTCCTCAAACATGCCTTATCAGGCCTATTTGACATCTTTTTCCAATCTAATACGCATAAACGGATTTATTTATACGAAACACCAAAAAAAAACAGCCCCAAAGAATAATTTACAATAATTCCAACATCACTCCATTACCGAAATATTATACGGAAAACCACTCACTCATTTCACCTTTATACTGTCACTATTCTCACGGATTCAAAATTTTCACGTTTAATAAAAATTTAATCTAGTTTTTATTGGTTTTTAAACATCCACCCACTAATTTTGGAGCCATGATAAAACAAGCAGCAAAATATTTTACCTTTTTCTTTTTTTACTTTCGTCCAAAAGGTCGAATCGGAGCTGTTTATTGCCTGAATGAAAAATAAAAATTCAAACATAAACTAAGAAGCCCGATTCGAAAGAGTCGGGCTTTTTTTATTTCAAACCAAATCAATAATGAAAGATCACTTAAAAACATCGGAATGGGGACTAGGCCTTAAAGGTCATGTCATCATCGCTGGCCCTTGTAGCGCCGAAACGCCTGAGCAGGTAGAGAAAGTTTGCCTGGAAATGAAAGAGCAAAACGTCATCCCTTCCATGTTCCGTGCAGGCATCTGGAAACCAAGAACCAGGCCAGGAAGCTTCGAAGGAATTGGTGAAGATGGCCTGAAGTGGATGGAAATTGTTCGCCATCACCTGAACATCCCCATCACTACAGAAGTAGGGAACACTGCTCATGTAGAACTAGCCCTAAAGCACAATGTAGATGTGCTATGGATCGGTGCCAGGACTACTGTAAACCCTTTTGCAGTACAGGAGATCGCAGAAGCCCTAAGAGGCACTGACATCCCCGTAATGGTGAAAAACCCGATGAACCCTGACCTGCAACTTTGGATCGGCGCACTGGAACGTCTCCATGCAGTTGGCATCAACAAGCTTGCTGCCATCCACAGAGGCTTCAGCGATGCTTACGACAAGCGCTTCAGGAATAAACCAAACTGGTCCATGCCAATCCACCTGAAAAGAGAATGGAAGGGAATGGAAGTGATCAATGACCCAAGTCACATCGTTGGAAAAAGAGATGGTATCCTGGAAATCTCCCAGAGAGCGATCAATTTCGGACTGGACGGCCTGATGATCGAAACCCATCACGATCCTGACAATGCATGGAGTGATGCCAAGCAGCAAGTAACCCCTGCCCAACTAAAAGATATCCTCTCAAAAATTGATTTCAAGAACACCTTGGACGCCGAAAAACCAAGTGAAAAACTGCATGATCTCAGAACGGCCGTGGACCACATGGATGATCAGCTGATCGACCTGCTGGCGGAAAGATTCTCAGTTATCGACCAAATCGGAGCCCATAAAAGAGAGCATAAGCTGACCGTTTTTCAATCCGACAGATGGAAAGAAGTAATGGATTCCAGAACAGACAAGGGAGTTAAAAAAGGACTTAGCGAAAAATTCATGAAAGAATTGTTATTTTCGATCCACGAAGAGTCCGTTAAGAGACAAGAAAAACAACTGAGAGCCGGTGATCCGGTAAATAAAAACGCTTAACTGAGATTTAAACATAATCGATCCATTGGAATCAATCATTTTCTCCACGCAAATCGCACCAGACCTGGAGAGGTTCTTGAAATCAAAGAACTTCTCCAAACTTGGTGTCATCACTGATAGCAACACTTACCAAGCCTGCTATCCCCTCATTCAGGACGCACTTCCAGCCCATGAGCACTTTGCTTTTGAAGCCGGCGAAGTGAACAAAACCCTGGACACCTGCCAAAAAATCTGGCAATGGATGACCGATTGCGGCTTTGATAGAAAATCACTGATCATCAACCTTGGAGGGGGTGTGACAGGCGATATGGGTGGATTTTGCGCCAGCACCTATAAACGTGGCGTAAAGTTCATCAATATCCCCACCACACTGCTTTCCCAGGTAGATGCCAGTGTCGGCGGCAAGCTCGGGGTGGATTTCAACGGCTATAAAAACCATATAGGGGTTTTCAATGAACCTGAAGCAGTCATCATTTCGGCAGCTTTTCTGTCCACTTTGCCACTACCAGAGCTGCGATCTGGATACGCCGAAGTCATCAAACACGGCCTGATATGCAATGAAAATTACTTCAATAGCCTAAAGCTTCAGAACTGGGAAAACCAAGGCTGGACAGAGATCATTGAAAAGTCGGTTTACATAAAAAAGGAAGTGGTCACCAAAGACCCCAAGGAAGACGGACTCCGTAAAATCCTTAACTTCGGCCACACCGTGGGGCACGCAGTGGAGTCATTTTACCTCGATACCGAGCGACACTTGCTTCACGGGGAAGCCATTGCCATTGGCATGATCGCAGAGGCATATCTTTCAAAGGCCCACATCAGGCTAAGCAAGGAAGACCTGGAAACCATTACAGACACACTGCTCCATGTCTTTGGCAAAGTGGATATCCCCGCCGAGGATCTGGATGCAATCGCGCAGCTCTGCTTCCAAGACAAAAAGAATGATGGCAGAACCATCAATTGCTCTTTACTCAAAAAGATCGGCGAGTGTGATTACAACATCGCCGTGAGCATGGAAGACATCATCGATTCGCTGCATTTTTACAACACCCAACATCCATGAACGACATTACATTGCCCGTCAAACAGCATTTTGGCGAAGTAACCATACCGCTGCCTTCTTCCAAAAGCGAAAGCAACAGGGTCCTGATCATCGATGCCCTGACAGAAGGCAAAAACCAATTGTCCAACCTAGCAGAAGCGCGGGACACGCAGACCATGATCCGCCTGCTAAGCGAAGATCCCGAAACCCTGGACGTACTTGATGCCGGCACCACCATGCGATTCCTGACTGCTTACGCTGCCCTGACCAATCGCCACAAGACACTTACCGGAACGCCCCGGATGTGCGAACGCCCTATCGGGATTTTGGTAGATGCCCTCAGGCAAATCGGTGCAAAAATAGAATACAAGGGCAAGGAAGGCTACCCACCAATGGAAACCCTAGGCTTTGAAAAGCAACTGACCAACAAAGTACAGATCAGAGGTGATGTCAGCAGTCAGTATATCTCCGCCCTTTTGATGAATGCCCCCTTGTTGCCAGAGGGGCTTAGCCTTGAGCTCACCGGAAAGATCGGCTCAAGAACCTACATCGAAATGACCCTGGAGCTGATGAAGCAGTTTGGAGTAGCCTATTCTTTTGATGATAACATCATAGCAATAAGTCCCCAGCAGTATAAAAACACCACCTTTGCTGTGGAAAGTGACTGGTCTGGTGCCAGCTACTGGTTCAGCCTACTGGCCTGTGCAGAAGAGGGAAGTTTTTTCCTGAAAGGCTTGAAAGAAAGCAGCCTTCAGGGCGATTCGAAGATCGTGGAGATCATGGACAAGCTTGGCGTACAAAGTGAATTTAAGGAAGATGGCGTCCAGCTGACCAAAAAACCAGTAATCGGATTGGAAAGCTATGACTTCACGCACTGCCCTGATCTGGCCCAAACCGTAGTGGTCACATGTGCCCTGATCGGGCAAAAAGCCCAGTTTACAGGATTGGAAAGCCTCCGTATCAAAGAAACCGACAGGATTTATGCCCTCCAGCAAGAACTGGCAAAATTCAACGCCAAACTGGAAGAAGGCGAAAACGAGGTGTTTACCGTCATCCCTTCCACAAGCATCCCTGCAAAAGTGAGTATCGAAACCTACGATGACCACAGAATGGGCATGGCGTTCATGCCACTGGTGACACGCACAGAGGTAACACTTGTGGACAAGGATGTTGTCAACAAATCTTATCCTAGTTTCTGGAAACACTGTATATTAGCAGGGATAAAGAACTAAGATGATCATTTACCGAAAACCCTCCACAATTTGCCGAAAACCCGCTTCTCTCATCGGTTTGTGGATATAGTGGATCAACAGTCCTGTTTGTCTCTGTCTACATCATTGCCATATATTTTCAAATAAACTATTCAAACAAGTGTCCTCGACTCCACAACAGCAAAAAGTAGCCATACAAGGCATCAAAGGTTCCTACCACTACCAAGTGGCCCTTAACCAGTTTGGCCAGGACATTCATGTCATCGAGTGCCTTACCTTTTCGGAACTGGTCAAAAAAATCACTTCCAATCATGCTGACATTGGGGTTTTGGCACTGGAGAACTCCATTGCTGGAGCTATCCTCCCCAATTATGACCTGATGGACAGAAACGACCTACAGGTAATTGGCGAATTTTACCTACCTATTTCGCATCAGCTGATGGTGCTCAAAGGGCAGTCCATCGAAGACATTACAGAAGTCCGCTCCCATCCCATGGCCCTGCTTCAGTGCAAGGCGTTCTTTGAGCAATATCCACAGATCAAACTGATAGAGGATATGGACACGGCATCCGTAGCCAAAGAAATCAGCGAGCAACACCTGGAAGGAATAGGTGCCATCGCTGGTAAGTCAGCAGCCGATTTTTATGGACTGGACATTTTGGCTTCCGATATCCAAACCGTCAAAAACAACATCACGCGCTTCTGCATCGTTAAAAATGCAGCAGATGCCCAACCTGTTGAAGGCTTTGACAAGGCCTCCATCAAGGTCATCATTAAAAACGAACAGGGCAGCTTGGCTAAGGTCCTTACCACCATGAGTGCCTATCAACTGGACCTGACCAAAATCCAGTCGTTACCGGTGATTGACCAACCTTGGCATTATGCTTTTTTCATTGACCTGATCTTCGGGGAATTATCGGATTACCGACAAGCACTGGAAGAACTAAAAAGCAGTGGCCACCAAATTAAAGTTTTGGGAGAATACAAAAACACTAAATAACCATCATGATAGCTCCAGCAGATCGCCTTGCCAACGTAAAGGAATATTACTTTTCCAAAAAGCTACGTGAGGTCGCCCGCCTGAAAGCAGAAGGCCATCCCATTATCAACATGGGCATCGGCAGCCCTGACCTGCCGCCGCACCAGGATGTCATCGATGCGCTGAACACCACTAGCCTGCAACCTACGGCCCACGGCTACCAAAGCTATCAGGGCATTCCAGCCCTTCGTGAAGCAATCGCTGGTTTTTATCAAAAAAATTATAGCGTCTCCCTGTCTCCGACCAATGAAATCCTGCCCATGATGGGATCCAAAGAAGCCATCATGCACATTTCTTTGGCTTACCTTAACCCAGGAGACAAGGTTTTGATCCCCAATCCCGGCTATCCCACCTACTCTTCTGTCACTGAGCTGGTCGGTGCCAAAGCGGTGTTTTATGACCTTAAAGGAGAAAACCAGTGGCTCCCGGACTTTGACCAATTGGAAACATTGGCAAGTACCGGCATCAAGCTGATGTGGATCAATTACCCCCACATGCCCACTGGAGCGAATGCCCCAAAACAGACACTGGAAAAACTTGTGACATTTGCCAAAAAACATCAGATTTTATTGGTCAACGATAATCCTTATAGCTTTATCCTTACCAAGAAACCTGTAAGCATTCTTGCCATTGACGGCGCAAAGGACATCGCCCTAGAACTCAATTCACTCAGCAAAACTTATAATATGCCAGGATGGAGGGTGGGAATGCTGTGTGGTCAGGCTACTTACGTGCAGGAAGTGCTAAAGGTCAAAAGCAATATGGACTCAGGAATGTTTCTGGGCATCCAAGAAGGTGCCATTGCAGCCTTAAAACTGGATAAGAACTGGTTCGAAGCAATGGACACTATTTACCAAAAACGCAGGGAAGCCGTTTGGAAACTGGCCGATAGGGTCGGCGCCATTTGTGAACGTGAAAGTTCGGGGATGTTTGTCTGGGCGAAATTAGCAGACCAAACCGACCCCATGGCTTTAGTCAATAAGTTATTGTACGAAAACCACATCTTTATCACACCAGGCGATATTTTTGGCAGTAACGGTCATGGATACATCAGATTTTCGCTTTGTGTACCAGAAGATCTCATCCAAGAAGCCTTTGACAGAGTAAACAGGTCTTGGACCAAATAAACAGGGGCAAAAAAACGATCTATATGAAGCATATTCACATTATAGGACTTGGCCTTTTGGGGGGCTCGTTTTCACTTGGCCTAAAAAAGGCCTCAGCGGGAATTAAAGTCACTGGCTTTGACAAGAACAAAACCCACTTGCAAGAAGCCCTATCACTTGGCATTATCGACCAAAGCAACGAAAAAATCCCAAAGGATGCTGATCTGGTCATTGTGGCCACGCCCGTGGATACGATCAGTGGCATTGTAGCCAGCTTGCTCGATGAAATATCCCCGGAAACGCTCATTATGGATTTTGGTTCGACAAAAGAACAGATCTGCACCACCCTGGCCGCACATCCCAACAGAAAAAACTTCCTGGCCGCCCATCCAATCGCCGGCACTGAGTATGCAGGTCCATCAGCAGCTTTTCCAGATTTATTAAGAAGTAAGATCATGATCCTCTGTGAGCCTGAAAAGACGGCCCTTCACCTTAAATCAAAGGCTTACGAGACTTTTGAATCCTTGGAGATGAAAGTCCGGTTCATGGAACCGCATGAGCACGACAATCAACTCGCCTTCGTGTCCCACTTATCCCATATCAGCTCCTTTATGCTCGGCAAAACGGTACTGGATAAAATGGAAGACGACAAGCATATCCTGAACATGGCCGGAAGTGGCTTTGCTTCCACTGTCAGGCTAGCCAAAAGCTCTCCGGCAATGTGGACACCTATCATGAAGGAAAACAAGGAAAATATCCTTGAAGCACTGAATGGCTATATCGAAAACCTCACTGCTTTCAGGGACCACCTCACCGGCGACCAGTTCGAGAAATTGGCCGAAAAAATGAAAAATGCCAACCAGATCGGCGACATTTTGGATTTAAAAGGCTAGCTGCCTGCTCTTATATCGATCTAAAATAATCTACAGCATACCGTAACCGGCTTCCATACCAAGAAAACATTTCACCGTCCACTAGCTGCACCTTTGTCTCAGGAAGTTCCCTTTGCAAGGCCTGTACATGTTTCTCCTTAAAGGGAAATGGCTCAGAACTCAGCAAGAGAAAATCGGGACACAACTCCTTTATTTGCTCCAAGGTAACCGTTGGATACCGGACTTGGGCAATCAAATTTTTAAAACCCGCTTTGGCCAACATCTCATCGATGAACGTCGCACCACCTACCGCCATATGCGGCTCTTGCCAAATCAGGTAAACTGCTGACCCTTTGCTATCGATCGCTGCATGGAAACACTGGCTAATTTCCTTGGCCAATAACTGGGATACTTCTTTTTTTCCGGTGATATTCCCGATTTCCTGTATCATCCGAAGGGCATCTTCCAAATTAAAAATATCACTCATCCATACTGGATACTTCTCAGCCAGCTGCATGATTCCCTCTTTATAGTTTTCCTCTTTGTTTCCGATGATCAAATCCGGCCGCAATTCATCGATCACCTCAAACCGAAATTTCTTGGTACCGCCGACGATGGCTTTTTTCTTCCGGAGCCCGCCTGGATGAACACAAAACTTCGTGATACCCACCAACTGCTCTTCCAGTCCCAAATCGATCAGCAGCTCCGTCTGAGAAGGCACCAAGGAAACAATGCGCCTGGGAAAGTACGGAATGGTCACTTCCCTTCCCATTTGGTCGATGTACCGCTTATCTGTCATTTGTTTTCATTCAAAGATCGAAACTAAAAAAAAATCCCCGAATGCTCCGGGGATTTTTTGATATTAAACCGTATGAAGAAAATTTTTGACAATTAATCGTATTGCTTGGGGAAAGGGGATAGCCTTCTTTGCTCCGCTCTTCTCATGATTTATAATTGGGCTTATACCCTGGATGGGCATCTACACTTCAAAAGTAAGAAAGTTTTTGAAACTAAAAAAATTTCATTTCCTTTAATATTTAATCATCTATTCAACGATCCTTACGTAAAAAGATAGAAGGTTATGATATTTAGAAGCTAAAAAGCGGGGAATTCCCGTATCTGCTTATAAGCGCCTGAACCAGTATCGAACTGCAAACAAATATGCTGCATTCCGTTGCTAATAGCCATATATTGTGCCTGAATGGTTTTATTATACATGCAGACCTGCTCCACCACTTTTTGACTAAGCTTCACTTCTGGAGCCTTGCACTCCACCAGGAGAAAGGGCTGCCCAGCTCGGTCCAGTACCAAAATATCAAAGCGTTTTTTCAGCCGATTATATTCCAGCCCCTTTTCGAGTGCAAAAAGGCTTTTTGGATATTGCTTAAAGGCTATCAAATAGTATATGATATGCTGTCTGACCCACTCCTCTGGCGTCAAAATCAAAAACTTCTTTCGCAATGCATCAAAAATGGTTAATTTCCCACTTTCTGCGGTAAGTTGGAAATCAGTGGTGGGCAAGTTTAGCGGGGTGTTCAAAAAAGGATAGTCTGCAGCTGTCATACCACAAATATCCAAGCTTATTCGATCAATTAAAACGAAGTCTGACAAAAATGAAAAGAATTTATACAATCCTGTGCAGCGTGACCCTTTTGCTTGCTTCCTGCACCAAAAAGCAGAACGTAGACCTTATCGTCCATAACGGACTGGTTTACACCGTTAACGAAACATTTGATCAGATGGAAGCCTTTGCCATCAAGGACGGTAAGTTCCTTGAGGTCAATTCCAGCGACTATATTCTAAAAAAATACTCAGCTCCTAGCATCATTGACCTGAAGGGCAAATTCATTTACCCGGGACTGATCGATGCACATGCGCATTTCTATATGTATGGCACAGGGCTGAAAGTAGCTGACCTGACCGGACTAACCTCCTTCGGAGCATTGGTAAAGGCCGTAAAAACCCACCGTAAAAGCCACCCCAACCAAGCATGGGTTTTAGGCCGCGGCTGGGATCAAAACTTATGGCCTGAAAAATCCTTTCCTGAAAAAACCATGCTGGACGATGCCTTTCCTGACACTCCAGTGCTCCTTACCCGGATCGATGGCCATGCAGCCATCGCTAACCAGAAAGCCTTGGACATGGGCGGGATCTCTGCTGACACCAATATCCTGGGAGGAAAAGTCATCCTCGAGAATAACCGGCCCACCGGCCTATTAATTGACAATGCCATCGATCAAGTTTCTTCAAAAATCCCGGAGATTTCCAATGAGGAATCCCGCCAGGCATTGTTGGACGCGCAGGAAAACTGCTTTGCGGTAGGCCTCACCACGATAGTAGACGCCGGACTCGACAAATCCACCATAGACCTCATCGAAAGCATGCAGAAAGAGGGCAGTCTAAAAATGCGCGTATACGCCATGATCAACCCTACTGAAGAAAATAAGGCGTATTATTTCGAAAAAGGGCCCTTCCAAAACGAATCACTGACGGTTAGAAGCTTTAAAATCTATGGTGACGGGGCACTCGGATCGAGAGGTGCCTCCCTGCTAGCCCCTTACCATGACGCCCCTGATGAACTCGGTTTACTACTGAACACTCCAGAAAACTTCCTATCATTGGCAGAAGAAATCCATGACCATGGTTTTCAGATGAATACCCACTGCATTGGGGATTCCGCCAATCGCACACTGCTGAACATTTATGGCAAAGTACTGATGGAAGACAACGATCAGCGATGGAGGATCGAACACGCCCAAGTGGTCAATCCACAGGACGTCGAAAAATTCGCAGCCTATAACATCATCCCCTCCGTCCAGCCCACTCACGCCACTTCCGATATGTATTGGGCCGAAGACAGGCTTGGCCATGAAAGGATCAAACACGCCTATATCTACAAGGACCTGATGGATCAAAATGGACTTGTCGCGCTGGGAAGTGACTTTCCAGTAGAAAGCATCAATCCGCTCTTTGGCTTCCATGCCGCAGTAGCACGCCAAGATGCAAACAACTGGCCAGCTGATAGATTCCAAGCCGAAAACAGCCTTACCCGGGAGCAAGCATTAAAAGGCATGACCATTTGGGCGGCCTATGCCAATTTTGAAGAAACCATTAAAGGAAGTATCGAAAGCGGAAAGCTTGCCGACTTCATCATTACCGACAGGGACCTGATGACGGCTCCCGAAGAAAGCCTACGCAGCATCCAAGTGGAAGCCACCTTTGTCGGTGGAGAAAAAGTATATTGACACGACAGGCGATAGCCCTGAAAACCAGACGAACTGACCAATATTATACTGGTAATTAGACCTTTACACGAGTTTACTCTCCACTAATCCAATTGAAGACATGGCTTAACCCTTTCCAGCCAATCTTTGGAAAGGATCTTTATGTTGAGCAAATCTTCTATTTGCTGGTATTCTCCATGCTGGTCACGGTAAGCCACAATTACCTTGGCCTCACCATAGCGGATATAGGGATGCGCCGCCAAATCCTTCGTCCCCGCAGCATTCAGGGAAAGGTGATGACCTATGGAAGGCGTAAAGGTAAAATACTCAAACACCCTTTTGGCCACTGCTACTTTTAGGCCATAAACATCCAACAATTGCTCTTGTCGGTGAAGTCCTCCCAAGCTCTCCCGAAACTTCACAATTCTAGCCGCAAGTGCAGGGCCAATCCCCGGCACTACCTGCAAGACCACTGAATCAGCCTCGGCAAAATCCATTTTGTTCAACGTCGGCTTTTTGCTTTGGTATTCCTCCCACCTTCCCGTATCTTTCCTCACCTGCCTGTTGGCCACCCGGACAAATCCTCCAGCTGAAGAATCATCTTCCATTACCGCCAGCAAACTGTCCGTCCTTGCGAGGTATTGTTGATATTGCTCCATCGCCGCCTTACTTTGGTACCACTTCACTCCCTTTGGGACAAAGGCCAAGACCACCAAAACAGGAACCACCAATAAAAAACCATTGGACTCCCGTTTTGTGAAACCAAAATACTCCCTTAAAAAATAGTGTAGTTTCTTTTTCATAATCTCCAATACTCCACCAGTGTACCCTACAAAAAGTCAACACCGATATTAACAACATATAGCAGCTTGCCCCTTCACTTGCCCCCTCATAGATTCCTTCTATCCATCATAAAATAAACATATTGGAATTATTTCCAAAGTTTTGTCATTATTGCAGTGTATAAAGGCAAAAAAATACCCAGCCCACTATTTAGATAGATTTTAAATTAAGAAGAGCTTGTGGAAATAATTCATTTCGTGGAGTTTCTGTAATAAATTTGCAACATATAAAAGTACCAATAATGCAGCATCAGTTTAGCGCCATAAGTCTTTCCTATAAAAATGCCCCTGTAGAAATCAGGGAGATTATAGCATTGGACGACAAGGCCATACAATCTCTCTTGATAAAATTGAAGGAGTTTTTCAATGTGAAAGACACTTTGATCTTGTCTACCTGCAATAGGACAGAGGTGTATTATGCTCATGAACTGGATCTTAGTACCGAGATCATCAAACTCATTGGTACTGAAAAAGGGCTGCACAATGTGATCTCCTACCTAGAGTATTTCACCATCATCCATGATGACAAAAAAGCCATAGAGCACCTTTTCAAGGTCTCCATGGGGCTGGAAGCCCAGGTGGTCGGTGACATGCAAATCTCCAATCAAGTAAAAAGGGCTTATCAAGCATCTGCGGATATGGAAATGGCCGGGCCTTTCCTTCACCGATTGATGCACACCATTTTCTTTACCAACAAGCGAGTGGTGCAAGAAACAGCCTTTAGGGATGGTGCCGCATCCGTTTCGTATGCAGCTGTGGAACTGATCGAGGAAATCACTTCAAACACCATCAATCCCAGAATATTGCTCGTGGGACTTGGTGAAATAGGTGAAGACGTGGCCAAAAACATGGTCTACATTCCTCATGCAGTGGTAACCATCACCAATAGAACGCATGAAAAAGCTGTCCAGATGGGGGCAGAACTAGGATGCAAAGTGATCCCCTTCGAGGAAGTCCACAGCGCCATGCAGGAGGCAGATGTGGTGGTTTCTTCCATTTCATCTTCACAGCCATTCATTACAAAAGACTTGGTCAAGGCATTTGATATAAAAAGTTATAAACTTTTCGTGGACATGTCTGTACCCCGCAGCATCGAGACTACTGTGGAAGATGTCCCTGGCGTACTACTCTATAACGTAGACAATATCCAGAGCAAGACCACTGAAGCACTGGAGAGAAGACTTGCCGCAGTTCCACAAGTAGAAGCCATCATCAGTGAGAGCATTGATGAGTTTTACAACTGGAAGAAAGAAATGATGGTATCACCGACCATCAACAAGCTCAAGAACGCCCTGGAACAGATCCGCACCGAAGAACTGGAGCGGTATATGAAAAACGCCAGCGAAGAGGAATATGCTGTCATCGATAAAATCACCAAGAGCATGATGCAAAAAATCATCAAAGTGCCGGTGGTACAATTAAAAGCAGCCTGTAAAAAAGATCAGGCAGAAGAAATGATCGGAATTATTTCGGATCTTTTTGACTTGGAAAAAGAAAACTCCAAGCATTCTTAAATTCGAGCATTAAAGTAAAGAGGCGACTATTTTAAAACATCTGGAGCGGATTTTACATCAAATTTGTTGCAGATGTTTCTCTTTGTTTATGAGGTATTTTTTGATAAACATTTGCTTTCGACTTACTTTAGTGGCAAAATCAAAACGCTACTTCAATGTCAACAGTAATCGGTAAATGGGCCATTGCCCTTTGTTTGTTTTTAGTATCCATTGACTTCACGCAGGCCCAGATGTATGAAGTCTACAATCCACAACTGGAGCTCATCCAAAAAATCAACAATGACCATATTTTTCTATTGAGCGAATCCATTCGGGTAAGTGACAAAGACCAACAAATCAAGCTCCTCAATCGTAACTACGAACCATTTCTGGAGCTGGAAGGATCATCGATTTACCAGTACTTAAGTCCTTGGATATTGGTAGAAAAAGACGGAAAGCTAGGGGCTTACCATGAATATGGCGAGCAGATCATGAAGCCACAATACGACCATATTGACACCCGATACAACGAGCTGCTTGGCAAAAAGGGGAACATCTTCTATCATTACGATATTGGCACCAAAATCCTGAAATCCCTGGGTTCCTTCCAGGAAGCTGAAATCGCCAAAAACGGACAGATCATCGCCAGAGTACCTGCAGGCTACCAATTACCGCTCTCTGATAACCCTCAGCGCATTTACCAACATTTAGAATCCTCATCAAACGGGGCTATCCTTTCCCATGAAACCAGTGGATACGGATTAATCAATAGGCACGGCGATTATATCCTGGAGCCTATTTTGGATACGCTGATGCACCTCGAAAAAGAATTCTTCTTCGGCTATAATGAAAATCAATATATGCTCATCAAGGCCACTGAAGATGATGCCGAAATCAAGTACAGTAGCTATCATAAAATCGCCTTGGAAAACGATGTCATCCTGGAATACATCCATGGACGGCTCAGAAGGATCATGAAAAATGACGGCATATTGCTGGATATCATGGGCATGGCAGACGTAAACCGAATTGACGCAGACCATTATAATGTTTACTTTAAAAATGGCAAGGTAGGCCTTTTGGACAGCAAAGGAGTCTGGCAGGTCGTCCCCGCAGACAGCGTCACGTCCATTCTCCCCGGTAAGGAAGAACGTTACGGAGCCTTACACGGCAGATTCTACGGATATGTAAACCGGGCAGGAAAATGGGTGATCCCAAATACATTTGAAGGAACAGGACGGTTTTCAGAAGGGCTGGCCGCTGTAAAATCAGCAGGAGCCTGGGGCTATATTGACAAGCATGGGAGCATGGTTATCACTCCACAATACGATGAAGCCGATGAATTTCACAATGGGCTGGCTATCGTCAAAAAAGGTGGAAAAGCTAACCTGATCGACCGCAATGGAAAGGAAGTACTCTCTTCATTCTACCAACACATTGCTCGATCAGACGACCATTATTATATTACCGAAAACGAAGGCATGTTTGGAATGATCGATCCTAATGGGAAAGAAATCATCAGCCCTACTTTCCAATCTGTGAGAAGAGAAGGCTATGACCGGATCATTGTACAAAGAAACGGACGGTTTGGCATCATCAATGAAGCCGGAGAAGCGCTGCTACCTGTCTATTACCAAGACATCATTATTGACAACAGCGCCCAAAAAATACTTGCTGAAGACCTCTATAAACCTATTGTCACGGAAGAGGACGAAAAAGGAAAAAAGAAAAAGAAAAGAGGATAAGCTGAACCCGCACTATGCAGTAGAAAATCTATTACGGTCTTAAATAGCTTTGAATCAGTCCTTACACTAAGTTTTATGGTTCTACCTGGCCGGCAGACAGGTTCATCATCCGCCGCGGCGGATGCAGTCAATCATAAAATTTCCTGATTCTTTGCTATTTAAAACCCTTCCCGACTGTAGTTGGGATCCCAATGAATAATGCGTGGTTGAAAAAAATAATCGGTCATCAGTATTCAGTATATCACTGAATCTTGATGACCGATTTTATTTAACCAAGGTCTAATAATAGATCAATCTATTTTTTATCTCCTTTGGACTTGTCATTGCCCTTGCCTTCGTCAGGCTTGGCGATGGAATCCCTCATGTCCGTATCGGACTTAATATTTTCCATTCTGTAATAATCCATTACACCGAGGTTTCCAGACCTGAAGGCCTCTGCCAAAGCCTTGGGCACTTCTGCCTCTGCTTCGATTACTTTGGCCCTCATTTCCACATTACGTGCTTTCATTTCCTGCTCAAGTGCCACGGCCATGGCCCTTCTTTCCTCGGCCTTTGCTTCTGCCACTTTTAGATCAGCAGACGCTTGGTCGATCTGGAGTTTAGCACCGATGTTCGTCCCCACATCAATATCGGCAATGTCAATCGACAATATTTCAAACGCCGTTCCTGCATCCAGTCCACGCTGTAGTACCAGTTTGGAGATTTTATCTGGATTTTCCAACACGCTCTTGTGCGTAGCCGCCGAACCAATGGAAGTCACAATCCCTTCTCCTACCCTTGCCAAAATGGTGTCTTCACCAGAACCACCTACCAATTGGGCGATATTGGCACGAACCGTCACCCTGGCTTTGGCGATCAGCTGGATACCGTCCGCCGCTACGGCCGCCACATTGGGAGTATTGATCACTTTGGGGTTTACAGAGATCTGCACTGCCTCAAACACATCCCTTCCGGCCAGGTCAATCGCCGTTGCTTGTTTAAAGGTCAAGGTTATATTGGCTTTATCGGCAGAAATCAGAGCCCTGATCACATTGGGGACATTCCCCCCTGCCAAGTAATGTGTTTCCAATTCATTAGTGGTCAGGTCAAGTCCTGCTTTAGTGGCTGTGATCAGTGAATTGACGATAACGCTGGGCGGGACTTTTCGTATCCTCATCCCGATCAGCTCGCCAATCCCTACTTTCACATTGGCAAAAATAGCGGTGATCCACAGGTTTACCGGTACAAAATAAAGGAAGATGAACAGTAAAATCAGTCCTCCAAAAGCTGCAATTAAAATAATTGCCGAGTTAGCTATTTCCATAGTTTCTTATTTAATGATAATTCTGTTGTATTCAAGTTGCTGGATTTCGACTTCCTGACCTGTTGGGATAAAGCCTGAATTGGACTTTACCTCATATATGGTATCGCCAAATTCCGCTTTGCCATAAGGCTTGATATCGGAGATCGTTTTCCCTCTCAGCCCTACTTGCAGGCCTTCCAAACGATCATCATAGGTACGGCTTGAGATGGTATCCTTCAGTGAAAACCGCTTCCATACGCCGGACTTGAAACCGTAAAAAATCACCCCAACATTGGCAATTGCCGTAAGGCCAAGCACCCAAAGGGCTGTCGATGAATCATAATTTACAAAAGCAAGATAAACACCAAATGCACTAAAGGCCAATCCCAAAATCCCCACTACGGTGGTTCCTGGAACAAAAATCACTTCCAGAAGGATAAGGATCAACCCTAGCACCAATAATCCAAGAATAAGCGCCCAAGTCATGGTTCGTTGTTAATTGTTCTGCTCAAATTAGAGAGATTTTTTGGATTTAGGAAATCCCTCCTTTTAAATCTCCATATAAAAATCAAGAAGGCCGAAACTTAACAATAGCAACTCGTGCTTTGCCAAATTCCGGCCATCCCAATATTTCCTGGTACTGTCCATGTTTCGAGATGACAAATCACAACTGCTTTGTTGTTCCGAACTGTAAATTCAGCACAGTGTAACCTGTCTTTGTCATTGCTCCAATCTATCCCACCTGACCTCCCCGCCGCGGCGGGGAGGAATTTGTCTCAAGTATCACTACTCTTATCTCATTACTTGATACTTGTTACTAATCAATAAGCCTTCGCAAACAATACCCTTCCGACGGAAGGATTGCCGGTCAGCACACATTTACCATCTTCTTTCACCTGGTCCAAAGGAATGCAGCGTATCGTGGCCTTGGTCTGCTCCTTGATTTTTTCCTCCGTCTCTGGAGTACCATCCCAGTGTGCAGAAACAAATCCGCCCTTACCATCAAGTACTTTTTGGAATTCCTCCCAGGTATCTACCGATGTGGTGTTCTCTTGTCGGAATTGCAATGCCTTTTGGTAAATGGTCGCCTGGATCTCTTCCAGCTTTTCGGTGATATAGGTACCAATCTCCACCTCCGCAAGATTGACCATTTCTTTGGAAAGGGTATCCCTTCTGGCGATCTCTATGGTATTATTGGCGAGGTCCCTTGGCCCCATGGCAATTCTCAGGGGAACCCCTTTCAGCTCATACTCAGCAAATTTCCATCCTGGCTTATGCGTATCACGATGGTCAAAATGCACGGATATGCCCAAAGGCTTCAACTTATCCATGATTTCATGGGCCTTTTCCTCTACCGCCTGCAATTCTTCCTCACTTCTGAATATCGGCACAATGACTACTTGGATAGGCGCCAGCTTAGGCGGAAGTACCAATCCATTATCATCGGAATGCGCCATGATCAATGCGCCCATCAAACGCGTACTTACGCCCCAAGAGGTGCCCCAAACGTGCTCCAGCCCTCCTTCTTTGGTGGCAAATTTCACATCAAAAGCATTGGCAAAGTTTTGTCCCAGAAAATGGGATGTACCCGCCTGCAGTGCCTTCCCGTCTTGCATCAGTGCTTCGATACAATACGTCTCCACTGCTCCGGCAAAACGCTCGCTGGCAGTTTTAATACCCTTTACCACCGGCATCCCCATATATTCTTCCGCAAACTGGGCATAGATATTCATCATCAACTCAGTCTCCTCTATGGCTTCTTCACGGGTGGCATGAGCGGTATGGCCCTCTTGCCACAAAAATTCCGCTGTTCGCAGAAACAACCTGGTCCGCATCTCCCACCTAACGACATTTGCCCATTGGTTTACTTTCAGCGGCAAGTCCCGGTAAGACTGGATCCAATTACGATAAGTGCTCCAGATTACCGTCTCCGAGGTAGGCCGCACGATCAGTTCCTCTTCAAGTTTAGCCTCAGGGTCCACGATCACCCCTTTGCCCCCTTCATCATTCTTTAAGCGATAGTGGGTCACCACAGCGCATTCTTTCGCAAATCCCTCCACGTGGCTGGCTTCCTTGGACAAATAAGATTTTGGAATGAACAAGGGGAAATAAGCATTGCTATGCCCTGTGTCCTTAAACATCTTATCCAGCTGCTGCTGCATTTTTTCCCAAATGGAATAGCCATAAGGCTTGATCACCATGCATCCTCTAACGGCGGAATTTTCCGCCAGGTCAGCCCTTTTTACCAATTCATTGTACCACTGTGAGTAGTCCTCACTTCTTTTAGGCAGTCCTTTGCTCATGAGTAAAATTTGTTGTTTTCGAAAAACTCTTTAACTTTCGTCCCTATTTTGGGGAGCAAATATAATTTAAAAAAATATAACCCTCCTCCCATGAGCACGTATATAGTGTTACGAGTTGTAAACTAAATAATTATGAAGAAAAATACCTCATATCGTTATCTTGCCCTCCTGGCTGCAGTAGGATTAGTTTCCTGTAGCAGTAGCTATAGTGCGATGCAGGGAGAAACAGATGACCTCTACTTTATGGCATCTGATGATGCAGTGGTTACTTCCAATGCTGTAACCAACAATACGCCTGAAAGTTTTGATAATTACAATCAGGTAAGTGCAACAAATCAGTACCAACAAGAGAGTTTTTCTGCTAAAAATGTCAATCCGGAATATGTCGCCAAATATCAGGTCCAAAATGATACGGTACCTGATGATGATATCGTGTATTTTGATGACAATACATCTACCCAAAGCACTACCACAGATGCTGAGGGCAATGTAAATGTTTATAATAATTTCTACGGATACAATGACCCGAGCGGTTCCAGTAGCAGAAACTCTTGGATGCCTTATATGTCCATGAACATGATGTACGGCCCTTGGGGCATGTACCCAGGTTTTGGCATGGGATTCTATGACCCCTTCTGGGGTCCCGGATACGGGTTTAGACCAGGCTTTAACATGTCCATTGGTTTTGGGATCGGATTCGGCATGGGCGGCTGGGGATACCGACCTTACAGTCCATTCTACGATCCTTTCTGGGGACCTCGCTATGCTTATGGTGGATACGGCGGTTACTATGGCGGCTATTATGGACGCCCAATCATCGTAAACAACATATATAGTGGAGAAAGCCGTCAGATCGTCAGAGCAGCGAGAACAAGCAGGGGCAGTGCCTCTCCCACCAGAGTAACCAGAAGAAGTGCTTCGGAGCCTGGTACTTCCCGCGCAGTGGCTCGCAGAAGTGCTGTGAGCAGAGTGGACGGCAACAGGTCCAGAAGTGACTTCAGCAGGTCTGAAAACGACTATATGAACGGCAGAAGTCGTGTAACGTCCGCATCTTCAAGCAGAAGAGCTACGAATTCAGCGGTCATGACCCGGCCTAGCAGTTCAGAAAGATCAAGAAGTGCTTATACCCCTCGTTCATCAAGCAACAGAAGGGAAGTTTCAACTCGTCCATCAAGCACTAATAGATTACGATCAAGCTATTCTACTCCTTCAAGGAGCACCTCTCCTTCTTATAATACCAGAAGCAGAAGCTCTTCAAGCAGCAGAACATACTCTACACCAAGTAGAACTAGATCAAACAGCAGTTATACACCTTCCAGAAGTAGCAGCAGTAGTAGAAGCTACAGCAGCGGCTCCTCGTCATCCAGGAGCTCAGGAGGCGCAAGCCGCAGTTCTGGAGGATCAAGAAGAGGGGGAAATTAATCCCCCTTTTTTTACCATTTTTTCCACTATCACCGTTATGTAATCAGAACCTTATTAGCAAAACATTGCACAGCTATCTGCATGGCTGAATGGAATCATATTATTAAAGAAATATGAAAAGTACTAAAACAACTATTATTTTGGGAATCTCCTTGCTTTTGGGAGGAATCTCCATTACACCCACATTAGGCCAAACCCTCGAAGATGCCTTAAGGTATAGCCAATATAATGCTACCGGCTCTGCAAGAATAATGGGAATCGGCAGAAGCCAATTTGCCATTGGCGGTGATGTTTCCAACATATCAGGAAACCCAGCAGGTCTTGGCTTTTTCAGAAAATCTGAATTCAGCTTTACGCCCTCCTATGGAAATTGGAAGTCTACCTCTTCCTTTATGGATCAACCTCAAGAGGACAATACAGGAAACTTTGCACTGCCCAATATCAGTATTGTCATGGCAAAAGTAAAGGATCCATTGAACCAAGATGCTTGGAGAGGACATTCCTTTGGTATTAGTTTCAATAGGATTAGCAACTTCAATAATACCTTTGGTTATTTTTCCACCATTGGTAGCCCTACTTCATTACTTGATTACTATGCTAGTGATTACAACAGGTATGGAGATCCAGCTATCGGGGATCCAGCCGGCCTTCCACTGGATGTCGGACTGGTAGTCAATGATGGAGGGACGTTCTATCCTTCTGATTTTACCTACAACCCTAATGATGACGGATCACCAAACTACGATAACCCAATTGCTCCCTTTCAAGATGAGTTGATTGAAAACGAAGGTAATCTCAGCCAAATCACCTTTGCGTATGGTGGAAATTACAAAAACAAACTATTTATTGGAGGATCATTGGGAATAACCTCTATAAATTATACGTCCCGTAAGGTTTTCAATGAAGAATTCATAGATCAGGATGGCAACAACTCGTTATATTATTCTTTGGCAGAAAACCTTTACCACAGTGGAGCCGGAGTCAATTTAAACCTAGGGGTGATATACAAACCTATCGATCAAATCAATATCGGAGCATCCTTCAGTTCACCTACTTGGGCTCGATATGATGAAGAATTCGACTCAGATATCTTTGCCGAATTTTATGATCTTAATGGTAATCCTGAATCCGAAGATGAAGCCTTTAGTGACATTTATATGTCCTCGATAAACCTCACCACTCCAATGAAGCTGAGCGGTGGTGTGGCATTCTTTATCAACAAAAACGGCTTTATTACAGCCGATGTAGACTATCTGAACTATTCATCCATGAACCTCTCCTCATCGGACTACAGGTTGGATGCTGCCAATGAAAACATAGACAATACACTGGGCAATGTCTTAAACTATCGCATAGGTGGTGAATGGCGTATCAATATGTTCAGATTAAGGGCCGGTACCGCTCTATATGGCGATCCATATAAAGACTCAGCATTAGACCGCTCAAAAACCCAATTTACTGGAGGAGCAGGGGTAAAACTGGCAAATATGTACGTGGATTTGGGCATCGTGCATAGTCAATTTGACTCATTTTATACCTCCTATCCAGGTGCCGAGCTGACCACTATCGACAATTCTAACACGCAAGGCCTCCTCACGCTCGGATTTAACTTCTAAAAAAAAATCAATTCAGATATCAGATGCTCAGTGGAAATATCATCTCCGCTGAGCATTATTTTTTATCGCCTCCAATGCCAATTCCCGGCAAAATGCATAAAAACATCCTTGGTGGCATATTTTCATTTCATTATTGTGCTTTATTAATTTGTTTAGCCACTTTTCTGTTTGCTTTAATTCGTCTTGATTTGGTTCTATATGGAATACTGTGGGTAAATTATCCACGGGACTGTCCCACTTGTGCGGATAGATCAGGGGAATAGTTTTGTTCCTACCGCACAAAGCCCCCTGGAGGCAACCTGATTTAACCAGGCTTAAATGCCTAGTGGCATTGGCCAGGACTCCCTTCTCACTATTTGTAGCTGACAGAAGTGTAAGCAGGGATGCTCCGTTAGGAGCATTAGCTTGGTAACAGAAATTGGATACAGCATCCTAACAGTGCCGTAGGTACTGGCCATGGGCAAGGAAAACATATATCATTATCGACTGCATCAGGAGCATGGGCACCCAAATTCATCCGTCCACGCGATGCTTCGATCTCCATAGCCCACTAGCGCTCAGTTTACCCATAGTAAATCATATAGAACCAGAAAAATAAGGTAGAAAAATCCTTCAATACATTAAAAACTTCTAAAAAAACTCATCAATTCAGATATCAGATGCTCAGTGGAAATATCATCTCCGCTGAGCATTATTTTTGCCTGCTCATAATACATCTCCCTGTCCGCCAAAAGGTCTTGTAGCTTTAGTCTGATCGCAGAGGTGTCCATCCCCCTAAACATCGGCCGCTTATCCGCCTCATTCTCCGTGAGCCGCAGAAGCAGTTGCTCGATGCTCACATTCAGGAAGACGGAAATCCCGCGCTGGTTGATCAGCTCCATATTTTCGTTGAAACAAGGAGCCCCACCACCTGTCGAAAGCAGAAAAGAAGAATCCCTATTCAGAAACTTTTCGATCATCTTGGTTTCCAGACGGCGAAAATACCCCTCTCCTTCGTCCATAAAAATATCGGGAATGCTCTTACCTTCCTCCTTTACGATCTCCTCATCCAGATCATAAAAATCAAAATCCAACTGTCTTGCGACAGCTTTGCCCAAGGTGGATTTCCCACTCCCGGGCATCCCTATCAAAACGATCTTTGCGGAATTATTCATTAATAACGGTAACTATTTTTCACTTCCTCCAGGTCGGGAGCATTGTTAATATGATATTTTTTCAGCACAGTACCATCTTTCAGCAGCACTATCCCCGGATTGGAGCGTATAATGGTCTTTAGCACAGTGGCATCACCAAAATAATAAGGAACCTCCCAACCTTGTACCGCCATCACCTGTTCTATTTCATCTGCCGCCGTCGCAGTGACAATCACCGTTTCCACCCCTTCGACATCCATGATATCATCCAAGTTACCTAGCTTTTTGGCATCCATCTTATCATAACTGCTGATCACAATCAACAATTTGTCCCCTTCCAAAATCGCTTCCGTAAAATCGCCCTCATCGTTCCATACTCCAAAATCGGCTATCTTGGGCAGCGCATCTGGGTTCTTCAGCTGCATGTCCACAAATTCATAACGCTCATCGGTAGGGTATTCATCCATCACGATTTCCTCTCCATCCTTTTTCATAATATAGCGATACTCCAGCACCCCTGATGGCTGCATGGCCTCGGTGATATCCACCCCTTCCTTATAAGCCCTAAAATCAATGAAAGGCAAATTACGAATCGCCAACACGGATAAAATGAGGCATACCACTGCACTCCCCCCTACCAACACAGAAGTGACCTTTGAGGTATTGTCAGGTAGATCTTTTCGCAGAACAAACAACACACCGATCATCACCACCAAGACAATATCCTTATAAAAACTCTGCCAAGGAGTAAGCTTAATGGCATCACCAAAACACCCACAATCGGTCACCTTGTTAAAGTAAGCCGAATAAAAGGTCAGAAACGTAAAAAACAGGATCAGTACCAGTAATAGGCTTACCGTAAGATTCCGCTTGTAATTTAAAAGCAACATAATGCCCAAAGCCACCTCTAAGACGATCAGAAAAACCGATAGCTCAAGCGAGAATGGTTTAAACACCTCAAAGAATGAGGCAATATCATTTGAAAACACTTCGAAGTATTCTTCAAGCTTAATGGAAGTCCCCACCGGGTCGTTGACTTTGATCAGGCCTGAAAAAATAAACAGCCCCCCAACCAAAAACCTGAACAGGGTCAATATGATTTTTTTAAGCATGCTCTTGTTCGTTTAACTTGATGAGACAAAATATGGCATAATTGATCATGTCCTGGTAATTGGCATCCACACCTTCCGAAGCAAGGGTTTTGCCGCTGTTGTCCTCTATTTGCTTTACGCGGTACAGTTTCATCAAAATGATATCAGTCATCGAAGACACACGCATATCACGCCACGCTTCCCCATAATCATGGTTTTTATTTTCCAGCAGTCCCCTTGTAGCGTCCACCCACTTTTCATATAGCGGTTCCAGCTCTTCATACCCTAATTCCAACCGCTCATCATTTATTAAATCCAATTGGATCAAGGCGATCAGGCAATAATTGACAATACCTATAAATTCATCCTGCACCGGATCCTGTACCCGCTGGGTTCCTTTATCTTGGATAGAACGGATGCGCTGGGCTTTGATAAAAATCTGATCGGTAATGGACGATAAGCGCAACACTCTCCACGCCGTCCCATAATCGACGGTTTTCTTCTTAAAAAGTTCTTTACAAAGGGTAATAACTTGATTATATTCGCTAACAGTTTGCGTTTTCAAAGCAATGATTGATTTTAATGAAAGATACTCCGAACTCATCTTCAGAGACCGAAGATAAATTATTTCCCTCAAAAATAACACTCCAAATCAAAGGAAAGCTTATTCTATTGGATGATCCTTGTGTAATGGGCATTCTCAATGTCACACCGGATTCATTTTATTCAGAAAGCCGCATCAGCCCCGATGAAAATAAATTGTTACAAAAAGCAGAAAAGCTACTTGGTGAAGGTGCGGCCATCCTTGACCTTGGAGGATACAGCAGTAGGCCCGGCGCCGCTGAAGTGACTACAGAAGATGAGATAAACCGCATTCTCCCCGCTGTAAAAGCCTTGAAAAAACACTTCCCCGCCGCCATCATTTCGGTGGATACTTTTAGGCACAAAGTCGCCGAAGCTGCCTTCTCAGAAGGAGCAGATATCATTAACGATATTTCCGGTGGCGAACTGGACAAAAAGATGATCCCCACCGTCGGAAAACTAAACATTCCCTACATCTGCATGCATATGCGTGGAAATCCTGAAACCATGCAGGACAAAACGGAGTATAATAACATAGAAAAGGATATTTTATTATTTTTTAACGAAAAATTGAACCAATGTTATAAAGCTGGCATTAAAGATGTAATAATTGACCCAGGGTTTGGTTTTGCCAAAACTTTGGTACAAAACTATAGGATTCTTAAAAATTTATCTTATTTTAAGACTATAAAAAACCCTATATTAGCTGGTGTCTCCAGAAAATCTATGATTTACAAAACTTTGGGCGTATCGCCCGAGGAGGCACTTAATGGAACAACGGCCCTCAATATGGCTGCGCTCCTTAACGGAGCAAAAATATTAAGAGTACACGACGTAAAAGAAGCTACTGAAACCGTAAAATTATATAAACAACTTTACCCTTGAATCTACTTTTCAAAATAGGATTTTTAGACATTTCCATCGTCAATATTATAGACATCACCTTGGTGAGTATCCTGATTTACCAGGTCTATAAATTGATGCGAGGCAGTGTGGCCATAAAAATCTTTTTGGGGTTCTTGTCCATTTACTTGGTTTATTTGGTGGTCAATGCTGCCAGAATGGAGCTCCTTTCCAGTATTTTGGGTCAGTTTATGGGCGTGGGTGTTATCGCGGCGATCATCCTTTTTGCACCTGAAATCCGAAAGTTCCTTTTAATTATCGGCAGAAGTTCTATCCTCTCCAATGAAAATGTCCTCCAAGAGCTCCTTTTTTGGAGAAAAAAGGAAACCAATGCATTTAACATCACCCCCATCATCGATGCCTGCAAATCGCTTTCTGGCACCAGTACCGGTGCGCTGATAGTTGTTTCACGAAATACAGAATTGAAATTTTACGCAGAAAGTGGTGACCTGATCGATGCTATTGTATCAAAAAGGTTATTGATCAGTATTTTCAACAAGTACAGCCCCTTGCATGACGGGGCGGTCATCCTATATAATGGCAAAGTAAAAGCAGCCAGGTGTATCCTGCCGGTTACGGAAAAAGAGGTTCCGGCCAAGTTTGGCCTTCGTCACCGTGCGGCGATCGGCATGTCCGAAGCAACAGACACTTTGGTACTGATCGTTTCGGAAGAAACCGGCCAGGTTTCCATGGCCAAAAACGGCAATATCCTGCACAATCTTTCTTTCCAAGAGATTCGTGAGATGCTCAACAACTACCTTACAGGGGTGGATATTGACGATAAATTTGAAATGATCAGTTCTTTTGAAAGCAGGAAGTTAAAGTCCCGCCCTGCTGAGGCGTAAGGTGGATATTTCACTCATGCCGCGACTTAGGGCCACGGCATGAATGAAACCAGTCCGGCTAAGGCGGACCAACCTTTACCTCAAATCACCCCAAGTTCCTTCCCTACTTCCGTAAAGGCTTTAATTGCCGTATCCAAATGTCCTCGATCATGGGCGGCTGATATCTGCACGCGGATCCTGGCTTGGCCTTTTGGCACCACTGGGTAATAAAAACCTATCACATACACGCCCCGCTCAAGGAGCTTCTCGGCCATCTGCTGGGAAAGCACCGCATCATACAGCATTATTGGAACGATCGGATGGACACCAGGCTTGATATCAAAACCGGCTTCAGTCATTTTCTCCCTGAAATAAGTGGTGTTTTCTTCCAATTTGTCCCGGAGTTCGGTCGTTTCCGAAAGTAAATCAAAAACAGCGATAGAAGCTCCCGTAATGGCAGGCGCAAGGGTATTGGAGAAAAGATAAGGCCGCGAACGCTGACGTAGAATGTCTATGATTTCCTTTCTGCCCGAGGTAAATCCTCCTGAGGCACCTCCAAGTGCTTTCCCTAATGTACCGGTAATAATATCCATTTTGCCCATCACCCCTTTCAGCTCATGTACACCGCGTCCTGTTTTACCGATGAATCCAGTCGAATGGCACTCATCGGACATCACCAGCGCATCATACTTCTCGGCCAGGGCGACGATCTTATCCATCTGGGCAATGGTACCATCCATGGAAAAGGCCCCATCTGTCACGATAATTTTTTGCTTTGCCCCTTTTTCATTGGCATCCTTCAACTGGACTTCCAAGTCCTCCATATCATTGTGCTTGAAACGGAATCTCATTGCTTTACAAAGCCGTACACCGTCAATGATGGAAGCATGGTTCAAGGCGTCGGAGATAATGGCATCCTCAGGCCCTAAAATAGGCTCAAAAACACCCCCATTGGCATCAAAAGCCGCCGCATATAGGATCGTATCTTCGGTACCCAAAAACTCACTAATCTTCTTCTCCAGCTCTTTGTGGATATCCTGCGTGCCACAGATAAACCTCACTGAAGACATCCCATAGCCATGGCTATCTATTGCTTTCTTAGCGGCTTCTATCACCTTGGGATGACTGGAAAGCCCCAAGTAATTATTAGCGCAAAAATTCAGCACCTTCTTCCCATCCCCGGTGGTGATTTCTGCTCCCTGTGGAGAAGTAATCACCCGTTCTGACTTATACAGCCCCAAATTACTTATTTCTTTCAGTTCCTTTTCTAATTTTGGTTTTAAACTTTCGTACATGATATATTTGGATTTTATTTCGTATTATTGTAATTGAAAAACTTTCATATAAAAGTAGTTTAAAATATTTACAATCGGTAAAATTGAATTTATTAATTTTGCGTAAACTCGTATTGTATATTAGGCCACGTTATGAGAGCCAAAAATGCGTGAAAATCAATTTCTGACCGTAGAAGAAAGGTTAACGCATATTTCGAGTTAATATAAACCCTAAACGTAAAAAAGCCCTTGTTCATTCATGACAAGGCTCATAGAGATTATGGAAACAATTCTTATCACTGGAGCTGCAGGTCAACTGGGTTCCGAACTTACCTTGGCTCTCGCCCACATGTACGGGGGTGACCGTATCATAGCCACGGACATCAACGAAGCCTCAGCTCATAAGTTTGACTATTGCCGCTTTATGCCCCTGGACGTAATGGACAATCAAAAAATAGCTGAGATAGTAAAAACCGAAAAGGTTACCCAGATCTATCACCTTGCAGCCATCCTTTCAGCCACCAGTGAAAAGAATCCGATTTTTGCCTGGAACCTAAACATGGAAAGCCTCCTTTCCATTTTGGAAATAGCCAGGGAACAAAAGCTTAACAAAATCTATTGGCCTTCCTCCATCGCAGTTTTTGGCCCCAATACACCTATGCAAGACACCCCTCAGGACTGTGTGATGGATCCAAACACGGTTTATGGCATTTCCAAACAAGCCGGGGAAAGATGGTGCGCTTATTATTATGAAAAATACGGTGTGGATGTAAGGAGCTTACGTTATCCTGGTCTGATCGGCTACAAGTCCATGCCTGGTGGCGGCACCACAGACTACGCTGTAGATATCTTTCACAAGGCCATTGAAGGCGAGGACTTTGAGTGTTTCCTGAACGAGGACACCTATCTGCCCATGATGTATATGGATGATGCCATCAAGGCTACCCTGGACCTGATGCACGCCCCTTCCGCGCAAATAAAAGTACGTTCCAGCTATAACCTTGGCGGTATCAGTTTTTCTCCCAAAGAAATTTATGCATGCATCAAACAGCATTATCCAAATTTCAACATCACCTTCAAGCCTGATTTCAGGCAACAAATTGCAGATACCTGGCCAGACAGCATCGACGACAGCGCTGCCAAAAATGACTGGGGATGGAAACATTCTTACGGTTTGGAAGAAATGACTAAGGATATTTTAGCTAACTTACCGGCCTATTTGGTACACCTAAAATAGAATTTGAATGAAAAAACTACTGCCATATGTCCTTTTGATGGGATTTACTTTTGCATGCGACAAGCCGGCAGAAGAGACCGCAAACGAAGAGATGACCACAGAGCATACCTCAGAACCAGCAGACAAAATTCTTCAACAGAAGGGGTCTACCTGGTTCACCTATGAGGGCACTGTACCTTGTGAGGATTGCAGCGGTATCAAGATGACATTGCGATTAGAAAACCGGGCCGAAAAGGATACAAGAGAATACAAGCTTACCCAAGTCTATCTGGACACTCCAGATGGCAATAGAACCTTTGAATCCTCAGGTGTTTATGAAGTTTCTTATGGGATGGAAGGGAATCCCGGAGCCATGGTCATCACCTTGCTGGACGGTCAGGAAAATCCCGTCAAACATTTTCTTCAGGAAAAGGACAGTGATAAGTTCATTATGCTTGACATCAACAAAAAGAAAATAAAATCCGATCTTAATTATTCGTTGATCATAAAATAAAGAGACTGTCCCATAAGCAGTCTTTTCGATCCTCCTTGGACACAAAAAAGGAGGAATCTCACATCACACTTGTAAATGCGCATTTGAGATTCCTTCCCAATGTATCGGGGTCGGAATGGCAATGAGCCAGGCTTTTATTTTTTATCCAATATCTTCTCCTTCTGAAAACCCAAAAGCACATCACCATCAGGATAAACCATCACAGGCCTTTTGATCATACTGCTATTGGCCACCAATACGGGGATCGCTGTACTAGCCTCATCCATCCCGTCTTTTTCTTCCTCAGATAGTTTTCTGTAAGTGGTTCCCCTTTTATTGACCAATTGCGCAAGTGGCACCTTTTCCAAAAAAACCTCCAAAAGCTTGGCCGTCGGAGGCGTCTTTTTATAATCCACAAATTCGTAGGCGACCCCTTCTTCTTCCAGTAATTTAAAGGTCTTTTTCATGGTATCACAGTTCTTGATACCGTACACAGCAAGTTTAGCACCCATAATTCAAATTATACTATTTCATTAAGTGAGGCTTCATTGGCTTCGAGGATATGAGCTACATGCTCATCTGTCAAAGCAGCACTCAAAAAGAGACTTTCAAATTGGGATGGTGGCAAGTATACACCTCGCTTCAACATGGCCTGGAAATATTTCCCGAATAATGCAGTATCAGCTGTTTTTGCTGTCTCAAAATCCACCACTTTCTCGGATGTAAAAAACAAACTGTACATACTTCCAAGATGCGTCATGGTATAGTCCAGGCCCATTTTGTCAAGAGTACCTTTTACACCAGCCACCAGCCTGCTCCCTGTTTGGTCAAGTTTCTTGTACACTTCCGGATGCTGAGAGAGATAATCCAGCATGGCCATTCCCGCAGCCGTGGCGATGGGGTTTCCAGACAAGGTACCCGCTTGATAAACGGGCCCAACAGGCGAAACAAAATCCATGATTTCCTTCTTTCCTCCATATGCGCCCACAGGCATGCCGCCACCGATGATTTTACCCATGGTAGTCAAATCCGGTGTAACACCAAACACTTCTTGGGCGCCTCCAGGAGCAAGACGAAAACCGGTCATTACTTCATCGAAAATCAGAACAATACCTTCCTCATCACATAACTTTCTAAGGCCTTGCAGAAAGCCTTCTTCTGGCAATACCAATCCCATATTCCCCGGCACAGGCTCTAAAATAATCGCAGCCACTTCATCCCTATTCGCCTCCACCACTTCCTTCACGGCATTCAGATCATTATATGGAGCCAATAGGGTATCCTTTGCGGTGCCCTTGGTTACCCCTGGAGAATTAGGGGCTCCCATCGTAATCGCTCCTGATCCAGCAGCAATCAAGAATGAATCGCCATGACCATGGTAATTTCCTTCAAATTTGATAAACTTATCACGGCCGGTATATCCCCTGGCGAGCCTTACTGCAGACATGGTGGCTTCGGTCCCGGAGTTGACCATCCTTACTTTTTCTACAGAAGGGACCATCTTACAGATCAATTCAGCGATATCGATTTCTTTTGCCGTAGGTGCGCCAAATGACGTTCCATTTTCAACAGCCTTGATGATCGCCTCATTTATTGCTGGATGGTTATGCCCCAAAATCATCGGCCCCCAGCTATTGATCAGCTCAATGTAGCGGTTATCATCCTCGTCATAGAGATAGGCTCCTTCCGCCTTTTTGATGAACAGGGGATCTCCACCTACAGCCTTAAAAGCCCTCACTGGTGAGTTTACACCTCCTGGTATGAAATTTTGAGCATTAAAAAAAAGCGACTTACTATTTTGGATATTCATTAAAACGTGTTATTTTATTTCCTTAATTTCACCTTCATTAAGTTTCAGTACAGGTACATACCGATTGGATTGGCTCCCATTAAAGTCCAGTCCAAAACCAAGATCAGATTGGACTGCACCTTGTCTATTGAGATTTTTTCTAAAATCAAATCCGGCAGTGGCATTGACCGAGCCTGCCACCCACTTCATCAGCTCGAAGCCAATGTAAGCATTGGAGCCAGGATAGGTGCTGTATTTTTCAAAAAAACGAAACCTGAAATCTTCTGTTTGCGACTTACTAAAGTCCACCGTATTGTTTCCGATATAATTCAGGTCATTGCCTTCCAGCATTTCAAAATTGGCAAAATTAAAATACAGCCAACTGTCCATCACAAAAATAGGAACACTGGTACTGAGAGATTCCAACAGAGACAAGGTAGGTGAGGCGATATAAGGATCATCTGAGAATATGACGATTTGGTCAGCACGCGCGGTCATGCCCGGCTTTAGCCCTACATTGGACAAAAAGTCCCGAATGTTGCTAGCCCCTACTTTCTCATTGAATACAATGCGATACCCTCGTTTAGAGGCCTCTTCAGCCAACTGACGTGCCATCAACTCATCCCGCGAGGAACCCGAGTAGGCAATTGCTATCCGGTTTCCGGCCACATGCTTTCTGCCATAGTTCAATAACTTGTCAACAATCACTTCGGTAGAAGGCCTGAAAAGATAGGCATAATCGGTATCACCAAACGTCTCCTTGATATTGGAAAGCGGATTGATGAATGGAATTTTATGACGGTCTGCAAAATTGGCCACCAACGCTGTTTCTTCAGGATAAATAGGCCCTATAATAATATCCGCCTTGTTGAAAAACGGATCGGACAGAATTTTTTGTACTACGGCATTTTTTCTTTCCGTGTCAAAAGTCTTTACATTGATGTCCATTCCTTTGCTCTTGGCATCCTTAATGGCCATGTCCAAACCTTGATAAAGCTCAAAAACAAAGTTCCCCCCGTCCAGGCTCCTAACACCTGAACCACCTTGATAGTTAAACGGAAGCACAATGGCTACATCCAACGTATTGTTTTTAATCCTATCCAATACCCGTCCATCTCCTTCTTTTCCGGCCAGGTTCATATCGTTCAGTTCTGCCAACAGTTTCTTCTCATTGGAAGAAAGTACCGATTGTTGTAGTAATTTCTCTTTCAAGGCCAGGCTGTATCCTTTGTTTTCTTTAAAAGAAGCATAATGCGCCACCAGCAAACTTACGGTCACGCTATTACTGCAATAATCATAACTGGCCCGATAGCTTTCCTCTTTGATTGCTTCGCCATCGATTTTCCCCATAGCCTTCAGTCCGTCATAGGCTTGGTTCAGTGAAAAATTGGTAGTCCCCAATAAGTACAAGGCCTCATCTTCTTTCTCCCAGTTGTAATCGGTCACCAGCTGCTCCAAGGTCACTTTGGCAAGCTGGTACTGTTGGTTTTTATTGGCTGCCCTTGCAAAATGATAGTGGGCATATAAGGCCAGCTTTCCATAATTATTATAATCCAAATAAGGCCTCAGCTGCTCCATCGCCTCCTCTGGACTTCCGCTGTCAATCAATCTCACGGCAGAGCTGTAGCCTGTCCCTGTCTGCTGGGCCAGCACTGGACTGCCCAACAATATGACAAGCAATAAAAATATGTTTATCTTTCTCATGGGTAAATTTTACTTACAATCATTTTGAAGACACTGGCTGCCCTGTCCAAAATAGCAGGTAGTTCATTTTGAATGATGTGAAACTGAGCAGCCTCTAAACAACCAGTGTCCGTCCACGGTTAAACTCAAATTCTATACCTTATTTAAGACGGATTACGAATTTAATTGATTTTGAAACAAAACCACATAAAAAAAGCCTGATTTACATCAGGCTTTTGCTTTATTCCCATTCAATGGTCGCAGGCGGCTTAGAGCTGATGTCATACACCACTCGATTGACCCCTTTTACCTTATTGATAATTTCATTGGATATTTTTCCCAAAAACTCGTACGGCAAATGCACCCAGTCAGCGGTCATGCCATCCACAGACGTCACCGCCCTCAGCGCTATCACTTGTTCATAGGTCCGCTCATCTCCCATCACACCTACAGACTGAACAGGAAGCAAAATCGCACCTGCCTGCCACACGCTATCATAGAGCTTATCGTCTTTAAGGCCTTGGATGAAGATATGATCGACCTCTTGCAGAATGGCCACTTTCGCTGGGGTAATGTCTCCCAAAATCCGAATAGCCAGTCCTGGCCCAGGAAATGGATGCCTCCCAATGATATTCTCAGGAATCTGCAGTGCACGCCCCACTTCCCTTACTCCATCCTTAAACAGGGTATTGAGTGGCTCCACCACCTTCAATTTCATAAAATCCGGCAAACCACCTACATTATGGTGCGACTTGATCGTGGCAGAAGGCCCATTTACAGAAACAGATTCAATGACATCAGGATAGATCGTTCCCTGACCAAGCCATTTTACTCCTTGGATTTTATGCGCCTCATCGTCAAAGACTTCGATAAAAGTATTCCCGATCGCCTTTCGTTTATCTTCAGGATCACTCTTTCCAGCCAAAGCATCATAAAAACGCTGCTTGGCATCCACCCCGATCACATTCAGACCAAGGTACTTATAGGAATCGAGCACTTCTTCGTATTCATTTTTTCGCAACAGGCCATTGTCCACAAATACACAGGTCAGGTTATCCCCTATCGCCCTGTGGATCAGCGTCGCGGCCACAGAAGAATCCACTCCTCCTGACAGGCCCATGACCACTTTATCCCCCCCGATCTTCTCCTTCAATTCATCAATGGTCGCATCGATAAACACATCAGAAGTCCAATCCTGACTGCACCCACAAATCTGCACGACAAAATTTCTCAGCACGTTTTTGCCCTCCTCAGAATGCGTTACTTCCGGGTGAAACTGGATACCAAATGTCTGCTCATTTGGCACCTTAAATGCAGCCACCTTCACCGAAGCAGTACTGGAAATTATCTCCCAGCCATCCGGGAGGTCCTTGATCGTATCACCATGGGACATCCACACTTGGGAGCCATGCGAGACCTCATGAAACAAATCATTGTGCTTGTCGATAAAATTCAGGTTGGCCCGGCCGTATTCCCTGATTTCAGAAGGCGCCACATTGCCGCCATACTTTTGGGCGAGCAATTGGGATCCATAGCAAACACCCAAAAGGGGCAATTTACCTCTGAACTGCTCAAGGTCTATATCTGGAGAGCCTTCATCCCTAACCGAGCAGGGGCTGCCCGATAGGATCACACCTTTTATATCGGAGGTGATTTCCGGGATGTTGTTATAGGGGTGGATTTCACAGTACACATCGAGTTCTCTTACTCTTCTGGCAATAAGCTGTGTGTACTGGGATCCAAAATCTAGGATAAGTATCTGTTCTGCCATGCGCAAAGGTAATCACACTTCCATTAACGGAAAAGCCGGAACTGAAAATTTCGAAATTTTATTTGGAAAAAAAATGTCACCCTTTGCTTTCGCTCAGGGTGACATTCCGATCTTCTATGGTAATCTAAAAGATTTACAGTCTAACTATTTGTGGTTATATTCTCACACCGGTATTTCCTCCCCCTTCAAGGGTAATGCTTACAGGCTTGTTGGTTTTCCAAGAACCTCCTGTAAAGTCCGGCACATCGATGGAAGTGGCCCTATTGGCCACAGACCATTCGGACAGTGGTGAGATCGCACTCCAAAGCGCAGCGTCATACACATCCTGATCCAGGGGAAGGCCATTTCTCAGGCAATCCACCAGTCTCCAGGTCATCATAAAGTCCATGCCACCATGACCACCGATCTTTTTGGCCATTTCACCCACTTTTTTGGTGATTTCTGGCGTATATTTTTCTTCCAGTTCAGTCATCTGCTCATCCGAAAACCAGCGGTGTCCTGTTGCCACACCTTGCTTAGGCCATTTTCTGGCGATGCCTTTGGTACCGCTGACCAAGTGAATTCTTGAATATGGCCTTGGAGAAGTCACATCGTGCTGGATCATGATGGACTTGCCTTTCTTGGTTTTCACCATGGTCGTATTCAGGTTGCCACGGAACTGCATATTGGCATATGAGGCAAAGAAATCATCATCCTCTGCCAGTTCCTGGGCGTGCTTCTGCATCATGAAATCATTGCTGGACAAGGAGGTCAGGTAATCCATCTGGTCACCCCTGTTGATGTCCATGACTTGGCAGATTGGACCTAAGCCGTGTGTCGCATAGAGGTTGCCGTTTCTGTGGGCGTTTTCCTTAAGCCTCCACATGTCCTCATAGCCACCTTCTTTCTTAAAGTTTAGCCCCAGCAGATCATGCAGATAAGCACCTTCTCCGTGGATCACATCCCCAAAGAAGCCGTCCCTGGCCATATTGAGCGTCATCATTTCGAAGAAATCATAGCAGCAATTCTCCATCATCATGCAGTGCTTCTTGGTACGCTCGGAGGTCTCCACCAGCTCCCAGCATTCCTCTAGCGTCTTGGCAGCAGGCACCTCGATGGCCACGTGCTTGTCAGACTCCATTGCATGCACGGCCATTGGCACGTGCCACTCCCAAGGCGTTAGTATAAACACAATATCCAGGTCATCACGATCCACCAGCTTTTTCCAAGCATAGGCCGACCCAGAATAGGTATCCGGATCATGCGGGGAATCCTTCAGCATTTCCTTCACCTTGTCCACTTTCTCGGGAACCAGGTCACAGATTGCTTTGATCTCTACGCCTTTTATCTTACTCATTCGTTCCACATGTCCAGGACCTCGCATGCCCAAGCCTATAAAGCCAGCCCGTACCGTATCCAACTTAGGAGCACCGTAACCCGACATGTTAAATCGTTGGTTATTTTTTCTTTTGCTCTGTCTTAATACTTCGTCCAACTGTGGCTGGGTAAACCCGCTCATACCAGCTCCTACCAACCCCATACCTGCAAGCCCGGAAAGCTTAAGAAAATCTCTTCTATTATTGCTCATAATGATGACTTTTATGGTTAGTGTAATTATTAATTTTCCAAAACAGCTTTGTTCCGGTCGTCATTCAAAACCGTAAACCCTGGCCGCATTGGTATAGAATAGTTTTTGTAAAACTCCTTTAGGTAAATTAAGTCCGCGGAATTTACCGGAAAACTCAGGTGCCTCCAGCTCCTTGTCGGTTGCGAAGAAGTCCCAGTGAAAATTCCACAAATGTTCAAATCGATCCGCCACTCCCTGATCGCCAAAAGAACCATCGTCGATCACATCCGTACCGTACATGATCCTATCCTGGTACTTGATCATAAACGCCCGTACATCCTCCCGGCGTTCTTTGGCCTGTAACTGTAAATGGCAAACCCTCTCGGCCACATCGGTCAAAAGATTAGGATACTTATCCAGCCTTGTGGCCACTTGGTCTATGCTCCATTCCATGCTCAGCAAGTGCAAGCCTACAAATTGAAGATTTGGATGGCGCTCCAACATCCTGTCCCTTGCCTCCATTTGCGCTTGATATGAAGGGTATTCCGGATGTAGGAACATATGGTATTCAGGATGGCCACTAAAATAATTCCGGTCCGAGTCCACCGTCATTTCTTCCAAAGGAAGCCAGCAGTTTTTTGGCTCCCCCTGATGGCCAATCAACAGGATGTGATTTTTCTCAAGATAATCCAAGATAGGCGCGACCCGCTCATCATCTATCATGATAAACTGACCTTGGCTGTCTTTTAGATCCATCCCAATATTCTTCCAAATCTTCACCCCGGAAGCTCCCTTCTCCAAGCCCCGCTTTATTTGTTCGATGGCCCTCGTGGCCCAGCCCTCCTCATTTATCCCTTCTGTAGAAAATGAGGTGACAAATCTAATCCGGTTTGGGTATTGGCTGTCCAGTTGTTTGAGTACCTCTTGTTGGCCCTCGATGGAATCAAAAAAAGGTATCTCTGTATTGATCGAAAGAAAGGAAGCGCCATACTCAAGGGCTTTTTCCATTTTTTCGATGGAATGTGTATTTAAATGTACGTGTGCGTCTATAAAAGGACGAATCATTTATTTATCGTTTTTCATGATATCCAACTTATAACTCACCAAATCAGTCACTTCTTTGGTGGCTTTCGGGAAGACCTTCCGCAAGTCGATTTCTTCATTTTCAAGCAGCAGTTGCTGCAAGGTCTTCATGAAAATATTTTTGATTTCAGTCGCCAGGTTCACTTTGCAGATGCCTCGGGTGATGGCTTTCCGTAACTGTTCCTCAGAAACTCCTGAGCTACCATGAAGGACCAAGGTCGCCTCTGTGGCCGCTGCTATTTCACTTAATAGATCAAATTGCAATTTAGGCTCTTGTTTATAAAAGCCATGTGCCGTACCAATGGAAATCGCCAGTGCATCCACCCCGGTTTGCTCGACGAAGGTTTTGGCCTCCTCGGCTGTTGTAAACCCTTGGTGCTCGTGAGACTGACCCAGTTTGGCCACATACCCCAGCTCAGCTTCCACGTTTGCACCGTATTTATGTGCTCTCTTTACCACTTCCTGGGTGATTTTCACATTTTCATTAAAAGGCAACTCACTACCGTCAATCATCACCGAGTCAAATCCGGCATCCAAGCAAGCCTGTACCAGCTCGACACTGCCACCATGATCCAAATGGATCCAGCCTTCTACTCCATACTCCTTCAGTGCTGCACGCCCCATGGCGACTGCCGTATTAAGCCCCATATAGTCTATCGAACTCTTGGTCAATTGTAAAATCACGGGCTCGTCCAAGGTGGACGCAGCCTTCATGACACCCTGTAGTGTTTCCAGGTTATAGAAATTGGTGGCCAATAACCCACGTTTTTGGGCTGTAAATCCCTGTAATTTATGCTTTAACTTCATGACAATGATTAGATTTTTTGATTAAACTGGGACTTTGCCCGTTCTTTTACTGCCGCCAGGGATTTAAAAGCCCCCGTTCCTCCTGCTGCGGTGGTGTTCAGAGCCCCCGTGAGATTGGCCTTGCGCAAGCATGCTTCCCAGTCCGCCCCCTCAAGGAACTTACTGATAAAACCTGCATTAAAACTGTCCCCGGCACCAATGGCATCCACAAACTGATCGTTCACAAAAGCCTCCAACTGGATTACCTCGCTTTTGTCATATACCATCCCTCCTTTCGTGCCCCTTTTCAGTGCTACCGTATTGGCAACTGGCTTAACCGCAGACAAGGCTTCCTCGACCGTGGCCTTTCCTGTCAGGGAAAGTAACTCTGATTCATTCGGGAGAAAAATATCCACATACGGCAGGCATTTTTTATAGTCAAAATCCCACTGATCATCAGGATCCACTTGTAGGTCTAAAGAAGTGGTCATACCAGCTGATTTTGCTTTTTTGAAAATGGCTGTTATATCTTTTTGAATCCCTTTCTGGAGAAAATAATTGGAAAGGTGAAAATGCCTGAACGTATCGGCTTTATCCCAAGGAATGTCCTCCATGGTCAATGCTTCCATCGCTCCACAATAGGTGATATTGGCCCTGTCCTGATCATAATTCATGACCACCGTAAGGCCAGTCTGAAACTGGTCTGTCGCCGAAATGAAGGTGGTATCCACATTTTGGGCATCCAAGGTTTCACTCACCATTTGGCCAAAATCATCTTTTCCCACCTTACCACAAAAAGCAGTATCCACGCCCAGTGTAGCGATATTAGCCGCAAAAATGGCGGAGGAACTCCCCAAAACCACATCCATTTTTTGGGCCACTTTTTCACTGCCCAGTTCAGGAAATCCCTGAATTTGGTTTAGGATCAGATCAATGTTCAGCTCACCTACTACCAGCAAATCCCTTTTACCCATAAGTCAATTCATTTATAATTACCCGAGGGAGCAATTGCTCCACGTCTGCTTTATATATCATTCCCAAATCCGCCCTGAGGCAATTGGCAGCGCCAAAAGCAGCACCATACCTGGCAATTTCTTCGACGCCAACCCCTTGGCTGACCCCATGCGCCACACCGGCAGTAAGGCAGTCGCCACAGCCCACAGTGCTGATCACTTTTTCCAAGGTGACATTGGCATGGATGAGTTTTCCTTGATAACTAAGGTACAGCCCCTCTTTGCCTTTGGTCAGAGCGATCAAGTCGACTTTTTCGTGCAGTTTATGAATCGCATCCAGAACATCTGGGGTCCCACAATATTGCTTGGCCTCATGTTCGTTGAGATGGATTCCAAACACATTTTCTTCCAACGCACGCTCTAATTGGACACCGCTACAGTCCAATATGACATTTTTCTCTTCCCTATTTGCTATAGCAATCAATTCCTGGTACGCAGTTTCCGGAGCACCTTTTGGCCAAGATCCTGACAGTACCACCACATCCGCTTTCTCAAGTTCTCTCTTAAATACCCCGGCAAACCGGTCAAAGTCCTTCTGGGTCATTTCCGGCCCTGGCTCCATCAATTCGGTGTTTTGTACGGAAGAAGTTTCAGACAAGAAAGTATAGCACTTCCTGTTCATGCCCCTTAACTCCACACCTGTCGTGGCTATTCCAAGTTCCTCGCAGGTGGATTTGATCCATATCCCTGAATGTCCCGCCCACGATGCCAGCAACTTGGTGGACTCCCCGGCTTCATTAAGGGCCATCGCCACATGAACCCCCTTTCCCCCAGGAAATTCCTGCTGCTTGGAAATGCGGTTGGCCTGGCCAAGGCGAAAATCCTCCAGCCATGCATAGGTATCAATAGAGGGATTTGGACAAACAGAAAGAATCATTATTTCTCTTTTCTATAAATGGTCACTCCTTGCACCACCCTACTGATGGCTCCGCTTACAGAAGGGTTATCAGGATGCAGCCCCAGCTGCAAACACTTATAAAACCCTAACAACTGTCCCACCATCGTAGCAGGAAGGACATTGAAAATGGCTTTTTCATTGGCACCGACAGCAGGCAGATCCAAAATGGAATGATATCCATCTGTATTATCAGCTGCAAAGCTAAGGGTCTTTATCTTTCTTTTATCTTGGCCAATGCTTTTTGCCAAATCTGTTTCATATCGAGCCACATGAGTGTCTTTTGAAAACAGGTAAACCACAATGGAATCTTCATTTGCTACCGCTCTAGGCCCGTGCCTGAAACCTAGAAATGAATCATGCTTGCATACTACTTGGCCATCGGTCAGCTCCTGGAGCTTTAAGTGGCACTCCCTCGCGACACCAAGCATGGTCCCCGATCCCAGGAAGATCACCCGCTTAAAATCCAGCTTTGCTACCTCTTCAAACTTGTCCAAATCATGATGCAACATGCTGTTTGCAGTCTCCACCGCATTCTCAAACTGTTCTTTCAACTGACCCAATTGATCAATACCCGCTACAAGCAAGATCGCAAGCAGCATGGAAGTAAAGCTTCCGGTCATGGCCAGGCTATTGTCATTGGAGCCTTCGGGCAGGACCAAAGCGAAACAGTTTCCTTCGCAATCATTAGCATAAGCAGCAAGCTCCCCATCTGGATTACATGTAATGATCAGATGGTAAATTTCTTTGCAGTGCTCATCAGCAAGCTTTACTGCTTCCACACTTTCAGGGCTATTGCCAGACCGGGCAAAAGATACCAATAGCGTGGGCACGTCCCCAAGAAAAAATAATTCGGGATGCGTCACGACATCCGTGGTAGCTATAGCTTGTGTATGGACACCTGTCATTTGCTGTACTGTCCCCTGTGCAGACTCCCCAATAAAAGCTGAAGACCCTGCACCGGTGAGGATAATTCGAGCATTTCCTTTTTCAAAAATCGGCTTTAGAAAAGCATGGATGGAGCCCTTATCTTTTGCTACCTGGCTAAATACTTGTTGCCACAACTCAGGCTGTCCTGCTATTTCCTTTGCCGTGTGAAATGCCCCCAGTGCCTCAGCTTTCTCCGCGTCCAGGGTCAAATATGTCGTTTGTATCATATCTTAAAGTAAAATCTAGCTTATGCTGTATATCCAAAACAGCCTCTTCCCATAGAAATGAGCGAGCGCTGCACTTTCGTTTTACATATACATCAAATTAAACGAAATAAAATGAAACAAAAAAATTTCAATTTATTTTTAATAATTAAAACTTTAGAAATTTCCCTGATGACCATTACACTATAAAAAACCGAAATTAACTTACAAAATTGAAATTAACTTCCTTAAAACCTTGAAAAATCCCTTAATAACAATCATCCATCAATAAACTCTCCCCAGATACAAATAGTGAAATTTTCATGATCCATCAACCATCATCGGATAAAAATTTTCACTTACTTTCGCTCTTACCCTAATATTGTTCCATTTAAAAAACGCTCACTCCTTTTAAATAAAAAAGCCAGCGGAAACTAGTCCCACTGGCCCATACTGCCTTCCATTTTTAATTGTCAATGGCACCGGAAGCGTCCTCATGTAAGCCTCTAATCAATGTACTTAAAGTTATAATTTGGATCCAAATCCTCCAGGAAACCTGTAATCAGGTCGATCACGCTATTTATATCCTTTTTGCTAGCCGTCTCCACGGTGGTATGCATATACTTCAGCGGCAAGGAGATCAATGCTGACGGTACCCCGTCATTGGAATAGGCAAATGCATCTGTATCCGTCCCGGTCCCTCTGGAAGCAGCCGCTCGCTGGAATGGTATCTCGCGTTTATTGGCAACGCCAATAATCATGTCCAGCAATTTCTTGTGAACAGAGGCTCCATATGTCAGTACAGGTCCTGATCCGGCTACTTGCTCCCCGCTGGTAACTTTATTGTACATTGGGGCGGTCGTATCATGGCAAACATCTGTAATCACTGCCACATTTGGTTTGATCTTAGCCGCGATCATCTGGGCGCCCCGTAGACCAATTTCTTCCTGCACAGCATTTACAACATACAGTGCAAAAGGAAGTTTTTTCCCTGAATCATGCAGTTTTTTCAGCACTTGGGCGATCATATAGCCTCCTACCCGGTTATCCAATGCCCTACCGGCAAAGAAATTACCATTTAGATCAATCAACTCATCCTGAAAGGTCGCAACACATCCGACATGAATGCCCATTTTCTCCACTTCCTCTTTACTCCTGGCGCCGACATCTATAAAGATGTTTTCCAGGGAAGGTTTGTCTTCTTTGTCCCCTTTACGAACGTGAATTGCCGGCCAGCCAAAAACCCCGGGGATAACTTTTTCATCCGTATGGATGTTCACACGCATGGAAGGGGCTATCATATGATCCGAGCCACCATTCCTACGCACATAGATGTACCCTTCTGGAGTAATGTAATTTACAAACCAGCTGATCTCATCAGCGTGCGCCTCAATGACCACCTTAAAAGGCGCATCTGGATTGAGCACCCCCACGGCAGTACCATAACTATCGGTGAAATGCTGATCCACAAATGGCTTGATGTAATCCAGCCATAATTGCTGGCCGGACGCCTCAAATCCCGTCGGCGACGCATTGTTGAGGTATTTGTAAAGGAATTTTTCGTTTTCTTGCATGAAATAGTTATATATTTTTGTTTATCATAGTCCACGGTCGACCGACCACTGCCCTCTGGTAAATAGAGTGATTTATATTTAACCCGAAATCAATGCCGTTTTAGCTAAGAGCAGACAGTAACAAAACTGTCATCTCGCCGCGGCGAAGGAATCTCTCTCATACTACACATAACGATTGAAAAGATCCTTTCCCAATCTGTCGGGATCAGGATAGCCTGCCCCGCATGACTATCGGGGACATACGGTAACTAAACGGCATTGATCCCGAAATGTGCATTTCCTATCTACGCCACAGCCTGTCCCTGACTATTTCGGGAGCGCACAGGTATTACAACCTGAAAGGACTTCAAAACCAGCCGCTTTGATTTATTCTATCACCATCCTTTTTATACCAATATAAAGACAACTCACCATTTCTCCCCCTGACCTTATCGCAGAACCAAGAAGCCTTCTACATCCCCTATTGGATTGCCTTGTTGATCCTTTAGCAATATTCAAAGCTACAGAATCGTCGGTTCTTTGGAACTGTTGCGCTAAGACAAATTTTTACTCATTGGGCATTTTTCCTTGCAACCAAGCTTATTTCGGCACTCAATTCCAATGCTTTTTCCCAAACCCTTAGTTTCTCAAATTTAAACGACATAACAAAATCATAAAATGCAAAATTTACGGTGGGCTGCAGACTGATAACTGTAAACTCTACAAAGGTATATTCCCATGCTTCTTCCGGGGCAGGTTATCCACTTTGTTTTGGAGCATCTTGAAGCCGCTGATCAATTTACCCCTGGTTTCGGAAGGTAAGATCACCTCATCAATATACCCCCTGTGGGCTGCCTTGTACGGATTGGCAAACTTCTTAGTATACTGGTCAATCTTCTCCTGAAGCTTTTTCTCCGGATCGTCCGACTGACCAATTTCCTTTCTGAAAATAATTTCCGCTGCGCCCTTCGCTCCCATTACCGCAATCTCTGCGGTAGGCCATGCAAAGTTCAGGTCGGCACCGATGTGCTTGGAGTTCATCACATCGTAGGCGCCTCCATAGGCTTTTCTGGTTATCACCGTAATCCTCGGCACGGTGGCCTCAGAAAATGCATACAGCAGTTTGGCGCCATTGGTAATGATCCCATTCCACTCCTGGTCCGTTCCGGGCAAAAAACCTGGCACATCCACCAAGACCAGCAAGGGGATATTAAAACAATCACAAAACCGCACAAAGCGGGCTGCTTTTATCGAGGCATCATTATCAAGTACTCCTGCAAGTGACTGGGGCTGATTCCCCACCACACCAATACTTCTCCCGGCTATCCGGGCAAAACCAACGACCATATTGTCTGCGAAATTTTTATGCACCTCCAAGAATGAACCTTCGTCTACTATTCCCCTTACCACATCGCGCATATCATAGGGATGATTGGGATTCTCTGGCACCACCTGATTCAATTCCGCTCGGGATTCATCATCCAGCAATTCATACGGGTAGGACGGTGCATCGTCCTCGCAATTTTGGGGAATATAGCTCAAAATACTTTTTATGGTCTTGATGCACTCCACTTCATTTTGGCAGGCAAAGTGCGTGACCCCACTTTTGGTGCTGTGCGTACTCGCTCCTCCCAATTCTTCCGAACTGACATGCTCTTGTGTAACAGTCTTGACAACGTTTGGCCCGGTCACAAACATATAGCTGGTTTCCTCCACCATAAGAATAAAGTCAGTAATGGCAGGTGAATAAACTGCTCCACCTGCACAAGGCCCCATAATCGCCGACAGCTGTGGAATCACTCCTGAAGCCCTGGTATTTCGGTAAAAAATATCCGCATACCCTCCCAGGGAATTAACGCCCTCCTGGATGCGGGCACCGCCGGAATCATTTAAGCCTATCACAGGCGCTCCGTTTTTCATGGCCATGTCCATGATTTTACAGATTTTTTCGGCATGGCTTTCTGACAGTGAACCGCCAAACACCGTAAAATCTTGGGAATACACATAAACAAGCCTGCCATTGATCTCTCCATACCCGGTCACCACTCCATCACCTAAATAATATTCCTTATCCAGTCCAAAGTCCTTACACCGATGCATTTTGAATTTATCGATCTCCTGAAAAGTCCCTTCATCAATGAGCAGATGAATCCGCTCACGAGCTGTCAGCTTGCCCTTTTCGTGCTGGGTAGCTACCCGCTGTTTGCCCCCGCCCAATAAGGCTTCTTCATTTTTCTTTTTTAATAGCTCCAGCTTCTCCTTGTTACCTGGCAATGTATAGACTCCTTTTGTAGAACTTTTCATAAAATCAGCATCGTGGGTTCATCATACAATATAACGAACTGTTTTTTATAGAAGAAACTTTTTCCGCTACCCCACTCAAAACTACGCAGGGATACACTTACCTACTCAATTAAAACCTTTCCTTTATTAAACTGGCAATTATCATAAAGCATTTTAAATAAACTTTTTATATTCGCACAACTAAAAATCCGGGGCTACATGAGACATGAGAAGGCAGCCATAATTGACATGGGTACCAATACATTTCACTTGATATTGGTAAATCTGAGGGAAGAGGATTTTAATATTCTTTTCAAAGAAAAAGCCCCAGTAAAAATAGGGCAAAAGGGCATCAGCAAAAACGAGATTCATCCCGACGCAAAAAAACGGGCAATGGACACCCTTAAGCATTTCCGGGAGTTGATCGACGGAGAAGAAATCGAGCATATTTATGCCTTTGCAACCAGCGCAGTACGAAATGCCCACAATGGGATGGAACTGGTTCAGGAAATCAAAAATACGTTTGACATTGATGTACATGTGATCGATGGGGAGCAAGAAGCACAGCTCATCTATGAAGGCATCCGGTTTAGCAAGTCATTGGGAGAAGAAAACAGCCTCATGATGGACATTGGTGGTGGATCGGTAGAATTTATCATCGGAAACGAAGCCAAAGCACTCTGGAAGCAAAGTTTCGAAATCGGTGGTCAGCGGCTATTGGATCTTTTCCATTATCACGACCCCATTCTTCCCGAAGAGATCGACAAGCTGAAGGATTATCTTTCTGAGCGCTTACAGCCGCTAATCACTGCTCTCAAAGAGCACCAACCGAAAAGGCTAGTGGGTGCTTCGGGGACCTTTGACACCTTAACAGACATGTACTATGCCGCTGCCCACCTTACCAAAACGAAGAACCAAACGGTTTTCCACTTGCCAAGGGCTGAATTCAAGCGCTTGGCCCAAAAACTGGTCACACTAAATAAGGAGCAACGACTGGAAATCCCCGGTATGATCCCCATGCGTGTGGACATGATCGTGGTCGCTTCTTATCTGATTGAGTTTATCCTACAATATGTAGACGCTGACGAACTGATCTGTTCTAATTATGCGTTGAAAGAAGGGGTGATCTCAAAAATCCTGAAAAATGAATCAATCATCCCCTGCATGGGAATAGAAAAACATTAAACCAACCAAGCCTGTCTCATCAATGGAAAATACGTCATCACGATCCCGCCATGGCGGAGAAGTGATCTCTATGTGCGCTCATTACATGTTTAAGAGAATTGCTTCTCTTCACTATCGCAATGACGTGCATTTATGAGATGGCCGCTTTAATTTTAACAGCATCATGAATTTTGATTTTAAAGACCTATTTGCGTTTACAAAAGATATATTCATAAAAATCGGATGTCCCGAGGCCGACGCACAATCTGCTACCGAAGTACTACTTTCTGCAGACCTTCGCGGTGTGGATTCGCATGGGGTAGCGAGACTTTCCGGCTATGTCAGGCTTTGGGAAGCGGGCAGGATCAATCCCACCCCCAACATCCGTATTGTCCATGAGACCCCCAGCACAGCAGTTGTCGACGGGGACGGTGGATTAGGATTAGTGGTCGCACCTATTGCCATGCAAATTGCCATTGGCAAAGCAAAAAATGCCGGAACTGGCTGGGTATCTGTCAAAAACTCCAACCATTACGGCATCGCCGGCCACCACGCACTACAGGCCGTAAAAGAAGATATGATCGGCATGTCCATGACCAATGCCAGCCCATTGGTCAGTCCTACCTTTTCGAAAGAAAGACTACTGGGCACTAACCCCATCGCTGTGGCCATCCCTGCTGGCGAAGAACCTCCCTTTGTAGCAGACATGGCCACCACGACTGCCGCCAATGGCAAACTGGAGATCCTCCAGCGAAAGCAACAGGAAGCCCCGACCGGCTGGGTACAAGACAAGGACGGAAATCCCACCAACAATGCCTTTGGTGTCAAGGAAGGTGGCGCCCTGCTCCCTTTGGGCGGTGACCGGGAACACGGCTCTCATAAGGGCTATGCACTGGGCTCGATAGTGGACATATTTTCAGCCGTACTTTCAGGTGCCAATTACGGCCCGTGGGTTCCACCGTTTGTAGCCTTTTTGGAGCCCGATCCAAATCCAGTCGGTGAAGGCATAGGCCATTTCTTTGGAGCAATGCGTGTGGATGCCTTTCGCCCTGCGGATGAATTCAAAGGCCATATGGACAATTGGATCAAAAGATTCCGTGCTGCCGAAACGACTCCAGGCCATAAGAAAGTCCTTATTCCCGGGGACCCGGAAAGAGCGCTTGAAATAGAACGAATGGAAAATGGCATTCCATTGCTGGAACCCGTCCAAGAAGACCTGAAAGCATTGGGCGAAAAGCTGGGCATCCCCTTCAGGGGATAATTAAAAAAAACCAACCATTCGACCATAAATTATCGTATGCACTAAAATAGAAATTCAGTGCATACGATAATTTTACAATATTTTAATTTTTCAATATTCCATTTTTCCCTATCTTAATGACATGTCAAAATTCCACCATTATCAGACACTAATCACATGGACCGGAAATACCGGTATGGGGACAAGGGGATACCTTGCCTACCAAAGAAACTTTGATGTCGTCACAGAGGGCAGGCCTGTTGTTTACGGAAGTGCAGACCCCCATTTTCGCGGAGATAAGTCCCGCCATAACCCGGAAGAACTATTTTTGGCCAGCATCGCTTCCTGTCACATGCTTTGGTACCTTCACCTGTGTGCTGAAGCCGGAGTGAGTATTGTCTCATACGAGGACCATGCTGAGGGGATCATGCAGGAAAATAAAAATGGCTCGGGGCAGTTTAGCGAAGTGGTATTATACCCTGTGGTAACCGTGGAAGCTGAGTCCATGAAAACCAAGGCCATGCAGCTTCACGAAGAGGCTAACAAATATTGTTTTATCGCCAACAGCTGTAACTTCAAAATTCGCCATAAACCGGTGGTAAGGATCGCCTCCAAAAAGCAAAGTTATAGCTGACCTTGGGAATCTAATCTCCATAGTGGAAATGGGGCTTACCAGATCAATTATTCATTAGCCCTTTTGTGTCACTTATCGTATAATAACATAAGGAAGAGCAAGGATCAGAGTCATCAAATAAAGTCCTCTCCTTTGTTCTTGGCATCAGCCACAAATTCCTTGAATTTCTTTTCAGCATCCAGCTTACAGATCAAAAGTACATTTTCGGATTCATTGATCAGGTAGTTATCCAATCCATGGACAACGACAAGCTTCTGGGGAGAAACTTTGATATAGCTGTTGGACGTATCATAGAGCATTGCATTAGCATCCACGACGTTATTGTTTTTATCTTTGGGTTTCAGTTGGTGGATACTCAACCAAGAACCAAGATCAGACCATCCAAAATCGCCCAATATCAGGTAAACATCATCTGATTTTTCCATAATACCAATATCTATGGTGACATTTTTCACCAGAGAATAAGCGCGTTTCACGAACGCCTTTTCCTCAGGAGTGGAATAAAAATCAGCTCCTTCTTCAAACACCTCAGCCATTTCAGGCATCTGTTCTTCAAATGCCTTAATGATAGACCTGTTTTTCCAAACGAACACACCACTGTTCCATACGAAATCCCCACTTTCCAGAAAGGTTTTTGCCAGTTCCGCATCGGGTTTTTCGGTAAAGGTCTTCACCTTCTTGACTTCTTCCTGGCTATCGATGTATTGGATGTAGCCATAGCCTGTATCCGGTCTATTGGGCTTGATGCCAATAGTAATCAAGTGGCTGTCCTTTTCAGCTTCACTTAAGGCCAGTGCAATGGTTTCCTGAAAAGTCACTTCGTGCAAGATCAGGTGATCAGACGGCGTCACGATTACCCTTGCACCCGGATCTTTCTTCTGAATCACGTAGCTGGCATAAGCAATGCACGTGGCTGTATTCCTTCGTAGCGGCTCTCTTAAAATCTGGGCATCATCTAAGTCAGGAAGCTGTTCTTTGACAATGTGCGCATAGATATGGTTGGTCACCACAATAAACCTGTCAGGGCTGGATAGTTTCACAAATCGGTCGTAGGTGTTTTGGAGCAAACTCCTCCCTGTACCCAATAGATCTAAAAACTGTTTTGGAAGGTTGTTTCTGCTATGCGGCCAAAATTTAGTACCAACTCCCCCGGCAAGAACAACAATATATGGTGTATTTCGCATGATCTTTATTAAACAATCCCCTCTTTCATTAAATCGTGGATATGAATGAATCCAAACACTTCACCATCCTCTTCCACCACCAACTGTGTAATATTACACTCCCTCATTCTATTCAACGCCCTCACGGCGTATTCCTTGCGAGCAATGGTCTTTGGTTTTTTGGTCATAATATCTTTAGCTGTCACCTCGGATAAATCTCGGTGTTTTTCGAGCATTCTTCTGAGGTCTCCATCGGTAACGATTCCTATTAACTTCTTATGGGCATTTAGCACTGCGGTGGCCCCAAGGCGCTTTCCACTGATTTCCAGGATTACTTCGGTGAGGACTGCCTCGGCATCCACCACAGGAACAGCATCCTTTACCATCAGGTCATCCACCGTGAGATAAAGTTGCTTGCCTAAAGATCCGCCGGGATGGTAGCGGGCAAAATCATCGCTACTAAAGCCCCGGGCTTCCAAAAGACAAACAGCAAGGGCATCACCCATCGCCATATGCGCCGTGGTACTTGTGGTAGGAGCCAAATTTAACGGACAAGCCTCCGCGGCAATGGTCGCATTCAGCACAAAATCAGCATGTTCTGCCAAGTAGCTTTCGGTGTTACTAACCAGGGCCACTAGCTTCGACCCCATCCTCTTGAGCATCGGCACCAGTACTTTCACCTCTGGAGTATTTCCACTCTTGGAGATACAAAGTACAAAATCTTCCTTTTGGATCATACCTAAATCACCATGAATAGCATCGGCGGCATGCATAAAAAGTGCTGGAGTACCGGTGGAATTTAAGGTGGCCACGATTTTGGTGGCAACAATGGCACTTTTGCCCACCCCGGTAATCACCACACGCCCTTTGGAATGGAGAATCCCTTCCACGCATGCTTCGAAGTCACCATCAATATTCGGAATCAAATTTCGGAGTGCTTCTGCCTCTGTTTGGAGAACTTTAATGGCGCTGTTTCTAATATTTTTTATTATATTCAATTTTACCGAGGTTATTAATTAAATTTGTACAAAGGTAAAATTATTTGCGGTAAAAATTTAATGAAACGCTATCGGCCCATCATTAAAAATAGATAATGGAGTGGACATAAAAATTAAAGAGAACCTCAAGAAGATTTTTGGCTTCAATCAGTTTAGAGGAAATCAGGAAGCTATTGTTGACAACATATTACAGGGCAACAATACGTTTGTGATCATGCCGACAGGAGCCGGAAAATCCTTATGCTATCAACTTCCAGCTGTCACCAAAGAAGGTGCGGCTATCGTCATATCTCCTTTGATCGCCTTGATGAAAAACCAAGTAGATCAACTGAACGCTTTTGGCATTAACGCCCATTTCCTGAATTCGACACTCAGCAAGACGGAAACCAACAGGGTCAAAAAAGAAGTCCTTTCAGGCGCGACAAAACTGCTTTATGTAGCACCAGAGTCCCTTACCAAGGAGGAGAATGTAACGTTCCTAAAGTCTGCCCAACTCAGTTTTGTCGCCATCGATGAGGCCCACTGTATTTCAGAGTGGGGCCATGATTTCAGGCCTGAATACCGAAAGATCAAAAGTATTATCGGGCAAATCGGCGACTCACTTCCTATCATCGCGCTCACTGCAACGGCCACCCCAAAAGTTCAACAGGACATTCAGCGAAACCTCAACATGGAGGAAGCCGATCTGTTTAAGTCTTCCTTTAACAGGACCAACCTTTTCTATGAGGTAAAGCCAAAAGCAAAATCAGATACCAAAAAGCACCTCATCAAGTATGTCAAATCCCAGAAAGGCAAATCGGGGATCATATATTGCCTGAGCAGAAAAAAGGTGGAAGAAATCGCCGGGCTCCTCAAGGTCAATGGCATCAATGCCGCTCCCTACCATGCTGGCCTTGAATCCGCCATGCGGATAAAGAACCAAGATGACTTTCTTAATGAAGAAGTGGATGTGGTCGTGGCCACGATTGCTTTTGGGATGGGAATTGATAAACCCGACGTCCGCTATGTCATCCACTATGACGTCCCCAAGTCACTGGAAGGCTACTACCAAGAAACCGGAAGAGCAGGACGTGATGGGCTGGATGGGCATTGCCTGATGTTCTACAAATACGAAGACATTGTCAAACTCGAAAAGTTCAATAAAGACAAACCTGTCAATGAGCGTGAGAATGCCAAAGTACTGCTTCAAGAGATGGCCGCTTACGCAGAAAGCTCTGTATGCCGCAGGAGAGTCCTGCTGCATTATTTTGGGGAAAGCCTGAATGAAGACTGTGGTTTTTGTGACAACTGTAAGAAAAAAAGAGACTCTTTCGACGCGAAGGAAGATATCCTGACCGCCATAGAAGCGGTGAAGGAAACCCACCAGCGATTCAGCCTGGACCACATCGTAAATGTCATCCGTGGTGAACAGAATGAATACATGGAGAGCTACAACCACGATGGGCTTTCTGTATTTGGCAAAGGTCAGGAAGACAGCGAAAGATACTGGAGGTCTGTCATAAGGCAAACCATGATTCATGGGCTGTTGGAAAAAGACATCGAAAACTATGGTGTCATCAAGCTATCCAAAGCCAGCGAGGACTTCCTGAAAAGCCCTCACGAGATCACCTTCACTAAAGATCATGATTTTGAAGAAATGATCGAAAACGATGAGGCTGAGGAAATCGCCAATACCAATAAAGCTTATGATGAAAAGCTCTTTGAACTGCTAAAGGTAGAGCGAAAAAAAGTAGCCAAAAGCAAAGGCCTGCCCCCTTACGTCATTTTCCAAGACCCGTCTTTGGAAGAAATGGCGACCGTTTACCCTACTTCCAAAGAAGAACTTGCCCAAATAAATGGGGTAGGTATGGGAAAAGTCACTAAATTTGGAGCTTCATTTCTCAAGTTAATTACCAATTATGTTGAGGAAAATGACATTATTACGGCTTCGGACGTTGTCGTCAAGACCGCCGGTACACGCTCCAAAGTAAAGATATCAATCATCCAGCAGGTAGACCGCAAGATTGATCTGGATGAAATCGCCAGTAACCTGAACATAGAAATGTCAGAATTACTGCAGGAAATCGAACAGATTATCTATAGTGGCACCAAATTAAATATCAATTACTATATCCATAACATTATGGATGAAGAGCGGGAAGACACCTTACATGATTACTTCATGACCGCCGAAACAGACAACATCAGAGAAGCACTTCAAGAACTTGAGGATGAAGACTTTGGAGAAGAAGAAATCCGGGTCTACAGAATTAAGTTTATTTCTGATCATGCCAATTAAAATTTAGATTTAAATAAATGAACATACTGTTATTAGGAAGCGGAGGAAGAGAACATGCCTTCGCCTATAAAATTGCCAATAGCCCAAAATGCGACCGTCTATATGTAGCCCCAGGAAATGCTGGCACTGCCGGCATCGCTACCAATGTATCCATTGGAATCACGGATTTTGGCGCCATGAAGGAATTTGTCCTTGCCAATTCGATTGACTTGGTGGTGGTAGGCCCCGAAGAACCCTTGGTCAAGGGTGTGGCAGATTATTTTGCTTCCCAAGAAGAGACGAAAGCATTGCCTGTGGTAGGGCCAAAACAAAAAGGAGCCACCTTGGAAGGAAGCAAGGATTTTTCTAAACAGTTTATGCAGCGCCACCAAGTGCCCACCGCTGCTTCAGCGACCTTTACCATAGATACTATCGACGAAGGATTGGCGTTTATCAAAAAACAGCAGCTCCCAGTGGTGCTCAAAGCCGACGGGCTTGCGGCAGGGAAAGGTGTGCTGATCTGCGAAACCTTAGAAGATGCTGAAAGTTCATTTAAGGAGATGCTGCTGGAAAGCAAATTTGGTGCAGCCTCCGAAAAAGTGGTCATTGAGGAGTTTTTATCAGGCATTGAGCTCTCTGTATTCGTGGCGACAGACGGTAAAAGCTATAAAATCCTCCCTGAAGCGAAAGATTATAAACGCATCGGTGAAAAAGACACAGGCCTCAATACAGGTGGTATGGGAGCAGTCAGTCCGGTGCCTTTTGCAAAAGGTGAGTTCTTAAGAAAAGTCGAAGAAAAAGTGGTCAAACCGACCATTGAAGGCCTTGAAAAAGACCAAATAGATTATAAGGGATTCATTTTCATCGGTTTGATGAATGACAATGGAGAACCTTATGTGATCGAGTATAACGTGCGTATGGGAGACCCTGAAACCCAAGCAGTACTTCCTCGTATCAAGAGTGATTTTGTGGACTTGCTCTATGCCATGGGTACAGGCACCCTGAAAGATTATGAATTAACACTGGAAGACTTTACGGCCACGACTATTGTAATGGTAGCGGGTGGATACCCAGGTGCCTATCCAAAAGGTGATGTGATCAGTGGACTTGATAATGAAAATGGCAACAGTATCACATTCCACGCAGGCACCTCCACAACCCCCCAAGGAGATGTGGTCACCAATGGCGGCCGTGTATTGGGAATCACAGGCAAAGGAAACAGCATAGAAGAAGCGCTGTCCAATGCCTATTCCAGGGTACATGAAATATCCTGGAAAGATGTCTATTTCCGAAATGATATCGGTCAAGACATCCTAAATTATGGTAAATAAAACCATAATTTATTCACGAGGAACATGCACTGAGCATGTTCCCTAAATAATATATGTGTTATGGCAGGATGTAGTAGCTGCTCTACCACCGCTGGAAGCGGAGGGTGCCAAAATAATGGCACTTGTGGTACGAGCGATTGTAATAAAATGAATTCCTTCGATTGGCTGTCCCATATGGGCATTCCAAACGTGGATAATTTTGACATAGTAGAAGTCAAGTTTAAAGGCGGACGAAAAGATTATTTCAGAAACGTAAACCACCTTCAACTCACCACTGGTGATCCGGTGGTAGTGGATGTGCCCAGTGGCCACCATATCGGCTATGTCTCCCTCCAAGGGGAGCTGGTCAGGCTTCAAATGCAAAAACGAAAGATCAAAAATGATGACAACATCACCAAGATCTATCGTGTCGCCTCACCAAAAGACCTTGAAAAGTGGGAAGAAGCCAAAAACAGGGAAGTACCGACCCTATATAGGACCAAGCAAATCATCGACGAAATAAAGCTGGAAATGAAATTGTCCGATATAGAATATCAGGCGGACAATTCGAAAGCCACCTTTTACTATTCTGCCGATGAGCGGGTAGACTTCAGGGAACTGATCAAAATACTGGCTTCTGAATTCAAAATCCGTGTGGAAATGCGACAAATCAGCCTTAGGCAAGAAGCAGGTAGATTGGGAGGAGTTGGTGTATGTGGCCGTGAATTATGCTGCTCTACCTGGATCCATGATTTCAAAAGTGTCAGCACTTCTGCCGCACGGTACCAGAATCTTTCCTTAAACCCCACCAAGCTTTCCGGACAATGTGGAAGGCTGAAGTGTTGCCTCAATTATGAGCTGGATACATACATGACCGCTTTGGAAGATATTCCAAACATCGAAAAGCCCTTGGTGACAGAAGCCGGCCATGCAAAACTCCAGAAGACAGACATCTTCAGGAAGCTAATGTGGTTTAGTTATAACAATGAAAACAACTGGCATTCGATTGATTGCGGCAGGGTAAAAGAGATCATCGAGATGAATAAGGAAGGGGAAAAACCTTTCAGTCTTGAGTTCAACGATGTCATGGACCTTGATGAAGATAAGAGCAACTCCAATATCGATTTGGAAATGCTGGACAAAAAATTCAGTAAGAACAATAAGAAGAAGAAAAAACGAAAGCCCAGGCCAAAACAATCAGCTAACAAACCGGCCGGAGCCAAAGCCGACACGCAAACTTCTCCGCCAAACAAGGACAATAAAGACAAGCAACAATCTCACCGCAAACCTTCCAACCGAAGAAAAGGCGGTGAACAAAGAAAGGGACCATCCCCTCAAAAACAGCAGCCTGCAGGTGACCAGAAAAACCCTCAAACTGCTCAAGGTGCAAAACCAAAAGGCAACAAGCGCAGGAACAATCGTAAAAAGGGAGGAGGAAGACCCTCCAATAATAAAGGCAATCAGCAAAATGAACAATAGATCGATGGTCAAAAAGCTTTATGGGACTTTGCTGATATCATCCCTTCTGCTTTCCTGTAACAACGACCGGGTATATGAAGAATACCATGGCTTGGAAAATCTATCTTGGCCTATCGCTGATACCGTTACGTTTGACATTGAGACGAAATATGATCATGATGACGTAATTTCTACGCTTCGTGTCAAGTACAATAAGGATTATGATTATTACAACCTTTATGTACGGTATTTGGTCAGGGACAGCCTTGGACAAATCAGGAATAACGAATTGTTAAACCTTAATTTATTTGATCCCAAAACCGGAAAGCCCTTAGGTAGTGGTTATGGCAACAGCTTTACCCAAATGGACACCTTGCCGTTAAGCAAAGTGAAAGATGGCGAAAAAATAACGATACAATTTGTCCAATACATGCGAAGCAATGACTTGGACGGCATAGAAGCCGTGGGAATCAAACTTAAAAGAGGAGTGGATGATTGATTCACTCCTTCTTTAAGTTTTCATGGATCTTTGTCTGTAACAGATCCTCACGATCCATCCAATACTGCCGGCTAAACACCTGAGTGATATGCCAGCCTTTTTCCTTTAATATCCTTGGATGATACACAAAAGCCTCTTTTGCTGTTTTGGCTGTAAATAGCCGGTTGTCATCTGTTAGAATAGCTCCCACATACTTACCGCTTTCAAGCAGTTCCAAATCCATATTCCTTGAGATTGTGCTGTTTCTAACAGTGTGTCCGCCATAGGTGCCTTCCAGCTTATTCTTTAGGTACCAGGAGACCTCGAACCCTCCCGAGGTCTGCTCTTGGACACCCACTTTTCTCCCTTTGGAAACCTCCTCGGCGTAGTGCAGGTAATCCCTTAGCATTCTGATGCCAGGATTGTAAATTTGCTTTGTCCTGAAATCATCTGCCGAGATACTCGTAATCACATAGACCCTTTCCCTAGCCCGTGTAACCGCTACATTTAGCCGATTCACACCCCCATCCTTAGATAGAGAACCGAAATTAGCGATAAACTTCCCGGCCTTATTTCGAGCATAGCCAATCGAAAAAAGCACCACGTCAAACTCATCTCCCTGGACATTCTCAATATTTTTGACCTTAATTTTCTTTCCGAACTTGCCCCTGAGGCCCTTCTCATTTGCGATCAGATCAACAATCAGCTCCATTTGGTAATAGTTAAAGGTAATCACACCAATCGACAGCCCAGAAGATTCCGCTACCAGCTCCTTCAATTCTTTAACCACCCTTTCTGCTTCGACCGTATTGGTTTGCTTGTCCCATGTGCCTTCCACCTTTATCCATTTATACGCGCACACTTCCTGATTTAGACTATCCATTTCAGGTAGCATTGTTAGTTTATTGTCATAGAAATGTTCGTTGGAAAATGCTATCAATGGCAGTGACTTACTTCGATAATGCCCTTCTAAGGTATATTTCTTAAAATTATGGGAAGCCAGTTCCAACAGGGATTCCACCTCCAAATCCATTCCTTCCTGGTCAGCTTCATCCATTCGGACCCTATATAAATCAAAAGGCTGTAACTGCTGACTATCTCCGGCAATGACCACTTGCCTCCCTCTCAGCATGGCTGGAAGACCCCTTTCTGCATAGCACTGAGATGACTCGTCAAATACCACCAAGTCAAATCGGCTCTCTATTGGAAAAAGTGCTGAGACAGTCTCTGGTGACGCCAACCAGCAAGGAACCAACCTGAAAATTTCTTCTTGAAACTTTTCAACCAGTTTTTTTATACTCCACAATCGCTTCTTCTTGGTAACCTGGTGCTGTAGTTCCCGGTAAGTAATCAGATTATTTAAACGATTATATTCAAGTTTTTTAAATGTATTTTCCCTAAGCCGCATCTCAGTAATAAACCTGCTGATTTTTAGCTTTTCGTCCACAGCTTCCGAAAACTCCTCCAAAATATCCTTCACCTTGAACAGACTCATTTCCTGGAGTACCGGGTATTTAGCTTCGATATGCTCTATCCAGCTGAGCTTAAGCCCTGCTAGGAAAATCTGCTTGAGTTCTTCAAAGTCCTTATCTGGATAATCATCCAGTAGTTTATTGATCACTTCTATATCGATACTTCTCAGCTTCCGCTTTAGCCTGTCCATGGCCACTATCTCCGTAAAATTTTCCGTAATAGTGTCCTGAATCTTATCAAGTTTATCTTCATCCGAAGTGGTCAATAAATGCTTTATCTGAATCGTGCTGAAATAATTTCTCCATCCAGAAGTCTTATGTTCAATCAGCTCATTGATCCCTATCAGCTCTTGTAAAATCCTTCTGAAATGATCAAAATCGGCATTGTCAAAAATCAAATACGGGGTAAGCACTCCTAGCTCCTCAAGGATAAACCGAGCTTTCACAGCTTCTATCAGGACATGAAACTCATGGTTAAAAGCGGGAAACCCAAAGGGCTTTTCCGGAAGATTGATCCAGGGCTTTCGGTCGAGAAGGGTATATTGATGGTTTATGTTTAGCCTATTTCCCAACATCTTGACCAGTACTTGTAATCCCTCCAGGTTCCTTTCCAGCTCATTATGCTCTAAAAGCGACCATACCTCGCGATATTCTTTTCTATAAAAACGAAGCGTAAGTGATTTCCACCAAGAATCTTTCATTCCTATCACATGGAGTACTTTTTGATAGGTATCTTCTACGTTACCATCTTCAAGAGACCACTCGACACCTTCCGCTGCTAACAGGTTTTTGATGATATCCACCTTATTCTCCAGCCACAAAAGGTCCATATCAGCCTTTGGATATTTCATTAACCTCTTCAGAACCAAAAAAACATCTTTATTACTGATCAGTTTTTGTAATTCCTCAAGCCTGGCCTTCTGCTCAAAAGATTGGTATACCAAGGGAAATTCAAATGGCTGGTACAATAAGTCACCAAGAATCAACTCGGCGGTACTTTTCAGCTCTTTAATCTCCAGCAAGTTTTCCTTGAAACGATGGATAGCATTGGCCGTAAATTCAGCAAAATCCACGCGATGAAGCCAAAAGGAATCTGCCTGTCCGTACTTTGGATAATAATACAGGTATTCCTTTAAATCCCGTAAAAACTCATCCAAAATACTCCAGTGATAATGCTTATAATATTGGGTCAGGTTTAGGTGCTGATCATCTAGCGAAGAGCTCAAATAAAGTTCCTTCACAGGGACACCACATTCCTCTGTATTGAAGAGCGCATGCCTGTATTCCTCCAAATACTCGCTATGATGATCAATTACACTTACAATTTTACTAAAACTCCGCTCCAATTGGATGGCATCAAGGCTCCGGTTCAGTCCTTTGTAGATTTCAAGTGAGTTGATTTGATCAGCCAATTTCTTGAACATCGCAGGTCTATCTGTCCTGAAATCATGGACCAGTGCCATAAAGGCACCGAACCCTTGCTCGACCAACCTATCATGGACCACATCCAAAGCGGCTCTTTTTTGGGAAACCACCAGCACCTTCTTATCCCTTGAGATAAAATCGGCTACCAGGTTACAAATAAGCTGGGACTTCCCTGTACCAGGCGGTCCCTCCACGACACAAGAGCCTCCCTGTCGGACGGTCTTAAGCACTTCCTCCTGACTTGCATCCAGCGGAAGTGTATTGAACAAACTTCCCTCTGCACGGGATGGTTGTTCCTCTCTTTCATCGGCAAACCATTCCGTAAAAAGGCCTTCCAGGTTTTCGCCTGAAAATTTATCCATCAGCTCTTCATAGTCCTTGATCAAAAAGGAGCTTTTTTGGGAAAATTGACCCAAAATAGCATTGGGCCTTAATTTCAGCATTCCTGCTTTGAACACTTTACCTACCTCGGCAGCACTTTTCTCTTTAAAATCATCTAGTTTGTCCTGAAACAATTCCTGGCCAAAATTCAAGGTTAATTCCTTTTGGAGAAATTGGTAAAGTGCTGTTCTGAATGGGGTAGGTTCTTTAGGGAAATGCTCCAGGGGATTTTCCCACCACTCCTTTTTAAAAGACTGTTGGTGAGCGTTGGCATAAGCCAGCAAAAAAGCTCTGTTAAAAAAAGGTTGATCGCCAGATTTTTTCTTAAAGAACCACTTTTTCCCCTCTTCGACTATACGAACAGGGAAGAATAACAAGGGACATCTTATCGCTTGATCATTGGGAAGTTTTCCTTCTATAAAAGGCCATCCCACGTAAAGACTTTTCTCCCCGCTTTCTTCTTCAGCGAGCTTTACCCGCTGGCCAAGCCGCTTCAAACGGAGAGAGAGCTGATTTACCTTAGCATCTCTGGCATCCTCTGCGGGCACCAACGGAATCTTCTTCTTTCTGCCCAGTAACTCAGTAATATAGGCAAAGGAATTTTCATACTCCAAAAATTCAAATTCCTTCAGGTCTATCATTTGGGTACTCACCAGTTTTGGTAAAAAAACGGATCTATTCCTTGCAGACAAATCCATTAATCTGTTCATATAGACCTGAAAGACATCCTTTATCATAAAATCCTATTTAAATGGAGACTCCTTTTCCTTGGCCATATGGTTATAGACAATTCCATCCATGATACCCGGTATCCACTTGTTCAAAAACACGGCCAATTTCCCCTCTCGGGTCAAAACCAAATCACGTTTCCGCTTTAGTGTGGCCTTGAGGATATGCTGGGCCACCTCATCTGCTGTCATCATATCGTCCTCATTTCTGGGAGACTCTCCTTGAGAACCTCCATCAGCTGTCAAGGCATTGTTTCGGATATTGGATGCCGTAAATCCCGGGCAAGCTACTAAAATATGAACGCCTCTCTTCATCACCTCGGTGCGCAGCGACTCCATAAATCCATTCATAGCGTACTTGCTAGCCGTATAAGCAGTCCTGGCAGGAGTCCCTCGATATCCATTGATAGATGAAACCCCAATGATAGATCCTTTTTGCTCCAAAATTTCAGGGAGACAATACTTAGTAGCGTATACAGTCCCCCAAAAATTGGTGTCCATCACCTTATGAAAAACTGCAGTATCCAACTCTTCAAAAAGAGCCCTCATGGATATCCCCGCATTATTGATCAAAATATCTATCTTGCCAAAATGGCTTTTCACTTTTGCGGCCATCTTTTTATTGTCCTCCTCTGCTCCAGCATCCGCTAATACTCCGATACTCTCCACTCCCGCTTGCTGCAGTTTTACCAGGGTATTGTCTACTTTCACTTGACTTCTGCCCGTAATCGCCACCTTGGCCCCTGCTTTTCCAAACGCGAGGGCGCAAGATTCTCCAATCCCCGAAGTAGCTCCGGTCACTATTACTACCTTATCTCTTAAATTCATTATTGTTTCATACTTTAAGCCTAAATATAATCATTTCGGCCAAATTGGTTAATGGGTTATTGGTTAATTGAAATATTGGAGAAATGCAATAATGTTGAATCCTTGTCCAAATACAGGATTTCCTTTGTTTAGGGTTTTGGTAAGGGCTGGGCCTCGGCACGACAAAAAATTAGCCTATCGACTGTGGCCTTTGTCTATGCTCCAATCTACCCCACCTAACTGTAAACCCCTGATTAGTGTTGAGCGGATTAATTATTAGATTTCATTGTCAAACATGATAACAACCGGTTCTTTCCTTGACAGAAGTTTTGACCAATTCCTTTCAAACCTTCCCAAGCTTTTGCCCATTATTGGTGATGACGAGGGCTGTGCCCAGGAAGGGACTCATGTTTCTTAGTACCGGGGCAGAGACCCGGTACAACCACGTATTAGCGTTGTCCCGCCGTCTCTGACGCGGGACCACAAAGACTGTGTCTCCCGACTCCACCCTATATTTTGCTATCTGCATTTTTTCTTTGCTCTTTTTCTTTTCTCCGATCCACCCCACCTAACCTCCCCGCTGCCGCGGAGAGGAATACTGTTTTCTCTTGTACTCATATCTCACTACTTGTCTTTACTCTAATCTTGATACTTTACTGCTGTGATTCCATTGCCACAATTCAGATAATATGATTAATTTTGCAGCCTATGTCGAGAAAGATGAAAAATAAGGTTTTAAAAAACCTTACGATAGAGCGGATTGCCGCTGAAGGCAAAAGTGTCACCCACTACGAAGGAAAAGTGGTATTTGTCCAACATGTGGCACCAGGAGATGTGGTAGACGTCAGGATCAGGCGTGGAAAAAGTAGCTTTATGGAAGGTGAGGCCATCCACATCCATGAATATTCCAAAGACCGGGCAGAACCTTTCTGCTCGCATTTTGGCGTTTGCGGAGGATGTAAATGGCAGCACATCAACTATGACCTTCAGATGGAATATAAGCGGCAGCAGGTCGTGGACCAGTTTCAGCGAATTGCCAAGGTACCCATTCCAGAAGTCCTGCCCATCATAGGCTCTGCCGATACGAGGTATTATCGTAACAAACTTGATTTCACTTTCTCCAATAACAGGTGGCTCACCAGAGAGGAAATTGATTCTGGTAAGGAGTTTGAAAGAAATGCCCTTGGTTTTCATATTCCCAAGCGATTCGATAAAATCGTAGATGTCGAGCATTGCTATCTACAAGGAGGGGTGTCCAATGAGGTCAGAAATGCACTTAGGGATTTCGCCCTTGAGAAGGGGCTGACTTTCTTTGATATGATCAAGCAAGAGGGGCTCCTCCGAAACTTGATCATCAGAACCAGTGTCACCGACGAGACCATGGTAATCGTGCAGTTTGGGGAAGATAATCCCGAACAGGTTGATCAGGTGATGACTTTCCTTTCAGAGCGATTTCCCGACCTCACCTCACTGCTATACATCATCAACCTAAAAAAGAACGAGACTTTCCATGATCAGGATATCCATACTTTTATGGGCAGGGATTATATTATCGAAGAGATGGAAGGACTGAAATTCAGGGTTGGCCCTAAGTCGTTCTATCAAACCAATTCAAAACAAGCCTATGAGCTGTATAAAGTGGCACGGGAATTTGCTGATCTTAATGGGGATGAAGTCGTGTATGATCTCTACACAGGCACCGGAACGATCGCCAATTTCGTGGCAAAAAAAGCCAAACAGGTCATCGGCATTGAATACGTTGAAGCAGCGATCGAAGACGCCAAGCTAAACGCTAAGGAGAATGACCTTGACAACACCCTGTTTTATGCAGGAGACATGAAGGACATGCTTACTGATGAGTTTATCGCTTCACATGCAGCACCGGATGTGATCATCACCGACCCCCCTCGAGCGGGGATGCATGAAGATGTGGTCAGTATGCTTTTAAAACTGGCGGCTCCAAAAATCGTATACGTCAGCTGTAACCCTGCCACACAGGCCCGGGACATTGCGCTTTTGGGTGATAAATATAATGTGGATATCGTACAGCCCGTGGACATGTTTCCACAGACCTATCATGTGGAAAACGTGGTACTGCTGACATTGAAGACTGGGTAACCGGTGTCAGATACCAGATATGAGGTATCAAGCTGAAGGACAACCGATTAAATAGTGAATAATAAATCAACAAATGCGGCTGTGGTCTGTCGACCGTGGAGCTTGGACAATGTACCGATAGCAGTAATCAATAACGAATAAGCGGCCCCGTAGGGATGCCTACGGTATAACTTCATAACATATAACCAACATCATGAGAGACGATAATGATCCGGAACTAAGCGGCAAATATCTAGGAACAATCACTAATGACTTTGTCAAAGTGGCTGAAACGCTGAAAGAGGCTTCCTACCAAGTACGGTCCAGGAAATTTTCTGATTTCCCCATTTTCCCTGTGTGCAAAACAGGGCAACCGATTGGGCAACTATTGATAGGCAATACCGACCTAAAAGTAGATTGGAATTATTACATCACCTACCTGGATGAATTTATCCAACGAAAATTGGTAGATCAGGAGGCCATTGAAGACTTTAAGGGAGCTTACAAAAATCCTGATGAATACTGCTGTCTATTTGTGGTTGACCAGGACTTTACCAATTTCGTTTATATTCCTTATCCCAATGATTAAAGCTGAAGATCCCAACCGCTTTCATCATGGGACTCTCTTCCCAATGGTATGCATGGCCGGGTTAGTATATATTCTTGTGCACTTGTTTTTGTTGTTTTCGTTCCGCCAACCATCACTTCCCGGTGCACCGCAGCCTACCTTGGTGGTCAAACCTTTCGTATCCACACTCAGGGTATTGTCATAGGTGTTGTTTACATTATTGTTGGTCCCCTCTCCCCCCCTTCCAAAAGCTTCCCGGCTATCGGCGCAGTGATCACCGTCACTGTCCAAGTCCAAGTGATCGGATATACCGTCTTCATCAGTATCCAGTGGTATATCACAAGGCCTTACGGTAGCCCCTGAAGCACAATCATCTTCATCGACCGTACCGGGATCAAACGGTAGCCGGCAGTTTCCATCCAGGTCTTCATTTCTTATCCCGGTACAGCCTTCGATGGCATCCGGGATACCGTCATTGTCACTGTCCAAATCTAAACGGTCCACGATCTCATCTCCATCTGTGTCCCTGTCAAGGCACGATGTTGTTAATAACTCCAGTCCCGGACTTTCTTTATTTATAGCCGATGCGTTGATAAATTTATGCTTGAACGTATATTGATCTTCCGGGGAAAAAGGCAGGGTTGATGTTAACTTAATTTCATATTTGGTATTCGGATCAGTTAATTTATATTCCATCATATTTTGGACTAAATCCCCGACACCAATCCCCGAAATATCCCCCGACACCAATCTAGCGGTAAATAGGTCAACATTATATTCTATTTCGAAATGATCTTCATTGTGACTGTCATGTGGATCACCATTTCGGTTGGTAAGCATATACTCAACACGTCCGTAAACCTTTTGTGTCAGATCATATACGATCTTGCCCGGACTATCCCCCATATTTATACTGGCATTCAGCATATTTCCGGTTCCGGTAAAATCATCAGCGGGGGCACTTCCACCATATTCCGCACTGAATCCCGGTCTTACGGCCACCTCCACCAGGTTTTTTCCATTTCCCCCTTCCCATCTGGCTATTCTTTCCGTTGTATTTGAGCCATCTACAATGACCACTTCGCTTGACTGCATACTTTCAGCACAATCTGATATTCCATCGTTATCACTATCCACATCCGCATAATCGGGTACATTGTCGCCGTCGGCATCACCGGATAGGGTATTGTCATAACAGTCACAAGTGTCGCCTATCCCATCGTCATCAGCATCGTCGCTGGCAGTTTGACTATCACCAATTCCCTGTTCCTGACTGATGGTTTCCCTGACAGGAACCCCACGGGCGTCTACACAGCTGCGGTCAGGGCATAAATTCCTCTTCTCTTCAAGATCCCCCCCATCATTAAAAGCCTCCTGTAAATCAGCCTGCGTAAAAGCCCCATCTCCCTCTATAGCATCGGGGCAGCCGTCTCCATCACTGTCCAGATCATGATGATCAGGAATATCATCCTGATCAGTATCGGCAGGTTCACAATCTAAAGCCGTCGTCGCCCTTATCCATACCCTATGAATGGTATTGTTGGCCGATCCACTGCCATCCGGCGCATCCACTTCCCATCGATTCCCACGTCCTCTTATGCCCCAATGGTTAGTTAAATTCCTGTAAAAAGGAAAATTTGTCAAAGCTTGATCATTTTGATTCAAAAATCGGTTATTTGCTATTGCAGGCAGGTTGGCCGTATGCCCACTAAGCAGTGTATGATTTGCCACATCGGAGATCCCGGCAAAAGATCCTATGCCGGTTTTGACATACGAAGTCCCTAATGTGGTTTTAAAATGAATTTTCCGGCCATGTAAACTGGTTTCTCCATAAAAACGTATTTCAAAGTCGCCATCAAATTGATTAAGGGCTGAATTGCCGGCGTGTCCCCATTTGGCCATATCTGCAGCTTCACTGGTTCCCAAAGCAGCCCCACTGGTTTCGGGGAAATCGTCTCCGGCAGCTAATGCGGTCAATGAGGGATTAGTGCCTCCCTTATGTACATACTGCAGTACCAACAGCCATCCGCCATTTTCACTGTCATCTATATCCGCTTGAAAAACCCCTTCACCTAAATCAAAATAATACCTTCCCGAAGGGATATTTCGAATTTGTGACAAACTCGTGAAAGCACTATGAGGTGCCAACCCATCAGGACAGGCACCTTCCTGCATATCAGGAATCCCGTCATTGTCGTCATCAACATCTGCCCTGTCATTTATTCCATCTCCATCCAAATCATCCGTTGATCCCGTTTGCTGTAAGTTGTGGTGATATCCGGGAAATAAAAAACGGCCTGAAGCAATACCTACCTCCAGGTCCCAATCCCCGTCCTTTCCTGTAATATCCTCAGAAGCGGCCACTTTGATTCCAAGTTTGTTCCCTATGTATTCTACTGCTTCTGTTCCTATGTTCCCCTTAGCAAATTCACAGCCGTAAATATGCAGGTTTTTGAACCTTGAATTTTGAATACCTGGCTCCAAAAAATCCACAATTTGTGCTTTATCCAGCCATTCCCCATCAATCAGCAGATACCCCGGACGGCCATGGGTGATCAAATGATACGTTTCCGAACCTGAAGCTCTCTCCAATAAAAAGAAGCTTTCACGCTCTTTAACGGCTTTATCCACATATATCCCCCCCGCATAATCAGCAGAAAAGGAACAACCGAACAAAAAAGCACAAATGATCAGTACCGTAATATTAAATCTATGCATAAATCAACCGATTAAGTGCCCTGTTAAAGGCCTTTCGCGTTAGTTTTCTTTGACCACAAAAATGATGTTCATAAATGAACTTTCGGTCACTTCGGTACCGGAGAGCAGTTGGTAAGTCAGCACACCGGCATCACTGACACTTATCGATGCACTATCAAACACCGTATCATCATACCAGGTAATATGGTATTCCAATGCCCCCGAAGGCAATACCGGAATACCTTCTGTAGCTCCGGGGTTCTTCACCGTATTGGTACTTACCCCGGTATATTGGTCTATGTACTTTTGATAGAGATCGATTGTGAAGGTTCCTGTACCGCCATCAAAACCATAAGCCACATCTCCATGAGGTAGCTGCTCCTCCGCTGTCGGTATCAATACCGATGGCATAAAAAAGAACTTCGGAAGCACCGCCTTTAAGCTTTTGAGCACCCCGTCTGCCCCGGCGACGACCACACGGTCTTTTTGACCCTCCGCTGCCTGTTCCAGCTTTCCTCGGTAAGTATTGTTTTGAGCAGTCGGGTTCACTTCGCGCAACCTGACCGATCCCTGTTTTATATCCAGGCGATCGGTCGCCTCATCGCCGGAAAAGTCCCCGATGCCCACATTGCCCGTATGAGTCGCTATCGCCATCACCTCGGTAAGCTCGTCGCTTCCCGTAAAACTGAAATGGCCTGCACCAGCCGTGGTACCGTCCGCCACATATCCAAAGGCTGCATAGTCGGTATCCGTGTCACCCAAATGGCCCCTGAAACGGATCCCGCCCAGGTGATCACCCGCCTCGATATCCAATTCGGATGCCAAACTGCCCCGCGAACGAGCAAACAGGATGCCTGCTGATCCGGATGCCAAGCTGCTGAAATATTTGAAATGGCCGATAGCTGCCCCCCCACGGACGTCCAGCTTCCAGGACGGGTCTTCCGTACCTATGCCTACCTTACCGTCATCCTTGATCACAAAACCTGTCCCTGCTGCACGGACAGTCCTCCCGTCGCTTTCCGTGCCCAGCCTCACCATCCCATTGGTAGCGTCGTCCTCCCAGATGTCCACCGAGGTGTCCATCGCATCCATCACCGCCTTTTCCAGCCATTGGGCACCGTTCCAATACCAAAAGCTCCCCGTGTCGGTATCGTAGACCTGCGTCCCTACCGGGGTGGACAAAGGGAACCTGCCCGTGTCAGTGCGATCCGCCGTGGTCACACGGGGCATCAAAAATCCGCTGGTAACGGTTTCCTGGGCTAACAAACCCGGTAAAAAACCTACCACCAGCAATAATAAAAGACCGAAATGTTTCATACAAAGGGTTCATTTTTTGATAATTCAACTCCATATCGATTTATTTTATTCCATAACCGATTCTGATTCCCCCTACTGGGCAGACAGACTCTTAGTGATGATTTTTAAATCGAACTATGGTTAATTAATAAATTCTATAAAACAGGGCCGGCACCTAATAACCGAATACAGGCTCCGCACCAATATTCTCCTACCTACTTGAAAGCTAGCCGGGTTTTTAGCTCGAAGTATGCACCAGAAAACATATTATAACTTGACACCGTACCTACCAAAAAACATGGAAATAACAACACTGGTTAAAACAGGTTATTTTCGCCAGTTACTGGTTTCTTAAAACAGTTTTACGTGTATTATTAGCGTAAAAATGTATATAAACGTTAACCCTCATGAATATAGGTGATTTTCTTAATAGATAAAAGAAGGCGGTTAGGGAAATCCCTTTTAGAATCTGATAATTTTAGCTCTGAAATTATCATTTAGTGCAGCGAGCAGTCCTTTGGAGGAATTACTTTTCTTGGTTTATTTCTCCTGGTCTATTAAAGTCAAGACCATTTTAGCGATCATGTTGTAGTTGCGGGCGGAATGGTATTTATTTTTAAGTGATGCATCTTCTTTGAAGATAACATCCAGGTTCCAATGCAGGTTGTTTTCCAGCAAGTATAAGTGGTTGCCTTTGTTTGTTCTTCCAGGATCTTTCAAATCTGCAAAAAATGAAGAAAAACCGGGATTTTTTCGGGGGATATCGTTGGATTGGGCATCTTCTTTACCCACTGACGGATATAAACAACTCCCCCTCTTTTCAGAATTTTTAAAAAGCGATTTCCCTAACCAAGTAACAGTAATATGACAAAGAGGGATTTTTTCATTTATCATTATCCAAAATATCACCAATATCGGGAGATCGGCATTATAATAATATGGACAATAATCCATCCCGGCCGAGGGGATTACCTCATCGTCAAAATAGATGTGACTCTCGACACTAGAACACCACCCTTACGATACCGTCACCCGAATGGTAAAATGCACCTGCGGTCAATCCCTCTGCTATAGCAGCCGCATTGTCTACAAAGACCGGTAATCCCGCAACCTGTAATTTCGAAGTTGGGCTATTGGACCCGATCCCCACTTCACCCAAGTCTGTCACAACCACTTCTGAACCTGCGGCACGGGCAGTGGAGCCGTCACTCTGAACACCCAATTCCACCCGTTCATTGGCTCTATCGTCCATCCAGGCATCTTTAGTGTTATCGGTTTGGCTCATATCGGCTACTTTTAACCATACTGTCCCGTTATTATAATAAAATCCAGGGCTTATATCTCCCACTGTTGCGGTATTGTATACCATCATACCGGCCACATGGGCTCTCAGGGGACTTGCTGCCGTGGTGGATGTCAATTCAATCCGCGGTATCAACACCCCTTTGTCCGTAGCACTGATATCCAGTTGGGCATCGGCATTCGGGAAGCCCGTTCCTATACCTACCTTTCCGTCATCTTCTATTACAAAATCAGTATTGTCGTCACGGACAGAACTACCGTCACTTTTAGTTTCCAGTTTTATTTGGTCATTAGCACTATCGTCTGCCCAGGCGTCCCGGCTTCTGTCTGCTTCCGAATTCACCGTCAAACACTCAAAAGTTGTTCCTTTATATATTTGTATACAGTTTTCTTCTGTATTGTAAATGACCATACCCTCTGAAGGATTCTTATTGGCCAGTGTGGTCACTTCCGCTCCGCTGAGTCTCGGAATCAGCATGCCCTTTGTGTTGCTCGACACATCCAGTACCGAATTCCCATCCGGAATCTTGGTCCCTATGCCTGTCTGCGCCATAGCCGAAGGCACAACCAAACACAAAATAAATAACATTAATGAGTTCCTCATCGTTATCATCCGCTTTATCATTTCTTTCCTTCCTGTTCTACCCCGCACCATTCATTGTACCTATACAAGAACATAAAAAAACAACCTCTTCAACCCAGTTTTTGAGCTCCAGCGCCCTCCTCCTTATGCCCGGCATAGCTACGGTTAATATGAATATAAACCGATCATCCTTACAAATAAATGTATAATTTTACTTTTTTAAGAATAATTACCTACGCACATATACGCAAAACAGTAGGTTCCCACTCCTCAAAACAAATACATCCTCTAAAAAGAAAGTTGTTACAACAGTTACCGCATTAAATTTCAATCATAACCGGGGCAATTTGTTCAATTAAAAAAAAACGTCAATCCTGCAAAAGGGGGACTTACCAGGGGGATAAAAACAACTGGGCCAGCTTAATTATTATATACCAGTACCTGCATTTTGGTAAGCATGGCTTCTGTGTCGCCATTATAACCGATAAATGACGAGGGATTAAAATTAACCGTCTGGTTATCACTCCATGCTTTATACTGTACCTTAAATGTATAGGTTCCTGGGGAAAGTGTTACCGACTTGAGCAAAGTAGTTGATATCGGCACATGATCAAGATCACCAATATCGCCTGAAGCAGCATAAGCCGATGACACCTTAGTGGTTCCCTGCAACAGTGTAAATACTCCCTGGGCTGCCTGGCCACTAATAATTTCCCCAGATCTAACGGCATAACCTGTAATGGTAAACAACAATGTTTGGGAGGCACCTGCTGGCACGGTATGGGTAAACGTCACGCCAGGTACGTCAATAGGCGTTCCATTCGCACCAAAACTTGTAGTAGTGGCCTCGGAAGTCCCTTGTACATATACAGCCTTAGCAATGGTTCCGGAAGTCGTAGTGTTACTTTTCCATGTCGGTGCCGCACCCGCCCCATTGGAGACCAGGACTTGTCCTGCCGTACCCGCACTGCCCGCAGTAGTAGCATTGCCCCCTAAGTTTATTTCATTGGTTACTTGCAGGGAGCCGTTTACATGGAGCTTGGCTTTGGGGTCAGTAGTTCCAACGCCTACATTTCCCCCAGCTAAAATGCTTAAACGAGTATCTGTTCCAGTAAATCCAAAATCTAAACGATTGGAAAGACTACCCAGTCCAACATTATAAAAACGATATTCCCCTGAATTATTAGTAGTTGATCCCGTTCCTATGCGTATTTGAGTATTCTTTCCTGTCGCAGTATTTTCAGTTGCTAAAAAATTAGCTACAGTCACAAAATTGCCGGTTGATGTTGTTTTTGTTTCTACCTGTAATGTTGCTTGGGGATTGTTGGTAGTACCTATACCCACATGTCCACCCGTTGGGTTCAGCACCAAAGGCAAGCCAGTAGCACTTCCATTACCATGCGATTGAATATACCCCCCCCCCATGGCGAAATGCTATATGTCCCAAAGTCTAAGTTGTGACCAGATCCATCTACTCTAAGAGTAGCATTAGTCCCTTCCGAAACAACACCACTTGTAGGTGGGTTATCCTCACCCTTAACCACTAACTTATTCAATGGGTTAACTTTGTTTATGCCCACATTGCCCGAAGGACTAAGAATGGTCATCAGTTCACTATCCTCAAAAGCAGCTCCGCCAGTAAAAAAAGCATATCTACCATCTTCAGCAGTTGTGCTTTTCGCTACAAATGCCATTGTAGCGTAATCAACGTCTGCACCTCCCGTGCGTCCCCTGAACAGCAACTTGCCAAGAAAGTCACCTGCCTGAATATCAGCCTCCGAACCTATCATCCCACGAGCCCTGGTAAACAGGAACCCCGCAGAAGTATTAGTGGCTCCTGAAGTAATACGCTTGAATTGCCCAATAGCTCTCGAACCCCGTACATCCAGTTCCCATACAGGGTTGCTGGTCCCTATCCCCACTCTGCCATCGTCCTTCGCCACGAACTCAGTTCCGGCTGTCCGGGCCGTGATACCATCGCTCAATGTACCCAGTTTCACCATATCATTGGCAGGATCGTCTACCCAAGCATCTTTGGTGATATCAGCATCAGTGGTGGAAGCCATAGTTACCCAGTCCGTATCATTGTGATATTGGAAGGTTTTATTAGGACCGTACCGGATCATGCCCTCTCGGTCAGCATCGCTGCCAGAGGTGGATTTTAGGTCCTCACTGCCCAGTTTGACATAGCCATTCACGTCCAAGCGTGATTTAGGGGCAGTGGTGCCTATGCCAATTACACCATCATCACCGTAAATCCAATTGCCAATATTAAGTTGGTTAATACTAAGACCAGGAGCAGGTGCTACTTCGGTCCCATTCCCTATCACTATATTATTATCGCCAGTTGTGCTTTTTCCTGCACCTTTTCCTATCAGAATGTTATCATGGCCATCGGCATTATATCCTGCGCTATCACCAAGCATTATCGAATTTTCAAAAACACCCATCCTACCCGCAGATTGTCCTATTATTGTGTTATGCGAAGGCCCCTGGTCGTTAAAAGTCGTTGAACCGGCAAAATGCCCGATATACAAGCCGGGGGATGTATCTACATCCATGCCCGAACCCAATTTCTCACCAGCCGACTGGCCAATGGCTATAAGCCCATTAGCCTGGGCATCTTGACCTGCATCTTGACCGATAAGTATCCGGTTGCTCCAATCAGCATCAACTGTACCTGTATTTTGACCAATGAAAATGTTGTTATTGCCCGTACCTGCATCTGTGCCGTTACTGCCTATACCTGCATCTTTGGTAATATGGTTGTTGGTGCCTACAAAGCGCATATCTTGAGAAGAAACATCGGCCACTCTCACCCATGCGGAGCCGTCGTTGTAGTAAAAGCCGGGCGTGACATTTTCCGGTGCAGTGCCAGCTGTCGCTGTGTTGTAAACGATCATTCCAGCAACATTTGCGGAAAGTGGCGCAGGGGACGTGGTACTGGTCAAAGCCAGTCGTGGGATCAGCACGCCCTTAGTCGTACTGGACACATCCAGTACTGCACTCTCATCGGGGGATTGTGTTCCTATACCCGTTTGCGCTAACGTTTCCGTAACAGCAACAAAAAAAAACAGTCCCAACACTACATGTTTAAATTTCACTACTTTAAAATTCATATCTTGATCATTATCTAAGGTTCCTATATATGGACATTACCTGATCCGCCTTTCATACCATTGTCATTTTGAAGATCAATTCTTATAGAATGCGATATACTCAACCTCTTAGTGTATTTATCTAAGCCTTTTTACCGAAACTTGACTTACAGGGCCACTACCTGTATCACCACTACTTTGTGCTCTTATGGTAGTTGTTCCTCCGGATGCAGCACACCTAAACGAATAGGTCTTCGCTGCAAGCATATTAATGGATGTGATAAGTGTAAATGTTTGTAGCCCTGTACCTATAGCATCGTTTACACGCGCAACCCAGGCACCCGCAGTATTATCCCAAATACCTATAACTGGATTTCCGCTAGCTGTATTGGATAATTGCATGTTCATTACAATTTGATAAATACCATCAGCAGTTACTGTAAAGGAATTTGTACTTGCAGTTCCACTGTAAGTACCTTCATTATCCATAATTTCAACATTTAAATTACCAATGGCTGTTGCTGATGAAGATGACGTACTAAAATTATCCGATAAGTGTGCGATAATTTCCTGTGCGATTCGAAGTTCTCCGTTTACTGCTATTACTGTACCATTTGAAGTCGGTACAATGCCCGCAGGTGATTGCCACGTAGGAGCTGCCCCGGAGCCATTGGACGTTAAATATTGCCCGGCAGTACCGGCACTTCCTGCCGTTGTGGCATTGCCGCCCACATTTAGTTCATTGGTCACTTGTAAGGAGCCGTTTACATGTATTGTTTTCTGCGGTGTTGCAGTGCCAACCCCAAGGATATTGGTAGAATTAGTATTAATTGAAACCACTTCAACCGACTCCGAAGAACCTGTTCCATTAAAGAATGCAAAGCGACCATCGCCTATGGTGGTGCTTGTTGCAACATACCCAAGTGTGGCATAATCTTCATCTGCGCTACCAACACGACCGCGAAATTGTACTTTCCCAAGAAAATCACCGCTAGAAATCCCTAATTCAGAACCTAATGTGCCACGAGCTCGGGTAAAAAGAAACCCTGGAGCATTATTGGCGGCAGTATTGTTCACCCGTTTGAACAATCCTATTGCCCTATCCCCCTGAACGTGCAATTGCCAGTCGGGATTACTGGTTCCTATACCTACCCTGCCATTATCCTTTGCCACAAATTCAGTCCCTGCTGGCCGGGCCGTGGTGCCGTCACTTTTAGCCCCCAGCTTTATTTGGGTATTGGAATTATCGTCTACCCAGACATCTTTGGTAAGATCTGCTCCTGTATCCACTGTTAGACATTCAAAAGCACTTCCCCTATATATTTGGACACAACTCTGGTCGGTGTTATAGACAAGCATGCCGTCTGCAGGGGAATTTCCTTCCAAAGCGGTCACCTGCTCGCCGGTAAGCCTGGGGATCAGCACCCCCTTAGTTGTACTGGACACATCCAGTACCGCATTTTCATCCGGGGATTGGGTCCCTATACCCGTTTGGGCTAACGTTTCCGTAACAGCTACAAAAAAAAACAGTCCCAGTATTGCAGTTTTAAATTTCACTACTTTAAAATTCATATCTTGATCATTATCTAAAGTTTCTATAAATGGAATTTCACACATTTTTCACCATCATCTATGGTTTATCTACAGCGTATGCAGAAGCTGCTTCTCTCCCCATCACCACACAGGACGTATTTTCCCGTAAACCATCATACCCCCTAACCAGTGGTATGATGGCTTAAAACTTCTCAAGACACTTGCAAAGTTTATCTTTTTTATTTGGATATATGACTTAACAACCTGCCCTAAACGTTAACTTCTAACATCGCTTCTCCCCTATCTGCTTCTAAAGCTTTGAAAGACGTTCATAACGACAGGTGTAAAATTAGGAGCAGCAGCATAGTTCATTCTTATAGATCCTCCCGATCCGATGCCTGTTGCGCTTAAAACCAAATCGCCACCAGAATCAAAGTTGAAGGTTAAGGTTTGTGTGCCTTCACCAGTAATCACCAGGGGGTTTGATCCTGTTCCACCAACCTCATAACCATAAGTAACCACCCTGAAGCCTGAGTTGTAGCCATAAGTAATCTCAGCATACAGGTTCAACCCTGTTCCATTAGAACCTAACTCAAAACCTCCACTGTACATCTGGAACCTAACGATAGAGCCGTTATTTACTGACACAATATCTTGTGGGGTATTTGTGATATTGTAAGTACCATCGAAAGAAGTTGCACCTGAGTGTTCAAGTACTGGGTTGAATTTTTTGTATACATATCCGTTTCCATCTATATACATCGGACTATTATTAGGACTGGTATATGCGATGTTTGCATCCTGTTTATTTTTGGAATTGGAAATATTCTCTAAACGAAGCCCACTCGCGCTTGCCGATGCAGGTTTTACATTTAATCGAGCCGTTGGTGCGGTAGTCCCAATACCCACATTGCCCCCGGCTCGAATACTCATTCGCGGATCGCCAATGCCATCAAAGCCAAAATCCAGACGGTTTAAATCACTATTACTTCCTTGATAATTGAACCTGATATCGGCACTGTTCCTGTCGCTTGAGGCAACACCCAGTTTCAAATTCGTATTATTGCCAGCAATGGCATTAGCAGGTGCCAAGAAATCCGCTATCGGCACATAGGCGCCTTCGCCGGTAGCGTCTACTACACTAAGTTTGCTGAATGGAAATTCCGTCCCAATACCCACATTGCCGTCATCATAAGCTACAAATCCTCTTCCCGCAGGACGGATCGTGGTACCATCGCTCAATGTACCCAGCTTCACCATATTGTTGGCAGGATCGTCTACCCAGGCGTCTTTGGTAGGATCCACTCCGGTATCCACAGTTAGACATTCAAAAGCACTTCCCGTATATATTTGGACACAACCCTGGTCGGTATTATAGACAAGCATGCCTTCTACAGGGGAATTGTCTTCCAAAGCTGTCACCTGTACCTCGGTAAGCCTGGGGATCAGCACGCCCTTAGTCGTACTGGACACATCCAGTACTGCATTCTCATCGGGGGATTGTGTTCCTATGCCCGTTTGGGCTAACGTTTCCGTAACAGCTAGGAAAAAAAACAGTCCCAGCACCACACTTTCTAATCTCATTCCTATAGAATTCATATCTTGAATATTTTTTTCAATCCATTTTGCCTTACCTCGGAAAAAACAATCGTCATATTTCTCCAAGGTTTTGAGCGTATATTTTTCGATCAAACCAGGCAGTCCTTCATAGAATAAGCGTAAAGTGTTCAGATTTATATTGGCAGGAGCTCCATTTTCTTCTCTGATCAAAAAAGCTGGCTTAAAGGTTAAATTATCGGAGCGTGGAACGAAACCACCAGCAGTTAGGTAAAAATGAAATTCCCAATAGCCAAAGCCGATATGAAGTCCGTCGAATATAGATTGACTGATTTTGGGAAGCTGTTGAGCAAGCCCAGCCATTATGCCCAAGGCAAACGCATGTAAGACCGCTATTTTATATACTTCGCCCATGTTCAAAACCTAAATCAAAATTCTACTTACTTCATAAATAAAGAACCTATTCAGGACGCGCCTATTAATATAGTTATTAACTATCATTTATAACCACTTACAAACTAGTTAAATACTTGTTCATACAAAGGAATAAAGATATTTAACTATAAAAGAAAAATCACATACGTAAATATACGCAAACTGATAAATCCACCCCAACCTCACGTAACGAAAATAAAAAAAACATATAAAAACAAAAAATAAAACAATTTAAAAGCATTAAAAACCATTAAAAACACAATCACTTCATAAAACTATCAAAACAAAAAACACACTACAAACTACAATAATTTAATATTTAAATAATCCTATATAAATTAAAAAAGTATAAATTCTTCTTAAAATCTATTAAAAAGAAGCGTTCCACTTCCAGTAAGAAAAACAACGTGATTCACGTAAAATCCGCCAACACAAGACTTCTTAGCTTCCTTATCTCCATTATCTCATTTGGTCTTCTGAAGCAGAAAAATGTTGCATAAATTAACGCAAAAGAAAAAACTAAAGGTTCTATATGATTTACAGTGGGTAAATTATCCTCGGGACTGTCCCTCTTGTGCGGATAGATCAGGGAAATAGTTTTGTCCCTACGGCACAAAGCCCCTTAGAGGCAACCTGATTTTACCAAGTTTAAATGCCTAGCGGCTAGGAATCCCTCCTCTCTATTTTAGCCGACAGAAGTGTAAGCAGGGATGCTCCGTTAGGTGCATTAGCTTGGTAACAGAAATTGTGGATCAAGCGAAAAAGCTGGGGGGATTAGGGTTGGTTTCGATAGCACGCAGATGATGCAGATTAATAAAATTTACGCTGATTTTTTTATACTGGAGCACGCATTACTATTGCTAAATTAAAGAGAAATATGCTTACCAAAACCACCTGTAAATCTCTCATCTTCCAGAAATATTGTTTGGTCCTCAAAATGTGCTAAAAAGGAGGCAGGCGAAAAAGCTGAGGGCATGAATCCCTTTATTTTAATAGGATTTCTTTTTTGTTTTTTTGCCACAAAGATTCTAAAACCCAAAGCTGTTTGTTTTCCATGAAATTTGGAATCCGCCTACAAAACACTTCGTGTCTTGGCGGCTTCGTGGCGACATACCAATTGAATATAAATCTTCTCCCGCCCCCAGAAATATTGCTTGATCCGAAATTAGATACAGTATCCTCACAGTATTCCATATAAGGCCAATAAAAAGGGGAGATCGTATAGCCTTACAACCTCCCCCTATAAGTATATAAATCGTTTCCTATAATTCCGCTTTGATCCTGGCTGCAATATCTGCCAGTTCTTGATCATTTAGCGTTAATTTAGGCCGGGTAAAATTGATATCATCCATCGTATTCAAGGGCACCAAATGGATGTGAACATGTGGCACTTCCAGTCCGATCACTGCTACGCCAACCCGTGTACACTTGATAGCCTTATCCACTCCTTTAGCCACCTTTTTAGCGAAAATATTCAGCCCCGAAAGCATTTCATCTTCCAAGTCAAAAATATAATCCACTTCCTTTTTAGGAACGACCAGCACATGTCCCTTTACCAAGGGCATGATATCCAGAAACGCGATGTAATTTTCGTCTTCCGCTACGATATGGGCGGGAATTTCTCTTTTAATGATCTTTGTAAAAATACTTGCCATGGGATAAAAATAAAAAATCCCGAAGGAAATACCATCGGGATTGTGCTTTTTAGTATGTAATGTCTAGTACTTCAAACTCCACTACACCTGCAGGTGCATTTATCTGAGCGATCTCGCCTACTTTCTTGCCTAAAAGGCCTTTCCCAAAAGGTGAGGCCAAAGAAATTTTATTGGCTTTTAGGTCAGCCTCTTCCTCTGACACCAAGGTATAGGCGACCGTCATGCCATTTTTTACATTTTTGATTTTCACAGTGCACAGAATCCCCACTTTTGACGTATCCATTTTGGAATTGTCCAGCACGCGGGCATTGCCGATCACGCCTTCCAGCTTAGCTATTTTCAATTCAAGAAGCCCCTGGGCATCTTTGGCAGCATCATACTCTGCGTTTTCACTAAGGTCTCCTTTGTCCCTTGCCTCAGCGATCTGCTTGGCAATATCCTGTCTTCCTTTGGTCTTCAATTCCTGAAGCTCATCCTTCAGTTTCTTAAGCCCCTCTTCTGTATAATATTGTACTTGTCCCATAGTCTTATAATTTCTCAAAGTGTGAAAAATAAAAGAACGGTCTCATTTCTGAAGACCGTTTCTCTTTTCCACTTGTATTTTGTGTATAGTGCAAATATAAGTAGATATTGATGACAAAGCAATTTTACCCTTTGGATTTATAGGCCAAACTGCCTTATTCCACTAAAAACTCACCTGAAATCTTACTTACGAGCACCTCATTGATCTTTTCATAGGATTGGAAAGTCCAGCCCGCTATATGTGGGGTAAACAGCACGTCTTTTCTAGTCACTAGCTTTTCAAAAGAACGCTTTTGGAGGGCTGTTAGTGCATGGAGCTTCTCATTTTCGAGTACATCAAGCAACGCTCCTTTTAGGATCCCTTTTTCCAGTGTTTCATTTAATGTCTCCAAGTTGATCACCTCTCCTCTCGCTGTGTTGATGAGGTAAAACGGCTTACTAAAATCACCTAATACCTCTGTAGTAAAGAAGTTCCTCGTTTCCATAGTGAGTGGGACATGGATACTCAGGACATCCGCCTCCCGCTGAATCTCCTCAAAAGTGGCCTCGGTGGCATATTCATCACTGTAGTGCTCTAAGTACTTATCATATGCAATCACATTAACGCCAAAACCACTAAGCCTGCGGGCAAAGGCTCTCCCCATATTACCATAACCAAAAATCCCTACGGTCTTGCCCTGAAGTTCTTCGCCCCTATTGCCTTCTCTGTCCCATATTCCCTGGCGCACTTCGTTATCTGCTTTCTGGAGGTTGTTGAACAGCATCAGCAGCATCGCTACAGCATGCTCTGCTACCGCGTCACGGTTCCCCTCAGGGGCATGAAATAGCTTTATCCCATGCTCTTCGATATAGTCCAGGTCTATTTTATCCAGTCCGGCACCCGCCCTTCCGATAAATTTCAGCTTGATTGCCTTTTCTAACAGCGGCTTGTCCATCGGCGTTTTTGACCTGATGATCAATCCTTCATAATCTGCGATGATATCCTCTATCTCTGCCCGGGTGATCTTTGGGCTATAATTCACCTTAAAACCTTTCGCCTCCAGCAAAGGTGTAATACTGGAGTGCATTTCATCAATTATCAGTATGTTCATCTATCTGTTCATTAAAAACTTGGCCACCCCAAGTCTTCTATTGTCAACTTTTAAAGGTTTAGCAGCATCATGGCCACTAAAAAGTAAACTGCTAACCCTAAAAGGTCATTTGCAGTAGTGATAAACGGCCCAGAAGCCATGGCGGGATTGATCCCTATTTTATCCAAAACGATCGGGGTCACCGTCCCCATAAACGAGGCCAAAAGCACCACGCTGAACAATGCAAACCCAACCACGATGCCAAATTTCACCTCATTGCCATAGACAAACACCACCGTCCCGAAAACAACGGCGCCCAACACAATACCATTCAGCACGGCCACCAGCAGCACTTTAGCAAATCGCCTCCCAATACTTTCGGCAAATACCGATTTTGCCGCCAGAGACTGTACCACAAGTGAGGATGATTGGATGCCTACATTCCCTCCCGTCGCGGTAATTAGCGGAATAAAAGAGGCCAGCTGAATGTATTTGCTCAATCCGTCATTAAACACCCCGATGATCTTTGCACCCATCAATCCGCCAAAAATCCCTATCAACAGCCAAGGCAAGCGTGCTTTTGAAAGCCGAAAGACTGAATCCGATTCCTCCACGTCATCGGAAATACCTGTCATCGCCTGCATATCTTCTTCTGCCTGCTCCCTGATCACATCCAGCACGTCATCGACTGTAATCCTCCCTACCAATTTATTTTTGGCATTGACCACGGGAAGTGCTTCAAGGTCATACTTACGCATAATCTCGGCGATTTCTTCTTCATCCATATAAGTGGGCACCGACATGATATCTTCTTCGTAAATATCCTTGATCTTGGTATTTGCAGACCCTAAAATAATCTTCTTTAACGCCACCCTTCCGAGAAGACTCTCTTTATTGTCCACCACATAAATAGAGTAGATTTTCTCAACATTTTCAGCTTGCCTTCGGATCTCATCAATGGTCTGCACCACCGTCCAATTCAAATTGGCCTTGATAAATTCCTTGGCCATCAAGGCACCAGCACTTCCTTCCTCGTACCGCAACAGCTCCATAATATGGCCTGCCTTCTCTCTTTCCTGCAGATGGCTGATGACGTCTTCCCGGTCTTTCACCACAAGCTGATGGAGGATATCCACCGCATCATCGGACTCCATCGAATCAAGCAAGACTGCCAATTCTTCGGATTCCATTTCCTGGACCAACTTAAACTGCGACTCTTCATCCAGCTCGATAAGCACGTCAGCGGCAAACTCATGTTCAAGCACCCGCAGCACAAACAGCACCTCCTCTATCTCCAACTCATCAAGCAATGAAGCCACATCAGCCTCTTTGGTTCCCTCTAATGATTCGCGGATACCTTCAATGTTCTCTTCCTCAATACTCGCTTTTAAGGATTCCAAGTACTCTCTCGAGAGCTCAAATTCTTTTATTTTTTCCAAGACAATTCCAGTTTATTGGTGAGTGAAATAAAAGCTGATACATCTAGCTGTTCTGCCCGTTTATCCAAAATGGGATCCTGTTTCATTTCGTCGGACAGGCCTAACGATTTCAATGCATTCCTTAACGTCTTTCGTCTCGTGCTGAAGCCCTGCTTTACCACCCTAAAAAACAACTTTTCGTTACAATCCAGCGTTTGGACATTGTTTCTCTTGAGCCGGATCACACCACTGTTTACTCTTGGTGGGGGATCAAAAACATCCGGAGGCACGGTAAATAAATATTCTATATCATAATATGCCTGCAAAAGCACACTCAGAATACCGTAATCTTTGTTACCATGTGGAGAGGCTATTCGCTGGGCCACCTCCTTCTGAAGCATACAGACTACTTCGGTCACATTACTTCGAAATTCCAGAACTTTGAAAAATATCTGAGACGAAATATTATATGGAAAATTACCAGCTACGATATACTCTCCCTCAATAACCTTTCCAAAATCATATTTCAGAAAATCGGCATCGATAATTTTTTCATTCAATTGGGGATATTTTTTATGTAAGTACGCAATTGACTCCTTATCAATATCCACCAAATACAGCTCCCATTCCTCCTGAAGCAGAAAGTCGGTCAGTACTCCCATCCCTGGTCCTATTTCCAATACCTTTTTGACGCCCATGTGACCAGTTACTGACATGGCGATCTTTTCTGCTATCCCAAGGTCTTTCAGGAAGTGCTGTCCAAGATGCTTTTTCGCTCTGACCTTCTCCATCTTTATTTGTCTGATAAAATTATACTAAATTGCCAATCAAAATTAAGACAATATATGTTAACCGCCATAAGATTACTAGACTCTCCGGGAAATCTTCTCCACCAAAGTGGAGTGATATTTATATCAGGTGAGAAAGACCTTGAGCAGGTACCTGTAGATAATACCAAGTCCGCCTATATCAACGCGCAGTTTTGGGAAAAGAATAAGTCACAAGTACATTTCTCAAGTGAAAACAGCCAATTGGTATTTGTAAAGGCCAAAGATCATGACAGCTCCAGTTATCAATTGGAACTGGCAAGAAAAGCAGGAGCTGCCAGTTGGAAAACGCTGAAGGAATCTGACCATCCCCGTGTTTATTATTTTGGAAAATCAGAGAAACTGTTATTGGCATTTTTAGAGGGAGCCGTCCTAGCTTCTTACAAATTCTCCAAATACAAATCCGCGAAAAACCAAGGGCCTTCTACGTTAGAGGTCTGTACCGATATTACCGATGAAAGCAATCTGGAAGAACTGGTCACGGTTTGCCTGTCCACTTTCGTTGCGCGGGACTTGGTCAATGAGCCGGTGATATACCTGAGTGCCGTCCAGCTAAGCAATGAGATCGAAAAACTGGGAAAAACCTATGGCTTCAACACTGAAGTACTGGATGAAAGTAAAATCACTTCGCTAAAAATGGAAGGCCTCCTCGCCGTCAATGCCGGAAGTGAACTTCCTCCGACCTTCACGATAATGCATTATAAGCCTGCTTCCGCCAAGAAATTCAAGAAACCCATTGTCCTGGTCGGAAAAGGAGTCGTGTATGACACCGGTGGACTTAGCCTTAAGCCCACACCAAACTCCATGGACTTTATGAAAGCAGACATGGCCGGTGCAGCTGCTGTTATCGGAGCGTTATGCGCTGTTGCCAAAACGGGATTGCCCGTGGAAGTGATCGGGCTCGTCCCCGCCACCGACAACCGCCCAGGCTATAATGCCATCACTCCAGGAGACATCATCACCTACCCCAACGGCAAAAGCGTGGAAATTCTCAATACTGATGCAGAAGGCCGGCTGATCCTTGCGGACGCACTGATCTATGCAGCCAAATATGACCCTAAACTGGTCATTGACCTGGCCACACTGACTGGTTCTGCAGCTGCTGCGCTAGGAAAAGAAGGCGCTGTGATGATGGGGAAAGCCTATGATGAGGAAAAAGGCTTCCTAAAAATAGCCGGCAAGGAAGTTTGTGAACGATTGGTGGAATTTCCCCTATGGGATGAATATGGCGATCAGCTGAAATCTACTGTGGCCGACATTTCCAATATTGGAGGCCCCACTGCTGGTGCCATTACAGCAGGGAAATTCCTCGAGCACTTCACGGATTACAACTGGATCCATATCGATATTGCAGGCCCATCGTTTATAAAAACCGGGGAAAGCTACAAACCTGCAGGAGGCACAGGCTTTGGGGTGAGACTGATCACACAATTTCTAAAAAACATTTCCAATTAAGCCCATTCCAAAAAAACGTTAAACCATCGCGCGATGCCCTCTGTCTAAATGCTTCCAAAGGAAAAGGATACGGTATTGAAAAAATATAAACAAACTGATGAAATGAATCCTAAAAAAAATAAGCCTGTAATTGGCATTACTATTGGCGACATTAACGGGGTCAGTGCTGAAGTGACCATGAAAGCACTCATGGACAATCGGATCCTCAAACTAGTCACTCCTGTCATCTACGCCCATGGCAAAGCATTGACTTTTTATCGAAAGCACCTAAAGCTGGAGGATTTTAACTTCATGCAGATCAGAAACATTGGCGAAATCCATCACAAAAAGGTAAACGTCATCAATGTAACCGAAGAATGTCCGGAGGTCATGCCGGGAACCGAGACTTCTGAAGCCGGTAAAATGGCCTTGGCAGCATTGGATCATGCCATTGCTGACATCAAAGATCATAAATTAGACGCACTGGTAACCGCTCCGCTAAACAAAAACAATATTAACGCTGAATCGTTGAAATTTGTGGGGCACACAGAATATTTGACCGAGGCTTTCGAGGCCAAGGAAAGCATGATGTTTATGGTCTCAGAGGACATGCGTGTCGGATTAGTTTCCGGCCATATTCCCTTAAGCCAGGTAACTGAAAGTGTCACAGGCCATAAGATAGAGCAAAAGCTAAAAATCATGCTGGCTTCGTTGCGCGAAGATTTCGGCATCGAAAAGCCACGAATTGCGGTTTTGGGGCTCAACCCACATGCCGGGGAAGACGGGCTTTTGGGCAAGGAAGAAATAGAAATCATCCAGCCGGCCATCCGGGAATTTAAGGACAAAGGCCATTTGATTTTTGGCCCGTATCCATCGGACGGTTTCTTCGGTATGATGCACCAGAAAAAATTTGATGGTGTCCTGGCCATGTACCATGATCAGGGCCTGGTTCCTTTCAAGACCTTGGCTTTTGACAATGGTGTCAACTTCACGGCAGGACTCCCTATCGTGAGGACATCGCCAGACCACGGCACTGCGTACAATATTGCTGGCAAGAACCTTGCTGACGAAGGTTCCATGCGCGCTGCCATCTTTATGGCCTACGATATCCTTTCCCAAAAACAACCTTGGGAAGAGGACGAATAAAAATAAATCGTAGCCATATTTTATATTTAAAAAATAGTTCGCTAAATTTGCGGTCTTAAACGAGCGGGAGGAATGGTTAAATTCTGGAGAGCTTTTGACATTGATATCATCAAACTCAACGAAGGAACGCATGAGTTTTCCTTTGATGTGTCCGATGAATTCTTTGAGCAAATCAAAGACAATGATCTGGTAAAAAAAGGAAATCTGAAGGTTATAGTTCTTCTACGAAAAGAAGTCAACCTTTTGGAGGCAACATTCAAAATAGATGGCACAGTGGAGCTCACCTGTGACAGGAGCTTGGAGAAATTTGATCAAGCGCTGCACACTGTCGAAAAGATCATCTATAAATACGGGCCGGAGGAGCAGGAAATCAACGAGGAGATCTTCGTAATTACCCGCGACACCCCCAAGATCAATGTTGCCCAATTGATTTATGAGTTTATAATACTTGCTTTGCCAATCAAGAAAATTCACCCTGATTACCAGGATGAAGAAGAAATGGAAGGCGAAGGCAGGTTGGTATATTGGTCAGACGAGCCGGAAGAAGGGGAAGAAGAAAATGATTCTTCCAAACCCGACATTGAAGATCAGATAGATCCCAGATGGGAAGCATTAAAAAACATTAAGAAAAAAGATTAATCTAAAAACTGTATAGAGATGGCACATCCTAAGCGCAAAATTTCAAAAACCAGAAGAGACAAGAGAAGAACGCATTACAAGCTTACCGCTCCAGGTTTAGCTCAATGCCCCACTACAGGTGAATTCCACTTGCCTCACAGAGCTTACTGGCTTGATGGCAAACTTTATTACAAAGGTCAAGTGATCATTGAAAAAGAAGTTCTTGCCTAAGCAAGTAGATTTGATCAACGAATCTTATGTCACTTAGATAAGTGAAAGCTATAATTAAATCCATTTGGAAAAAAACCAGATGGATTTTTTTTATGCAAAAAGGAGAGCCTTTGGCCAGTTTTGACCAAATTCCCATTTCCCTCTATCAGCTTCTAAAAAGACGTCCCAAAAATCGCGACCTGCGAACTGAAGCGAGGGCTGCAAGGTTTTAATCGGGCACAAAAAAGATTCTACTTCCAAAATTACTTGGTGGTAAGGCACATTTTAAATAATTTTGAAAGCCAAAATTATTTTGTATTTATTTTACATTAAGGAATACTACAAAATAGTATAGTGTAAGGGGCAAATGCGAACTTCCCTCCGATGTAACAACAGCATTTGCCCAAAACAAAAAATAAATGGAAAAAACTAGAGCTGTCATTACCGGCGTCAATGGATGGGTTCCGGATTACGTTTTGACAAATAAGGAACTTGAGTCCATGGTGGAAACCAGCGATGAATGGATCACCTCTCGTACCGGCATCAAAGAACGACGAATCCTTAAAGGCGAAAACAAAGCCACTTCGGACATCGGTGCCAATGCCATCAAGGGACTTCTCGAAAAGACGAATACTAACCCAGAAGACATTGACCTCATCATCTGCGCGACGGTAACCCCTGACATGCCTTTCCCGTCCTGTGCAAATACGATCGCCCATAAAGTAGGAGCAAAAAACAGTTACAGTTTTGATATTTCTGCTGCATGCTCAGGTTTTATCTACGCACTTACCATAGGCAGTCAGTTTATCGAAACAGGCATGCATAAAAAGGTCATCATAGTGGGCGCAGACAAAATGTCCTCCATCGTAAACTATGAAGACAGGACGACCTGCATCATCTTTGGTGATGGTGGCGGGGCCGTGTTATTGGAACCCACCACAGAAAATGTGGGCGTTATGGACTCCATGCACCATTCTGACGGATCCGGCTCCCCTTATCTGCACATCAAGGCAGGAGGCAGCTTAAAGCCCGCATCCGAAGAGACCGTCAAGGCAAAAGAACACTATGCTTACCAGGAAGGCTCTACAGTCTTTAAATTTGCAGTAACCAACATGGCCGAGGTAAGTGCCCGGATCATGGCCAAAAACAACCTCAAGGGAGACGACATTGCTTGGCTGGTACCTCACCAGGCCAACAAACGGATCATTGACGCCACCGCCAACCGCATGAACGTGGGACCTGAAAAGGTCATGATCAACATCGAAAAGTACGGCAACACCACCGCCGGAACCATCCCGCTCTGCTTATGGGATTATGAATCAAAACTTAACAAAGGAGACAATATCATCCTTGCCGCTTTTGGAGGAGGATTTACTTGGGGCTCCGTTTATCTCAAATGGGGATACGACCCAAAATAAATTAACATAACTAATAAAAATTTTATGGCAAGTACTGCAGATTTCAAAAATGGTTTATGCATGGAAATGAACAATGACATTTGGAGCATTGTGGAATTCCAGCATGTCAAGCCCGGAAAAGGCGCTGCTTTTGTCAGGACCAAACTAAAAAGCCTAACCACTGGCAAGGTCCTGGAAAAAACCTTTAACGCTGGAGAAAAAATCACTACCGCCAGAGTAGAAAGAAGACAGCACCAGTTTTTGTATGCAGACGACCTAGGGTATCATTTTATGGATACCACCACCTTCGAACAGATCCCTATTGAAGAGAAGCTCATCGACAGGGCCGACCTGATGAAGGAAGGGCAGCTGGTGGACATCCTTATCCATGATGAAACAGAAACACCCCTTGGTGTAGAGTTACCGCCTTTTGTAGAGCTTCTGATCACTTATACGGAACCCGGCATCAAAGGCGACACGGCCACCAATGCCTTAAAACCTGCCACACTGGAAACAGGAGCCACTGTAATGGTACCACTTTTCGTGGACCAAGACATCGTGATCAAGGTGGATACACGTGACGGATCATATTCAGAAAGAGTAAAATAATTTCAAAAGCTGTGTGATTTAGTTAAATTACATAGCTTTACGTTTTTATAAGCCCATTGATTGCTCCATAAAAAAAAGCAATTGTTAAAACATAATTTTATGAAAGCCAAAGAAATCCAAGAACTAATAGATTTTATTTCCAACTCGGGCTTAGCCGAGGTAAAAATCGAAACGGACGAATTTAAATTGTCCATCAAGAAAAATGCAGAAGCCCAGGTAGTCAAAGCTGTAGAAGCAGCTCCCGCACCTGCACCAAATCCGGCGTCGGCGCCAGCACCTGCTGCGGCTTCCGCTCCCGCCACAGAAAAAGAAGCTCCTGCGGCTGACTCCAACAATTATGTAGAGATCAAATCGCCGATGATCGGCACCTTCTATACCACACCGAACCCTGATGCTGACAACTTTGTCAACGTAGGGGACAGCGTAAAGACCGGGCAGACCGTTTGTATCATTGAAGCCATGAAACTGTTCAATGAAATTGAGTCTGAGGTTTCAGGAAAAATCGTAAAAGTCCTAGTCGAAAATGCCACACCGGTAGAATACGACCAACCCCTATTCTTGGTTGACCCAGCAGGATAAACTTATTTTTCCACCAATTTGAAAGAACCGTGTTTAAGAAAATACTAATTGCCAATAGAGGAGAAATAGCACTGAGGATCATCCGTACATGTAAAGAAATGGGAATCAAGACAGTGGCCGTTTACTCCACAGCAGATAAAGACAGCCTCCATGTGAGATTTGCAGATGAAGCCGTCTGCATAGGTGCGGCTCCCAGCCGTGAATCCTACCTGAACATCCCAAGGGTCATCGCGGCAGCCGAAATCACCAATGCTGACGCCATCCACCCTGGTTATGGTTTTCTTTCAGAAAATGCTGAATTTTCTAAAATCTGTGAAGAATACAACATCAAATTCATTGGTGCCAGCTCAGAAATGATCAATAAAATGGGAGACAAGGCCACCGCCAAAGCGACCATGAAAGCAGCTGGAGTGCCTACCATCCCTGGTTCTGAAGGTTTGCTCGACTCCATCGAGCAAGGCATCAAGATCGCCAATGAAATGGGATACCCGGTCATCCTCAAAGCCACTGCTGGTGGCGGTGGACGCGGCATGAGGATCGTCCGTGAAGAAAGTGGATTCAAAAAAGCATGGGATGACGCTCGCCAAGAATCTGGCGCAGCCTTCGGCAATGATGGCCTGTACCTGGAGAAATTCGTAGAAGAACCTCGCCATATCGAAATCCAAATAGTCGGCGATAGCACCGGAAAGGCCTGTCACCTCTCAGAAAGAGACTGCTCTATCCAAAGAAGACACCAAAAACTGGTCGAAGAAACGCCTTCTCCTTTTATCACTGACGAACTCAGGGATGCCATGGGCAAAGCTGCCATAAAAGGCGCAGAGGCCATTGGCTATGAAGGCGCCGGGACCATAGAGTTCCTTGTGGACAAGCACCGTAACTTCTACTTCATGGAGATGAACACCCGTATCCAGGTAGAACACCCGATCACCGAAGAAGTGACCGATTACGACCTGATCAAGGAACAAATAAAAGTAGCTGCGGGCATCCCCATCTCGGGTCAAAACTACTATCCAAAATTATACGCTATGGAGTGCCGGATCAATGCCGAGGATCCAACCAATGGTTTCCGACCAAGCCCTGGCAAAATCAACAACCTCCACCTCCCCGGAGGGCGTGGTGTAAGGGTGGACAGCCATGTATATGCCGGCTATATCATCCCACCAAATTATGATTCGATGATTGCCAAGCTGATTGTCAGCGGACAATCAAGAGAAGAAGTGATCGTAAGAATGAAGCGTGCACTAGAGGAATTTGTCATTGACGGCATCAAGACTACCATTCCATTCCACATTGCTCTTCTGGAAGACGAACAGTTTAAAGCAGGTAATTTTACCACGAAGTTTCTGGAGACTTTTGACTTCTCCATTATCAAAGGATAAAAAGCACAACTTCGACTATAAGAAAACAGAAAGGCTCCGATTTTGGAGCCTTTCTGTTTTTTGAACCTGTTTTTAACATGGTTTCATAATTGCTCCCTTTCCACTTCCCTTTTAGCGCCGACGTGGATCACCTTATAAGAACACCCCTTCATTAGCACCTCAGAACCTCCACTCATAGCATTATTGGTATAAAACTGATATATTTAACATCACCACTAATCATATCGGCCTATGCAAACTATACTTGGATCAGGAGGAGTTATCGCAAATGAATTGGCCAAGGAGTTAAGTCCGTACACGACCGAGCTCAGATTGGTTAGTCGCCACCCTCAAAAAGTAAATCCCAATGACCATACTTTCGCTGCAGACCTCACCAATGCAGCACAAGTAAACAAAGCAGTAGCAGGGAGCCACATCGTGTACCTTACAGCCGGGCTTAAGTACAAGACCAGGTTATGGGAAAATGCTTGGCCAAAAATCATGTCCAATGTCCTGCAAGCGTGCATCCGCCATCAATGTAAATTGGTGTTCTTCGATAACGTGTACATGTACGACCCCAATTACATTGGTCAAATGACGGAGAATACCCCTGTCAGGCCTGTTAGTAGAAAAGGGGCTGTCAGGGCCAAGATTGCAGATATGCTATTGGAAAAAGTAGAAAAAGGGGAGCTGCAAGCCCAGATAGCCAGATCCGCTGATTTTTACGGCCCCCATATCAAATTAAACAGCCTCCTAACAGAACTTGTCTTTAAGCCAATGGCCACATCGGGAACAGCCAAATGGCTAAGCAATGCCCACCAGCCGCACGCATTTACCTTCACGCCGGATGCCGGCAAGGCCCTTGCACTTCTCGGCAATACCGAAGATGCCTATAATCAGGTATGGCACCTTCCCACAGCCTCCAATCCTCCAACAGGCAAAGAATGGATTTACCTTATCGCCAAGGAATTGGGAAAAACGCCAAAACACCAGGTGTTACCGCCATGGTTTTTTGCTGCTTCTGGATGGTTCGTCCCTTTTATGAGGGAATTAAAGGAAATGCTGTATCAATATGATAGGCCATATGTCTTTGACAGCACCAAATTTCAAGAGAATTTTTTCTTCAAGCCTACCAAATACAAAGTCGGCATAAAAAAAATCATCGAGACTGAGTTTTCCACTTAAATCAAAACGTCTATTTTCCTTCAATATCCGCAACCAGTTCCTCATACCATGCCTCACCGTATTTACGGATCAAGGCATCTTTGACAAATTTATAGATGGGAACATTTAGCTCTTTCCCGAGCCCGCAGGCAGGGCTACAAATTTCCCATCGGTCGTAGTTCAAGGCATCATATTCATCGTATTTGGTCACTCGTACTGGATAAAGATGGCAGCTGAGGGGCTTTTTATAATCAATATCTCCTTGGATATGCGCCTCTTCAATACCACATTTCAACGTACCGTTTTCATCTCTTAAGGCATAAGCACATTCCCGATTATTTATAGTGGGCGTTCCTTTTTCACCTTCCTGGTCGATCACCCACGTACCTTGCTCCTCAATCGCCTTGATGCCCTCCTTGGTGAGGTATTTCTTGATTTTTGGATAAAGTTCTTCCAAAATCACCGTTTCATCATCTTCTAAAGGTGCTCCAGCATCACCTTCCACACAACAAGCCCCTTTACATTTTTCCAAGTTACAAACAAAGAAATGCTCTTTCAGGTCATCACTGAGCACTGCATTACCTACTAATATCATAAATTTTCTCTTTTCCGGTACAAAGTTAGAAAAAGTACGGCGCATATCCCCTCCATTCGCCAAAGCATTGCTTTATAGCAGAACATTTCTATATATTCATGAAAAATCAATGGAAATTCACTTATTTTGCAAGGTGCAAGCTGACTTGTCGCTCCGGTCCTAGAGGCTGGTGAGGAAAGTCCGGGCAACATAGAGCACCATACTTCCTAACGGGAAGGGGTTTAGCTGGAGACAGCTGAACTACAGACAGTGCCACAGAAAACAAACCGCTCCATCCCCCGGGATGGGGTAAGGGTGAAAAGGTGGGGTAAGAGCCCACCGGGCAGCGGGCGACCGATGCCGCATGGCAAACCTTATGGGTTGAAAGATCAAATAGGCTCCGGTCCAAGAGCTGCTCGTTCAATTCCCGCCTTGGCGGGAAAACCGGAGTGGGTAGATCGATAGATCCTGATCGCGAGGTCAGGGCCAGATAAATGACAAGTATCCATCCCATTGATACCGGGATGGGGACAGAACCCGGCTTATAGGCTTGCACATTTATCATTTAACGTTATACAATTACTTATGCCGAAAATCCTGATTATCGATGATGAGAAAGTCATCAGATCTACGCTCAAAGAAATTTTAGAATACGAAAATTATGAAATCCATGAGGCACAGGATGGTGTAGAAGGGCTGAAAAAAATAGAAAGCCAGGATTTTGACTTGGTGCTCTGTGATATCAAAATGCCCAAAATGGATGGACTGGAAGTACTGGATAAAGTTTACCAATCCGACAAGCAGCCACAGTTCATCATGATATCGGCACACGGCTCCATCGAATCGGCGGTAGAAGCTACCAAAAAAGGTGCTTTTGACTTTATCCCAAAGCCTCCTGACCTCAATAGACTTTTACTTACGGTCAGAAATGCATTGGAGAAGAAAGACTTGGTCACCGAAACCAAGGTCCTCAAGAAGAAACTTTCCAAAAAGCTGGATATGGTGGGAGAATCCGCAGCTATTCAGCAAGTAAAGGAAACCATCGAAAAAGTAGCCCCGACGGATGCGCGGGTACTTATCACGGGACCTAATGGAACGGGAAAAGAGCTCGTAGCACACTGGCTCCATCAAAAAAGCGGGCGGAGCAAGTCGCCATTTATTGCGGTAAATTGCGCAGCCATTCCTGCTGAGCTTATCGAAAGTGAACTTTTTGGCCATGAAAAAGGAGCATTTACTTCTGCCAACAAACAGCGGCAAGGGAAATTTGAGCAGGCCAATGGCGGCACCATCTTCTTGGATGAAATTGGTGACATGAGCCTTTCTGCCCAAGCCAAAGTACTCAGAGCGCTTCAAGAACACAAGATTTCCAGGGTTGGCGGAGACAAAGACATCAAAATAGATGTCAGGGTTTTAGCGGCCACCAATAAGGATTTAAGGAAAGAGATAGAAGAAAACAACTTTCGCGAAGACCTCTACCATCGTCTTAGCGTGATCCTCATCCAAGTGCCCGCATTGAAAGACCGAAAAGAAGATATTCCATTGCTAGTGGATCGCTTCCTGGAAGACATCGCCAAGGAATATGGCACTTCTAAAAAAGGTATCGATGAAAAAGCGGTGGCAAAATTACAGGAATATCAATGGACAGGAAATATCAGGGAGCTTAGGAATGTAGTAGAAAGACTGATTATACTGGGAGGAAAATCAATATCCCTCGATGATATAAAAAAATACGCTGACTTCTAATCAGCGTATTTTTTTATCCTTTTACTTCTTGGTTATCCATTGCTTTTGCGTAAGCAGGACAAGGCTTGCTCGAAGCACATGCTCCTAGTGCCAATAGGCCGGAAGCAAGAATAATAGCTGCTAGTCTTCTCATACTAAAATCATTTTTTATCCAAATCAAATATGTCCAATATTAAAAGGAATACAAAATTAATTCACCATTAAATTACATCCTCTAATCTCACTATTATCAAATCTCCCAAGGATCTCAAGCCTCCCCTGGCTATCAAAACGTCCCAGATCTTGCGTCTCTATAAATGCACTGGAATGAAAATTGGCCAAGTCTATGATGTTCACACCACCTTGTTTCCGTGGGCTCCAGGACAAAGGGTCATTGACATCCCGCAGCATAACACGCATGCTGGCAGGTAAGCGATATTTCCCCTCTCCCTGCGAATACGCCTGCGACATCAGCTCTGTCATACCATACTCTGAATGAATCCTACGCTGCTTAAAAGCATGTGTAAGTACCGCATGAACCTCCTCACGGATCATTTCCTTTCTTCGCCCCTTCATGCCTCCAGTCTCCATCACGATTAAATTGTCCATCTGGGGAAAATCCTCTCCAAACTGCTCCGCCAAGTCCAGCAAAGCAAAAGTCACCCCCAGTAATAATACCTTTTTCCCGTCCTTTAATTGCTTCAGGTGATAAAGCCGGTCGATCAATACATCGTAATTGTACAAATAGAACCCCGATTGGCCAGAGCCTGATTGCTTGATAAAATGATCGGCCATGGCCACCAGTGAGCTGCCCTTCCGCTCCAAATAAGCCGGTAAGAGCGCCAACACATGAAATCGTTCTAACGAACCATAAACCTGCTCAAAAATCTTCTGTGAATGCCTCAGGTAATATTCCTCAGACCAGATAAAATGCCGGCTCGTAACCTGGCCAGTGGTGCCACTACTGGAATAAAACGACTCAAACCCTTCATAGGGCCCACTCACCACCTTGTGTGACTTAAAGAAACGAATGGGTAAGAAGGGAATCTCATCCACCGCTTTCACCTCTACAGGGTTGATGCCCCGAGCATCCAAATACGCCTTGTAGGTCGTATTTTCTCTTGCTTGATAGTGAAACAGCTCCATGGCCAGCGGTTCAAAATCACCTGGTTCCATGCGCTGGACCTGTTCAGAAAAACTTTTGAAATAATTCATCGTTTTATTATCTATAATGGACAAATTTAAGCAAATTTAAGATTGACTCTACACAATCAACTATTACTGGCAATATGAAAGCAAAAAGCTATGCATATATCTTGGTTTTAATTTTTTCTGTGGGTGCCTGCGTGTCTCCCCCTGATAATTTCCCTACCGTTCCGGAGATCAGTTATGCTGGACTTTCCTACCTGGAATTGGACGGTGCTTCGGATTCCCTCAAGGTTGCCATAAACTTCCGGGATGCAGAAGGAGACCTTGGTTTAGACCCAAAAGAAGACAATCCTCCCTACAACCCACTCATATTCCTTACCGACGAAAGCGGAAATTACATCACCTATTCCAACCGTCCTGCCGATGCCCCCAACTACAACCCGAGGGATTGGGAGGTAAAACCAACCATTAATAATGAAACCATCGAAGATACCCTTTGGGTGGAGCATAACCCGGATTATTACAATATCTTCGTGCGCTTTTTCATTAAGAGAAACGGTACGTTTAACGAATTCAAATGGACTGACGCCCCATATTACACCACATTTGACGGGCGTTTTCCGCTGATACTTAACGACAATAACCAACGGGCCGTAGAGGGAACCATTGAATACTCCATGCTTTCCTCAGGATGGCGATCCATCTTCCGAAACGACACCGTCCGTCTGGACCTGCAAATCCAAGACCGGGCACTCAACAAGAGCAATGTGGTTTCCACGCCTGAATTTACCCTCAATCAAATTCAGCAGCAATAAATCAAAACGGCTTAAATCAATCGCTGATTTAAGCCGCTTATATTTATGCCCTTTGCCAAGGGCCTAAAATTCCTTTATTACAATCTCCTACTACCATATTGGATAGCTTACCGGATCTACTTCATGCATGATACGATAGGCTTTTTCCACCACATCATCCACGCTAGGCTTGGAGAAATAATCCCCATCCGAGGAATAAGCAGGACGGTGTGGCTGTGCAGAAAGGGTCACTGGCTCAGAATCCAGCTGATAATAGGCCTTTTGCTTTTCCAAAACCTGCTGCATCATATAGGCTGACGCACCTCCCGGGACATCTTCATCGGCAAAAATGACACGATTGGTCTTTTTGATGGACTCAAAAATGATATGATGCACATCAAAAGGCAGCAACGTCTGCACATCTATCACCTCCACAGAAACGCCATATTCATCCAACTGCCCGGCTGCATCCAGCACGACACGGCACATGGCACCATAAGTTACCACGGTAATATCCGTGCCCTCCCTGAGCACTTCAGGCCTGCCCAAAGGAACGGTAAACTCACCCACATTGGAAGGCATCAGTTCCTTTTGGCGATAAGCATTGAGGCACTCGATCATCAGCGCAGGCTCATCGCTTCTCAATAGCGTATTGTACATCCCCGCTGCTTGCGTCATATTTCTTGGTACACAGACCAACAATCCGCGCAAGCAGCCCAAAATAGCACTCATGGGCGAACCTGAATGCCAAACACCTTCAAGACGGTGTCCCCTTGTCCTCACGATCATAGGAGCCTTCTGACCGCCTTTGGTGCGGTAATGGAGACAGGCCAAATCATCGGTCAGCGTCATCAGGGCATAGTAAATATAATCCAAATACTGGATCTCGGCAATTGGGCGCAAGCCGCGGAGGGCCGTCCCTATTCCCTGACCAATGATCGTCATTTCACGGATTCCTGTATCGGTAACGCGCAGCTCCCCGTGCTTCTCCTGAAGCCCAGCAAAAGCTTGGTTAACGTCACCGATTTTTCCCACATCTTCCCCAAAAGCAAACACCCTGGGGTCATTGCTGAGCATTTGATCAAAGCACGCCTGCAAAACTTCCCTGCCGTCCACCGTTGGAGATTTATCGGTATACACTGGATCGACTATCTTAATGCGCTGATTCCCTTCTTCGGACTCACTATAGAGATGGCTATTATAACGATCATAATTGCGACTCTTCTGCTCCTCGTACCATTCTTTTAAAGGAGTCCTGGCCTCTTCTGCATCAAAACGCATTAACAACAACGTCTTCCGAACCGCTCCGAAAACATCTTTTCTAATTGGATTAATTGTTTTGGAAAGATCACCTGACAGCTGACTGAGGGCATCTTGCTGCTTACTGTGACTAGCCGCATCCTTGATCAGGCCAACGACCACTTTAAGGTCAGATTTAATATCTTCTGTAAAGGATTTCCAAGCTTTTTCCTTTTGTTCTCTCACAAACCGAACAGCCTCTTTATCGATTTCATTCAGTTCCTCCTCGGTTGCGATACCGTTTTCCAGAATGTAGGTACGGAACATCATGTTACAATCATGATCTGCCTCCCACCGCAGTCTCTCCTTGGACTTGTAGCGCTCATGCGATCCAGAAGTAGAATGCCCTTGAGGCTGCGTCATTTCGACCACATGAACCAGCGAAGGCACGGAGTGTTCCCTTGCCAGTTCTTCGGATTTTTTATAGGCCGCATGAAGGGATTCATAATCCCAGCCTTTGGCCACAATGATCTCCACTCCAGGCTTTCCCTCTTCCCGCTGATACCCAGCCAAGGCTTCCGAAATACTGCCTTTGGTGGTCTGGAACTCATTTGGTACTGAAATACCATAGTCATCATCCCAAACGGAAAAAACCACCGGAATCTGTAAAACACCTGCCGCATTGACCGTCTCCAAAAACATCCCTTCGGCACAAGAAGCATTTCCGATGGTTCCCCAGGCAATCTCCTTCCCGAGCCCCTTGAACTGCTTTAGCTTCTGGAGTTCTTCATTTTCCCTAAACAGTTTGGACGCGTAGCCCAAACCAATCAGTCTAGGAACTTGCCCGGCAGTAGGTGAAATATCACCACCTGAGTTTTTGGTATTTCTGATGTCCCTCCAAGAGCCATCATCGTTTAGCGAGCGGGTGGCAAAGTGTCCATTCATCAAACGCCCACCGGAAGCAGGCTCCTCCTTGACCTGGGTATGCGCATAGAGCTGTGCAAAATATTCCTGTAATCTCAACTCTTCAATCGCAAACATAAAAGTCTGGTCACGGTAATATCCAGAACGCCAATCGCCCTTCCTGAAATATCGTGCCATGACCACTTGCGCCAGTTCCTTGCCGTCACCGAAAATCCCAAATTTAGCCTTGCCCATAAAGACCTCTTTCCTTCCCATTAAGGAAGCTTGACGACTCTGCTGAACAATTCTATAGTCAAATAAAATTTGATCCTTCTCTAAATCTAGATTAACCTTATGTCTTGGTAACGTTTCCAATTCTATCATATTTAAATATTAACAGCTATTTTGGGTTTTTCAAGGTACTTCAAAAATACTGATTTTTAAGTTCTATACAAATAGAACCCTCAAGTATTAACTCATAAAACCGATAATAAATTTCAAAAACAATTAAACTTAACAAGTTTAATAAAATAATATTCCGATAATAACGAAATAGCGATAAAATTACAATATTTTAAAATTTTACCTAATTGTATTAAAGTAACGTCAATTTTTAAAAATCCTATCACCAAATAAAAAACATCTAAAAAGAATTGTTTTGAAACTTTATACATATCAGGATATTTAAAAAGAATTTTATTCTACAAACAACTAATTTTCTTACCCGTACCAAAATAATCAGTAAGTATCTAACAACCAATCACCTTACAGTTAGTATATTTGCAAGGTAAGTAGTATATCCAACCAATAACAGTTATGATCATAGGGATACCCAAAGAGATTAAAAACAACGAAAACAGAGTTGCCCTAACACCTGCTGGTGCTCAGGAACTGGTCAAAAGAGGCCACACCGTATATATACAGCACACAGCCGGTGACGGCAGCGGTTTCCCCGACTACCTTTATGAGGAAGCAGGAGCCAAGATCCTCCCCACTATTGAGGAAACTTACCGCATCGCTGAGATGATCATGAAGGTCAAAGAGCCTATTGAGCCGGAGTATGACCTTGTTCGTGAAGACCAACTTTTGTTCACCTATTTTCACTTTGCTTCCCACGAACCACTGACCAATGCCATGATCAAAAGCAAGTCAGTTTGTCTCGCTTATGAAACGGTGGAAAAACCAGGAGGAGGCCTCCCTCTCCTTGTCCCTATGTCGGAAGTAGCCGGTAGAATGGCCACGCAGAAAGGTGCAAATTACTTAGAGAAGCCACTTGGCGGAAAAGGCATCCTCATGGGAGGCGTGCCCGGCACATTACCTGCAAAAGTCTTGATTCTAGGCGGAGGAATAGTCGGAACACAAGCCGCTTGGATGGCGGCTGGCATGAAGGCCGATGTCACTATCCTGGATGTTTCGCTCCCACGGATGAGATACCTATCCGACGTGATGCCTGCGAACGTAAAAACCAGAATGTCCAATGAATACAACATCAGGGAACTGATCAAAACCGCCGACCTGATTATTGGCGCGGTACTTATCCCGGGAGCCAAGGCACCACACCTTATCACCAGGGATATGCTGAAGGAAATGCAGCCTGGCACCGTACTCGTAGATGTGGCAGTGGACCAAGGAGGATGCATCGAGACCTGTAAGCCTACGACCCACCAAGACCCCACCTTTACTATCGATGGTGTACTACATTACTGCGTAGCCAATATGCCAGGAGCTGTACCTTACACTTCTACCATCGCACTGACCAATGCCACCCTTCCTTATGCTATCCAATTGGCAGACAAGGGATGGAAAAGAGCCTCTAAAGAAAGTATAGAGCTGACGACAGGGCTGAATGTAATAAAAGGGGATGTGGTTTATAAAGCCGTAGCGGATGCTTTTAACCTACCTTTCACAGCAGTGGAAAAACACTTAGAAAACTAAAAATCAATCCCTTAAATAGGATATTTCCCAAATATAAATAAAAAGACTGCTTTGTAAAGCAGTCTTTTTTCTGTTATATATGATTTACAGTCAATGCTGTCCTAAATAATTTTTGATTTACCCTTTAGTCTGTATTTGAAAGCAAATTGGGGACATATTAAGGAGTTTGAGCAAACAGATCCCCCTGTACTATTTTCAGGGGTGGTTTTTCGGGTTCCGTAAATGGGCTATCAAGCCATTTTTGCAGTTCGATTTTCACGAATATATTGAGCCGGATAAAGGCCACCAGATTGGACAGGTGCCAGCCGAATTTAGCTGTTGCCTTCATGACTTTGATCAGCAGGATGGTGATCAAAGCCGTCCATATCTGGATCATTACTGCATTTTTAGAGGTTCCGATAAAGGTTTTGATATGCAATAGCTGCTTGATGTCCCGAAAAAACACCTCAATCTCCCATCTTGATTTGTAGAGGTCCCCAATGGTCTGGGCCGCCCAGGCAAAGTTGTTGGTGATCAGTTCAATGGTCTGCCGGTTTTCCTCATCCCACACGGCCACTCTTCTGAGCCTTCCCTTATACTTGGTTTTGGATTGTGGGTTGGTCAGTTCGATTTCTTCGTCTTTGAGCACATGTTGGGCGGTTGTTTCGGGCAGCTCCCGTTCTTCGACGGTGCTGAAGGCAAGGTTTCCCTTGTGCCTGATCACGAAGAACACCCCTTTGCTGTCCCAGACGTTGAGCATGGGCAAGTCATTGTAATACCGGTCGGCGACGATCACCGAGCCCTTTTCCAAGGGAATGTCGTAAGCTCCTTTATTATCCCCGACACTCCCCTCGGTAATGTTCACGTAAACAGGGAGTTTCCCGTCATATTCCAGCAGGGTGTGCATCTTTACAGCTCCCTTTTTGGTACGGAAAGTAGCCCAGTCAAACACCGAAAGACAAAGGCTGATCACCGTGGCATCGAGCAGGTAAACGGGGACCTTGATCCTGAGTTTGGACCTCTTGACAGCTGCCTGCTGTCCTAAACTTCCCAGTAGGGAATAGTAAAGGTCCCTGAACAGGTCCGAATCCCTTCGTTTGTTCTGATAGCTGATACTTGATTTGGAGGGGGCTTTGGCAATACCAAGATGGTTAAGGTTCCCGGTAGCAGACCGGAGTCCGTTGGAAATGTCCCTTACCGAGGTGCTCTTGGCAAAATGGCAGAACAACATCGAGACAAGATGCGTCCAGCTGTCAAATCCCTTGCAGCCCTTATCGGTTTGCTTTTCCTTGACCAATTTCTTGAAAATTGATCGGTCTATCTTTTTAATAATCTGTGAAAACAATGTAATATTACACATGAGAGGTTCGTGTTTTTTGGTGCAAACCCAAAATAACTTTTTTGGGCAAAAAATAGAACCTCTCATTTTTTATTTAGGACGCTATTGATTTACAGTGGGTAAATATCACGGATCAAGCGGAAAAGTTTTTTGGAGGGGAATAGGGTTGGTTTCGATAGCACGCAGATGATGCAGATTAATAAGATTTACGCTGATTTTTTATAATAAACGCGATTTAAAATACCGTCATTGCGAATGCAGAGCAACGGAGTGAAGCAATCTCGTTTTCTTAATACGGGATTGCCACGTTCCCGATAGGTCGGGACAGGCTATACTTCCTCGCAATGACGGATTTATACTGATTTTATAATCTACACATTCCTATTGCTACATTAAAGAGAAATATGCTTACCAAAACCACCTGGAAATCTCTCATCTTCCAGAAATATTGCTTGGTCCTCAAAATGTGCGAAAAAGGAGGCAAGCGAAAAAGTTGAGGGCATGAATCCCTTTATTTTAATAGGATTTCTTTTTTGTTTTTTTGCCACAAAGATTCTAAGACCCAAAGCTGTTTGTTTTCCATGAAATTTGGAATCCGCCTACAAAAAACTTCGTGTCTTGGCGACTTCGTGGCGACCTACCAAATGAATATAAACCTTCTCCCGCCCCCAGAAATATTGCTTGATCCAATATCACTCGGATCATCAGGAACCGTAGTAGCCTGTCCCGAAATCCTTCGGGACAGGCTGGCAAATATCAGGAAAGAACTGATTTTGAAGCAATTTCACACCTGAATAAAAGAACAGAAAATAACATGCCCCTTACCATATTGGGTTACGTGCAACATTACGAATACACATATTTAGGAAAATAAATTTTCAAACTCCTCGACTTTTCTTTCCCTCAAAAACTGTATCGTCTTATCGATATCCACTGACAACACCCTGTCCTGGGCATTAAAACTCACCTGCTCCCGATAACACCCAACTAAGCCCTCCACAATAGCAGAACTCTTCGCAGGGCGTCTAAATTCCAATGCTTGTGCAGCTGTCAACAACTCTATGGCCAGGATCTTTTCCAAGTTATCCAAAACACGCAAGCACTTGGTGGCTCCATTGGCACCCATACTGACATGATCTTCCTGTCCATTTGAGGAAACAATCGAATCCACCGAGGCGGGCGTACAAAGCTGCTTGTTTTCACTCACTACTGAAGCCGCGGTATATTGCGGGATCATCAATCCAGAATGTAGGCCTGGATCATCCACCAAAAACAATGGAAGGCCGCGCTGACCGGAAAGCAGTTGATAAGTCCTACGTTCGGAAATATTACCAATTTCCGCCATCGCAATGGCAAGATAATCAAATCCCAGTGCCAATGGCTGACCATGAAAATTGCCGCCGGACAAAATCTCATCTTCGTCAGGGAAGATATTAGGATTATCGGTCACAGAATCGGCTTCACGCTCAAACGTCTTTTCCACAAAAGCCAACGTGTCTTTGGAAGCCCCGTGCACTTGGGGAATGCACCGGAAAGAATAAGGATCCTGTACCTGCTTTTCTTTTGATAAAGCAATTTCACTTCCTTCAAGATAGTGACGCATGGCTGCAGCTGTACTTAACTGCCCCTCATGAGCCCTCACTTGGTGAATCAGCGCGTTAAAAGGCTGCAAATTCCCATTAAAACCATCTACCGAAATCGAAGCAATCAAATCAGCCCACCTGAACAACGCTCCTGCCCGCTGGGTAATATGCACTCCATAGCTTAGCATGAATTGGGTACCGTTGATAAGCGAAAGCCCTTCTTTTGACCGTAACGTAACGGGCTGCCAGCCAAATTCCTCCAACACTTGAGCACTGGGCAAAATTTTACCTTCAAAATAAACCTCGCCCATTCCAATCAACGGCAAACTCAAGTGGGAAAGCGGAGACAAATCCCCAGAAGCCCCCAACGACCCTTGGTTATAGACCACTGGAAGTACATCATGGTTGTAAAAATCCACTAAACGCTGGACTGTTTCCAGCTGCACACCTGAATGACCCCGAGAAAGAGACTCAATCTTGGTCAGTAACATCAGCCGCACCAGCTCCTTAGGCACCTTCTCTCCCACCCCGCACGCATGCGACTGTAGTAGATTATACTGAAGCTGCTGAATCTCCTTTCGATCAATCCTTACTTGCTGCAAATAGCCAAATCCGGTATTGATCCCGTAAAACAGGGCCGTCTCATCCTGAGAAATCTTATCATCCAGGTATCCCCTGCATCGCCGGATCCTTTCCATGGCCGCAGGCGATATCACCAAAAGCTCACCACTGGACACTACACGGTGAATCCTCTCTAAAGTAACGGGCATTTCGCCAACTTTATACTCTCCTCGCTTTACTGCAACATCTATCATCATAGGTCGATTTAAAATCTGTAGAAATAAATGGGTTTATACACTGACAACAGCAAAGGTCAAGATTATAACTAATAATAAAAAATAGTATTATATTCACTATTTAATAACTAAAAGTGATCAAAAATGGAATTGAGACAGCTAAGATATTTTTCGGTATTGGCAGAGGAATTGCATTTTCGAAAAGCAGCCGAACGACTGTTTATCGTCCAACCGGCCCTTTCGAAACAAATCAAATTACTAGAGGAGGAGCTGGGAACAGCCCTGTTTAAAAGAGATAAAAGGAATGTCCGGCTTACTGCTGCAGGCCAATACTTTAAGAAAGAAACTAAAGGCATCCTAGATCAACTGGAATTGATAAAAAGCCATGCCAAGCTAGTGCAAGAAGGCGAAAAGGGTGAAATCAGGATCGGCTACGTGGGATCCTGCATCCATACGTTTTTACCTGATGTGCTTACCGAAATGCACCAATCCCACCCCCACATCCAAACCTATCTAAACGAAATGACCAGCCGTACCCAATTAGAAGCCATTAAAAATGGAGAATTGGACATTGCCTTTCTAAGAAACCCCTATCCTCAGCCCCAATATGGAAGTCAGTTGGTATTCAGGGAACCTTTTTCTCTTGTCCTCCCTGCAAACCACCCGATCGGCCCTGAAAATTTCCAAAAAATCTCCCAACTAAAATCAGAAGAGTTTATTCTTCCCACTCAGGCGGACGGGGAATTATACTACAGACTACAGCTGAGCATATGTGAAGACGGGGGATTTTCTCCTCACATTGCTCACGAGACCGTCCATGGACATACCGTACTTAACCTCGTGGACCATGGACTGGGCATCACCTTTCTTCCGGTCTCCTTTGAGCACGTCTCCAATGCAGCCGTAAAATTCATTCATTTACCCGATATCCCCCAAAAGGCTGAAATCACCGCACTCTGGAACAAGGAAAACCCCAACCCCAGTCTCCAAAAACTCCTTAACTACATCCCCTGCATTGACTGACTCCCGCTAACAGCACCAGCTATATAATTAACCTTCATTTTTTCACATTCCTATTTCAGTCCATTTAAATTTTCGTTATATTTCTTTTCTATTTCATAAAATACATAACGAAAGAAAAAAAACCATTATAGCGCCCATTTTAAATCCCCCTCAAATGATCAAAAGAAAAACAACATTCGCCATTTTGGCACTATTCCTTATCGGCTCACTCCAAGCCCAAGAAACCGAAAAACACCTTTCAGTCATCCCAAAACCAGCTGAAATGACCCTAAAAGAAGGGGATTTCTCCCTAAACGAGGAGACTTACATATTTGCAGAAAGTGACCAGTCAAGAAAATCAGCTGATATTTTCAATAATTTCCTGGACAAACTTTACGGCATCAGACTCCCTATATCGGCCCTTGAACAAGACAGACCTTCCATCGAATTATCTGTAACGACCGACGAGCATGACACCAATGAAAGCTACCAACTGGACGTTGACAAAACACACATCTCTATCTCAGGTTCTGAAAAAGGCATATTTTATGGGCTTCAGACCAGTCTCCAGCTCATCTCCCAAACCAACGGAACACTCACCCTTCCCGCGGTTTCCATTAAGGACAAACCAGAGTTTGGTTATAGAGGCATCATGCTGGATGTTGGTCGTCATTTTTTTGAAGTAGCAGAAATAAAAAAGATGATCGACCTGATGGCTTATTTCAAATTCAATAAAATGCATTGGCACCTAACAGAGGACCAAGGCTGGAGACTGGAAATCAAAAAATATCCCAAGCTCACAGAAATAGGAGCTTGGCGAGACTCCACCATCATCGGGCAATATTGGGACTACGACCCTTTTATTTATGATGGTGTAAAACATGGTGGATTCTACACCCAAGAAGAAGCGAGGGAAATCGTCAAGTATGCTGCGGACAGAATGATCACCGTCATTCCTGAAATCGAGCTCCCCGGACACAGCTCTGCTGCCCTTGCTGCTTACCCGGAATTTGGTAGTTTTAAAACGGACGGATACGAGCCAAAAGACGGAAAACCGCTGACCGGATCTGTCATGGCCATGAACGAGAAAGGCGAACCCTACGACAATGACCTCAACACTGCCGTCCCAGGATATTGGGGAGTCCATCCCAATATCTATGGCGTGAAAGAAGAAACCTTCCAATTCCTGGAGGACATACTCATGGAAGTGATGGACATTTTCCCCAGCGAATACATACACATCGGTGGTGACGAAGCCCCAAAAGACCACTGGAAAACCTCAAGCATCTCCCAAGACCTTATTAAAAAGGAGAACCTGGAAGATGAACACGAGCTACAGAGTTATTTCATTACCAGAATCGAAAAATTCCTCAATGAAAACAACAGAAAGCTCATAGGATGGGACGAAATCCTGGAAGGCGGATTGGCTCCCAACGCAACTGTCATGAGCTGGAGAGGTGAAAAAGGCGGAATAGCAGCTGCCAAGATGAACCATGACGTCATCATGACTCCCAATAGCCACATGTACTTTGACCATTATCAGGCAGAAGATAAAACCACCGAACCCGTGGCCATCGGCGGATTCCTCCCACTCGAAAAGGTCTACCATTACACTCCACGTCCTGAGGCGTTGACCGCTGATCAGCAGACCCATATCTTAGGGGTACAAGCCAATCTTTGGACAGAATATATTGCCACCAACAACAAACTGGAATACCACCTTTTCCCTCGTGCCCTGGCCTTGGCCGAGGTAGCCTGGATGGGTAGCCAGCGAAAGGACTACCAGGAATTCACCGCCAATCGCCTCCCCAAAAGGCTCGCTGAACTAGAACAGCTCCAAGTATTCTACCGGGTGCCCGAAGCCGAGGTCACTATATCCACCGATGAGCGCTCAGGCCGGCACATGATTGCTATTCGGCCCTTGGTAAAAGGCAGCAACGTCTACTATACCGTGGATGGCCACAAGGCAGACCAAACAGGAAACCTTTACACTGGTAGTTTCTTCGCCCCCATCACCGGACCTGAACAGGAAAGCCTGACACTGCGCTATATCGTCATCACACCCGAAGGCAGACAAAGCAACGAATTCTCATCCACCATTCAATAAAGGCCAATCTGATGAAAAAACTATCTTTAGCATTATTGCTCAGCCTTGCTGCGATTCCATTCTGGACACATGCACAGCAAACCTCTCTCACCCTGATGAGCTATAACATCTATCACGGGGAAAAACCTTACGAAAAGGGCAGTAAAAACCTGGAAGAAATCGCTCAGCTGATCAAAGACATCGACCCAGACTTTGTCGCCCTGCAAGAAGTGGACAGCATGACCCAGCGAACCGCAGCAATTTATGATAACACCCCTATAGACTTAGTGAAAGAACTGGCAAAGCGTACGGGGATGCATGGATTTTTTGCCAAAGCGATTGACTTTAGCAACGGAGGGTACGGAGAAGGGCTGCTCAGTAAGCATCCTGCACAAATGCGAAAAATCGACCTCCCCATTCCCGAGGGAGGAGAAGGAAGAGCAATGGCGCTAGCTACTCTTACATTGGAAAATGGGGATCAAATTACTTTTGGTGCCACCCACCTCTGCCATCAGTTTGACGCTAACAGAATGGCGCAAACCAAGGCAATCGTGGAACACCTCCGAAAAACAAATGGAGCCGTGGTGGTAGCAGGCGACCTTAATTTCAAACCAACCGACAATCCATATCCTATTATGGAAAAAGATTTCACTGATGCAGCCGCTGCTTTTGGAAACCCGCAAGCTACCATCCCATTTGACAATCCCACATCACGGATTGACTATGTATGGCTTTCCAAAAATGTCAATTGGGAGATCAAGGAAGTAAAGGTGATCCCAGTGGACTTTAGTGATCATATGCCTGTAGTCACTAAAGTCATCTTAAAGGAATAGGATCAAATAAAACGGGCCTTTCCCAATTCTGGTGAAAGGCCCTTATTTTTTAGCCAGCGATAATCACTTCCACATTATTTCTCTCGAGCATTTTCACATGCTCTGTTTCGATCCGATCGTCTGTTATTACTTTATGCACTTTATTAAAGCCTGCAATAAAAGCCAAACCTATTTTTTTGAACTTGGTCGAATCTGACACCACGATCACCTCCTCTGCGATATCAATCATGATCTGGTTAAGGTACGCTTCCTCCATGTAGTGAGTAAACACGCCCACATCAGCCTTAATCCCATCGACTCCCAAGAACATTTTATTACAGTGCAGCTGCTTCAGGTTTCGCTCTGCCATAGGCCCTACCAATGACATGGAAAACTCCTTCAGGAAACCTCCTGGCATCATTACATCCAGGTTATCATAACTTGCCAAATTATTGACAATATCCAATGCATTGCTTATCACGGTCAATCGTTCAAACTTGGCGAGGTTATTGGAAATCTCAAAAGTGGTCGTCCCTGAATCCAATATAATGGAATCATTCTCCTCAATCATCGACACCGCTTTCTTACCAATCTTACGCTTGAGATCCAGGTTAATCTTTTTCTTTTCAGTTACCGGAAGAGCCATATTATTGGTCTTGAAGGCTCCTCCGTGAGCCCTTACCAACAGTTTATTTCTTTCTAAATTTGCAAGGTCATTTCGGATCGTCACCTCACTTACGCCCAAGGCTTTACTCAGTTCACTGACATTAACCTGCCCATGCTCATCCAAAACCTCCAAGATCCTGGATCTTCGCTGTGCCGTCTTTTTCATATCTATTTATCTATCTATGTTTTATTAAATAATACAGTTCTCTTAAAAAGTCTTTCGAAAAATACTCAATAAGTTTCATTTATCAAACACCTCTTTAATTCATAACCTTTTGATCGCTATCAAAATAACAAGACATAATTTACGATTATAACTTTTTACTTTAGAACGAACGCCTAAACACAAAATTATATTTTCGTTTTTTATTTACCTGAAAACTTAATTAAAAGACAACTTTAACGAAAGCAAAGTTTTCGATTGTTTCCAATTTATTGATTTTATTTATTACTCACAAAGCCCCTTAACCTTCCCAAACACCTTGTTTTCAAGCAACTAATCCCGCACTTTTCCACATGCACTTCCCATAATTCCCATGCTAGATCAAAGTCCTTTATAGTACCTTTTGACAATACCACTTTATAAATACAAGAAATCAAAACAAAATTTATTTTCGTTTTGTTTGTATTTCAATATTAATTCGCGAAATTAGTGGCCAGATATAGATTATCTGGTTTGTTAGGGTTATTTTTCTAAAAAGGCCGATCACTGTACTCCACACACAGATGATCGGTTTTTTTTATGATCATAAGGACAGGACTCTAGCAAAAAGTTGAGGCTATTAATAACCTGATTTTCTATTAATTAGTATGGATCAAGTGAAAAAATTGGGGGGATTAAGGCTGGTTCCGATAGCATGCAGATGGCACAGATTAATAAGATTTGGGCTGATTTCTTTATACTGGGGCACGCATTCCTATTGCTAAATTAAAGAGAAATATCCTTACCATAGCCACCTGGAAATCTCTCATCCCCCAAAAATATTGCTTGGTCCATTAGTATTATAAAACATCCCCGAAGGTGCCGGAACAGGCTTTTCCGGTGCCAAGCAGACCCAATAGTGCGCCGTAAAAAGGCACCGCATTCCCGTAATTAATGAGACTGCCACAGCTCCTTCCCTCAAATCCCCTTTTCACGTTTCGCAGTGACGATTTTTAAATCGAACTGAGGCTAATATTGAAACCATCAAGGGGCTCGGGACATACAAGGGACTCCCTGGTATGCGGTAGACAATGAAGTTTGACCAAAAAATCCCCATAATTGCATGCATCTGTCCCCGTCTGTAGTTATCTTTATTTATCAGCAATGCTCAAAACTTAACCAACATGAAACCTCTCCCTACCCTACTTATGCTCTGTTTCGGGATTTCCTTTAGTCTCCTGGGGCAAGACATTCCAAACAGTTATTCCCTGATCTATGAGCAGGACTTTACAGAAAAGGAAGCTATTGATGAGTTCGAAATGACCGATCAGCGGGCATGGGACCTCACCGTTGAAAAAGCAGGATACGCTTTAGCCATTTCCCAACAGAGCGACTACAGCCCACCGTTCAGGTCTCCCTTTAACATTGCCATGATAAAGTCTGTAAGCGTGGGCAGCTTTATCCTTGAAGCCGATTTGCAGCAAACGGGAAAAGAGTATGGCCATCGGGACCTTTGTATTTTCTTTGGCATGAAAGATCCAGCAAACTTTTATTACACCCATATTGCCTCCAAACCTGATCCTCATGCCCATAATATTTTCTTGGTCAACGATGCCCCCAGAGTGGCCATTGGTAAAAAAATAAACGGTGGCATAAACTGGGGAAGCACAGAACAGTGGCATAAAGTAAAAGTCATTAGGAACCTGGAAGACCACAGTATCAAGGTGTACTTCGACGATATGACCACTCCAATTATGGAAACCACTGACAATCATTTCAATATTGGCCATATTGGCTTTGGGACTTTTGATGATATCGGTAAGTTTGACAATATTAAAATCTGGGCTCCAGATCAAATCAAACCTTCTAAAAACTTCTTCGGCAACTAATTGGCTCTCTAAAATTATCGGTATTTGGCCAGTTCCTGATCGATGTATTCATTCCACTTTCGCTGGGCATCTTTATTTCTTCCGTGATCAGTTTCATCATCATAGGCTTCCTGCATTTTGTTCATCTCCCGATATGTCTCTATATACAAGTAGCCGATACGGCCATCATAATCCTCAGGACCAAGCTCCAACTGCCGTACCTTTTCCTTAAAGCGTTCCACTACGATTTTGGTAATATCAAAATGGCGTTGCTCATGATTGATTCCATAAGCATCCTTTCTGGAACTCCTTGCCCATGAGGATGATTTAAGCATAAAAACCTTCACGACCAACTCAAGTTTCACCCTGCCATCTTCCACCTTTGGATCGCCTTCCCAGGCAAAGCTGGTAAAAATCGATGCAGCGTAAGAACTTCCCGTATGCGGCCTGGCCTTAAAATCATCCCAATCCAGTTTTCTATCCGGATGGTAAAAAACAGTGTCACCTTTTTCGGCTGCCGGATAATCCACAATCTCCAAATCGAGGCCTTGGGCCAGTTTAATATTCCGCGGTGCTTGCTGGTTGATCCATTCATTGAAGTAATTTAACGCATTCCCCAGGGACTGCTCCATGGCACTTCCAATGACCGCATACCTCCCCAAGGACCTGGTATAGCGCGCTCCACCATCATAATCGAGCAAATGAACCAAACTATCCCCATCCAACAAAAAACGTAAGGATAAACCTATTTGCCCTTTTATCTTACCATCTGTGGCGCTTTTCTCCGCTACATTCATTTCTTGCACTTGCACCACCACAGGTCTTTTTGACCGATCAGTGTAAAGCATTCCTTCGATGAAGCCCTCCGTACTTTTCACTACCCCGTCTTTAATTTCCAGTGATTCCTTCCTCAGGGATTGGGAAGAAGTAAAGATTTCACCGATACTTGACTGGGCAACCCTGATATCCTGAACTCCACTAATAAAAAACTCGGCTGGCCGAATGGACTGCTTGCTGGACTTTAGGACCAAGTATATGGGCGTATCCTGAGCCATTGCTTTATTTATAACACAAAGCAAAAGCAATGACATAATGCCATTTGCAAATATTTTAGTTACCCTCATTATACCTTATTACAACTGGTCCTTTCGTGAAAGATAATAAAAAAACTGCCGTAGCTCCACGGCAGTTCCCTTCCTTTATAGAATTGTACTCTATTAAGGCAAAATCACCTCATCTATTACATGAACCACACCATTGGTCGCATGGATATTTAGCATATCAGTATTGAGCGCAGCACCTCCCACAGTTCCCGCACCAAGATCAATCGCTAGTGATGCGTCTGTGTTTAACGGTGTAAGTGAAGTTCCCGTTCTTAGATCCTGGGAAAAAGCCCTGGCCGGCACCACATGCGCAGTAAGCACTGCCGTCAGGGTTTCCATTGGAATATCATTGTAATCATTCCAGTTTGGATTGGTATCATAGAGCGCCTGAAAGGCTGCATCTGTCGGCGCAAAAACCGTAAGATCACCTTCATCGCCACTCACCGCATCTACCAGACTGGCACGCTGCAAGGCTCCTACCAACTGTGTAAATTCAGGAGTAGCTGCAGTAGTCATTCCCACAGCTATTTCAGCAATGGACTGAGAAGGTGGCATAATTACGTAATCCAATGTATGGATAATGCCATTTGATGCCTCTATATCGGTATCCACCACCATGGCCGAGCCATTGATCCAGAAATTCCCGTCCACATCCTCACTCACATAAAAACTAGCTCCGTTCACTGTTTCTAGTTCCCCAGCACCGACACCGGATGCCATTACTTCGCCAGCAAGCACATGATAGGTCAAAATATCAGCCAAATCAGGACTCCCCAATAAGTCATCAGCAGCCATACCAGTATCATCCAAAAACGCCGTAAAAGCGGCATCGGTAGGAGCAAAAACGGTAAATGGACCATCTCCTTTCAGTGTGGTGACTAAATCTGCTTCCACCACTGCAGATTCCAGCACTGTAAAGTCATTGCTAGACGTAACGATATCCACGATATCGTCTTCCTCCATAGGCACAGGATCATCATCATCGTTACATGCGATCAGAAACATCCATGCTGAAAAAAGCAGCAAAAGGATGGGAAACTTTGTCTTTGTGGTTTTCATGGTTCAGTTGAATTTAAGTTAATGTTTTGTTATAACTGATTAACCATTCGCAGGTATTTTTGTTTAATATTTATGATAAAAAATTAAACAAATTAGTGAAAAACACCATTTACACACGTTAAACATAGCATAAGATGCGATAAAAAATCATTGGCATCCGGGTGAAGATTTTGCTTTCGCAAGGAAATCCGTTAAAACCCACCCCTAAATCCCCTAAAGGGGACTTTCTGATCAACCCTTCAGAGGACGGGGTAGTTTTAGGAAATCGAAAATATCTTTTCTCTTTTCGTTTAAACCTACTTTTTCGGCGTATGTGAAATTTAGTCGGACGACAGTAATAAAAAATTGATCATTCTACCAACTCGTACCACTCGATCTCGCTAAGATTAGCTCTTCTGCCACGCTGAACAGGCGCATAATGCTCTGCAAGATATGCCACAATGACTTGCTCATTTTTCCCAAGATCCCACAGCCCCTGGGTTTCCTGCATCCAATCAATTAACTTTTCCCAATGTTCCTTGTCTCCACGGTTTTGGGTGATCAAATTGGCTGCATGACAATTGGTGCAATTGGCAATAACCATTTCATATCCCTCAGCAGCCACCAGACCAGTGGCCACATGGACACCATCTTTGACCAAATTTTCTGACACCAGCGGTGGAGGGATTGTGGTATCCTCTTCCTTGGGACTAACCAACACATCAGGGTGCTGCTGCAGCAGTAGCACCCCTCCCAACAGTACCATTACGACTATGCCCAAAACCACCACTATCGTAAAAAGCCCCTTTAATGACTTGATAATATCCTGATCCATCCTAACCTACTTTTACGGCAATTCTGTGACATGCATTGTTTAAATACCCTTTCGGATTCCAACCTGGAACCACCATGGGCTGACTTACCCCATTGCTATCGGTGGCCCTCGCCCATACCTCATAGTATCCCTTTTGCGGGAATTCCACCTGTGCACTGAAGTGCTGCCAAGCCAATCGGTTTACTGGCGGGGCTAGTTTGCAGGCCTGCCACGTCGCGCCAAAATCAATAGAAACATGCAGCTCATTCACCTCCAACTCCCCTGCCCAAGCATGTCCCCTTATTTCCAGTGAATCTCCCAAATCTATCATGGCCCCACTTTTAGGATAGGTAATCAAGGACTTTACAGGCATGGATTCAATGATACACATCTCCTCGTCGGGTACCTCCTCACCCGGAGAAACGGGCTTGCAAGGAACACGGTAAGAGGGAGCTGCCATTTTGGTCCCGTCGTGTACTTTATCCCTAACCGAGATCCTATTCAGCCACTTTCCAGAAGCCGATGCGGGAAAACCTCCTGCCACCAACCTTAGCGGGTACCCATGCGCGATAGGGATAGCTTCACCATTCATCTCAAAAGCCAACAACGTTTCCTCTTGTAGTGCTTTGGCAATTGGAACGCCTCGAGAGATCGGCTCTTTATCAGGATCACCGCTCAGGTGAGTATCGGCAGAATGGTAACCAATATATACTGCATTATCCCCAATCCCGACATCTTCCAGTACATCCTTGAGCCTCACGCCTGTCCAGAAAGCACAGGAAACAGCTCCCGTTTTCCACTGGTTGCCGCTGGCAGGCGGATAAAATTCACTGCGGCCGTTCCCTCCACACTCAAGTGTAAGCTGATAAGTATAATGATGAAATCTACGCTTTAGCTCTGCCAGTGAATAGGTTTTTGGGGAGGACACCGCTTCTCCATCAAATATGAGTTCCCAACTCCCTTCGTCGATGGATTCTGGAATGAGCCCATTATTTCTTATGAACATTTTATCGGCGGGTGTTACCTTATCATCCAACAGGTGTGGTTGTGATTCAATGTTCCAAGGCTTATTATTAAGGACGATAAGCTCTTTGTCCTTCTTGAAAAGCGTATATGGATCATCATCCTGTAATACTACCGGCACGTACCCCTCCGGCATGGATGATGCAAAAACCACCTTGGCCCCCACTGCCGCAGCAACAGTCGCTAGTGTGCTATTCCTTAAAAACTTCCTTCTGCTACTCACAGAAGGAGTATGCTTATCTTCCTTGGCCATTGGTATTGCTAGTTTATGCTGAAACAAACGGTATTGGTTCTTGCCTTATAACCTTTCCACCTTCGTGGTCATTCAAAAATAAGAAAGTTTCAAATTCTTCCGAAGGAAATTATATTGATCCTCCATATCTTTATCGCTCCCCCTTTCCAAAATAACAGTAAACCACTTGCCATCCGTCAATATCTTTAAGTTTTTCCACAAACTGTATAATATGGGTCAAGCGAAAAAGTTGGGGGGGGGATTAGGGTTGGTTCCGATAGCACGCAAATGGTGCAGATTAATAAGATTTGCGCTGATTTTTTTATGCTGGAACACGTATTCCTATTGCTAAATTAAAGAGAAATACACTTACAAAAACCACCTGTAAGTCTCTCATCCCCAGAAATATTGCTTGGCCCTATAATATTCGCTACAGACCAGTTCGATCCAGTTCGGCTAAAAAGACAGAAACCCCATTTCATGTGTTGGCACAAAAAATGAACATCATTAAAACAGGCTCGCTTCAAAGATTAGAAATACGCCTAAAGAAGTATTGGAAGCAATCATGTTCGACAAAGCCTGGATCAAATTACCCTAACTAAATTAACATATAGATCTATACTACTTAAAAGTAATTTGCCCCTATTCCTTCATTGCCCCTAAACAGGCCATTTCTCTGAGCGATAGGCACTGTCCCAAAACATCCACTCCAGTTTGGACGCCATCTCAAACGCCTCAAACATCTCTTCTCGTGCTGTGGGACTGGCTTTCTCTGCCAGCTGGTCTGTGATTTCGAGTGCCTTGGCGACGGAAGTCGCAAATTCCTCCCCAGCATAGGTATCAATCCAGTTTTTGTAGGGGTTCTCACTTCCATCTTGCTGTGCGTAGATGTAATCACCTACTTCTTTATAGATCCAAAAACACGGTAAAATAGCAGCTACCGCCTTTTCTATATTGGCAAAGCTTGCCTGGTTTCTGATATAATTGGTGTAGAGCAAGCAGGAAGGGGAAGGGTCTACCTCATCAGGGAGTCCCAGCTCTTTGAAATAGCTCTCATGTAGCGCCCGCTCTACCACAATGGCACCAGCGGCAAATTCCGAAAATGCCAACACCTTGTCCAGATCAGTCAAACGACCACTGATCGTACTAAGGGCCTTGCCAAATTCACCCAAATAAAACGCATCCTGCGCCATGTAAAATTTAAACGTTTCCTTTGGCAGTGTACCTTTCTGCAACTCTTGATTAAAAGGCATATGGATGATCTTGTCATAAAGGGGAGCGATTCCCTTCCATGCTTCATTGGTCCAGCTCATGGATAATCATTTTTTGGGGTTGGTAGAAGTGATTCAAAGGCCCACTTCCCTGACCTGTCTTAATGGTTTTCCCTGCGTCAATCGCCTGAAAGACGAAGCTTCTGGCCAACTCCACTGCTTTTTTAATATCCATTCCCCTTGCCAGAAAAACAGCTATGGCAGATGACAGTGTACAGCCTGTTCCATGTACATTTCCTGTGTTTATTTTTTCACTTTCAAAGACATGCTTTTGCTCATTACCACAAAGGACGTCTGCCACCGTATTTCCATTTAGATGTCCTCCTTTGACCAACACATAGGTTGATCCGTATGGCAACAATTGGCTGGCTGCTTTTTCCATCTTAGATAGTGAATCCACTGCTTTGCCGATCAGTACTGCTGCTTCATCCATATTGGGCGTGATGATATGCGAAATAGGGAAAAGTTCTTTTTTCAATAATTCGACCGTTTCCTCCTTAATCAAACGGTCTCCACTGGTAGCCACCATGACAGGATCAAAGACCACGGGAATACCGGGATATTGGGCTAGTGCCTCCACAATTACCTGAACCACTTCTGGTCGGTTGATCATCCCTATCTTTATGGCCTTCGGTTCGATGTCTGAAAGCACCGCTTCCAGCTGCTCCTTTATGTGCTCCACGGGGATATCATGGATACTCTTCACGCCTAAGGTATTCTGTGCTGTCGTGGCCGTAATGACACTGGCACCAAAACAGCCTAAGGCAGAAAATGTCTTTAGATCCGCCTGGATACCTGCCCCACCACCACTGTCTGATCCTGCAATGGTCAGCACAGGGATATACGTCTTTATTTTATTGCTCATTTTACTTTTTCTATTTCGTTTCGGAATTTCTCCGCTGCTTTGGCAGGGCTTTCCGCACTGCAAATGGCCGACACGACCGCGAGACAGTCTGCTCCCGCACGGATGACTTCTGCAGCATTTAATGCATTAATATTGCCGATAGCCACTAACGGTTTGGCAGTAGCATTTCGGAGGTCCCTTAGCCCTCCCAACCCCCATTCAAAACGGGTATCAGGCTTAGTGGGAGTAGAAAAAACAGGGCTCACGCCGTAATACCAACCCAAATCAGCCTCCTTAGCGGTAAGTTCATCCATTCGCTCAAGTGATAGCCCAACCGGAAATTCTTCGCCTAAAAAAGCTTTAGCGCCTTTCATACTACTGTCAGACTGCCCGATGTGTACTCCGTGAGCAGCTACTTCTTTTGCTACCTCTAAACTATCATTGATTACCAAGGGGACTTTATACCGATCGCAAAGGGACTTCACCTTGTGAGCCTTATTTAAGAATGCTTCCTTTGAAAGTTCTTTTTCCCGCAATTGGACCAAATCCACACCGCCCTTCAATGCTTCCTCCAGCACCCAAAAAAAATCCCTGCCAAGGCAAGCCTGTTGGTCGGTTACCAAATACAGTTTATAAGGGAACGGAGTCTCAGTCATGACTTTCTTCCACCTTTGCCCATTGCTTCACTTCACTTTCCTTGAGATGATAGAGCGCATCATACAAATACAATTGGAGCGTCCCGGGTCCCTCGGCCTTGCGTGCAGCAATCTCTCCAGCTAAGCCGAGCGTGGTCATTCCTGCCACTGTTGCCCGATAAGGATCAGGTTCTATTCCCGCAAAGGCCGCTACCAAAGCAGTCGCTGTACAGCCCATCCCGGTTACTTTCCCCATCAGTTCATGGCCATTCTTGATCTTGGTCAACTTATCGCCGTCAATGACATAATCTACTGCCCCGGAAATGCACACTACTGCCGATGTTTCTTTGGAAAGTTGCTTGCCATATGCCAAGGCCTCATCAGAAGAATGGGTACTGTCCACGCCTTTGGTCTGCACATTCGCCTTTGCCAAGGCCATGATTTCTGAGGCGTTTCCTCTTATAATGGTCGGCTTAAAGGTCAATAGCCGGGTCAAGGTCTCATTCCGGTACGGCGTAGCACCAGCCCCGACAGGATCCAATACCCAGGGTGTATTCCGTTCATTGGCTTCCTTGGCTGCGAGCAGCATGCTATCTACCCAAAACTCATCCAATGTACCAATATTTACTACCAGTGCATTGACGATCTTGACCATATCAGCCATCTCCAATTTGGCATGAGCCATGATTGGGGATGCCCCGATGGCCAATAAGGCATTTGCAGTATTGTTCATGACCACATAATTGGTGATACTCTGCACCAATGGCCCTTTCTCTCTCAGTATTTTTAGATTTTTTATTACAGATTCCTTCATATCCGTTAGCTTAAAAAACTTTAGGGAACCTGCAAACTATACAGGCAAAAGCCTGCAAGAAAGGATAACTTTTTCCTTCGTCGGCATCACCCGCGTCAGGTTCAAAGGGTCTCATCTCAGTCCCATGCAGGGACACCCCTAAAGTTTGTATAATGGTGAATTTACGATTTTAATCCCATGGAGCAAAGTTACTCCCAAGAAGATTCATGCTGTAAAACTCCTGGTCAAAACACTTTTGCTCAAGAGCGTAAATCAAAGTGCATCCGCAGGTTTCTTAAAGCACGATGCAGCCAACTCATAGGATTCTAATCGCTCTTCATGGTCATAAACATGAGAACAGATCATGATTTCATCCACCTGGGCAATTTCCTGAAAATGCTCCAAGTTTTCCCGAACTGTTGCGGCTGTCCCTACAAAACTACAAGCCATCATCTGGTTTATAGCAGCTGCTTCCGGTTCTGTCCACAAGCCGTCCATGGTATCCACCGGAGGCCTTAATGGATAGGATTTTCTTCTCACAATTCCCAATGCCATTTGATAAAAGGAAGTAGCTGTTTTATGGGCTTTCTCATCGGTTTCCGCAGCAATCACATTGACGCAGGAAACCACATAGGGATGTTTCAAATATTCAGAAGGCTGGAAATTCTCCCGGTAATAGCGAGTGGCATCCAAGAATTGTGCAGGTGCAAAATGGCTGGCAAAGGCATAAGGCAAACCATTCTTGGCTGCGAGCACGGCACTGCTCATGCTGCTTCCCAGTAAGTAGATTGGAATATCGAGTCCTTCACCTGGAATGGCCCGGACCTTACCATCGATGTTTTCATCAGAAAGGTAAAGCTGAAGCTCTTCCAGATCCCGGGGAAACTCCTCCACCGTCTCCAACCGATCCCGCCTTAAAGCCCTCGCAGTCGTCTGATCGGTACCAGGAGCTCTTCCCAAGCCAAGATCAATCCTCCCAGGATAAAGTGAGGCCAATGTCCCAAATTGCTCCGCCACCATCAATGGAGCATGATTAGGCAGCATAATCCCTCCTGATCCTACACGAATATTTTCGGTTCCTCCTGCGATATGCCCTATCAAAACAGCCGTGGCAGAACTGCCTACACTGACCATATTGTGATGTTCCGCCAGCCAAAAACGCTTATAGCCCAATTTCTCCACATGTCTGGCAAGATCCAAGCTCCTAGCAAAGGCATCTCCGGCATCGTGGTGCTCTTTAATAATGGCCAAATCCAGTACGGAAAAAGCTACTTCATCCAGTGGTTTGATATTTCTCATTTCACATCATATTGTCGTCTTCTTACCAACTGGATTAACTCCAAAATCGTTCTCTTAACGCCAATAATCAGTGTAAATTAGTGAAATTTATGAATGTTCGCCTTGAAAAAATCACCCAAACAAATCAGAGCTCAAATAACGGTCCCCACGGTCACAGGTAATGCAGACGATCACCCCAGCATCCAATGTTTCTGCGAGCTTCACAGCTGCATGTAAGGCTCCACCGCTGCTCATACCAGCCAGTATCCCTTCTTCTTTTGCCATTCGGCGCGTCATTTCAGTCGCCTCATCTTGACTTACATCGATGATCTGATCCACCCGTGTGGCATCGTATATTTTGGGCAAAAACTCCGGTGACCATCTTCTGATCCCTGGTATACTAGAACCATCGGTAGGTTGGGTGCCGACTATTTGAATCGCTGGATTTTGCTCTTTCAGGTATCGGGAAACTCCCATGATGGTCCCCGTAGTCCCCATGGCAGAAACAAAATGCGTAATACCACCATTGGTGTCACGCATGATCTCTGGACCCGTTCCCTCATAGTGAGCCTGATAATTATCAGGATTGGCAAATTGGTTCAGGATATAATACCCTTCCTTTTCGGCCATCTCTTCGGCAAGTGTCCTGGAATATTCGATGGTTTTGGCAGCGGGAGTCAAGATTACTTCCGCGCCATACGCCTCCATCGAAACCACTCTTTCCCTGGTTGAATTATCGGGCATGATCAAGGTCATTTCCACACCAAGGACCTTGGCAATCATCGCCAGGGCGATCCCTGTATTACCACTGGTGGCTTCTACTACCCTATCTCCTTTTTTGATATCTCCACGGTCCATGGCCCTTTTGATCATGCTATAGGCTGCACGGTCTTTCACACTGCCGCCGGGATTTTGTCCCTCTAGCTTACAGTATATCTTGACGTTGGGATTGGTGGGAATATGTTCAAGCTCAACAAGAGGCGTCTTGCCGATCAACTCAAATAACTTCATGTGCTAAGCATCATTTTTAAAAACATACATGTCAGTGGTCTCCGCACTGGCATCATACATTTTGGTCTGATAATAGATTTTACTTTTGGCGGGGATACTTTTCGTCAGCCAAACATTCCCTCCAATGACACTCCCTGCGCCGACAACGGTTTTGCCCCCAAGAATCGTAGCTCCGGCATAAATGACCACATGGTCCTCAATCGTCGGGTGGCGCTGGATATCGGCATCTTCCTTGTTCACACTTAGTGCGCCTAGCGTGACGCCTTGATAAATCTTCACATGGTCGCCTATACGGGTGGTTTCCCCGATGACCACACCAGTGCCATGGTCAATGCAAAAATACCTGCCAATTTCCGCTCCGGGATGGATGTCAATACCCGTCTTGCTGTGCGCAAACTCGGTAATCATCCTGGGGATGAGTGACACTCCCTGCTCATGGAGCAAATGCGCTATCCGATAGGCAGCAATGGCATAAAACCCCGGATAACTCCTGATCACCTCGGTCGTTGACTTCGCTGCGGGGTCACCATCAAACATGGCATGAATATCCTCATGGATGGCATCGTACACGCCGGAAAGGCGATCAAAAAACGCCTCTGATACCATTTCACTGTCCACATCGATCAGCCTGTTGTTTTTGCCCAAGATCTCCTGCAATTGGATCTGGTAGTATGTTAACTTATCCTCTATCTCTTGGGTATCATGCAGGATCTTAATAGCATATTCCGGAAAAAGCACACCCAAAACACCTTCAAAAAACTCCTGAACCTTCCTTGGTGAGGGACATCCGGGACATTGCTTGTGGGAATCGTGAATTTTTTTTATAAATGATTTTCTATATTCCATCGTAAACGTTAGCAGTTATAGAACAAAACCCAGTCTGATCACATATGGTTCAGTATAAATCAGGTTTTGGTTATCATACAGCACATTGTACAGCAAGGTGAAGTTCACACCACCTCTGCGACCGAAGGGCACAAAATATCCGCCCCCTAAGAACAAGCCCGGCACCCACTCCCTGTCTGCTACAATCCGTCCAAAATCATCCTCCCTATAAGCCTCCACACTAAGGTTTTCATATTCTGCATGGGCAAAGAGATTGGGAAGGACATTATAGCGGTTAAAGATTCTGCCTCCATAAACATTGGAAGCTTCTCCAAAATTCTTGTACTTGAGGTACTGATAGGTAATGCCTAAACCCGCAGAATAACGGTCGGTAATCATCACTCCCACCAATGGAGACACTTCTACATAAGTAATGTTACCAAACTGTAACCCAAGGTTACCTCCAAAATACAGCCGTTCGCTTAAAGGGACTTTTTCATCTTCTTCCTGATAAAATTCCCGCTGCGCCACTACCTCTACTGTTCCTACAAAAAAGAAAAGTACAAACAATACGGGCAAAGCCCTGAGTTTACTCATCGACGATAACATACAGATCTTCAGTTTTTTTCTTCATTAAGTATCTTTCACGAGCAAACTTTTCCAAAAGTTCGTAATTACTGAGTAATTCTTGTCGCTCGGACTTAATCTTTTCTTTCCGTTCCTGGTAAAATTCCTTCTGATCTTGCAGACTATTGAGTTTAGACCGTAATTTAAATTGGCTGATAATATCATTATTATCAATGAACACCATCCAAATCAAAAAAAACACGGTGAAGATAACGTAAAAATTCTTAGTGTATTTTAGGTACTTGGCCATAGGACGATCCGTTTTGCTTATGACAAATATATAAAATAGTCGGGACTAATCTTCAAACGGCTATGTACAATAAGGGATAATTGGCTATTGGTTGTTAGGTTAGAAGGTTGAAAGTTATATGATTGGGAAATTGGAAGATTGGAAGATTGGAAGATTCGGTATGTTATGGATCGATAAAAGAGCCGGTTTCAGTTGTATGGACTTTGTCTGCCATGTTGTGCCGTAACCATTGACCTTTGTCAACTGCCTATTTGGTTTTTACTGAATCTTATAAATTGAAATCTTAACTTTCAGATTTCAATTTATACAGCCAAAAATATTGAAAATTGAAATTTACACTTTCGAATTTCAATATTTTTCATCCATATTTGATACATATTTCGGTTAAAATATGATACGCAGGGAAAAGCAACAGCACCTTCAGCAGGCATTGCACGCCATGCCTGTGGTAGCACTACTCGGTTCCAAGCAAGTGGGCAAAACCACCCTGGCACTTTCTATCACAAAGGCATTTAATAAAAAGACTACTTATCTCGATTTGGAACTGGATTCGGATTTCAACAAACTGACCGATCCTGAAGCCTATTTGGGGCGGTTTTCCAGACAGTTATTTAGCGGAGGACGATAAAGCGAGCTGGGATTGGCGGACTGACTTTATTTCCACTTATTTGGAACGTGACATCCCTCAAATGGGCCCTGATATTCCGGCTACTTCACTTAGAAAGTTCTGGACCATGTTAGCCCACTATCACGGGCAACAAGAGGTATTGAGTGAACTTGGCAGAAGTCTGGAACTCAGCCATACGACCATACGGAATTACCTGGACGTACTTACCGACTTCTATATGGTGCGCCAATTGCCCCCTTGGTCAGGTAATGTAAAAAAACGTCTCGTAAAGTCACCCAAAATCTACTTAAGGGATACCGGACTGCTTCACCGGTTATTACAGATTTCAAATTTTGAAAGCCTTATGGGACACCCTGTACTGGGTGCCAGCTGGGAGGGATTTGTGGTAGAGAACATCCTCCGACAGCTTGATGACCGATGGAAATACTGCTATTACCGGACCCATACACAAAATGAGATCGATTTGGCCCTGGAAACCCCGGACAATGAAATTTGGGTAATAGAGGTAAAACGTTCTTCCACACCAAAACTCTCCAGACGATTTCACCAGGCCTGTGAGGATGTTCGGGCCACTAAAAAATGGGTTATAACCGCTGGAAAAGACCAATACCCCCTTACAGATGGCGTGGAAGTGATTGGACTCCAAGCTTTTTTGGGACTAAAGGAATTGAAGGGGGACGCTAAGTCGCATTCAGGTTGTTAGCGCAGAATTTTTATTGGTGATCAACCGTTAATAAATTAAGGTGTATCAAGTCAAGAAGGATACCTATAGCGTAATAGCCTTTAGGTTCTTAAAAACAACAGATAAAAAGCTCTCACGGACAAAATGTGTCCGTGAGAGCTTTTTACTTTGTATTACATCAGATATTATCAAACTAAATTTCACACATTATGAGACCAAACAAGCTCAAGTCCAAGGAAGTAGCCGAAAAGGATGTTGTTGATTTCAATACATTGGTCACCATCTGAAAAGATAAAAAGTCAAGGTTGTTCTGGAAGATTTTGTTGGCGCCGAATGGCAAACAGCTTAAAACTACTTCCGGGTTGGAATTTATTCCTCTAAATAATTTCTATACACTTCCCCAGTTCCTTCTCTATATTTCAGGAATAGCTGCTTTGACCTACCTCCCGCGCTTTGTACTTCCGGGAGGAAGCGGCATCGGTACAGAAATCCCGGTAGCCGCTGCCACCGCTTTGACTTGGTGTATCATGATATTGGCAACGTACAGGTATAGAATCCTTCATGCTGTAAATACTATGTTTGTGAAGGAATTACCCTTTCTTGCCCCTTATTTTAGCTTACTCCCATTAAATCTCCCTCTAAGCCCTGTTTTGCTTCAGACAAGCTCGCAGTGACGATTTATAAACGAACTGTGGTTTGTACCACGGCGTGCAGCCTATCCGCGGAAAACAAAAAAAGCATCCGCCGCGGCGGATGCTTCTACAGTTATTAGTTGGAATTGGACGTTTACTTCTTAGGGAAATAAGCGGTGTCGCCCAAAAGCTCTTCGATTCTCAGCAGCTGATTGTACTTGGCCATTCTGTCAGAACGAGAAGCAGATCCCGTTTTGATTTGACCGGTGTTACAAGCTACGGCAAGATCAGCAATCGTGCTGTCTTCGGTCTCACCGGATCTGTGGGACATTACGGCGGTAAATCCCGCCTTGTGCGCCAGATCAATGGCATCCAATGTCTCTGTCAACGTACCGATTTGGTTTACTTTGATCAAGATAGAATTGGCAGATTTTTCTTCAATACCTCTTTGAAGGAATTTCACATTGGTTACGAAAAGGTCATCACCTACCAGCTGTACTTTGTCGCCGATTTTGGCAGTAAGCATGGCCCATCCCTGCCAGTCTTCTTCATCACATCCATCTTCGATAGAGTCGATGGGGTACTTTTCGGTAAGTTCTGCAAGGTAAGCCACTTGCTCTTCTCTGCTTCTAACTACACCGGTATCTCCTTCAAACTTCTTATAATTGTATTTTCCATCTTCAAAGAACTCAGAAGCAGCACAATCAAGGGCGATAGTAACATCATCTCCCGGCTTGTAACCAGCCTTAGTAATGGCATCCAAGATGCAATTAAGCGCTTCTTCCGTTCCTCCAGAGAAGTTTGGTGCAAAACCACCTTCATCACCTACAGCAGTGCTCAGGCCTTTGTCATGAAGGATTTTCTTAAGATTATGGAAGATCTCAGCACCAGTTCTCATGGCTTCGGAGAAAGTAGGTGCACCTACTGGCCGGATCATAAATTCCTGGAATGCGATAGGTGCATCAGAGTGGGAACCTCCATTGATAATGTTCATCATCGGTACTGGAAGGGTCTTGGCATTCACGCCACCCACATATCTGAACAATGGCAGACCAATATCATCAGCTCCCGCTTTGGCTACTGCCAAAGAAACACCTAAAATGGCATTGGCTCCCAATTTTGATTTTGTATCAGTTCCATCCAATTGGATCATCAAATCATCGATACCACGCTGATCGAAAACGGATTGGCCAATCAGTTCAGGCTGAATGATTTCATTAACGTTTTTCACGGCTTCAAGCACTCCTTTGCCCAAGTACTTGCTCTTATCTCCATCACGCAGTTCCACGGCCTCATTGACACCGGTAGAAGCACCACTTGGCACAGCGGCCCTTCCAAAAGCACCACTTTCAGTAGCTACATCTACTTCTACGGTAGGGTTTCCCCTGGAATCTAAAATTTGTCTAGCATGAATTGCTGTAATCAAAGTCATAATGCTAAAAGGTTTATAGGTTGTATTAATTATTGTTGATCAAAGAAATAAAATCATCAAACAGATACCTGGAATCATGTGGCCCAGGAGCGGATTCTGGATGATATTGGACCGAAAATACAGGTCTATCTTTTAACCTGATGCCGGCTACGGTATCGTCGTTAAGGTGGACATGGGTAATCTCTATATCCGGATGCCCTTCACTGTCCTCCCTTACGATATTAAACCCGTGGTTTTGCGAGGTAATTTCACTCTTTCCAGTCAGCAAATTCTTGATAGGGTGATTGATTCCACGGTGGCCGTGGTGCATTTTATAGGTTTTTATCCCAACTGCTTCCGCCAAAAGCTGATGGCCAAGGCATATACCAAAGATGGGCTTATTTAAGGCAAGGATTTCCTTTACGGTATCCACTGCATAATCCATTACGGCTGGATCTCCTGGTCCATTGGAAAGGAAATAGGCACTTGGTTGCCACGCTTCCATTTCGGAAAGAGGGGTCTTGGCAGGAAATACTTTACAATATGCTCCACGAGCTACCAGATTCCGAAGAATGTTCTTCTTGATTCCATAATCCACACAGGCGACTTTGATACTAGAGTGCTCATCACCTACATAGTATGGCTCCTTGGTACATACTTTAGAGGAAAGCTCTAGACCGGCCATATCAGGCACCTTCTCAAGCTCCTTTTTTAAGTCTTCAAGACTATCATATTCGGAGCTGATAATAGCGTTCATAGCACCTTTTGACCTAATGTGCCTCACCAATTTCCTGGTGTCCACATCAGCGATACCGGTGATACCATTGGATTCTAGAAATTCCTGAAGAGATTGGGTAGCGTCTAACCTGCTGTAGATTTCAGAAAAACTATTGACCACGATACTGGCGATAGTGGGGCCATCAGATTCTGCTTCAGAATCGATCACACCATAATTACCAATGTGTGAAGTGGTGGTCACCACAATCTGTCCCGTATAAGACGGGTCAGTGTAGATTTCCTGATAGCCGGTCATGCCTGTATTAAAGCAGATCTCGCCACCATTTGTACCATGTCTACCGATCAATGTACCGTAAAATACGGTTCCATCTTCAAGAAGGAGTGTTGCTTTTTGTTTGTCCATTTATTGAAATTGAATGCCCAAATTTAAGGATTTTATCACTAAGAGACAGAAATTTTTTAAAAAGGATAATAAAAAAGGGATTGAACTAACGTCCAACCCCTTTCATATTTAATATCATGAATGCATATATTATTCAGATTTTGTTTCCTCATCTGAGTCAGCATCACCTTCAGCAGCCTTTTTATCTGCTGGCTTTTTCTCAGTCTTGGCTTTGGTTTCTGCCGCTTTCTTTTTTGCCTTTGGAGCTTTTTCTTCCTTAGCATCTGCAGTTTTTTCCTCAGCACCTTCAGCTTTCGCTTCAGTAGCAGCCTCAGCATCTTCAGACTTACCTGATCCACGACGGCTTCTTCGAGTTTTCTTTTTCTCAGGCTTAGCTTCTTTCAACATCAATTCGTTGAAATCCACCAGCTCAATGATACACATTTCTGCATTATCACCTAGACGGAATCCAGTCTTGATAATACGAGTGTACCCACCAGCTCTATTGGCCACTTTCTCAATCACTTCACCAAAAAGTGCCTTGATAGCCTCTTTGTCTTGAAGGTATGAGAAGGCAATACGTCTGTTATGTGTAGTATCTTCCTTGGCTCTAGTCACTAGAGGCTCTACATATTTTCTTAATTCCTTGGCCTTGGCAAGCGTAGTAGAAATACGCTTGTGAAGAATAAGAGAAGCTGCCATATTAGAAAGCATAGCCTTTCTGTGGGAAGCTTTTCTTCCAAGGTGGTTGAATTTCTTACCGTGTCTCATCGTTTTTTATTCTTCGTCAAGTTTATACTTAGATATGTCCATGCCGAACTGCAAGCCTTTCTCTTGGATAAGCTGCTCTAGTTCTGCTAAGGATTTTTTACCGAAGTTTCTAAATTTCATCATATCAGAAATCTCCAGTTTCGCTAAGTCTCCCAATGTTTTCACATCGGCAGCTTTCAGGCAGTTAAATGCCCTGACAGATAGATCAAGATCACTAAGCGGAGTCTTAAGCAACTTACGCATGTGAAGGAACTCTTCGTCTATCGGCTCAGGAGAATCTCCACCTGGAGTATCAATAACCATCGTCTGGTCAGAGAACAACATAAAGTGCTGGATCAGGATCTTAGCTGATTCCTGAAGGGCCTTTTCAGGGTGGATAGAACCGTCAGTACTCACTTCCAGAACCAACTTCTCAAAGTCGGTCTTTTGCTCTACCCTGGTGTTCTCTACGCTATATTTCACGTTTTTGATAGGAGTGAAGATCGCATCGATCGGAATCACTCCAAACACCTGCTCTTTTGGTTTTGATTCCTCTGCAGGAAGGTAGCCTCTACCTTTTTCTACAGTAAGCTCAATTTCAAAGCTCTTGGAATCATCCAGGTGGCAAATAACCAAGTCTGGATTCAATACCTCAAAAGAAGAGGTGAACTTAGCGATATCTCCAGCAGTAAAAACATCTTGGTTCTTCACTTCCACAGTGATCTTACCATCGATGGAATCATGGATTTTTTTAAACCTCACCTGCTTTAGGTTAAGGATAATATCAGTTACGTCTTCCACAACTCCCTCGATCGTCGAGAATTCATGAACTACACCGGGTAATTTCACCGAGGTGATGGCGTAGCCCTCAAGGGAAGAGAGCAAGATTCTTCTCAGCGCATTACCAATTGTAACCCCGTAACCTTTTTCAAGTGGCTTAAAAGTGAACAAACCGTGGAAATCATCGGCTTTTTCCATCACCACTTTTTCGGGCATTTGAAATGCAAGTATGGACATATCAATAGTTCTTTTAAGTCAGAAAGTTTAGTTATTACTTAGAGTATAATTCGACGATAAGTTGTTCCTTGATATTCTCAGGAATGTCCTCTCTTACGGGAACACTTACAAACTTACCGGACAGTGAATTATTATCCCACTCTAACCAGGAATAACGGTTTGCTCTACCTGCAAGACTGGAGGTAATCGCCTCAAGCGACTTAGATCGCTCTCTAACTGACACAACATCGCCTGGTTTTAATGTATATGAAGGAATGTTTACCAATTCCCCATTTACCAATATATGCTTATGAGAAACCAATTGTCTCGCCCCTCTTCTGGTCGGTGCTATACCCAATCTGAACACAGTGTTATCCAGACGGGCTTCCAACAGTTGGAGAAGGTTTTCACCGGTAATCCCTTGTTTTCTGGAAGCAATCCCGAACATTTTGGCAAATTGTCTCTCCAATACGCCGTAAATATATTTCGCTTTTTGCTTCTCAGCTAGCTGAATTGCATATTCAGATTGCTTCTTTCTTCTTCCTCTTCCGTGTTGACCAGGAGGATAGTTTTTCTTCTGAAGTGCCTTGCTTTGTCCTTCGATAGGCTCTCCGAATTTTCTAGAAATTTTCGCTTTTGGACCTCTATATCTAGCCATTCTTATTTCTTCGTTAAATTAAACTCTTCTACGTTTTGGAGGACGACATCCATTATGAGGAAGCGGAGTCACATCGATAATCGTAGTAACATCAAGACCTACATTCTGCAATGTTCTGATTGCAGACTCTCTACCAGAACCTGGACCTTTTACAAACACTTCGATTTTACGCAGTCCCAAGTCATAAGCTACTTGTCCACAGTTTTGTGCGGCCATTTGTGCAGCATATGGAGTATTTTTCTTAGATCCTCTGAAGCCCATTTTACCGGCTGAGGCCCAGGAAATCACCTGACCTGAATTATTGGTAATGGAAATAATGATGTTGTTAAAAGAAGCTTTGATGTGGGCCTGGCCTACAGCTTCCACCTTAACAACTCTCTTTTTCCCTTTCGATTTATCGTTTCTTCTTTGAGCCATAATCTATATCAAGATTTATTTGGTTGCTTTCTTCTTGTTAGCAACAGTCTTTCTCTTACCTTTTCTAGTTCTAGCGTTGTTCTTTGTCTTCTGACCTCTTACTGGAAGTCCTTTTCTGTGACGAAGACCTCTGTAACAACCGATATCCATCAATCTCTTAATGTTCAACTGAACCTCTGACTTCAAAACACCTTCAGTCTTGAATTCCTCAGCAATGATATTCCTGATTGCGGTAGATTCATCATCTGTCCACTCTCCGGCTTTTTTATCAAACGATATTCCTGCTTTCGTTAGGATCGCTTTCGCAGAGCTTCTGCCTATTCCGAAGATATAGGTCAAGCCAATTTCCCCGCGCTTGTTGTCGGGAATGTCAACACCTGCAATTCTAGCCATAATTTTAACCTTGTCTTTGTTTAAACTTAGGATTCTTCTTGTTGATGACGTAAAGTTTACCTTTTCTTCTGATCACTTTACAATCAACACTTCTCTTCTTAATAGATGCCTTTACTTTCATGACATTTTATTTATATCGATATACAATTCTGCCTTTAGAAAGATCATATGGAGACATTTCCAGTTTTACTTTGTCCCCTGGCAAGATCTTTATGTAATTCATTCTCATCTTACCGGATATATGGGCGATCAGTTGATGTCCATTCTCCAGTTCCACTTTAAACATCGCGTTGGATAACGCTTCTATGATTGTGCCATCCTGCTCTATTGATGCTTGTTTAGCCATATTTAGAATTTAAAGTTTTCTTCTATATATTGATGCGTAGTGAGTATTTCTGTCCTATCCTCAAATATTGCTATGGTGTGTTCGTAATGTGCCGAGGGTTTCCGGTCAGCCGTTCTGATCGTCCATCCATCTCTTTCTTGGACGACATTCCTGGTTCCCAGATTCACCATAGGCTCAATGGCGATTACCATACCGTCCTTAAGTAAAGGTCCACTTCCTTTTTTACCGTAATTTGGTACTTCAGGTGACTCGTGAAGGCTTTTGCCTACACCATGTCCTACAAGCTCTCTTACCACGGTATAGCCTCGGGCCTCGACAAATTTCTGAATGGCATTTCCTACATCGCCTATTCGATTACCGAACACGGCCTTTTCAATACCTAGATACAATGACTCTTTCGTGTCCTGGAGCAATGACAATATTTTTGGGGAAACTTCACCGACAGGGTAAGTATAAGCGCAATCGCTATGAAAACCTTGGTGAAAGACTCCACAATCTATTGAGATTATATCGCCATCTTTCAAAACATTATCACTAGGAAATCCATGAACCACTACTTCGTTCACGGAAATACATAATGATGCGGGAAAACCATTGTAACCTTTAAAGGAAGGTACTCCTCCGTGATCCCTTATAAATTCTTCAGCCACTTTATCAAGGTGTGAGGTCGTTACCCCTGCCTTTACAAGCTTGGCCACTTCTCCGTGGGCCTTACCTAATATTTGAGCACTTTCTTTAATTAACTGGACTTCTTCTGAAGTCTTGTAGTGTATCATATTATGCTACTGCGTAATTAGAAGGATTGTTCTTCATGTTTCCACTTTTCATCATCCCTTCATAATGCCTCATCAGCAGATAGCTTTCTATTTGACGCAATGTATCCATTATCACCCCTACCATGATCAACAGGGACGTTCCCCCGTAAAACTGGGCAAACTGATTACCCACTCCGGCAATCATCGCAAATGCTGGCATTATCGCTACAAGTGCAAGCAATACTGATCCCGGAAGTGTGATCCTGGATATAATATTATCAATGAAATCTGCTGTAGGAGCTCCTGGTTTCACCCCTGGAACAAATCCCCCGTTCCTCTTCATGTCTTCTGCTATCTGCTCCGGATTTACCGTGATGGCTGTATAGAAGAAGGTGAAAAGAATAATCATCAAGGCAAATACCAAGTTATATTGCCAGGAAGTAGGATTACTGAACGTGCTACCAATATAGTTGGCAATATCACTTTCTGAAGACCAAATTTGTGCGATCAGTGCCGGTACAAACATCAAGGATTGTGCAAAGATAATCGGCATTACACCTGATGCATTTACCTTGATTGGGATGTATTGACGCTGTCCGCCGTAAACCTTTCCTCCAACTACCTGCTTGGCATATTGTACAGGGATCCTCCTGGTGGCTTCTGTAAGTGCTACAACACCTACTACAACGAAGAACAACACAAAGAATTCAATAATCAATAACAACGCACCAGAAGTCCCTTTGGAAACAACCTCTCCGAGAATAGCTCCTGGCAAGTTAGAAATGATACCAATCATGATCAGCATAGAGATACCGTTACCGATTCCTTTTTCTGTGATCTTCTCTCCTAACCACATACAGAACATGGTACCCGAAGTAAGAAGTATCAGAGAACTGAACATAAACAGCACCTGGCTTACCAATATGGCATCATTAGGAATAGTAGCTTTAATATACCCTATCCCCTGTGCCAGAGTGATCAAAATCGTCAGCACTCGCGTGATCTGATTGATTCTTTTTCTACCCGACTCTCCTTCTTTCTGGAGCTTTTGGAAATAAGGTACTCCAACAGTTAATAATTGCAGCACGATGGATGCAGAAATGTACGGCATGATACCTAAGCCAAAGATGGAAGCATTACTGAACGCCCCTCCCAGGAATGTATCGATCAAGCCAAAGATCCCTTCTGATGAACCTTCGAGTTGATTAGGATCAACTCCCGGTAAAACGATATAAGAGCCCAATCTGAATACAACCAGAAAACCGATTGTATTCACGATACGGATTCTTAGATCTTCAATAGAAAAGATATTCTTAACTGTTGAGATAAATTTTTTCATTTGTTAAATCTTGTTAACAGTTCCGCCCAGCTTCTCAATTGTTTCTGAAGCAGAGGCTGAGAAATAATGTGCACTTACGTTTAATTTTGACGTAAGTTCGCCTCTTCCTAGGACTTTTACAACATCTTTTTTAGAAACCAATCCGTTATCCACAAGGATATCAAACGTAATGGAGTCAGTGTCAAGCTTTTCAGCCAGAGCCTGTAATACGTCTAAATTTATTGGTTTGTACTCAACTCTGTTGTGATTTTTAAAGCCAAACTTAGGAACTCGTCTTTGAAGTGGCATCTGGCCCCCTTCAAAGCCAAGCTTGCGGCTGTAACCGGATCTTGACTGAGCACCTTTATGACCTCTTGTCGACGTTCCGCCTCTACCGGATCCCTGTCCTCTACCGATTCTCTTACGGTTTTTTACGGATCCTTTTGCAGGTTGTAATGTATGTAATTTCATGATTAGGCTTCCTCTACTTTTACAAGGTGACTAACTTTTCTTATCATTCCAGCCATCTGTGGAGTATTCTCTACTTCTACAGACTTGTTGATTTTACCAAGGCCAAGGGCTACTATGGTAGCTTTTTGATCCTTAGGTCTGCTGATCGTACTTCTTACTTGAGTTACTTTTACCTTCGCCATGTTCTTACCCGTTAAATACTTTAGACAATTTAACACCGCGTTGTTGTGAAACGGCAATTGCATCTCTGATTTTTGACAATGCATCGATGGTTGCCTTCACCACGTTGTGTGGGTTGGAAGACCCTTTGGACTTCGCCAAAACGTCCGTTACACCAGCACTCTCCAATACAGCACGCATCGCACCACCTGCAATCACACCGGTACCTGGAGCTGCTGGCTTGATCAATACCAAACCACCGCTATATTTACCAATGGATTCATGAGGAATGGTTCCTTTCAGTATAGGCACTTGTACCAAGCTTTTCTTGGCGTCTTCGATACCTTTGGTAATAGCATCGGTTACCTCATTGGCTTTACCCAAGCCAAAACCAACAATGCCGTTGCCATCTCCTACTACTACGATAGCTGAGAAAGAGAAACGTCTACCACCTTTCACTACTTTAGCTACACGGTTGATAGCCACTACTTTTTCCTTAAGCTCTGTATCTGTTGCCCTGATGGGTTTTCTTCTTAATTGCGACATAATTGATTAAAATTTAAGGCCACCTTCCCTCGCACCTTCTGCGAGAGCTTTTACATTACCATGATACAAGTAGCCATTTCTATCAAAAACTACTTCTGTTAATCCGCCTGCTACCGCACGCTCAGCTAACTTCTTTCCTACTTCTTTAGAGGCAGAAACGTTGATATTAGCCTTATTGCCTAGCTCTTTGGAAGAAGCCTGGGCAAGCGTATGACCTTTAAGGTCATCTACCAGTTGCGCGTATATACCCGTATTGCTTTTGAATACGGACAAACGAGGTCTCACGTCCGTACCCGAAATTTTCTTCCGAACACTTCTCTTGATCCTAGATCTTCGTAAATTTTTATTAAAAGCCATCTTTCAATTATTTTTTAGCGGCAGTTTTACCAGCCTTACGTCTAATATGTTCACCTACAAAGCGAATACCTTTACCTTTGTAAGGTTCTACCTTACGTAGCGACTTGATTTTAGCGGCTATTTGCCCGATCAATTCCTTATCAATACTCTCTAGCGATACCAACGGGTTTTTACCTTTTGGTGTCTCAGCACTAACTTTGACTTCATCAGGAAGGGCAAAGAAAATATTGTGGGAGTAACCTAGGGAAAGCTCTAGCACTTGACCCTGGGTAGTGGCTTTATAACCCACACCTACTAGTTCCAATTCTTTCTTATATCCTTCACTTACACCAACAACCATGTTGTTGATCAAAGCGCGATACAGGCCATGAAGTGACTTATGCCTCTTCGATTCGGTCGGACGGGTGAATACCACCTCGTTTTCTTCCACCGAAACGGCAATGTCGGGATTCACATCCTGAGTCAGCGTACCTTTGGGACCTTTAACAGTAACAACATTATCTGTTGCTACGTCTACAGTAACACCCGCTGGTAGATTTATTGGTTTTTTACCTATTCTTGACATAACGGTATTATTAATATACGTAACAAAGTACTTCTCCGCCTATTCCTTCAGTACGGGCTTCCTTATCGGTCATCACACCTCTGGAGGTGGAGATAATTGCAATTCCCAGTCCGTTGATCACCCTAGGAAGTTCATCCTTAGGAGCGTATTTCCTTAATCCTGGCTTACTTACTCTGGAAAGGTTCACAATGGCATTCTGCTTCGTGGCAGGGTTATACTTCAAGGCAATCTTAATCGTGCCCTGAGGTCCTACTTCCTCGAATTTGTAATTCTGGATGTAGCCCTTGTCATGAAGTACCTTTGTCATCTCCTTCTTGATATTAGAAGCGGGGATCTCAACGATACGGTGAGAGGCCTTAATGGCATTTCTCAACCTGGTCAAATAATCAGCTATTGGATCAGTCATATTAATATAAGTCTAACTGCACGCCCTAAAGAGCGTGCAAAGTTACACATTGATTCTTAGAATAAAAACTTTTATATGATTTTTACCAGCTGGCCTTAGTGATACCAGGAATTTTACCCGCAGAGGCCATTTCCCTAAAGGTCACCCTGTTGATACCAAACTTCCTCATATATCCTTTTGGACGGCCAGTAAGTTTACATCTGTTATGTAGCCTTACAGGAGAGGCATTCTTTGGCAGTTTATCCAGGGCTTCATAGTCACCTGCTGCTTTTAGTTCGGCTCTCTTTTTGGCATATTTCGCTACCAGACGTTCTCTTTTTCTCTCACGAGCTTTGATCGACTCTCTTGCCATAATTATTCTTCTTTATTGTTGTTTACAAAAGGCATCCCAAAAGCTTTCAACAAAGCATAGCTCTCCTCGTCGGTTTCAGCTGTCGTAACAAAAGTGACGTCCATACCGGAAATCCTGTTTACTTTATCGATGCTGATCTCGGGGAAGATGATTTGCTCTTCTACACCCAAAGTGTAATTTCCTCTTCCGTCAAAACCTTTGTCACTGATACCTTTAAAGTCCCTTACACGTGGAAGTGCTACACTAGTAAGACGATCCAGGAATTCATACATTCTGTTTCCTCTCAATGTCACCTTCGCACCAATTGGCATCCCATCTCTAAGCTTAAAGTTAGAGACCGATTTCTTTGCTTTTGTAGCTACAGCTCTCTGACCGGTGATCAGGGAAAGTTCTTCTACACCTTGGTCTACCAATTTCTTATCTGCCACAGCAGCTCCGATACCCTTGTTGATGACGATTTTCGACAACTTTGGCACCTGCATCACTGTCTTGTATTGAAATTTCTCCTTCAGTTCAGGAGCGATTTCTTTGATGTATTTATCTTTTACTCTAGGATTAGCCATTGATCACCTCCCCGGTTTTCTTAGAATATCTTACTAATTTTCCATTTTCTCCTGGCTTCCTTCCTGTCCTGGTGGCTTCACCAGTCTTAGGATCGATCAGCATCAGGTTACTTACGTGAATGGCAGCTTCTTTCTTTTCGATACCTCCTTGAGGGTTGGCAGCTGTTGGCTTCACATGTTTGGTTACCATGTTAAGGCCTTCCACAATAGCTCTTCTCTTCTCCAAGTTTACCGAAAGAACTTTACCAGACTTACCTTTGTCATCTCCGGACAATACCTTTACAGTATCTCCTCTTTTGATGTGCAATTTAGGTTGCTTATTCTTTTTTCTTTCCATGATTACAATACTTCAGGTGCCAAAGATACGATCTTCATAAATTGCTTCTCTCTCAGCTCTCTTGCCACTGGACCAAAGATACGTGTACCTCTTGGCTCATCATTATTGTTCAAAAGAACCGCTGCGTTATCTTCAAAACGGATATAAGATCCATCTTTTCTTCTAACCTCTTTTCGAGTTCTTACGATTACCGCTTTAGAAACGGTGCCTTTTTTCATATTGCTGGAAGAAAGAGCAGATTTTACTGTCACGACTACTTTATCTCCGATAGAAGCATATCGCTTACCGGTTCCTCCCAGTACTCGGATAACAAGCACTTCTTTAGCGCCTGAGTTATCCGCAACACTTAATCTGGATTCTGACTGTATCATGATTATTTAGCTCTTTCTATAATTTCTACTAATCTCCAACGCTTGTTCTTACTCAGCGGACGAGTTTCACTTATCTTAACGAGGTCTCCTTTGCCACACTCGTTATTCTCGTCATGAACCATAAATTTTGTAGTCTTAGCAACAAACTTACCGTACATCTGGTGTTTAACCCTTCTTTCTACGGCAACGGTGATGGATTTATCCATTTTGCTGCTGACTACTTTTCCTATTCTTTCTTTACGTAGATTTCTCTCAGTAGCCATCTTCTTGTTATTTAGCTAGTTGTTTGGCGGTCAAGAAAGTCTTCAATCTTGCGATAAGCTTCCTTGTCTCACTAATTCTATTAGGATTCTCTATAGGAGAAATTGCATGAGCAAACCTCAACTTTGTAAGTTTCTCTTGCTCAGCGGCAATACGCTCAATGATTTCACTCTCGGAGAGTGCTTGGATTTCAGAGTTTTTCATAGTTGTTATTATCCTACGTAATCTCTACGCACTACAAATTTTGTACTCACTGGAAGCTTTTGCTGGGCAAGACGAAGAGCCTCTTGGGCCAATTCTTGGCTTACACCAGTTGCTTCAAAAAGGATGGTTCCTGGTTTGATTACTGCTACCCAGTACTCAGGGGCACCTTTACCCTTACCCATACGGACCTCAGCAGGTTTCTTGGTGATAGGCTTGTCAGGAAAAATTCTGATCCATACTTGCCCTTCCCTTTTCATTGCTCTGGTCATCGCAATACGAGCTGCCTCGATTTGACGAGAGGTAATCCATCCTGCTTCCAGGGACTTAATACCAAAGTTACCGAAGGCAAGAGTATGTCCTCTTTGCGCGATACCTTTGATGCGTCCCTTTTGCATCTTTCTATATTTAGTTCTTCTTGGCTGTAACATGATTTCTCACTTATTGGGTGAAAATTAGTTATTTCTCTTTCTTCTCTTAGGACCGCCTTCTCTTCTTCTTCGTCCCGCTCCGCCAGATTTCTCATTGGCGATTCCGGCATTTGGAGAAAGATCTCGCTTGCCATAAACCTCACCTTTGAAAATCCATACTTTGATACCGATGATACCATAGACGGTCTGCGCTTCAGAGAGTGCATAATCGATGTCCGCTCTCAAGGTGTGCAAAGGAATTCTTCCTTCTTTGTACATCTCAGAGCGTGCCATTTCTGCACCACCAAGACGTCCTGAAAGCTTGATCTTGATACCTTCAGCACCTACTCTCATCGTAGCGGCAATGGATTGCTTCATTGCTCTTCTAAATGAGATTCTCGCCTGAAGTTGCTGAGCGATTGATTCTCCTACCAATTTCGCATCCAGTTCAGGACGCTTGATTTCAAAGATGTTGATCTGAACATCCTTATTGGTAAGCTTCTTAAGCTCTTCTTTCAATTTATCTACTTCCGCACCACCTTTACCAATGACTACACCTGGACGGGCAGTGTGGATAGTAAGTGTTATTCTCTTAAGCGTTCTTTCGATAATTACTTTTGCAATGCCCCCTTTAGGAATCCTGGCATATACATATTTCCTGATCTTTTGATCTTCGTACAGTTTGTCGGCAAAATCCCTGCCGCCATACCAGTTGGAATCCCAGCCCTTAACGATACCTAGTCTAAGACCAATAGGGTTAACTTTTTGTCCCATATTCTAATCTTAATTAGCGTTTTCTTTTGTTTCTACTTCATCAGCGGTAACTTCAGAGTTGAACGCATCTACTACCAAAGTCACATGATTTGATCTTTTACGAATTCTGTGGGCCCTACCCTGGGGAGCAGGTCTAAGTCTTTTCAGCATTCGACCACCGTCCACTTGAATAGTCTTTACATATAGGTCAGCTTCTTCAAGTTTTTCGTCTGGATTTTTTGCTTGCCAGTTTGCAATGGCAGATAGCAACAATTTCTCCAGTTTTGCTGCACCGTGATTCGGTGTAAATTTCAATATGCTCAAGGCGCTACCTACTCTCTGTCCCCTTACCAGGTCAGCTACAAGACGCATCTTGCGAGGCGACGTAGGTACATTATTTAGTCTTGCTATTGCTTCCATGATTATCTTCTTCCTTTATCTTTTTTGGCAATGTGACCTCTAAAGTTTCTTGTAGGAGCAAATTCACCAAGCTTGTGACCTACCATGTTATCTGTTACAAATACTGGAATAAATTTATTTCCATTATGCACAGCAAAGGTATGGCCTACAAAATCCGGAGAGATCATAGATCTTCTTGACCAAGTCTTGATCACAGACTTTTTGCCGGATTCGTTCATTGCATCTACTTTTTTGGCCAAGTGATGAGCTATATAAGGCCCTTTTTTTAATGAACGTGCCATAATTATTTAGATCTTTTACTAATGATAAACTTGTTTGAATACTTTTTAGGCGATCTGGTTTTCTTACCCTTAGCCAGCAAACCAGTCCTAGATCTTGGGTGTCCTCCAGATGAACGGCCTTCACCACCACCCATTGGGTGATCCACAGGGTTCATCGCCACACCTCTTACTCTTGGACGCTTGCCTAACCAACGGTTTCTACCAGCTTTGCCCAATACCACGTTCATGTGATCTGCATTAGACACGGTTCCTACGGTAGCTTTACATACACCCAGGATCAATCGCAGCTCGCCAGATGGTAGTTTGATGGCTACATATTTACCTTCTTTTGCTACCAATTGTGCATAGCTACCAGCACTTCTTGCCAATGTACCACCCTTACCAGGCTTAAGCTCCACATTGTGGATAATGGTACCTAAAGGAATGTTCTTCATCGGAAGGTTATTCCCTACTTCAGGAGCTACATTCTCTCCGGAAACAACAGTATCTCCTGCTGTCAATCCTTGCGGTGCGACGATGTAAGCCTTCGCTCCATCAGCGTAATACAATAACGCCAATCGAGCTGTTCTGTTAGGATCATATTCAATCCCTTTTACAGTAGCAGGCACTCCATCCTTGTTCCGCTTATAGTCAACTAATCTTAGTCTTTTCTTATGACCCCCACCGATATAGCGAGCGGTCATCTTTCCTGAGTTATTTCTTCCGCCTGATTTCTTCAACGGAGCCAACAATGACTTCTCTGGCGTGGACTTAGTGACTTCGTCAAAAGTCGGTGCCAGTCTATATCGGGTACCGGGAGTTACAGGCTTTAATTTTTTAACTGCCATGATTCTGATTCAATTAAATTTCTCCGTAAAAGTCAATTACTTCTCCATCGGCTACTTGTACAATAGCTTTCTTGAAAGCATTGGTATAACCGGATACTACTTTAGTCTTTGTGTAACGTGTCTTTAGTTTTGCTGCATAACGCATTGTTCTCACTGACACCACTTTTACACCGAACATTTTCTCTACGGCTGCTTTGATTTCTGGCTTCTTAGCAGTTTTCTCTACTACAAATCCATAAACGCCTCTTTCGTTCATTGCCGAAATCTTTTCCGTAATCAAAGGCTTTTTTAGTATATCCATTGTCTTACTTCGATAAAAGGGTTTCCAACTTACTTACTGAACCTTCACAAAGTACCAATGTATCCGCGTGCAACAGATCATAAGTATTGATATCTGCTACGGTTTTTACTTGTGCTTTTGGAAGGTTTCTGCTTGACAAATAAACATTGTTGTTTGCTTCTGGAAGCACCAACAGTGTCTTCTTATCCGCCAAAGAAAGACCAGACAATAGCGCTACGTAATTTTTGGTCTTGATGCTGTCAAAGCTTACATCTTCCAAAATCGTCAAGCTGTTGTCCTTAGCTTTGTAAGTAAGGGCAGATTTTCTTGCCAATTGTTTTACTTTCTTGTTCAACTTGAAAGAGTAGTTTCTTGGTCTTGGACCGAATACTCTACCCCCACCCCTGAACAATGGAGATTTAATAGAACCAGCTCTGGCACCACCGGTACCTTTTTGTTTCTTTATCTTCTTTGTTGAGCCGACTATCTCAGCCCTCTCTTTGCTCTTATGAGTACCCTGTCTTTGGTTGGCCAAAAACTGCTTCACATCCAGGTAGATCGCATGATCATTAGGCTCGATCGCGAAAATTTCGTCAGAAAGATTTACCTTTCTACCTGTCTCTTCACCGTTATGTTTTAATACTGCTAATTCCATTTGATTACTTCTCTAAAATAACGTAAGAATTTTTTGGACCAGGGACAGAGCCACTTACCAAGATCAAGTTCTTTTCAGCATAAACCTTCAATACTTTAAGGTTCAATACTTTCACGCGGCTTCCTCCCATTCTACCTGCCATTCTTAGGCCCTTGAATACTCGAGATGGCCAAGAACATGCTCCAATAGAACCGGGGTGTCTTTGACGGTTATGCTGACCGTGGGTAGACCCACCTACACCAGCAAATCCGTGACGTTTTACAACACCCTGGAAACCTTTACCTTTAGAAGTTCCGATAGCATCTACAAAGTCTCCTTCTGCGAAAACCTCTCCTGCTTTTACGGATTTCCCAAGATCCACTTGACCTTCAAATTCAATTCTGAAGTCTCTGAATTCTACAACTTTCTGCTTAGGTGTGGTTCCGGCCTTTTTAAAATGGCCCAGCAATGGCTTAGGAGTGTTTTTCTCCTTACGCTCACCATAACCCAACTGAACAGCGCTGTACCCGTCTGTTTCTACATTTTTTACTTGCGTCACTACGCAAGGACCAGCTTCTATTAGCGTGCATGCGACACTTCGTCCATCGGCACTGAAAACGCTAGTCATTCCTACTTTTTTACCTATTATTCCAGACATCTTCTGTTATATAATATAATTATGCACACGTATTTACACACTTGTGCCTTTTTAAGGACTGCAAAGTTAGTAATTAAAATACAGCTTACAAATTACAACTCATATATTTTCAAACATTTACAAAAATTATATTCCATAAAACACTGACATGCTGTGCCTCCTACAAAATAATATATGAGCATTATCTAAAAAAGAAAAGACCCATCCGCTGATGGCGGACAGGTCCTTTTGCTAAATTTTATGCATAAAGATCAAACTTTGATCTCTACATCTACTCCACTTGGAAGTTCGATTTTCATCAAGGCATCTACAGTTTTAGAGCTGTTGGAATAAATATCCACCAACCTTTTGTAGGTACACAATTGATACTGATCTCTTGCCTTCTTGTTTACGTGTGGCGACTTCAGTACCGTAAACTTCTCCTTTTTGGTAGGCAAAGGAATCGGACCAACCACCACTGCTCCGGTAGTCTTTACAGCTTTAACGATTTTCTCTGATGACTTGTCCACCAAAGTATGATCGTAAGACTTAAGTTTTATTCTTATTTTCTGATTCATGTTCAATTAAATTTAGGCCTTAGCTCCTTTTACTTCAGCAATTACACCTTCAGCGATATTATTAGGAACTGGTTCATAGTGAGAGAATGTCAAGGTAGCTGTTGCTCTACCGGAAGAAATCGTTCTAAGGTCAGTAATATAACCAAACAACTCTGACAATGGCACAGCAGCTTTAACTACTGATGAAGTACCTTTGGTATCCATCCCTTTCATTAATCCTCTTCTTCTGTTCAAATCACCAGTGATAGGTCCAGTATATTCATCTGGAGTAACCACATCCACAGACATAATTGGCTCCAATAGTTGAGGCTTACATTTCTTGGCTGCCTCTTTAAAACCTAATCTGGCGGCCAATTCAAAGGAAAGCGCATCGGAATCGACATCGTGGAAGGAACCGTGGAACAGTCTTACCTTCATCGCCTCGATCGGATAGCCGGCCAAAGGACCGTTTTTCATCGCTTCCTGGAATCCTTTTTGAATAGATGGAATAAATTCTTTCGGAATGACACCACCTACAATACCGTTTTGAAATTCAAGGCCCGGCTTAATTTCGCCAGACTCGGGATCTTCCTCTTTAGGACCAAGTTCAAATACGATGTCGGCAAATTTACCTTTACCACCTGTTTGTTTCTTGTACACTTCTTTGTGTTCCACAGAACCAAACAATGCTTCCTTGTATGCCACTTGGGGAGCACCTTGGGTGATTTCCACCTTAAACTCCCTCTTCAGGCGGTCAATGATGATATCCAAGTGAAGCTCACCCATACCTCTAAGGATTGTCTGACCGGTTTCATGATCAGTATTCACTTGTAGGGTTGGATCTTCTTCCACCAATTTGGTGATGGCCATGGACAGTTTATCCACATCTGCCTTGGTCTTAGGCTCAATGGCATAACCGATCACAGGCTCTGGGAAGATCATGGATTCCAATACCACCTTGCGGTTTTCTGCACACAGGGTATCCCCTGTTTTGATATCTTTAAATCCTACGACAGCTCCGATATCCCCGGCTTCTAATCGTTCGATTTGATTTTGTTTGTTGGCGTGCATTTGGAATACACGTGAAATTCGTTCTTTGTTGCCAGATCGGCTGTTGAACACATAAGAACCAGATTCCAATACTCCGGAATAAGCTCTTACAAAACAAAGGCGCCCTACGAATGGATCAGTGGCGATCTTAAAGGCAAGACCTGCAAAAGGCTCTTTTACATCCGGAGCAAGAGAAACTTCTTTCTCCTCATCATTCAGGTCATGGGCGATGACATTGTCCTTGTCCAGTGGAGAAGGAAGAAGCTCCATCACCAAGTCCAACATGGTCTGAACTCCCTTGTTTTTAAAAGAAGATCCACATACCATTGGTACGATCTTCATATCGATTACAGCTTTTCTCAATGCTGTAAGAATTTCATCTTCTGTAATAGAGCTGGAATCCTCGAAGAATTTCTCCATCAGCGACTCATCATAGTCAGCCACTGCCTCCAGCAAATGCTCTCTCCACTCAGCGGTCTCTTCCAGAAGATCCTCTGGAATAGGCACCTCTTCGAAGGTCATTCCAAAATCATCTTCATTCCATACGATCGCACGGTTGTTGATCAAGTCAACCACACCGCGGAACCTGTCTTCGGCACCGATAGGAATTTGCAAAGGAACAGCATAGCTACCCAGCATGTCCTTCACTTGTTTACATACGTCTAAGAAGTTTGCACCTGCACGGTCCATTTTGTTAACGAAGCCGATGCGGGGTACTTTATAATTATCAGCTAATCTCCAGTTAGTTTCAGATTGGGGCTCTACACCGTCTACTGCACTAAACAAGAAAACAAGCCCATCCAATACACGCAGGGAACGGTTTACTTCTACAGTAAAGTCCACGTGACCTGGAGTATCGATGATGTTGATTTGGTATTTATTATCTCTATAAGGCCAGAACACCGTAGTGGCTGCTGAAGTAATGGTGATACCTCTCTCTTGTTCCTGAGCCATCCAGTCCATCGTAGCAGCACCATCATGCACCTCTCCGATTTTATGGGAAACGCCTGAATAAAACAGTATCCGCTCTGTCGTTGTTGTTTTACCGGCATCGATGTGAGCGGCAATACCGATGTTTCTGGTAAATTTTAAGTTTTTTGACATCCTGATTAGAATCTAAAGTGAGAGAATGCTTTATTGGCTTCTGCCATTCTGTGGGTATCATCTTTCTTCTTCACAGCTGCACCTTCTCCTTTGGATGCAGCGATGATTTCACCAGCCAGTCGGTCCATCATCGTTTTTTCTCCCCTTCTTCTGGCAAAGGTAATCATCCACTTGATACCAAGTGAGGTCTTTCTTTCAGGTCTTACTTCCATTGGTACCTGGAATGTAGCTCCCCCAACCCTACGACTCTTCACCTCTACAGCTGGAGTTATATTGTTAAGCGCTTTTTTCCAAACCTCAAGACCATTCTCACCCAACTTCTCTTCTACTTTCTCTACTGCATCATAGAAGATTCTGTAAGCAATACTCTTCTTCCCGTCTACCATAAGGCAGTTCACAAACTTGGTCACCAAAGTATCATTGAACTTCGGATCAGGAAGAATATATCTCTTTTTCGGTTTCGCTTTTCTCATTGTTCAGTTTGTTTTCTAATGTTTATTTTTTGTCCTTAGGACGCTTAGCACCGTACTTGGAGCGACCTTGCTTACGGTCTTTCACTCCTGCTGTATCCAGTGCACCTCGGATGATGTGATAACGCACACCTGGAAGGTCTTTCACACGACCACCTCTGATCAATACGATAGAGTGCTCTTGCAAATTGTGTCCTTCACCTGGAATGTAAGCGTTCACTTCTTTTCCATTTGTCAATCTAACCCTGGCCACTTTTCTCATCGCCGAGTTAGGTTTCTTAGGTGTAGTGGTGTACACCCTTGTACACACACCCCTCCTCTGAGGACATGCATCCAGTGCTCTAGACTTGGACTTTGTCACCAAAGTGGTTCTACCTTTTCTAACTAACTGTTGTATAGTAGGCATTAACTGATAAAATTTATTTACTCCTTTAACATATGAAATTTGGACTGCAAAGGTAACGAAATCGATAAAACAAACAAAATTAAAGAGTTATATTTTGATTAAGCCTCGCCGAGTGTCCCGCCAAAGTTCATGGGGAATTCCGGAACGTCATTACCCGCTTCTATTTTACCGAAAGCTTTTTCATACTTCTCCACATTGTCCTTCAGTGCCGAAAGTAACCGCTTGGCATGATCCGGCGTCATGATAATCCGGGACTTTACCCGTGCCTTGGGAACGCCTGGCATCAAACGGATAAAATCCAACACAAATTCAGAGTTGGAATGGGCAATCATCGCCAGGTTGGCATAAATCCCTTCAGCCACCTCATCGGACAGTTCCACATTGATCTGCTGATTTTTCTCTTTTTCTTCCTCCTTATTATCTTCCATTACTTTTGGGTATTGGTTATTGATGATTCAGTTTTTGGCCTTTTACTTCGGCCTCCTGGCTTCCGTCCTCCTTGGCCTTATTGGACTTAACCAAAAAAGGCCTGCAATGAATACAGGCCTTTTGCACTTTACTTATAGCAAATTACTTTACAGTCTCCTTAGACTTACGGGACTCTCTCTCCTTGTCAGTGGAAGAAGATAGCTTCTCGTACTCCTCTTTGGAACCAACGATGATGTGCTGGAAGTCTCGCTGTCCTGTACCGGCTGGGATTAAGTGCCCAACAATTACGTTTTCTTTCAAGCCCAACAACTCATCTCGCTTACCTCTGATAGCTGCTTCACTCAAGACCTTGGTAGTCTCCTGGAAGGAGGCTGCTGATATAAAGCTTTCAGTACCCAAAGATGCTGCTGTAATACCTTGAAGTGTCGGCTTGGATACGGCAGTTTCCGCATCTCTTACCTGAACAAGCTTAAGGTCTTTACGCTTCAAGCTGGAGTTTTCATCACGTAGCCTTCTGGAGGTAATGATCATACCAGCTTTTAGAGTGGATGAATCACCAGCGTCCATTACGACCTTCTTATCAAGAATATTATCATTTTCCTCTCTGAATGCCCACTTATCTACGATCTGTCCTTGAAGGAATCCAGTATCACCAGCATCAAGGATCTCTACTTTCTGCATCATTTGGCTTACGATCACTTCGATGTGTTTATCGTTGATCTTCACACCCTGCAGACGGTATACTTCCTGGATCTCATTAACCAAGTATTCCTGAACAGCTGTTGGTCCTTTGATGGATAGGATATCATTTGGCGTGATAGCTCCATCAGAAAGTGGCTCGCCAGCTCTGATAAAGTCATTTTCCTGAACCAGGATGTGCTTGGACAGGGATACCATATAACGCTTCTTCACGCCGTCCTTAGATTCGATGAAGATTTCTCTGTTACCACGCTTGATGCCTCCATAAGTCACCACACCGTCGATTTCAGAAACTACCGCCGGATTGGACGGGTTACGTGCTTCGAACAGTTCTGTTACTCTAGGAAGACCACCCGTGATATCCCGAGTTTTACCTACCGAACGAGGAATCTTCACAAGGATCTGTCCCGCTTTCACTTTGTCGCCCTCTTCTACAGCCAAGTGTGCTCCTACTGGAATGTTGTAGCTCTTGGTTTCGTCACCATAGTTTACCACTACAGCTGGGTTCTTGGTCTTATCCTTGGTATCGATGATTACTTTCTCCTTGTATCCAGTCTGATCATCGGCCACCTCCTTAAAGGTCACCCCTTCGATGATGGACTCAAAGGAAACATCTCCGTCAAATTCGGATAGAATCACGGCATTATATGGATCCCATGTACATAGAGAATCACCTTTACCGATCTTCTGACCATCTTTTACGTTAAGGATAGCACCATAAGGGACGTGGTTAGAAACCAGTGTTTTGCCAGATTTGGCATCGTTGATCTTGATCTCACCGGATCGGCCCATCACGACTGCCACTGGATCTCCGTCCTTATTGGTAGTATTGATAAATCTGAATTCTTCTTCAAATTCCACTACACCTTCAAACTTCGCATTGATACTTGCCTCTACGGAAATGTTAGATGCTGTACCACCCACGTGGAATGTTCTCAAGGTAAGTTGTGTACCTGGTTCACCAATGGATTGGGCTGCAATAACCCCTACGGATTCACCATTTTGCACAACACTACCAGTGGTCAGGTTACGACCGTAGCATTTGGTACAAACGCCTCTTCTGGATTCACAGGTCAATACTGATCTGATCTCCACCTCTTCTACTGCAGACTCATCTACTTTTCTGGCAAGCTCGTCAGTGATTTCTTCTCCAGACTGAATGATAACCTCATCAGAAATCGGATCAACCACATCGTGCACAGAAACCCTGCCCACTATACGTTCAGAAAGTGGCTCTACGATCTCGTCATTATCTTTAAGTGCCTGTACGACCAGGCCTCTTAGCGTACCGCAATCCTCTTCGGACACGATCACATCCTGCGCCACATCCACCAGTCTTCTGGTCAGGTAACCGGCATCGGCGGTTTTAAGCGCCGTATCGGCAAGCCCCTTACGCGCACCGTGCGTAGAGATAAAGTACTCCAATACATCCAGCCCTTCCTTAAAGTTGGACAGAATAGGGTTTTCGATGATCTCTCCTACAGACCCTTGAAGGTTTTTCTGTGGTTTGGCCATCAATCCCCGCATACCTCCCAGCTGACGAATCTGTTCTCTTGAACCCCTCGCGCCGGAGTGCATCATCATGTAGATAGCATTGAAGCCTTGTTTATCCTCCTCCATCTGCTTCATAAGGATATTTGTCAGATTGGAGTTGGTTCTTGTCCAGATATCAATTACCTGGTTGTATCGCTCGTTATCAGTGATCAGCCCCATCAGGTAGTTATTCCATACCTGATCCACTTCGTCTTTTGCTTTGGTGATCAATGGATCCTTGTCACTTGGAATGATCACATCGTTCAATCCCATGGAAAGTCCGCCGGCATAGGCCATCTGGAATCCAAGGTGCTTGATATCATCCAAGAACTGGGCACTACGTGCAATACCACATATTTTCACTACTTCGGCAATAATTTGCTGAAGCTTCTTTTTGGTCAATAGCTCATTTACATAACCTACTTCTTCTGGAACAAACTGGTTAAAGATCAATCTACCAGCAACGGTTTCAACGATCTTATCTACCAATTCTCCGTTCTCATCCCTTACTTTCACTTTACACTTAATGAAAGCGTGTTGTGAAATAACTTTTTCGTTTAAGGCGATGATCACATCCTCCTCGCCGTAGAATGTCATCCCTTCTCCAGGAACAACCTCTTCTTCGGTGGATCTTTTCCCTTTGGTTACATAATACAGTCCCAACACCATATCCTGTGAAGGCACGGTAATTGGTGCCCCATTAGCTGGGTTAAGGATATTGTGTGAAGAAAGCATCAAGGTAGATGCCTCCAAAATAGCCTCATGGCCAAGTGGCACGTGAACGGCCATTTGGTCACCGTCAAAGTCGGCATTAAAGGCAGTACACACCAATGGATGCAACTGGATAGCTTTTCCTTCGATCAATTTCGGCTGGAAAGCTTGAATACCCAATCTGTGCAGCGTAGGAGCCCGGTTAAGCAATACAGGGTGTCCTTTCAATACATTTTCAAGGATGTCCCATACCACCGGATCTTTACGGTCTACAATCTTCTTAGCGGATTTCACCGTCTTCACAATGCCTCTTTCGATCAGCTTTCTGATGATGAAAGGCTTGAAAAGCTCCGCTGCCATATTTTTGGGCAAACCGCACTCGTGAAGTTTCAGTTCAGGCCCTACCACGATGACAGAACGTCCAGAATAATCCACACGCTTACCAAGCAAGTTTTGACGGAAACGCCCTTGCTTACCTTTCAGCATGTCGGAAAGTGACTTCAGTGCCCTGTTTCCGTCAGACCTTACTGCATTTACCTTTCTGGAATTATCAAAAAGGGAATCCACCGCTTCCTGAAGCATACGCTTCTCGTTACGAAGGATTACTTCTGGCGCTTTGATGTCAATTAGTCTCTTCAGACGGTTGTTTCGGATAATCACCCTTCTGTATAGGTCATTCAAATCAGAAGTAGCAAATCGTCCACCATCCAATGGCACCAATGGACGAAGCTCTGGTGGAATCACAGGTACCATTCTCACGACCATCCATTCGGGACGGTTTTCGATTCTGGTCCTTGCATCCCTAAAAGCTTCCACCACCTTCAGACGCTTCAAGGCCTCAGCTTTACGCTGCTGCGAAGTATCTGTGGCAGCTTGGTGACGAAGGCTATAAGACAGATCATCTAGATCCAATCGAGACAATAGCATCTCAATAGCTTCGGCTCCCATTTTTGCGATGAACTTATTAGGATCATCATCATCAAGCATTTGGTTTTCTTTTGGAAGCTTATCCATGATATCCAAATACTCGTCTTCTGTTAGAAAATCAAGGTACTGAAGGCCATCTTCTGCCTTGACACCAGGATTAATAACAGCGTATCTCTCGTAGTATACGATTTGATCCAGTTTCTTGGTAGGTAACCCTAGCAAGTAGCCGATTTTGTTCGGCAGGGATTTGAAATACCAGATGTGCGCCACAGGGACCACCAGTTCAATGTGCCCCATTCTTTCACGTCGCACCTTCTTCTCGGTAACCTCAACCCCACATCTGTCACAAATAATACCTTTATATCTTATGCGCTTGTACTTTCCACAATGACATTCCCAGTCTTTGACAGGGCCAAAAATCCGCTCACAGAAAAGACCGCCCATTTCAGGCTTATACGTTCTGTAGTTGATGGTTTCTGGCTGTGTCACCTCACCATGAGAGCTATCCAGGATGGATTCCGGAGAAGCCAAACTAATAGTGACTCTGGAAAAGTCGTTGTTTAGTTTTTTATTTTTTCTGAACGCCATAATTTGTTTTGTGCTTATGTGAAGGGCCTTGCGGCCCAATAAGATCTAATTTAGTCGAGTGTGATTTCTAGTGCCAAACCTCTTAGTTCATGAACCAATACATTAAAGGATTCAGGAATATTTGGTTTTGGAAGGTTTTCACCTTTTACTATGGACTCGTAAGCCTTGGCTCTACCAATCACATCATCAGACTTCACGGTAAGAATTTCTTGTAGCACATGGGAAGCACCGAAGGCCTCCAATGCCCAAACCTCCATCTCTCCAAAACGCTGACCACCAAACTGGGCCTTACCACCAAGTGGCTGTTGCGTGATGAGGGAGTATGGACCAATCGATCTTGCGTGCATCTTATCATCTACCAAGTGACCCAGCTTCAGCATATAAGCGATACCTACGGTCACCGGCTGATCAAACTGCTTTCCTGTCAGACCATCATATAGATACGTCCTTCCGAAGGAAGGCAAACCTGCCAGATCCAGTTCTGCAGCTACTTCTTCAGTGGTAGCACCATCAAAGATTGGTGTTGCATATTTCTTGTTCAGTTTCTGTCCGGCCCAAGCAAGCACCGTCTCAAATATCTGCCCAATGTTCATACGGGAAGGTACACCCAGCGGATTTAGCACGATGTCCATTGGCGTTCCGTCTTCCAGGAACGGCATATCTTCATCACGCACGATTTTCGCCACAATACCTTTATTACCGTGACGACCCGCCATCTTATCACCTACTTTTAGCTTACGCTTCTTAGCCACGTAAACTTTGGCAAGTCTGACGATTCCGGCAGGAAGTTCATCACCTACTTCCAGGGTAAACCTGTCTCGCTTAAACCTACCAGAGATTTCATTTCTGGTATTGGTATAGTTTTTCACCAATTGCTGGATCAAGCTGTTGGTGTGCTCATCTTCTGTCCAGTCATCAAGGATGATATCTGAAATAAGATTCGCTTCCTCCGGTACATTATAGTTACTCTCATCCCTGTACGGATTCTTAGCAGGGAAAAGATTATTCTCTATGTTTTGGTGGTTAAACTTCACTCCTTTGCTGATGATTTCATCACCAAATTTGTGCTTAACACCCAAAGAGGTCATACCTTCCAGTATGCTGACCAATTTATTGATCATCTTAGCCCTTACTCCAAGAAGTTCCTTTGTGTAAGTTTGCTTGAGTTTTTCTACTTCCGCTTTGGCTTTTGCACGAAGGTCCTTGTCCTTTTTAGGTCTGGAGAACAACTTGGTTTCGATCACCACACCATTAAGGGATGGAGAGGCCTTAAGTGAGGCATCTTTCACATCTCCAGCTTTGTCACCAAAGATCGCTCTAAGGAGCTTTTCCTCAGGAGTAGGATCTGTTTCTCCTTTTGGTGTAATCTTACCGATAATGATATCTCCCTCTTTCAGTTCAGCACCGATACGGATAATACCATTTTCGTCCAAGTTTTTAACGGCCTCTTCTGATACGTTTGGAATTTCAGAGGTCAATTCCTCCTCACCACGCTTAGTATCCCTCACTTCTAGTTGGAACTCTTCCACGTGGATGGAAGTAAAGATATCTTCACGAACGACACGCTCGGAAATTACAATTGCATCCTCAAAGTTATATCCTTGCCATGGCATGTAAGCCACTTTAAGGTTTTTACCCAAAGCCAGTTCACCTTGGTTGGTTGAATATCCTTCTACCAGTACCTGTCCTTTGGTAACACGCTGGCCCTTCAGCACTAAAGGCGTCAGGTTAATGGTCGTATCTTGGTTAGTTCTTCTGAACTTGATAAGGTCATAAGCCTTATATTCATCACTGAAGTTCACCAATAGCTCATCGTCACTCAAGTCATACTTAATGACAATTTTCTTTGCATCCACAAAATCCACTACGCCATCAGCCTCGGCAATAATCAATGAACGGGAGTCCACTGCAGCCTTTGCTTCAAGTCCGGTACCTACGATCGGCGATTCAGCTTTCAGAAGCGGTACGGCTTGGCGCTGCATATTGGATCCCATCAGGGCACGGTTGGCATCATCATGCTCCAAGAAAGGAATCAAGGAAGCGGCCACAGATACAATCTGGTTTGGCGCTACGTCCATATAACTGATTTCCTTCGGCTCGAGCACAGGGAAGTCACCTTCATAGCGCGCCTTTACACGGTCATTCACAAAGCTGCCATCAGCCTCCAATGGCGCATTGGCCTGTGCAATGTTATTATTGTCCTCTTCTTCAGCAGTAAGGAAAACGATATCTTCTGTCTTCATACCGGCCTTTCCTGCCTTCACCTTTCTGTATGGTGTTTCCAAGAAGCCCATGGAGTTCACTTTGGCATGCACACAAAGGGAGGAAATCAATCCAATATTTGGCCCCTCTGGTGTCTCAATGGTACACAGACGACCATAGTGGGTATAGTGAACGTCACGTACCTCAAATCCTGCTCGTTCTCTGGATAGACCACCTGGTCCCAAAGCGGACAACCTACGTTTGTGCGTAAGCTCTGCCAACGGGTTGGTCTGGTCCATAAACTGAGATAGCTGGTTAGTTCCGAAGAAAGAGTTGATCACTGAGGAAAGAGTCCTTGCATTGATCAGGTCCACGGGCTTAAAGTCCTCGTTGTCCCTTACATTCATTCTTTCACGGATGGTTCTTGCCATTCTGGCAAGTCCTACACCGAACTGGCTATATAATTGCTCCCCAACGGTTCTTACTCTCCTGTTACTCAAGTGATCAATATCATCGACCACTGCCTTGGAGTTGATAAGACCAATCAGGTATTTTACGATGTTAATAATATCTTCCGTGGTCAGAACAATCTTCTCCGCCTCAATATCAAGACCGAGTTTTTTATTGATTCTGTAACGACCTACTTCACCAAGATCATATCGCTTATCTGAGAAGAACAGGCCATGGATGACCTCTCTTGCAGTGGCCTCATCTGGAGCCTCTGTATTACGCAACTGGCGGTAGATTACCTCAACTGCTTCTTTCTCCGAGTTGGAATTGTCTTTCTGAAGTGTATTATAGATGATGGAATAATCAGCGATGTTTACATCATCACGGTGAAGGATCACACTCTTGGCACCTGAATCAAGGATCAATTCGATATCCTCATCGGTCAGCACAGAATCCCTCTCCAACAATACTTCGTTTCGGTCAATAGAAACTACTTCCCCGGTATCCTCATCTACAAAGTCTTCCACCCAAGTTTTCAAAACACGGGCGGCTAGTTTTCTACCGACAATTTTCTTAAGGTTGGACTTATTGGCTTCAATTTCCTCTGACAGCCCAAATAGATCCAAGATAGCTTTATCCGAACCATAACCAATAGCTCTCAAAAGAGTGGTAACTGGGAATTTCTTCTTTCTGTCAATGTAGGCATACATGACATTGTTGATATCCGTAGCGAATTCTATCCAAGATCCTTTGAAAGGAATAATCCTGGCAGAATACAGCTTGGTACCGTTTGTGTGTTTACTTTGCGCAAAGAACACCCCTGGAGACCTATGAAGCTGGGATACAATTACCCTTTCCGCGCCGTTAATGACAAAAGAGCCTTTCTCGGTCATATACGGAAGGTTTCCCAAGAATACTTCCTGTTCTATTGTTTCAAAATCTTCATTGTCCTCATCAGAGCACAACAAGCGAAGCTTTGCCTTCAATGGAACAGAGTAAGTCAACCCTCTGTCAATACATTCACCCACACTATATTTAGGCGGATCTACGGTATAATCAATAAATTCAAGTGTGAAGTTTTCTCTCGAGTCACTTATTGGGAAGTTCTCAGAGAACACCTTGAAAAGCCCATCCTGTCTCCTCTTTTCAGCGGGAGTATCCAATTGGAAAAAATCTTTGAATGATTGTAACTGGATGTCGAGGAAATCCGGATAGTCTTTGACCACCTTAATAGATGAGAAACTTTTCCTTTCGGTTTGATTCTGGATAGCCAAGGCAGTATATGTTTATAGTGATAATAAATAACTGAATGCGGCAATTTCCGCTTAGAATAGTGCAATTTTAAAACTGTGCACAAACAGGAAAAGACCTGACTTAAAAGTCAGGTCTAATCAATAACCTACATCCAATCAGATGAGGTTATTCAAATTATTTAAGCTCTACTTCAGCACCAGCTTCCTCAAGTTGCTTCTTAAGTGCTTCTGCTTCGTCTTTTGCAATACCTTCTTTGATTGCCTTAGGAGCGCTGTCTACTACTTCTTTAGCTTCCTTAAGACCAAGGCCGGTCAATTCTTTAACCAATTTCACTACTGCAAGCTTTTGTCCACCAGCAGCTTTAAGAACTACATCGAAAGAAGATTTTTCTTCTTCACCAGCACCTTCACCAGCACCACCAGCTACCATTACTGGAGCAGCTGCAGCAGCAGGTTCGATACCATACTCTTCTTTCAATATTTCGGCTAATTCACTAACCTCTTTAACAGTCAAGTTAACTAACTGCTCAGCGAATGCTTTAAGATCTGCCATTGTATTATTATTTAAAATTAACTGATTTTTTTACTTAATTGATTTGAATGATATTATGATTCTCTTTCAGAAAGAGTTTTAACAAGCCCTGCCAATGTATCTTTTCCACTCTGTAGAGCAGATATAACGTTTTTGGCTGGAGACTGAAGCAATCCGATAACTTCGCCCAATAGCTCTTCTTTGGATTTCAAAGAAGCCAACATGTCGAGATTGTTTTCACCAATCACTACATCGCTGTCAATTGAAGCGCCTTTGAATACGGGTCTTGTCTCTTTAGAACCTGCTTTTTTTCGATAGTCCTTGATTACTTTTGCAGGCAAGTTTGCTGTCTCTGACGCAAAAATGATTCCTGAAAAGCCTTTAAGAACACTGTCTAATTCTGAGAAGTCTGCATCAAGATTATTCAGAGCTTGTTTAATAAACGTGTTTTTGTATACACGGTATTCAACTCCTTTCTCATAACACATTCTTCTGAAAGTATTTACCTGAGCAACGGTGAAACCTGAGGCATCTGTGATATAGAAATGCGGAGTTTCTTTGAATTTCTCGGTAAGACTTTCGATTATTGTTTTCTTTTCCTCTCTAGTCATAATTAAATACCTTGAATACTCCCCTTATCAATTGCAATACCAGGAGACATTGTGCTAGATAAATGTATACTCTTGAAGTATGTACCTTTAGAAGATGCAGGCTTCAATTTAGAAATTGTATTGATGAGTTCCTGGGCGTTCTCTTGGATCTTATCAGAATCAAAAGAAACTTTACCTACACTTGCGTGTACAATACCGAACTTATCTACTTTAAAATCTATTTTACCACCTTTTACTTCTTTCACTGCTTTCCCCACTTCTAGGGTTACAGTTCCAGACTTAGGGTTAGGCATTAGGCCTCTAGGACCCAGCACTCTACCTAATCTACCTACTTTAGCCATTACGTTGGGCATGGTGATGATCACATCGATATCAGTCCATCCACCTTCGATTTTGGCAATATAGTCATCCAAGCCGACGTAGTCAGCTCCAGCTTCTTTCGCTTCTTCTTCCTTGTCCGGAGTGCAAAGTACCAATACTTTTACATCTTTTCCGGTACCATGGGGCAAAGCAACCACGCCTCTTACCATTTGATCAGCTTTTCTAGGATCTACACCCAAACGGATGTCAAGATCCACAGAAGCGTCAAATTTCACAGCAGTGATGTCCTTGACGATCGAAGAAGCCTCAGTAAGGGAGTACTGCTGGCTTGGGTCGTACTTAGAAAGAGCTTCTTTTTGCTTTTTTGTTAACTTAGCCATTGTTTTATGTTTATTCCTCCCAAGGAGCTTTTCCTGAAACTGTGATTCCCATACTTCTTGCCGTTCCTGCAACCATTTTCATTGCGGACTCCACCTTAAAGGCGTTCAAGTCAGGCATCTTCACCTCAGCAATTTCTTTTACCTGATCCCAGGATACTGAACCTACTTTTTTCCTGTTTGGCTCTGGAGAACCTCCTTTTAACTTCGCAGCCTCTAACAGCAAGTTTGCCGCTGGAGGAGTTTTGATCACGAAATCAAAGGACTTGTCAGAATAAATCGTAACAAGGACAGGTAGAAGTTGACCCATTTTTTCCTGAGTTCTGGCATTAAATTGCTTACAGAACTCCATGATGTTCAAACCCTTGGCACCAAGGGCCGGACCAACAGGAGGAGATGGATTTGCCTGGCCACCTTTCACCTGTAATTTCAGATAACCAGTAATTTCCTTAGCCATTTCCTAGTCTTGTTTTTCTACTTGCATAAAGTTTAACTCAACAGGGGTATTTCGTCCGAAAATCTTAACCATAACATTAAGCTTTTTCTTGTCCTCAAACACCTCTTCTATCGTTCCCGAGAAACCACTAAAGGGACCATCCATTACATTAATGGTCTCTCCGACTATATATGGCGTATCAAGCTTCTCGGCAAACTCATCAATCCCTTCAACCCTACCTAAGATACGGTTGATCTCTGATTGTCGTAATGGCTCAGGAGTCTTGGAAGCTCCTCCTGCGTTTGCACCTAGAAACCCGATAACACCCGGGATACTCGTGATTACGTGATTGGCTTCACCATGGGACAAATCCGCATTAACCAAAACATAGCCAGGAAAGAAGTTTCTCTCTCTGACTCTCTTTTTGCCATTGCGCATTTCATATACTTTTTCAGAAGGTATTAACACCTCGGGAATATAATCCTCCAGTTTCTGCCGGGTGATTTCGTTGTCCAAATAAGATTTGGCCTTCTTCTCTTGCCCTGCTACCACTCTGAGTACATACCATTTATGTTCTGCCATCAGTAACTATTGATTCTATTTAGAATAAATCATAAAACCATTTCATGATGTTCTCAAAGCCCAAATTAATCAAGCCGATAACTACAGCAAAGATCAAAGAGGCAACAAGAACCAGCACAGCATTGCTTTGCAATGAAGAATATTTAGGCCATGTAACCTTGTTCTTCATTTCGTCTATTGACTCTACAACAAAGTTTTTTACGTTCATGTTCTATGATTTTAATTGCACGGGCAGAGAGATTCGAACTCCCATCAACGGTTTTGGAGACCGCTATTCTGCCATTGAACTATGCCCGTGTTTTTCCTTTTACAATCCAAAAGGAACGCAAAAGTAGGTAATAATATATAAAGAAACAAATGCGATCCTGAAAAATTCAGAATCGCATTTTATATATCTTGATCAATTATGATTAGTCAAGAATTTCAGTTACCTGACCGGCTCCTACTGTTCTACCACCCTCACGGATTGCGAAACGTAGACCTTTTTCCAAGGCAACTTTGTTGATCAATTGTACTTCCATAGTGATGTTATCACCTGGCATTACCATCTCAACGTTCTCTGGAAGTTTTACTTCTCCAGTTACGTCTGTGGTTCTCAAGTAGAACTGTGGACGGTATTTGTTAAAGAATGGAGTGTGACGTCCACCTTCTTCTTTAGACAGTACGTAAACCTCAGCTTTGAATAGAGAGTGAGGAGTTACAGAACCTGGCTTACAGATGATCATACCTCTCTTGATCTGAGCTTTCTCAATACCTCTTAGAAGTAGACCTACGTTGTCACCAGCTTCACCTCTGTCCAAAATCTTACGGAACATCTCCACACCAGTTACGGTAGACTTAAGACCTTCAGCTCCCATACCGATGATATCAACTGCATCACCAGAGTTGATCACACCTCTTTCTATTCTACCAGTAGCCACAGTACCACGACCAGTGATCGAGAATACGTCCTCTACAGGCATCAAGAAGTCTTTGTCAATAAGACGCTCTGGAAGTGGAATGTAGCTATCTACAGCTTCCATCAATTCCATTACTTTTTCTTCCCACTTGTCTTCACCGTTAAGGGCGCCAAGTGCTGAACCTTGGATAACGGGGATGTTGTCTCCGTCGAAGTCATAGAAAGAAAGCAATTCTCTTACTTCCATATCTACAAGCTCAAGAAGCTCTTCGTCATCTACCAAGTCAACTTTGTTCAAGAAAACAACTAGTGCTGGTACACCTACCTGACGAGCAAGAAGGATGTGCTCTCTAGTTTGAGGCATTGGTCCGTCAGTGGCAGCAACTACTAGAATAGCACCGTCCATCTGCGCAGCACCAGTTACCATGTTTTTCACGTAGTCAGCGTGACCAGGACAGTCAACGTGTGCATAGTGTCTTGATTCAGTTTGATACTCTACGTGTGAAGTATTGATAGTGATACCTCTTTCTTTCTCTTCTGGAGCATTATCGATAGAAGAGAAGTCTCTTAATTCAGAAAGACCCTTTCTAGCCAATACAGTTGTAATGGCAGCAGTCAAGGTAGTCTTACCGTGATCGACGTGACCAATAGTACCGATATTTACGTGCGGTTTGGAACGGTCAAAGGTTGCTTTTGCCATGCGTGAAAATCCTCTGTTTAGTTAATGATATGAATTAGTTAAATTATGCTAATGTCATTGAGCCAACGATGGGATTTGAACCCATGACCTCTTCCTTACCAAGGAAGCACTCTACCCCTGAGCTACGTCGGCTGATAACATCGATTATCTATGCTTTACAAATAAGCATAGAGCGGGAGACGAGGCTCGAACCCGCGACCTGCAGCTTGGAAGGCTGCCGCTCTACCAACTGAGCTACTCCCGCTTATTACTCTATCTAGTTTTTCTATACTGACACCCCGACCTTGAATCTCGAAAGTCAATAATAACACTTCGTGATCTTACAGCTGGGCATATTTTTTACATACCAAAATCTTGCAAAAGAATATCAACTCTTGACAATAGTTTCAATCGTCGTCTTACTTTTTGAAAAACTTTTGCTGTACGATTTCCACAAATTTAGAAAAATCCGTGGAAATATAAAGTGTGGGGGAAACAGGATTCGAACCTGTGAAGACATAAGTCAACGGATTTACAGTCCGTCCCAGTTGGCCGCTTTGGTATTCCCCCAAATCAGTATTTCAATTCGTTAAGCCCTTTTTCGAACGCGTTTGTCCTTTTTTGTTTGTCTTAACGGATGGCAAAATTATACCCTTTTCTGAAACATTCAAAATATTGCACAAAAATTCCTTAAGTTTTTTTCGTGCTTTTTATTAAGTTTTTCGAAATCAGGTAATTAATTTTCTTCTTGATAGGGTGCCAAGAAATACTTTTCGCTGTTCTTGATGGATGCATCGGGTTCATGGTCGAAAATATCATTGATTTTTACCTGTACGCCTTCCTCATCAATAAAACCAAAAAGGGCCTGAAAAGCTGCAAATCTCACATAAGATGCTGTGTGGTTCATCCCTGTCTGATAAAGCCTCTCAATGGCCCTATCACTGTCCTCGCCTGGTAGCTTAACAAAATAATCCCCATAGTAGCCGATCAGATAATATAAATCTTTACCGGATGTACGGTCATAAACTTCATGTAACCACGCTCCCTTCCCCGCAACTTCCTGTTGCGTGAAAAAATCGATCAGGGGAATTATCATTCGAATACTCTGTTCATCTTGGAATGCACTTGCCACTGTTTCTTTTTCGATCCCATCGCCCTCCATTTGCAGATAAGCATCCAGTGCTGCTCCGGCCACATAGTATGAGGAATCCTCCATCCAAAGCATGTATTGGTCTGCATAATGATCCCCTCCAATCGCCGCCAATGCGGTAATGGCACTCGCCCGGACACTGTTACTTTTGTCCTGGCTTGCTAGCGCCACTAAAGCTTCCTCCATCCCAAATGATGAAATGCTACTTCCGAAGTTATTCAGGGTAACTTCTCTAATCGGCCAGAAATCATCTTCCAGCCCCAAACTCACCAACTTCCGCACATCTGTTGTGTCCAAAGACCGCTGGCCTAGGCTATCCAAGGCTTCATACCGCGCCACACCAAACCGTGACTCGCTAAATTGTGCCCTCAACTGATCATCACTTCTGGTGGTCTGCTTTTCTGCGAGGAGCACTTTTCGCTCATCAAAATAGGCCTCGGTGATAGGAATATTATTATCCAATTGAAATTCCCCTTGCTTTCCCCTCAGGACAAATTCCTTCGCAAACCGCTTCCCTCCTGCATACCAGCTCACTTCAAAAGGCAAAACATATAATGGGGTATTTTCCAGGTCCTGCTGCTGCGTCACTGTCAACAACACATTATCTGGCTGACTGTAGTCAAAATCAATATCCAAGACAGGGTGGCCTGACGCCAAAAACCACTGGTTAAAAAACCAGTTCAGGTCTTTGCCGCTGACTTCTTCCAGTGCCAACCTGAGATCATGCACCTCCACGGCACGAAAAGCATGCTTGGTCAGGTAATTTTTCAGTCCTGTAAAGAATGCTTTATCTCCCAAATAGTCCCGCAACATATGCAGCACCCTTCCTCCTTTCGCGTAAGAGTGACTGTCAAACATTTCCTCATTGTGTTCATATTCAAAGCGGATCAGGTCCACTTGCTTTTCTTCCGCTTCCCAAAGATAGGTTTCCAGCTCTCCGATATGGTGAAGGTCTGCCGCGTCCCTTCCCTCTTTGTGCTCGTACCACAAGTATTCTCCATAATTGGCAAACGCCTCATTTAGTGGTAAATTTGACCAGGACTCTGTGGTCACGTAGTCACCAAACCAATGATGAAAAAGCTCATGGGCAATAATCCCATCATATTCACTGTCAATCGCTTCCCGAGCATTCATATTGAGCTCCTCCATAAAAATAGAAACAGTGGTGTTTTCCATGGCTCCCGACACGAAATCCCTCACCACCACCTGATCGTACTTCGGCCAGGGATAAGGTACCCCCAGCAATTTTGAGTAAAAGTCCATCATCTCAGGTGTCCTGCCAAACACTTTTCCAGCTCCTTCGGCAAATTGCTTTTCCACATAATAACCCAGCGGGATACCGTTCCACTGGGAGGATACATGCTCAAATTCCCCTACAGCAAAAGCCACCAAATAGGGAGCTGAAGGCTGTTCCATCACCCAATGATCGGTACGCATGCCATTTTCAGACTTCTCTTGCGCTACCAGTTCACCATTGCTGACCGTGGTGAATTTTTCCTCTACGGTAAGTTTTAGGTCATGGGTAGCGCGCTCATTTGGGGTGTCGATGGTCGGAAACCACTTTGAATTATGATCAGTTTCTCCCTGTGTCCATACTTGAACCGGCTTTGCTTCTTCCCCAGTGGGATTAATAAAATAAAGGCCTTGGGTATCGGTGATTGCCGCGCTTCCCTTCCCGCTATTCCTACTCGGATGGGCTGTATAGCTGATATGTATAGAAAGGGTATCCTCAGCGGTATAGGTCTCTGGAAGCCGTATTTCCAACTGCTGGGAATCATACCTAAATTCCAGATGCTGGTGAGAAGTACCTAAACTGACTGTGTGAAGATCAAAATCCTGCGCATCCAGCATCAAATTGTTTTGAGGATAGAAGTAAGGCCTCAACAATAATTCCACCTCCCCATGCACCAACTGCCTTTGCCTGTCAAAGCTTAGATCCAGCGAAGTATGAAGCAAATCAAACTTCCTTTCGGGTGTGGCTCTATAATTGCTTAGGACGTTTTCCCGCTCCATTACCAAGCCCCGAACATCACCTGAACCCTTCTTTTCAATCACCGGTAATGGCTGCTCACTGGCTGACGGGACGGTGGATTTTCGGACACTGCATGCACCCCACAACATCACTCCCATTAAAAAAGGGAAAGAGAATCTAACATTCATAAAGGCCAATTAAAGATAAATTGTATATTTAAAGTCAAAACAGCACAAATGTACTCAGTTACCGTAAACGAAAAAAACTTTAGTATTGAACAGGACGGTGGAGACTTTTTGATTAACGGGACCGCCGTGGACTGGGAGATAAACCCAATAGATAACCGTCATTTTCATATCATCAGAGGTCACAAATCTTACGTAGTGGAACTGGTAAGGCTGGATGCTGCCAAAAAAGAGTTGACGTTAAAGATCAACAACAAATCAGCGGAGGTCAAGATCAAGGACAAATTTGATCTCTTATTGGAAAAACTGGGCATGAATGGCCAGGCAAACACCAAGCTAAGCTCCGTTATGGCCCCTATGCCAGGACTGATCCTGGAAATCAATGTTCAGGAAGGGGATATCGTAAAAAAAGACCAACCAATGGTAATTTTGGAAGCCATGAAAATGGAGAATATCATCAAGGCTCCTGGAGATGGCACTGTCAGAAAAATACTGGTTGCCACAGGGCAAAGTGTAGAAAAAAAACAAATCTTGATACAATTTTAGAAACGATCGTTTAGTTTTCTAAGCTCAAGAATTTATATTTGTCGAGTTTATCTATTCATCAATAAAACAACAATTGGCAGGCTAGCTAACCAACTTTACTTATGAAATACAAACGAATTCTGCTCAAGCTCAGCGGTGAGGCTTTAATGGGACCCAATGGCTACGGCATTGACTCCAATAAATTAAAGCAATACACCCAGGAAATCAAAAAAGTGAAAGAACTGGGCGTCGAACTCGCCATTGTCATCGGAGGCGGAAACATTTTTAGGGGTGTCCAAGGAGAAAAAGTAGGTATAGACCGCGTACAGGGCGATTACATGGGAATGCTTGCCACACTTATCAATGCCATGGCCCTACAAAGTTCCTTGGAACAAAACGAGATGTACACCAGGCTCATGTCAGGCATCAAGATCGAGAGTGTCTGCGAACCCTTTATCCGTAGAAGGGCCATCCGCCACTTGGAAAAAGGCAGAATTGTGATCTTTGGCGCAGGAATAGGCAATCCTTACTTCACTACTGATTCTACCGCCAGCCTTAGGGCAATTGAAATCGAAGCCGATGTGGTACTGAAAGGCACGCGCGTAGACGGTGTCTATACTGCCGATCCGGAAAAAGACAAAACCGCAGAAAGATATACCAATATATCCTTCCAAGAAGTGTACGAAAAGAACCTAAATGTCATGGACATGACAGCATTTACACTCTGCCAGGAAAACAACCTGCCCATTATTGTATTTGACATGAACAAGGCCGGCAACCTGGAAGATTTGGTAAAAGGAGAAGAAGTTGGTACTTTAATCACCTCAAATTAAGTAAACATAAAGATGGAAGAGATACAGTTAGAGCTCGAGGCAGCAAAGGAACAAATGCAAAAAGCTGTCGACCATACAGTGAATGAACTCCTCAAAATTAGAGCTGGTAAAGCCATGCCCAATTTGGTGGATGGTATTATGGTGGATTATTATGGATCCGCTACGCCCATTCAGCAGGTGGCCTCGGTCAACACTCCCGATGCCAGAACATTGGCCATCAAACCCTGGGAGAAAAACCTCATCGGTGAGATAGAGAAAGCCATCATCAACTCCGACTTGGGACTTGCCCCCCAAAACAATGGTGAAATCGTCATCCTCACCATTCCGCCACTAACTGAAGAGCGCAGAAAAGACTTGGTAAAGTACGCCAAAAACGAATGCGAAAACGGTAAGATCAGCATCCGGAGTGCCCGGAAAGAGACCAATGATTCACTGAAAAAACTCCAAAAAGAAGGTGTTTCGGAAGATGATGTCAAAAGAGCAGAAGATAAAGTCCAAAAACTAACCGACGATTTCTCTGCCAAAATTGACGCCCTATTCGAGAAAAAAGAAGCCGATATCATGAAGGTGTAGTTTAGTGCCTTTGCATTACAAAAGCGGGCCACGGATACATAGCCTGCCCCGACCCATCGGGGAATATTTTATCAGTGTAACCGTGGCCTGTTTTCTTTCCTCTCAGTATTAGGCTTTGGAGAATCATATGGAATAGTTTTTTTTGCCCCAGCAACCTTGCTTCATCCGCCTTTAACAATACCCTTCTCTCAGTCACACAACTGCCATTCCTATCACCTGTGCTAACTTTTTTCAGCGATCCCACCTACTCTCCAAAGTCCACATTGATAAAGGTCGCTATGCCCAGTCTCACACCTCCACGTGAATATTCTCCATTCTCAAATCCTGCTCCCACTTCCACCCGGAATATACGAAACAGATTGTCCAAGGAATATCCCACCTCCCAGTAATGCGGAGAATTTACTGTCTTCAGGTAGTTGAAAAACACATTTTCCCTGAGCCCTGAAAATCGCAGCATCGGCAACTGAGTCAGCAAAAATTTCCTGAACTGATAGTGGATAATACCACTGATATAATCTCCTTTAGTACTGAATTTGTAATAGTCCATAAAACGGTAGTTGCTCACTGTTCCCATATTGCTGAAAATGGTCCTGTTACCGCCAAAATGCTCATAATCCATAAAGTACACTTGGTCAGCATTCAGGAAGGAGCCTGCTCTTACGTTAAAATCCAGCTCGCCACTGACCCCAAATTCAAAGCTGTGCTTTACCCCTAGCTCCAACTGGTCAAAATCCGCACTTCCTTCCCCGAGCCCCACATTGGCAATACCTTTATGGTAGCGCAGGCTGACCACTGGAGCAGTATTGCCCAATGGGTACTTTTTATCATTTCTCACATAATATTTCAGTCCCGGACGCCAGTTAAATTCTGCGTTAAGTAGCAAAGATTCATTTGATTGGAACGCGGCTTCATCTGTCTCTATATTTTCAGGCTCATTGGAACTATAATCCCGACCTGTTTTCTTGTAAAAACTATAGTTCGACTGGTTGGTGAGCATCCCCCGATCAGCATAGGTCAATGATAAATTATAGGAAAACGCATCCTTTGGCCGATGGTCCATGTAGAACCTTACAAATTGCTGGTTGTAAAGCTTCATGTAATTTTGCCTCAGCAATAAAGAGTAAGCAGCATTCACCAGCTCATTGATCGGGTTTTCTCCATTAAACTGATAAATGTATTTTCCTGCTGTCAGGCCATACAGAAACCTAGCACGGTCCTGTTTCCAGGACTTTTGGAAATCCAAGGTACCATACCACTGCTTACTGGAAAATCCGTAACGCACCTCCGGACTTATCTTCCAGGTGCTTGTTCGCTTAGAGGCACTGTCCATCCGGATCACTTGATAATCTCCCCCAAAACCAAACTTAAATCCTTCCACCGTATTAAAAGACAGTTTGGTAAAATTGGCATCAAACCCAGCTGACCTACCGCCTCCGAAGTGATATGTTCCTCCACCCAAGACATCCAGTGGATTGAAGGACTTTTTGGCCTTCTTGGCAATGGAATCCACCTCACTTTTCTTGGCCTCCTCCACTATGGCCAAGCTGTCATCACGGTGATAGCCCCTCGTTTCCTTTTCGGTAAGCTTTACCGGACGGATGCTGTCCCAATAGGCTATGCTCCGCTCATGGGCCATGGAGTCCACTTTATGATTCCTGACCACGGCTACATCGGCGTTTTTCCGTTGCTTCTCCTGTTCCTTTTCGTATTGGTTGATCATTTTACGAAAATCCTTCCGGGACATTTTACTGGCATCGGTGATTTGCTCCTGGGCAGGTGTTTTCCGCTCAAAAATCTCCACCTCTTCAGGAATATCCTCAACGTTTTCGTCCAAAATTTCTGTCTCGGCTACTAAATCCGGGTTAAGGGAGATCTGGTAATCCCTGGTGGACGCGAGATATTTGTAATGCCCTTTAAACCCAAAAAAACTTCCCCCAAAGGTATAAACATGCGTTAACGGCATCCACACACCTTCATCCACCGGCGCATACTGTTGTGTCACCCCTACGTCAAATCCCATGATGGAGGTTTTCAGCCTTAGGCTATGAATGGCCCACAGGTCTTCGATAATATAAATATGCCCTTCAAAAACCTGCTCTCCCCGGGAGCGCGGGGTCACTTGGACCTTATTGACCAATACACCATTTTCGAAAAAAGTCCCCTCATGCTTAAACCGATAATATGAAAACGCATACCTGCTGAGCGGAGATACCACATCATTGATCTTGTCCTGATAAAAAGATGCTCCGATGTATGGGGCGGGATCCGTTTGGTTACTTTCTCCAGAAGAGCGAATACTGATTACTTTTTCACTCAGTTCATTGGGTTGTTTGAAGGTAATTTCAGAAACAGACTCAGAGGTATAGGCTTCATTTAGCGAAATCCCTTCCTCCTTCAGCTTTTTCTTTAAAAAAAAAGGGGCATCGGTCAACTCCCCGGTACCTTTAATGTACACTTTCATGGTATATTCGGCCACCTGCAGTCGATGATACTTGGCTTTGGCAATGGCTTTTCTCATCACCGTAAGCGCAGGATCTTCGGCACCGCCCTTTACTTCCACTTCTTCCATGGCATAGGTCTGGGAGGCCAAGGCCACATCCAGCTGCACCCAACCATCCTTTACCTCCACTGTTCGCTGCTGGGTTTCGTAGCCCAGGTGCCTGACGATTATATCATAATGCCCCGGAGCCAATGCGTATTCAAATGCTCCATTTTGATTTGTCGGAATCCCATCATTAAGGTTCCTCACAAACACCGAGGCATAGGCCACTGGCTCTCCATCCTCGGTAAGCACCTTGCCCCGGATACCTTGACCTAGGACTGTAGGCATTTTCCATAGACAGACCGTCAGAAAAATCGCCATTGATCGCAGTAAAAAACTTCTCATAAGAACTGTAGACTTTTACAGGGAGAAATTAAGCATTTAAAATCAAAACCCTTCAAAAACAGGCCATCTCTTGACATACTTTAACAAAAAGAATATCACAGCAGAAAGAAAAAAGTACAGGCATAAAAAAAGCTTCCTAAGAAGCATCGAAATAAAGAACGGACAGCTATGAGCTGCCAATTCTTTCCTTTTATTTAAACCTTACGCGATAAATATACCTTTGCTGTGAAATAAATCAAAATTTTAAGAGAAGTAAATCTCCAAAGCTCCATTTTTTGGGCAAAAGCCTTTCTGACCTTTTCCATTTTACCGCAACTAAAGCGATCACCCTCCCTATCATACCCCAGGCACATAAAAGAGACTATCCGATGGTAATTATCACGTATTATGGAAACCATTCCGGCTTTGCCTATCCCTTTCACCAGTATTTCCAAACACGCTGTTCCTCGCGTGAGGCGAGGAAGCTATTGCGAACACCAATAGAATAAAATAGAAGCCAAAAGTCAATGGCAACAGCCTCAGTTCGATCATAAAAACCGTTTACATCAGCAAAAACACAATTTGAACATAAACGAACCATAATCTTCAGGATGATATTTGTCAAAAACACACTTTTAACAAATATTAACACAGCAATCGGTTCCGGTTAAAGATGCCTAATTGAATAATTATATTTTTTCAATAATCAATAATAAAACAATAGATTTTATAGAAATTTTTAAATATTAATAGCAGGAAACGTAAAATATAGTTTTGTTTTTCTCCAAATATTAAATCACTTTAGTAAAAGCAATAAATCATTTTAATAACCCTTTTAACATTAACCCACATGACTCAAACTTTACGGAAGCTAAGAGTCCTTTTGCTATGTTTATTTTTTTCTGCCAGTTGGCAGATGGTAGCATTTGGGCAAGGGAAAGAAGTGACAGGAAATGTTATTTCTTCCGAAGACAAGCTACCATTACCGGGTGTATCAGTTTTGGTACAAGGCACCACCCGGGGAGCAATCACCGATCTGGACGGTAATTTCAGCATCAACCTTAATGAAGGCGAAGATGTTCTTACATTTTCATTCATTGGATTTGAGACTAAAAGTGTTGCCGTCGCTAATCAATCTGAGATCTCTGTCACCCTTAACCCAGACATGCAAGCCCTGGAGGAAGTGGTGGTAGTAGGTTACGGCGAACAAAAGAAAGAAACAGTCACAGGATCAGTGACCGCCGTAAAAGGAACAGAACTGGCCAAATCCCCGGCGACAAACATTTCCAATTCCATCGCTGGCCGTATGCCCGGAGTCGTGGCCGTAAACCGTAGTGGTGAACCAGGCTATGATGGATCAGGCATCCGTATCCGGGGATCAAATACCTTAGGGAATAACGATGCCCTTATTGTAATCGACGGAATCCCTGCCAGGGCTGGCGGTTTCGAACGCCTTAACCCTAATGATATCGAAAGCATCTCGGTCCTAAAAGATGCCTCTGCGGCTATCTATGGTTCCAGGGCAGCCAATGGTGTCATCCTGGTAACCACCAAACGCGGCAGGTCCGGCAAACCGGAGCTATCCTATCAGTTTAACCAAGGCTGGGCACAACCAACTGTAATACCAGACTTGGCAAATGCCGCTCAGTACACCCAAATGCTCAATGACCTCAGCGTTTATGAGTTACCAGTGGATGAATGGCAAGCGGCCAATGATGCCTATAAAAACACAGGTGTGTACACACGTCCCAACGGTCAAGAAAGGGCAGCTCCGTACACTCCTGAAGACATCGCTGCCTACAGGGCAGGAAATGACCCCTGGAACTACCCCAACACAGACTGGTACGATGCGACCTTAAAGGAGTGGTCCCCACAGTCCAAACACAACTTACAGCTGATCGGTGGCAGTGAAAACGTAAAGTACCTGGCCTCCCTTGGTTACCAAAACCAAGATGCCTATTATAAAAACTCTGCCACAGGCTATAAGCAGTACGACCTGAGGATTAACCTTGACGCCAAGATCAATGACTATGTTAGCCTGAAATTGGGCGTACTGGGCAGAGAGGAATTCCGATTCTTCCCTACTCGGGGTGCTGGAGCAATCTTCCGTATGCAAATGCGGGGCAAACCCCATCAGCCTGCCTTCTGGCCAAATGGACTCCCGGGACCCGATATCGAAAACGGTGAAAACCCCGTGGTCATCACCACCAATGAAACGGGTTATGACCGGGACAAAAGGGACTATTTCCAGTCCAATGGAGAACTGACCATCAAAATCCCCGGTGTAGAAGGGCTGAAATTTATCGGTACCGCAGCGGTAGATAAACTCTCCAGAGATATCAAAAGATGGGAGACACCTTGGACACTTTATGAGCGAGGAAGCGGCTTCGAAGAAGATGGCGTGACCCCTGTGCTGGTTCCCAGCCAAAGGGGGCCTGCTGATCCCCGCCTGAGACAAGAGCACTTCAATCAACTCAACATCCTACTGGGCGGTGTTCTCTCCTATGAAAAGACCATCAACGAAGACCATAAACTAAACATCCTGGCCGGTACCAACCGTGAAACCGAAGAAGGAGATGATTTCTTTGCCTTTCGCAGGTATTACCTCTCTACAACAATTGATCAATTATTTGCCGGTGGTGAACTGGAAAAAGATAACGGCGGTGATGCTTATGAACGTGCCAGGCTAAACTATTTTGGACGTGTAGCCTATAACTACAAGGAAAAATATTTGGCCGAATTCCTCTGGAGATACGATGCTTCGTACATTTTCCCTGAAAACACTAGGTTTGGCTTCTTCCCCGGCATCATGTTGGGATGGGTAGCTTCTGAGGAAGACTTCTTTAAAAATGCCATCCCTGGACTGGAATTCTTCAAAATCCGTGGTAGCTGGGGCCAGATGGGAAATGATCAAGTTTATTACGACTCCAACGACGACGGGACACAGACCTTACAGGAATATCAATTCCTTTCGACCTATCTATTTGACAGCTATATCATAAACGGTGTAGAAACTAAAACTTTATACGAAAGTCGAGTGCCGAATCCCGCCATTACTTGGGAAATTGCCAACAATGCCAATATCGGGATAGAAGGGCAGCTACTTGACGGTAAGATTTACTTCGAATTTGATTATTTCTATAACAAACGTACCAATATCCTTTGGAGGAAAAACGCTTCTGTACCACAAACCACAGGAATTACCTTACCAGCCGAAAACATCGGTGAAGTCGCCAATTCTGGTTTCGACGCCTTGATGGGCTATCGTGGAAGAACCAGCGGCGGCTTTAACTACAGCGTCAGTGTAAACGGTGGCTACGCCAAAAACAAGATACTTTTCTGGGATGAGCCACCAGGTGCCCCAGATTGGCAGCTATCTACCGGCAAGCCGATGAACACCTTCCTGGTATATCAATATGACGGTGTATTCCCAGACCAGCAGTCCATCGATAACGAAGATCTGGACTATTCTGCGATCACCAATGAACTGCGTCCTGGAGATATGAGATATGTAGATTATGATAATGATGGTGCCATCACACCGGATGACCGTGTACGGATGGACCAAAACAACATCCCATTATTTCAAGGTGGTATGAACATCACTGCTTCCTATAAAAACTTTGATCTGTCCATACTCTTGCAAGGAGCATTTGGTGCCAGGCAATACGTAAGTGCTGGAGAATCAGGAAATATCGGCAACTACCTGCTGGACATCTATGAAAATCGCTGGACAGTGGACAATCCAAGCAGCGAACACCCAAGGATTGCCAACAGAAGTGACCAGTATTATTCCAATGGCAACACCTATTGGTTTAGACAAGCAGATTACATCCGGTTGAAAAACTTTGAGATCGGCTATACCCTTCCAATGGAGATCGGGGAAAAGGTGGGCATTAAAAACCTCAGGGTATTTGCCAATGGCCTGAACTTGTTCAATATCATGAACAAGCTAGAAGTAATGGATCCTGAGTCCTCCAACTCAACCGGTCAATACTACCCGCAGGCAAGAGTGATCAACACGGGGCTATCTGTTACCTTTTAAATCCTAAACTGACATGAAAATGAATAAATTCAAAAACATAACCTATCTATGCCTCCTGGCAGTGAGCTTATGGGTCATGTCCAGCTGTAATGCAGATTTTGTTAATACAGTCCCTTTGGAAGAGGTGAACTCTGAAGATGTATGGTCAGACCCGGCCCTTGCAGAAGCTGCAGTCACTGGCGCATATGCCGGCCTGGGCCAAGGAGGTTTTAATGAGCAAATGCTAGCTTCTCTTACCGATGAAGCCATCTTTACCCACCCTGGAAGAGATATTACCGTCATTACCGAAGCCAGATCCAATCCTGCAGAACCTGGCTGGATCAATAACACCTTGGAATGGGGCAATATGTACAGTAATATCAGAGCATGTAACGTAGCTATCGAAAACCTCACCGAGCCGTTATTTACAGATCAGGACTTAGCTGACCGACTGATGGGAGAGGCCAAGTTTATGCGCGCCTATTACAGCCACCAACTATTGCGCTACTACGGTGGTTTTCCAATTGTGGACAGGGCCTATGAATTGGGCGAAGATTCTTATGAAATCCCCAGAAATACCTGGGAGGAATGTATCGATTTCATCGTCGGAGACCTGGATGAGGCAGCCACCTTATTGGAAGGCAAATCCATGGATTCCGGTAGGGCAAGTAGAACAGCCGCGCTGGCCCTAAAATCCAGAATTCTGCTCTACGCCGCCAGTGACCTGCACGACATCCCTACGGCTTCCGGTCAGTCCAGCTTGATTGCCGGTTATGCCAATCCCGAATACTTGGGATACACTTCCGGCGATCGCATGTCCAGGTGGCAAAGGGCAAAAGATGCTGCCAAGGCAGTCTTGGACAATGACGAAGGTAACTTACTCAATCTCTCGGCTCCCGTCTCCCAGGAAGAAGGAATCCAGAATTATATGAACAATTCACTTTCTAAAAACGGTGGTGAGGAAGAACTGATCTTTGCGCGGTATTTTATCAATGCAAAGCAAGAAGACGGTGGACGTCAAGGCCTGTTCAATGGGCCGAACGGCTATAACAACTGGGCCGGGAACACGCCGATTCAGCATTTTGTGGATGACTATGAGATGATGGACGGTACGGAGTTTGACTGGGACAATTCAGAGCATGCCGAAGCCCCTTATAAAAACAGGGATGCACGCTTCTACGCTTCCCTGCTCTACGACGGGGCCCAGTGGAAACCACGGTCATCAGCCAATCAGTCCAAAGACCCTCTGGGACAAATCCAGACCGGACAATATGAAATCACACAAAACGGATCAATCGTAACCCATTTTGGGCTGGATACCCGTAACAGCTCCATTGAAGACTGGAACGGCTCTTACACCGGCTACTATATAAGAAAATTCACCGATCCGGATCCTGCCATCGTAGACCAAAACACCTGGCAGGAGATTCCATGGCCTTTCTTGCGCTACACTGAAGCGGTATTGAACTATGTGGAAGCCTGTATCGAACTTGGTCAGGAAGAAGAAGCTCGCACTTGGTTAAACAGAATCCGCTACCGCGTAGGCATGCCCGCCATCAACGACTCCGGTGAAGCCCTTATGGAGCGTTACCGCAATGAACGACGTGTCGAAATGGCCTACGAAGAACAACGCTACCATGACTGTCGCCGCTGGATGATTGCAGATGAGACCTTGGGAAGGAAGGCCAACGGCATCAATATCGTGGGAGAATTCAAATCAGGCCAAAGCTTGGAACTCTACCGATATGATCCTGAGATATACGATTATTCCTATCAAGTCACACCTATTGACCCGGGTAAGGAAAACCGTCAATGGCTGGATAAAATGTACTTCCTGCCAATTCACCAAAACGAGATGAACAGGAACGCCAAACTCGTACAGAACCCAGGCTACACCGAATAACCCTAACCTATTGTTTTTTCATCTAAAAGAATCTATACCATCTAAAGCAATGGTATAGATTCTTTTTATATTTAAATTCCAAACCCAACAATACCTCTATGCTAAAACGTTACCCCCAATTGGTCTGTCTTGGCTTGCTCTGCGGTATGCTCATAAACTGTAGTCAGCCAGAAGAAAGTACCGCACCGGACATCCCACCGTTATTCACCCTTCTCTCCTCCTCCCACACGCAAGTCTCCTTCAAAAACCAACTCACCGAAGGACTCAATACCAACGTCCTGATGTACGAATACTTTTACAATGGCGGTGGTGTGGCCATCGGTGATGTAAACGGCGATGGTTTGGACGATATTTATTTCACCGGAAATATGATCGCCAACAAACTTTACCTGAACAAGGGTCAGATGACGTTTGAAGATATCACTACCGGCTCTGGCACCGCCGGACGGAATAGTCCCTGGAAAACCGGCGTCACCATGGCAGATGTAAACGGAGACGGCAAACTGGACATCTACGTTTGTTACTCTGGCAACCTGAGGCCGGAAAAACGAAAAAATGAACTGTATATCAATGAAGGCAATGAAGATAACGGCCATCCAAAATTCTCAGAACAAGCTGAAAAATTCGGTATTGCCAGCAGTTCCACCAGCACACAAGGCATCTTCTTTGACTACGATAAAGATGGAGACCTGGACTTGTTCCTTCTCAATCACAACCATAAATCACTTCCCATATTGGATGAAGCCAGCACCACTGCCATCATGAAAGAAAAAGATCCAGCAGGATCGCAGCTTTTCAAAAATGACAAAGGAACATTCACCGAAGTAACAGAAGCTGCTGGCATCCAAAACTCGGCACTTTCCTATGGGCTGGGTGCTGGAGCTGCAGATATCAATGGTGACGGATGGACAGACTTATACATCTGCAATGACTACACCGCGCCCGATTACCTGTACATCAACAACCAGGACGGTACATTCACCGACCGCATTGGCAATAGCATGGGACACACTTCCCACTTCTCTATGGGCAATGATGTAGCTGATGTAAACAATGATGGGCTTCCAGACCTCTTTACACTGGACATGCTTCCTGAAGGCAATGAACGCCAAAAACTACTCATGGCCCCTGACAATTATGAGAAGTTTGACTTCAAGGTAAATATGGGCTTCCACCACCAGTACATGCGAAACATGCTGCAGGTAAACAACGGCAACAGCACATTTAGTGAAATCGGCCAGCTATCGGGGATTTCCAATACGGACTGGAGCTGGTCGGCCCAATTTGCTGATTTTGACAACGACGGTTGGAAGGATCTCTATATCACCAATGGCTACTTGCGCGACTACACCAATATGGACTTCCTCAAATTTATGGGGGATTATGTCCAAAACAATGATGGTAACATCAGACGTCAAAATGTACTGGAGCTGGTAAAGCAAATCCCCTCTTCCAACCTCCACAACTACATGTTCAAAAACAACGGAGACCTTACCTTTGACAAGGTGAGCAAAAGCTGGGGGCTGGATTATTTATCCAATAGCAACGGTGCGGCCTATGCTGATCTAGACAATGACGGTGACCTTGACCTTGTGGTAAACAATATCAATTTGGAAGCTTTCATTTTCGAAAACCAGGCAAACATGCAGCTTTCCAATAGCTACCTGAAAATCAAGCTGAATGGAGAAAAATCGAACAAATTCGGATTGGGCACTAAGGTCACTCTATACGATGAAGGGAAGACCCTATTTCAAGAACAGATGCCCGCCCGAGGCTATCAATCCAGCGTTTCTCCCGTGCTCCATTTTGGACTGGGAGAAACCGAATTTATCGATTCCCTGCAGGTGAAATGGCTGGGAGGGAAAGCCCTGACCGTCCGAAACATCGCCACCAATCAACTGATCACGCTCAACGAATCTGAAGCAGAAACCCTTGATCTTGATAAAGAACCGCCAGCACCACTTTTCAAAGAAACCAACGCTCCTTTCACTGTTAAGCTGACCCAAAACCAGCTCAATGACTTCAAACGACAGCCACTGATCGTGAATCCACTTTCCTTTGAAAGCCCTTCCCTGGCCAAAGCAGATGTCAATGGTGATGGATTAGAGGACATTTTTGTAGGTGCAGGCTCTGGTGACATTTCGAAGGTCTTTATCCAGCAAAAGAACGGGCAATTTATCACAAAAGGAGAAGACGAGTTTGCTTTGGATAAAGAAAGTGAAGACAGCTATGCTGAATTTGCGGATGTCAATGCAGATGGGTTTCCAGACTTGTATGTTTGCAGTGGCGGTTACGGTAATTTTATGCCTGCCGACACCAAACTTCAGGATCGACTTTACCTTAATGACGGAAATGGAAATTTCAAAAAACAATCCCCATCCTTACCAGAAATGCTGACCAGCACCAGCTGTGTCACCTTCCTGGACATAAATGGAGACCAAGCACCGGATATTTTCGTGGGAGGCCGAACAGTACCTGGAAAGTATCCTGAAATCCCCCGGAGTTATCTACTTGTCAATGACGGCAAAGGAAACTTTACCGATCAAACTGCCACCGTGGCTCCTGCATTGGTCAATCCAGGCATGATCACAGATTCGGCACTGGCTGATCTTAATATGGATGGCAAACCTGAACTACTTACTGTGGGAGAGTGGATGCCGGTTCAGGTTTTCACCGTTGGCAAAGGGAAATTAGAAGAAGTCACCAACCAATATTTTGACAAGGAATACAGTGGCTGGTGGAATGCCATCCATATCGATGACCTAAATGGGGACCAAAAACCTGATCTGGTATTGGGAAACCAGGGAACCAACGCCCAAATCCATGCCAGTGACGATGAACCAGCCAGTTTAATCTATAAGGATTTTGACCAAAATGGCTCCTTGGACCCTATCCTGTGCTGTTATATTCAAGGGGAAAATTATCCTTATGTCACTCGAGACGAACTACTGGATCAAATGGCGAAAATGCGCACACGCTTTCCTGACTATAAAAGTTATGCCAGTGCTAAGATCGAAGACATCTTCACCAATGAAGAGCTTAAGAACAGTAAAACACTTACCGCAAACCATCTGGCAACGGCCCTCTTCCTGAGCACAGCGTCACAAAAGTTATCCTTGGCCAACTTACCAATACAGGCTCAAAACAGCCCCGTCATGGCCATCGCCAGCGGAGACATGGACAACGACGGAAACAAGGACATTCTCCTCTGTGGTAACATCGAAAATGCAAGGCTTCGGTTTGGGAAATATGATGCCAATTATGGGCTTTTGCTAAAAGGCGATGGAAAAGGCAACTTTATAGACTTATCTCAGGCCCGTTCGGGATTCTCCCTGAAAGGTGATGTAAGAAGCATCCTTTCACTACAGGAGAAGTGGATCTTTGGGATCAACCAAGAAGGAATTGTCACTTATGCCAAAACCAACAACACCAATTAAACCCCTGATCATTATGAAACGCATTAGTTTTCGTCTAGCTTTTATCGCATCCCTCAGCGTAGTAATCGGCTGTAGTACAGACAAAAAAAAAGCACCTGAACTACCCACCAAATACATTGGTGAAGTCGCCGAGCAAATGACAGAGCTGATGATCCATGATGTCACCAATCCCCCATTGGCGGCACGGTTCTTTTCGTATGCCTGCCTCACGGGCTATGAAATTGTGTCCCAAAATGACTCCTCGCTGACGGATTTACACGGGATTATCAATCAATACCCGGACATCAAAAAGCCATCCGGCTTCTCTGAACAGGCATATCAATTAAGTGCGATACTGGGCATGATCCAGACGGCAAAGACCATTCAGCCATCTGGAACTGAACTTCAAGAATATGAAGATACGCTGCTGGACAGTTGCAGGGAAATGGGATATTCTGAAGAGACCATCAAACATTCCTTAGCTTATGCCAAAGCTATGACCAAAGCGGTCTTAAACTATGCCAAAACCGATGGCTATACCCTCATCAGCAACTATCCCCGTTATACCCCTTTGGGCACCCCGGGAAGTTGGTACCCTACTCCTCCTGGGTATTTTGCCCCGGTAGAGCCTTATTTTGACACGGTCAGGCCATTCTTTCTTGATTCAGCAGCCCAGTTCAAACCACTCGCGCCGATAGCCTTCTCAGAAGGTAAAGATTCTGAATTTTATACAATCACCAAAGAGGTCTATGACGTAGAAATGTCCGAAATAAACAAAGAAATTGCTGCATTTTGGGACTGTAACCCCTTTGCTTTACAGGACAATGGCCACCTGATGGTGGGAATGAAGAAAATCTCTCCAGGAGCACATTGGATGGGGATCACCAACATCGCCTGTCAAAAAGCAACACTTTCCTTTACGGAATCCATGAAAATCCACACCATGGTGGCCACCACATTAATGGATGGATTTATTGCTTGCTGGGATGAGAAATACCGTAGTAACCGCATCCGCCCCGAAACGGCCATTAGAAAGTACATAGACCCCACATGGACACCTTTTTTGCAAACGCCACCTTTTCCGGAATACCTGAGTGGACACTCTACCATTTCCACGGCAGCAGCGGTCGTCCTTACCCACTATTTCGGGGACAATTTCAGCTATTCGGACACCGTCGAGGAACGCTATGGACTGAAAGCCCGGGACTTCACCTCCTTTAACCAAGCAGCCAACGAGGCCGCCATTTCAAGGCTCTATGGCGGGATCCACTTTATGGATGCCATCACCAGGGGCCAAAAACAAGGAAAGGAAGTAGGGAATTGGGTGATCAAGAAATTTTCTCCCTCCAAGCAAAATCAAGCAGGAGCTGCCCACGCGATGAAGTAAATGACATATTGAATAGCAGCTTAAACTGATAGCTATGGTCTTCCCCAGACAGACGTGAACTATTCTCAAGAAGGCTGAAGAGGGATGTCACTCGCCACAACAAGGCCAAATGATGGCACTGACCCCTGACTCTACCTGATCGACAGACAGGCTCGCTCGGTATGACATCTTCGTAAGTACCATATCATAACGGAATTGGGGTATTCCCTTCGGGGTTGCTAAATCTAGCCGTGTTTTCATCGTCCAAGGATCGATTCTTGGACGATGAATGGTTAAATCCCACCTAATCCCTTGTTAATGATCCCTATTATCAGAAAATCGCTTGTAGCCATTAAGGCTGAAAGCCCAGCCCAGTTCTTCCATCTATCCAAATATATGCACAGGAAGATTTTTAGCTGGTCTTACAGGCCGCACATCACCTATTGGCCCAATGCGTGTCATTGGGCTGGATTAAACATCCCCTTCGGGGGAGTAATTTAAAAACAATTTCCCTGACCCTTTTTGGTAAGTTGATATATTCCTATAACCGCAGAAAGGGTTAATATGCACAACCAATGGTCAGTTGTCCACCCCTTGAGAATCGGCAATTAGACCTGTTGTTCATAAAACCATTAATTTTGCTCATGCTTGGTAAATGCGTTTGCCCTAAGGACAGTGACGTTTTTTTTAAATCGAACTGAAGTTATCTGTTCATTTCAACAGAAAAGTCCTATGGCCAGATGTTATCAACCTTAAAAAACACAAATATTTACAGTAATTTTAATGGTTATAATCATCAATCATTAGTGATAAATACCAAATAATGTTTTTATTTCAAAACGATCAAAAATGAACATTTTTCAAATTGAAATCGATTTCATCAATCAAAATGTAAATATCCGTTTATTATTTTCACCAAATCAATAAAACTTACGGGGTATATTTAAAATAATGACATAAAAACGATAAAATAAAAGAATAAAATCTTCTCATCAATCCCATTAACAATATTATATTGCGAAAATATATTAGACAGTATTTTTACTTAAACCTAAAAATACTATCAAAAAACCATCTATCTAGAGTGGCAGCAATAAAGGTCTCAGCTTCAGGGCCATTCCTCTTTCCCGTTCCGGAATTTCAATAGAAGGTAAAACAAAAGGAATATCGCCCATTGACATACAAGGAACTACACATTAGCTGGTCATCAGAAACAATGATATACCGAAGTTATTTCGGTATAATCCGCTGCTCTAAACCTAAATAGTATTATCAATTAATCATGCTTATCCAATTTATTATGAACCGGTTGCCCAACCTATTAAGATCTACGCTCCTATTACCCATCCTCCTATTGAGCTTCTGTAAACCAGAAGCCGATTATCAGCATCTGCTCACCGATAGTTCGGCGCTTTCTACAGCCAACAGGCATTTGACAGAAGTAATGGTGCACGATATTTTTTCCCCACCGGTATCCAGTAGAATTTATGCCTACGCCTCCCTGGCAGCCTATGAAGTCACTGCGCTTTCGGATTCATCATATCACTCCATGACGGGTAAGTTGAACGGTTTCAAAGCGGACAACTTCCAGGTAAGTCTTCCGTGCAGCTATCCCCTGGCAGCGCTGGTGGCCCACTATAAAGTAGGCCAGACACTGGTGTTCTCCGAAGATAAAATCAACCAAAAAAGGGAGACCTTATATCAAAAATTAAAAGATAACGGAATGCCCGACGATATTTTCGAAAATTCAGTTAAGCTGGGAAATGCCGTCGCGGCCCATGTCCTTGATTATGCCTCGGGAGACAATTACCATGAAAGCCGATCCTACGAAAAATACACAGTTACCTCAAAACCCGGCACCTGGACCCCTACTCCTCCTGCATACATGGAGGGCATTGAGCCCCACTGGAATAAAATTCGTCCCATGACCATGGATTCCGCGGCGCAATTTGTTCCTGCCAAGCCATATCCCTTTGATACCGATCCTGAAAGCAAATTCTATAAAGAGGCAAAAGCGGTAATGGATATAGGAAACCAGCTCAATGACAATCAGAGTGATATTGCCTTCTTCTGGGACTGCAATCCTTATAAAATGAACATCAAGGGACATGTCATGTTTGCCGAAAAGAAAATCACCCCGGGAGGACACTGGATGGGCATAGCATCCATCGCTGCCACAGGCCAAAACCAGGACTGGAAAGCAACCAGTCAGACCCTCGCCTACACCTCTATTGCCCTATTTGATGCCTTTATATCCTGCTGGGATGAGAAATACAGAAGTGTTCTCATCCGGCCGGAAACGTATATCAACCAATATATGGATGAAAACTGGCTTCCTATCTTACAGACTCCCCCTTTCCCGGAATACACCAGCGGCCATAGTGTAGCATCTAAAGCAGCGGCCGTCGCACTTACCCATCTGATCGGCGATCAGTTTCATTTAGTGGACAGTACCGAAGTACCCTATGGGCTGCCCATAAGAGAATTCAACTCCTTCAAGGAAGCCTCCGAAGAGGCGGCGATAAGTAGGTTTTATGGAGGTATTCATTATATGCAGGCCATCGACGAAGGGGTAGAGCAAGGCCGGATGGTAGGCAATCACGTGCTTTCAAAAATCTCCGAAAACAATAAAGAAACGCTCTCATCCAAATGATCTTTTTACGGGTCAAGCGAAAAAGTTGGGGGGATTAGGGTTGGTTTCGATAGCACGCAGATGGCGCAGATTAATAAGATCTGCGCTGATTTTTTATACTGGAGCACGCATTCCTATTGCTAAATTAAAGAGAAATATGCTTACCAAAACCACCTGGAAATCTCTCATCCCCCAGAAATATTGCTTGGTCCCTTTTTACGGGTTTGGTTGAGAATGTACAATTCAGTGTCGTTTAGTTAACGTATTGCATAAATCGAACCGAGGTTATATGGAATGCTCTGTGAGTAAATATACATGAACAAACGTGTCCTTGAACTGGACACCTGATTTACACAAAAAATTTCTTGCCTTTGATATAATCCTCTACAAGGGGTGGCAAAAGATAGGTTACGGACTTGCCTTCCTCTACGGACTTTCTGATAAAAGTAGCTGAAATATCGATCAACGGGGCTTCCACGTGACGGACATTTGGATGGTCATAGTTTACCGACTCACCAGGCCGGGGATAAACATACAGTCCGTATTGTCCCAAAATCTGATCGCTGTTCTTCCACTTGTGGAAATGCGTCAGGTTATCTCCACCTATGATCAGTTTAAAATCATGCTGTGGAAATTTATCGGAAAGATAGGCCAAGGTATCCACGGTATAGCTTGGCTTGGGCATATGAAATTCCACATCAATGGCCTTAAACCGATAATTCCCTTCAATGGCCAGTTCCACCATCCTAAGCCTATCAAATTCGTGCAGTAGGGCCTTTCTTTTTTTGAAGGGATTTTGGGGAGATACCACAAACCATACCTCGTCCAAGTCAGTACTGTCCTGCATGACATTGGCAATGATCAAATGTCCAATGTGGATGGGGTTAAATGAACCGAAAAATAAACCTACCTTCAATTTCCTCTATTTATCAATGAATGCATTGATTAACTTTTCTGCCTCATCGAAAGACTTCTCCATATGGTCGTTGACAATTGTCACGTCAAATTGACCTTCAAAAGTCATCTCGAATTTTGCTTTGTAGATCCTCCGCGAAAGGCTTTCTTCAGACTCAGTACCTCGATCCTTCAGCCGTTCTTCCAAGGTATCCAAAGAAGGCACCTTCACAAAAACCGCCAATGCCTTATCCCCAAAATATTCTTTCAGATGGAGACCACCCTTGACATCTACATCGAATATAACGTGCTTGCCACTGTCCCAAATCCGCTGGATCTCGGATTTCAATGTACCATAAAAATTCCCCTCGTAAACTTCTTCCCATTCGATAAATTCATCCTGGTCAATTTTCTCTTTAAATTCCTGGGGAGTCAAGAAGTAATAATCCTTACCGTGCTCCTCATGGCGTCCTCGCTTATCCCTGGTGCAGGCAGATATCGAAAACCCCAAATCATTTCGGGAGGAAAGGAGGTGTTTGACAATAGTCGTCTTTCCGGAACCCGACGGGGCCGAAAAAATGAAAGCTTTTCCTGAAGACATATGTGGGTGGTGATCGCTTATTTTATTTCTTCTATTTTCTGACGGATGCTTGCGGCCAATTCGCCAGGTACAGCTTGCTTGGTGCATTTGTTTTTCAGCACTTCCCTTATGGCTTGCTCCAGGTGGTAGTGCTCAAAACAAGGTTGGCATTTGGACAGCTTATCCTTAAGGATTTCCTTGGAACTATCACAGTCCTCTCCATCCAAAATACGTTCCAGCAGCTGAAAGCACTTACTCACATCACCACACTCAAGTTTTCTTTCTCCGGATGAGTTTACATTTTTCTCCATGTCACTTTATTTTCACTTTAAAACTCAAATCAATCTTCATCAGCATCATATCCCATATCCTTTGCATAAGAATGCAATTTCTCCTTCAATAAGTTCCGGGCACGGTGTAATCTTGACCTCACAGTACCTATCGGAATGTCCAAAATCTTGGCCATTTCCTCATAGGTAAACCCTTCCAGATCACACAATATGATCACTGTTCTGAAGTCCACAGCCAAACTGTTCAGGGCATTGGAAATTTCGTCCCCGAGCATATCCTTTACTGCGTCTACCCTCAGATCAGAGGTAATATTGTAATCAACACTATCTGAGTTATAATAAGTTTCAACCTCTTGATAATCAACCTTGGATGGTTGCTTGCTTTTCTTCCTATATTCGTTAATAAAACTGTTCTTCAATATCCTGAACAACCATGCTTTTGCATTGGTCCCTTGTTCAAAAGAATTGATAAAACGGTACGCTTTTAGATAGGTATCCTGCACCAGGTCCTTGGCATCATCTTCGTCAAATGTTAGCCTGAAGGCAAAATTATACATCGAGTCTATGTGAGGCATAAACTCTTTGTCGAAGATGTTATTCTTCTCTTTGTCGCTATATTTTTTCTTTTGTACCTCAGACATAAGTTTCAAAAATAATCATTGACTCAATTTATCACTAATTTTTTGAAAGAATTCGCTCCTTTTGATTTATTTTGGAAATCAAAAAACCGTCTATTCTCCCTAGAATAAGACGGATTTAACGTAAGACAGCTGTTAAATGTTTGCATTTCGAATAATTTCTTATCTCCCGCTTTGGAGCCTTTATATCTTTTCTGACTGTTTCTATCTGATAGCCTATTACTTGGTGGGATACCGCAAAAAGGTAGTTTGGATCAACTTAAAACATGCCTTTCCGGAAAAAACGGACAAGGAACTAAAAAAAATCATGCGGGAATTTTACCGTAACCTCACTGATTCCTTTGCCGAGACCATCAAACTTATGACTATGGGAAAGGCTGAAATGGAAAAAAGATTCCAGCTCGAAAACATGGACCTCCTCCGCGACCTTCTCAAGAAGGAGCAAGTCATCGTGGGGCTTACGGCTCACTTTTTTAATTGGGAAGGGCACCCCCTGGCAGTTCGCGCACTGGTGGACGAGCGGATCGAAATTGTCTATCAAAAAGTTTCCAGCCCTTTTTTCGAGAACCTCATGAAAACTATCAGAAACAGGTTTGGTGGATACCTGGTAGAAAAGAACAAATTCCAGCGCCACTTTATCAAATACAGGCACCATCCCCGCCTTATCGGCCTAGCCGCAGACCAACGTCCCAACAGGGAAGACCAACGCTACCACGCCAAATTCATGCACCGGGAAACAGGCTTTTTCGAAGGTGCAGAAAAACTCGCCAAGCGGTTTAACCTAACTGTTATCTTTTCCGAAGTCCACAAACTCAAACGTGGCCACTACAAATTCACTTATCGCTTTGTGGCTGAGCCACCCCATGACACCCGTGAACACAGTATCACGGACCAGTTCATCGCATTGACCGAAAAGAATATCCGAGAAGAGCCTGCACTTTACCTGTGGTCACACAACCGCTGGAAAAACAGCTGAAATCAGAAAAAAGTAGTGAGACTTGCAGATAGCAAAAATATAAGTTTGAGTCGGGAGACACAGTCTTTGTGCTCCCGACTCAGAGACGGCGGGACAACGCTAAGACGTGGTTGTACCGGGGCTCGGTTCTCTGCCCCGGCACTAAAAAACATTGAGTTCCTGCCTGGGCACAGCCCATAACCAATAATGGGCAAAAGCTGGGGAAGGTTTTAGAGGAATTGGTCAAAACTTTCATCTAAGGGAAGACCAGTTATTACAATGTTTGACAATGAAACCTAATAAATAATCCGGTCAACTATAACCAAGGATTTACACCGGAGCTGGATGTCCAGCAGTGCCCCCCTCAACATCCATGCAGGAATAGCATACAGTACGTATCTGTGGACCGGATGCTTTTCGTCTTTACCACTGATATTTCTCAATTCACTTTGTAATTCTTTCAAGCTCCCTACATTCCAACCTTAAACCTTTCTACCTTTAACAACACTTGATTTTTCCAATCTCCCGATTTTTCAGCCTCCCAATCTTTAAATTTCCCAATCCCCTTACGTAAGTAAACTATTCCTCTTAACTTTGAGGTTTATAGGAGGAAAGAAGTATGGATTATTTAGAAGGTTTAAATCCCCCACAACGAGAAGCCGTAGAACACGCAGAAGGACCACTGATGATCATTGCCGGTGCAGGTTCCGGAAAAACCCGGGTGCTCACTTACCGTATCGCTTATCTGATCAAAACCAAAAACGTAGATCCCTTTCAGATTTTAGCGTTGACCTTTACCAATAAGGCCGCCAGTGAAATGCGTCATCGTATTGAAAGGCTGATCGGATTGGAAGCACGCAACACCTGGATGGGCACTTTTCACTCTATTTTTGCCAAAATCCTCAGAGTGGAATCAGAAAAACTGGGTTTCCCTTCCAACTTCACTATTTATGATACCGATGACAGCAAATCCCTGATCAAGAGCATTGTAAAGGCCAAAAACCTAGACGAAAAAGTATACAAACCGAACACCGTACTTTCGAGAATCTCCGGAGCCAAAAACAGGCTGATCTCATGGGAAAACTACATCAACGATCCCTATATCAAAGCAGACGATGAAGCAGCCATGAAGCCACGTATGGGAGAGATTTACCGGGCTTATCAAAAAAGGCTCTTTAAATCTTCAGCAATGGACTTTGATGACCTATTGTTCAATACCAATGTACTGTTCAGGGATCATCCCGATGTGCTCAACAAGTACCAGCAGCGTTTTCGGTATGTATTGGTGGATGAATTTCAGGACACCAACCTATCCCAATACCTGATTACCAAAAAACTGGCTGCGGTTCATCAAAACATCTGCGTAGTAGGCGATGATGCACAAAGTATCTATGCGTTCCGTGGCGCTGATATCCAGAATATCCTGAATTTCGAAAAAGATTACCCAGACCTCTATGTAGTCAAGCTGGAGCAAAATTACCGCTCTACCAAGAATATTGTGGAAGCGGCCAATTCAATCATTGAGAAAAACAAAGCCCAGCTCAAGAAAAATGTCTGGACCCAAAATGACAACGGAGACCTCATCGAACTGATCAAGTCCGCCTCGGACAATGAAGAGGGCAGAATGGTTGCCTCGACCATTTTTGAAGAAAAAAACAATAAAAAGCTTCAGAATAGCGATTTCGCCATCCTTTATCGTACCAACTCCCAATCCAGGGCACTGGAGGAAGCACTTCGCAAAATGAACATCTCCTATAAGATCGTGGGAGGACTATCCTTTTACCAAAGAAAGGAAATCAAGGACCTCATGGCTTATTTTCGCTATGTGGTCAATCAGGATGATGAAGAAGCCTTCAAGCGCATCATCAATTATCCCAAAAGGGGTATAGGACTGAGCAGTGTAGAAAAGATGATGGTCGCCGCCTATGAGCACGACATCCCACTATGGCAAGTGGTCACCAACTCCAGCAGCTTCCTTGCCGGACGAGCAGCAAACAGCGTATCGGACTTCTCCACCATGATCAAAAGCTTCCGCATGGAAGTAGAGCGAAAGGATGCCTATGAGGCTGCATCCACCATCGCAAAACAATCGGGATTGCTCAGGGAACTGTATGAGGATAAGACGATAGAAGGCCTAAACCGCTATGAAAACGTCCAGGAATTGCTCAATGCCATCAAAGAATACGTGGACAATCCTGATAATGAAGATAAAAACCTAGGTGCTTTTCTTCAGGAAATCGCCCTGCTTACTGATAATGATCGTGACAAGGATGAAATGGATGCAGTCACCCTGATGACCATCCACTCATCCAAAGGTCTTGAATTCCGACAAGTATTCGTAGTGGGAATGGAAGAAGACCTATTCCCCTCCCAGATGATGATGCAAAGCCGTGAGGACCTGGAAGAAGAAAGGCGGCTATTCTATGTGGCTTCTACCAGAGCCATGGAAAAATTATACTTTAGCTACGCCATTACTCGTTATCGTTTTGGCAGGCTTTTGGATTGTGAGAAAAGCAGGTTTCTAGATGAAGTGGATCCCAATTGCATCAGGGTCACCAAGAGGAGAGGACAACAACCCATAGGTGATCATTTTGGCCAAAGCAATGGCCGGGAAGGGAAATCCGGATTTGTGGGACTTAAAACTCCGTCTGTAAGAAAAAACACCACGGCCAAAGTCTATACCCCAAGTCCTGATTTCAAGCCTTCCAACACAAATAATCTGGCAGCAGGCATGAAGGTAGAACATCCAAAATTCGGCTATGGGAAAGTACTAAAAGTAGAAATTGAAGGTTTAAATAAAAAAGCGACGATTGGCTTTGACAATTTTGGAGAAAAGACTTTATTACTTAGCTTTGCTAAGCTTCGGATAGTGGAATGAACCTTGTAATGGCCTTACCCAAAAAGCCCATTCCCAAATGATTAACTTAGAACAAGTAATACACAGTACTGCCTCGTTTAACGACATTTTTTCGTAACTTGAAACTATCGTTAATTAATCTGAGGAACGGTATGGAAGAAAAAGAAAAGCATAAACACTCAGTTATTTTGAAAGAATACGGAAAAAATATCCAGAAACTGGTGGACTATATATCCACAGTCCCTGACAAGGCCAAGCGTACAGAGCAAGCCTACACGCTTGTAGAGCTCATGAAACAGCTAAATCCACAGCTGAAAATCGAAAATGACCAAAAACTTTGGGATGATTTGTTCATCATGTCCGGCTTTGAACTGGACGTGGACAGTCCATTCCCAATGCCTGAAAAAGAACTGCTTGGCAAAAAACCCCAGGTAGTAGGCTATCCTGAAGGAGAAGTGAAATTCAAGCATTACGGCCGAAACATCGAGAAGCTGATCGAAAAAGCCATCGAAATCGAAAATGATGAGGAGCAGGAAGCTGCGATCGTATATATTGGCCAATTGATGAGAAGTTTTCATTCTACCTGGAATCGCGAAAACTTCGATGATGGTATCATCATCGACGATATCAAAACCCTATCCAAAGGAAAACTGCACATCGACCTGGAAAAGGTAAAAGAGAATGCACTTTTTGAAAGCAGCACGAGAAGGGACTTCAAAACCAACACCCAAGAAGCCTCATCCACCAGCAACAATAGCGGCGGAAGAAGAGCTGGCAAAAGAAGAAACAACGGAGGTAATTACAAAAAACGCAGAAATTAATGTCCTCATTCAGAGTAAAAGGGGGATTAAAACTCAAAGGCGAAATCACCCCGCAGGGTGCCAAAAACGAGGCACTCCAGATACTTTGCGCCGTGCTTCTTACAGAAGAAACTGTCCAAATCCATAAAATTCCCAACATCCGTGACGTCAATAAACTCATAGAACTATTGGCAGACATGGGGGTGGAAGTTTCCAAAACCGGTCCTGAAAGTTATCAGTTTAATGCCGCCAAGGTAGACCTCGACTATTTGGACACCGACAAATTTCTCACCAAAGCATCCTCCTTGCGTGGCTCTGTAATGCTCTTAGGGCCACTTTTGGCCAGGTTCGGCAAAGGAAAAATCTCCAAACCCGGCGGTGATAAAATTGGCCGTAGAAGGTTGGACACTCACTTTGTAGGCTTCCAAAAGCTGGGCGCCAAATTCCATTACGACACCAAAAGGGAAATATATAATATCGACGGCCATAACCTGAAGGGTGTTTATATGCTTTTGGATGAAGCTTCCGTGACTGGTACAGCCAATATCGTGATGGCAGCAGTGATGGCAGAAGGCAAGACCAGCATCTATAATGCAGCTTGTGAACCTTATTTACAGCAGCTCTGTGATATGCTCAATCGTATGGGTGCAAAAATCACAGGTGTAGGCTCCAATCTGCTCCATATCGAAGGCGTCAAAAAGTTAGGAGGCACAGAACATACGTTGCTTCCAGATATGATTGAAATTGGCTCGTTCATTGGCCTTGCCGCCATGACCCAGTCCGAGATCACCATCAAGGATGCCCAAATCCCTCGTCTTGGAATCATCCCTGACACATTTAAACGAATGGGAATTAAGATGGAATTCAAAGGAGACGACATCTATATCCCAGCGCAAAAGCACTATGAAATAGAAACATTCATCGATGGGTCAATCCTCACTGTAGCTGACGCTATCTGGCCCGGCTTTACGCCTGACCTCTTGAGCATCGTACTGGTTACTGCCACACAGGCAAAAGGCACCGTGCTTGTTCACCAAAAGATGTTTGAAAGCAGGTTATTCTTTGTGGATAAGCTCATTGATATGGGTGCCCAGATCATCCTGTGCGACCCCCATAGGGCCACCGTAATCGGATTGGACCGGAAATACCCGCTAAAAGGCATCAGAATGACGTCCCCAGATATCAGGGCAGGGGTATCACTGCTCATTGCTGCGCTTTCAGCTGAAGGCCAATCCATTATTGATAATGTTGAACAAATCGACAGAGGATACCAATATATTGATCAGCGACTCAATGCTTTGGGAGCAGATATTGTTCGCATAGATTAAAAAAACGATAGCCGGTAGATGACACTACCGGCTATTTTTCTAAAAATAAAATAGGTTATCTCCCTGCTAATTTCTTTCCTTCCTCCTGAACAGCTGCGATGTATTCATACAAACTTGTTACACGCTCAGATGGGTAAATAGTCCTCGCTTTGGCCAATTGTTTATAAGTCATTTCGATGTCCCCCTCATTAAAATGGTGAACAGCATCATTATAGTATTGCAGCCCGGCTAATTCCCGCAAGGAGATGGAAGCATAAATCGTGTTTTCCTCCGTGAATTGGGAAGCCACACTTCCTAGCTCAGCTAGCTGTTTGGCCTTACCATTTGCCACCGCTGCGTTAAACACCGATATATATTGTTTTACAGCCTCTTGATCCTTAATAAATCCAGCCCGAGGCTCAGTACTCTCAAATACATAAGTTTTATCACCCTCTCCTTTTATAAGTAAAAAAACATGATAATCTGTTTCGATCACTTCATATTCAAAACCATACCGATCCAATAATAGACCATAAATAGCCGAACCACTTACACAGTCATACACTCCGGTCTCTAAGGCATCATTAAAGGAGCTATGTTTCACATATTCTTTGAGCACATACTGGTGTGCTTTGTAAAAAACCTCCCCCAGAAACCATTCTGTATACGCCTTCTTCTTGGATCGCTTGTCCAACTTCTCAATCAACCTATCAAGCTGTGCGGTTTCTACATTCTCGGAAGCATGTAGTGCCATCAACAAATCCATTGGTGCCGGATCGTCCAAAAACAACTGTTCTTCTGCCGAATTCTCAAACACGGAAGATTCCAGATCCCATCCCTGAGACATCGCATGGCAAATACCTACAAATAACACCACTACACAAAACATCAACCTTTTCACCTTCCCTCCTTTCTTTGTTAAGTTAATATTACTAAAATTAACAATTTGATAATATTAGAGCAATACTAATGCCGCTTTTAACATATTAAGTTTTTTAAGTAGCTGGATTTAAATCAATTACATATTTTCCAAATATTAACAAACCTGATCCAAATAAGATATATTGGCTCTATATAGAATCAACATTTTATTCGGCTATTTACCATTTTCAAGCAATCTAAGAATACCAAGATCTTTTCATTACCTCAGCAGATTTGCTTCAGCATCACTTAAAAGAGGATTTCGAGGAAAGCACAGTCATTTATACTACAACTATCTTGATTAAAAGCATAAAATTTGTGTATATTACCTACTGGATTGTAGACAACCAGCTATTAGATTACAACAATTCTGACTACCCATATATCAAAAGTTGTCCTTTACGATCAAAAAGAAACTACTATGAAAACAGACATTTACTCTTTATTGCTATGCCTATTATTTTTTGTGGCAATTGGCACCACTGTTTATGCTCAAGAAATGCCCTCAAAGAAAAAAGACCTCGAAGCTGCCTATATGACACACGCGGCTGAGATTTCCTCATTAAAGGAGAAAAACAGTGAGCTGGAAACCAACGTATCCAAACTTGAAGCAGACGTAAGAAAACTCGGCTATGAGAAAGAAGGGCTTATAGAAGACCTTAACGCACTGGACAACCAGTTAATGGAATTAAAAAAGAGCGAAGCCTCCCTTAAAGCTGATCTTACCGAAACCCAAAACGAACTGGAGATCAACAAGGGAATCAATATGCAGCTCAAGTCGATGCTATCCACCCTAACAGCAGCCCAGCAAACTACTGGAGAACACAATTCCTCACAAGTGACGCTTGTCAGCAATGGCACTGAGTCCCCATATTATCTTGGCAGCTTCATCGGCACAGCACCCGAATCGGTGATAAAGGATGAAAATGGGAAAGACATGGTCATCAGTGGCCAAAAAATAAAAACACCACCTATCGCACACACCTTTACTTTTACACCTGACCAAAAAGTACGACTGGAGCAAGTCAATGAGAACGACCAATCGGTCAAACAGCTATCAGGTACGTATCAGATCACAAAAGATGATGCACAAAGCTATGAAATCATCTGCTCAGTAAATGACGGCTCTGACATCACCCTTACCTATGCGATCACCATAGACAAAGCCAGCCAAAAAACCATGTGCTCACTGACCAACCAACCCCCGTTTGAATTACTAAAAAACATACTGATGGATAATATCGGGCAGGTCAAAACCGAATAAGCATAAAAAAGCCACGAGCTGAAAAACAGTCGTGGCCTTTTTATTTTTTTTTATCGAATTCCTTATACGTAATTGTTCAGCATTACCGGCATTACTAGCATCAGGATATCTTCATTTTCGCCTTTATCGCTTGGCACAATAAGACCGGCACGGTTTGGCGCGCTAAATTTCAGCGTCACTTGCTTGGAGCTGATATTATTCAGCATCTCTACCAAAAATTTTGCATTGAAGCCGATTTCGATATCCTCGCCATCATGCTCACAGGACAGTCTTTCATTTGCCTCATTAGAGAAATCAAGGTCCTCAGCTGAAATTTGCAGTTCACTTCCTGTTAATTTCAACCTCACCTGATGTGTTGTCTTATTGGCATAAATGGCGATCCTCCTCAAAGAGCTCAAAAACTCCACTCGGTCGATGGTCATGTCGTTTTCATTATCCACCGGAATGACATTTTCATAATCCGGATATCGCTCATCCACCAAGCGGCAAATCATCTGGATGTTGCCAAATTTGAAATAAGCATTGGAGTTATTGAACTCTACGGTTACAGGTACATTTTCAGAAGGAAGTGTAGACTTCAGCAAGTTAAGTGCCTTTCTAGGCACAATAATGCTGGCTGCCTCTGGAGCTGCGATATCCACTCTTCGATAACGAATCAATCGGTGGCCGTCAGTCGCTACAAATGTTGTATTTGTATTGCTCAAATTCACATAAACACCTGTCATTGCCGGCCTAAGCTCGTCATTGCTTGTCGCAAAGATAGTGTTATTGATCGCGCTGCTCAGCACATCGGTAGACATGTCCACTGCAGTGGCATTGCTCACAGAAGGGATTTTAGGGAAATCAGTAGCATTCTCTCCTGCCAACTTGTAGCGCCCGTTGTCAGAACTGATCTCCACACTATAGGTGTCATGGTCAATACTAAAAGTCACCGGCTGCTCAGGTAAATTCTTCAGGGTCTCCATCAGAATTCTGGCGGGCACCGCTATATTTCCGTCTTCCTTGGCCTCCACGTCAATTTCTGTCATCATCGAAGTCTGAAGGTCGGATGCCGTTATGGTCAACTTCCCTTCTTTTATTTCAAAAAGGAAATTCTCAAGTATCGGCACTACCGGATTGGTGGTCACCACTCCATTGATTCCCGAAAGTTGCTTCAAAAGAGCTGAAGAAGAAACAATAAATTTCATGCGAATATGATTTAGTTATCCAAGGTCAGAGCCAGAATTGATGTAAGTAAGTTCTAAAAAACCAACAAATCCCAACACTCTAACCCGAGGCTTATATTTCAATTAGTTTTCAACAGGGTAAATTTATAAATAAAATTAGAAAAGCAGGTACCTATAGCCAATTTCTACCTAAAAAATATTCTTTGCTCCGCAACAAAGACTTTTAGTTGCCCACCCTAGATAAGTCCATTCACACAAACCTTAACCTCCTACCTTTAACATACCATTTATCATCACCCTGCAGCCATACCAGTTTATCGCCGCACGGCATATTTTCGTCTTCGCAAATACACCTTGATCAAACCAATGACAAGGACCACCCCTACAGGAAGCGCTACATTGATAAATTGCCACATCGTTTTTTCGGACTGGACACGCTTTTTATCAAGTGGACGGATTTTAAGTTCCTTACTTCTGGTGGCCATGATACCATCCGGATCCACCAGGTATTTCATCATATTTTGCAGCAACTCGCGATTGGCAAAATTCACTTCTGAATTCGGATCAACTCCCAGTGGCAGCGGGTCGCCCGAAGGAGCATCATGTAGCCCCTGCAACCAATCACCATCGCCCGTCACGATAAGTGCTCCTCCAGTGGAGTTTTCTCTAAAATCCGGATCATCCTCAAAGGCCTTGGGCAAAAACCGATCTTTATACACCGAAGAAAATGTCCCTTCCAGCAAGTACGCCAAGGGAAGGTGGCTTTGGTCAAAAAGGGAAATCGCCGGCTCCTGGGACATATCCTCAAATGCCACCCTCACAGGCTGTGGCATTTTTCTGCTGTATTGCCCACTAAAAATCAACGGCGTCTTCTCCACTCCGGTAGCCTTCACTGTATCCAATGAACTCACCATCCTAAACATTACCTGATCAAAGCCTTTGACAATCACGTGATCACTCATGGTATTGGCCACGACATAAAATGGCCAGGGAAGTGGGACGATTTGTGATTGATTGCCAAACTCGCCTGCTACCACAGGGTAATAACCAAAGTTCATGTCCTGGATAAGATCCTTGTTTATGCGTACCCCATACTTATACAGCATCCGATCTAGCCCTGTTTCAAAGCCTACCGCCACGGTTCCTTCCCCTCCCGCCTTCTCCATGTCCACTGCCAACGGGTCAATTCCAAGCAACAGCTTCCCGCCCCGCATTAAATATTGATCCAGAAGGTAAACTTCCCGCTCCGAATAGGCATCCCGGGGGCCTGCCACAATAACCGCATCAAAGCTAAGCAGGTCCTCCACAGACTTGGCCTGCTGAAGGGGGACTTTGTACACCTCATAGTCCTCTGAAAGCGCCTCCACTATCCCAAAGCCCTGATCATCCTGCAGCTCTCCGTGATTGGTAATCATCGCCACTGCACGCTTTTCCCTACTCGTCAATTTACGAATCATGTTGATCAGCTCGTATTCCAAATTCTCAACGGACAGGTTGAGGGTCTGGTCTGGTGACATACCTCTGTTTCCTTTTAAGAGAAGCCCACCTGTTTCATGGGTAGCATTCCGAATGATCACTCCTGGAAAAATCAACCGTGAGGTCTGGGTACCGTTTTCTGTGGCAAACAGATTGGTAGGGTTAATACCAAATTCGGAAAGGTAAATGATATACTCTTCCTTTTCCTTATTGCTTTCAATCCCCATCGGGTCAAAATACCTTGAAGAGATAGGTGCTCCACTGTAGGCATTAAACGTTTCGAGGGTAGCTTTGATATTCTGCTGGAACCTTCTCATTCCTCCTGGCAGCTTTCCTGAAAGCAAAATATCCACTTCCAGGGGCTCTTCTACCGCCTCTAAAATCTCCTTGGTAGAAGCGTGCAACGAATAGCGCTTTTCCTCGGTCAAGTCAATTCTATATCGGGCAAATTTGCTCAGCAAAAAGATTGTCATCAACAGAACTCCTAACAAAACGATTCCCATAACCAACCGCTTTCTCTTTTTCTGACGAATATCTACCGACTGCTGCTTCATCTTTTTCTGATCAATAAGGTGGTAACTATGATCAGAGAGATGATCCATCCCAAAAAATAATATACATCACCGCTGGCAATCACCCCACGACTCATGCTTTCGTAATGGTAACCCAGACTAAGGTCTTCCACTAACAGCACCAAACTACTCGTGGAAAGCATATCTGCCAGTGCCGTAAAACCGAAATAAAGCACAAAACTCAAAAATGCACCGATCACAAATGCTGTGATCTGATTATCTGTCAATGCAGAACTGAAGAGCCCTATCGCTGCAAAGACAGCACCTATCAACAACATCCCCAAAAAAGACCCCAAAAATCCGGCAGTATCGATATTCCCGACTGGTGCCCCTAACTGGTAAATACTGAAATAATACAACCAAGTGGGCAACACCGCCAATATGACAACCATCACTGCAGCAATGTATTTGGAAAGTACAATTTGATGGGGCTTTAGCGGAGCGGTCATCAGCAATTCCCACGTGCCGTTTTTCTTTTCCTCTGCTATCATCCTCATGGTGATGGCAGGAACCATAAAAACAAACACATACGGTGTATACACAAACAACGCCTCTAAGTCAGCAAAGCCGTACGCTAACACACTCGTCTCAGGAAACACCCATACCAACAGCCCCAAAGCAACTAAGAATATCGAAATAATCAAGTAGCCTGTGAGGTGATTAAAAAAAGCATTGAATTCTTTATAAACTAAACTGATCATTCCTTGGTGCTGGTTAACTGACGAAATATGGATTCCAGGTTTCGCTGCTCTTGACGGAGACTGAGCAGCGACAGGGACTTTTCACTGACCAGCTCCATGATCTCCTTTCTCAAGACGGATACATCAGCTGCCTTAAGCTGAAAATAACCATCTCCCAAAACGCGCAATTTATCAAGTCCCTGCATCGCTGCAAACCACTCTTCTTTTAGTCTTTCTTGTGTTTCCAGGTACAACACCGTCTCTGCTTCATCTGACTTCAAGTTTGCCAACAAGTCTTGTGCCACCACCTTTCCCTGATGGATGATGACCACTTTCTCGCACAGTGCTTCCACTTCCTGCATCACATGGGTACTGAGAATGAGGGTCTTTTCCTTACTGATCGACATGATCAGCTTACGGATATCCACCAGTTGGTTTGGGTCCAGACCTGAGGTAGGTTCATCCAGGACAATCACTTCAGGATCATGGACCAGGGCTTTTGCCAGACCTACACGTTGCCTGTAACCCTTTGATAGTGCTCCTATCTTTTTATGCTGTTCGCCACCAAGCCCGCAGGCTTCTATCACCCCGTCAATACGGGAGGCTGCCTTGCGTCCTTTGAGTTGGTAAAGCCCTGCCACAAAAGACAAAAACTCCCTCACATACATTTCCAAGTACAATGGATTGTGCTCTGGTAGGTAACCAATCATCTTGCTGGCCTCATGCGGATGGTCAATGACAGAAACACCATTTACGAGAACATCCCCTTCGTCAGGAAGAAGGTAGCCGGCAGCAATTTTCATGGCCGTGGACTTGCCTGCCCCATTTGGACCCAAAAACCCCAGCACCTGACCTTTCTCGGCAGTAAAGTTCACTCCGTCCAAGGCCTTTTGTTGGCCATAATATTTGCTCAGCTCCTTTACTTCCAAAGCCATGTCATTGCTTTCCTTTTGGTCGTAGCGGCCTGCATTCTACATCTGCTATGAAATAATTGGGATGTGTCTGTAATGTCTGCACCATGGTCGTGGCCACATCCTCTGCCCTCATCATATTTTCATGGGCATCCATTCCTTCGATATCATCAAAAAAATGGGTGCGTACAGAACCCGGATAGATCGTGGACACCTTAATGCCATATTCCCTCAATTCCATATACAAGGCATGTGAAATCCCTTTTACGGCATGTTTGGTACCGCAGTATCCTGCCATGTTGGCGACGCCATTCAGTCCTGCAATGGAAGCCACGTTGAGAATATGACCTTCATCCTGTTTTTTCATATTGGGCACCACCTTGCGGGTTACATAAAAGATTCCATGGACATTCACATCAAACATCCCTTTCCAATCTTCTATATCCATTTCATCGATTTTTCCCACCTTGCCAAATCCAGCATTGTTTATCAAAATCCTGATATCTTCTCCTAGCACCTTTACCGTTTCATGATAAGCGCTATCTACTGCGGAAGCATCTGACACGTCACACGAAAAGAAGTAAAATCGTTCATGTTCCAATGGAGGACTGTTTCTTCCCCAACCAGCCACGGTCACCCCGCTATCCAATAGCTGGCGGGCCACTTCTAGCCCTATCCCCTTGCTTACCCCTGTAACAATTGCTGTTTTCCCTTCTAATATCATGATTTGGTGAATTTGTGCGGTTATGTGCAAAATCACCCCAAATTGTCCCTTTTTTTGGAGTTATAAAACATTTCAAACTAAAAACTTATTAAAAGTTCCTAACAGCTTATTTTTATCCCTTGGATCTTTTCTTAAATTGAGTAACAAGCAACCCTTATTGATATGATAAAAAAACACCTACTTCCCATATTCCTGTTCTTAGGAGGAACTGTCTATGCACAATCTACCCTTCATCAGGAAATCGATGACCAAGCCGAATCCATTGAACCCAAAGTAATCGAATGGCGGCGTGATATCCATGAAAACCCTGAACTGGGCAATCAAGAAACGAGAACCGCGCAGCTCATCGCCGCACATCTCCGGTCATTGGGAATCGATGTGGAAGAAAACATTGCCGTCACAGGAGTAGTGGGATTATTAAAAGGCGGCAATCCAGGGCCGACAGTGGCTCTCCGTGCAGACATGGACGCTCTTCCTGTCACAGAACGTAACGAACTCCCCTTTAAATCCACCAAAAAAACTGTTTACAATGGCCAAGAGGTCGGGGTCATGCATGCTTGTGGCCACGACACGCACGTGGCCATTTTGATGGGCGTAGCCGAAGTGCTTTCTTCCATGAAAGATGACCTCCATGGCACCGTGAAATTCATCTTCCAACCGGCTGAAGAAGGAGTCTTCGAGGAAGGAGTCTCTTCCTGGGGTGCCAAGCAAATGGTCGAAGAAGGGGTCATGGAAGGCGTAGATGCTGTCTTTGGCCTACATATCAATTCCCAAACGGAAGTGGGCAACATCAAATACCGCTCGGGGCCAGCCATGGCCGCAGTGGACAATCTCAAACTCACCGTTAATGGCCGCCAAGCCCATGGTGCCTACCCTTGGTCCTCTGTAGACCCTATCGTCACCTCCTCCCAAATCATCAATGCACTGCAGACGATTATCAGCCGAAATGTCAACATTACCGAAAACCCCGCCATTGTCACCATTGGTAGCATTCATGGTGGGGTGCGCCAAAATATCATTCCCGAAAAGGTGGAAATGCTGGGCACCATCAGAACTTACGGCAGCTCTCAGCAAACGCTCATCCACCAGCGGATCCATGAAATCGCTACCAAAACAGGTGAAGCAGCTGGTGCCAGTGTAGAGGTGAAAATTGACAAGATTTATCCGGCTACCATTAATGACCCTGACCTTACCGAAAAGATGGTAAATACCTTAAAGACAGTGGCAGGAGAAGAACATGTCATCTATCATGACCCTATCACGGGAGCAGAGGATTTTAGCTACTTCCAGCGGGAAGCCCCTGGACTGTTCATCTTCCTGGGCGGCATGCCAAAAGGCGCCGACCCCGCCGAAGTAGCCGCTCACCATACACCGGACTTCTTCATCGATGAGTCGGGATTATTACTCGGTGTACGTGCACTCAGCTACTTGACAGTGGACTATATGGGAATAAAGTGATAACCCGAGTTCGACTATAAATTCGATGTCATTCCGTCACTGCGAACCTCTCCGGTGCCCAACAGGCCTGTCTTCCACCATAGTCTGGGGAGCAACGTCCCGTCTTTAGAAAACGAGATTGCTTCACTCCGCCTTCGCTGCGTTCGCAATGACGGTTTTTAAAACTCAGGTTAATAGATATGAGACATGAGGGGACAATACACCGAAAACCCAGGGAGTGCTAATACAGGGGCAAGCGGAAGAGCTGGGGCATGAATCCCTTTACTTTAATATGATTTTTTTTTGCCACTTAGGCCCTAAGACCCAAAGCTGTTTGTTTTCCATGAAATTTGGAATCCGCCTACAAAACACTTCGTGTCTTGGCGACTTCGTGGCTACATACCACATGAACGGAAACCTTACCCCGCCCCAGAAATATGGCTTGATCCCTAATACACAAACCACAAGAGCACCCGTGAACAGATGATGCCAAGCAGGCTTGTCTGGTGTAAAAAACAGGCTTGTCTGGAGCCAAACAGGCTTGTCTGGTGTAAAACAGGTGTGTCTGGAGCCAAGCAGGGAGGAACAGCTTGTCTCGGAGGCTATCGGGAACGAGGCAGCCTCATCTCAAGAGAAGGAGATTGCTTCATCCCGTTGCTCTGCGTTCGCAATAGCCTGTCCCGATACTTTCGGGGACGTTAACGACAAGACATAACGTTTTTATCTTTGCTCTTTCTTCTTTCCTCTATCTTGATACTTGCTATTGGATATACCTCGTACTTTTATCTTCGTACTTCCTGCTACTGCTCAAAAACCAGCGTAGAAGGATCAGCTCCAAGTTCTTTTAGGGAGCCATTGACCACCTTCATAAAGCCGGGAGGGCCGCAAACGTAAAAATGCTGGTGTTCGAAATCGGCTATCTTCGATTTCAAATAGGCTTTATCAATCACCCCTTTGTCATAAGCTGTATCCTTTTGGTTGGAAATGATATTGATAAATTTATGTCCTAGAATAGCTTTCAGCTCTTCATAGAGAATGATATCATCATTGGTTTTATTCGCAAAAACAAGGACACTTTTCCCTACTTTGTTCTTTTTGCGTAAGCTCCTAAGAATGGATATAAAGGGCGTAATCCCTGCCCCACCGGCGATAAAGACTCCTTCTCCCTTAAAAGAAATGGTGCCCCAAGGATCCCCGATCTCCACTTCATCACCAACTTTTAGATTTGCCAATCTCTTGGTAACTCCTTCGTGGTCATTATAGGATTTGATCGTAAACTCCAAATGATCATCAGAGGGTAAATTCGTAAACGTAAAAGGTCGCTTTTCTGCTTCCCACCCAGCTATTAGCAAACTTACCTCAGTGGCTTGACCAGGTGTGAATTGGTAGCCACGAGGCTTCTCTACTTTATACCGGTTGACATCATGGGTCACCGGCGTGATTTCCAGTATTTTCAGTCTATAATTTGCCATACCATAACTTACAAAAAACCTGTTGCTTTTAAAACACCACTAACTGGTAAATTCACATTGAAACAATAGCGTCCTAAATAAAAAATGAGAGGTTCTATTTTTTGCCCAAAAAAGTTATTTTGGGTTTGCACCAAAAAACACGAACCTCTCATGTGTAATATTACATTGTTTTCACAGATTATTAAAAAGATAGACCGATCAATTTTCAAGAAATTGGTCAAGGAAAAGCAAACCGATAAGGGCTGCAAGGGATTTGACAGCTGGACGCATCTTGTCTCGATGTTGTTCTGCCATTTTGCCAAGAGCACCTCGGTAAGGGACATTTCCAACGGACTCCGGTCTGCTACCGGGAACCTTAACCATCTTGGTATTGCCAAAGCCCCCTCCAAATCAAGTATCAGCTATCAGAACAAACGAAGGGATTCGGACCTGTTCAGGGACCTTTACTATTCCCTACTGGGAAGTTTAGGACAGCAGGCAGCTGTCAAGAGGTCCAAACTCAGGATCAAGGTCCCCGTTTACCTGCTCGATGCCACGGTGATCAGCCTTTGTCTTTCGGTGTTTGACTGGGCTACTTTCCGTACCAAAAAGGGAGCTGTAAAGATGCACACCCTGCTGGAATATGACGGGAAACTCCCTGTTTACGTGAACATTACCGAGGGGAGTGTCGGGGATAATAAAGGAGCTTACGACATTCCCTTGGAAAAGGGCTCGGTGATCGTCGCCGACCGGTATTACAATGACTTCCCCATGCTCAACGTCTGGGACAGCAAAGGGGTGTTCTTCGTGATCAGGCACAAGGGAAACCTTGCCTTCAGCACCCTCGAAGAACGGGAGCTGCCCGAAACAACCGCCCAACATGTGCTCAAAGACGAAGAAATCGAACTGACCAACCCACAATCCAAAACCAAGTATAAGGGAAGGCTCAGAAGAGTGGCCGTGTGGGATGAGGAAAACCGGCAGACCATTGAACTGATCACCAACAACTTTGCCTGGGCGGCCCAGACCATTGGGGACCTCTACAAATCAAGATGGGAGATTGAGGTGTTTTTTCGGGACATCAAGCAGCTATTGCATATCAAAACCTTTATCGGAACCTCTAAAAATGCAGTAATGATCCAGATATGGACGGCTTTGATCACCATCCTGCTGATCAAAGTCATGAAGGCAACAGCTAAATTCGGCTGGCACCTGTCCAATCTGGTGGCCTTTATCCGGCTCAATATATTCGTGAAAATCGAACTGCAAAAATGGCTTGATAGCCCATTTACGGAACCCGAAAAACCACCCCTGAAAATAGTACAGGGGGATCTGTTTGCTCAAACTCCTTAATATGTCCCCAATTTGCTTTCAAATACAGACTAAAGGGTAAATCAAAAATTATTTAGGACAGCATTGACATTGAAAATAAAACAGATTCCCCCAGGCACCCAGGGAAATCGCTTTTGGATGAGCGACTGCGTATTCCACTAGTTACACCATTCTAACAATGCCTTTATCCCCGATACCACCGGGGCAGGCTATTCGGATCACGATACATCGGGAAGGAATCTCTTATTTAAAATTGAGATCCCTCCTCAAGTCGGGATGACAACGAATTATAAATTGTGATTTATACAACATTTTTTTTAAGAGCGATTGCCCTGCCCAGGCACCGGCCGCTACGCCATCTTACTGATCAGGGAAGCAATGATACGTGTCATCTTAGGTTCAGCAATCGCCGCCGCTGCTATGACCTCTTGGATGGATATCTTCTTCACCTTTCCAGGTGAGCACAAATCAGTAATGGCAGACACCGCAAAAACGGGTAAATCCATCTGCCGTGCCACGATCACTTCCGGAACAGTGCTCATCCCCACTGCATCAGCTCCAATGGTTCGCAGGTAACGGTACTCTGCCTTCGTCTCCAAGTTAGGGCCTTGTACTCCAGCATATACTCCCTGATGAACCCTAATGTCTTCCGCTTTAGCAGCCTCAACTGCCACTTCCAGCATTTTCGGATCATACGGTTCGCTCATATCCGGAAACCGTACTCCAAAAGCATCAAGGTTTTTGCCCCGTAATGGATTTTCGGGAAAAAGGTCTATATGATCAGTGATCAACATCACATCGCCTACTTCAAACTCCGGATCCAAGCCTCCTGCAGCATTGGAAACAATAAGTTTCTTTATTCCCAACTGCCTCATCACCCTGACAGGAAAGGTCACTTCTTTCATGGAATAGCCTTCATAATAATGAAATCGTCCTTTCATCGCCACGACATTTACACCATTCAACACCCCGAAAATCAGTTCCCCGGCATGCGTCTCCACTGTGGAGACGGGAAAGTAGGGAATGTCTTTATAGGAAATGGTCTTGTGCACTTGAATTTTATCGATAAGCTGCCCCAAACCTGTTCCTAAAATAATCCCAACTTCTGGAGAGAGGCCTTGCTGCAGTGAAATGTACCTCACAGCTTCGGCTATCTGCTCGAGGTAAGGGACACTGGTATCTGCTTTTTTCATATTTGATTGGTTTATGGAAATCTTTCCTTTTATTTTTAGTGTTGTACCCAAAAGAAGGTGTGCCTGTTGTGAACGCTAAAGATGGCAACAGGGTATCCTAAACACCAAATTTCAAAAGTAATAAGTACTCATATTCATGATAAAAATAATCATTGGTACCAATAGAAAAAATGCGTTATCCAAGACCATCGCTTCCCAGTACCAAGAAATTCTAAAAGAGAAGGGAGTCGAATCAAGCATCATTGACCTGAGAGAACTTCCTGATGATTTTGTATTTTCGGCCCTTTATGAAAACAATGGTCAAAACCAAGCCTACAATGCCCTTCACGCAGACGTAAAAGCAGGTAGCAAATTTGTATTTATCGTTCCGGAGTATAACGGATCATTTCCAGGGATCCTAAAATCATTTATTGACGGGATGACTTATCCCAATACGTTCAGAGGTAAAAAGTGTGCCATGGTAGGCCTGTCTTCAGGAATAGGCGGCGGTGGCATCGCATTGAGCCACCTTACCGACATATTCCACTACTTGGGCATGCACGTCCTGGCCAATAAGCCAAAACTTGCAAAAATTGAGGAAAATATGTCTAATAACTTGCTCACCAACAAGTTTTACATAGACCTTTTAAAAACCCAAGCAGCAATGTTGATTGACTTTTAGTTAATCAACATTATCATGTAAAAACCGGTTATTGCCCAGAATCTCATTATCATCATTTAAGTTGAACTTAGAGATATTGGTTTCTGAGCTATGTTGCACATCCTGGAGTTTTACATTTTTTCTTAAATAAGCTGGCGTATCAAGCTTTTCTTTAAATTCATCAGGAGTTTGGTTGACCGCCCTGAGGTTTTTAAGCCGTTCAAATCGCTCATGTGCTCTTTGCATGGCCTTTTGCTTGATTTGCTCATAATATTCATTGGCATAACCTGTTTGTGATGCGCTATTGCTTTCCTGTAGCTGCGCTTTTGGCTGCGCTGGTTCATCATCATAAAGTGGTGTCACCTTTTTCTGCGGATTAGCAGGAACGAATTCAAACTCCCCATCTTCTTGGGCATGTTCGTTTTCGGTATCCACTTGGGGCTGCTGGTTGGCAGGGCTTGTGGATTGCTGCTCCTCCTGCTTGTGGTTATTGGCAGGAGTAGGCTGCTGAATGGTAAAGGTAAACGTCTGACCTGCAGAAGCGTTGTTTTCCTCTTCCACCTTGGTGGTCTTTCCGGAATCCAGGTCGATCACCTTTTTGGTGCTTTCTTCCTGCTGAGGCTTGGCTTCTTCGCCATAGGTTCCTTTGGCTAGCTGGCCCGCCTGAAAACCGGTAGCAATTACTGTCACACGGATCGATTTTTTCAAATCCGGATCGATGCCTTGGCCAAAAATCACCTCTGCATCATCACCTGCCCTGTCTTGGATATATTCGGTGATCTCGCTCAATTCATCCATAGAAAGTTCTTCTTCCTCACCGGACATAATCGACAATAGGATTTTTTGGGCACCTTTGATGTCCACATTGTTCAGCAATGGCGAAGCGATGGCTTTCTCGGCTGCCTTGATGGCACGACCTTCCATCTCTTCGGTAGCAGAGCCCATCACGGCTGCCCCGGCATCTTTCATTACCGTCTTCACATCCTCAAAATCGACGTTTACATCCTGATGAACAGTGATGATCTCAGCGATGGATTTCGCAGCAGTGGTCAAGACGTTATCGGCTTTTCCAAATGCAGCGCGAATGGGCAGGTTGCCATAAACCTCTCGCAGTTTGTCATTAAGGATGACCAACACCGTATCACAATTGGACCTTAGTTCTTCGATCCCTTTTTGGGCGGCACCTGTCTTCTTACGGCCTTCAAAAATAAATGGAGCGGTCACTATTCCCACAGTAAGGATATCCATATCCTTGGCGATCTTTGCCAATACCGGAGCGGCTCCCGTACCGGTTCCTCCGCCCATTCCAGCGGTAATGAATACCATCTTGGTATTGTCCGCCAATAGCTCCCGGATTTCTTCTTTGCTTTCCAGGGCTGCATTTTTGCCTTTTTCCGGATTGGCCCCTGCACCAAGTCCCTCGGTCAGGTTGGCGCCTATCTGTAGCTTTAACGGTACCGGGCTGCTCTTCAGCGCCTGGGCGTCCGTATTGACTACCACAAACTCCACATCCTTTATTCCTTGTCCAAACATGTGGTTCACGGCATTGGAACCACCTCCTCCCACACCTATCACCTTGATGATAGATTTGTGGTTTTTAGGAATATCAAATTTGTAATCTCTCATAGTATCTGACATTATTTCCTCAATTTTTGGTGAACTGTATTTCTATTTTTCTAGGGTCACTACCTATCTTAAAATGAGATCAGTAGTTTTCCTCATCTCCTAAATCGTCTGTTATAAAATCCTTTAATCTTCTGCGAATACTGCCAAAGATATCCTTTCCCGGCAATTCAGCACGCTTTTCTTGCCTTCCTGGAACCTGACGCTGACGGTAAATGTCCTCTCTATCATCCAGTGCTTTAAAGCCTGCCAGCACCAATCCCACCGTAGTGGCAAACATTGGGCTCTTCACTTCTTCGATCTTGGATTTGCCAAGGTGCTCATTTGGATAGCCAATACGCGTATCCAAGCCTGTCATATATTCAAAAAGCTGCCCTACTCCCTGTAGCTGCGAGCCACCGCCAGTAAGCACGATGCCTCCTGCCAGTTTTTTGTATAGACCGCTGGCCACAATTTCCGATTGGACCATCTCGATGATCTCTTCCATTCTGGCTTCAATGATATGTGCCAGGTTCTTGACCGAAATCTCTTTTGGAGGACGGTTTCTCAAACCAGGAATGGAAACAATTTCATTTGGGTTGGCCTCTTCCGATATGGCACGACCAAACTTCGTCTTCAGTAGCTCCGCCTGGTTCTGCATCACCATACATCCCTCCTTGATATCAGAAGTAATGATATTGCCACCAAATGGGATGACGGCGGTATGACGGATGATATTATCGTAGAAAATAGCTATGTCTGTGGTACCGCCACCAATATCCACCAAGCAGCAACCAGCCTCTTTGTCCAAATCACTGAGAACGGAAAGTGAACTTGCCAATGGCTCAAGAATCAGGTCTTTGGAATAAAGCTCTGCTCGTTTTACGCATCGGTTGATATTATTGATAGCTGTGGTCTGGGCAGTGATGATATGGAAATCTGCTTCCAAGCGGGCTCCGGACATGCCCACAGGGTCTTTGATACCATCTTCATAATCCACTGTATAATCCTGCGGCATCACGTGAATAATCGTATTTCCTGGAGGCACTACAATGTTCTCCATGTCATTGGAAAGGCGACGCACATCCTCGATGGTAATCTCATCATCCTTGGTGTTTCGGATGATCACCCCGTGATGCACAGAGCTTCGGATATGTTGTCCGGCAATACCCACGATAACCTCGCGGATATCTACTTCTGCCATATCTGAAGCTTCATATACTGCCTTCTGAATAGCATTTACCGTCTTGTCAATATTGGTCACAATACCGCGGATCACACCATCCGAAACGGCCTTGCCCATGCCAAGAACTTCCAGTTTTCCAAATTCATTCTTGCGCCCGATGATCGCACAAATCTTCGTGGTGCCAATGTCCAGTCCTACGATTAATTTTTCAGTTTCCATAGCTATATCAATTATTCACAAATGATTTGATCCTTAAATTTCACGTTTACCCTAGAATAGGCATCCCAGCCTTTCTCGGGTATGATTTCTTCATAGAATAAATTTATCCGTTCAAATTTATCCTCAATGTCTACAGGCTTGCCAAATTCAATTTCCTGTCGCCCTACCTGCTGAAACAAACTTATATTTCCTTTCCTGTCTATTTCCAAGGAGGCAATCTGTGCACTCCAAAAGTCACTCCTATCAATAAAATAGATCAGGTCCAATAAATCCTGATGCTCTTTTCCCAAATCCTTCGCCGCCAACAAATCATCGACACCCTTCCCTTCGATGATCAGCACCCTGGAGGTATAGTGCGAGGATGTCGGCAAGATCAACCCCTCTGACGAAATATAACCGTCCGCTGCCAATGGCCTTGTAATTCGTGCCATCGGCCGGTATTGATCAATCCTCACCAGCACATCTCCCTTCAGGTCATTATAGACCTCTGCATTCTTCACGAAGGGATGGCTCTCTACCTTTTCTTCCAGCTTACTTAACTGGATATTTTCAAGTTTAGCGCCCTCCGAAAGATTAGGGAAGGTTTTGAGCAGCATGGATGAAATCTCATCTTCCTCCACAAAGTACACATCACTGATGCCGTTCACTTTCACCGACAACCCATGGTAGCTGCGCTCAGCTCCTTTCTTCTCCACAAAACCTATAAATCCCACCAACACCAACAAAAGTGCAGTGAATATGGCCGATTGCTTTATTTTCAATTGCTTCAGTCCCATTGCTCCATCAGGTTATTGATTGGATCCACTAATCGATCGATATCTCCCGCCCCCAAGGTCACCAGCACCGCTGGCCGTTGTTTATCCAAAAACTCCAGTAATTCATCCTTGGAATGCAAAGACTTCTCCTTTGCGCTGATCTTATCCATCAGCATCTCCGCATTCACTCCTTCTATCGGCAGCTCCCTGGCAGGGTAGATATCCAATAAAATCACTTCATCGGCCAGGGATAGTGCCTCTGAAAATCCGTCTGCAAAATCCCTCGTCCTGGTATACAGATGAGGCTGGAAAACTGCCGTAAGTTTTTGCTCGGGATACATCGCTCTCACTGACTTTAAAAAAGCCCTTATCTCCTCTGGATGATGGGCATAGTCATCGATGTAAACGCCCTTCTCATCCTGCCGCTTGATCTCAAATCGGCGCTTGACACCTTTAAACGTCTCAAGCCCCTCTCGGATGGCGGCTTCACTGATCCCGAAATGCAAGGCAATGGAAATTGATGCCAAGGCATTTTCCACATTGTGAAAGCCGGGCACACGTAAAACCAGCCCCTTGATGGTCTTCTCTTCGCTGACATAATCAAACTCAAAAGAGGCAATTCCAGCCTTGATATTCTCTGCCCTGACAGCCCCTTCTCCCAGTCCATATTGACGCAAAGTCAAACTGCCAAAATCATTCCTATTTAGCTTTTCAAGGGCATCTTTTTGAATAAATAACACCCCATCATCAGGAAGTAAACTGATGTACTTTTCGAAGTTTCTTGTAAGCTCCTGAGCATCACCATAAATATCCAAGTGATCGGCATCCACACTCGTCACCACAGCCACATTCGGATGTAATCTCAAAAAGGAACGGTCAAACTCATCCGCCTCTACCACTACGATCGGTTGCTCCTCATTTTCCTCATCATGTAGAATAAGGTTACTCTCATAATTCTGCGTAAGGCCGCCCAAAAAAGCGGCAATATTCTTACCAGCAAATTTCAGCATATGGGCCACCATACTGGAGGTTGTGGTTTTGCCATGGGTGCCGGCCACACCGACAGTATACATGGAAGACGTAATCATGCCAAGTACCTCCGAGCGCTTTTTCAGGTCAAAATCTTCCTTGATGAAGTGGTTGAGCTGTACGCTGTCTTTTGGTATCGCAGGCGTCCATACGATCAGCACATCTTCAGCATTTTCTTTGATGTTCGCAGGAATCGTATCCACGGTATCCTCATAGGTAATCTGTATCCCTTCCTCTTCAAGCTTTCTGGTCAAAGGGGATGGTGTCCGGTCATACCCGCTCACAGGGATACCGATATGGTTAAACCACCGGGCAATGGCACTCATGCCAATCCCGCCGATCCCCAGAAAATACACGCTATGTAACTTTTCCCAATTCATTTGATCAACGCTTCCAGTTTCTTTACAATCTCCCGGGCAGCATCTGGCTTGCCCATTTTCTTTATATTTTTGCCAAGGCGCTCCATTCCTTCAGGATCCGCCATAAGTCCGTCCACTTTTCCAACAAGTCCCTCCACAGCCTCATCATCGCTAAGTAATACCGCAGCATCTTTCTCTACACAGGCCAAGGCGTTTTTTGTCTGGTGGTCTTCGGCCACGTTAGGAGACGGAATGAAAATCACCGGCTTGCCTACCAAGCTCAATTCTGACACCGACAAGGCACCCGCTCTGGAAACCACCAGATCTGCAGCCGCATAGGCCAAGTCCATTTCCCGAATAAACTCCAGCGCATGCACATGCGCCAGCCCCGCTGAGACCAACTTCGCTGTCATTTCTTCAATATAAAACTTCCCTGTCTGCCAAAGCACCTGATAGCCTTGCTCCTCAAAATGCTTCATCGACGCCACCACTGCATTATTGATGGTCCTGGCGCCCAAGCTTCCTCCCAACACCAACACCACCTGTCGACCCGCTTCCAATCCAAAATGGCTCAGTGCCTGCTCTTTTTTGGCCCCAAGGTCCAAAATGTCCTTTCTCACTGGATTGCCGGTAAAATAAATCCTGTCAGCAGGAAAAAACTTTTCCATTCCCTCATACGCCACACAAAATGCCCTTGCCTTTTTGGCCAATAACTTGTTGGTCAACCCAGCGAAGGAATTTTGCTCTTGGATCAGCGTGGGAATCCCTTGCTGTTGGGCCACGTATAGCAATGGTCCACTGGCATATCCTCCAACACCTACTACTGCATGAGGCTTAAACCGCTTGATCAGTTTTTTGGCTTTGTTGATACTGTCCCAAAGCTTAAAGGGAAAGCTCAGGTTTTGCAGGGTAAGCCTGCGTTGAAGTCCTGCCACGGGTAAGCCTTCGATGGTATAACCTGCTTCCGGGACTTTTTGCATCTCCATTTTTCCTTCAGCACCGACGAAAAGGATTTCACTTTCCGGGTACCGCTCAGCCCAAGCATGGGCGATGGCTATAGCCGGATAAATATGTCCGCCTGTACCACCTCCACTGATCATGATTCGATATGTTTCCTTCGCTTCGATAAATTTTTTATTTACTGCGCCATCTGCATGGCATTTTTATTTCCTACATTCATTTCTCCTACAAAACCATCTTCATGATCTCCTCGGCTGACACTCAGGATAATTCCCAGCGAAACCCCTGTAAACAACAGGGACGTCCCCCCCATGCTGAGCAATGGCAATGGCTGACCGGTAATCGGTCCCAGTCCCACTGCCACGGCCATATTGACCATGGCCTGGATGACCAACGCAAAGCTTAACCCGGCCGAAAGCAGCCCTCCAAATGGCCGATTGGAAATCGCCACCACTCGCATTCCCCGATAGAGCAATGCCAGGTACAGGAACAGCACCACGCCTCCACCCACCATTCCATATTCCTCAATGATAATGGCATAGATAAAATCAGAGTACGGATGGGGAAGGGAATTTCGCTGTTCGCTATTGCCAGGGCCCTTACCTGCCACTCCTCCCGTAGCGATCGCCATATAAGATTGCTGTGCCTGATAAGGAATATCTTCATCTGACATAAAGTTTTCTATCCTGGAAAAGAAGGTTCCGCCCCTTTGCCCCAAGAATATCGCTGATGTAAGTGCCAAAAAGCCGATCAGGCAAACAGCGATCAAAAACTTCACAGGCACCCTTCCTATAAACATCAGTAACAAGCACGTACACAACAGCATGACCGCTGTGGACATATTGGCCAGGCCTATCAATAGACAGATCAACCCGATCCATATCATCACTGGAATAAAGGTCTTCTTAAAGTCCTGGATATTTTTCTGTCGCTTGCCCAGCATTCCTGCCACTGCTGCGATCAATGCCAACTTCGCCAAATCCGAGGGCTGAAAAGCCTGGTTGATGATAGGAATGGTCAACCACCTGTTTGCATCGTTTACATTTGAACCAAACAGATAGGTAAAGGCCAATAGTGGCACAGATACCCATAAAGCCATCAAGCTCAATTTCGAATAATATTTATAAGGCAAACGGTGCGCCGCCCACATCACCACCAAACTCAGCAACACCAACGAGGAGTGCTTGATTAGGTAGGCTTCTGTGTTTCCGCCCATCCTCCGATAAGCCAGGGATCCGGTGGCAGAATACACGACCAGGATACTGACGATCGATAGCACCAGCACAATCCCCCAAATGATGGGATCACCTTTAAGGTTTTTATCTATCCATGCTTTGACACCTGTCATATTGCCTTTAACTTCAAGTTATTTACTGCTTTCTTAAATTGATCTCCGCGGTCCTCATAGTTTTTGAACAAGTCAAAACTCGCACAGGCCGGAGATAATAGCACCACGTCTCCATTCGCTCCTCTTTCCAGTCCCCACTGTACTGCAGACGTAATATCCTGTGTTTCCAAAATCTCTGGAATCACTCCTTCAAAAGCCGCCTTCAGCTTATCATTATCTTTGCCCAGGCAGATCAAAACTTTTACATGATCTTTCACCACCGGCATTAATGTTTCATAATCATTGCCTTTATCTACACCTCCCGCTATCCAGATCAGCGGCTCCTTGAAGGTGGATAAGGCATATACCGTTGCATCCACATTGGTGCCTTTGCTGTCATTGATAAAGGTCACTCCTTCCAGTTCCCTCACTTTCTCCATACGGTGAGGGGCATTTTTAAAATCGGCCAACCCTGCTTTCAATGCTTCTTCGTTTACCCCTGCCAACAATGCAGCGGTAGCGGCACACATGACATTCAGCATATTATGGTTTCCCTTAAGGGCCATCTCGCTTTCCGGAATTGAAATCATACGATTTCTGAAATTGAGCTTCACCTCTGCGCCGTTGAACAGGCCACCATCTTTTCCAATGTTCTCCAAGGACACTTCATGTACCTTAGGCCGAATATTCATGCTGCTCATTCCCCGCCAGATATGCTGGTCCTCGCGGTAATAAATAAAATCATCCTCCTCTCCCATTTGTTTTAGCACAGCTAACTTGGCCTGGATGTAATTGTCCATTTTATAGTCATACCGATCCAAATGATCAGGGGTAATATTAGTCAGCACCGCGATTTTTGGCCGTAAGGTCATAAACCCATCGATCTGGAAACTGCTTACTTCCAGCACCCACCAGTCATGATCACCATGTACGAGTTGACTGGCCCAACTCTGACCTACATTCCCTCCTAGCCCTACATCCAAGCCACCATTCTTCATCAAATGGTAGGTCAGCATGGCGGTCGTGGTCTTTCCATTGGTGCCTGTAATAGCGATCACCTTACCTTGGGAAAAACCAAAAGCAAATTCCAATTCGTCAATGACAGGCGTTCCCTGCTCCATGGCTGCCTTTACCACTGGATGTGAATAAGGAATTCCTGGGCTTTTGATCAGCTCGGGAAAACCCACCAGTTTTTCCGATTCGTGGCCTCCTTCCTCATAATCGATCCCTGCTTCCTCCAGCTGGAGTTTCCTGCTGTCTTTTATACTGCCCCCGTCTGAGACAAAAACCTCATAGCCGTTCACCTTGGCCAGCAATGCTGCGCCAACCCCACTTTCTCCTGCTCCCAAAATGGCTATTCTCTTCATTTCTTATCGTAGTTTTAATGTTGCCAAAGTAATGATGGCCAGCAAAATCCCTACTATCCAAAAGCGGGTTACGATCTTGGATTCTGGAACTCCACCTTTTTGATAGTGGTGGTGCAAGGGGGACATACGAAAAATCCTCCTGCCTTCACCATATTTCCTTTTGGTGTATTTGAAATAGCTTACCTGCATGATCACAGACAGATTTTCTATCACAAAAATCCCACATAACACTGGGATCAACAGCTCCTTGCGCAAGGTCAGGCAAAGTACGGCGATCACCCCTCCGAGCATCAGGCTTCCCGTATCTCCCATAAATACTTGGGCCGGAAAGGAATTGTACCAAAGAAACCCTACACAAGCTCCCAGGAAAGCGGCACAGAAAATCACCAGCTCACCGGAATTGGGGATAAACATCACATTCAGGTACTGGGAGAAAATCGCATTGCCACTGATATAGGCAAAGATGGCAATGGCCAAACCTATGATCGCCGAAGTACCTGCTGCCAAGCCATCTATTCCATCAGTGATGTTCGCGCCATTGGAAACTGCGGTGATGATAAAAATCACCAGCAGGATATACAGATAAGGCGTCACATCATCTCCCAAGAAGCCCAAGAAGTTCTCATAGTTGAGCTCGTTGTTCTTCATAAAGGGAATAGTAGTCTTCATGGCTTTCACATCTTCAAAAGCTGGAGTTTCCACTACGCCTTCTTCGATGGACACGGGGTTTTGGAATTCCCGAACGACCACATCTTCATGAAAATACAAGGTAGCACCTACGATGATGCCAATGCCGATCTGTCCGATGATCTTGAACTTACCGGCAAGCCCCTCTTTGTTTTTTCTAAATACCTTGATAAAATCATCCAGGAAACCTATCCCTCCTAACCAAATCACCGTCACAAGTAACAGGATGATGTACACATTATATACATCGGCAAAAAGCAAAGTGGGCAGGATAATCGCCGCGATCATCATCAAACCGCCCATGGTAGGGGTTCCTTTTTTTTCGGTTTGCCCTTCCAGACCAAGGTCACGGACGGTTTCCCCGATCTGCTTCCTCCTGATCCAATTGATCATGCTTTTACCAAATGTGATCGTAATGATCAGTGAAAACATTGCCGCCATCCCAGCACGAAAGGAAATGTACCTAAACACCCCCGTCCCAGGAAAGTCGTATGCACTGTCGATATAATCAAAAAGATGGTAAAGCATTCTTTATTTCGTATGTATCAATTCCATTAATTCCTTTACAATTTTCAGATCATCAAATGGATACTTTACCCCTTTGATTTCCTGATAGGTTTCGTGACCCTTTCCGGCCACTAAAATGATGTCCCCCTTTTGGGCCATGACACAGGCTGTCTTGATTGCTTCCTTCCGGTCAGCAATCACCACGGTCTTTTTGTATGCCACAGGATTGACCCCCTCTTCCATTTCATGGATGATCGCCATGGGATCCTCATCGCGCGGATTGTCGGAAGTCAGCACCACCTTATCGCTCATTTCTGTAGCGATTTTGGCCATTACCGGACGTTTTGTCTTGTCGCGGTTTCCTCCGCATCCGACCACTGTAATCACCTTTTCGACACCTGTACGAACGCCCTGGATGGTTTTAAGCACATTCTCCAAAGCATCCGGTGTATGGGCGTAGTCCACAATCGCCGTGATGCCTTCGACATTCAGCTGATCGAACCTCCCTTGTGCCCCCTTGATGCTGGACAACTGCCTCAATACCTCCTCTTCCTCTTCGCCCAGCAAAATGGCCACTCCCATCACACTGGTAATGTTATAGGCATTAAACTCCCCAATCATCCTAAACCAAGCCTGACGGCCATTTAGGTCCAGTTCCAGCCCTTGCAGCGTATTGCTGAGCACTTTGGCCTTAAAATCAGTAGGGTATTTTAAGCCAAACGTGTGTTTGTTTGCCTTGGTGTTCTGCATCATCACCATCCCTCGTTTATCATCTGCATTGACCAGCGCAAAAGCACCTTTTGGAAGCTCATCAAACAGCTTCTTCTTGGCTTTGATGTATTCGTCAAACGTCCCATGATAATCCAAATGGTCATGGGAAATATTCGTAAAGACTGCTCCTGCAAGCTTCAAACCTGCCATCCGCTCCTGCACGATGGCATGGGAACTTGCTTCCATAAAACAATGGGTACATCCTTCCCTTACCATTTGTGCCATGAGCTTATTGATCGCTACACTATCAGGGGTGGTGTGGGTGGCCGGGATCACCTCGCCATTGATTTTATTCTCGACGGTACTCAACATGCCCACCATGTATCCCAGCTCCATAAAGAGCTTGTGCAATAGCGTCACACAAGTGGTCTTTCCATTGGTGCCCGTTACGGCCACTACTTTTAGCTTCTCCGTGGGATGGTCATAGAAATTAGACGCCATGATGCCCATGGATTTTGCCGAATCGACCACTTGGACATAGGTAATGTCCGAAACCAATTCCGAGGGCAAGTCTTCGCAGACAATGGCTATAGCGCCACTGCTAATGGCTCTGGCAATAAATCCATGCCCATCCACTTGTGTTCCTTTGGCGGCCACAAAAACATCTCCTTCACTTACCTTCCGGCTATCGAAGACAATATCCTTCACCACTACTTCCATATCTCCGGTAGTAGAGGTCAGTGATACTTTGTACAATATGTCCTTTAATGTCTTCATTAACCTAAAACGATTCGTATTGAGCCTCCTTTGGGCACATTGGATCCGGCATGGATGGATTGGCTTTTCACCCTTCCACTGCCAGAATAATTGACTTTTAATCCTTTGTTTTCCAACACATATAATGCATCACGTAATGTCATCCCCGAAACATCCGGCACCACGGGCGCTTCCACTTTATTGGATTTCCAAGAGATGGAATGGTTGACCAGGGATGACTGCACCCACTGTTCATCACCATTATAATGGTTTGAAAGGCCAAATCGGTTACAAATCATCTGCAACTCATCCACTTTTCCTGCCTGGATATAAGGAAATACGTCGTCTCCTTTCCGTGTTTTGGGAGAAGCAATTTCTTTATCCTTATTTAACTCCAGGTCCTGCGCATAAATCTTATCTGCGATTTCCTTAAAAACCGGTGCCGACACATCACCTCCATACGCATTAAACCCCTTAGGGCTGTCGATGACGATGATCATGCTATACTTTGGCTTATCGGCAGGGAAATATCCCGCAAAAGAAGTATAGTATTTCCGGGTATACCGTCCATTTACCAGTTTTTGGGCAGTACCGGTCTTACCGGCAATCTTATAATCACTGTCGTTGATATTTCGGGCTGTTCCGCGGACCACGACACCTTCCAGCAATTCCTGTAATTGCCCGATGGTCCTTTCTGAAGCAATACTCTTACGGATCACTTCAGTATCATATTCTTCTTCCACACTGTTTCCTCGCTGGATACGTTCCACGATCATTGGCTTGACCGCTCTTCCACCATTCGCCACGGCATTGTATAGGGTCAGTGTATGAAGCGGGGTGAGCTTTAGCTCATAGCCAATGGACATCCATGGCAAAGTCGTCCCGTACCAATTTTTCTTGTTTTTGGGATCTTTAAAATAGGGCACACCTTCACCCTTTAGCTGAAACCCCAAAGGCTTATCCAGCCCCACCTGCTCCACATAGCCTAAAAACTTGGCCGGATCCACACCAAACTGCTCATCCACCAATCGTGAAATCCCCACATTGGAGGACTTTTCAAACGCCTGTCTGACCGTTAGTTTTCCGTACCCTCCATACTTAGCATCCCGCATGGTCTGGTTATAAAACTTATAATTCCCATCGCCAGTATTCACTGTATCGGTCAGGTTTACCTTTCCTTCTTCGAGTAAAGCCAATATGGACAACAACTTAAACGTCGATCCAGGCTCGGTAAGTCCTTGCTCCCCGATGGCATAGTTATAATATTCTCCGTAACCGTAGCCACTGTCCTTCTTCTCCAGGTTTGCAATGGCTTTGATATGCCCTGTTTTCACTTCCATGACCACCACACAGCCATATTGGGCATCTTTGTTCAATAGCTGTCTCAACAGCGCAGACTCTGCCACATCCTGGATATTGATATCAATGGTCGTGACCACATCATAACCATCTTCAGGTCTGATATCTTCCGCATCATGCACCGGCTTCCAGGTGCCTCCTGCAATTTTTTGGAAGAGGGCTTCTCCATTTTTCCCTTCCAGATAGCCATTAAAGCTGTATTCCAGCCCAGCACCATAATGGTCTTCATTTAAAAAGCCAATTGTCCTTCCCGCCAGATTTTTGAAAGGGTTATAGCGCTTTTCTACTTTTTCGAAAATCACGCCTCCCCCCATTCTTCCATTGCGGAAAATGGGCCACGTTGACATCACCTGTTTTTCTTGGTAACCTATCTGTCTCCTGTTCAAGACAATGTACCTTCTGCCCTCCAAGCGTGCATCATTGATCATCCGCTTATACGCATTGGCGGATTTATCCTTGTAAAATGCGGACAACTTTCTGGATAAGGAATCGATCCCTGCCCGATAGTTGTCTTCATCGGATATACCAGGATCCAGTGCCACCCGATAGAAGGGCAGACTGGTAGCCAATAAGCTTCCGTCGTCACTATAGATATTCCCGCGTGTAGCACTGACCTTTCGGTACTGAAGGTTGATATCATCGGCTTTCTGCCGCCATTTATCACCATCCACAAACTGAACATGGGCTATCCTGTAAAGAATAGCCCCTGCAAAAAGCACTACCGCCAAAAAGGCTAGTCTTACCCTCAGTAATATGGATTTCTTAATGTTCATTTATCCCTGATAATCTTTTTTGGAGGTTCTTCGATTTCGTAAATGTTTAAAACCTTGATCTTTCTGGCCACCTCTGATTGTTTGCTGCTGAACATATATTCTGCTTCCAGTGTGGTGACATCAGCCCTCAGGTCTTCCACTTCCTGCTGAAGATCCTCTATTTCCCGTATGGTACTCTCTGCTTTATGATTGCTCCAGATATAAATCAGTGCAATAAAGGCAGCGTACAGAAAAGGGGGGACCAGCTTCACCGGAATTCCTTCTCCCAGGATATTGCTCATCTTCAGCTTCTCCTCGATCAGTGCAAAGACATTCCTGCTATTGGCAGGTTTCCCGGACACCCGGGTTTCATTGCCTCCCTTTTTCTTTATTCTCTTTTTAAAAGTATTCCCTTCCATGTCTATACTTTTTTTGCAATTCTCAATTTGGCACTTCTCGCACGGTTGTTCTTGGTGACCTCCTCAGGACGAGCCTGAATGGCCTTTCTGCTTACCGGCTCCAGTGGACGAATCAGGTTTCCATAAAAATCCTTTTCTACCTCTCCCTGAAATTTCCCTTTGCTGACAAAATTCTTTACCATTCTATCCTCAAGGGAATGGTAGCTCATCACCACCAATCGTCCCTCAGGCTTTAGCACCTCTACTGTTTGCCCCAACACATCTTCCAGCGCCCCCATCTCATCATTCACCTCGATCCGCAAAGCCTGAAAGACCTGGGCAAAATATTTGAATTCCCTTCCCCTTGGTGCCAGCTTCTGCAGCAGTTGCTTGAACTGCTCTGTGGTTTCAAAAGGCTTATTTGCCCGCTCTGCCACCACCGCCTGTGCCAGGGATTTGGCATTTCTCACTTCCCCATACATCCCAAAAAGCCTATGGAGAGCTGCTTCCTCATAAGTATTGAGCACATCGCGGGCAGACACACTGCCCAACTGGTTCATTCGCATATCCAAACTCCCTTCAAAACGGGTACTGAACCCTCTGGAAGGCTCATCGATCTGGTGGGAGGAAATCCCAAGATCGGCCAAAATCCCGTCCACTTTACTCACTCCGTACAGCCGGAGGTACCTTGCCAAATCCCTAAAGTTGGCCTGGACAAATGTAAACCGGTCGTCATCAGGAGCGTTTGCGACAGCATCCTCATCCTGGTCAAAACCATACAGCCTACCTTCTGGCCCTAAGTGTTTAAGAATTTCTTTGGAATGGCCTCCTCCACCGAAGGTTAGGTCCACATAGACCCCATCTGGGCGAATGGCCAAGCCCTCCACACACTCGTGGAGCATTACTGGAATATGATACGCTGTTGCACTCATTTATTTAGTATCTGACAAATACTCTCTTGCCTGATCGGCAAACACTTCAGGATCGTTTATCAAGAAATTATCATATCGCTCAGGATCCCAGATCTCAATGGTCTTCCCCATGCCCACCACTATTACTTCCTTGCTTATACCAGCAAACCCCAGCAATGGCTTGGGGATCAAAAACCTACCCGCAGTGTCCAGCTCAATTTCTGTGTTTCCACGGTAAAAGCTCCGCTTGAAATTCCTCTGCTTGGGGTCAAAGTCATCCAGTGCAGACACTTTATTGTCCAATTTACGGTACTCATTCAAGGGATAGAGCACCAAACACGGGTCAAACCCCCTGCGCATAACAAGCTCATTACCAAAAGTATCCGGCAATGCCGCCTTTAGTTTGGCAGGCAAAACCAGACGTCCTTTGGCGTCAAGCTTGCAATAATATTCGCTAGAGAAATTCCCCATGTTACTATCGATCGATCTTCTTCAAATACAAAAGTAATAAAAGCAATCACACAATCCACCACCTTTCCCCACTTTTTCCCACTTCTTTATAAATGTATCTAAAAGTTTAATTTTTACCAATAATTACACAAAAAAATATATAAGTTATCAACTGATTTCCACCATGTTACGGCATAAGGCAGTCATACTAAAAACCGATCAAAAAGGGCTTATTTTGTACATAGAGGTGGATTTATATAAAAACCAAGATTTCATAAAACCTACAAACCATGTGATCCTACGCCTTGTGGGGGGATTTCCCATAAAACTCCAAAATTCTCATTTATGGGCTCACTATTGATGAAAAGAGCACTATAAATACCTTAAAAAGTTTACAAAAAACGGAAAAGACCCTTCAATAATCCCCCATTATTCATACATAAAAAATGAATTGTGCTACACAAACTAAGGTCTTTACTTTTTACGCTCAATGGTATATTTTACCAAATTGGCCAAAGATTCTTTGTAGTCCGAACTTGGCTGCCCTTCTAAAATCGCCAAGGCCTCGTCAAAAAACCGGGTCATCACTTCCTGGGCATACTCCAGCCCTCCCGAAGCCTTTACAAACTCAATCACTTGATTGACAGCCTTTTTGTCCTCGTTCTTATTGCGTATCAGGTAAATGATGCGTTTCTTATCCGTCCAGCTTGCATGGTTTAAGGCATAGATCAGGGGAAGGGTCATCTTCTTCTCTTTAATGTCAATCCCCACTGGTTTGCCTACCTCATCTTCCCCATAGTCAAAAAGATCGTCCTTGATCTGAAATGCCATTCCCACTTTCTCCCCAAACTCCCGCATTCGCTCCACCGTCCCATGGTCTGCACCGGATGTCAGAGCGCCCACGGCACAACATGACGCAATCAAACTAGCGGTTTTTTGTCGGATAATGGTATAATATACTTCCTCTGTGATGTCCAGATTACGGGCTTTGGCGATCTGCAGCAGCTCCCCTTCACTCATCTCCCTCACGGCATTGGAAACTTCTTTCAGCAAGTCAAAATCGCCATTGTCGACACTGAGGAGCAAACCTCTCGACAATAAATAATCCCCCACCAGTACCGCAATCTTATTTTTCCATAGTGCATTAACCGAAAAAAATCCCCGACGGTAATTGGCATCATCCACCACATCATCATGCACCAGCGTCGCGGTATGCAACAATTCGATCAACGCCGCACCGCGGTAAGTGGATTCACTGATACCTCCCGCCACCCCTGCTGTGAGAAACACAAACATAGGCCGCATTTGTTTGCCTTTGCGCTTGACGATATAACTGGTGATGTGGTCCAAAAGCTTGACCTTGCTCTTCATAAAAGAACGAAACTTCTTTTCGAAGTCGATCATTTCCTCCGCAATGGGGGCTTGGATATGTTTAAGGTCTGGCTTCATCACTATTTTAGAGATGCAATAATACAATCAAATAAGCCATTGACAAAATGGATGTAGGGATTATCAGCTATTTTATTGGATCATTTGAACCGCAGAACCTTCCCCGGCTTGCCGGGAGGCGCAATGCTCATAGATAGGATTGGTATAACTGATCACTGTTGCTGATGCCTGCACTGAGCAAAAACTGAAGAGTGCAATTCGGAATCCCCATGCGGTGGATTTGTTCGCGGCGGATCCTTTTGGGGCAATCCTCCTCAGACGGGCTGATGCCCAAGAAATGTACCAAACCCTTTCAGAACGTAGTAGTCGTGACACAGGTCTATCTTCTTATTTCCCCACAAAGCAACGGCCACCTGACATCTACCATCAAAAAGTATAATAAAAATACATACTTCCTAAAAACTGACCTTCTGCCAGTGAGGTTTCTTGTGTCCGGTAAAAGAACCGGTAAGCAAATCCCACTTTTGGGTACGCTAGCACCAACTGCCCAAAAAATTCATTGACATTTCTTATTGGGTCCATCGTGGCCAAATCAAATGCAAAGGATTTTTTGGTCCCCTGTAAGGTTGCATTCCAATACACCCGCCTAAAACTTGCTCCACCTTGGAAATAAAGCTCCCTTTTACCCGCCTTTCCCACTCGGCTACCCGCTATAAAACTCTCCGGAGCACGATTAAACTTCCCTATTCTAAAGGAGGGAGTAATCCCCAAACTCCGGTCGTAATTCCCCAAGGCTATCCTTGGCTGGAGCCAAAAATCAACTTTTCCTTCCCGAAATACATTGACTGCGCCCTCCAGCTTGACATTCGCCAAGGCACCACTTTGGATCTGGTACTTCCAGCCTCTGGGCTGAGGAAATCCAAAAAGGGTATGGTACCACACTTGCACATCCTCTGCTTTGGAACCAGGCCCTATTTTCCCAAAAAGCAAATTGCCCGATAGCCATCCACGGTTGATAAAGCGCTGATAACCGACTTCCCCATAAAGCACCCCCGCATATGGGCGATCATATATTCTGATATCATTAGAGGTGTACCGCTCAGGGGTATAAATCTGCTGGGAAATGGTCACATTTAACCTGCCCTTTTTTGACAAGTAATGACTGTATCCAAAAAACACTCCATTGGTATAGTAACGGTCAAAATGGGAAAACGCCAGTGCGTCATTATCTACACGCAAGGAAAACTGGTGCTTTCTTATTGCTCCCGTATCTGTTTGCCCGAAGGAAAAAGAGGCAATCAAACTCAAAAAACATAAGAAAAAGAAGATTATTTTGAGCTTCTTCAATTTTTTAGTAATTATTAGGCGATCAGCTGTTAAATTATTAAAAAAACTTTATTTTGGTTACATTACCGTGTATTTGTTGATTATTGAGATAAAACTTCCTTAATAATTCACCTCACTACCAAAGCTTCATTTTTTCATTATCTTTGAAAAATCATCAACGAAAATCCCCTTGACTGACGATTATATCAAACAAAAATACGACCCGATTCTTCCTCGAAAAGATGAATGGCCAGTGGTGAAGTTAGCCAAAAGCCGCAAGGACTTTGTCCAAAACGTAGCTTCCTTCAGCAAAGATAAAATCATCAGCATGACCGGCAATAACCTTGATTTGCTCAAGGAAGAACTGGAAACGACACTTTACCGTGAAAAGCTGCGCGTCAAACAGAACCCTTGGCTCGTAGACCCAGACGATGAAGAGGAGTTTTGGTCTGGTGTAAAGTCCGCCTTGGTCCAGATATCCTTCGAAAGCCAAGCAACTGAAGAGGAAAGAAAAGTCGCTTACCATAAGATTCTGGAAAGCATCACTACACGATATTCGGAAGAAATCGCCAGTAACTTTAAGCACAGCCATTATAAGGCTACGCGCAAGATGGTAACCTTTGGCTTTTCCCGGTTGCTAAATGCGGGCCGGGTAAAAGGACTGGGATCGATCTTCAGTAAGCAATACACCCTTCAGGACAAAATCCAGATCATCGGCGAGACAGAACGGCTAAGGGACTTGGCATCAAAGGGCACCATCGTCATGGTACCCACCCACTTCAGCAACTTGGACAGTATTCTTATCGGCTGGACGATCAGCACTTTGGGCATGCCGCCATTCCTCTACGGTGCCGGACTAAACCTTTTCAATATCCAGATTTTTGCCTATTTCATGAATGCCCTTGGCGCATACAAAGTGGACCGGAGAAAGAAAAATCTGTTATACCTGGAAACCTTAAAGAGCTACTCCAGTGAAGCCATTCAATTTGGCTGTCACAGTTTGTTTTTTCCTGGCGGAACCCGCTCCAGAAGTGGCAAGATAGAAAACAAACTCAAGCTGGGCCTGCTCAGCACAGCCGTGGAAGCACAGCGTGCCAATTATGAAAAAGGCTTTAATGATATCAGCGGCAAAATATTCATCGTGCCAGTCACCATCAATTACCATTTTACCCTGGAAGCTCCCAGCCTGATCCGCGAACACCTGAGCCTTACCGGCCAAGAGCGATATTACAAGGAAACTGATGAATTTTCTAATTCTTATAAGATTTCAAAGTTTCTGATCAAATTCTTTACCAAAGGCTCTGATATCTCTGTTTCCATAGGACAGCCAATGGATATATTGGGCAATTACGTGGACTTGGAAGGTAACAGCACCGACCGCGATGGCAGAATGATCGATTGCCGTGACTATTTTATGTCCAACGGAAAGGTGAGCGTGGATCCTCAGCGGGAGGAAGTCTATACCCAGATCCTTGGTGACCGCATCGTCGAAGAATTCCATAAAATCAACCGGGTTTTCAGCAGTCACCTGGTCGCCTTTACGGCTTTTCAGATGATCAAGAAGCAAAACAGCAAAATGGATCTTTTCAGCTTGCTGCGACTTCCCGAAGAAGACTTGGTCATCGACTACAGTGATTTTCGTTCCACCTGCCAAACAGTGCTTAATCGCCTGATGGAAATCCGGGCCAAAGGTCTCGTGCATGTGGCGCCCCACTTGAAACAGGACATCGACAAAATCATCGCCCATGGACTGGCAAACGTCGGAATGTATCATTCCAAGCGGCCGCTGATCAAAACCAGTGATGATAAAATCACTACCCAGGACATGAGCCTTTTGTATTACTACCACAACAGACTGGATGGTTATGACCTTGAAAAACTCTTCAAATAATATTGAAAAACCTGTCGGTGTTATCGGTATTGGCAGCTTTGGTACCGCCATCGCCAATATCCTCGCCGAAAAAAACAACGTCATCGTCTACGCCAGAAAACAGGAAATCGTGGACGAGATCAATGAACAACACAGTGCAGAAGGCAGGGCGCTAAACCAAAGCATCTCGGCTACTACCGACCCTCAAACCCTTTGTGAGATGTGTGAGGTGATGTTTCCGGTGGTTTCCTCCTCTGGCTTTAGGGATGTCATGAAGAAATTCGCCCCCTTCCTTCACCCTTACCATATCCTGATCCACGGTACCAAGGGGCTGGTGCTCAACCTTCCTGAAGGCAGGAATCTGGACAACGTATCCAAAATCCACCGCGAAAACATCTGGACGATGAGCGAGGTGATCCAAAATGAAACCGTCGTAGTCCGCGTAGGCTGCTTGGCAGGCCCTAACCTGGCAAAGGAACTCGCCAAAGGCCAACCTGCCGCCACCGTGGTCGCCAGCCGCTTTAACGAAGTCATCCTCGAAGGCCAACGACTCCTTCGCTCCGACAGGTTCCAGGTATACGGCAATCAGGACATCATCGGCGTGGAACTAAGCGGCGTACTCAAAAACACCATTGCCATTGCCTCAGGAGCCTTGGCTGGACTGGGATTGGGAGAAAATGCCAAGGGACTGCTTATCTCACGGGGCATGGTAGAAATGATCCACCTGGGCAATGCACTTGGCGGCCAAACCCAGTCTTTTGTAGGATTGGCAGGCATCGGAGATTTGGTCACCACCTGTAGTTCCACCTTCTCCAGAAACTATACTGTCGGCTACCGACTCGCCAAGGGAGAGACATTAGATGCCATTAATGACAGCATGGATGAAGTGGCCGAAGGAATCAATACGGTACGGTTATTGAAAACCTTCCTGGAAGGGACCGGCATGCGAGCGCCCATTACCGAAAACCTGTACAAGGTCCTCTTCGAAGGATTTAAGGTAGAAGATGCGCTGTACTACTTAATGAAATATCCGTTCAATGTGGACATCGATTTCTTATGATCCTTGTCCCAACTTATTTTTGTACCAAATACATGAATGCAAAGACCCCTATGAAAGCGCCATCATTCACCTTCCTTTTTACCCTGTTGCTCACCACGCTGTCCTGTAGCTCAAACAAGTCTACCCTGCTTCTTATGGGTACTGCCCCGACGTTGGTAGCGGACGACTATGCCTTTACCGAAGGACCTGCCGTAGCGCCAAATGGTGACGTTTATTTCACCGATCAGCCCAACAACCGCATTTACCGTTGGTCTGCGGAGACAGAGAAGGTCGCGCTGTATATGGAAAATGCCGGACGATCCAATGGGCTTTATTTTGACCATAAAGGGAATTTGCTCGCTTGTGCAGATGAAAACTTCGAGCTTTGGCAAATTGACAACAATCAAGAGGTAAAAGTATTGGCAGATGGTTTTGGCCAGAAAAACTTCAATGGCCCCAACGACCTATGGGTCGACAAAAAAGGCGGCATCTACTTTACAGACCCATATTACCAGCGCGATTACTGGACACGACAAGCACCCGAAATGGACCAACAACGCGTTTATTATCGCTCTCCCAAAGGAGAAATCAAGGTGGCGGCAGACCACTTCATCAGGCCAAACGGTATCATTGGCACCAAAAAAGGAAAAACACTCTACATTGCGGATATTGGCGATAAAAAAACCTATCGGTACGAAGTCCAAAAAGACGGCCGTCTCAGTGAGCGCCAGCTATTCGTCAACATGGGATCGGACGGTATGACCATCGATGAAAATGGAAACCTCTACCTCACCGGCAATGGCGTGACGATCTTTAATCCTGAAGGCGAGCAAATCGGCCAGATTCCCATTCCCCAAAAATGGACTGCAAATGTCACCTTTGGCGGAAAAGACCGCAAGACCCTCTTCATCACGGCCGGGCCGGCCGTGTACACCCTGAAGCTGAATGTTTCCGGCGTAAAGTAAATATTTCCACCCCAACAACATCCTCATTATTGCGATGACCAGCGGGAAGTAGTAATCCCATATTTGGAAGATAAGATTGCTTCGCCCCACATCCCTTTCGCAATCACGACAGAAAACCGTCATCGCGAACACCGTGGTAGCGAAGTGAAGCGGTCTTTTGTTCATAAGCGAGATTGCTTCATTCCGCTATCGCTTCATTCACAATGATGCAAGGCACACACCAGTTGTTCCGACAGCTGTGCTGCAGAACTTCCAGCATTGAGTTTCCACCTCAATTATACATTTCCTGGGCCTTAAACATTTCATATTCACCATCCTTAAACGGATAATCCCAGCAACCCATGCGGTGAAAAAGCTGCCCCCCAAAGCCTTTCTTGTAAAGGTGGACCCCGTGCAGCGGATGGGAGCTGTCAAGGTTTGGCGCACAGCCAAACATGTCATACTCTATACAACCAAACTCCTTAGCACGCTTGATCGCCTCCCACTGAAGTGCATAGCTGGCCATCGCCTGGCGCTTGTCAGATGCAGAGGCGCCAAAAAGATAAGTAGCCCGCTTGTGGCTAAGCACCAGCAGCATCGAGGCCAACTCCTGTCCTTCATGCGATGCCATCAACAGACAGACCCTGACCTGCTCATCCTGATGCGCAAACAGTTCCAAGAAGTAATCCTTTGATTGGTAGACAATTTGCTTCCGCAGTGCCGTCTCTTCATAAAGTGCATACCAGTCATCCAACTTCTCCACTCCATATTCACGTACTTCCACTCCTCTTTTGCTTGCCTGACGAATATTGTAGCGCGTATTGTAGCGCATCTCGTACAGCAATTCTTCCGGCCCACGTTCTAAATCCAGGAAAAATGTGTTTTTCGGCAGGGCATCGCCTGGACTCTTGCGGAGGTTCCAGTGGTCAGTATTAAAATTCACGCGAAATTCTTGTGTCTGAGCAGAAGGCGGCCCCTGCCAATTGCCATGGGTATCATAAAACTCCTCCTCGCCGGCCCATTGGTTTTCCCATAGGAGATCGTAGCGAATAAAAACACAGTTATCCGGCAAATGCGCTCTCAAAGACTCCGACAGCTTCTCTAGAAAAAGCCCCTGATGCTCAAACTGGGGCTCCAGTTTGGGGCCATAAGGCACATAGGCAAAACAATGTCCCTCCCCGATATACTTGATCAGGATCAGCAAATCCTCCTCAAGCTGCTGTAGGGACTGGGCATAGGGATCCAGCAGCTCCTTGGACACCGTCAGCCGAAAGCCATTCGGTTCGAAGCCCTGCTTATTTTTGACCTTTGCCCAGAAAGGTGTCTGTGGCAAAATATTGGTCGTATTGATCTGGTCAACTGATTTTCGCTCCGCAGTACAGGTCATCACTTTTCAATTTTTCCATCAGCAAGGAACGCCATCGCCTCCACTCGCCATCAAACAAGCCGCAAAGCTAAAAAATCATCCAAACACCAAAAAATATTTTGTTTGCTTTTCTATAAATCAAGCTGTTCCGAATAAAAACTCAACCTCCCAAAATACAAAAAGGGAAAAAGCCTTCTCCATAATTACCCCATCCGCAGCACCGATTCGTTCAACACTACATTCATGCCTGCCGTGGTAGGTTCGGCCGTTCCGGCCATTACATACATTCTTTCCTTGCCCGTGGTCAGTACCTACGGCACTGTTAGGATGCTGTATTCACTTTCTGTTACCAAGCTAATGCTCCTAGCGGAGCATCCAAGCTAACAATTCTTTCCGCTAAAATAGTGAGATGTGTGTCCTGGCTAATACCGCAAGGTATTAAAGCTTGGTAATATCAAGTTGTCTCTAGGCCTCTCGGCTCTAGGCAGGTACAAACCTGTTTCCCTGATCTATCCCCACAAGCGGGACAGAAATCCTCAAAATAATTGCCTGCCAAGTGATATTGATATTTGTTTATTTCACTTTCAATGATAAAATCCGAAATTTCATAATCATCGTTGAAAAATAGTCCATTGATGTATCTTTTAATCGGATGAAACAAGTCCTTTGGGTATTTTCCAAACAATAAAATCCCATAGTCTTTCGAGATGCTATAAAAGTCCACGAAAGTTATTGCGTCCTTGATTTAAAAATCCGATTTTATGCAAGTATCTTGTTATTCTAGACCCTCTGTATAAATAACCAAAGCATTGACCAATCTCTCTTTATTCCTCCAGCAGCTCAAAGCTATTAAAATAGGAATTAACAATCCGCAGGAAACCTTTCTGATGATTAGCTCTATTTGGGTATTCAGCAGATAACCTGTACATTCTCCCCTCTTCTTTTATCCAAAGGTCTTCTATTATCTTGTAATCTAACGTATCAACAGCCGTCACTCTTTTCGAAAAAGCTAACGTATCATCCTTTACGGACAAAACGGCCAAAGAGTCCCAGTCATAATTGTATATTTCCATACCATCTGAATCTTCTGGCTTATCAATATTGGAAATCGTTTCGGATTTAATAATAGAAAAGGACAGCATCATATCATATTTCTCTAACCAATACATGTCCATATCATCAGTACCATTCTTCCATTTACTATTCTTGGTATCAGTATAAGGCAAGTATATTTTTATACCAAGCCCTTCCTCTAACTTCCCGCAACATTCCTGAGAGGATGATAGTAAAGAGTCTATCCTAAACTCCCAATAACGCTGAACTCCCCAGTTTAGGCCATGTGCTGATTCATCATCATATTCTTTTTGTAGATGCCGCTCATCCCTTCTAATCTCTGAAAGTAAACCTGATATATCATCATCACTAAAATCTTGCTTTTCAATCAACCAATTCATCTTTCGGGAAAAATACTCGGTAATATTAAAATGATACTGTTCATGATTCAACAAGTAATCAGACAAATATCTTGGTCTACTCTTCCATGAATGATTCTGATTCATTGCTGAGTAGGCTTTATATTGGTTTTCCACAGAATCATATTCTACAAAAACATTGGACTGTATGGTAGCGCCCCATTTTGAAAACGGCTTTGCAACTCCCCGGAAATCGTCCCAGGTCAATGCCCTCCATTTCTCCCATTTATTTGGTGCGTTAAAGCTCGAACTGAACAAAGGAATTAGTGCCAATATTGTCAATGATAAAGAGATTGTCGCTAACTTATATTTTAAAAAATTTGACATTTCATCTTTATTAATAAGTATTTGATAAAATCCACAATTGTTTCAAAAAGCAAAATTGAAAAGACGGTAAATATGGCTAAAAATACAATTACTTGAGCATTCAATGGCAGCGGAAACACGCTATCATACACGACATATTCGTAAACGCTGTAAAACAACATAAAGCTCAGGAAAAAAAACAAATCCACCATTGACCTTCCTAATAGATCATTTGACCTTTTGTGCTCTTTAAAATAGAGAACATGATTTATAATGATGAAAACAAAGAATAAAAACAACTTTAAAAATGGGTAATACTCTACAAATACGAATTCATCCTTATAATAATTTAATATTTGGAATAGTGCCATGCACAATAAAGTAGACGAAATCACTGTCAGAACATCCCGATAACTGAACGACCTAGCAAATAAGATAGGCCCAAAAGGATTATTCCTTTTGCAGGCAGTTCTAGCTACGCTAATTTCTTCTCTCGGATCTTCATCAGATTCCCCAAGCAGCTTTTCAGCAGCCCTAACAGCTTCTTCTCGATAATCGGCTCTATTATTTATTATTTGCTGTAGTTCCCTTCTGGTTTTACGCTTATATCTTTCAATGAACTGGCGTTCCATTTGCTCAAAAAAGTTACATTTACCTAAAATTCAACTTCTTAATTTATCCTTTTTTTTCATATTATCAACCATTTGCAATTAATCGCTTCGCCCAGTCCTTCACCTTTTCATTCGCCGTGATGACAAACTCCTGCCCCTTGGCGGCGGACTGGAAATATCCAGGGCGAAAGCTATTGCTAGTATGGTAGCTGATCGACACTTCCTTAAAGCAACTGGGCAGTTGCCACCTGCTTTTGGAAAATCCCGGTTTGGTCAATTGAAGGCCTTGGTGAAAATTCAGGATCCCTCCACCTGGCCTTTCCGGCAAAAAGCTTAGCTGTTCACTGGCACGGTAGATACAGTTGTTCTTCATCTCCCGAAATCGCTCTTGTGCATGGGCATGATAATGCATTTCTGAACGAAAGGCATCAAACTGATCCACCACCTCCCCCACTTCCAGGTACCCAAATATCAAATGCACTACAGGAGCCCCTTTCTGATAGACCAGCCCATCGTCGCCCATTTCAGCCTGCCTGAACGTCCCAAAAAACAGGAACAGATCCCCTTTTCCCACACCGCACTTTGCCAGGTGACCTTGGGCTGCACCGGTCTGCCCCAGCAATGGGCGCCATGTCGGATCCCGGGGGAGCACCTTACGGTCCAAATCTGGATCAAGATGACAGGTAGACGCACCGCTGAGCTTAGTGGCTGGATGAAGGGAACGGATGATATCCCAATAGGTATGTTCTCCATGTCTTAGGTCCTCAAATGCCAGGGTATCACGAGGCTCAGGTATGGGCAAACTCAGCAAGGCACCGTCCGGCAAGATCGGACTGGGCTGTCCTCCATACTGGGCATCAAAACCTTTCCTGCTTAAAATAATGCGCAAAACAACCTTCGTTTGATAAAGAAATTATCATCCCGCTTCTGTTTTAATACCCGGGATCGCATCATTGCGTTCGCGATGACGTCTTTTCCCTGCAATTTCAGCAATATCATAAACTACAGTCACCACCGATCACTTCTTCCTTGGTGGGATTATAGGCATTCTTTTTTACGATAAAGTCTTTTGACAGTCCTTCATTTTCCAATAACTCCTTTATGGCGCAAAAATCGGTTAGGGAGGGGTTATCATAGCAGGTCAGTTCATCTCCCATGTCCGTCACGGACTCCAAGCCTATGAGGCTCTTTAGCTGGGCATTTTTTGCAACATATAGTTCACCTTCCACTGATTCCAACATTTCCAATCCTTCAAAAGTCTCCAAGGAAGGATTTAGTGTCACAAAAAAGAGTTCTCCGACAAATTCCAACTGACCAAGTCCTGTTAGGTCTTTCAATACCTCATTCCTATGAAAATAGAGCTGTCCTTCGACCCGTTTCAGGCCATTCAATCCTCCAATGTCAGCGAGTGTTTCATTATACTGGATCAGCACATCTCCTTCCACCACTTCAATATGCTCCAATCCATCCAAGTCCACAATATCACCTTCCAGGTCTTGGATCACCAGGTCCCCCGTAATTCGAACGTAGTTATCATCAAATTCGTCAATCATCGCCTGTGAAGTCAAGGACACCTTCCCTTCAAAAACTGTTTCTACAGGCGGATCAGGGACCTGTTCCTCCTTACTACAGCTCCAAAATAAAACAACTAAACCTATCGCAATTAATACTTTTTTCATTAACTGTATTCCTTTATTCAAACCTCGATTTATTAATTTATCAAGCCCTAGAAAAGGGATTTTTCCTTTAATCCTTGCGCTAAAACAACCCTACCTAACCTCCCCACCGTGGCGGGGAAGAATATCTGCACATTGTTCGAGACTCAGTACTCATATCTCACTACTTTACTTTCTTGCTATTCCTCATGGGACAGCGGAACCAGCTTTGCTGAAAGATCAGGACGGTCCATCTCGGGGTCAAAAGGGTACATCGGTCGTTTTATCCGTTCATACTCCAGTCTCATAAGGTCCTGGTCCACGCCTCCAGGTGTCAGTGCCAGCAGCCAACCGGCACGCATATCGTATAGCTCTGGGACCAAGTAGCCTATTTTCACCACTACAATATCCGTATCTGTAGGTTTTAACCCCAGCTCGGTAAAATCGGATTTATAATGGTATGGCTTTCTCTTTTTTGTAACGATGATGTTTACACTGCCGCACTTGACCACCACCTCTGTTTCCGCATGGCGGTCTCCTTTTTTAATGGACTCTACTGATCCTTTGAGCATAATAGGCCCCTCAAAGCGGTCATCTACTTCAGCCCCTACAGGTGCTTCCACATGGCCTCCGACACCCACTTTTTCGGCCGCCTCTACCAACTTCGGGCCTGGAATGGATGCATAGATCACTGAAGGGCCGCTTTCTTCCTTGAATTCTGGCCTATCGAGTATTTTCCGCAGTGTCCATGTGACGTCTCCCGCTCCACCGGCAGTGGGATTATCCCCGGAGTCACTGATCATAAATGGCTTTTCATCACTGGCAATCGCTGAATCCAAGGCTTCCTTTAGGGTCGCTGTAGGCGCTACAAAGTCAAAATCTCCCCTGGCCTCCCAAAACTTTGCTGCCAAGTCTTCCGCTGTACTGATGACCCTCTCTTGGTCATCTCCCGTGACCATGACCACCCCGTGGTTTCGCGGCTCATCCGCCCACGCATAACCGATCCAAATGGCAGCATCTACGACCCCTTCTTGATTGGCTGCCGGAGCCACTTCTGCGTACAAGCTCCTTCCTGGCTCCACTCTTGTACTGGTCTTTTCGCCCGGCAATAGAATAGGAACGGGCACATAGGCCTTGTAAGCAGGCTTGCCCTTTCCGGATTCTATGCGCGAAAGCAAATTGTCCATGGCACGCTTCTTTGACTCCAATGCATCCTCATGGGGTGCCATGCGATAGCAGGTGATCAAGTCGGAATGCTTCGCCAATTTCAGCGAAACATTGCCATGAAGGTCCATAGAGGTGGAAATAATAGGTTCCTTACCGATCACCGCACGAATCCGCTCTATCATGTCACCTTCGGGATCATCCAGTCCCTGTACACTCATGGCACCATGGATATCAAAGAACAGCCCATCGTAGGGACCGTTTTTCTCCAACATGTCCAACGTCTTCTCCATCAACGATTCATACGCTTCCATACTTACAATCCCGCCAGGAATGGCTTTACCAGTCAGTGTAGGCACCCAATCGGCACGTTGACGGTTTTCTGTGCCTTCTGCCATAAAAGGATAGTTGCTAAAGATTTCTTCGCCAGTTTTCGCATGAAAGGCTGGAGCTTCTGTCACGGCAGGAGAAAAGGTGCTCGATTCAATGGCCAATCCAGCAATCGCAATGCGGGGTAAATTTACCTTCTCCGACTTTTGCTCAGAAGAGCTGCTACAGCCAAATAACAATACCAGCGAACAAAATATACTACATGTCAAAACTAGGGTGAATGATTTTATCATAAATGCAATTAGGTTTTATAATCTTCTGCAAAGTGTCCTACAAGACATGGAAATCAAGTAGTCAGTTGTCGAAAATCTGCCGTTGGGTCAGATACAAATAAATTGGCAGACGCGTGTAATTTGTGTTGGTTACCTGTGGTTCCTGATGTTTGTGCACCAAAGTTGAGTTAATCTATTCACCTAATTTAAGTAAAAAAATCTAACTACTCCTACTTTGTCAGGCTCGGGTTAAGTACAAGGATTCCTCCTTTCGTCGGAAGGAATCTCCTAAAATAATCGCAACATGACAAAGTAGGGCTAATTAAAACACAAGATTATATTCACTTCTGTTCCAATCGCCCCAGCCTTTTCATCAGGGGCGGATGGGAGTAATTGATAAATACATGAAGGGGGTGGGGATTGATCTGGGTAAGGGTTTTGACAGACAGTGTTTTCAATCCTTCCGCCAATGGTGCCGCCGAATACGTCTCCATGGCATATTGATCCGCCTCGTACTCATTCTTCCTGCTCAGCATATTCATTCCGATACCCAACAAGGTGGAAATCGGTGAAAACAACAGCACAAACCCTATCAAATTAAGGTGTACCGCTGCACGCTCACCTCCCAAGGACAAGCTGATGGTCTCACTATTGACAAAGAGGGATAGCACAAACAGCATGACCCCGGTTTGCAGGACACTGATCACCATGCTCTGGAGGATATGCTTCTTCTTGTAGTGGCCGATTTCGTGGGCCAGCACGGCAGTCAGTTCCTCTGTCGTGTGCTGCGCTATCAAGGTATCGTACAAAACCACCTTTTTGCGCTTGCCCATGCCGGAAAAGAAGGCATTGGCCTTGGTCGAACGGGTGCTGCCATCAATGACAAATACATTGTCCAGTGAAAACCCTACCGAGGATGCGTAAGAAAGGATGCTGTCCTTAAGGGCCCCATCCTCCAGTGGTGTCAGCTTATTGAACAGGGGCAGTATCCAAGAAGTATAAAACAAATTCAGCATGATCATAAAGAAAGCAGCTACCGCCCAAAAGTACACCCAAAAGGATTCCCCAAGGGTATTGACTAACCAAAGCAACAAGGCGAGCAAGCCTCCTCCGAGAACTATCCCAAGGGCATAACCTTTCAGCTTATCCAGCACAAAGGTCTTTTTGGTGGTTTTATTGAAACCATAATCTTCTTCGATCTTAAAGGTATGGTAATAATCAAAAGGCAAGGAAAGCACATCCGAAGCTATGAACAACACACCAAAAAAGATCATGGACTGCCAAATGGGGGAAGCGACCAAGCTTGCCACCATTGTATCCAGCCAACCAAAAAAGCCCCATTGCAAACAGGCCACTGTGACCAAAAAGGACAATCCACCAGTCAAGAGGCCAAATCGGTAATTGCTCCTTTGATAGTCCTTGGATTCCTGGAGTTTCTCTTGGCTTAGGTGGCTGCGCAATGTAGCGGGGACATCACCTACGCGCTGCCGGACATTGAGCCAGCTGGTCAGCTTATCAAATAAAAACCCCGCTACGACCACACCGATCAATACGTATTTCAGTTGTTCTGCATTCATGCAGCAAAACTATTAAAATTTGGGACAAGGAAGAATAGTATTTCTTAGCCGCGGCGCCCCGGGGTTACGATCAGGGAATCGATAAGACACGCTGATCTCATGCGCTCCGCCAGATTGGATCCCCAGTTGGGACATGGTATAGTCAAAACTGTACCCCACATCCAGCCCGGTGGGAAGGCTCAGTCCAAGCAAAAGTACGATAGCATCCCGATTGGTTTCGCTATTGAGCGGCTTATAGGGCAACCCCCTGTACCAAACTCCAAAGATCAATGGCTCGGCATAAACATAAGCTCCCAAGTCCAACTGTTCGAAAACACCTTGTTTTTTATAGTTGATCGTTGGGACAAAATACCGTTGTTTATACGTATGGGTAAAGTCACGCTTCATGGCTCCATGCCCCAGTCCGATCCGGTAGCCCCCGTGAAAGGAGAGTTTATAGGGCAATGGACTTTCCCCTTCCAGAAAAGACTGGTTGGGTTGGTTAATGTGGTGGATGGCACCTCCAAGCCAAAGGTCTTCGGTAAAGAGCAGGCCACCAAAAGACAGGGAAAGCAAGTTGATCGGCTCTCCAAGACCTGTAAGGTCTGTATTACCGGGAAATATAGGGCCAAATGGATCCTGCGGATTGATCTGGTTGGCGAATACCAGGTTTTCGTAATACCCTACCTCCCTGCGGATATAGCTGCCCTCAAAACCAGGGCGGAAATAAACGGATTCGCCGAGCTTCAGCTCATAAGCATACATGGCCGAGATGGTCAATGAACGCAAATCTGCCGCTCCCTGGACATCGTTCATCACCATCAGGCCGAAGCCGCTATTGTACTTTTCCAAAAAAGTATCGGCGTAGACCGAAAATGTATTGTACTGGGCGTCCAAACCTGGCCACTGGCTGCGGTAATTGGCACCAATACGCGTCTGAAGATCCGATCCGGCAAAAGCAGGATTCAGGTATAGTGGGGCCGCGTAATATTGACTGTATTGCGGATCCTGCCCAAAACCATTGCGGGTAGAGAACATTAATGCTAAGACGCAAAAAACTAGATATATATAAGACCTAAACAAAGATTTGTTCGTTTATTTGAGTAACGTTAAGCTTATTAAACGGCTGTCCCGTGCATCGTGTTTTAAAGCTCCCCGTAATATATGAAAAGGACTCCTTTTGACATAAACTTAAGATTCATTTATCTGTTTTTACCGTTATTATTGTGTCTGGCTACCCAAATATTCGTTTACGGTCAAGGCTACAATGATAATGAATGGATCTTTGGATACTGTGGGCCAAACACGGAAAACAATTATATCTCTTTTGGCAAGGGAGACAATCCCAATGTCAATACGCTACCTGGAAGCATTGTAGTAGGACAAGACAATAATGCCATTGCCATTGACCCGCTGACGGGCGAACCGCTTTTTTACACTAACGGAGAACTGGTGTATAATTATCTAAACCAACCCATCCAAGGAGCTCCCAATGGTATTAATGGTGATTTTGAAGGTACGCAGACGGTGGCCATTGCCCCTTTAAGTTACGATCCTGAAGGAGATCGGCTTTTTTATACATTTTACATTAGTCCATCAGGACAATTACTGTATTCTGTCATGGACATGAATGCACAAGGTGCAGCACCGGCAGATTCGCCACCAGCGGGTGAAGTGACCACCCTTGACGAACCTATTGGCCCGGCCTCTGGTGCCATCGCCGTAGTAAAAACACCCAGCTCCCCCAGCTATCTGATCAGTTTTGAAAGTGGAGAATTGATCTCCAGGGAAATCACGGAAACTGAAGGGGTATTTAACCAAACAGACAGCAGCCCTATAACCTTTGCGCCAGAAAAAATTGCTTTTGATGAGAATTCAGGCACCTTGGCCCTGATTCCAGAAAATGCCTCCGACCCGATTGTGCTGATGGACTTTGACACCAGCACAGGTAGTTTTTCAAACCCACGACCATTGGACCAATCCACTGGTGATGCTTCCGAAAATTATGGCGGAACAGGGCTTTCTCCCGATGGCGATTATTTTTATTATTCCAAAGATGACCAATTGCTAAGAATCCCTACTGACACGCTAGATGCCGATCCACAGGTGGTACCCACCACCAGTCCATCCGGAAACAACATCAGCCAAATCCACGACATTAAAGTAGGCCCTGACGGCCAATTGTATTATATCTATCAAGAGGAAAATGATGATGCCTTTTATGTGGGCACCGTCGAAAACCCCGACAATACCGTTCTGGAAGAACTTACCGTAGACGACAATCCATTTGAAGGCACTGATTTTTGCGGAGACACTTTCCCGACCTTTGCTCCAAATGCAGACATCGACGTTTCAGTGGATTTCACCTATTCACCGGAAATGCCCTGTATGAACAATCCGCTGCAGATCACTTCACAGCTTACACCTCCCAATATCCCCGTGGAGTCATATGAGTGGGAGCTCAGCCCGCCTCCTACTGACCAAGACGGGGAAGAAATCGAACTGGACCTGACTGAAGAGCACCTGCTCCTGCCTGCTGATGCGACCAGCGAACAAAATATCAACGTCACCCTTACGGTAACCTTGGCAGATGGCAGCACGCAGACTTCCAGCCAATCCATCACCTTTCAGGAAAACAACCTACAGGCCAGCTTTACCCCTTCGGACACTACTACCTGCCTGACCTGCATCGACCTAAATGAAATGCTGGAGGTCAGCTCCGGTGAAGAAGGCCAAGGTGGCTCCGGTGGCGGAGGCGGTGGTGGTATCCCCGGTATCCCTGGAGGGGGCGGCGGCGGAGGTGGCCAAGATGGCGGCTCCGACTATGAATATTTCTGGTCCAACAAAAAAGAGGAAGGCTGGATCCCTGAAGGTGCTAACGAAGTCTGTGATCCAGGCACCTATTGGGTGCTTGCCCGTGAACAAGGCTCTTCATGCTACGTCTACGCCGAAACTACCGTCAAAATGTGGGATCCTGTGGCCAACGAAAAAGTAGATGACCAAACCAATAATATCTGGTATTTCGGCAATAATGCCGGACTGGACTTTAACCCTGATCCTGACGACCCCAATGCTCCTTCTCCACGCCCTGTAGAAGTCCCTGATGGACATCCGGGCTGGACCATTCCAGAGGGAACGACCACCATTTCGGACCAAGCAGGACAGGTGCTGTTCTACACTGATGGCCAGACGGTCTGGGACCTGAACGGCAATCCCATGCAGGATGGCACAAATATCGGCGGCGACAATACCTCCGCCCAAAGTGTCATTGCCGTAAAAGTACCGCAGGAACAAACCCTGTATTACCTCTTCACCACCCAAACTTCTGGTGGCAACTCAACCACCAAATTTTCCCTGGTGGATATCAAAGGGGAAAACCAAAACGGCGTGGGCAGTGTGGTCAGCGGGGACAACTTTCTCTTTAGTCCGGGCACCGAGCAGTCTGCTGCCATTGCCTCGGGAGACACCACTTGGGTGATGTTCCATGAAATGGGCAATAATACTTTCCGAGCATACCCCACCACCTCCCAAGGGATTGGGCAGGTAGTGACCAGCGACGTGGGCACCACTCACAGTTTTGGCAATTCGGCAGGCTCAATGAAGTTCAGTCCTGATGGTGAAAAATTGGCCGTGACCATCATCGACGGTAATGGATGCAGCTTTGTGGATGTCTTCGATTTTGATGAAGAATCCGGCGAACTGAGTGAATATGCTACCCTTGACCTGGGCTGCGACGATGAGGTTTACGGACTGGAATTTGGGGGGGACAGCAATAAGATCTTTGTCTCCTACCAAAACGGCAAGGGCATCGAAGAATACCAAATCCAAGCTCCCAGTGATGACGACGATGACAACAACTGCCCATCCTGCTTCGAAAACGCTGCTGACCAAGCCGCACTGGAACAATGCATTGAGGACAATGTCAATCTGCTGGCCAACAGCTCTGGCACTAACTTTGGTGCCATCCAAATGGGACCAAACGGCCAAATTTACGTCGCCATCCCAGGTGCCACCAACATCGGCACAATCAACCCCGGCTCAGATTGTGACAATTCCACTTACAGTCAACAACAGGCCGTCTCCACCGAAGGCGGCACCAGCAACCTTGGGCTCCCTGCTTATGCCCAAAACAGCGGCAGTAATATTCCCGACCCTGAAATAGCAGGCCCGGAAAGCCTGTGTTTGCAAGATGGTTTAGCCCTGGGGGAATTTGAAGGTGGCGGAGAACCGGATATTGACACCTACACCTGGACCATTCTGGATATGGATGGCCAAGAAGTGTTTTCCACTTCCGGACCTGGCGATGAATACCAGATCATGGAATATGAATTTGATTCGGCAGGTACTTATACCGTCACCTTGGACGTGGAGCGCTGCGGAAACCCCGATTATTATAACGGCGAGCTGACCGTGGAAGTCATTGGTCCTCCACCATTGACGCTGACCGACGATATTACGCTTTGTAGCGGCAGCCCGGTTACGCTGACGGCCATTGATGATTATGATCCTGCTGAAGGGCTTTACATCTTCGAATGGACCAATGCGGCGGGGGAAATCCTGGGCAATACCAATTCTATCGAAGTTACCGAGGAAAGCATTTACACTGTCAGTGTAGTGCTGGCCAATACTGACGAGGAAGACCCGACCTTTCAGGCCTGTTCTGCTTCCGCTTCCGTCTTTGTTGGCCCTGCGTTTGATTTTGAGCTGACACAAGATGCAGAAACATCCTGTTATGAGGAAAATTATATCAATTTCGCCCCGGATACGCCCGTTTCGGGCGAATGGGCCTACCAGTTGCAGGGCTCCACAGAAGCCCCTACTGTTTTGGGAGAGGGCTACGAATGGGAAGTAGCAGTGGAAGCGCTTCCTGCTCCCGGAACCTATGACATTATATTCAGAGCAGAAGACCCGATCTTGGAAGGTTGTACAGTAGAAAAACGTGCCGAACTGGTCGTGGCTCCCTTGCCTGAAGTTGAGGTCAATGTCATCTCCCCCACCAGTGACTGTGACGATCCCAGTGGGAGCTTTGAATTCACCATGCTTTCGGATGCAGAGACGGTTAAGATAGTAGAGCTGAATGAGGAATTTCCCAATGTAAGCGAAGGGGAAACCATCGGCCCATTCGAGGACTTGGCTCCTGGAGTGTATACCATTACGGCAGAAAACGAAGGATGTACTTATACGGAAACAGTCAGCATCGAAAACACCAATCCGCCGGATGGGCTGGATGACTTCAGTATTGTGACTACGGCCGAGCGCTGTACCAGTGACGGTATATTGGATGGAAGAATATCGATCACGTTCCCTGTGGATGGCTCCATCACTTCAGCTAACTATGTCATCACCAGGGAAGAGGACGGGGAGCAGTTTACCGGCTCTACGGACAATATGCCTTTAGCGGTTCCTCATGGCACCTATGCCATTGAAATCTCCACACCGGATGGTTGTGCAGTGACAGCACCTCAGACGTATGAAATCCAAGAAAAAGCATTGGTCAACTTCAGCGTGCCTTCGGCACCATTGGCTTGTGAAATTTTCTTCTTTGAGCCAGAAAACGCAGACGATATCGACTACACCATCACAGGCCCTGATGGCATGGACATCAGTCCCCAGCCAAATGGCCTTTATCCATTGGGCCAAGAAGGAGTTTACCAGGTCCGGGGAGAAGATCCAAATGGGGTGGATTGTCCTCGGGTCCGGGAAATGGATTTGACATTGACCGGTCAGGTGGAGTATTCTTTGGAAGGCCCATTTTATGACTGTGAAACCGGACTTAGGTATGAAGCGGAAATAGATCCTGCTTTTGATGAAGCAGACTATGTTTATCTCTGGAGGACCTTTCCGCAGGGAGAGATCATAGGACGAGAACGGATCTTTACGCCTACCCGTGAAGGCACCTATACCTTGGATGTACAGCCCCGAAATGGTGCCGGCTGCCCTGCTCCTTGGATAGAATTTGACGTTCCGGTCATCGTCCGTAACATTCCGGTCGAACTTACCTTGGAAACAGGCATTTGCTCGGATAGTCCGGAGGGCACTCTTAGTGCTGGCTTTGACGCACCAGCGTCCGCCAATATTGAAGTCGCCTGGTTTAGGACGGATCAAAATGGCAACTTCACTATTAGAATGTCTGAATTTGATGGTGAATCAACCATTTCCGTTACAGAAGCCGATACCTATCAAGTCCAATTGATCAATTCCACCAACGGCCAACAATGTACCGTGGGCTCGGATGAAATCACTGTATTGAGTTCTGATGCCGAACCGCCTCAGCTGGAAGAAAGCTATACCATTTGTGCCGCAGAAGGCATTACAGAAACCTTGGAAACAGAAGGAAACTGGCAGACCTATGAATGGTGGAGAGAGGATCAGCTCATCAGCACTGACCCCACTTTCACCCCGACCGAAAAAGGAAATTACACATTGATCGTAACGGATGCGGCAGCTTGCTCATTTGCGGTTACCTTTGAGGTCATCGAAGACTGTGGTCTACAGGTCACCACGCCTGACGCCCTTATTCCCGGAGATCCGGAGCGGAATTTCGTCGTCTATGTCAATGACTTTGTGGACGAGATTTCGGTATTGATCTATAATCGCTGGGGCGAGCTGATTTTCCACTGTATCCAGCAAAACATTCCTGAAAATGCCCCGTTCTGCCCCTGGGACGGAAAAGTCAACGACAAAAAAGTACCTGTCGGAACCTATCCGGTGGTAATCAAGTTAAAAAGCAATGCCCAAGGAATAGAACAAACCATTAAAAAAGCTATAGTTGTAATTGAATAAATATGATCGCATTGATTTCTCCGGCAAAGACGCTGGATATGAGTACTACTGACATTCCACTGGCCACGCAGCCAGACTTTAAGACCGACATCAAAGCCCTGGTCAGCATCATGAAAAAAAAATCTGCCGGTGACATTAAGCAACTAATGAAAGTAAGCGATAATATCGCCCAGCTGAATGAAGAACGCTACCATAATTTTCACAAGGATTTTACTTCCAAAAACTCCAAGCAGGCACTACTGGCCTTCAAAGGGGACGTTTATCGCAGCATGGCCGTAGACGATTACTCGGAAGAAGACCTTGCCTTTGCCCAAGACCATCTACGCATCCTTTCTGGGCTCTACGGACTCCTAAAACCCATGGACCTGATCCAGCCTTATCGTTTGGAAATGGGCATCAGTCTGGAAAACAAAAAAGGCAAAAACCTCTATGAATACTGGGGCACCAAAATCTCCAAAGCCATCAACAAAGCTGCTGAGGGCCAACCTGTGATCAATTTGGCATCACAGGAATATGCCAAATCCGTGGACAAAAAAGCACTAAAATCCCCCATGATCCAAGTCAACTTCAAAGAGCACCGGGATGGCAAATACAAAATCATCGGCATCTTTGCGAAGCAGGCGAGGGGCATGATGGCGGATCATATCATCAAGCATAAAATCACCGATCCTGAACAATTGAAGCTATTTAACCGGGAAGGTTATGAATTTTCCGAACCACAGAGCAAGGAAAATGAGTGGATTTTCGTTAGGTAATTAAATAGAATAATAGTTAAAGAGAATCCCGTGACGACCCATTGGTCTCCGGGATTTTTTTACACCTCGATCATTTCTCATGAAAAAGCATCTTTTTGTTGGACTTGTAATAGTATTCCTGATGAGTGCTTGCTCTGCAAGCCGTAAGACCACCTCCAGCCGCATCGAAAAAGGCCAAGCCAGTTACTATGCCGATAAGTTCATAGGCCGGAAAACAGCAAGTGGAGAGCGCTATCAGGCCGGGAAAATGACCGCGGCACATCGCTCCCTACCGTTCGGCACTGTCGTAAAAGTCAAAAATCTCCGCAACGGAAAAACCGTCAAGGTCCGCATCAACGACCGGGGGCCGTTTGTCCGGGGACGTATCATCGATGTGTCCAAAAAAGCAGCAAGGCAACTGGACATGATCCGCTCCGGTGTGGTACCGGTGGAGGTGAGGTATTAAGGGAAGGTTTGAAGGTTCTGACAAGAATGTAGTCTGGAGCACACCCTATTATGTCCCATCTTCCTATGTGCTTGTTTCAGAAATATTGCAGCATATATCCCCCTTTCGGATCAAGCGGAAAAGTTGGGGGGATTAGGCTTGGTTTCGATAGCATGCAGATGATGCAGATTAATAAGATTTACGCTGATTTTTTATAATAAACGCGATTTAAAATACCGTCATAGCGAGGAAGTATAGCCTGTCCCGAGCTATCGGGAACGTGGCAATCCCGTATTAAGAAAACGAGATTGCTTCACTCCGTTGCTCTGCATTCGCAATGACGGATTTATACTGATTTTATAATCTACACATTCCTATTGCTACATTAAAGAGAAATATGCTTACCAAAACCACCTGGAAATCTCTCATCTTCCAGAAATATAGCTTGGTCCTCAAAATGTGCTAAAAAGGAGGCAAGCGAAAAAGTTGAGGGCATGAATCCCTTTATTTCAATAGGATTTCTTTTTTGTTTTTTTGCCACAAAGATTCTAAGACCCAAAGCTGTTTGTTTTCCATGAAATTTGAAATCCGCCTACAAAAAACTTCGTGTCTTGGCGACTTCGTGGCGACATACCAAATGAATATAAATCTTCTCCCGCCCCCAGAAATATTGCTTGCCCCCCTTTCCCCAGTAAACTCCCTTATGGAACAAATAAAAAAAGCTACCTCATTTGAAGTAGCTTTTTGGATTCATATCAAAAATTAGTGATCAAGGCTCTAGCGCCTTCACACCTGGCAATTCTTTTCCTTCCATGTACTCGAGCAAAGCACCTCCTCCTGTGGATACAAAAGATACTTTTTCACCAAAACCGAATTTATTCACTGCAGCAGCAGAATCACCGCCACCGATCAAGCTGAATGCGCCTCCTTCAGTAGCGGCCACTACCGCCTCAGCTACAGCTTTGGTTCCTTTGTCGAAGCTTTCCATCTCGAAAACACCCATTGGTCCGTTCCAAAGGATGGTTTTGGAATCTTTGATGACATCGGCAAAAATCTTTCTGGTTTCTTCTCCAATGTCAAGGCCCATCCAGCCATCTGGGATCTGGCCGCTTTTGGAAACTCCTTGTTCTGCATCATTGGCAAATTCCTTGGATGTAATGTTGTCCACTGGCAGGTACAAGTTCACACCTTTGGCCTTGGCTTTCGCTTCCAGCTCTTTGGTCAGCTCCATCTTGTCCGCTTCCAGCAGCGAATCACCAATGCTTCCTCCTTTTGCCTTGGCAAAGGTATAGGACATTCCTCCTCCAATAATCAGGTTATCCACCTTATCGAGTAATTTCTCGATGATCAATATCTTGTCGGAGATTTTGGCCCCGCCCATGATCGCTGTCAATGGTCTCACGGGGTTACCAAGCACTTTATCGGCATTCTCCAATTCAGAAAGCATTAGGTAGCCACACACCTTGTCATTGAAGTTTTCTGCAACAATGGCGGTAGAAGCATGGGCACGGTGTGCTGTTCCGAATGCATCGTTCACATAAATATCGCCAAGCGTCGCCAGTTTTTTGGCAAATCCAGCATCTCCTTTTGTTTCCTCGTCATAGAAACGAAGATTTTCCAGCAGCAGTACCTCGCCACCTTTCAGGGCAGCAGCTACTTGCATCGCTTCATCGCCGATACAGTCAGGAGCAAATTTCACCGGATGGTCCAGTGCTTTCTCCAAATCCAGCAGGATATGTTTTAGCGAAAATCGTTCATCAGTTCCGCCTTTTGGACGGCCTAGGTGAGACATCAAAATCACCGACCCCCCATCATTCAATATCTTGTTGATGGTAGGCAATGCCGCTTGGATCCGAGTGTCATCAGTAACTTTAAAATTAGCGTCCAGCGGCACGTTAAAGTCCACTCGTACCAACGCTCTTTTCCCTTCAAAATTAAGGTTGTCAACAGATTTTATCCTACTGTTCATGGTTAAATAGGTTTTATATGATTTATTTCTTTAAGTTATTGTAAAATACCGGCCCTTCGACTCTAACTGGCGCAAAACCAGGCTTCGCTGGCTGTCTGACAGCTTCACTCAGGAACCGATTTGGTGAAATCCCCTCTGTCACCTATCAGGGGAAGCCTCAGCCAGTTGGAAATCCTTATACCTTGTTCACTGGGCAATCTGTACAATACTTTTGCCCATCTTTATTCTTGATTCTTTACTCTAATCTTGCTACTAGCTACTTGGGTCTCATAACTAGTATCTCAATACTCATGTCTGTTGTATCAAGTCTCACACCTAACGTGCAGCTGCCCTTCTCAGTCGATCATTAACGGCTTTCCCAAGGCCTTTTTCGGGCATTTCGCCAGACAAGATCACACTTACATCCTGCTTATCCAAATACCGCATAGCTGCAAACAAATTCTGTGCTGCTTCTTTATAATCCCCCGATGCACTCAACGTACGCTGGTAATCAGCCGGTACGCCATCAAAAGCCTTGCTAAAACTTAGCACGCCAAATTTCTCGCCTTTCTCCAAATAATGTGGTACCAACTGCTCCAAATCACCTACAACAAATGGAATTCGTGGAGCATAGTGGCTTTTTAACATTCCAGGGGACTTCGGATTACTACTGGACTGTGGCAAAATCAGGACATTTCCTACCACCTTTTTGATGTCAGAAACCTCTACCCCACCTAAGCGGTAGATAGTGATCTGTCCTTCTTCCACTCCTACAATCGTACTTTCCAGTCCTATCTGGCAATTGCCACCATCCAGCACATAGTCGATCTTTCCATCCAGTTGGTCCACCACATGACTTGCACATGTAGGGCTAATATAGCCAAAAGGATTGGCACTTGGTGCTGCCAAAGGGAAATCCAATGACAACAGCAGCTCCCGGGTCAACGGATGGCTGGGAACCCTCACGGCCACTTGGTCCAGTCCGCTCGTTACCAAATCGGGAACGATGTTCTTCTTCGGAAGAAGCAGTGTCAAAGGTCCAGGCCAAAACGCTTTGGCGAGCGCTTCCAGCTCTGACGGCATCGCTGTAGTATATTCACTGATCTGCTCGATGCTGCCTGTATGTACAATCAGCGGATCAAAGCTTGGTCGGTTTTTGGTTTCGAATATTTTACTTACAGCTTCTGCATTCAGGGCATTTCCTGCCAATCCATACACCGTTTCTGTAGGAATCCCTACCAGCTCGCCCTTTTCCAAGAGCCATTTGGCCTTGTTGATATCCTTTCCGATTGTAGTCATTAAGATTCCGATTCGGTATCACAAAATTCATCGATCCATTCCTTGGCATCCTCATAGCCCAGTCCAAGGGACGTTTTCAGATGCATGCAGCCTTCCTCCTTTTTATTCAACGCACTCATCTCTGTAACACCTAAAAGGTAAAAAGCTGCTCCATTCGTATCATCGATTGCTACGGATCGCTTCAGCGCATTGATGGCTTCCAGCGGATTGTTATTTCCCACCAGGGCTTTTGCTCTGTTAAAATGTACCAATGCTTGGTTTGGATCCACCTGAAGGGCATTGTCAAAATCCAAGATGGCATCTTCATACTGCTCCATCCCCAAAAGCGCCAATCCTCGATTGTAATAAATATCGGTTTGATTGGGATCCAAGGAGCTGGCCATATTATAATTGATCACTGCATCCTTAAATGCTTTCTTCTCCAGGTAGGCATTTCCAAGATTCAAGTAAGGCTTATAAGAAGTAGAATCTTTCTCCATGGCCACTTCAAAATTTTCAATGGCCTCATCCCATTTTCCCTGTTCAAAAAATGCTACTCCTTTGGCATTATGGGCTTCTGTATTGTTAGGATTTTTCTGGATTACCCGATCAAAATAGGTAATCGCCTCATCGAACTTTTCCAATCTCATTTCCTTTATGCCGGCATCATATAGTTCCTGCTCAGAGGGAGAACACCCCAATAGCAATACCACCATCAAAGGAATAATAAATAGCTTTTTCACTTTTAATAATTTTTCAGACAAAGATACGAATTATAAGCAATTTGACAGCTTATTAATCCGATCTTTAGCAGATAGGCAATCCTCACCGGTAAAAAAAGAACCAACAGACACTTGGTCTACACTTATTCCCCCTCCACATCGAATGTAGGCAGGTTTAGCGTTGACGGGACATTAGCACACGACCTCTGACTTGCTGGTTTTTTCCAGCATTCTCAATATCGAGTCGTTGGCCTTGACCACATCTGGAATAGTCTCATACTTCACCCAGGCTAAGTCTTTACTCTCCTCACTAATGGTAAGTGGCTCGTCCATGGCCGCCTCGATCAAGAAGCGTACATCATAGTGAAAATGCTGCGGATCACGGTCATTGGCAGGAATGATATGCTTGTCTATATCAAAAATCCCCCTGTCCACGAGTTTTAACGATATCAAGCCGCTCTCCTCCCGGGCTTCATTCATGGCCACTTCCAAGAGGTTCTCATTGCCATCTGCATGTCCACCGAGCTGAAGCCAGCGGTTCAGCTTTCGGTGATGGGTAAGCAATGCGTGTGTCCTGGTCTTGTTTACGATCCAAGCGGACGCGGTAAAATGTCCTTCTTTGCGATCCCTAAGAAAGGCCAAAGGATCATCAGTCAGTTCGATAAATTGCTCAACAAACAACTGCTCGTCTTCAAACGGCGTCCGATAACTTTTCAGTGCTCTTTTAAGTTCTTCTCTATTCATAGGATGATTACTGCGGATTAAATATAGCTTCAATAAAGGATTCAAATGAGCGGGCCTTGGTGTACAGCCTGTCCGAATAGACAGTTACCAAAATCTTGATCATTTGAGGCTTGTGATTTACCGACACTTTTTCTATAGCAACATTCCCAAAAAGTTGGTCGGTACGTTCTGCCGTGAAGGTTGCTTTGGGCTTTAGGTATTGTTTTTCGGTGGTGTTTACCCCGGAGGCTTTTTCTTGAATCGTCCGGTCCAAACTCACCCTTTCATACCCTAAAGCTACAATTCGCTGGCCAAAAGCAAAGAAAAGTCGGGAAAAAGTTTCCGAATTCAGCGGTAAATCATACGATATCGCTATTCCATTGGCATATGGAGACCTAAAAACCTGTAATTCAGGAACAGTTTCCTCACCATTTTTTTGATGGTGATAATTATTATAAATCAGTTCAAAAACATCCTTTCCTTCCGGTGATTCCATCCAATTCAGTAATGCCTTCACCTCTCCTTCTTCCTGTACAAAGTTCTCCTTATGGGTCAAAGCTGTATTCTTATCAGCAAACAGCTTTTTTAAAATATCGTCTACAAATTTCATTCAGTTATTGATTTTTATCCTGCCGTCAGCCAAACTCACGATTTGGCCTTCATCTTCCATCGTCCTCAAAAGGTTGACAGCGTATTCATCAGTTGTGGATAATTTCGCTTTGGCAAGTAGCTCCTGATAGGTAAACGCATCTCCATCCGCTAAAGTTTGAATAAGCTTCTCTCTCGCCTGTTCCAGGTAGCTTGGTGCATTTGCTGCCTTCTTTCTTTCCAGGCATACATCACACACGCCACATTGCTCGTCGGTCACTTCTCCGAAATAGGCTAGCAGCTGTTGGGTGCGGCATGTTTGGAAATTGGTCACGTAGCCGACCATGGCCTTGGCTTTTTCCACACTGGTGTCCCTTCGTTCGGCGATCCGCTTGGTATTCAAGGGAAGGCGTCCCGCATCATGCCGATGGGTCAAAAAGGTCACTTGTGGCTGGTCTTTTTTCTTATTATAGGCCGCAATGTCCAGATTATCCATCCGTTCCAGCAGTTTTACCACTTCTTTTTCCGGAATATTGAGCACGCTGGCGAGCTTATCTTCCCGAATCTTCAGGTACTCGGAAAAGAGTTCCCCTCCATACATCCTCAACAGTACCTTGATCACTGGATCCAAGGCCGCATGAGCAATCTGATATTCATATAACCGGCTCTGACCGATGAGAAAATGAAACGTACTTGGACTATAATACCCCTCACTAAGCTCTACCAACGCTTCTCCCTGGAGGATTTTTAGTGCATTGTATGTCAACAGCAAATCCAGGTTATAGGTATTGGTAAAAGCAGTGATATCAAAGTCATAACTCACCATCAGACTACTGCCTACTGCAATGCGGTAATAATTGGCAAGGCTTTGGTATACCCGCTTGATAAAGTCAATGGGAGGATAGGATTGCTCTGCTCGCTCCACCAAAACATCGAGGTCCTTGTCATGGTAAATCAGTACCGCAAAGGCCTTCCATTCATCACGCCCCGCCCTTCCGGCTTCCTGGTAATAGTTCTCCAGGTTTTCTGGCAAATCCACATGGATAACGATACGTACATCCGGCTTGTCAATCCCCATACCGAAGGCATTGGTAGCGACTATTACCCTCACTTTGTTATTTTTCCAATCCATCTGTCGCTGTTCCCGCAGTGCTTTTTCCAGACCTGCGTGATAAAAAGTTGCCGAAACCCCTAACCGATATAGCGCTTGGGCCAGCTCTTTGGTGGCCTTCCTGCTTCTTACATACACGATGGCCGAGCCACTTACTTTTTGCAGGATTTCAATGGCTTTTTCAAGCTTGTTCTCGGCTTTACGAACAGCATAAGACAGGTTCTTTCGGGAAAAGGACTTTACAAAAACTGCAGGATCCTTTAACTCCAACTTTTCCATGATATCTGCCTTGACCTGCATGGTCGCTGAGGCAGTGAGGGCAATAAAAGGCACCTTAGGATGATATTCCCGCAGTGCGGCAATTTCCAAATAAGGAGGCCTGAAATCATACCCCCATTGGGAAATACAATGGGCCTCGTCAATGGCCACCATACTGACTTTCATGCGCTTAAACCGCTCGATGAACAGGTCCGATTTCAATCGCTCAGGCGAGACATAAAGAAACTTATAATTGCCATAGATACAGTTGTCCAGCGTAGTGTCAATCTCCCTTTTTCGCATGCCTGAGTAAATGGCCGTGGCCAGCACTCCCCGCTTCCGCAAATTATCCACTTGGTCTTTCATCAGGGCTATCAAGGGACTAACGACAATGCAGATTCCTTCCTGCATCAATGCAGGCACTTGGAAGCAAATGGATTTCCCTCCGCCTGTGGGCAAAAGCGCCAATGTATCCTTCCCAGACGCTACCGAAAGGACAATATCCAGCTGCATGGGTCTGAAATCATCATACCCAAACACCTTTTTCAATACCGAAAGCGCCTTTGTCTTCAATTTACCAGTCGATTTTTTTCTTTTCCAAAAACGCTTTTATTCCCTGTTTACAATCTTCCGTCTCACGGGCTTTGGCATTCATCCGTGCAGCATAGTCCAGGGCTTCCTCCATGGACATGTCCTGAACTTCGGTGATCATCTTTTTGGTCATGGCCATGGCCTCACCTGAGTTCCGTTCAATAAGTCCCTGAGCCACTTGGTAAACGTTTTCTTCCAGCTCATCTGCTTCGAAAACATCATTGACAAGCCCTGTCTCCCGAGCATCGGCTGCCTCCACTAGTTCTCCGGTAAGCAAGAGCTCCTTGGCCTTTCCTTCTCCAAGCTTTCGCAAAAGAAACACCAATACCATCGCAGGCACAAAACCAATTCTCACCTCGGTATATCCCATTTTGGCCTGGGGCACAGCATAGGCAAAATCACACACGGAAATCAATCCACAGCCCCCGGCCAGTGCATGCCCCTGCACTTGGGCTATGACCACTTTGGGGAAGGTATAGATTCTGTAAAAGAGTTCTTTTAGTCTTTCACTATCTTCCAGATTCTCCTCAAAAGTATTGTCCTGCATCCTTTTGATATCTTCCAAATCGGCTCCAGAGCAAAACACCTTGCCTTCTGCTTTGATAATGGTTACCTTCACTTCATCAGCAGTCTCACACTTATCCAGTGCCTGCTGAAGTCCACTGACCATGGCGGCATTCAGTGCATTCCGCTTTTCGGGCCTGGCCAAAATCACGTAGCCAACACGGCCTTTTTGCTCAAATTTTACTTGCTCTTCCATAATTTGGGGAGTTGATTGAATGAAGATAGGGTGTCCAAGCTGTTCTTCCAAAAAAATAGATTCGCTCACTCAAAAATAAGTCTTACGCCACCCTTCTTGGTGGACAATTCACTTGTTTCAGCCATTTTACTCCAGCCGTCACCATTGTAAAAAGCCGCTGATATTCCTGTATTTTCCTCCAACCGGATCCCTCCATTCTGTGCCGTCACCACATGGCCATTGGGCAAGAAAACCAGAAACCCTTCGCCTTGACCAGCAAAAACCATCGGAAGTAATGCGGAAGGTTTGCTTGCCATTCTATGGGGTAGGACCTGATAATCGAGGTCTTTTTCGGGAACAAATTGCTGGAAGAAACCGGCAAAATCCCCTGAATGATAATCCATCGCCACTCCCTCTCCAATGCTATACACATAGAGCTTCTCTCGATGATCCCGGCCAAAGTACGACCACCAACTCCCAGCAATAAGCCCAACAATGACCAAAACGGCACCATAGGCAAATGCTTTTTTTCTTTTTACCAAAAACAGGTAAAGGCATGCCATTATCCCCCAAAGCAAAATCACAGTCGTCGCTTTCAGGGTTATCCCTTCTGTCTGGGCGTAAGGAAGGGTATCGAAGAGAAAAACACCCCCATTCATAACTTTTAGCAATTGTTCTAAAAGCCAGCCCAGCGGCCACCATGTCCAGCCTACCAATGAAAGCAACATAAACGGCAAACCAACCGCCATGACCAAAAAAGCATTTGGAATGACCCACAAATTGGAAAGTAAAAAATAATTGGGAAAGACATGAAAATAATAAGCAGACAATGGAAAAGTCGCCAGTTGGGCGGCTATGCTGACCGAAGTAATTTCCCACAGATAATACATGACCTTGTTTTTGGGCAGCCAAATAGACACAATGGCCGGCTGCAAGATCAAAATCCCAAACATGGCCGCATAGGAAAGCTGAAACCCCACTTCAAAGATAATGAACGGATTGAAAAGCATCAGCAATAACGCTGAAATGGCCAAGGTGTTAAATACAGAAGAGCTTCTGGACTGCATTTGAGCAAGTGAAAGCACGGTAAACATCGTCGCTGCCCGCATGACGGATGGAGACATTCCTGTGAGCATCGCGTAAATCCATATGAGCAGCACCACGACTGACAAGAACAACATACGCTTCCCAGTAGAAAGCTGTGAAGGTTTAAAAAACAACAGGAAAAAGCCATAGATCATCCCCACATGCAGGCCAGAAACCGCCAGCACATGCATGGCTCCTGCCGTGACGTAGGCCTCACTGACCGCTTCGCCCAAATCAGCTTTTTGCCCTAGCAGCAGGGCTTTTCCCACTTCCAACGCATGATTATCCTCAAAAGTCTGCGCTAGAAGCTTTCCAAGCCTTTCCCGCACTAGCAGTATTGAGCCAGACAGCGAGAACCGGCCCTCCGTCCCCAACCTTATAACTTTATCATTCACAAAATGCTGATGATACACCTGCTTCCTAGCCATAAACCTCCGGTAATCAAACCCTTTGGGATTTTTGGGAGGAGCGATGCGCTGGGGAGCTCCGATAACCCAAATCACGTCTCCTGGGCGCAACGGACTTTCCAACCGGTGATAGATCAATACCTTACCAGAGGCTTTTTGATAGCCGGCGCTTGTTTGGACATACTTGACGGCCAGTTCATTCCCATAGGTACTGGTCTTGGGCTCATCTGGCGAAATCACCTCTCCCATATACCCCTGCACCTCACCCATATGCAAAAGATGGTCGTCATCGGTGGCGATATCCTTCCGAGCGGTAAATGCATATCCAGCAATAATCAACAGCAGATAGGCCAAAAGTGGAAAAAACACCCGAAATTTAAAACGATTACTCCTTCCATTAACGATCGCCAGCCCCAGGTAAATCAGCAAAATCGTAGCCATCACTATCCAAAGCACCACGGAGGAAAATATGCTTCCAAAAACCGTGTAGCACACAATCCCTACGACAAAAAACAGGACGTACCTCAAGAAAGGAAATTCATTAAACTTCATAAATGCTGAAAAAAGTCATTTTATAAATTAACAAATCCCAGACTGTTAATCAAATCCCCTTTCCAGGACGGAAAAAAGGTTATTAGATGAGAGCCTTCACTTTCCACTAAAAGCACCATCAATTGCGGACCAAGCAATATTTCCGAAGGACGAGAAACTTCTAGGTGGTTTTGGTAAGCATATTTCTCTTTCATCTAGCAATAGGAATGCGTACTCCAGTATAAAAAAATCAGCGCAAATCTTATTAATCTGCACCATCTGCGTGCTATCGAAACCAACCCTAATCCCTCAACTTTTTCGCTTGACCATCAATTGCTAAAATCAATAATTCCGAAAAAATAAAAAAGGCTACCCATTATGGATAGCCCGCTTTTTTTCCTTTAAAATCAGTTGATTTCTAGAACCTGTAACCAATGCTGATACCGGCATTTACCTCCACAGCTGAAAATCTGTCATTCACCTCTTCGCTAAAGCCCCTCACGATATTTACATAAGGTGCTATCGCAAATTTGTCGCGCTGCACCCATTTGTATCCAGCACCAATTCCGATCATGCCGCTATTCATGTCAGTAACAGCAATGCCACCATTACCATCTGGCTCTGTAAAATCTCCAAAACGGTACTTAAAGAAGGGATAAACATAGATGTTTCCTTGCTCAGGATCATTGTTCAGGAAGTAGAAATTATAAGAAACCAATAAACTACTGGTATTAAACTTCTTCCCATCGCCTTGTCCATTATAGCCAAAGCGGTCATTGATCAGGTACTCCACTCCAATGGACTGATCGCTGTCCACAAATCGCTCATAACCGATTTCCACCGATCCCTGAACGATTGTATTCAAAATATTCAATTTGATTTCATTTGGGTTGTAATCCGTTTGGGCGTAAGCCCCCATCATCATGCCAGAAAACAGGACAATTAGTAATAGCTTTTTCATAATATGATAAATTCAAATAATAGGTATATATAAATAATAAAAACTTGGTAAATCCTACCCCGAAGTACAAATCATGACAAACACATCACAAATATCGCTCCATTTTGTAATGGAGAATATCGCATTCGGAAAAAATATCTCCTACTTTTTCAAAACCAAACTTAGCGTAAAGCGGAACGGCTTGCAGCTGAGCATGGAGATAGAGGTATTTTCCATCGGTACCCTCTGCGGAAGCTATATCGTCCAGGGTAGCCTTCACCAGTGCCTGGCCCACCCCTTTTCCTCTTGCTTCTGCCAAAACGGCAAAACGCTCCAACTTAATTCCCTTTTCCGTAACTCGCCATCGGGCCGTCCCCACTGGCACATTGTCTAAAATGGCAAGGACGTGCGTGGAAATTTCTTCAAATTCATCGTACTCTTCTGCCGGGGGCACATTCTGACCAACCACAAAAACCTCTTGGCGAATGCCAAACACCTTGTCCAATGTGCCCTTATCCGTTACCTTTTTTACGGTTATTTTGTTCATCTTTAAACTGCTCCTTTTGCTGATCATCCCGATCGTAAGCTTCAATAATGGATTTCACTAACTTGTGCCTGATGACGTCTTTCCCGCTGAGATTGACCAGCCCAATACCCTTGACATCCTTCAGGACACGTAATGCTTCCCTTAATCCGGATATTTGCTTGGACGGCAGGTCCACTTGGCTTTGATCACCATTGATAATCACCTTGGAATTTGGCCCCATACGGGTCAAAAACATTTTGATCTGCTCTCTTGTGGTATTTTGTGCTTCATCGAGTAGCACGAAAGCATCGTTCAGTGTCCTTCCTCTCATATACGCCAGCGGGGCAATTTCGATTACGCGATTTTCCTGATAAAATTTCAGTTTTTCTGCCGGTACCATATCGCCTAAAGCATCATAAATTGGCCTCAGGTAAGGATCCAGCTTTTCTTGTAAATCGCCGGGCAAAAAGCCTAAGTTTTCCCCAGCTTCTACTGCTGGCCGAGTGATAATGATCCGTTTCACTTCCCTGTTTTTCAAAGCTCTTACAGCCAAGGCCACAGCGATATAGGTCTTCCCAGTCCCTGCAGGGCCTAGGGCAAAAACCAGGTCATTCTTGTAGGCAGCATCCACCAGTTTTCGTTGGTTGGTGGACTTTGGTTTGATGGCCAGCCCCTTGTTGCCATAGACGATGATGTCATTTTTAGGGTCTTCCTCAAAGGGCACTCCTTCCAGCTCGATATATTCCTTTACATTTTCCGGAGTGACCTGACCAAACCGGTTGAAATGTTGCAGCAACATATTAAGTACATCGTTAATGCGGATGATTTCAGGTGCCCTGCCCTGAATGCGAATTTCATTTCCGCGAGAAACAATTTTGCTTTTGGGAAATGCCGCAGCGATCTGGCGGATGTTCTCATTCTCAGTGCCGAGAAAATCCAAAAGCGGAATATTTTCTAAAGTAATTACCTTTTCTACCAATCCGTTAATATGTATTTAGGGTTGTCAGATTATTCTTGCAAGAATAAAATTTCTATTTTTGTTTATACTTTACAAAAGTACAAAAATTTAATTGACTTCGTTCTATGGCCTTAGTAACATTCCTGTCAGATTTTGGAGATAGCGATTATTATGTACCTGCCGTCAAAGCTAGGATGTTATCCATTAACCCTCAGCTTCATATCATCGATATCACCCATAAGATTGACGCTTATGATATCGCACATGCGGCTTTTATCCTGCGATCTGTCTACAAGGAATTCCCCAAGGGCACCATTCACTTGGTCGCTCTCAACAGTACCAGTAGCATGACAGACGGTTTTATCGGTGTCAAACTGGAAGAACATATCTTCGTGGGACCAAACAATGGGGTCCTCAGCATGCTGGCGGATTATGATCCGGGTATCGTCGTGAAATTTGCCGACATCCATATCAAAGACAGCACCTTCCCTGCCAAAGATATCCTCGCACCCATCGCTGCTAAAGTAGCCAGTGGGGCAGCGATACATGATTTTGGTGGACCGCTCCAAGCCATCCGCAAAATGATGCCGCGTCAAATCAAAGCGACCAAAAAGCAGATCGTCGGTCATGTCCTGCGCATGGACGGGTATGGCAACCTGATCACCAATATTCCCAAAAATGTCTTTGAACAGCTCAACCCTGGCAAATTCACCCTTGAGTTTAGCCGTGAAGTGATAACCGAGCTCCATCCATCCTATGATAGTGTAGAGCCTGGAGATTGCTTTGCGTTATTTAATAGCCTTGACTTTTTGGAAATAGGCATTAATCATGGCCATGGAGGTGATTTGCTGGGATTAAAATACGACAGCCCCGTGGTCATCAATTTCCATAGGGAAGAAGAATAAAAATACAGCACAAATAACTACATGAACACTAAACACTTACCCATATCAGGGGTTATCCCTATTGAAAAAAATTAAAATTAGTAGGCTGTAGTTATTGCATAGAAAAAAATCTTTGTCCATATTTGCATCCCGTTCGGAATGGAATGGGGAAAAGCATAGTGAAAACTATCAAGCCTTGGTGGCGGAATTGGTAGACGCGTTGGTCTCAAACACCAATGAGGTAACACTCGTGCCGGTTCGACTCCGGCCCAAGGTACAAAAAGCCCCTTCAGATGAAAATTTGAAGGGGCTTTTCTATTTTTAGGCAAACCATTGGCAAACGGTTTTAATTTTCTATCTAATAAGACTTTGTCCTTTCTCTCTCTGTTTCGGGTATTTCCCCAACTCTTTCCTCTTTCCGAAAAAGTCAAAAGTTTCTCATCTAATCTTCTGACGATACAGAAAAGCCACCTTACTCCGATGGCTTTTTTTGCAATTCCTCCTTACTCAAAACCACATCCTCATAGAGAATCTTCGTCAAATCAATAGTAGGTAGAATAAACTCTTCAAAATTAGTCTTTTTCAACTTCTCGTGTAACACACCTCTTGCCGTTCCCGCAGTAATCGTTGCTAAATGCCTACATAAACCCATAGGAAGTTCTATATCACTATTTTTCTTTTTTGAAGTGTAAAATGAATTGAAGTCTTCTTCCTTAATTTCAAAATCACAAGCAACCTCTAAAATTATAAAAGGTTTTTCCTTGCAAGAAAACTGAATACTTATCCCAACTAAAACTGTTTGTTTTATGTCATCAGCCTTTATTGGAACCCCAACCTTCAACCCAACATCACAATTGTCCTCGTAATTTTCCTTCAATACCGCAAACTGTAATGTTTCGATATCAATTAATTTGAATTGAATATTTTTTTTCACTGCCATACTTAACTTGCCTCTGAATATTCATTCTGCCCATATTTACCTCTTGGATTAATAAATACAGCAGTATTAAAAGCCCCAAGCTTCTCATCAATCCTTATTTCATTAACCACTTTATACTCGGCACGTTCCTTTTTCACAACTTCTTCATCTTCTGATAAAATTGTCAACAATTGTATCCCTAAAGCTTTTTCCAATTTCACAATAGTACTGTAGGTAAAATTCTCCTCTCCCTTCACAATTTTACTTACTTGTTGAGCAGATACATTCATCTCTCTAGCCAAATCTGCCTTTCTCCAGCCAAGCTCATCTAGCCTCTCCAAAACCCTAAATGCAGTTTCTGAAGACCTCCTCAGCCAATCTCTATTCTCCCTTCTCCATTCAACTTTTTCTTTCCATCCAGATCTAGGAGACTTATTTGCTAATTCACGGATTTTCTTTTCTAGATTATTCATATCACTATATATCTAAATAGCCAAAATTCAATTCAGGATTATCTTTTTCTAGAAACCCCTTAACCAATTTAAGCTTTTTTAACTCATCATTTGTATGTTTTCTATATTCCATCCTATCTGTCAGTTTAATTGCTCCTCCTGTTACAATAATCATTGACCGATATCTAATTGCATATATTCTTAAATAGCTCTTTCTCTCCTCACCTTTTCCTTTTAGACTCTGCTTCTCATAAGATTTCTGGCCTTTTTCTCTATTATCTAATGGCTGGAATAGTTTTTCTAGTGTTGCATTTTCTTCTTGAGAGGCTGCATCATATAAAACATCAAACAATTCATTTGCATAGTCTTTTGCTTCCCTTACTACACGTTTTAAAATACATTTACCATATTTAATTTGATAGTCTCTTTGAAATCTCTTAAAAAAATCTCGCAAATATTCATTAGAAGTCCACTGATCATACAATAAACTAAGTGCATCCTCTTCATCACCATCATATTTTATCGAAAGAAGGTTATTTTTTGGAATATCAAAGGTACGAACTATTTCCATTTACTAAACCTATAAGTTTACTTTTTTGTTCAAAAATACAATTACATAAAATTTTCTTACTTTAAAAGCAGCAACAATATGAAAACAAAAACTCTGAAATTCAAGAATCATAATAAAAACTCCTTTGATGATTAATTTTAATGTTACCATTATATGGAACAATTATTAAATCACTTTTCATAATTCTTTCAATACAAACATCAAAAGCATCACTAAAAATTTAAATTCTTCTTTATATTTCACAGTTATAAAGTTTCCTATTACTGGCATCTAAATTAACTTGACGTTTGTTATGGACTAACTTGCGCAGCACTAATATACCGCAGAAACATTTTGGCATTTTCATCCATATCCTTGGGCTTATTAATATAGGATAGAAAAGTACTTTCCTTGGAATGGCCTGTAATCCCCATCAAGACCGTCGTAGGCACTTTCTCGTAGTAATTGGTAGCAAAAGACCTGCGGCAAGTATGGGAGGTAATGAGCTCATGTTTCGGGTATTTCCCCGGCTCTTTCCTTTTGGTCTCCTTATTAAACTTCTTTCCTTCCAGGATTTCGTCAAGTTCTGCTGTTTTTCCTATTTCTTTAATATACTCATTAAATTTCGCCTGGCTAATCCTATGAGGAAATCCTTCCTCTAACACCCTTTCCACTTCCTTGGTAAGGGGAACAGGAATCACCTTCCCTGTTTTTTGTTGCTTGACATCGAATACCCGGCACTCCCCAGTATCTCGAATCATCTTTTCCGTTAGTTGAAGTAAATCACCAACCCGTTGTCCTATTTCACAACCTATCAGCAACCATTTCCGAGCGTTGATCAGTGCCTCCCTTTCCAATTTAGTTTTTCTGATTGCTTCTAGATCATCAAACGTAAGCGTTACTATATTTCTCTCTTCGTTAGACTCTGAAAGGCTCTCTATTAAGTGAATCTTGGGATTGACTTTAATTCCAATTTTTTCAGCATCTTTTGCGATACTTTTTAGTAGAGATATACACTTTCCTGTGTTATTGATGGAATATTTCTTTGTTTGAAACAGCCAGCTTTTAAAACGTTCGGCAAAGGCAAGGTCTATTTCCATAAATCGAACAGGTTTTTTGAGCACTTTCTCATACTCCTGAAGGATATTTTTAAACGTTTGATAATTTTTAATCGTGTTCTCGGACAGCCCCACTTTACTCCGTCCCTTGATCTTCCTACTTGGCGCATTTTGGATAATGTAATCAAGATGACAAATAAACAAATCACTATCATCTGACTCCTCACGATTGAAGCATCGATCTATTTGCTGATCAAAAAACTCTCTGGAAAACGAAGCTCCTGCTGCTTGGACTTCATTGATCCGATCCATCAAAAAAGCTTCAAGCACCCTAAGCTGCTTGACCATTTGCTTGTTTGCTTCATCATTTTGCTTGGGATACCCCTTTGCACTACTCCAATTTCTGGGATGTATGAAAAAACCCGTTTTGCAGTAATAGGCATCTCCCCTTTTTATAGATATGGTTACATAAACCGGAACTGGTTTATCCAATTTACTTTTAAGTCGATATTTAATACTGGCCATAAGATAGAATGAGGTGTTTGCCAAAGTTACTATATTTGGCAAACCATTGGCAAACCAATTCGCTATTTTATGCTATTTATTTAAATATCATGCTATTTCAAATCTTGTTCACAAAACAAAAAAACAATCTCAAATTCATTATTACAGGGGTTTTTAAGATCAGAAAGACAGGTTTCAAAAAACGAAAAATCCAACTATTACTACTCCGGCCCAAGGTACTAAAAAGCTCTCTTTCTGGAGAGCTTTTTTTGGTTATAGTAAAACGTAATTTTTCACAAACAACTTCCAGTCCGCTCCCAAGGGAATGACCACATATTGCCCTTCCGGGGTGACCAACACCTTAGTGGGAAAGGAAGATACTCCAAACGCATTCAAATCTTTACGATCAATTTCAGCCACGGGAAAAGTATAGTCATTCTCATCCATAAAGCGGGAAAGGTTTTCAGACATAAATGAAAGTGTATAGACCAATAACTTAGGAACGCCTCCCCTTGTAAGGTTTTCATGGTAAAAAGCCTGTACTTCCGGCATCTCCTTTATACAGGGGGGACACCATGTGCCCCAAAAGTCAAACATCAGCCATTTTTCTTGTTTATCGGAAAAGTTGATCTTGTCGTGTTTAGAAAAGCGAAACTTCAAATTGGGCACCTCAGCACCTTGACTATTGATATGGGCCTGCCAGTATACCGGAAAATCCTGCTTTCCACCGTGATCGGCATAGTAGTTCATCAGCAATTTCATATTGGTATCCGATGGATAGGCAAAGGCAATCGACGCCATCTGCTCTAAGGCCGCAGCATGCTCTCCTTCTTTATCAAGCCAGGAAAAATATTCAATACGGTACTTCAAAAGCTCCATTTGACCTGTAAACAAAAAGGCATCCATCTGAAAAGCCCGCTTTTCCGCTAAATCCATCTGATCAGGACTGTATTGAGCTGATTTTCCCAAATATTCCGGATTTTGATCAAAATGCTCATAACGATAATGATAACTTTGGGCAAGCAAGTAGCGGCTCCATGCTCTCTCAGTCAAGGTGAGTTGGTCTCTATTGTCAGATTCATGACACTCGCAGGCTTCCAAGTTTGCGACTACCTTTTTGAGTACTTCCTGCTGCCGTTTCTTTGAAACAAACGGCTTGTCTTCCAACTCTTTCAAGGTCATTAGCATGTAGGTCTCCGCTTTGGAATTTGCAAATCCAGTACCTTCCTCCAGATAAGCGGTCAAATCCGTAAAGCTCTCATTTACCCTTACTGAATCATTACTGTAGCGCACCTTTCCCCACAAATACAATGGTGTCAGCATTTCCTTGATTTCGGGATCTCCCTTTGAAATAAGCACCTTTAAAAAGCTTAACACCTTGATGCCATAATCGTCTTCTATCAGCCGTTTGCTCAATACACGGTGATGAGCATCCCAAAAATAGGGGACATAGACACGGTACATCTCCAGCGAAAGCGGAAGGGCGTTCATGATTTCCTCTTTCTTCAGCTTATCACTAAGGTCATTGTACAAGGGAGCAGCTCCATTTGGCGTTTGACAAAAAGCCGAAACGCTTATCACACTTATTAACAGTACAATTAAAAATCTTCTCATAAAAGGGTTATTGTCAATTAACTATAATAACAGTCATATAATAAAGAAATAAAATTATCTGGAATAAAGCCAGCCTTAAAGACATCCATCAATGCAACCAAATTAAGCGAATGACGGCCCCCTATAAACTTGATAATCAACAGACAAAAACACTACAGCCCTCGCAAGCACAGCCCAATCCCTTAACTAGGCTGATCCTTCGATTCTGATCTGATCAGCCCCAGCTTAATTCAAGGTGCGGATTAGATTTTATCAACCACCCGCTAAAACCCAACCCTAACCTCTTCTTTTCCCTGCACATGCCGAAACAACAGGTAAATGCAGGCAATATCAAAAGCCGCTAAAGTAAATACACCAAGCAAAGTAAGAACTACCGTAATAAACATAATAGCCGTAATCAAGCCTAAGATCCCAATAGCTTGATAATGCTGCCCCAAAGACTTTTTGGACAGCACCAAGCCAATGGAAAAAGGAATCAAGGAAATCCCAAAAGCCACCACCTCCAGTACACCAAACCAAATATCTTCTGCCCCTACCACTTTACCGGAATAGATGTCAGCACCAATAATGCCTGCATTGACCAACATCACAAACACCGCCCCAAACTGGAGCACTTTGTTGTCTGTTCGCTGGCCGACCAGGTAAAAACCATAGGCAAAGGCAACATAGGAGATCAGCACAACGGTTTTAAGCAGGGTGTAATATCCGGGCTGCTGCATTTCTGTATTTGCCATCAGGGCGATTTCCCAAAGCACCTCATAAGAAGACGACAAAAAATAGATTACGCCTGCCATCCCCGCCCACCACAATTGGCGCTTATCGACTGCCGAGAAAATAGGCTTTGCTGTTGGCTGAGGCCCTTCGGGTTCATTGGCGGGCAGCTGGATATCAAGTACTTCCATGATGGTCTTTACGGTAAATGCACGCGGTGTCACTTCTCCTGCTTCGATGCGCTGGATGGTGCGCACATTGATATTACAGCGCTCTACCAGTTCTTCTTGGGTCATTCCTTTGGAAAGTCGCTGCTGCTGAATGACCTTTCCCAATTCAGGTTGTTTCATCGTTAATAGTGTTTGATTGACCATCGCAAATTGGAATATATTCATCTAATATTGCCCGAAAAACAACCGGATTTGACCCGACTTTTACCCGACATTGCGCCGAAAACCACCAATAAAGCCGTTTTTAAAATTTTCCCGCTACCTAAGCAAATACATTTTTCCATATCCTTTTTTGAAGGCTTTGTCTCCAGCCGTAGCGCGGTGCTCGACAAATTGCCCATCCTTCCGCACCAGCACTCGGTAAATATACACCCCATTGGCCAGTTGATCACCAAACTCATCCTTCCCATCCCAAGCATATTCGGAAATGTTATTGCCAATCTTTACGGGACCTAGCTCCTCTTGCAGGATTTCGCGGACCACCTTGCCCGTTACCGTCATGATCTGGATTTTTATTTCATCCGGAGGCACCGCCCCAGTCACCGTAAACACAAAACGTACACTCGTGCTAAAGGGATTTGGATAGGGATAAAAATGGGTAATGGTAGACTCATTGATCACCTCAAAGGTCACCTCATAAGGTTTCTCTCCTGCTTTATTGCCACTGGCATCTTCCGCATTGATTCGCAGGGTGTAGACACCATCCTCCAATGGCCCTGGCTGATACTCCACTTTAAAATCAGTATTTTCTGTGGCGTCAAACCACTTCAGGCTAGGATCACTGAAAGCCACCCGTTCGAAGACACAGGTTTCACAATTCCTTTTTAAATGCACTTCCACCCCGGTAGTATCCTGCTTCAGCAGCGTTTCATTTTCATCCTTCACCAAAGCCGCTATCAGAACATTGGGAGAAACAATGTCTCCATCCATGATATAGACCCCATCAAAGCTTACGTCCAGCACGGGGTTTTGGTCATCAGCAGCCACCAGCAGGTAATCTGCCAAGTCCAGTACATTATTTTTATAGGACTGTTCCAAATACTCTCTGGGGTTCACCGCCACATTGAGTGAGTTTTTTCCGGCCTTACCAAATGAATCAAATTCCAATTCAAATGCATAGGACTCCCCTGCTTTCACTGCAGGGATTTTCCGCTCAAATTCCTCGATGGAATTGTGGTTTTTATTATGCCAGGACCATCTCAGCGTAAGTGAATCTGTAAAGTCATAATTGGAAATATTCACAAATTCGAATGCTACCGTGGCCTCCTCACCTTCCTGTAAATCGAGCATTTCCTCCTTATCTTTTAACAGCAGCACCCCTTCGGGAACGCCCGTATAATTTACCTGCCACTGCATCAGTTGATGAGGAATGCGCTCTTCGGATTCCTCCAGTCTGTATTGCAACCGGAGAAATGGATACATGTCAGCGTTGATATCTTCCAGCCTTACTTCACCATCCACGATATTCTCAAAAAGTACGGTCTCTGCACCTGAGGCAGACACGCCGATCACATCAAAGGCAAATTGCTCTGCACCCAAGTCACCAACTGTTTTGGTCTGATTGTAGAATGCCGCCCAAGATGACGCAGGACCCACACGACGGGTAGCCACGCTTCCATGGTCATAAAAGCCTTTCATCTGTGTGGAAAAACTGATGGACTGCTCAGCAGCCGGCACTTCAGAAGCCTTGTCAGCAAGCACCTCCACCGCTTCACCAGGAGCCATCCCCTTTCTTCCAAAAAGGATATACGGATCACCATTTTTCAAATTACGCAAAGTGGCTTCATTGGCACCAATTTCCCGCATTTTCAAAAAAGCAGCATCCGGCCAATCCTCAAAGCCCATACTGCCCACCGAAAAAATAACGACATAATCGCCTTCCTTCAGGCCATCGATATAATCCATCAGCACGGTCTGGCCTTCCCCCGTAATCCATCCACTCCGGATGTTTTGTATGATCTGTGGCGTTTTCCCACAGCTTCGCGGATCGAGCACATCAAAATCCTCCAGCGGAATCACCAAATAAGGAGCCAAGCTTCGCTGGTCAAAAGCCATTAAGCCAAAGGAATTATTGGTGCATCGACGCTGAAAAAGGTCCTGGTTATACGGAATACCATCCAGCTCAATCTGCACTTGCCCATATGCCAGCCCTTCTGTCTGTGCCCCGAAAGTAAACACCTCCACCTCACGCTTAGTACCCAAATATTCCCATTGACCGGCTGTCTGATTGATCGTGAGATTATAGAGCTGGTCTTCTGCAAGCTGTGCAAACTCCCGCTGAATCCATCCTTCTGGGCCGTCAGGGATATACGAAAAGCTGCTCCTTGTCCATGCTTTGCTTTCACCTTCACGCTGCTCCAAAAATTTCGTACGCCAATAAAACGTAACGGTATCAGAAACATTGATTCGGTCACCGATACTTTGCTGCCATCTGGCGATCCCACGAGTGGTCACCCGTTTTTCCTTTCGCCAAGCTGAGCTAAAATCCGGCATTACATCCAGCTGGAAAACAATTGTCCTGTCCTCAGTCGCTTTGCCCGGCACCTGCGCAATCAGCTCCACTTCCCCATCATGGTGAATGGCATAGTCCAACGGACTTAGGTTTTGCGTGCCACTGGAGGTAATAAACTTATTTGCGACAATGGTATTATTGGCATAGGTAAGTTCCGGAATGGCCCTTTCTGTATTCAGCGAGATGGTAAAGACATTGTCCCCAGCGGAGACCAAGCCAACATTGGGAACGGCAAAATGTACCGTATCACGATAAAATACCGGTGCCAGTTTTTGAATATCATAATTAACTACCGTCCCGTCGGGAAGCTGCCTGCTGATCTTAAAGTCAAGTGTATCCTGATTCACAATCCCGAGATTTCGCACTACAAAACTAAGGTCCAACGTATCTGTCAAAGAGGTCACAGGTGCTCCCTCTGCATCTCCTAAATCCACCTCTTCCGCATTCAGGGAGTAATCTGCTTTCTTGGCAGGAAATATTCGTACAGCAGGATCCCCGAGCATGATCATCTGATTGGCATGGGACTGGTTAATGGAGGAAGTACCATAGCGATCATAAAATCGCTTGTCCCCTGCCAGCTTTACCTTTCCGATGGGCTGGTAAATCAAGGAGGAATCAGCAAAAGCCGCATGATAAAACGACTCCGAATATCGCCTCAAAAACACATCCACCCCAATACTGGAATGCGCCATAAAATTGGAAGCTCCCCGATCAGGAGTCAAAATCCAATCCTCACCAAAAGTATAGGCACCTCCAAAAGCATTTCCTGCATCACAGCCGTTCAGCAAGAGCACAGGGTATTTGCCCTTGTTATCATAGCCTAGCTCATCCTGACTTACGAAACCAATATCGATATCAGTAGTAGAGGTCGCCGCATGCCCAAAAAACGTCACCATGCTCACGCCTTCATTGACCTTATCGGAGATATTGATCAGCTCGACTTCTGTGTTGCTGCGTTTTCGATAAGTGGTCACCTCTCCACCAAAGTACGGCCCTTCTGCAGTGCTTTCGAATCCCTTGACAAAATTATAATATCGCTCAAGCTCAAACGCTGAAAGCCCACCACTCAGGTGAACCATATCTTTTTGCCAAGTCGCTGAAGTCCCTAGTGCTTCTTTCTCCTTTATCTTGTTCAGATAGTGATTGATCTCTTCGGGTACCCTGGCTGGAATCCTTCCCACAGCGATGTCCTCTGTCATGGAATCTCCACCATCTAATCCCACTACAAAGCGGTTGTCAGTATAAGGGTATCCGTATGTAGGGACCAAATCCTGCACAGAGAACCTCTCAGGATGGTCTCTGTAGTAGTACCTTACCCCTCCTGAATTGGTATAATTGTACATACCGTAAGCCCTCCCCATGAGCAGAAGGTATTCCGGTGTATGGCGGGCAGCATACTGGCGTAAAAATTCCTTTATGGCCAAAGGGGACTTTTCCCCGTAATTAAACTGATTGTACAGTTCCTCTGCGGTAAAAGTCAACGTTTGATAGCCACCACCTGCTGCAGACTCCCGGTACGATGCATAGGCAGCCACTGGATCGGTATTGGAGGAAGTAGCCTGCTGGAGGCTGGGATGCGTCAGGATCAGGTAATTGGCATCAGTGCCCAACAAGTCTCTAAACCGTACCTGGTCCAATACCGTTGGTTCAGCCACTTCCCGTTCTGCCTGAACCAACACTTCTGAGCTCATGGTAGTATTTCCCACCGGAATTCTTATTCCACCTGTACCTTCTTGAATCGTCAAATGAATAGGAGCATTCGGATTGGTAACATCATAGGCCAGGTATTTCTCACCGACTTGCTCCAGTTGCAATTGATATTCACCTTCGCCTAATTTTATGTGCTCATGGTCAAATTCTCCCGTTATTTTTTTCTTTTGATAGGTCAAAGAAGCGAAACTGACCGACACGTTATCGTTAGAACCTGACGTACTTACAGGGGCTATTCTCACCACCACCCGACCATCAGAACCAATATCAGCTGGCTGTAGACTGGCTGTATATTCCGTAAACGAATAGCCTTCCAATGCCACTTCTGTTACTTTCCGCAAAGCCTCCTGGCTAGCGCCTACATACACCTCCACGAGATGGTCAACGCCCGACCTCCCCACCATTCCCAGCTTGATCGATGCGGAAAATTCAGTTGCCATTTCCCCAAGGTTTTTGAAAACAATGTCCTGGACATTGCCACGGGTGATCACAGGGCCGGTCCATCCCTGCCCTTTATCATAAATTCCCACGTGCACGCCCAATGAATAAGTCTGGCCCAAGGTGTACTGATCCGAAAAAATCTGAGTCACTTCAGTTTCATATCTTATCAAATTAGCCGCGTCAGCAGGTAGATTTTTATTGGCCATCCTTTTACCAATCTGTCCTGGCGTGACAGTAAGAAAAAACACGGTAGCATCGCTGTGGTTATTATACAGTGGATTGGCCATGTGTGATGGATTGGGGTAAAGGGGCCTGTCTGACTGCCCGTCATTGCGTTCACCAATAAACTCCACATAATCCCCCTGGTCAAATCTACCGTCAGCTTGCCCATGGACATAAATGGCTACTTCTTCACCACGATGGAATAATCTCAAGGTACGTGGATCCACACTGGAGGGGTTCATTCCCGATGCTGAAAGTGCGGCAAAGCTGATCCTGTAAATCCCATCCGTGGTAGTTGGGATTTTATAATAAGTTTGGGAGTAATCGATCCATTCGGTTTGCCCTTTGGCCACCAATGCCCAAATCATCATCAGGAGATATAGGAAACTAGCTTTTCTCATTGACATTAATTTTCTCCCCACCCTTTGTGCAACCGAAAACCTTCCCCTAACGGCTCTAAACTTACCTTTAGGCTAAACACATGGGTGTAGGGCGTTTCGGAAACATCCCCAATATCAGTCAGTGCATAATCGATGTATGCTTTTTCGTTCAGAAAAACTCCCAAACCAAAACTTGGCTTGAAAGAAAGAGATTCTACACCGTCAAAATCTTTGATGTACTGAAAATTGCTCACGCCACCTCTCAGGTACGCCACCTGCTTGTATCCGAATTCCATACCGACCTTAGGGTCAATGCTCATGGCTGAGGTACTGATGATGGTATTCCGTCTACCATCAAATGTCATATTTAAATCCAAAACCGCCTGAGCCGTAAAATTGTCCTGCACATTTACCGTCTTTGACAGACTTAGTATAGCCTGTGGCAGCGTCAGCTCAATCGAGTTTTGGGGAAGTTCATTATCTGTTTCTGCATAGATCTCCCGCACCATTTCTGCATTATGGGACCAAGCATTAAAAGTCGTTGTCACATCCCGCAGCATGACCCCAATTTGCCAAGTATCTGCCAAAAAAATCCCTCCTACATCAAACCCAAAACCCCAAGCGTTGGCAAATTTCCCAACATTTCTATGGATGATTTTGGTATTGATCCCAGCCTTGAACACATCACTGAAATCCCTGGCATACGAAAGTAAAAAGGCGTAATCTGCTGCATTAAAAAACTGGATATTATCATAATTTAATGCCCCATTGGCATCGTATAAAAAACGGGTATCCGGGATATCATCCACCCCAAACCTGATCAATGAAACGGCTACCTGGTTATCCTCCTCGATATTGGTAGAAAAGCCTGCATAATCGTACTTGGCAATTCCGGCAAAATACTCCGCATGCATCAGGGAAAATTCATATTTATGTTCAATGGCCAGCAAGGCTGCCGGATTCCAATAAGCTGCTGTCACGTCCTTCACTGCGGATACTTGCGCTCCCCCCATACCCAAGGCCCGCGCACCCACGCCAATATTCATAAATTCATTGGAGTACTTCGGCGTAATCCCCTGCGCCACCACATCCATACTGGCAAACAGCAAAACCAAGCCGAATAAAAAATGTTTCAATGCAGTGATTTTCAATTTTTCCACAGCTGCAAAGTAAAAAATAATTTAAGAGAAACGAACAACTCATATTTAAATTATAAATCTTCATTACAATTTCCGGACTGTTCATTACCGAACAAACCCTGTTCACTAAAAATACACCATAAAAAAGGAATAAGTACCGAAAAATTAGTCGAAAAAAAATCTAAAAAAAAAATTCATCGTCACTAGAATCGACCCAAACAGGCCTTAACAGGTGTTTTACAGGCCATTAATTCAATTCTTGTACATTAAAAACATCCTTTGATGACCCAGTTTTATGCAATGCAAGGTAGCTGTTTTAACTTTGGTATTGTTTTTCGGCATAAGATTAGGGAAATGAATTGACTAGGCAGGAAGTAGAAAACGATGTAAATGAGTCACCCTGATTTCATCTACACTAAAAAGGAAAATTTGATGAAAGCATCCAACACACAAATACAAATGCGGAAAGGAATCTTAGAATTCTGCATCCTGCATATCATATCCCGGGGGGAAGTATATGCCTCCGATATGATCGAAGAGCTGACAGAAGCAAAATTAATCGTAGTAGAAGGCACGCTCTATCCACTGCTCAACAGGCTAAAAACAGCGGCTTTGGTCTCATACAAATGGGTAGAATCGGAGTCTGGACCTCCCAGAAAGTACTATTCCATCACCCCGGAAGGAAGTCAATTTCTCGACCAACTCAGCGGCACTTGGAATGACCTGGTCAACTCTACCACATTAATCACCTCGAAAAAATAAGGCCATGAAAAAGACTATTAGCATAAATATCAGTGGCATCCTCTTCCATATTGAAGAAGACGGCTATGACCACCTTAAGAAGTACCTGGAGTCTATTAATAAACACTTCTCACACTATGAGGACAACCAGGAAATCATCAAGGACATCGAAAACCGCATCGCTGAGATCTTCCTTAGCAACCTGAAGAACAACAAACAGGTCATCACGGCCGAAAACGTAGATCGACTGATCGAAAAGATGGGTACCATCGCTGATTTCAAGGCAGTGGAAGAAGAAAAGACTCCCGAAACCGACACATCCCAAGAAGCAGAAAACGGCGACAGTGAATTTTATAAATACATCACCCCTCCGGATCAAGAAGCGGGAAAAGGCTATAAAAAACTCACCAGGCTGGAAAGGAGCAAAATCCTAGGGGGCGTCTGTGCCGGCCTGGCCCATTACCTGGCCATCGATCCCCTATGGACTCGTCTGGTGGCGATCCTGCTGCTTTTCAGCGGGGAGTTTTCCCTTCGCAATTTTGATTTATTCCCCTGGGATTGGAATATCTCCCTTTCCTTGGGTTGGTGGGCTGTATTGGCCTATATCGTGCTCTGGATCATCCTGCCGGTTTCCTATGAAGAACCCGAAGATAAAAAGATAAAAAAGCTCTACCGAAATCCCGACGACAGGGTAATCGGTGGTGTCAGCAGTGGGCTGGCTGCATACTTTAAGATAGAAGTACTTTGGGCACGATTGGCTTTTGTGGGATTAATATTCGCTGGTGGTGCGGGACTGGTGATCTACCTGATTCTTTGGATCATCACCCCGATCGCAAAATCCATTACTGAACGGATCAAGATGAAAGGTGGTGAAATCACCCTGAGTGCCATCGAAAGCACCATTATCGAAAACAGGCAAATTCCTGAGCCTCCCATCCAACCTAGAAACCAAAAATCCTGGTTGGCACCATTCCGGTTTCTGGGGGACTTGATCAATGGCCTGGGAAAGGCCCTCGGCCCCTTCGGTAGGTTTATATTGGACGTGATCAGAGTGGCGTTTGGATTGCTCATCTTCTTTATTGGACTTATCATCACGCTAATACCACTGGCCTTCTTAGGAGCCTATTTTGAGTTTTTCACCAACGACAGCCTTCGGTACATGGTAGATAATATACCAGTGGAAATGCTCTCAGAGTTCCTTCCCATTTGGCTGGCCATGGCCGTAAGCGTGGTAGTATTCATCCCTGGGCTTATCCTCACCCTACTCGGCATCAGCGTGATCATCAGAAGGAGCTTAATCGAATCAAGGTTTGGACTGGTTTCATTCGGCATCTGGCTGCTGAGTATCATGGTCTGTGCCTTTCAGATTCCCAAGACCATTGCGGAATTTAAGGACGAAGGCAAGTTCACTACAGAAACCGTCCTTGATCCCAAAGGGAGCGTATTTATATTGCAGGGAGGTGACCGCGAGCAGACCATGGATGAACTTGAACTGGTCCATATTCGGCTAAAGGGCACCGCTGACAGCACGGTACTTTTGGAACAAGACTTTAAGTCCCAAGGAAGCTCCAGGACAGATGCCATCAAAAATGCCAAAGCTATCCAGTACGATTATTCCTTAGAAGATTCCGTCCTTACTTTCTCCCGTACATTGGAGTTTGCCAATATGGCCAAATTCCGGGGCCAAAACCTGAACCAGACCTTGCACATTCCTTACAACCGTCCTTTTGTAATGGACAAATCAATGATTTCAATCCTCAAAAACACCATTTACGCCAATGGCTACAAACTGAAGGATGTCACCAAGCACAACTACTGGGTGTTTAACAAGGACGGATTGCTCTGTCTCACATGTAGTGATGAGCACAAGCAGAGCCAGGCCGACAGCCTTTCCAGGGTAAAATTTAAAGATTCATTCTTCTTAAAAGAATAAATATTCATATTCGTTGATTTGATTTTTGAAAAGGCAAGTGTGGCGTCACACTTGCCTTTTACTTTTTATCCTTCTATCTTTTACAAACGATAAAATACTATGGACATCAGGGTGAAATTTTTAGGAGGTGCCCAAACCGTGACGGGATCTCGTTACTTGTTGGAAATCGACAAAACCAAAATACTTATCGATTGTGGACTTTTTCAGGGGATCAAGGAATTGCGCCAGCGCAACCGTGATACCTTCCCCATTTTGGCATCCGAAATTGATATGATCTTGCTAACACATGCACATATCGACCACTCTGGCTACTTACCAAAGCTGGTAAAAGAAGGATTCAAAGGACCAATATTACTTACAGAACCTACATTGGATTTGGTCAAGATTCTCCTTCTGGATGCAGGAAAACTCCAAGAGGAGGAAGCGGAATATGCCAAAAGAAAGGGATATTCCAAACACGAAGAACCTACCCCACTCTATACCATGGAAGATGCCGAAGAGGTGTTTGACCAGCTTTCTCCCATTAGCTTTGACCAGCCCATTAGTCTTACGCCTTCAGCTACACTGACGGCATATAATGCCGGACATATCCTGGGAGCGGCCATCCTCAAAATCCAAGTAAATGGTGAACATCAGACCAAAACCATCGTCTTTTCAGGCGATCTTGGCCGGTACAATGACCCGCTACTCAATCCGCCCATTGGACTTCCCAAGGCTGACATTCTATTTATAGAATCCACTTATGGGAATCGCACCCATGAATCCCATTCCCCCGAAAAATCATTGGCAAATGCCATCAATGCAACGTACCAAAAAGGTGGAGTGTCAGTAATTCCTTCTTTTGCCGTAGGACGGACACAGCTGGTCCTTTACTACTTGTTTAAACTTCAGCAAAAAGGCAAGATCCCGCAAATCCCCATCTATGTGGACAGTCCAATGGCAATAGACGTAACCAAACTTTATAAGGACTATTTGGCCTACCACCGCTTAGGGCCTTCATTGCAAGAAAACGGTGCAAATCCTTTTTCCCATAAACACCTCCACTATTACCAAAACCAAGAAGCCTCCATGTCCCTAAACAACCTAAGAGGAGATGCGATCATTATTTCGGCAAGTGGCATGGCCACCGGAGGGCGGATCGTACACCATTTATATAATCGTTTACCAAATGAAAATGATAGTATTATTTTCGTAGGCTATCAAGCAGAAGGTACACGCGGGAGAAAACTTCTGGATGGGGAGGAAAAAGTCCGGATGTATGGTATTGATGTGGCTGTAAAATCCTCCATTTACTATATCGATGGATTAAGTGCCCATGCAGACCAACAGGAACTGCTCCGTTGGGCCGATTGCATTGCCGACAAGCCTAAATTGACCTTTGTGGTTCATGGGGAGCAAGAAGTATCCACAGCATTTGCCCAAACCCTTACGCAAGAATTTGGCTGGAATACCATTGTTCCGGATTACCTGCAATCCTTTGAACTATTTAATGGAATTTGATTTGGCACAAAATGTGTTAACTCCAAGCTAACATTCACAAGAAAACATAAACCATGAAAACCAAGCAAGCATTATCACCCGTCTTTTTTTCTCTTTTTGCCACCGCTTTTATTGCTGTGCTCCTATGTGGATGTAAAGCACAGCGAGTAGATACACAGGGAGTAGTCGGCCAGGTGTATTGGATTGAAGGAAACCAAATGCCCACGATCACAGACGGTGACAACGTAACTCCCGCAAAACCCGAAAGAAAAAAAGTAAAAAGGACCATCCGCATTTATGAGCGCACCCACATCAACCAAGCCACCATGGGAGATCATCTTTTTAAGGATATCGAAACCCCAATGATCGCCGAGATAGAAACAGAAGAAGATGGTAGTTTTGCCATTGGACTTGCCCCTGGTGCCTATTCGATTTTCACGGTTGAGGAAAATGGATATTTTGCCAATGTCTATGACCTGGACAGCTACATCCAACCCGTGGAAGTAAAGGAAAATGAATGGAACAACATCCAAATCCTGATCAATTACAAAGCAGCTTATTGAGTAGGTCGAGTTAAATATTAAAAGAAGGGGAAGTTTGTGGGTTTTATTTTTTAGAAAAACGTCGCTACGAACTTGGGATCAAGCAATATTTCTGGGAGATGAGAGATTTCCAGGTGGTTTTGGTAAGCATATTTCTCTTTAATTTAGCAATAGGAATGCGTGCTCCAGCATAAAAAAATTGGCGCAAATCTTATTAATCTGCACCATCTGCCTGCTATCGAAACCAACCCTAATCCCCCGAACTTTTTCGCTTGATTCCGAACTTGTCCGGAGCCAAGCAAGGCTAAAGGGACAATTTGTGCGATGGAAAGAGCTTACACCAAAGACATCATTCCGCAATAACTACCGAATAAAGAGGCTGAACCCAGATTCAGGTTTGTAAAAAGATACATCTGTGGTTAATTCATCTCCTAGTGGAATAACATTGAAGCATTCCAATCAGTAAAAAAACCTATTGCTCGCTAGCTTCCATATACCTAATATTTTTTTTGAAAAAAAATCCCAATCCCCATGCAACCCTTTTTGCTTAACTTGTATCTACCTTATTGAAACCCACCTATTGCCAGTTAAAAGGCAGAGGGCGAATTTCAAAAACCTTTAGAACGAACATTTTCGAGGGAACGCAAAAAGCATGTTTATCAGAAAAACTTTTACCACTGAATCCGCCATCATACAAGGGTGCCTCAAGGGAAATCGCAATGCCCAGAAGCACCTGTATGATCAATATTCAGGAAAGTTTCTGATCATTTGCCGACGGTATATCAAAGACCGTGACTTAGCCGAAGATGTCATGATCGAAGGGTTTATGAAGATATTTGAAAAATTGGAGCAGTATGAAGGCAAGGGCAGTTTTGAGGGATGGATGAAACGCATAATCGTCACCCAATCACTGCTTACGCTTAGAAAAAACCAAAAACTGTCCATGGAAGTAAACCTGGACTACGAACTGGAGACGAGCTTGCCTCGATACGAGTTTGTGGATATGGAAACCAACGAACTGTTGGAAATGATCCATGAATTGCCACTCGGCTACCAGACGGTTTTCAACCTGTACGCCATAGAAGGATACAGTCATGCAGAGATCAGTGATCTTTTGGGGATTTCGGAAAACACATCAAAATCCCAACTCAGCAGGGCCAGGGCCATGCTAAAACAAAAAATCACCCAGTTACAATTAAAAGAAAGGAGAATCAATGGATAAGCAGAAAGATCCCATAGACGAATTGTTCCGCGACAAGCTGGAGCAACATCAAGAAAAGCCAAGCGGTTTGGCTTGGGAGCGACTGGAATCCCAACTGGGACCAGGGAAACCAAGCAACAAATGGGGCTGGATAAGCGTGGCGGCCATGTTTATAGGCGTCATGGGCCTAGCCTATCTGCTCTGGCAATATGCACCTGCCGAACAAGCCACAGCACCGCAAATCGCTGAAAAAACAGTCGAAAGACAGCAGGTTCCGAATGAAAGTATCAATGCTCCTTCGCAACCGACAATTACTGACCAACCTGCTTTGGCGGAAGCTCCAGCACCTGTTACTGCAGAAGTGAAGACAAAAAGTAAGCAAACATCGAAACAACCTACTGATCAAACACAACCGAAAAGGACTTCGAATGCACCCGTGAAGCCGGTTCAAAAAGAAAGCTTACCAATAGCTGACCATAACGTAAAAAACACCCCAATGCCCAAAGCAGATGTGACGACGCTACCACAACGTGAAGTCCCGGAGCCAAACATAGCGGAACTTATTACTGAAAATACCACGACGACACCGACGGAAGAAGAGTCCGTTTCCTATAAAGTAAGGATCAAGTCCAGTGGCCTCAGCGAAAAACCAAAGAAGGAAAAATTAGTCGAAGAAATCGGCGATAAGATCAATACACTAGGTGGCCTATTAGGCAAAGTAGACCAGGGATACGCAGACCTGCAGGATGCAAAAAACAATCTATTTGCTGCACTGATCACCAAAAACGAAACCAAATAAGCAATAACATTAACTTTACGAACGATGAAAAGATACCTTTTGGCCATGATTCTGTTGGCCTTAGCACACACTTCCTTTGCCTCAGGAGGGACCCACAGCGCTTTCACGGCGGCAAAAGACAGCATTATTGTGGAATACGGTCATTCGGGGAAAATCGTCATCCTTGTCGATAACAAGGAGGATTTCGAAAAATTAAAAATTCTGGATGTCAACCAGATCATCAATGAACTGGACTTGGAACTGGATGAAAACACAGGCGACCTTACAGTGGTAGAAGTCGGTGATAAGGACGGCCATAGCAAAGAAATCGTCAAAGTAGAAGAAGGCGGTGCCGAAACGGCCGTTTCTGTGGGAAGGATAAAAGTGATCGTGGACGAATCCGGCCCCACTACCAAAGTCCGTGTGGAAAAAACCAAAAAACCCGAACCCAGTTTCAGGACATATTTTAACGTGGACCTGGGTATTAACAACTACCTCAGAAGCGGTGGAGGATTCCCCACTTCCGACCAACCCTATGCGGTCAAAGGCTGGGGCAGCTGGAATGTAGGACTTAACCTGATGGCCAGCCAGCGCTTATCCAAAGGCTTCTATTGGGATTTTGGCCTTGGGGTACAGTGGTACAATTTCAAATTTGAAAACCGGGATTACCAGGCCGTCCGTGGTGACCAGGGCATTGACTTCATCCAACGTACCGATGTGGACGGATTCAAAAGCAAAGTATCTGCCTCATACCTCACGGCCATGACCCTGCTGAAGTTGGACTTTGGCCGCATGAACGATAATGGCCATAAGGGACTTAAAATTGCCGCTGGACCTTATTTCGGCTATCGCGTAGGTGGTAGAAGTAAGTATGTATATCGCGAAACAGGAGGCTCTGGAAGACATAAAGACAAGCTAAACACCGGTATCTACCTGAATAACATCCGCTACGGCATTCGTGGTGAAATCGGTATTGGCCGCGTCACATTTTTCTCTACTTACGACCTAAACGAGCTCTATCAAGATGGAAATGGCCCTTCCGGGGAGTCCCTGCATCCAATTACCTTTGGCCTTGTTTTCTAATCAATCATTCCAACACGCTAAACACAATACCATGAAAAATCTTTTAACACATATCAGCCTGGTTGCTTACCTGTTTTTGGCTGCAAGCACGGTGGCCCTTGGCCAAACGAAAATTGAAAAGAGCTTCGAAAACATCCATAAATTGGATATCGAAGGCGGTAGCATTGAAATTTCCTATAAAGGGGACGCTGGACAAGAGCTTATCGAAGTAGTGGCAGATTTGGGCAATGACGAAGATGCAGGCAAAAACCTGGTCTTTGTGACCATTGGCAATACCCTCAAAATCTCCTACCAAACACCTCCTAATAGCTGGAAAAACAATAACAAAGGCAAAAGATACGTGCGGATCACAGGACCTGAAGCAATCGACCTAAGCGCCGTCAATTCTTCAGGAAAAATGTATATCAGCACGGTAAAATCAGACAAAATCTACCTTAAAGCAAGTTCCGGTATGATAGAAGCAGAAGACCTTACCGGCGATCTGGACATCAAGGCATCTTCTGGAAAGATATCCGTAAAACGTGTAACCGGAAATGTTCTCTGTAAGGTAAGCAGTGGCATGGCAGCACTTGAGTACATCAAAGGGAATACGGATATCACCTCCAGTAGTGGAAAAATTGAAGCCAATCACATTTCCGGCGAGGTAAACGTCAGCGTTACTTCTGGCAGTGCTTCCCTCGAGGACATCTCTACTGTTGGCAGTATGAAACTGTCTTCTGGCCATGTAAAGGCCAAGAAAGTGGGATTCGGCCCTAACACCAGCTTTCATGGCAATTCAGGGGCTTTTCATATCAAAGCCAATGCGGACTTGGCCATGTATAATTACGACTTGAGCGCTGGCAGTGGCATGGTCAAAGTCGGCGGAAGTAATTCCAGTGACCACTTGGTCATCAACAACCAAGGAGCTTATACCATTACCGGAAAAATCGGATCAGGAATGATTTCTATCGAGTAAGCATCGATTTACCCTTTCGCTTCTAAAGCAAGAGGCTGTCCCATAAGGTATTTAAAACAACCCTTTGGGACAGCCTCTTTTGTTTAATATCTGTATCTATCCTTCCCGTATTCTAAACGCCTCGATAGTCGCTCGGTCTTCTCCCTTTAGCCGTAACAAGCGGATGATTCTATCCGGGGTAGGCTTGGCCAGGGAAGTCAGTACCAGTGTCACCGCATATGCTACGGTAAACCCGGGGTTTTCATAAACGATCAGGCCAAAGGCGCATAAAAATCCTGCCACAAAAAGCTGCCAAAAACGGGCCATAGTCATCTTGCAGTACTGCTGTACTTTTTCTTCCAAGGGTATTTCCGTACTTCTTAACTGCTTGACACCTCCGTTAAACTTGAAATAACTAAATGCCAATAGCAGTGGAATCCCCACCAACAGCCCCATACTTAACCAAAGTGGAAAAGTAGGAATGGGCAATTCCATATTGCCACTGGTAGTATACAGGTAAGCAAAGGCAAAAGCCGGCAAGGGAATCGCGATCAAGATCAATATATTCCTTTCCAGCTCCCAATATTTCTTTTTCATTTCCATGATATTTATCCTATATCCACTTTCACATCACCTGTCAGCGGATGTGACATGCAGCAAAGAATATATCCTTCTTTCTTTTCACCGTCTGACAGCCCTGCATCTTGTTCCATTTTCACTTCGCCGCCAGTAAGCTTGCCACGACAGGCTGTACACAATCCACTTTGACAACTATAGGGCATATCATAACCTTCATCCAAGCCTGCTTCCAAAATCGACTTTCCTGGAGGCACCTCAAAAGTATGCTCCTCTCCCTCTAGGTTAATGGTCACCTCCCTGGTCAAAGACGGCTGAACAGAGGAAGATTTCTCTACTTCTTTTTCGGCTTCTTCGGAAGATGATGTATAGAAACTTTCCCTATGAATATTGTCATGCGGCACATTTAGCTTTAGCAGTGCCTCTACGCTCGCTTCCATCAGTCCTTCCGGACCACATAGGTAGTAAAGCTCCTTGTCGGCTTCCGGGAAATGTTTCTCGGATAAAATCTGTTCGATCATCTGTTCATTTAGTCGGCCCTGCAGACCAGACCATTCACCTGAAGGCCTGGAAAGCGTATGCACCACTTCAAGACGGCCTTGTTGCTCAGCCACTAGCTTTTGAAGTGACCGATCAAAAATCACCTGCTCCTCCGAACGGTTACAGTAAATCAATGTCACTTGGGACAGCGGTTCATTGATCAATACTGATTTGGCGATCCCCATGATAGGAGTAATGCCACTTCCTCCGGCGATCATGATGAAATGGTTTCTGTTCTTGGAATGAAAGTCGGCCGTAAAATGTCCCATTGGCTTCATCACCTCAATGGTCTTTCCCGGTTTGATAGACTCATTGACGAAATTGGAGACCACACCTCCCTCGATCCTTTTTACCGTAATGCCTGGATGTGGATCCACGTACGGCGAAGTACAAAGGCTGTATGAACGGCGTTCTTCCTTGCCATTAATGTCCAGGATCAGTGTCAGAAACTGCCCAGGTTTATATTCCAAATAGGGCTCTGGCTGCTCAAAATAGATCGAAACGGCATCTGGGGTTTCTCGCACCACTTCACGCACTTTTAAGGACAAATATTGACTACCTCTTTTCTTCTCTTCTTTATTCTTCTTAAATAAATTGAATATCATTGCTTTATGTCGTATTATAATACACGCTACATTTCTGGCTTCAAAATTAAGACCGATTTTTTAAAAACCATTTTAATCGCCAAGTAAAATCCCATTTTGCGCCGCATTATCGATTAGGCATGGGATGGATAGCACTAATGTATAATTAAGGTTAAAACACATCGTATCGAAAGAGGTTCATATTCCAGTAAGAAAAGGGCTACCCAGTAAAAATATTTTTCTTCTGCTGTAGCGTTTTTACATAAGGTTACGTTTCGAGAACAAAACCTACATAACAGAAAGAGAGTAAAATAGATTAAACCAACGTAATTATGTTAACGCGATTAAACAAAATCAATTTATCCACCAAGTGGAAGAGAAGTCTAGGACTTATCCTCCTTGCGCTATCACCCCTTCTGATCACCAGCTGTCTGGATGATGATGACACCGAATACTATGACGGTCCATTGGCCTATGTTTCCTTTTATCACGGTTCGCCAGAAACCGGCGCAGTGACCATCTATGCTGATGGTGTCAGTAAACCTCCTTACAGCACCTACGACTTTAAGTATACTGATTATTTCAACTATGCCAATTTCTATACCGGTGAAAGAACGCTTTCCTTCAAAAACAGGAACGCCAATAATTCCCTTCTGGACACCACGGTAAGCCTGGAAGAAAATCAAGTGTATTCCTTCTTCTTCATCGACGGAGAAGAGTCTGATATGGACATCGTACAGGCTGAAGATGAGTGGGATTCACCTGCAGAGGACAAAGCTATGGTCCGTCTGGTAAACCTGTCTCCGGACTCACCTGCACTGAACCTGTACATCAATGATAAAGAAACGCCAACCTTTGAAGGAGAAGCCTTTAAAAGTGTCACGGATTTTGTAGAGATTGATGCTGACTTGACCACTTTCACAGTGGAAGGAGCCGGAGAGATCAACTTAACAGCAGAAGATCTTGATCTCCGCGCCGAGCGCGTCTACACCGTTATCGTCAGGGGATATGTCAATCCCGAAAGTGGATCTAACTCGGAAAAAGACCTTAGCATCCAGGTAATCAGAAATTACCCCAACTACTAAGATTTAGCTAAACCAACATATTTAATTGTTTGAGAGGCTGCCCTTTTGGCGGCCTTTTTTTATGAAGTAGCAATGCCCGCAGGCCCTTCGGCATCGCTCAATAATCGCTAAGTATCAAGACATTCATTTGCTTAGGATCGGTTTAAGTCTGGAACTAACGTGGAATAGTGACAGTTTCCAACCATAAAATGGCTGACTTAAGCAGATACAATCATTCAAGGAACAAGATGATATCAAGAAAAAAGGCGTAAATCAGCTCTACTATTTACGCAAAACCATTACCACTTGAAATTACCTCCAAATTAAAGGGCTTTTAACCATTAAACATTTATTTTTGCATCGACATACAATTTCAAAACAGCATCACCATGAATCTAAATACGCTGACCGCAGTATCCTCAGTAGATGGAAGATACGGAAGCAAAACCGCTCCATTAAGGGCTTATTTTTCTGAATTTGCCCTGATCAAGTACCGGGTAAAAGTGGAAGTGGAATACTTTATTGCCCTTTGTGAACTGCCATTGCCACAACTAACAGGTATTTCAAAAGATCTTTTCCCGAAGCTACGTGCCATCGTAGACGATTTTTCGGAAGAAAATGCCGAGGCCATCAAGGAAATCGAAAAGACCACCAATCATGATGTAAAAGCCGTCGAATATTTCCTAAAGGAAGAATTTGACAAACTAGGGCTAGAGGCACAAAAAGAATTTATCCACTTTGGCCTGACTTCGCAGGACATCAACAATACCGCTACGCCACTGATGCTCAAGGATGGATTGGACCGGGTGATTCTGCCTGTCTTGGTAGAGGTCATCTCCAAACTCCATAGCCAAGTGGATGAGTGGAAAGATATCTCCATGCTGGCCAAGACCCATGGACAGCCTGCCTCTCCAACTCGCCTGGGCAAAGAATTTCAAGTATTCGTCACTCGCCTGGAAAACCAACTTTCGCTTCTTCAGCAAGTGCCCTATTCCGCCAAATTCGGTGGTGCCACTGGCAATATGAACGCACATAAAGTGGCCTATCCAAACCAAGAATGGAATGCCTTTGCCAATAATTTTGTAAGCAATCACCTTGGAATGGAGCGTAGCTTTCCTACTACCCAGATTGAGCATTATGACAACTTGGCAGCGGTATTTGATGGACTGAAACGGATCAATACCATACTGCTGGACCTTTCCAAGGATGTTTGGCAGTATGTCAGCATGAATTATTTCAAGCAAAAGATCAAAGCTGGTGAAGTCGGATCCTCGGCCATGCCCCATAAAGTCAATCCTATCGATTTTGAAAATGCAGAAGGCAATCTGGGCGTTGCCAACGCCTTATTGGAGCATTTGGCTGCCAAACTGCCCATTAGCCGCCTTCAGCGTGACCTGACGGACAGCACCGTATTACGTGTGATTGGAGTGCCTTTGGCGCATATGCTAATTTCGTTCGAATCGCTCAAAAAGGGACTGGGCAAACTGGAGCTTAACAAGGCAGCGATCGATGCAGACCTGGAAGACAACTGGGCAGTGGTGGCGGAGGCCATTCAGACAATACTCAGAAGGGAAGGCTATCCAAAACCATATGAAGCACTAAAAGACCTTACCCGCACCAACACCCGTATCACAGAACAATCCATCCAAGAATTTATCGAAACCCTGAATGTTTCCGATGATGTCAAGGCGGAACTGAAAGTAATCACACCGTTTAACTATACCGGAATTTAGGGTTGGCGATATCAACTTAAATGCCCAGCAAAACTGCTTCATAAGTAGAAATCCCGTCACTGTGAACCCTTCCGGTGCCAAACAGGGCGTAAGAGGGAATTTGCGAGAAGGAGCAGCATTTAGAAAATTCAGTCCCTTTGGGGTTGCTAAATCTAGCCGTGTTTCCATCGTCCAAGGATTGATCCTTGGACGATGAATGGTTAAAATTGACCTAATTTCCCGTTAACGAATCCTATTATCAGAAAAATCGCTTGTAGCCATCAAGGCTGAAAACCTTCCTACATTAACCCGAGGCAAGGACTTGGGGCATAAGCCAAAAACATTCCTCTAACGCAGGCTGAAGTTCAGTTCTTACATCTAGCCAACCTATATGCACGGGAATACCTTTAAACCCTGAGTCGATTTAGAAACCGTCCCCGATAGTATCGGAGCAGGCTATACTTCCTACCGATGACGTTATAACTGTTTTTAATCGAATTGTATAAACTCAGGTTAAAAACAATTTCCCTGATCCTTTTCGGTAAGTTGATATATTCCTAAAACCGCCGAAAGGGTTAATATGCACAACCAATGGTCAACTGTCCAACCCTTAAGGATCGGACAGTTGGGGCTGTTATTCATAAAACCATTAATTCTCCTTATGCTTGGTAAATGCATTTGCCCTGCTGAGGCTATGAGGAAACCTCACTTTTTATACAGTTTATTTCGGCAAGAAAACCTCAGCCATCATGCAGCGGATACTTCCACCACCGATTTTCTCGATCGTAGGAATTTTAGCGGTAATTACTTCTGTGTACTTTTTGATCACATGCCACTGTCCTCGCTTAAGACTGTCAAACGCCGTTTGGGACATAACGGTAAATTTCTTTCCATGTGGGCCCGTTAGCTCCAGCATATTTCCTGCAAAGGCAAACTTCTGTGGAATGGTAATGGGGACAATCTTTTTGCCAGAGGCCTCCAGGGATTCTTTTACCCGCTGTTTGACGGATTTCCCCACGATGCTGTCCAGACAGACCACTGCGAGCTGGCTGCCCACGTGCATCATGACATTGGTATGATAAATGGGAATCTTCTCTTTGGATTGAGAGTGGACTGCCCGAAAAGCCACAACTTGATAATCCATTAACCTTTCGAAGTAATGTAGCGGCTCCTGATGCGTCCGCTCTGAAAGACAGGCATAGGCAATTTTATGTTCCCGATCCAACACCATGCTGCCTGTACTTTCCAAAAACTGGTCCTCATCTTCAAAAAATGTAAAATCTACTAGTTCATTGACCTTAAAACCTTGGGCAGCCAGCAAATCCACCAAATCTTTCCTACGTTCTTTCCTTCTCACCGGAGAAAGCATGGGAAACAATAATAGACGGCCATCCTCATGTGTACTGAACCAGTTGTTTGGAAAAACGGCGTCAGGCTTTGCAGGATGTGGATTATCCTGCACCACGATCACCTGGATTCCCTTTTGCCGTAATAAGGCCACCACATCGTCAAACTCCTTTTCAGCTTCGGCTTGGATTTCGGCTACATCCCGAGCATCAGTCTGCTGGTAGCTATTGTCCTGGGCAGTCTCTGGATTAAAGCCAAAAGCCGCAGGACGGACCATTAATACGGTGGAAGTAGTCTGTACCGACATGATAAGCTTATTAATTTCTAACCTTCCGGCAAGTTACAAACTACCTTTCGCTAAGCCCGTTATTTTTTATAATATTGATAAAGGACTGGCTTGATACGAAAACGCTCTTCGCTGAGTGAAAAAAAACTGTGGCCATTTTTGGAAAATGCTATGGCCTCTCCTTGCGGCTCCGGTACGTATGGCAATTGTACCGGTTTTCTGGAAAGGGCCTCGGCGATGGACTCTCCTTCCTTCCGCGTCCAATAATAGATGACCCAATAATTTTTGATGATAATTTCTTTGCCATCGGGCGAGATATCGCCCGCTACGGACATGGTAATGGGGAGGTTCTGTAGTGGCTCCAATTCCACCTCCTCCTCATCGAGTTTATCAGCCGGTGCACGATAAAGTACATTACTGGAATCCCGCTTACTGACGATGTACACATCACCATTCCAGGGATCCACCATCAGCGTCTCGGCATCTCTGGCCCCATCTGGGTATTTCAGTTTGATCTTTTCTGGCTGCACATGCAGGTCTGTGCTATCCATGGCAGGTTCTTCAAACTTCAGCAGGCTGATAGATGGATATTCCCCATCATTATCACCGATCTCCCCGACATATACATAAGATTTCATGCCCCCAGCATCAGGGCCGACTGCAATGTCCTCCCAATCACGATTAAAGGTATTATCCAAGGTGATTTTCCCCGTCACATTTCCCGTAGAATCCAGTTTATAGACAGTGGGCTTTCCTCCGCTGTCATTGTGTGTATATAGAACATTTTCATGGATTCTGCTCACCGCTAGTCCACTGGCTTCTTTGAGCAACTTCCTATCCACTCCGCCCACTTCCTTACCACTGTAGTAGAGCGTATCCACCACCTGTGGATTGATCCTTACCTGATACTTGTTGTATATCTTTTCGGACAATAAATACGGCATCAGGGAAGCCAGAAAGGTAAGTTTCACTATAACTTGGAACATGAATTTCATAGCCCAAAACTAACAAAAAGGAGACCAAAACCACTCACTGTCAAGTCAATGGAATGTTAAATTATGTAAATGGCATCATGATGTACCTGAGACGGGTAAAAAGGTCAACAAATAAAACAAATCATGAAAAACTGATCACGAAATTGCCCGTCCCCCAGCCCTTGGGCCAAGCAATATTTCAGGGGGATGAGAAATTTCCAGGTGGTTTTGGCAAGCATATTTCTCTTTAATTTAGCAATAGGAATACGTGCTCCAACATAAAAAAATCAGCGTAAATCTTATTAATCAGCACCATCTGCGTGCTGTCGAAACCAACCCTAATTCCCCCAACTTTTTCGCTTGATCCTGAGTCTAGCTCTCCGAATAGACATAAAAAAAGTGGCCCAAGCTGGGCCACTTCATAAATAAAACCGTCTATTAAAATCTAATCTGCTTTTTCTTTCTTTTTGACTGCTATGTTTAGCTCATCACCCTTACCTGGATAATCGGCTTTGATCACATCACCCTCAGAAAGGTCCCCTTTGAGGATTTCTTCCGCAATGGCATCTTCCAGGTATTTCTGGATGGCCCTGTTTAGCGGCCTTGCACCATACTGCTGATCGTAGCCTTTCTCGGCCAAGAAATCTTTTGCCTTATCGCTCAATTCTATCTTATAACCGAGTTCCGTGATTCGGCTGAACAGTTTTTCAAGGGTAATATCGATAATTTTATGGATATGCTCCTTGCTAAGGGAATTAAACACCACAACATCATCCAATCTGTTCAAGAACTCAGGACTAAAGGCCTTTTTCAGGGCACTTTGGATGGTCGATTTCATTACTTCATCCATGTTCTCTTCCTTTGCTTTGGACGCAAATCCGATTCCTGCGCCAAAGTCTTTCAAGTCCCTCACACCGATATTTGACGTCATGATGATCACGGTATTTCTGAAATCCACTCTTCTACCAAGCCCATCAGTCAAAATACCGTCATCCAGTACTTGAAGCAATAGGTTAAAGACATCAGGGTGAGCTTTTTCGATCTCATCCAGCAATACGACAGAGTACGGCTTTCTTCTTACCTTTTCTGTCAGCTGACCGCCTTCTTCATACCCCACATAGCCCGGAGGCGCTCCCACCAATCGAGAAACACTGAATTTCTCCATGTATTCGGACATGTCAATCCTCACGAGTGAATCCTCTTTATCAAAGAGATATGTCGCCAGTGTTTTGGCGAGTTCTGTCTTACCCACCCCCGTAGGTCCTAGGAAAATAAAGGAACCGATCGGTTTTTTGGGGTCTTTCAATCCTACTCGGGTACGTTGAATGGCTTTGGTCAATTTCTTGATCGCATCACTCTGGCCAATCACCTTGTCTTGTAGCTCGCCGCCCATATTCAGCAATTTATTGCCTTCTTTTTGGGCTATTCGCTTGGCAGGGATTCCTGTCATCATAGCGATCACTTCGGCCACATTATCTTCTTCTACCGTATAGCGTTTGGTTTTACTTTCCTCTTCCCACTTAGCCTTTGCATTCTCCAGTTGTTCAAGGAGCTTTTTCTCCCTGTCCCTGAGCTGCGCAGCCTCTTCATATTTTTGGCTTTTCACCACACGGTTTTTCTCCACTTTGATATTTTCCACCTCTTCTTCCAGCTTCAGGATTTCATCAGGCACATGGATGTTATTGATGTGCACGCGGGCACCAGCTTCATCGAGGATATCGATGGCCTTGTCTGGCAGAAAGCGGTCAGAAATATAGCGGTCGGACAATTTCACACAGGCGTTGATCGCCTCAGGTGTGTAGTTCACATTATGGTGATCTTCGTATTTGTCCTTGATGTTATTCAGGATCTGTATCGTTTCTTCCGGAGTGGTGGCATCCACCATTACCATCTGGAACCTTCTGGCCAGGGCACCATCTTTCTCTATATACTGACGGTACTCGTCCAAGGTAGTGGCGCCGATACATTGAATTTCTCCCCGGGCAAGTGCAGGCTTAAACATATTGGAGGCATCCAGTGATCCGCTGGCCCCGCCTGCTCCTACGATAGTGTGCAGCTCATCGATGAAAAGGATGACATTTGGAGATTTTTCCAATTCGTTCATTACGGCTTTCATCCGCTCCTCAAACTGACCACGGTACTTCGTACCGGCTACCAAAGAAGCCAAATCAAGCGTCACCACGCGTTTGTTAAACAGCACACGGGAAACTTTCTTCTGAACAATCCTCAGTGCCAGCCCTTCTGCGATGGCGGTCTTACCTACTCCTGGCTCACCGATCAGGATAGGGTTGTTTTTCTTTCTTCTGGAAAGAATCTGTGCCACACGCTCGATTTCTTTTTCCCTACCGATAATCGGGTCAAGCTTATCATCTTCAGCCATCCGGGTAAGGTCCCTGCCAAAATTATCCAAGACAGGTGTCCTGGACTTTTCGGTAGCGCCTTTACTTCCTCCACCGGAGGAGCCACCGGAACTGCCAAAGAGCTTGCTGCTTTCCTCGTCGGTATCATCTGCCTCAGCTCCAGAGCGGGGCGTTTGATCTGTTTGGAATTCCAGCATTTCCTTCACAGTATCGTAAGTCGTATCGAATTTATGCAAAATCTGGGTAGCGATGTTATCCTCATCCCGAAGGATGGACAGCAGCAGATGCTCTGTTCCGATAAGTTGGCTTTTGAATATTTTAGCTTCCAAATAAGTAATTTTCAGTACTTTTTCAGATTGCCTGGTCAGCGGAATATTGGCCAAGTTTTTCACGTTGTGATTGGCCGTTCCTTTTACAGCACGCTCCACGGAATTGCGGAGCTCATCCAAAGGCACTCCTAATTTCTTCAATATGGAAACAGCGACACCTTCCCCTTCACGGATCATGCCCAGCAAGAGGTGTTCGGTTCCTATATAATCGTGACCCAAGCGCAAAGCTTCTTCACGACTTAGAGAAATCACCTCTTTGACTCTATTTGAAAATTTTGCTTCCATTTAGTTCCTTTCTGAATTGTAAATAATTCTCTATATAATTTTACCGAATTTGTTTTAAAAACACAATCCTTTTACAGATTGTTCATTTCTTTTTTTTTGATTGTGAGATTATTTCATTGGCCACCGGCCCCTCACAAAACAACAAATCGATAACGCTCAAGTTAGGTACAAAGTCCAAGCCAAAGAGCTGACCGTATGGCTTCGGCTCATAAATATTTCTTTGCTCAAATGGCTCCTTTGCCACAATTGTTCTCCTCAGGTCCTCATAGGAAGAATAATCTTCCTCTTTGGCCCCTATGGATACCTTGGTTTTTACCTTCATTAATTTCAGACAAAGTGTCAGCAATTCAAAGTTTAAATCGTACAAATTGTCAATATTTTTATCATAGATAGCTTCATAGTATGGAAAGAAATATTCAAAGAAAGGTGCTTTACCATAAGCACTGCGGATGCCGCGAAGGTGAATATTTTTCCATTTTTGCTTATAATCTATTTTTATCTCTCGGTATTTCACCTTCTTATTGCCCCCGATCACCGGGATACTAAGGCCCTCCACTTTATTGGCCAACCGGATATGCGCCCGGTTTCGGTAGGTCTGCTTTTGGTAACGGTCATCCCCTTCCAGTATGAGCTGATCAGCTCCTTGGATAGCCACAAAGAACTCTATCGGGGGCAGGTAAAATAAATCCGCACAAATCACTTTCTTTTCCATGCCCAAAAATAGTCAAAACTTTGTGCTATTTCCGTTTCCTGGCTCCTACCTAGAGCATCTCTTCCAAATCGCCCTGGCCCTGTCTGAGGATCTCTATCTCCTCACCTGTACAATCGACGACTGTAGAGGCCACGTTATTTCCGTAGCCACCATCGATGACTACGTCTACGAGATCCTTGTATTTTTCGTAGATCAATTCCGGATCAGTACTATACTCCAGTACATCATCTTCATCTCGAATGGAAGTGGTTACAATGGGTTGACCAAGTTCTTTAACCAATATACGTGGAATACTATGGTCGGGGATGCGTATTCCCACGGTTTTCTTTTTGCTATGCAGCAATTTCGGCACCTTGTTATTGGCATCCAAAATAAAGGTAAAAGGCCCCGGAAGGGCTTTTTTCATCACCTTAAACACCGGTGTACTGACCACCCTGGTGTATTCGGAAATATTGCTGAGATCATAGCAGATAAAGGAGAAATTCTGCTTTTGAGGCTTCACTCCCTTGATCAGGCAAATCTTTTCTATGGCCTTCTGATTATAAATATCACACCCAATCCCATAAATGGTATCGGTGGGATAGATCACCACACCACCCTGCCGAAGCACCTCCACTACTCGGTTTACTTCGCGCGGATTGGGGTTTTCAGGATAGATTTTTATAAATGAAGCTGCCATAAAATAATTATTGATTTAGAGAGCATGTATGTCAATGTATCAAATTTAGCACCAAACCACTAACACTTTTTACTAGTTGCGTACATTTGTGTATGAATAAGTATCTTCACTCATATCATTTCCCTATTTTTGTGCCTAGATAGGAAATGCCTCGATAAATTACCATGATCACAAAAAAGAATCAAAAGTATTATATGATAGCAATGATCGCTATATCAGTTTTGATTAGCTCATTTGCCTTTTATTTTTATCAAGTCTTCTTCAGTCCAAACACCCTTACGGAATCAGATGTTCCCGCCGAGCTGAAAATCCCCAGCAATGCTACCTTCCAGCAGGTTTCCGATAGCCTTACCGAAAACAACATTATCACCGATGTGATTTCCTTCAGCTTCGTAGCCAAAATGCTGAAATATCAGGAAAATGTCAAACCTGGCCGTTACATCATTCCCCCAAAATTATCCAACAGGGAATTAGTCGCGCTTCTCCGTTCAGGAAGACAAACCCCTATTGATCTCACTTTTAACAATATAAGGACCCAAGAAGACCTGTCAGAAAAAATTTCCAAGAACCTGGAAATCTCGCAAGATCAATTTCTTGCCCTGCTACAGGACAGTGTTTATATCCGTAAATTCGACTTTGACGAGGAGACAATCATGAGCATGTTCATCCCCAATACCTACGAGGTGTATTGGAACACCAGTCCAGAACAGCTCTTTGACCGGATGTATCGGGAGTACAATAAGTTTTGGACCAAGCCAAGATCAGCCAAAGCCGATTCCCTGGGCATGACCAGAACAGAGGTCTCCACACTGGCCTCTATCGTCCAGGCCGAAACTGCCAAAAAGGATGAACGCCCAAAAATAGCAGGCGTTTACATCAACCGGCTGGAACGCAATATTCCGCTACAAGCTGATCCCACCTTGGTCTTTGCCCTTGGGGATTTCAGCATCAAAAGGGTCCTGAACGTCCATAAGCAAATAGACAGTCCCTATAACACCTACTTGCACACGGGACTGCCTCCGGGGCCAATCAACCTGCCGGACATCTCCTCACTGGATGCTGTGCTCGATTACAATCAGCACAATTACCTTTATTTCTGCGCTAAAGAGGACTTTTCGGGTTATCATGTTTTTTCGACCAATCTACGTGACCACCTGATCCAAGCGAGGAAATACCAAAATGCACTGAACCAAGCGAACGTATATTAGCCTATGTTTACCGCCACCTCCCAAATAAGGGTACGCTATGCCGAAACCGACCAAATGGGGTATGTCTACTACGGCAATTACGCCATGTATTTTGAAGTGGCCAGGGTGGAATCCCTCCGGCAGGTGGGTTTTTCGTACAAAGACATGGAAGACCAAGGTGTCATGATGCCCGTACTGGAGAACTATAGCAAATACCTTAAACCGGGAAGATATGACGAGCTTCTGACGGTCAAAACCACCATCAAAGAAATGCCCGGGATCAAGATCAGGTTTGATTATGAAATATTCAATGAGGTCAACGAGTTGATTCATAAGGGACATACCTTACTGACATTCCTGAAAAAAGACGACCACCGACCATGCAGACCTCCAGCGGATTTAGTAGATTTATTGAAAGCTTACTTTTAGCCTGAAGCACGAATGGTCAAAAAACGAGTGCACGACATATTGCAAAGACTGGACAGGTATGCCCAAAAGCTAAGGCGGATCCACCTCAAAAACCCAGACCAAAATCTATATGATGTAGGCAAGATTTTTATCCACCAGGTCCAGAAAGACGAAATCGATGACCGTGCCAGTGCCGTAGCCTTCAATTTCACCATAGCCCTCTTTCCGCTGACGCTGTTTTTGCTGAACATGCTGCCCTTTGTAGAGATTTTCTTTCCGGAAGTCACTCCTGAAAACATCCTTCTTTTTGTAAAAGAAATACTGCCCGCCCCGCTTTATGAAGGCACGGAAGCCACTGTACAGGATATCATCAGCAGGCCACGACAGGGCATGCTGTCCTTTGGCTTCTTTATGGCACTCTACCTGTCCACCAATGGCATTGTCTCCCTGATCAGTGCATTCAATGCCTGCTACAGGACCAAGGAAAACAGGGGATTCGTCCAGACCCGGCTGATCGCGGTGATGATCATTGTATTTTTGGTACTGAACCTTTGTGCTGCTGTCCTGGTAATGATTTTTGGCAACAAAGCATTAGACTTGCTGACCGACTACGGGGTGGTCTCAAGCAGCAGTTATATCCTTTATTTACTGGTGGCATCGCTGCGGTTCTTTGTGCTGCTATTCCTCTTTATGCTGGCCACCTCGTTCATCTTCCACTTTGCTCCAGCGGTGCATGACAGGTTTCATTTTTTTTCCGCCGGATCAGTGACGGCAGGATTGCTGATTACTTTTGGGTTTTACCTGTTTTCGTTTTACCTAAACAATTTCGCTTCCTATAACAAGCTCTATGGCTCCATCGGCACGATGATCGCGCTGATGCTATGGATCCTGATCACTTCATTTATCATCCTAGGCTGTTTTGAGATTAATGTAAGCCTGACGAAAGCAGTAAAGAAGAAATATACCTCCAAAATTTAGTCGCCACCTAACCAGTAAGTTATATTTAAGCAGGAATCTTAATTCCCAAAAGCATTGTAAAAATCACATAAAGTAGTACCTTTGCAAACCGTAAGACAAACACAAATGTCCTACAAACATAACGCATTAGACCCAGAGGAGTGGCAGAGTGGTCGATTGCGGCGGTCTTGAAAACCGTTGTACCGCGAGGTACCGGGGGTTCGAATCCCTCCTCCTCTGCACAAACAAACCCTAACTCGCTTAAAGGCAATGAGTTAGGGTTTTTCTTTTTAATTTAGTAGCGATTTTAGTAGCGATTTCAAAATAGTACAGGATCAATTATTAATTCTACTAGACTCATTTCTTTATATGACTATTCGGTATGTTGCACGTAAGGGTAAATTGCAGCAACAACAAGTCGATTAAACAACTTATCCCAAAAATATCTTCTGTTCAGTTTGTAAACAAACTCACCAAGGTAATTTTGAAGGTACTTCTCCGAAACCATATGATAAATTCCCAGCAGGTTCTTTTTTAAGTTACTGATGGCGGTATGTACCCAATTTAGGTCTCCATTGGCGGAATCTTCTGAAGATTTCACCTTGATATGATCTCCTACAAGGCTCTCCAAGTTGACATAAGCCTGGTTCTTATCGGTGAATAGTACCGTCTCCTTACCAATGGCTTCTTCCACTAATTGCTCAACGGTTTCAGCGGTCACGTTCTTGAGTACCTGCATTTTAAAGAAACCACAATGCCTGCTTGTTTTGCCGGTATCAAGATCTTCCAATGGGGTGGATTCTGCCGCAACTGCAACGATGGCCTGCCGCTGGCTGCCTTTGCCCCGCTTCAAATGCTTCTTAAACGCCTTGGAAGTGGCTGTCTCCACATAAGCCTCATCGTATTCCACCATCCCTTTTAACATATAGATACCATCCCTTTTGCCCATGACAGACCTGATTTTATGCATAAGGTTAAAGGCTGTTTCATACCTGCTCAGCCCCAGCTGTCTTTGAAACTCCAGACAGGAAAAGCCTTTCTTGGTAGCAGACATCAACAGAAAGGCTGTGAACCAGGTGTGGAGCGAAAGATTACTGCACTCCATTACCGTACCTGCTTTAAGGGAGGTCCTTCTTCTGCACTTGCTGCATTCGAAGAATTTACGGCCACTAAACCAATAGTGCTTGCTAAAGGCACAACATGTTTTACAGTAGATACCTGTTCTTTCACGATAGAATTTCAAGAAGTGCTCACAACTTTCCTCGTCCGGGAAATGGTTGATAAAATCAATGATGTTCATGGCTTATAAATTTTACCTCAAGAAACATCATCTAAGGGGCTTTATAGATTAATTGACACTACCTGTCTTAGAATATTTCCCTACGTGTACTATTCCGAAGAGTCATATTTCTTTAAACGCTCCTCTCCTTCTCCAAAATGGATGGGCTTAAGTATTCTATTCCGATAGAGGCCTTTATAATTTAAAATATTTAATAAAGAGAACTCTATCAACCAGATTCCAAACTGATTTGCCTCATATTTTACTTCACAAGGCATTTCGAGTAATTTCTTCCTTTTGTCAACTTGAGAATGAATTATTCCATTTCTAATAGAAACAAAAAGATCAATTTCATCTTGAATCTCATGACTTCCTTCTATGTACGATTTAATATTTTCTAGCTTATGATTTATCTTTCTAAGATCGATAAATTGAGATAATAACAATCTTATCTTATTTGCTGCAGACATATTTTCAGCGTCCCTTCCAGATATAATCTTTCTTTTCTCAATAATTAGCCAATTATATATAAGCTCCAAAGCTGTCTGAGTCATAATGATAGAATTTTCCATATGGCTCGGAGCAGCATTAGCCTCTAAATACCAGTGAATTGCTAAGGTTAAAAAGCTCCTATCTTCTTCACTTGAGAATAGGTTATAAAAATTATTCCATAATCCACTTACCCCCTCCGTTGAAATATTAGAGGGCCATGAAAAAGAGAATTGGTAATGATCATTTATATAATTGGAATAGTCCGTCCAAATAATCTCATCTTCATGCACTCCGTTAATGAACAAAGGAGAACATCTTCTTCCATTCAAAAAACTAAAAAAATTATGAAGCGTATCGAGTAATTGTTTTAAGTTTTTATGATCAAATCTTCCATTCTTAAATACTATTTCACCAGCATACAAGAAAATATACCCACCTTTCTTCTTTAAGGAATCTCTTAACTCTTTAAAGCCAGGTATTTTATCAATAGTTATGGTAAAATCCTCATTAATAAGAGTAATTCTACTATTACTAAAAGCTAGGGAACCAGAGGGCTTTTTAACTTTAACTCCTTGGCCATTAAAGTCTCTTAAATTAGGGATTGAAAAAGACAACTTCGAAACTTGAATTGACCTATCCCCCTTAACAACTTGCTTAGATGATCTCCCTTCTACTTTAGTAATATCTGATTCAGACAAATTGGTTATAAACACTGAAGAAAAAACAACCATATCAATTAAAATCAGATATTTAGCCTTAATATCTATTAAACCTGCGCCCTTTAACAAAACCCCATTAAACTTCACCCCTATTTCTGGAAACCAATTAAAATAGATTTCTCCATCTAACTGATATTTAGTTTGTTCATTTTCGTTTGAAAGATCAAATCTCCCTGTAAAAATTGAGTACACTTGATTTGGTTCTTCCATTAATACAGTAGGCTTCAAAGCAAATGGAATATCGTGCTATATTTCATTATTTTGATTTTTCATATAAAATTAGATTATTCACACCTTGTAAAGCAATATTAAACAACAACATACTTTATTTATTGTAATTTTCAAAAGTTTATTCGTGCCCATTTCCTCTTATATTATTAAGCTTTATTTTAGGAGATCTACCATCCTCAAGTAGGTTTCTTATTTTATGGGTTATTTTAAATGAAATAGCTTAAGGTAATATTCCATTTAATTTATGATCTGAAATAATGGTGCGAAACACCTTATTACTAATAAAAAGATGTAAAAATCACGCCTAAAGTTTTTCCCTGATTATCTTTTTTCCAGCTTTGCAAAAGTTGGATCATAGTAATATTCGCTAATCGTTCCCTCCTTTATTTTCTCTACCATCTCATCAATGATAAATACAGGAACGAGAAACCATTCTCTTGCTTTGACTGGTTTTCCAAAACGATCTATAATCTCAATATCAAGTCTAGCTGAGTTAAAAAACTTATGAATTAGGTTCTCAAGCTTTCCTCGATTAATGTTGGCCAATTTATAGGTGGCAACAATTTCAACATTAGCCAGAAGGAATGTCGGGTCATTTTTTGCATTGACTATTCGCTTCTCCACTTCTCCCCCCGTCACCCCTATCTTATGAACGATATTCCTACTTTCTTTAATAGTGGGATGGTTTGACTGACTCCTTAGAACGTAAATCGTCCCACTTTCTTGATCATCAGCACTGTTTTCTCCTGAAAATAACGGTCCAGAATTGCTATCTGATATGTATCTACTTGTTTCATCCTTATACATGGCTCTAATAAGCGACCTCCACAGAATGTTACTTTCTGTGCCATTGGCGTATATTACTCTTAACCGTGCATCATCTTCACCATTAGGTGCTTTGAAAATTCCCCCAAACTCTGCTATAAGGGCTATTTGACCACCAACGATAATGAATTGTGATTTTTTGAGTGTGGTCTTAGTAAAACCTGCGTCTTTTCTAAAGCGAATCGTTGACCTCAACCCATTGTCGATATCTTTTTTTACAGCTTTAAATAATGGTTTGAATTCGTCAAAATCTTTACAATGTGTACGATTAGCAATTTCTTCTGCAGCCCTCTTTTCAGCTCTAGTTTTGACGTGTTTCAAATTTGTTATTGAGTTCTCCTCATTCTCATCCACACCAAGTTGAGCTAACAATTCATCATCATCTAAATATTCAGGAATTTCACTGTCTTCTTTAGCATCAGCACTTAAAAGGTTTTGGTAGTCTAAATCCTTCAGAAGGTTCCTACATTCGTCCTGTTTGCGGATTTGATCAAGCCTTACCGCATAGAGACGTTCAAAAATATCTTTATTCTCACCATGTTCTGGTATGCGCTCATGATCCTCTACAAACTTCTGAATTTCTTCAAATCTCGCAATAATCCGCTCCTCACGAAGCGTATGTTTGATTGGCTTTTTGACCTCAACCTCTATACCTAGTTCTGCCAACAAAGCATCATCTTCTACGGTAAGTTTCCTTTTCTTAGCCATTAGCTTCTTCAGATTTTAATCTAGCAAGATAGGCAATTCCTTGTGCCATACGTTGCTCCCACGGATCAGCAGATTTGATGTCAGGCAATCTACCTCTTTCTTTTTTAAACTTCAATGCGCGTTTCGCCAACTCTCTAGCATCATCCAAAGAAAGGTTCGGATTTCGGGCAGCTATAACTTCTGCCATGGCTTTGAGACTTTGTTCCGTCATAGCTTTTGACAAGATCGAATACGCTTCACTGAACGGGTTAATGCTGTCTATCCAATCAACATCCAGCTCACGTACATCCATGGCAAATTTACGAACTCCATCAATAAGAGCAGTACTTCCTCTTGCCTGTAATTCAGGATCATTATTTAGCACTTCTTTGGCCTTTTGCGTCAAATTTAGTGTAGCTATGGCATGTTGACGTACAGCTTCTTGATCTTCCACATCCAGCTCTGGATATCTATCTTTAATAATTTTGCCCATCCGGATTTGTGTCAATTCTTCGGGAACGGTTTCTTCATCAAATAAGCCTCTTTCTATTGTCTGCCTATCCTGAGCAAAAGCCGCAATTACTTCATTCAAATCCTGTTGACAAATGCGCTGTGCATCTTCACTTTTTGGTTCAGTCAGTCCTTTAATTTCAATTTGGTATTGACCATTTTCCTCATTTACACCAATATTACATCGTTCTGGATCGTATCCAGTTTCTCCATAGTAATAGTTAGGATCTGGTTCATTTTCTAACCTTTTAGGAACAAAGTTGAATTTCGGTGCAAGCACTTGCTCCATCAATAAACTAGCAGAAATTGCTTTAAGTGTATCATTAATTGCATCTGTAACTGCGTCTTCCGAGGCATCTGGTTCTGCAATTAAGTTAGTGAACCGTGAATGTGTCTTACCTGGTGCGTCTCGTGTGGCTCGCCCAATGATTTGTACGATCTCTGTTAAGCTGGAACGATACCCCACTGTAAGTGCATGCTCACACCATATCCAGTCAAACCCTTCCTTTGCCATTCCAAGAGCTATGATAATATCTACGTGATCACGGTTACTTTTGGCTTCCGTAAGTTTTAAGGCGGCAGAAACCTTGTTTCTTTTGGTTTGATCATCATCAACCAAATCAGCAATTTTTAATATTTTTCCATCAGTTGTTTGGATCAAATGAAAACCAGTATCAGGATCAACACCCTGCCACTCTCCTAACTCATGCATAATATGGTTCACCTCTTTGATTTTATCCCCCATACTTTCTCTTGAGTTAACATTGGGAATATGAATGATTGTCTTTTCATTCGCATCAAGGACATTCAGAATATCCTCCGCATAGGCTCCACTATAAAAAAAATAACCAATGTTAAGAGTCTTTAGGTATTCATAACCATTGAGCTGTTCATAATAGGTATAAGTAACGGTATCGAACTTGGCTTCATCCTCTGGCATCAAAACAGGGTTAGCATCTCCTCGAAAGTATGAACCTGTCATGGCTACAATATGTACCTTATCTCTCGCAACAAACTGTTTCAACTGTGACCCAAGTACATTGTCTTCTTCAGCACTCACATGATGAAATTCATCAATAGCAATCAAGCAATCATCAAATACTTCAACTCCATAGCGTTCTACAGAAAAACGGAAGGTAGAATGTGTGCATACCAATATTGGATCTTCACTTTCAAGAAATGATTTTACAGAATTGACCTTACTACCATCCTCTCCAAGAGAGTTACACAGATTCCACTTAGACTTCATCTCCCAGTCGTAGTAAAAACCATACTTCGTAAGTGGCTCATTAGAAAAACTTGACCCAATGGATTTTTCAGGCACTGCCACAATGGCCTTCTTGATACCTTGGTTGTTGAGCTTATCCAAAGCGATAAACATAAGCGCTCTACTCTTACCAGAGGCTGGTGGTGACTTGATCAGAAGATACTGTTCCCCTCGCTTTTCATAGGCTCTTTCTTGCATCGCCCGCATACCCAATTCATTCGATTTGGTAGAGCTGCCTGTACTCTTATAATTAACGGTGACGGAGGGTACGGTTTTATTGTGGTTCATGCGGTTTTCTTTTTGGCGGTCATTTTAGTATACAGTTCGAAAAGCTTTTCAAGGCGTTCAGTATCATTCTTAAATCGCCTGCCTATGTATACACGCTCCAACACTTCATCATTGCGTTCATGAGCCTGGCGTAAATCTTCAGGCATTTTATCAGCATCATATAAATCCGCTATTGTGGCTGGGAAATGTCTTTCTCGTGCCATCAGGATTTCTTCTGCGCAGGATGTTAAATCTTCCTTGTTTTTTTGAGTAAGTGATGGCAAAGGAAATGTATTCCATCCAAGAGTATTAGAGTATCGAAAATCAGTTTTCAATTTGCCACATACTGTAGCTATCCATACAATGTGAAGCCTTGAAACTACTATTGATAGACTCCATAATGGAGCATCATACAAGGCAAATGCTGCATTGGAAACAATACTTTTATTTGGTAGGGGAAGAGAGGGTAAATAATACCGATTCTCTGAACTTACGCTTGGAATAATGAAGACTTTCTCACTGCCAGTTTGTCGCTTTTCGTCAAAGCGGTGAGGCCAAGCTGCTCCTTGTTGAGTACGAACCTTTGTGCTTGATTTTCTAAATTTCTTGATTTCTTCAAATCTATTTTCTAGAATACGATGATCATATGCTTCTTCTTTTTTATCGTCATTTATCCATATACAATACCTTATAATACCCCGTATTGCTTCTGATGAGCCAAAAAATGGTCTAATGAAATCATCGGGAATGCCTTCCTTTTTCAAGACGTTTGCCTCATGTGCATCTAATGACAAGTAACCACCATCTACTGGTTTACTTCCAAAATCCATTGGCGGAATATTTGACATTGGATGTGAAACTTTTTCGACCAAGATATTCTTTGCTGCAACTAGATATGGATTAATGTTTTCTGATTTTTTTTCTATGATTTCACCTTCATCGTTTAAAGAAAATAAACGTCGAATTTTAGGCGCCTTATTAGAAAAACCAACTATAACCACAGTCACTCCTGCATTGTAGCTAGCCAGATTAGCCCATTTAAAGGATGTGTGGGCAAACGAAATTTCATGACCTGTTTTAAGAATTAGGGGCCAAAGAATTGGGACCTGTTGACCTTGACATATTGAATTTGTGGAAACAAAAGCTGAAGCTGAATTTGTATGCTTCCCGAACTCAGCCGCCTTCATGAACCAACCCGCAACATAATCTAAAGATTTCCATGCTTTCGTCAAGTTCTTAAATATGGATTGAAGGTCAGCTTTTTGCTCGTTCGATTGCCATGTAGACCCTAAGTAGGGTGGATTACCGCATATATACGTTTCACCTCCTTCATTTTCAAAATCAATCTCTGCCTGATCCATTGGGGTACTAAATAAGTCTTCCCTAAAAAGCTTCACCGCTGTACCAGTTGGACGACATATAGAAAGCCAGTTTAGCTGAAGTGCATTACCACATGTAATCCAGTTTTCAGCATTTAGCGGGAGGAATTCAGCAAGAGCTAGTTTTTGTCCTCGGTATATAACGTTACATTGATATTCTGCAATGATAAGCGCCAGTCTGGCAATTTCTGCCGAAAAATCCCTCAACTCAATGCCTCTGAAATTGGTGAGAGGAATCTCAGTTAAACGGTCAGCCTCCCCTCTCTTTTTATTAATCTCATGTTCAATTTCGCGTAATTGTTTGTAAGCAATTGTAAGAAAGTTACCTGAACCACAAGCAGGATCAAACACCCGAATACGAGATATGCGTTTCCTGAGGTTGAGCAATTTTCGAGGGTTATCACCAGCTTCCTCCAATTGGGCTCTGAGGTCATCAAGGAATAGAGGGTTCAGAACTTTCAAGATGTTAGGCCGTGAGGTATAGTGCATTCCCAAGGCTCCGCGCTCATCTTCATCAGCCACAGCCTGAATCATTGATCCAAATATATCAGGGTTTATTTTCTTCCAATCGAGATTCCCGACATGTAGCAAATAAGACCTCGCAATCTTCGTAAACTTGGGTGTTTCTGTAGATCCGGAAAACAAATCGCCATTTACATAAGGAAACTTATTTGCCCAGTTTTTTACATTTTGATCAGCACGTTCAGCCTGTTTTATATCCATCGCTCGGAAGATCTCGCCAATAATCTCATGAGTATCCGAGGCATCACTGGCGCTCATTTGTTGCACCGTAGTGGTAAAAAGACCATCTCCACCAAATATATCCGTATCCTCAGCGAAAAAGCAGAAAATTAGGCGGGCAAGAAAGTGATTCATATCATGGCGCCGCTCTGCTGTTGCCCATTCTGGATTATGCCGAAGAAGTTCAATATACAGCTTATTCAAACGGCTTGTGGCCTTAATATCAAAGGCATTTTCACGAATTTGTTTGACCGTGCTGATTCCTGCCAGTGGTAGAAAAAAGCCAAAGTGGTCATGGAAACTATGAAATTCACATGCGACGGTTTCTCCACTATTCAAATCTTCAGCCTGAAACTCCTTTCCGTCTGTAGCTAGAATGAACTTGGCTTTGGCCTTGGTTGTGGCCGAGCTTTCCTTTAGACGTTTAAGAGTTTCTATAACCGTACCTTCATCACAAACCGCTATATGAATATTGTTGTGCTGAAGCACCCCTCCTTTAATATCAGATTTGTTATTATTACCTGTTTTGAGGCGCTTTATAGTCGTTGGCTTATTGCCAAAAGCTTCCAGAAATAAATACGGAAATTCAACCGGATCAAAATCTTGTTCCGAGAGTAATGATATGGCCTCTTCAATTTCTACTGCATTCATTCCTTGTGATATCTCTTAATATAAATCTGCAAAGGTAAATTTTTATTTAAAATTCGTTTTTAAAAGTAAAAAATAAAAGCCAAAATCATATGGCTAAATTCAATTGCGCCCTTCCTTTTTGGTGTTTTAACAAAATTATCCTCCTACACAATCCTCTTAATATACATCGAATATTTGTTAACTCTCTTTGGAATTATTGGGGCTTTTAACAAAAAAGAGTAATAAAAGAAAAACCACAGTGTTAAATGCCACTTGCTTGATTTATAAGCAAACTTATTTTTGTTTAAATCAACTCAACCGAACGGTTACAGCGTTAAATTCAAAAAAAATAATCACTTCTAAACAACATCCAGCGGTCTTAACCCCTCATAACACTCCTCGGCCAAGTACCACAGTTCTTCACCTAAACTGGAAATAGGATAATCAAGGCATCTATCCATATAGCCCATATAAGTATCTAAAAAATCATTCTCGAAATGCTCTGGAACTTCCATCAGCCTCTTGACCAAATCCATAATGCCTAGATGATGGCGATGGCCAGCATCCAGGTCTAAATTATCCAATCCCTGAATCAGCTGGTTATGCTTAAGGTCTTGGCGGATCAATTCTATGATAAGCTCGTCTTTTTGAATATTGATCATATTGCTCTTGTTAAGTTTAAACAATAGCCTCCTTTATCAGGCTTTTTAAGACATCATTGCTGTTTTTGAGTTCTTGAAGTATCTCGATTAAGGAGTCAAACTGGTTGCTCTCCATTTGAATTTTCCTTTTTTCGAGTTCATATAAATACTCGATCAGTTGCCCCGGCTTAATGGTCAAAATATGAATGGGATCAACCTGCACATAATCAGCATATTTTTTAATAAGCTCCACGGTGATTTTGGTTTCTCCACGTTCATATTTGGTATAGGTGGCTTCGCTGATTCCTAAATGGAAGGCTAGCTCCATGGCCTTAAGGCTCCTCAGTCTTCTAAAGACCATCATATTTTGTCCTATCGACTGATTATCGAGGAGAGCTTCTTTGAATTGGCTTGGATCACTCATATCTACATAGTTTAGGAAAGGATCATTGCTATAATACAAATTCCTCAAACCGCCTTTTCTAAACTATTCCTTCAGGAATAATATATTCCTAGATTCTTGTATCCACCATTTATAAAAACCATTTCCCAAATTCCATCAATTTCCTTAACTTGTGTTTTAGTTTTTCAGCAATCAGGACGTATGACTAATTCAGCAGCAAGAAATATCCATCAAGGACGAAACATCAAACGCTTTAGGGAAATGCTCGGCATCAAACAAGATGCGTTGGCCCACGAAATGGGAGAGGATTGGTCCCAAAAGAAAATTTCCTTATTGGAACAAAAAGAAAGCATTGAAGAAAGTATATTAAAACAGGTAGCAGAAATCCTACAAATTCCAGTTGAGGCCATCCAGAATTTTGACGAGGAACAGGCGGTGAATATTATTTCGAATACAGTCAACAATAGTGATCATGCTACTGGAAACTCGCTCTATAGCTATTACCCAACCTTTAATCCGATTGATAAAATCGTTCAGTTGTATGATGAAAAGATCGAATTATATGAAAGGATGTTGAAGGAAAAAGATGAGATGGTAGCGAGGTTGGAGCAATTAATAAACAACAAGTAACAGCTAACCTACCGGCATGGAATAAATTATTCTTCTGGCGAATTTTCTACCCTATTGAAATGGATGAAATTATTACCATGTTTCATCTAAACTTTTAAGCTATGCTAGTGATCAATAACTTCAATACAGGAAATAACAGCCGGACCATTATTGCGGATCAGGTCTTTACCTCGGATGAGGAAACTTATATCCCCACACTCCTTTCCAAATCAGAGAAAGAAGATTTACCAGCGTTCTTTACACATTTTTTTACCCAGCAATATGCCTTACCAGAAGCTAGGGCAGCTCTAGGTGCCTTGTCCATCAAAATAATCCATGGGGGACTGGTCACTTATTGGGAATCTGTAAGCCACGCATTTAGTTTTAAGCAGGATTTCGCCAAGCTGATTGAAGCAGCCTTTCTGATTTCACAGGAAAACCACCCACAGTTGAAAGTGAAAGCTATCTCCAAATCCAATCTTGTCCCCAAAGCCATTTTGAAAAAGAGCAGAAAGCTATCCCATATCCTGCCATATTTACCTTATTCTACTGATCCAAAAGACTCCCTAGATCCACTCCTCAACCTAAAGATGCTTTTTATCGACCCCAAACCTAAAAAGTTGCTATCTGTCTTAAATGACTGGATCCTGTGTACTCTGGGAGACTTAAACCCCTCCTATGAACTTAAAAGTGATCATTATTTTTACGATATGGTATTTAACCTGATCCTGGATGCTTGTCACTTGGTTTATGTTCGTGAGAATATTTAATGTTGTGCTCACTTCCGTTTTAATCAAATAAGATAAGTAAGTCATGAGTTATACGAACAATACAGTACTTTATGATATCGTAAGCAACCACTATAATAATTGACATGAAAAAAATCTAACGATTTATCTCATAAAGACTTCAAAGTCAGCTCCAGAATAAAAACAAAGGTGTGCTTTCCGTTATCTCAACAGCTGGTAAATCTGAATCAAACCATTTTGACCTACATGAGTGTATATAGCTTTCCTTTGAATCTGAACAAACGCATTTATCCACGGAATAGCCGTAACTGATTATTAAACCGTTGTCAAAATATTTTTGAAGATCTATATTTTCAACCTCAAATATCAAATTTTCATTTTCATTTTCATCTAGTTTGAATTCATAGTCAAATTCCAAAAGAGTCCTTTTGGCATAAATAACACCATCTTTCTGAAGTATATTATCCATTATTGGGGTATCTCTTCTTTCATATCCTCCAACATATTTTTTTTGCTTTTCAAGCCAGTCAACTACAGTTTCTCTCTTGGTTGGTAATACAAAATTCCCTTTGAACCACTTAACTATCTCATTAATACTACCATAAATCCCAAATTGAATTATCACTTCATCAATTACTAATCCCAGATTAATTGCAATATTGAGATCAATTTCTTTCTCTATCATTCCATCAAACAATAATTGTACTGCTCTTAGCGTTTCGAGAAATAGCTTTTCGGATTGAATACCATTATGCATTATTAGTGGTATATTCCAATAACCGTCGTTTGTTTTAATAAGTAAGACATCATCAGGAATTTCTAAATCACCGCCAATTCTTTGAAGAGCTTTTCTTATTTCAATAGTAAAGAAATCAATACATTTGAATTCTCTCTCCTTTGATGCTATAATATCATATGTATGGATATACCTACCTTTCCTTAAATCCTTTGGTAGTGTAAAATGGGATAGTTGAAACCTTAAACCATCTTCCTTTTTAATTTCATAAGGAACTAATTTTTGACGTAAAGATAAAGTCAAGTCATAGGGAGCCTTTAACATCTCTAGCTCCTCCGACTTTCCAAAATATTCATAAATTAAGGGGTTATCCCTAAGAAAGAGAGTTACCATTAGTTTCCAGTCTGCAATTCCAAGATTACCATTTATCTTAAAAAGCTTAGTATAACCGGCTTTCTTTCCATAGACATTAATTGGCGTATCAATCCTACCAAGCATATCTTGAGTTGAGTAACTCCTAATTGCCCCATCAAAATGGACCAAAGAAGAATCTACTTTATCATAAATAGTATGTACATATCTACAATTATAAATTTCCTTATCCGAACGTGATTCTTCATTTTTTATTTCTTCCATTTGAAATGAAAATCTTCTTTTCTCCTTATCCCACTCCCATAAAAACTCACTCCCACTGATATCATAAATATCCTGCTCATCTCTATTAATTATATGTTTAGAAACTCCCTCTTTAATCGACTTAATTTCATCATTGTATTTTGGCCCCCATTGATAATCTAATTCTGCATACTCTGTAAAAGAGGGTGAATACCCCACCATATCTTCATCAATTCTTAAATAAACTTCTAGCTCTCCCGAATAATAATATTCAATTAATTTATTTAAAAATATTACGTTCAAAGTATTTTGGATGGATTCAGATCTTCTAAAATACTTGTGGGCAACAATGACAAAATCCGTTTTTAAATTTTTAAAGACTCCATTCCCCAAGTATTCAAAATCTTTGAATATCCTACCTAAAGGCACTAAGCCATCTCTATCTTTCTTTTGGAACAAATCTGGAAATATTTGTTTTACAACTCCCCTTTTTATTGCATAGGCACAGGCTTGATAGAAAACCTTATAATCATTAACATATTTATCTTCAAGAATCTTCTTAAATGGCTCCAAGTATTGCTTAGTTGATTCTACCTGCCTATTCCTCTTAAAAGCCTGGTTATTTTGAATTATTATATTTTTATCATATTGTGTTTCAGGAACAAAATGTAATACCAATAATCTTGATAGACCAGGTTCAAGATATAGCCCAAATGTTTTTCCCCACCCTAAAAGTTTATGCTGATCGTGATTAAAAAGGAGAGGGATTCCATCCTTAAAATTATCAAAAAGTGAATGGTATAATGCTCCGATTGTCATACAGCTTCCATACCTGTTTACTGTGTCCGTTGAAATTGTAAAAATTGAGGTTTTCATTTTCTAATTTATTTTCTGTATATATCACATATGCTTAGATCTGATTTAAAGGTAAAAAATCAAATAATCATTTATTAAATAAACATCCTTTACTCGCTACTATTTGTAATAGTTTCATTAGATTATCTAAATCTTCTTTCCTCTTTTCCGCTTCTTCTTTCTCTTTTTAGGTGTTTCTCCTACCTCCCCAGCAGTAGGAGCAGGCCTAAGCAACAGGTCAAGAATATTAATGGCACTGCCAATAACTTGATCACCAAGGTCAATTTCTTTTCGATCTTTTGGTGCTGCTCCTGCTGGTGTTGAAGCTGTATTTTGACCGATTCCAGTTTGGAATTCATTTTCACCCCGCATTGATAATTGGTCTCGATCTGTTCGTTCTGTCTGTCCAGCTTTCTGCTGATGTGCAGGAGACTGTCCTGCATCTTCGGAATGTAGCCCATGAACTCGAGTTGTTTTTTGACCATTTCCTGATAACCCTCCCGGGTATTTTGATGTTGTTCTTGTGTTTGCCTGGCCAATTGCTTGGCGATCTCTAGCTTGCTCATAGTGTAGTATATTTGCGATGTTCTTCCATTTGAATTGGTTGCCCAAGGATTGCCCTTTGGCCTTGAAGCCATCATAGCAGTAGGCCACTCCTGATACCCTGCCGGTACTGGCCTGGTTGAACAGTAGATTGGCGCCAGCTGCCTCGACTTGTAGGATAAAGTCTTCCATGGTATTGGTCTGGTTCAAGGCCTCTCCTACTATTTGTTGGAGCACCATTTTCTTGGAGGGTTTTCCGGTCCTCATCACCATTTCGATTTCATCCTTATTGGGTGCCTTGACTTTGGCTTCCTTGCTGCTTTTTACTTGTTGAAGCCCATATTTCTTTTCCAGTTTCCGTACCAGGCTTTCACTCTTTCGATAGTTGTTGCTGTCAGAAACCACCGATCCATCAAACCGGTTTCTCAGTGCCAACAAGTGGCAGTGGGGATGGTCGGCATCATGATGCCTGAAAATAACATAGGCATTGTCATCGAAGCCCATGCCTTTCAGGTACTCACCCGCAATGGACATCATTTTTGCATTTGATATTTTTTCCTCCTTGGCAAAGCTTAGACTGACGTGGTAGGTGTTCCGTTTTAGCCGGGGATTCATACTCTTCATCAACTCCACTTCTTTCTGTACCATTTCCCTGTCCAGGCTACTAAAGTTTGTTTCCAGGATCTCCGCTCTTTTTGACTGCTCCCGGACAAACATCTTTTTGATATTGTAATCCAATGCTCCCATAAAGTTTTTTCCGATGGACTGTTTAGCGATCATGGAGCAGCAGTTTGATGATTTGATCCAGTTTTGTAGAAAGGGCATCAATGGCCTTCATCCTATCTGCAGACACCTCAAATTTTGAATTGAGGTGTCTTGCAATCTGGTTGATATTGTTGCCAATTCTTTTGAGCTCCACATAGGCCTGCCTGTCCACTTTGGCTACCTTTGCCTTGGGCAACCTGCTTTTGAATACGCAGGACCTGACCACGTCCGCGGCCGGCATCGCTGCCACTTCGCATAAACTTCCCAACAACCTCACCTCCTCTTCGGTCATGCGGAAAGTAAACTTTATATTCCTCTTCTGATCTTCGGGTTTCTTTGGTCTTCCCATGAGTGAAATGAACGGAGTGAATTTCAACCTGAGCGAAGCGAAGCAAGCCGTTTTGGTAAGACCAAAACATGGCTTGCTTCGCTTCGACTTATAAAACGTTGCTACCTTCGCACGCCAACGCTTTTTGACTTTCGGTGGTAATCGTTTAGATCCTTATACCCTAAATATTTACCTGATTGGTCAATGCATTGACTGAAGTCTTTAAGCAATCTTTTTGTCCACACCTTGCCCTGTATATCATTGTCCAGGTAAAGGTTTACCCGTGGAAAATCTACTATAATCTTTCTTGCCGCATCCATGTTGGACAGGGAATTCAGCACCAGAAAGTCATCGGGTTCGACATCTTTTTGATTGCGCTCATAGAAGCTGAGCAGGTCAAAAATCCCTTCGAACATATGGAGGGTTTTGCCTTCCCCTGGATAGTAGCTGATGCCCTGCCCACTGCTGCCTTTCCAATAGGCATTCCGGATGGCCCAGCCGTTCTCGTTTTTGTTTCCAATCCCGAAATACTTTTTGTCCCCAATGGAATAATACACCTCCATACAAAACCTGGATGCCGTCTCGGTGCTGACCTTCCGATGAAGAAGGTAGTCCATTAAGGCCGGGTTACTTCCAATGGCTTTGACCGATCGGATTTCTATTTTATGCTCACGCTCCTTTTCGAAGGATACCTGTGGGTGAAAAGAAAAAGAGTTACCAGTAATATCTTCGATGTAATGAAGGGCATCGGAAACGGACAAGCCTGGTTTCAATTTCATGACCAGGTCAAGGACCTTTCCCCCATAATTGTTGTCCCCAAAATCAATCCATAGGTTCTTGGAGGCACTGACCTTAAAGGAAGGTGTGTTTTCTTTCCTGTAGGGTGAATGATAGAAATAACTGTCCCCGGAAACCTTTGAGGGCCTGATGCCAAGCTTTTCCAGAAAAGCAATAATGGACAGCTCGCTTGCTTGTTTGATGTTCATGGTAAGGTTGTTAAATGGTGAAAATGTAAAATATGTCTACTACAACTACTACATACTACAAATCGCTCCCTAATGAATATTGGAAGGTGTTTTTAGGGAAGTTTGTAGTGTAGTACCTTTTTTCTGGTGCTACTACAGGCTACTACAAGTAGCTGTGTAGTAAGCTGTAGTAGTTTTCTCTTTCAACCGCCCACTACACTTAAACCACTGTATATCTAATGGTTATAACCTTTGTAGTAGGTAGTACCCTGATTTTCTACTTTGACATAATACCCCTTTCTGGGATAGGCAGAGGAATGGTGGCCACGCTTGGAGCACTGCTCAAAGCCCAATCTTTTAAGCGCCTTTCCGACCTCCTGTATGCTGATCCTGACCTTTCCATCTTCAAGACCGGTCAACATGGTGACAATATCCGATGCGGTCATAAATGGATCTTCCTTGGTCCCAGGAACCAGGTATTTCTGGACCAGCTCAAACTCCACGGTAAGGGAACTGAAAAAGACATTGGCTCTTTCATTCTCCTCTATTTCTTCCCTAGTCATTTCAAACCGATAACCGGAATGCAGGAGCTGATAGGCCTGGGACCAGACAATGTTGATGTTAATGTCCTTTTTGTAGTCCCAGTCAATTCCCTTAAGGGGAAAGCAGAGCCAGCGGACACTCCCTGTTTCATCGATCAGGAATTCGGCCTTGTTGGTACTGCCCCAGATTGATGCCCTTCTTGGCTCCATCTTGGCCTTGCGATCATAGGGGTGACGAACTTTCACGGTTGACTTGCTCATCAAGGTTTTCTGCGCATTGATCTCTGCCCGGGAGAGGGTGGACAGTTCATCCTGAATAATCCCGAAATTCTGGCAAAGGGCAATTAAACTGTCCTTGTCCACTGAGATATTCTCGGCATAATACTCTCTTAGTTCCGGAGGGACCAAAAAGCGTGTTAGCGTAGTCTTCCCGGTATTCTGTTTGTCCTGGATAAAGATGAACGCCTGCTTGTTGTAATAATCGTCCCGTATACTGCAGGCCACACAACGCACCAGCCATTTCTTGAACTGTACATTAAACCTATCCTGGTCTTCGGCATGGATATAGGAAGCAAAGCGGGCGATATAATCGCCATGCTCTGCCTGGTTCCATAGTTCCTTGTGCTTCTCGAAATAGGCCACAAAGGGATCTGTTGAAGGGATATAGTCCGAACTGAGAAAGGAGGATATTTCACCCTCCGAAGTCCGGTAACCTCCTGCCCTGGCTTCTATGTAGAGTGTATTGGGATTGACCGGATGGTAAGGGTTGGTTTCTTTCTCACTGGCAAACACCTCGTTCAGTACAACGTTATTGATGAAATCATACTTGGACATAAGATACTTGATCATTCGTACCGTGGAAGAATTCGAGCCGCCGTCAAGGTCTTTGACTTTTTTATGGGTTCTCATAATTCTGCACTTAATCATTTGAAAATAAAGGCAGAAACAGTACTTTTATAATGAACAATAGGAAATACTGTTTCTGACAAAAGACTATGCAGGCTTTGACCGGCCTGCTTTTATTTTTTCAGGCCGTTCTTTTGCCTACCAGCATTCATTACTTCCGACTTCTTGAAATAAACCCTGGTATTAAAGACATGCTCCTTTAGAAAACCTTCTTTTCGCCAATTGTTGATCGTCGTGCGTGACCTCCCCAGTAGTTTCATCACCTCTGGGATTTGGATAAGTTCATCCTCTGGCTCTTGCGCAGGTAAAGGAGAGGAAAGCCTGGTTGCAACTGCATCAGCGATTTCGTCTACCAGTACTTCCTTGTCAATTTGTGTTAAGATTACATCATTCATGGCATAACTGTTTGATTATGCCCCAAACTTGTCAAAACTATCTTTCGGGTAGTTAATCCGGGTATACCCAAGTTTTCAAAAAAAGTTAGATTCTCACCAAAGGACTAGAAAATCTTCAGAATGACAACCTATTTCCGCATAAATCAATACAATTATTGAAATACAACCTTTTTGCCTACAGAATATTTCGGTATCTTTACCATTACTATACTGTTTTGAAAATTGATAAAGAAAAAACCCACTAGCTAATTTGGAGAATGAGCTCCTCGTTTTCACCAAAACTGCAAACTTCACTTTTTAAGAGGTATTTTAACAAGTTGGTGAAACCAAACAATAGTACATATGAAAAAAATATATTTAACATTTTTATTTGCTCTCACATCTGTAATAGTTTGTGCTCAATCGGCTATAACAAAAAACCAAACAGAAAACAACCAACAGCCAGCCGAAAACTCAGTTTATCAACTCTTTCCCACGCAAAACATTTGGACGTTTTTAAAGCTGAATACAAGGAATGGTAATATTTGGCAAGTTCATTTTAGTATAAGTGAAGACGGCTCACAAGGAGAGTTGCCTGTAAATACATTATCTCTTGTCAGTGAAGAAAGACAGGTTAATGGGAGGTTTACATTATACCCCACAGAAAATATTTACAATTTTTTATTACTGGATCAAATTGATGGGCAAATTTATCAGGTACAATGGTCTACCGAGGAAGATAAAAGAGGTCTAGTTGATGTATTCTAATACCTTATTATTTTTAAAAACAAATATGAGGGAACAAATACAATAGGAAGGGCCTTTATAGCCCTCCCTTCATCAGCATAGGAATAATAGGATTCACTTGTGACGATTATATGATCTAGAACCGGCAATTCCATCAATTTACCTAGGTTGACCATTCGTTCAGTTAAGTTGTTATCGGTATTGCTTGGAAATCGGTTTCCTGAAGGATGGTTGTGAGCCAAAATCATTCCTGAGCTATTCGATTTTACCGCAGCTGCAAAAATGATTTTTGGATCTGCAACAGTTCCAGAGGTCCCACCTGTTGAGACATCAACGACTCCAAGAACTCTGTTAGAACGGTTAAGCAACATCACTTTAAACTGTTCTACGAACTGCAGTTTTGACTCATCCCAGTTTTCTAAAAGCACGTCATAGGCTTCTTTGGAAGAGGTGATTTTAAGAACCTCAAAAAGTTTGACATGAGGTTGGTAACTAAGGACGATTTCGGCTACTTTGTTGGGAACGATTTTTCTGTTTTGGGTATCCATAACATTTCAATTTAAGGTTAGAAATTAATTTGGATACCATCCCAGCTTGAGGGCAATCAAGGCCAAGTGGCAACGGAATAAATGAAGGCTAAGCGGGCAGCCCTGTGTTTATGCCGAACGCTCTTGGCACGCTACAGCAGCCCGAAAGCTAACTTTGTATCTGATTAATGAATTAAATTAACACTGAACATATTTCGAAATTATTCCAAAAGCTATTAGCTTCAATTGTTAATTAGATACAGTAAATTCCATCCTCCTTTCTAATTAATAAAATATCAATCTATATTTTACTTAATGGCAATAATTAATATATTTGATTTGGCAATTCCCACTTTTTAACAAATAACACTACTCTCACTATGCAATCACACACTCACCGCGCGATGGCCATGGCGTATCTTAAGCGTTCATTCGGCCGGATTACACTCAAAGACATAGATAAACCATTGATTTCTCACCACTCATTAGCTAAAAACACCTTGTTTATGGTATTTTTTGATATCTGGGGATGGAGTAGTTTTAGGGAATGTTCGTTTGTAAGCGGCTGTAAACCTTCATTGTAGTTTGCGAACGGTTAAGATAAAAGAAATAGAAGCAATAGAGGTGCTGAATACAAGTGTTGTGCAATATTTGAATAAACCATGAATATAGAATCAGAATACTATAGCAACCTTAGCAAGATAATAGCTTCGGCAAAGTTTAACCTACCTGAGAATTACCTTGAAAAGCTCCGTGAGTCTTTACAATCATTGCAGACAATTGACTTTGATAATATTTTAAAGAATTTACCCGCCACAAGTAAATCAACGTCCTCGACTGCAATAAAAAAACTGAAGCAGGCTCATGAAGCAGAAAATTTAAATCTTGTATTAGGTGCAGGGATTTCTAGGCCCTATGGTTTGCCAACTTGGGATTTTCTATTACAAAAATTACTTCTTAAAACAATAGAAGAAACACCAGAAAAAGCCGTAGTTCTCTCCAAAGTCTTTTCTAAAGTTTTTAACCCAAGTCCATTAATAGCAGGAAGATACCTTCAGGGGTCTCTATTTAATTCTAAAGACAAGAATAAATTCGAAAAGGAAGTAAGAAAAACATTATATGAGTCTTTTGATAAAAATGCAGCTTCTCCAATAATGGACGAAATCGTAAAGCTGTGCGCCGCACCAGGAAATAGCCGGAACCTTGATGGAATAATAACCTATAACTATGATGATATTATAGAAACAAAAATCAAGGAAAAGAAAATGGACATACCATTTCAGTCAGTTTACGGTCAAGCGGTTGATCCAGATAACAGAGCTTTAGCGATATATCATGTACATGGTTTTTTACCACAAGAAGGAGAAATCAATGAATTAAACAATATTACACTTGGTGAATATGTCTATCATGAGCAGTACAGCAATATCTACAGTTGGAACAACATTGTACAGATAAATAAATTTAGGGATAAAACTTGCTTATTCATTGGAACATCTTTATCCGACCCAAATATTAGACGTCTACTCGACATAGCCAACTCTCAAAAAAAAGGAAGAAAATTCCATTATATAATAAAAAAGAAATCATCGAAAGTTTGGGTCCGAGAAAGACTTAAGCAAATTCTCGATGATAACCCACAAATATTCAACGAAAAGGTCAAAGCAAAACTTGACTTTGATGAAACAGTTAGCCTTCTGATTGAAATTCAAAATAGATTTGAAGAGAAAGACTCTGAATCGCTTGGAGTCAAAACTGTGTGGATTGATGATTATGATAAGGATATAGCAAATATTTTAAGGAAAATAAGAGAATAAAAAGATTGCAATCGAGTAGCTCGACCTGAGCCAATTGGCTCAGGTTAAGGCTCTCACACCACCGTAGGTACGGGTCTCGTATACGGCGGTTCGTAAAGCATAGGAATGTCGCTCTTTACACCACCCCCCCTTTCCGCTACTTCTAAGATAAGGCTACACAAAGGCTCCTTATCGAATTTTCACTTCACAATACATTCGGCCCTTCATCAACCCGTGAGAACTCTTCGGTTTTACGAAGCTCAAGTCCTGTTGACTACTATGGTCTCTGCTGACTTCTTGTAACCACCTTATAAAGTACATGTTTCATAGTGAGTTTTGACCACCTAGCTTTGTGGAAAAACAAGAAGATATGAACCTACAAGAAGAAATGCCCCAAGGTTTTCATGTATAAAAATATTATTTTCGATTGAAACCTGAGCCAGGGCCCAGTTTTTCATGCCACAGTTTTCTGTGAGGACGATCAGTTTTTCAGGACTTTCAGATAATTCTGCTGAAACTGTGATAAAGATAAGTGCGAATTTAACTTCTGCGGAATTTGCTGACCTTCTCAGTACTATTAGGTCCTATCCGCCAACATATAATCTAAATTCATACAATTGCACAGATTTTGCAATCAAATGTTTTAGTAAATCAAATACACAACTTCTAGATACACACGGGACTTGGCCTGGAGGAGGGGGGAGTAACCCTGGCGACCTTGGAGAGGATATCAGGGATATGACATCTAATTCAGATTATACTGTTATGACATCAAGCGGAACATCCAATTCAAATTCAGGCGATTGTGATTAAAAAAACTTAAAATCATGAAAAAAATATTTGTTTTCTTTATATATTTGTCTTTTTCCAATTTTCAGGTAATGGCACAAAATGAAATTGGCAATAACATCATCGATCGATTTATTTCCTCTATCGAAAAAGATAAAATCTCTCTTGGTGAATTGAAGGCTGATGGAATCATACGTCTATCAGAAAGTAATGAAGATTCCGTCCAAAAGTTTGACCAAGAATATGCACAACCAGTTTTTGAAGCTATCAGAAATAACCTTGAAATATGTAATAATTCTAAAGAAAATATTGAAATTCTTTCACTTAAGGAGGCTAAGGCAAGAAAGAAATATTTTCCTGAATTAATTTCTACCCCAGATGGAGATGTGTATTTATTATATTGTAAGGAAGAACTTATTGCACCTTTCTTAGTACAGGAAGGTAAAATCTCTTCATTTTCTACATTAAATAAAAGTGGAAAGGAAATATTTCTACTATTATAGAACCTAGAAAGTGTACTTGAATAAATCAAAAATATTTCAATCCAGATAAGTGCCCAGTAAAATTGGCCTTATTTGAGGGTAGGCTCTACTATCGGATACGATCTTAAATGGCATAACATAAAATGTACTGCCATGAAAAAGAAAAAATCTAAAGTGATCGTAGTGGACAAATACGAAAAACACACTGAGATCGGAAACATGTATTCTTCACGCTGGAGAAAAAAACACCAGGAAAGAGGGCCTTTCAGTATTGGAGAAATTCTAGGCTACTGGTGATGTGCATTAAGGCCTCAGATTCTCTTGTTTTTGTAACCATGATTATTTTCTAATAGAGTGTCTCAAACGACATCCATTAAAATACCCCTTATTTTCACATTATACTATGAAAAATACTAGCCTATCCCTCAACAAGAATAGGATAATCATTAATTTTCACACTATAATGTGATTTGTTTTGATTCACAATCGATTTATTGCTAATTTCATCAAAAATCACATTATAATGACAATTAATGAGATAGGCAATAGTATTAGGGAGCGTCGCAAAATGTTGGGCATAACACAATCAGACCTTGCGGAAATGGCCCAAATCAGCATCAACACTCTCTACAAAATCGAAAGAGGTGAGGCAAACCCATCGATAAGGGTCTTGAACAAAATTGCCAATATCCTGGGGTTGGAAATTTCCATTAATGTCAAAAAATTAACTGATCAATGAAAAGGGCCAAGGTATTAAGAAACGGAGAATTGGTAGGCTGGCTGACCAAGGAAGGCCCTGAAAAGTATACTTTTTCATATGACCAGACCTGGTTTGATGATCCGCAAAAACCTGCGCTTAGTCTTACTTTGCCCAAAAGCCAAAAAGATTATCGATCAGAGCACCTATTTCCTTTCTTTTTCAATATGCTTTCAGAAGGCGTAAACTTAAAGCTCCAGGCCCGTCAATACCAAATTGATGAATCCGATTATTTTGGACTTTTATTGCTCACCGCTGACAAAGAGACCATTGGCCCCATCACTATCCACCCCATAAATGAACCATGATTAAGATTACCAACTGCCCTGGCACACTAGCACCCGATCACGAGACTTATAGTACCCGTTGTATTAGGCATATGTTTGAAGGTAAAAAAACAAGCCACTTTTTACCTTACCAGAGCCATCAGTCCAATAATGACCAGGAAATGGCAGCATTGATGGATAACCGGAAACGGATATCCATTTCCGGAGTCCAGGAAAAATTATCTGTAATTTGGGATAAAGGAGTAATCCGCTTGACCAAAGCAGGTGAACAGGGCACTTATATCCTTAAACCAATCCCTAGGGATTTGGAACGGGTGGGACAGGTCCCTGCAAATGAGCACCTGACCATGCAGATCGCCAAGCAAGTATATGGATTGACAACCGCTGAAAACGCCTTGATATTCTTTCAAAATGGAGAACCCGCTTATCTCACCAAAAGGTTTGATGTATTGAAAAACGGAAAAAAATTAGGGATCGAGGATTTTGCCACACTAGCCGGTAAAACAAAGGAAACCGATGGTGATGAATTTAAATACAATTACAGCTATGAGGGTATTGCAGACCTCATTAAACAATATGCCACTGCTGCTCCCATAGTTTTGGAAAACTTCTATAAATTGGTATTGTTCAATTTCCTGTTTTCCAATGGAGATGCCCACCTAAAAAACTTCAGCCTTTTGGAAACCCCTGCAGGAGATTACCAATTGAGTCCCGCCTATGACCTTACAAATTCCCAGCTCCATGTAAAAGATCCGGAACTCGCACTAAAAGACGGTCTTTTCAAAAACGATTATGAGACCGAAAGCTACAAGGCCAATGCATTTTACGCCTATGACGACTTCTATGAATTTGGTATAAGAATAGGGCTATTAGAATCACGAACTTCGAAAATCTTGTCGAACTACATCGCCGAGCAAACCGAAGTTAAAACATTAATTTACAGGAGTTTTCTCAATGAGGAAGCCCAAAAGATATATATGCAGACGTACCAACAGCGGCTGAGGTCGTTGAATTACTCCTTTAATACGAAATTGTAGCGTAAACGAGAAATTCTCCCTCTTAATTAAAAGAAGAACAAAATGAACAAATTTTCATTTATACTTTTATTATTCCTGTTTGCTGGATGCAATGCAGATGCCCCCGAACCAATCCAAACTATGGATGGTATTAAAAAAGAAATAATAGGAGAATGGAACTGGGAAGAAACGATCGTTCAGCACAGAGGCCAAGACCCAGTCGTCAAAACACCTGAGAGTGAAGGAAAAACCAAAACCCATATCTTCAACGAAGAAGGCAGGTTGATCATCTTAGAAAATGGAGTCGTTTTACAAGAATCAAACTATATTGTTGTTTCCTCCCCTTCTCAAAATCTTCCAGAATTTAAGTTGAATATTTCAGAGCCAGCTGGATCTTTAAACATTACAATCTCCAATAACAAGTTAACCTTATCCACCGGATTAGGAACCAGCAGTAGTTTTACCGGAAAGCTAAACTAGGCTAAATGGTCATTACCTACGGCACTGTTAGGATACTGCATTCACTTTCCATTACCAAGCTAGTGCTCCTATCGGAGCATCACTGCGGCACCTTCTGTCCGCTAAAATAGTGAAGCGGATGTCTTAGTTAATTCCGCCAGGCATTAAACCCGCATGCATCAGAAAATCTACGGCGGGTTTAATCGGTATGTATAAAATATAGCGCAACCAAAAAAAAGCCGGTGAGTCATCCTCACCGGCTTTACTGTTAAAAGGTTTATAGGTTAATTAGTAACCAGCATTTTGCTCCAAGAAGCCTGGCTCACTGGAAGCGCCGTCCATGGCTTTTTGGGGAATGGGGAAAAGTCGTTTGTGCACGTCCGCATCGTTTTTCTCTGTCCAGCTGTCCTCGTACTTGCCATAGCGGATTTGGTAGTTTCTTCTGTGGCCTTCCCAGTACAGCTCAAAGCCACTCTCCCTGAACAGGATGTCCAGGTCAATGTCATCGAAGGGAGCAGGGGTCTGCGCAGGACGTGCATCTCTGGATGTCCTCAGTGTGTTCACATCGGCCAGGGCACCAGCATTGTCGCCTTTTCTCAGCTTGGCCTCGGCACGCATCAGGTAGATTTCTCCCAGTCGGATCAGTACCAAGTCCACACTACTGTTGCTACAGCAGTTGGGAGCCGTATGGCTAAACTGATACTTGGAAAACCGGTAGCCCGCATTGTGCAAGCTTCCCTCGGTGGTAAAGTCCACTTTGAGCGTATGATCTACATAGCGAATGTCTGCACCGCTGCTTCTTCTGTTTATCACAGGATAGATCCTTACAGTACCATCCTCGCAGGTCATGATATTACCACTCTCATCCTTTCTGGGTCCCCAGATGATATTGCGGAGGATTCCCCTGTCCACTTCAAACTCGGTGGCCTCCACGCAGTAGTAGTGATCTGCGTCATTGTTGGGATTAACCCCGGTAAGGTCCCTAAGGTCTTCAGGGATAACCGTATTTTCCTTAAAAAAACGTGCATCGGCATCTGCGGGATCCACATCACCATAAGCATCCACCCAGGACTGATAGAAATCGGGGGTTGCTGCCACAGCATCGGTTCCCCGGGTATTGGGAAATTCAGGTCGTGGAATTTGATCACCGGACATGGACCAGTAGGCCCATCGACTATGCTCTGTCTGAAGTACACCCCTTTGATCAAGTGAAAATATAACCTCTGGGCTGGCATCATTATCATCACTGAATAGGTCAAAATACTCTGCGGACAAGGCATATGGTCCATCAATGATATTACTTGTATACTCGATCACCTTATCCATGTCCTCTTGACGGAAGTCAGGTGTGCCATACGGATCGCGATACACCGCTGCATTCAGATACAACCGCGCCAGCAATGCTTCCACGGCATATTTGTTCAATCTACCGGGTCCTTTGTCACTATTGATCACATCGACCACTGACAACAATTCCCCTTCCAGGTACTCGACGGCTGCTTCACCCCTGAGGATCTCGGAAAGGTCATTGGAATATTCTTTCCTGAAAACCAATCCCCAGTTGTCCAGCGCGAGCATGTTGAGGTAAGCTTTCATGGCGATCATCTCATACAGTGCATCTTGTGCAGCCGAATTGCCATTTTCCACCTCAAGGCGTAGTCTTTCTTCTGCCAATACCGCTCTGGAAAGCGTCTGTGTAATATACGTCCAAGCGTCCCCTACCAAGCCGTTTGTAGGGGTCATCAAGTGCTGGTGAACGGCAATAAACTTACCGCCATCAAACCAATCCGTACCTCCACGGTAAGGGAGTATTCCCTCATCAGAAGCGACCTCCTGAAGACCAAAATTAACAGTATGCATCCATACCTGACGAAGCAGGCCGTATACCGGCGCGATAGATCCGCTGACCACCTCGGCCTGACCTGTACCGGTCAAGGACTCATCCAGTACCTCTTCTTCTAACGTCGTACAACTTAGAAATGCAAATATCAATGCAACGATCAGAAGTGTCTTGTTAAACATGCTATTTTTCATTTGATTAAAATTTTCTCTATGATTCGATAATCATCAATTTTCTTTTTAGAAGGTCAAATTCAGGTTGATCGAATAAGTCCTTGCTCTCGGATAGGTAAACCGGTCGATCCCGAAAGTCTGAATACCTCCGGCCGTGGAGCCCGTGTTTACCTCTGGGTCAAATCCAGTATAATCCGTAATCACAAACAGGTTTTGGCCTGTCACCGAAATCCGGATATTTTGGAAGGCATCACCCAAACCAATCATTGCTGAGTTCAGGTTATAGCCCAACGTGGCATTGTTCAGCCTGAAGTAGGAGCCATTCTCCAAGAAACGGGTGGATACCGTATTGGAATTATTAAAGGACTCTTCTGGGTATTGTGTCGCGAAATCCGTCGTGTTATTGGACCTGGCCAGTTGAGCCTTGGTAAAGAGTGACATGGTCGTGTGATTATACACTTTACTTCCTGCAGAACCATTAAAGTTCAGGCCTAAGTCAAATGACTTATAGTTGAAGTTCATGTGTGCACCATAGATCACTTTGGGGATAGCACTTCCGACCACCGTACGATCATTGTCCAGCACTTCGCCATCGCCATTGGTATCCTTAAATCTATTGACCCCATCTTCTGTAATACCATCAAACTCCAACATATAAAACGCCCCGATAGGCTCACCGTTGATATAGCCGTTAATGGTCGCGCCCGTTTGGCCGGCTCCCTGTGCAGCTCCTGTAGTCAATACCGAATAAGGGGAATCCTTTACCTCATTCTGAATGAACGTAACATTACCGCCGATCGAATAAGAGAAGTCACCGCGCTCTACACTTGCATAATCCAGGGCCAGCTCAATCCCACTGTTGTGGATTTTCATGTTTTCGATATTGTCCCAATAAGTAGAAGTGGGCTCTACAGGATCAGCAGGCACGACTTCCAGCAGGATATTTGAAGACACTTTCTTAAAGTAGTCCAAGGTACCGGTCAAGCGATGGTCAAAGAAGGCAAAATCAATCCCGAAATCGATTTGGGTGGACACTTCCCACTGCAGGTCAGGATTGGCCAATCTGGTGAAGACGATACCATAAGGATACCCGTCCAATGACGTGGCGTCGGTATCGATGGGGTAGGTATTGAGACTGCCCGATCCTTCTGACAACCTATCTTCGGAATAACTTGCTTTCGTAATTTTCGAAGGAATTTCCTGATTTCCGGTTTGTCCCCAGCTGGCACGCAGCTTCAGGTTATCGAAAACAGAATTGCTCATGAAATCCTCCTTGGTGATATTCCAGCCCAGGGCAAAAGAAGGGAAATAGCCATATTTGTTGTTCTCTCCAAACTTGGAAGATCCATCAGCCCGGAAGGTGCCGGTAAACAAATATTTGTCGTCAAAGGTGTAATTCACCCTCGCAAAAAACGATTGCAGTTCATTCTTAACAGCAGAGGAACTCACCGTAGTAGGATATTCACTGGTACTGTTATGGTCTTGATACCGAGGTTCTATATTATTATCGGCAAATCCCCTGGCAGAGGTCAACCTGTACTCATCCAAAAAGGTCTGGAAGGAATGCCCCGCCAAAACAGTCAGGTTATGCTGGTAATTATGCCAATTATACGTCAGCGTGTTCTCGACCAGTTTATTGGTGTTCTCGCTTATTCCTTCATCCAATGTACCATCCGATATATTGGACTCATTGATCACAGCCGTATAAGGTCTGTATTGCTGGTATCTATTGGTGCTGGAATAATCCACACCTAAGTTCAACTTATAGGTCAGCCCATCCAGGATCTCAAAAGAAGGCGAGATCGTCGCCAAGATCCGGTTGTTTGCCGCATCGTCGCTGTACAGCTCATACCGCTTCAACGGGTTCAGGGCATTGGTATTGAGCAAAGTGGGCTCACCATCGGTGTAGGTAGGAACCGTGGGGTTTAAGCTCAGCATATCGCTAATGGTAGAACCGATACTTGGCCGCAGGTTTTTGGTGTGGGAAGCCGTCAAGTTATAATCTACGTTCAGCCTCCCGTCAAAAGCCTTCTGGTTCATGTTTAGCTTGCCAGAAAAGCGCTCCAATTCACTGTTCTTCAGGATTCCTTCCTGATCTTGATAACCCACTGAAGCGAAGTAGGAAAATTTACTGGAGTTGGATCCACTCATCGAGAAATTGATGTTTTTCGATAAGGCCACTTGAGTCAATTCATCCTGCCAGTCCGTATTCCCCCCATAATCTTCCAAATCTCCTCCCGCAGCAACGACCTGCTCACGGAATTCATCAGCACCAAAAACATCTATTTTATTGGCCATCGAAGACCAGGCGGTGGAAGCGGACAAGTTCATCTGGGTCGCACCGGATTTTCCTTTTTTGGTGGTAATTACTACTACCCCATTGGAAGCTCTCGATCCATAAAGTGCCGTCGCACTGGCATCCTTCAGCACCTCGATACTTTCGATATCACTCGGATTTAGGAAGTTAAGCGGATTAGAGGCAATTCCCGTATCGGAATTGTCCAACAAAAAACCATCCAGCACGTAAAGCGGCTGTGTTCCAGAACGCAAACTACCAATCCCCCTGATAATGACATTTTGGGCGGCTCCAGGCTCCCCACTGGTGGAAGTAATGTTCACACCGGCCATTTTGCCTTGCAATAGATCCACTGGGTTAGAGATCACCCCTTTATTAAAATCTCCAGCTTTGACAGAACCAATGGCACCGGTAATGTCTGACCGCTTCTGGGTTCCATAACCCACGACAACCATTTCATCGAGTTGGGCAGCATCAGAAGCCAACTGAATGGTAAACGAAGTCTGGCCATTTACGGGCACCTCTTGCGCAACAAAGCCCACAAAGGAAACCTGAAGCACAGCACCTTCTTCTACTTCAATGGAAAATTCACCATCAACATCGGTAACCGTACCATTGGTGGTGCCTTTGACGCGAATGGTAGCACCCGGTAACGGGACTCCCTGATCATCCGTAACGGTGCCTGAGATTACTTTTTTCACTGAAACTAAATCCGAAAATGAGTCGTTACTCTTTAGGAGAACATCATTTCCAGCACCTTTGGCGATTAGGCCATGGGGGACAGTACTTGCCCCTGCCCATAAAGCCAGACATGCCGAGGCATAAATGGCTTTAGAAAATCGTAATTTTGAAATCATAAAATTTAAGTGTTGGATACCTGAAAATTTTCAATGCTTATTTTTGAGAGCCTGTTGGAGCAGGCTCTTTTTAAATCCGAACACAAAAGTAAATGATATATCGCCCTATGCGGTTAAGGATTCTTTAGCCTTATATTAATTATCCATGGACAAAAATTAATCTAACCAGCAATTGGTCATTCTTACTTAATTTGACTGCAAAATCGATTTATTAACTTGATTCCTTAAGGATCCACTTTCTTACCAGTCCAAAAAAGATCCGCTTCTCTGAATAGCTATATTTTACACTGAATACATAGAAAAACAAGGGTGTTACCGGAACCCCTTGGTCCACCATTGGTGCTTAAACAGTTTATATTTAGTCAGAGACTCAATTTATTTATGTACCGGGTGCTGAGATCCGGCAACACCTACACAAAGGGCCCTGTCCCCGCACATGGGGTAAAAAAATGAACACACATTGAGCTCCCTTTGCGCCGTATATGAGTAAAATATTTTATGCCCTACTACGCCTCATACTCCTTAAAAATAGCAGTGGCAATATGTCCTCCAAAACCAAAGGTATTGCTCATCGCGTACTGGACGGGCCGGTTCTGTGCCGTGCCCAAGGTCAGGTCAAAGCCCCTTTGACAAGCCGGATCCACCTCGACCGTATTGATAGTTGGCGGAATGACGTCATCCTGGATCGCCTTGATGCAGGCAATGGCCTCTATTGCCCCTGCTGCGCCCAGCAAATGACCGGTCATGGACTTGGTCGCACTGATATTGAGTTTACTGTCTCGACCAAAAACCCGCTCAATGGCCTTTAATTCACTGACATCACCCAAGGGAGTCGATGTCGCATGAACGTTAATATAATCGATCTTTTCGGGGCCTATGCCCGCTTCTTCCATTGCCGCTAACATGCCCAGATAGGCACCTTCTCCCTCAGGGTGTGTACCCGTCAGGTGATAAGCATCTGCCGCCATGCCGCCCCCCACTACTTCAGCGATGATTGTGGCACCGCGTCTTTTGGCACATTCCAGCTCTTCCAAGATCAGTGCTCCCGCACCTTCCCCCATCACAAATCCGTCCCTACTGACATCAAAAGGCCGGGAGGCTGTTGCTGGATTTTCATTATTGGTGGACAGGGCTTTTGCCGAACCGAAGCCACCAATGGCACTTTCAGTAATAGCAGCTTCTGACCCTCCCGTGATGATCATATCTGCCTTGTTCCACTTGATATGGTTAAAGGCATCAATGATCGCCGTATTGGAGGTGGCACAAGCAGACACGGTCGCAAAGTTTACTCCCCGCAACCCATATTTGATGGAAATCACCCCTGAGGCTATATCCACAATCATTTTCGGGATAAAGTACGGATTGAACCTGGGTGTGCCATCTCCTCGAACGTACTCCGCCACTTGCTGGTGAAAGGTATCTATTCCCCCATTCCCGGATCCCCAGATCACCCCGATGCGGTTCTTATCCAGTTGATCAAATTCAACCTTCCCATTCTCTATTGCTTCGGCTACCGCCACCAGGGCATATTGGGTAAACAAGTCATACTTCCTGGCTTCAGCTCTTGGGATATGGTCCTGCGGATTAAAGTCTTTTAGCTCACACGCAAATTTTGTCTTGAACTTTGAGGTATCGAATTTGGTAATGGGTGCCGCACCGCTTTCCCCCTCCTTCAGTGATTGCCAGAAATCTGCCACATTATTTCCGGTGGGCGTCAAAGCTCCCATTCCTGTAATTACTACTCTTCTCATGGTTTTCTATTGATTAAATCATTGATAATAGTCGCTTTGGCCTGCCTGAAATTATGGTAAAATGTAACCCTGGACAGCTGCTCTGCTCCAAGAATACTCGTAATGACCATTTGGGCCTTGCTTTTAGGATCTGAGGTATAGTTAAACGCCCCTTGCTCCTTCCCTTCTTTTAATGTCTCCATCAGCCACTGCAATGTACCATCGGTCAACACCTTAAGCTCGAGCTGTATGGCTTCATCTAACGTGAGGTAATCACTGGCCAAAGCGCCCAGAATACTTATTTTCCCATCAGATCTGGCCGTTGTGTAGGTAGTTAAAAACAACCTGACTTTTTCCAGGGGATCTTCTTCAGCCACCCGTCGCTTGAATTTCAAAAGAAGGCGACTGTGCTTTTGGATCACCGCTATGATCAGTGCCGTCTTGGTGGCAAAGTGATAGTGGATGGAGGCATTCTTTATATGAAGTGCTTTCGATATATCCCCGAAACTAAAGGCATTGCACCCCTTCGTCCTGATGAGTTCATCGGCAAGCTGTATGATCCTCTCCTTTGTATTCATGCCGCAATATACCTACCTACTAGTAGGTAAACAAATTTAAACACATTTTTTCTCAACACGCACATTCTGCCAAATCCAATTTTATCCAACAGGATGGAGGAAATGATAGGACACTACTCCGCATCTTTTCCCTACAATACAGGAAATCCCCCCCTCAAACCGTCGCAATAGCACCTTACTTTAATCGATAGAGTTGTCGAAATTTGGGATATAAACTTCCGACAAAAAGATCACAACCATGGATATGAAAACGTCATTGCTAACACTAATGCTTATTTTCAATCTAGCAATCAGCTCAGTAGCACAGACAAACAACGCCTCAAAAACTGGCTATGCCCCCGTAAACGGCCTTAAAATGTACTATGAAATCCATGGGGAAGGCCGGCCATTAGTGCTTGTCCATGGAAGTTTTATGACCATTCCTGCCAATTACGGCCAGCTTATTCCCGAACTCGCCAAAACCCACAAAGTCATCGCCCTAGAACTGCAAGGTCATGGGCGCTCAGCTGACATTGACCGCCCTTTTTCGTATGAAAATTTTGCAGACGATGTGGCTGGGCTCTTGGAATATCTAGAAATCGAAAAGGCCGATTTTATCGGGTATAGTCTTGGAGGAACCATCACGCTCCAGACTGCCATCGCCCATCCAGAAAAAGTAGGAAAGATCATTTTCATCTCTTCTGCTTTCAAGGACACCGGCTGGTCCTCGGATATCCAACAGTCCATCGCAAATTTGACAGTGGGGCAGTTTGAGGGGACTCCCATCCAGACGATATACGAGGAAGTAGCCACAGATCCGGGCAATTGGCGTGACTTTATGTCCAAGATGATCGCTTTCGAAAAGCAGCCCTATGATCTTGGTCTATCAAATATCAAAGCAATCCCCGGTCCGGTATTGATAATAAAAGGCGATTATGACGGTGTGGACATGACACACACCATGGAGCTATTTGAGGCTTTTGGAGGGGGAGGCACAGGCATGATGGAACCCTTGTCACCGTCCGGCTTTGCGGTCATCCCCAGCACAACCCACATCACACTAATGGAAAAAACGGAAGATCTCCTTGACTTCATCCAACCTTTCTTAGCGGTAGATTAAACACTTGGATCAAATTATATTGTTCTATAAGATTATGGTGGGTAAATATCAAAATGTGTATTGGAACGAGCCACTAGACTTCAAGGCATTTGGATAAACTCAACCCAGTCAATTTAGAAAAAAACAAAACCCTTTGCGTCTTCAAGTCTTGGTGGCAGACAAAATAAGGAAACTAAGGCACCGAGCCTTTTTGGACAATCACAATTCATTCTTAAAATTCACACTTTAAACATTAAACACTATGGCAGCAGTAAGCACTTATTTAAATTTTGATAGAGACACTGAAGCGGCATTTCTCTTTTACAAGTCCGTATTTGGAGGCGAGTTTTTCGGTGATGGCTTTATGCGTATGGGCGATGTACCACCGCAAGAAGGCATGCCTCCCCTCGCCGATGAAGACAAAGCTCTCGTGATGCACGTGGAACTAAAAATCCTTGGTGTCCACAACCTCATGGGAACGGATTCTCCTGAAAGTATGGGCTTCAGGCTGAACAAAGGAAACAATGTCAGCATCAACCTACAGCCCGACACCCGAAAGGAAACCAAACGGCTCTTTGACGCCCTTTCAGAAGGAGGAAACGTGACGATGGAACTCCAAGAAATGTTTTGGGGAGACTATTTCGGAAGCTGCTTTGATAAATTTGGCGTCCAATGGATGTTTAACTGCGGCGAAAAACCATCCTCGTAAGAAAGAAAGTTAAACCCTGCATGTTGGAACAGGAACATTATGGAATTTGTTACCGATCGTAAGAATCAAATCGATTTCTAATTTATCATGACATTTTCATAATTTTCACTTAATTTCATTGAATCATGAAATACAACTACGTAGGCAACACAGGGCTACTGGTTTCTGAACTTTGCTTTGGCACCATGACGTTTGGTGGCCAAGATGCTGGAATGTGGACCCAGATCGGGCAGCTACAGCAAAAGCAGGTCAACCAAATGCTTCAGGCGGTCATCGATGCGGGGATCAACTTTATCGATACCGCCAATGTGTATTCTTTTGGCCAATCGGAGCAGTTACTGGGCCAAGGCTTAAGGGATCTTAACATCCCCAGGGACGAAGTGGTCATCGCCACCAAAGTAATGGGCAAGATGAGCGAGCATCCCAACAGTGCAGGCCTCTCCCGCTACCATATATTCAACTCCGTCGAGGCCAGTCTCAAACGCCTTCAGGTTAATTTTATAGACATTCTTTACGTTCATGGTGTAGATCCGGCCACCGATGTAGAAGAAATAGTACGCTCACTGAATGACATCATTGATAGCGGCAAGGTCCGCTATGTGGCCATCTGTAATTGGCCTGCATGGATGGTGGCACAGGCCCAGACCATCGCGCAGTATAGTGGCTGGCACAAGTTTATTGGCCTCCAATATCATTATTCGGCCGCGACCAGGGACATTGAACACGAACTGGTACCCGTGGCAGAGGCACATCAGTTGGCCATTTTCCCTTGGAGCCCGCTGTCCGGAGGTTTTCTTACTGGGAAGTTTACCAGGGAAGGCAGCAAATCGGATAATGCCAGAAGGGCTAATTTTGACTTTCCTCCCATCGATAAGGAAAAAGCCTTTCACTTGGTGGATACAATGGCAGAAATCGGTAAGTCCCATGGGGCAAGCATCGCACAAGTGGCATTGGCCTGGGTCAGGCAGCAACCGGGCATTACCAGCACCATCATAGGCGCCAAAACACAAGAGCAATTAACATCCAATATTCAGTCTGTCGATCTTACATTGAGCAAGGAAGACTTATCAAAAATAGAGGGAATCAGCCCGCTCCAATCCCTCTATCCAGGATGGATGGTCGAGCACCAAAGTGAATACCGAAGGCCTATAAAATGAGCATACTTAAATCCATCAATAACTCAAAATAAACCACTATGAGACACAAAATCCTAAACGTCGTCGCTATTCTGTTTGCTCTGCTCATGGTCAATTCCGGCCTGGACAAATTCTTCCATTACATGCCCATGCCCGAAAACTTACCAGAAGAGATTATGGAAGTCATGGGTGCAATGATGCAGATAGGCTGGCTATTTCCCTTGATTGGTATTGGAGAAGTAGTCGGCGGGGTGCTTTTTGCCATCCCAAAATTCAGGGCACTGGGTGCTATCATGCTCTTCCCGATCATCATCGGCATCAATTTACACCACGGCATGTATGCCCCAGAAGGAATGGTCATCGCACTTATCGTCCTGGCCATTGATCTTTGGGCCATTGGCGAAAACTGGCACAAGTACCTTCCAATGGTAAAGAGCTAGTTTTAACATTAGCCCTGCCTATCATTAATATAAAAAAGCCATTGCCATTCCGGTTTTAGTCGGAATAGCAATGGCGTTTTTGGTAATTAATATGGCCACACCCCTTAAATACCGCAATTGATCACCAGTAATTAACGGATAGCTCCGGCATTAGCTACTTCCTGTCATTTTCTAACATTATTTCACCAAAAAATATTTCCCTCAGAAGATATTAGCCCTATCATGAATTGTTTAAGTTAAGGTTTCCGAAGCCTTGCGCAAAAAGACAATATCACGGATCAATTTAACTTACGCCAACTTTTATACTAAACTATAAACTATGCAGCTCTTTATCATTGGAGACGTTCATGGATGCTATCACACCTTCCAGCTGCTGCTGGAGCGCTGGAACCCAGCAAAGGAAAGGCTTATCCAGGTCGGTGACCTGATCGACCGGGGAAATTATTCAGCAGAAGTACTCCAGCTAGCACAACGTTTACAAGAAAAGCACCAGGAAAATGCGGTTTTTCTTCGAGGAAACCACGAACAAATGATGATTGACCATATCGAAAACGGAAAAACAGGAGGCAGCTGGCTTTTCAATGGTGGAGAAAAGACCCTACATCAGTTCAAGGCAAAGGATATCCCCGTCGAAAGCATGCTCCACTGGCTCAGAAATACCCCTCTCAAATGGGAAAGTCCAAGTCTACTGGTAACACACGCCGGAATTGGCAAAAACATCCCAAATCCTTACGATGTCCATGACCCTGACGGCATCCTATGGAACAGAAAGAAACTCAAAAAACTGCCTAAACTCCAAGTGATCGGCCACACTCCGCAGCAAGACGGACAAGCCAGCTTTACCACTGCCAGCCAGCATTGGAATGTGGACACAGGAGCATATAGGGGCATTTGTCTGACAGGCCTTAAGCTTCAGGAAAACGGGAATTACATGGAGGAAATCAATATCCCTACTGATGAACGGGATGTTCAGACGTAACCAGGATTTTCCTGTCCAACGCATCTTCCAACACGAAGCAGTTGCGCAGTGCCTCCCAAATTTCCAGGTCAGGATTTTCTTCACCGTGCACGGTGATACGTATTTTCTTGTCACTGATATCACAGCGCAGTCCTTCCACCCATTGGTTTTTGGTCTTGTCCAAGCCAATGGCTATTCGGAGAATTCCGGCGACCACATGGATCATTTTACGTTGTGCCTTCGAAAGCTTTTTATAGCGTTTGTGCTTCTTTCGGGGGCCTGATTTTCGATGGTAGCGGACGATCACCCCGAGCAGGGTAATCTCTTCATTTGTAAATCCCCTTAAGCGGCTATGTTCGATGATGTAACGGGAATGCTTATGATATTTAGGATAACCAATAAAATGGCCAACCTCAAAGACAAAACTGGCAAAATCCAATAGATCCCGACCATATTCTTCAAGCTCATGTAGGGACTTTAGCTGATCAAAAAGTGTCAGGGCGAGGTACGAAATATGTTTCTTTTGCTCCACGTCACTTTTATACTTCAGCGCCAAGTTCATCACACTCCGGAACCGAAGATTCTCTTCTGGATAGAGCATAGAAGGGCTTTTGCCCATGCCATTAAGATAGCCCAAGATCAAACCCTCCCGAAGAGAGGCATCGCACAAAGTAATCTCAGAAGCCTTGGCCATCTGTAGCAATCGAACCAGCAGTAAACTCCCCAAATGAATGGCATCCACCCTATTGGCGCTGATGCCAGGAACCTTTTCACGCTTCTTTGGTGGCATTGACAATAGCTTCTCTGACAGCTTTTCCAGCTCCTCAGTGGTGACCACTTCGGCGTTTACTGTAGCCAGGGAAGTCCCTTTGCCTGCAAGATGGGCCGCCTCGCCCAACGTCCTGATGGTGCCAGAGGTACCGATTACCCTGGTAAACCCCGCCTCCACGGCCTTTTTCATGATTTCCTCAGCAGCCAGATTGATATGATGGGTCAATTCCTCAATATCATTTTTCTCCAAGGTATCTTTCCCGCCAGCCATATCAAGCAGTCGCAACACTCCTAACTTGATGCTTTTCTTGAAGAATATCTCCTCCTGATCTCCTACCGTAGCTTCCGTGGAACCTCCACCAATATCCAACACCAGCACTTTCTCATCCCCAAAGGCAATCGCCCTTCTTACAGCCAAAAAAATCAAACGAGCCTCTTCGTTACCACTAATCACCTTTGGGGTCAGCCCGGTCTCTTCTGCCAAACGTCCCAGAAATTCTCCCCCATTCTTGGCCTCACGTGTGGCACTGGTAGCAGCTGTAATGATGTCGTCCACGCCATATTGGTCGGCCAGCTGAACGTATCGCTTGATCACTTCGATGCCACGGTCAAAAGCCTCTTGGGAAAGTCGATTGGTAGCAAAAACGCCCACACCCAATTTGACCATCTCTTTTTCATCGATCAACACATTGATGTTTTGCCGCTTTGTTACTTCCGCAATGACCAAATGAATGGAATTGGTACCGATGTCTATTGCTGCTAATTTCATGGAATGGTTATTGGGTTATTGATTATTGAGTGATTAGGTATGGAAAAAGGAAGTGCCTATGGTACCTATTGGAGCTTGGCTCATACTATATACTATATTCCACATACTCCATACTTTATACCTTGAACTCGCTATGCTGTCTTATGGCTTTAGCGCACTTTCCATCCACGTATTATGGTGTACTTTTCCAGAGGCATCGTCGATCAAACGATAGCCGTGCTCTCCAAAACAATCCCTCAATGCCTGTACGAGATTGGCAGCGGACCGATCAGTGCTCATTCCATAGAAGAAGTTAATTGCCGCAGACATGACAGGCATGGCCACTCCGGCTTTCAAGGCCGCTCCTACCACTTCAGCCATCGCTTTGGCATCAGTCTCAAAGGACTTTTGCAGCACTGAAGATTCCATTAAGCAGGAAGAGCGCTTGAACACATCTGCCAGTTTATCCATCAATCCCGACTGGATAATGGAACCATTGGTCCAGCATCGTGCGATTTCACTCAGGTCTAAGTCCCATTTTTCGGCTTCTCCCACTTTTTTGATAAGGCTAAAGCCTATCTCATGGTTGATCAGCCGGGCAAAATCATAGGCTCCCTTCAGGGATTTCAGTACTTCTTTTTCATCAATATCGCCCGCTTTTCGCGGAAATTTTTTGGCCAATGCCACCCTTGCCTCACGGTGAGTAGACATAAGCCTGGCCGTAACGGCCGCCGTCAGCGGGGCATATGGAACACCATACTTCGCCGCTGTGCTCACCGCCCAGCCGCCAGTACCGGTATGTCCGGCCACGTCCAGTATTTTATCCAGTAATAATTCATCGCCTTCTTGCTTGGTCAAGATGGCCAGTGTAGCCTCCATCAAATAACTGTCGGCCCCATCCTTGCTCCACTTTTTTAGGGTCTTCACCATTTCATCTATGGACATCCCAAGCCCCTTTCTCATGAAAGCGTACATTTCGGCCAGCACCTGCATTTCGCCATATTCAATGCCATTATGCACCATTTTGATAAAATGACCAGCTCCTTCAGGGCCTACGTAATGCATGCAAGGTTTACCGCTTTGATCCTTTCCGGCGATTTTTTCAATAAACGGCTTGATCAAATCAAATCCCTCTTGGGTACCTCCTGGCATCAAAGAGGGGCCTTTTCGAGCACCATCACGACCACCAGAAATCCCCATACCTATAAAGTGGATCCCGTAACCCTGCAGGTACTGCTGACGTTTTGCACTATCTTCGAAAAAGGAATTGCCCCCGTCGATGATCACATCCCCCTTGTCCACAAATGTCAGGAGCCTGGCAATCTGCTGATCTACGATCTGTCCAGCAGGAATCATCATCAAAATCTTCCGGGGCTGCTCCAAGGATTCTACAAATTCATCCAATTTATCAAAAGGCAAAATCCCCTTTACTTCTGGATGGGCCTCTACCAGTTTCTTGGCCACATCTTCCTCGACACCTTGTAGGGTACGGTTATACACACTGACCTTGACGTTTTTCTCGGCCATATTGAGTGCTAAGCTACTGCCCATGACACCCATACCGATGATACCAAAGGAGGATATTGCTTTTTTGTTTTTTAAGTCGCTCATAATGTCTTCTAATATATTTTCAGGTGTTTGGTCTATAGCAATGGTGGTCGCAAAATGGGGAATCTCCAAGGCCTCCAGCTGAGAGCTTAGCAAAGCAGCAGGCATATAGTGTCCTTCACGTTGTTGCATACGATCAGCGATCAGCGCTTCATCTCCTTTCAAAAAAAACCAATGGATCTGTACCGCATTTCTCCGCAAAATCTTCCTGTAGTCTGCTTTCAGCGCAGAACATGCCAATAGGGCACCTCCTTTTTCCTCCCACTTTACCATCTCATCGGACAATTTCTCCAGCCATGGTGCACGGTCCTCATCATTGAGCGGCACGCCCGCCTTCATTTTTTCGACGTTCTTTTTGGGATGAAAATCATCGGCATCGTAAAAAGGAAGACCAGTCTCTTTGCTGAGCATCCTGCCAATTGTAGTTTTACCACTTCCGGATACTCCCATTAACAAAATAATCATGCTTTAATTTATGGAATAATTTCAAAATAGTAGTACCCACTGCGCTTAAAAATTAAAGCTTTTCGGGTCTTTAAAAAGATGTACCAAAAATTGTTAATATTGAAAATTAACCCTGCAAAAGTTACAAAATGAATGGACTCCCGATTTTCGTGGCACAAAAACGCCCAGACCAAGCATTGTCCCTTACCTCCCCAAATCTCCTGGATGACGCTTAGAGTGCCATCAGGGAAATCGCATTTAAAATAAAAAAAAATTATCGATTTAGTATATTTGAACCTTCACCGAAAAGACCTAATGATGACCTCACCAATAAAAATTTTAGTAGTCGGCTGTGGCAATATGGGCGCATCGCACGCGCTGGCCTATCACCAAATGGATGGCTTCGAAATCTGCGGATTAGTAGCCCGTGGAGATAGTAAAAAGGAGCTGAATGATAAACTAGGCACCGATTACCCACTTTTTTCCAGTTACGAAAAGGCATTGGAAAAAAGCAAGCCTGACGCTGTCTGCATTTCCACTTACCCGGACACCCATGAAGCCTATGCCCTGATGGCCTTGGATGCGGGCTGCCATATTTTCATCGAAAAACCCCTTGCAGATACAGTAACAGGATCTATTCGTATCGTCCAAGCTGCCCAAAAAGCAAATAAAAAAGTAGTTGTGGGCTACATTCTTCGCCATCACCCTTCCTGGATGAAGTTTACAGAAATCGCTCGTGGCCTCGGCAAACCACTGGTAATGCGGATGAACCTCAACCAACAAAGCCACGGCCGCATGTGGGACGTGCATCGAAACCTCATGAAGAGCCTTAGTCCCATTGTGGATTGTGGTGTCCACTATATCGATGTGATGTGCCAAATGACCCAATCAAAACCTACAAAAGTCAGCGCCATTGGTGTCCGGCTTACCGATGATATTCCAAAGGACAACTATAACTATGGCCAACTGCAAATCACTTTTGAGGACGGTTCGGTCGGTTGGTACGAGGCAGGATGGGGACCAATGGTCAGTGAAACGGCCTTCTTTGTAAAGGATGTTTTCGGGCCAAAAGGAGCTGCATCCATCGTCGCCAAAGAGGCCGGTGGTAGCGGCAAGTCGGACTCAGTGGATGACCATACCAAAACAGAATCCATCAAAATCCACCATGCAGAAATCAACGCGGCCAATGAATTTACGAAACCTGACGAATGGGTGGAGACAGCCGATGAGCCCGATCATAATGCCCTTTGTCAGCGGGAACAGGTTTACTTTCTGGAGGCAATCAAAAACGATATCGACCTTAGCCAACACCTGGAAGATGCCATTAACAGCTTAAAAGTAGCTTTCGCCTGTGACGAATCCGTTAAAACGGGAAAAATAGTGGAGATCAAGTAAACCTGCTGTTTCACTAATAGCCCTGAGAAATCGCTTTTAAACTATCAGTGAAGTGATGTCAGCCTGAGCGGAGTCGAAGGCTAGACATTGAACCTCTACTCTACCTGGCGGACAGACAGGTCCGCTCGGTCTGACACCATATTGCTTGATTTAAATAACATCATTGGCTAAGAGCGATTTCCCTGACCAATACCCTTAACATGGATCAAGCAATATTTCTGGTGGCGGGAGAAGATTTATATTCATTTGGTATGTCGCCACGAAGTCGCCAAGACACGAAGTTTTTTGTAGGCGGATTCCAAATTTCATGGAAAACAAACAGCTTTGGGGCTTAGAATCTTTGTGGCAAAAAAAAGAAATCCTTTTAAAATAAAGGGATTCATGCCCTCAACTTTTTCGCACATTTTGAGGATCAAGCAATATTTCTGGAAGATGAGAGATTTCCAGGTGGTTTTGGCAAGCATATTTCTCTTTAATTTAGCAATAGTAATGTGTAGATTATAAAATCAGTATAAATCCGTCATTGCGAATGCAGAGCAACGGAGTGAAGCAATCTCGTTTTCTTAATACGGAATTGCCACGTTCCCGATAGCTCGGGACAGGCTATACTTCCTCGCATGACGGTATTTTAAATCGCGTTTATTATAAAAAATAAGCGTAAATCTTATTAATCTGCATCATCTGCGTGCTATCGAAACCAACCCTAATCCCCCCAACTTTTCCGCTTGATCCCTTAACATTCTGAATCAGCAATAAGCATCTTCAAAATACGAATCCCATACTTACAGAGGCTTCAAGCCTGTCATTGGTAGGGCCATTTTGATAAAATATTGTTAGATCATCCTTTGCGCGAACCCATCTTCCTTCCAGACGGACATAACTGATGGAAGTAGGCTTGTATTCAGTGCTTAAAGTGTATCCCATGAGCTGGAGCCCTGTCATGTTGCCAAAGCTATCTTCATAAGTACCAGAGATGAATCCATCTGGATCCTGAAATGTCTCTACTCTTCCTGTCAACGAATAAGTATTCGTAAATTGATACCTTACGGTCGCCAGGGCATTGTACATTATGGCAGTTTTATCTGGCTTTACCAATTGAGAATGACTCTGTGTACCCACATCTCCACCCACGGTGATGTAGGTTTTTGGAAATGGATTATAGTTCAAGTACAAATTATGGTAAGTACGGTATTGCTTTGGACGGAAGCTATCCAGCGATTCACGACCAAAAAGGTTGGTGTAGGTGAGTTGTAAATCCTCCCGAAGGGAATATGAAAATAAAAGCCCAACAGACTTGGCATTATTGGCATCCAAGAAGTAATTGTAGCCATTCACCACCCAAAACTGGAAGTCAAACATATCACTCCCCTCATAGGTAATACGCACACCACTTTGGTAAAAGGGCTCATTATAGCTGGCCACAGTCGTGGAGGTAGTAAAATTGTCCTTTGGCAAAAAGCTCTCGGTACCAATATGGGTACGAAAAAAACCAGCATCAACCCACCATTCATTGGCAAATTTTACCCCGATATTAGCTTCTTGCAGCATTGGAAAATCCGGATCCCAAATGGCCTTGGGAATATCCCCGTAATGCAGGGTGAGGTTTCCGCGTATCAGTTCGTCCTGATAGTGGATTCCTACCTGGACAATATTTAAACTGAACCGCTGGTCGCGTGGTGCCGTTGTGGCAAATTTTTGCAGGGCATTTGCACCTAAAGAATCGGAATAGGACGCATAATACACTTCCGTATAGCCCGATAAGTCAAAATTCTTCCAAATACTGGCCTTTTCTTGCGCCTTAGCAACATGAAAAAAGTAAAGCGTCAAAACTGCCAAAAAAACGAATTTATTTCTAATGCTATTCATAAAACTTAACTGCTGTTTCTCTCTTGTTTAGCCGGGGTGTACTAAAAAAGAATAGGTTGAAAAATGCCTACTGACCGTTCATCGGCCATGTAGTTTATTCCCTCTCTTAATATAGTGAAAACTTCATTCCCAATATATTGAAGTCTTCAATGTGTTATTTTTATGCAAAATAAACGATTTTCCTCCCAAAACAATAAAGGCAGGTATTTACGAACCTGCCTTTATCCAAATTTGTAGCTAGGAAAGCTACGAACCAAAATCCCTAATCCACCAACCTGATCACATAGCTGTACTCATAGTGATCATCTTCCAGTCGGTATTGCTTATGCGGATAGGCTCCCCAGCTAGTATCTCCACCCAGACCGCGTTGCTTCCAGTCGATATGTAAGAACACGGTATTTTTAGGCTTTATATCCGTTGGGTGCTGCTGTTTCTTGGTCAGCCCTGGATCCAAGTCCTCCACGGACACATCCAATGCACTAAAGCTCAAAGGCTGCATTCCCTGGATCTGGATTCCTTGTCCTTTATCGTTTCTTAGCGCTAGCCACCTTACATCGGTTTTATTTCCTGACTCCTGGGGACGGACATAGCCCCAGTAGAATTGGTTTTCTACCTTGTCTTCATACTGTCCGACAAAGGATGAATGCTTCCTGTCACTGTAATTTTCCCAGGGTCCCCTGCCATAGTAGGAAAGTTCTCCAAATTGCCCGGGCAGCTCCATGCGCATACCGTATCGTGGAAGTTCAGGTAAATCCCTGCCCTCAAGATCCATGGACGCCGTTACTTTCACCGAACCGTCTTGCTGGATCAGGTATTCTACTGTGTAGGGAACATTGATATTGGTCAATTCGTATTGCACCGTAACGGGCAAGCCGTCACTTGTCTGTTCTCCTACAGTGATATCGAGGGCTTTCCGGCCCAAATGTGCGGTTCGCCATACCCCCAATCGGGAAGGCATGTGGTTACCAAAGTCATTATCGATCGGAGCCCTCCAAAAATACGGTGAAGGCAAGGAACGAAGCATCCGTGGTTCTCCATCCTTTAACGTATATTTTCTGAAATCACCTCGCTTCAGGTCAATCTCTCCGACCACCTTGGCAGTAGAAAACTTCAGCAATTCCTCTGTCTGCTCCACCTGAAGATCTCCTTCAGCTGCTTCAAGGTGATCAAAATAAAAACCCTCATTCAACGCAAACTGCTCCCGGGCGACTTCATGCCCCGCAGGTACCAATGCTTTAGTATTTTTGGTATAAGCATAGACATTAAGGAACGTTTCTGCATCTCCTACAGGCGGTAAATCCAACTCCAGGTACTCCTCACCATCAGCGGCCAACTGCACATCAAAGGCTCCTATTTTCACCACTTCTCCATCTTCAACCCATTCCCACTTGAAAGCGAACTGATCCAGATTGGTAAAATCAAATAAGTTTTGGACTTTCAGTCCCTCTTCTGGAGAAAAATCGAACAGGATATCCTGATACACTTTTTTCACTTCATGCAGTGCAGGATGGGCTTTTCTATCTGCCGTCACTAAACCATTGGCGCAGAAATTTTCATCATTTTGGAAAAAATATCCGCCAAGGTCGCCACCATACGCCCAGAAATCCTTACCATTGTCATCTTCGGCCAATAAGCCTTGGTCAACCCAATCCCAGATAAAACCTCCTTGCATCTGGGGACTGTCCATGATAATGTCCCAGTATTCCTGGAAGTTTCCGGTGCTATTTCCCATGGAATGGGCATATTCACACATGATAAATGGCCGGGTCTTATCTGTGGCATCAGCATATTCCTGCATATGTCCAATCCTTGGGTACATGGGACAGACGATATCCGTGTTTTCATTTTCCCCTGCCTGCTCAAATTGCACCAAGCGGGAATCGTCACGGTCTTTCATCCACTTATATGCCTCGTAAAATACCGGCCCGTTGCCGCATTCATTGCCCATGGACCAGATGATCACGGAAGGATGGTTTTTATCACGCTCCACTAAACGGTAAATCCTGTCCAAGTGCGCAGGTGACCATTCCTCGAGGTACGCCGGATGACGGTCTTTGTTAAACCACCCTTGCCATTCTGCGCCCATCCCATGGGTTTCGATATTGGCTTCGTCCACCACATAAAGTCCGTACTCATCACAGAGTTCATACCATTCCGGAGAATGTGGATAATGGCTCATTCGTACTGAATTGATGTTGTTTTGCTTCATCAGCTGAATGTCCTTCACCATGATCTCATAATCCGGCACGTGTCCCTTCACACCGTGGTGTTCATGGCGGTTGACACCTTTTACCAGTACAGACTGGCCGTTGACCATTAGTTGGGCATCTTTGATTTCCACTTTGCGGAAGCCCGTTTTCTTACTTACCGCTGCCTGGGTATTCCCCTCGCCATCCTTTAGACTGATCACATAACGGTAAAGATTGGGCTGCTCAGCACTCCATTTCTGTACGTTATTAATGGTCTTGGAGAAGGTGACTTCCTGATCATTATTGCTGATAGCTTTAGCCTCTCTGTACACCACTTCTCCATCGGAATCCTGGAGCTCAAAGGACAACTCACCTCCCTGCACATCACTGTCCGCAAAAGTCCTCAGCTGTACCTTGGCCTCTAATTCTCCATTTTTATACCTGCTGTCCAAACCACTTTTCACAAAGAAATCCCAAATGGTCAATTTAGGAACAGCCTGTAAGAATACGCTTCGCTCAATACCGCTTAATCGCCAAAAATCCTGATCTTCCAAATAACTGCCATCGTGCCATCTGAAAACTTGCACGGCCAAAGTATTCTTCCCTTCTTTTAAGTAATCGGTGATGATAAATTCAGCAGGAGTCTTGGCGGCTTTGGTCATCCCTACTTCCTGGCCATTGACATAGACTGTGGCATATCCTGAAATAGAGCCAAAATGCAAAACCACTTCCTGGGCGTCCCAATTAGCAGGAATGGTAAATTCCCTTCTGTAGGTTCCGACTGGATTGTATTGGTTGTCCACATGCGGAGGATTGGCCGGAAAGGGATAGGCCACATTGGTATAGACAGGCATATCGTACCCTTCCAATTCCCAGTTGGAAGGCACCTTGATCTCACCCCAGCTATCATCCTGAAAGTCCAGTTTAAAAAAATCAGTTGGGCGATCTTGTGGACGTTTTACCAAAGAGAACTTCCATAAACCGTCCAAGTTTTGGTAAAATTCATTGGCCATTTTATCTCCCTGTACCGCTTTTTCCTCGGAAGGATAACTGATAAAATAAGCCCTGGCGGCTTCTTTATTGCGATCCACTACTGTCGGATCTTCCCATTCATTTTGGGACTGTGCCTGCAGCAATCCACCAAAGGCAGCTACCAAAGCACCAGTCGTCCATAGTTTTTTATATCGCATTATGTTAAATTGTTTTATTGTTAAAATTCAGGATTGCTTCTCCCCTTGGTGGTCTTATGCTTCTCACAGGGACTTAAACTCCTTAAAGTCTTTAGACTTTTTGAATCCGGTAATTGCACTTTCCAATTCGCCACCTAACCTCCCCTAAAGGAGAGGAACACCTTCTTTACACTTTCATCTCAGCTATATCCTTTCAATTCCTTCCACGGTAGGCTCCACACGATTGATATTTCCATCCTCATCGAAGGTCAAACGATCTATGCACACTTCCCGGTGGAAGCCAGCCGCCCTGCCCATGGCGATACCATGGGGCCGGGTAAACCGGTGGTAAACGATATACCATTCATCTTTCCCCGGCACTTGGATGACCGAATTGTGGCCAGTTCCATAAATACCCTTTTCCGGAGCTTTGGCGATTACCATATTATCCTCTGGAATAGTCAGTGGTCCCATCGGCGAATCAGCAAATGCATATCTTACCCGATAATCTTCACTTCGGGTATCGTTCTCTGACCATAGGAAATAGTATTTCCCATTCCTAAAAAATATTTCCGTTCCTTCGCGAAAAGTACCGTCTTCAGGAGTCAGCAGTTTGATTTTGTTTTTGTCAAAGCTGACCATATCCTTATTTAAGGGAACCGCAGCCAGATAGCCATTGCCCCAGTAGAAAAAATCCTTCCCACTGACAGGGTCATGAAATACATCTGGATCGATTTCCTGCCCTCCACGAGCGCCTTCCGGCTTAAAGTCTACCAGCGCCTTTCCTGTATCCTTGAATGGGCCAGCAGGATGATCTGCTACGGCCACTCCGATTTTTTGGGCGGCGGTGAAGTAGTAGAAATATTTATACTCACCATCCACTTTCTTCTCTATGGCACAAGGCGCCCAAGCGTTTCGATTGGCCCAATCCACATCTTTGTGCAGGTCGAGGATAATACCATCATCCTGCCAATCAGCCAAGTCAGCGGAGGAAAATGATTTAAAATAGGTACCTGACCATGAATCAAAACCGTCACTGGTAGGATAGAGATGAAACTTACCTGTCTTATTGGAATAGATAATCTCAGGATCGGCATAATAACCCTTCAGTGCTGGATTATTATCCTTTTCAGCCAACACCTGAAATTCCTGGCTGCTTCCATCTGGCTTAGAAAGTGTATAGGAAACGGGACCATTGCTGAAATCCTGCACTCCTGATGGAGCAATTGCATATCCCACCATCAGGTCAAACCCTGGATCCAAAACCGCTAGATCTGCTTCATTTTTAACAGGTAGGTAGATCGTACTTTTTTCCTGATCCACCAAGACGTTATTTCCATAAACCAGCTCTTCATTCGTGCCGGTGATCCAATTTTGTTCATCAAGGCCAAAGGCATTTTCCAGTCGCTTGGCTTCTTCCAATGTGATGGGAAGCACTGAACCATGACGTGGATGGAAATTCATTTTTACTTGGTCGTCAATCACCTCAAAATGCTCCAAATCGGTGCTTTCGGTGAATTGGTAACCACCTTTGATGTAAACATCGTACATCAGAATGTACTTATCACTGTCGATCAGCTTAAAAATCCCCGAGCCCTCCACTGCTTCTTTGGTCTGCTGGAGGTATTCTTCCTGCATCTTATACTGCCCGGTCAATTGATCTGCTACGGCCTTTTTGATACCATTGCCATGTCCTTCTGTTTTGAAAAACAAATGGTACATCCCGTCCTTCTCTACAATGTCCCCGTCAATGCAGGACTTGTTCTCTGGATGAAAGAACAGTTGCTTCGGCTCCGACTCCAGACTGGTAAAGTCAGCATTGGCATAAGCGTAGTAAATAATGTCTGGCTCATCACCTTGCTTCATGGAGAAATACACCATGTATTTGCCTGCTGCTGGATCATAAATCGTCTGGGGTGCCCATACCCTGCTTACGTCACCAAATTTCTCTGGAAATAACTCAGGAATAAAAACCGTACTATGCTTCCAGTGCACCAAGTCATCGGAAGTCAGGAACACCATCCCTTGATTGGTCCAGCCATCTTCTGGCACATAAAGGTCTGTCAGAACCATTAAAAAAGTACCATCTTCCCCACGAAGGATATGGGGATCGCGAACACCTCCCCTTTTACTGATCGAATCCGCACTGATCACAGGCTGGTTATCATTCAAAGCCCGGTAGTCAAAGCCATCTTTGCTGACCGCAAAATGGACAGCTTCCTGCCCCGGCCCATTTCCGGTAAAATACGCAAAGAGGTAGGCTTCTGGTGCTTGGTTTTGGGAAGCACAGGACATCGTGAGCCCTAATCCCAAAACCAAGTACAATAGGTTAAATAGGTTTTTCATTTTTCACTTGTATCAATAGTTAGATTCCTTTCTTTCTCTACAATAATAACAAATGTTTAATCAACACTTATATAATTCATGTAAATGTCTCTTAGCTTCATGGGATTTCTCCTACCGTCGAAACAGCCTGTCCAGATAAATCGGGAACAGGACATGAGACAGCCTCATCTCATGGGAATCAATCCAAATACCGTAACATGGCCTCCACCAAATAATAGTCACCATAGGTCAATGGCACATCCACTTCCGAATTTTCAGGGATATGTCCTACGCCGTGCTTGAGGAGAAAGCCACCATTGGTCCCATGCTCAGCGATGTACTCATCGGTGGTCAAGGTTTGGAGCATGGTCTCGGCATCTTGGTAATAGCCTTTTCCTTTATCAGCATCCACATAACCCGAAAGTTCCAAAAGTGCTGAAGCGATGATCGCACCTGCCGAAGAATCTTTCAGCTCATTAGGAATCTCAGGTGCATCAAAGTCCCAATAAGGGACCTTATCTTCAGGAAGGTTGGGATGGTTCAGGATAAAATCGGCTATTGCCACTGCTTGGTCAAGGTATTTTTCATCCTTGGTCACACGATACATCACCGTATAGCCATAAAGCCCCCAAGCCTGGCCCCTGGCCCAAGCTGACTCATCCGCATACCCCTGAGCAGTACGCTTTTGCTGCACTTCTCCCGTCTCTGGATCATAATTGATTACATGATAAGAACTGTTATCTTCCCTAAAATGATTTTCGATAGTGGTATCTGCATGTTTGATGGCAATGTCATAATAGGTGGAATCACCTGTAGCAGCGGTAGCCCAGAATAATAGCTCCAAGTTCATCATATTGTCAATGATCACCAGGTAATCATCCTTCCTGGAATCCCACGACTTGATGGCCCCTACTTTTTCACTGAACCGGCTGGAAAGAGACTTGGCACTCTGGATCAGTATCTCTTTGTATTCCGGCTTAGGATCCAACCTGAAGGCATTTCCAAAGCTGCAATACATCATAAAACCCAAATCATGTGTACGGGTATTGAACTGCTCTTTTTTCAGCATATCCAGTGCTCTCAGCGCCTCTTTTTTCAGCTGCTCATCTTTCTGATATTCATTCAGGTACAATAATGTTCCGGGATAAAAGCCACTGCACCACCAGCCAGATCCACTGCCCTCAAACTTATCCGTATCCGGATGATAAGTCTTCGGGAATTCTCCCTCAGTCAGCCTGGTCATCATGTATTCATATTGCGCTGCAGCTCGATCCAGTGTACTGCTAATTTGCTTATCCAGGCCTTCTTCTACTGTAGCCGCCTTTACTGAATCCTCTTTCTCCGCTGTACTCTTACCACATCCTGCTACCATTAATCCAGCCGCCAAGGCCAGAAAACACCATCGCTTTTTCATTTCTAATTCTGTTTAATAGGTTAATGTATATTTCTTGTTCTACTTTTTTCTTTGCTCCAAAACAATCCCTTCCTAAGTTCCCCGCCGCGGCGGGGAGGAACGACGAGGCAGTCTCGTTTAAAGAGAAGGAGATTGCTTCACTCCGTTGCTCTGCGTTCGCAATAATCTTCCCCGATACTTTCTGGGACGTTATTCTCAGGTCTCAATACTCATATCTCACTACTTGATACTGACGTCCTGCTACTTTCTACACCCTTCACTTTACTTCCAAAATCCTCACCGGACTGGTCACTCCTTCAGCCAGGCCTTCTCCATCTATCTGCTCTACTTTTTGGACAAACAAGTGAAATTTCCGTTGGTTTTTCCACAGCTCAATGTCATAGCTTGGTTCCCATTGCCCCACACTTTGCTGGGTCAAGTCCTTGATCTCCCAAGGCTGCTTTCCGAGCTCCGGTGTATAAGCAATGGATGCTTTATGGCCGCGTTCTTCATCATTGAAAATAAGGTAAAGGGCGGTCTTATCACCGTGTGCATCTACCAAAACCTGTGGCCTGGAGATGGGGATCCGCTTTGTCCCTCCACCTCCCAAGACAAACTCACTTTGTCTAAAACCAGGGCTAATTTTCTTCCAAGAACCATTTTCTTGATAGATGATCTGATACTGGGTCACGCCTCCGTCGTTCCAATACGTGGCGATATAGGGATTACCATGGTGGTCGGAAGTAACAGCTGTTTGGTTGATCAAACTACTGTTTTGGGGGATCTCCCAGGCATACTCTGCACTTTCCAAGTTGATCGGTAACGCATAAGGTTCTCCTGTGGATTTCTCCCAGGTCTGTCCTCCATCTGTGGAACGGGCATAAGCCATATCATGATTAGTACTGACATCATAGGTCTCCCGCCACACCCACGAAAGGTGTACCGTACCATTTTGATCCACGCAGGCCTGCCAATAGGCATTGCGTTCACCTTCACCATCGATCAGGTTATGGTGCACTTGCTGCCAATTCCCTGTTTGGGCATCGTAGCGGTTAAGGACGAGATTGCCTCTCCCCGACACTCCTGATCGGTACAAAAACAACAGGTCCCCGTTGGGCAAATTATGGAATTCAGGATAGGTAACATCCTCCTCCAACTTACCTGTCATCGGCTGCTTATCCCCTAGCGCCAAACTCAATGGCGCGGTACCCTTGGCGTAGCGAAGCGGATTATTATGGTGATCCCAACTGACATGCAGGTAACCTGCACCATCCACTGCTATGCTGATGGTATTGTGTGCATCTGCCGTATTGCCGGTATATTGGGTTTTATGGACTTCCCAGTCCTTTTCTCCCAGTTTTCTTTTGGCCAAAACCAAATGGCTACCGGGATCATAATAGGCCGTAAACTGAGTATCCTTATACGTGGTCAGGGAGTTTCTCCTAAAAATCACCGCGTTCACTGAATTATTGGCCCAGCCTTCACCGACCACGGTGGCATGGACCGTTTCGCCCAATGGCTTAGTACTTTGGCAACTGGCCAATAGCCCGCACAAAAGCATAAGTCCTACCAGGAAATTAGCTATTTTCACGTTTATACCTCTTTAGATTGTTAAATGTCACGCTATGAATTTCTGGATACTGTTTACTTCTTTCTAGATGCTTATCCGCTAATTCCTTACACCTATCTGGTTAAGCTAAAATTGTCTTGGGCCTAATATCTCACGTCTCATTTCTTTCTACTCAAATCTCAAGACTATCCTCAAGCTACTTAACCAATCATTTCTCAGCCTTATCCCTTGAAGCATCACCACCGCTCCATATACGCTTTTGTGTCCATGGTTCCTCATCATCGGACCAAAACGGCGCATCCTGCGGCAGTCCAAGTACCAAAAACACTTCTGTACAGAGGTAAAGGCTTCCTGTAGAGATATAAGGTTCTGCCACTTCAGGCTGATGGCCATAGAAACCCAATGTCAGCCAGCCATCCTCATCAAACATGTCAGCGGCTTCCATATGCTTACGGATCACCGCTTCCAAGGCACCTCTCACTTGTGCCGGTTTTACCTTTTCAGGAAGCTCCTGCCATAGGGCTATTTGGCTCAAAGATTGAAAAGCACCAAAACGGTAAGCCATGGATCTTCCAATGATGGGATAGGTCCCTTCCGGGCCGATCAACCTTTCTTGGATGGCCGCATAGCGCTGCGCCCTTTCCAAAAACAGGTCGAAATCCCTGCCCATATTCACCTTTTTTTCCTTGAGTACTTTGGTAATATCCAGCAACATGGGCTGGATCACAAAGCTATTGTAATAATCCCAGTGAAATTCTGGGCCATCACCGTACATGCCATCGCCCAGGTACCATTCCTTGTGTTTATTGAGCGGATATGCCAATCGGACCATATCAGCCTCCCCATCGAATTTCAGCAAAGCCGCTTCTACCATCCCTGTAAACAACAGCCAATTACTGTAATAGGGAGAAATCACCCTTGATGACTTCAGGGCTGCAATGACGTTGGCCTTGGTTTCTGCTGAAAGTGGCTCCCAAAGTTGCTCTGGAGCCCTCAATAGTCCTTGCGCAAAAAATGCCGCATCCACCAATGGCTGACCATGCTGGGTGAAGTTCATAAAATCGGGCCCTTCTGGGTCGGTAGCATTATGGATTGCCTTTCGTGCCAACAGGATGTACTTCTCACGTAACTGCCCCTCTGGGCTCTCATCCGGCCCCAGTTCCAACCACGGACCTATGCCGGAAAGTAATCGGCCAAAAGCTTCCAAATAGGTCACCTCTTCCCTGCCCCCGTAATGGTCTTTGGTCTTTTCCACTGGCATCGTAGCCTTCAGCTTATTTTCACTCAGCGCCACCAAAACAGGATCGGCAATCTTAGTCAATGTGTTGACATAATATTCCCTGCTTTCACTTGTTTCCTGTGTCCCTTGGGCAAAGGCCATATGTACCCAGCTCAAAAAAATTAGACATAGGACGAATGGAACTGATTTCAGTATTTTCATGACTTTATTCTTTATAAAATTTTCACAGTTTTTTCTTTTACAAATACGGTTATAGGCCTGGCCAATAACTATCGCCAACTGGCTTTACCTCCTCCATATATGCCAACACTAGAGACTTTTAAATCCTCATTTTCGTTCGTTCCTGATTCCACATCAGGAACAGCAAAATTACTCTTGGCTCTTTTATCTATCTTCTGCCAAATCCTTGATTTGGATATTCCTGAATAACACTCCCTGGCCTTCAGACTGCAAGCCTATATATCCATCCTTCAACAACTTTCCATCTACCTTAATGGCCGGATCATAGCCATTGGCCACTCCCCCGCCAATCTGAGGTTTGGTATATCGTAACACAGTATCCCCATTGACCTTATGGATCACCAGTGAATCCTCAAAAACGATCAGTTCCGCCTTCACCCATTCATCCCATGGGTAAGTGGCCGAAGTAGAATTGATACAATGCCTCGGATCCATTTCTCCCTCAAAGTAAACCTCTGTCCCGGGCGAGCACATATTGCCCGTGGGTCTTTCCACACCGGATTCCGCCTCGGCCAGCATTTGGTATTCTACCGAAATGGGCCAGTCCTGCTCGTTCAAAATACTTTCGGGAGATTGGGAATGGAACATCACGCCGCTGTTTCTGTAAGTGTAACTCGGCGCATCGGCCAGCCACTCATCCGTAAACCGGTATTCCCATTTTAAGTGAAAAGTAGCAAAAGGCTGTTTGTAAAATAAATGCCCGTAGCGCTCATCAAATCCTTCATCATAAGCATCATAACTGACTAAAATAGCTTCATCTTTCACTCGAAAGGTGTTTCGATAATTTTCACCTGTTTCATGGTGGTGGATTTTGGGGATCCATCCGTCAAGATCATGGCCATTAAAGAGGGTTTGCCATTCCGGCTCTGCTGCTTTTTCAGATTTCACCTTAGTGGGAGAGCAAGAGGTCCCATTTATTAAAAAGGCAGTTACCACTGCCAAAATTTTATATCTCATTTTATACCGGTCGTTTTATCCACCCTAAAATAAGCCATTGCTTATTAACAGAAAAATTGGCCGCTCGAAGACTTATCAAAATATACTTCAAGCGACCAATTTAAACCCCAAATTTATTAGTAGCCGTCGTTTTGAGTCAGCTCAGCATCTTTGTTAAGGTCGATTTCTGTTTGCGGAATCGGCATCAGCAGATGATCTTCCGTCAGGCCAATGGTAGTTTCTAATGCACCATCTGCCAAAGGCTCCTCACCGGTAAGTCTTTTGGCGCGCTCCACCAATGTACCTGTCCGCACAAGGGTCTTTCTTCTGTTTTCCTCGGCCAGCAACTCCCTTACCCTTTCATCCAGGATAAAGTCCAGATCAATATCCGATGCACTTACCATGCTGGCATTTGCGCGGTCACGCAGCACATTGATATCTGCAGCAGCACCGTCCAGATTGCCTTGCTTCATTCTGGCTTCTGCTCTCAAGAGGTAGGTCTCGCCAAGACGCATCAGGATAAAGTCCTTCCACATGCCAAAACCGAAATTGTCTCGCTCGTCATACTGTCCCCATTTTAGGGTATATGGAACGTATTTATAAACCGTATCGGCGGCAAATATTTTCACCGAAGAACCGTCGCTAAGGATAAACTCCGCATCTTCTCCATAAGGCACTTCTTGACCTCTTATCTCATCATATTTCGAATCGGGATTGTTAAAATACAAGGTGCGCTTGAGACTAAACTTGCTATTCCTCATGTCATTTTGCTCGTACAGGTCATAGACCACCCAGTTGTTCAGCCTCATTCTGGCAATACCTCTACCTCCGGTGGAATCAGAAGGATGCATTCCCGGAAGGTCATGATAGGAGGCTACCCAGATTCTCCGCTGTTGGGGATTCCCGGAACTACCGCCTGTTACGTCGGTTGGATTTTCAGCTTCCAGTACCCAGATACCTTCCGTGTTTCCTTGATTTCTACGCTGGTTACCAAATAGGAACATGTCCGAAAAGGCATCACCGGGATCATTACTACGGACACCATAGCGCTCTTTTACCAGGCTCAACCTGCCGCCATTAATGATTTCTGTACACTGTGCTTCGGCTTTGGCATCTTCACCCATTCTCAGGTACACTTCTGCCAAAAGCTGTCGAGCCATTTCCTTGTTGGCACGGCCATCTTCTGCCGCCTCACCGATATTTGGCAAAAGCTCCACCGCTTCTAGCAAGTCCTCCTCAATGACATTGTCCACTTCTGCCACTGCTGTACGAACGAAATCCGTCTTTGGTGCAGATAAGGGTTCTGTCAACAAGGGCACATCGCCAAAATGCGTCACCAGATTATGATAGGCCAAGGCCCTGAAGAATTTTCCTTCGGCCCTGAAAACAGCCATTTCTTCCTCCGTAACTCCGGCCACCGGCCCACCAGAAGTACTCTGGATCAAGATATTGGCATTGTTGATCAGTCGGTAATAAGACCCCCAGATTTTACGGGCGGCATTGTCAGTGGAATTCAACACGGCATAGTCAAAGTGAGGCCTTGCATCGCCATTGGAGCGACCTGCCGCTGCCCACGCGATATCAGTACCCAACTGCCATACGCCCCGGATGGTCTGGTCATCCGCAGTGGTAAACATGGTTCCGTATTGGTAGTGCAGACCAACCACCGCAGCGTTGAACCCAAGCTCGTCTTTCAGTGCCTCCGGTGCATAGCTGTCCAGTACTTCTTCATCCAGAAAGTCTTCGCCACATCCGGACAAAACGCCCATCAAACACAGGCCACTGAAGAATAGTTTTATATGTTTTTTCATTGGAATATTCATAATTCAACGGGTTATTAAAGGGTTAGATTAAGACCAAAGGAAATCGTTCTGACCAGTGGGTAATTGTTTTCCCAACCATCAGATCCACGCGAAACTTGGGTGTTTTCAGGATCCCAGCCAAACCAATTGGTAAAGGTGTGCAGGTTTCTGCCCGCCGCATAGAGGGTCAGGCCTCCGATATTGTACCTTTCCAAAAAGGACTGCGGCACCACATAGCTTAATCGCACATCCTTGATCCGTACATAGCTGTAGTCCTCCGCAAACTGATATCCCCTGTAGCGATTGTACGCCGCCAAAGATGGCCAGTAGTCGCTAGGATTATCAGGCGTCCAGTATCCGTATCCAGCGGGAAGGTTTCTTCTCCACGCCTCATCCGCATAGGTCAGGTCCCTGTTGGATTTCAATCCACCTTGGGAAGTCTGGATAAAAATGCTCAGGTTCCAGTTTTTGTATTGGAACGTATTGGTCAATCCGCCCATCCACTTTGGATCCCTTTGTCCTAATACCACGCGGTCTTCGGCTGTAATCTGTCCATCACCGTTCTGGTCTTTAAACTTGAGGTCGCCGGGCTGGGAAACCGGATCGACAGCAGCGATGTCTTCACCTTCTTGCCAGATGCCAAGCTTTTCATAATCAAAAATCACCCGCAGTGGTTGTCCGATAAACCATCCATTTCCTATGTCATCTCTGCCATCGCCATAGAGATCAACGATCTCGTTTTTATAGGTAGAAAAGTTTAAAGATGTCTCCCAAGAGAAATCTCCACGCTCGATATTCACCGTATTCAAGGTCAGCTCAAAACCTTTGTTCTGCATTTCACCAAGGTTGGCCCATACGTTGTTATAACCTGTAATGGTTGGCAGATTTCTCCTAAGCAGTATATCTTCGGTGTTGGTCTTATACACTTCCACCGTACCACGGATCCTGTTCTGTACAAAACCAAAATCCAAGGCCAAGTTGGCGGAAGTAGTGGTTTCCCATGTCAGGTTAGCATTTCCCAAGGAGTTATATAATACCCCTACTTGAGCCGCTCCTCCAAATGGCTGTAGTACTGTGTTAGCAGTTGACACGGTTTGATTCGGATCAATCGCTTGGTTACCGGATTGACCGTAAGAGAACCTCAGCTTCAGCTCTCCCAGTCCGGGATGATCTTGCATAAACTCCTCATTGTGGATATTCCAACCTAAGGCCATGGAAGGGAAAAGGCCGTATTTACTGGTATTGGCACCAAAAGCTGAGTATCCATCCCGTCTTGCGGTCACTGTAAATAAATACCGGCTGTCATACGAATAATTCAACCTACCCATTTGGGAAAGCAGTGTGTAGTTATTGGCATCCGACCAAGTGGACTGGGTCGTACCCGCCTCCATGCCATTGTAAGATAAGGCGTCATTGATAAAGCCTCTTGACTGGCCTGCCGATCTAAAATAATCCACACTCTGTGCACTGTACAATGCGGTAATGTCAAAATGGTGCTTGTCAATGTCCTTGGCATAGGTCAGGATATTTTCAACCACCCAATTGGCCCTTTCGGTATTGGATACGTCCGCTGTACCGTTCAGGTCATAAAACTCTCTTCCGGTATATCCGGCAAAACGGTCAAAATTATACACATAAGTGGCATTGAACCGATACTTCAATCCCTCGATAAAACCAGGGGTAATGTCTGCATAGCCAGAACCAGAAAGCGTTCTTCTTCTATCCACACGGTCAGTGGTCAAGCCCAAAAGCGGGTTCTTAAACAACTGCTCAGGATTCATGGGGAAAGTGATATACTCGCCATTTTCGTCATAAGGAACGGAATAAGGGCTCATCGCCGTAGCTTCCAGCCAGTTCACTCTTCCGCCGTCATAATTGTTATCGGTAAAGAAAGAAGAGGTACCCACTTTCAGCCAGTCTGTGATGGTCGCATCGATATTCGTCCTGAAATTGGTACGTGCATACTGATAGCCTTTTACCACTCCTTTTTGCTTCAGGTGGCTACCTGATACATAATATTGTATTTTCTCGGTTCCTCCTGAAATGCTAAGGTTATGCTCTGAAATCCTGCCGGGCTGCGTGGCTTGGCCCAACCAATCAGTAGTGATGCCAGCCTCATAGTTCTCTACCTCTGAAGCATTGGGAAGGACATCGGTTTGAGGCTGATTGTTTGCCGTCAAATAATCCGCATATTTCTGCACGTAGGCATCCGGACTCATCGGATCCAGCACATGGGACATGCTCTCAAAGCCCATATAGCCACTGTAGTTGATTTTGGGAGTTCCATCGGTTTGATTCCCTCTTTTGGTCGTCACCAAAATCACACCATTGGCGCCTCGGGTACCATAAATGGCCACAGCAGAAGCATCCTTCAATATTTCGATGGATTCAATATCATTGGCATTCAAATCATTGAGTGTGCCAAAATAAGGTGATCCATCCACCACGATAAAGGGACTGGTTCTGGCATTGACGGAGTTGACACCCCTGATCTGCATTCCTCCAGTACTGCCCGGAACGGAAGAACCTTGGTTTACGGTAAGTCCTGCCGTGGTACCCTGGATCGCTTGGGTAAGGTTGGTCACAGGCAAGTTGGAAAGTCGGTCTTTTGGTACCGATGCCACTGAGCCGGTAATGTCCGAACGTTTTTGGGTACCGTACCCGACTACTACCACTTCCTCTAGCTGCCCCATGTCCTCACTAAGGCCTATGGCTAGTTCGGAAGCATTTCCTACAGGAACCTCTTTACTACTGTAACCGATAAAAGAAACCGTCAAAACGGGCTCTTCTGTATTTAGGTTTAGTGTAAATTTTCCGTCCAGGTCTGTAGCTGTTCCATTGGAAGTTCCTTTTTCCAATATTGTCGCCCCTGGGATGGGCTCCCCTGTCTCCTCATTGGTGACGACTCCCGTCACCGTTTTGCCACTGGACTGGGCAAATGAAAAACTGATACATAGGCAGAACACCATCAATGCGCCTGCCATTTTTAATAAAATGTGCTTCATAGTTTTTTAGGTTAATTGTTAATAATTACAACATCAGTAAAAAGCTCCTTGCTACTGGTGGCCGAACACATGCCTGGTATTTCCGACCTACAGTTTTTTTGCTGACGATTATGTACGAAATATGGAAATTCGAAACGAAAAATGTAAATTTAACACTAATTTAACGGTAATCTTAACCGTTACATATTCGGTTGTAGACGTCTAAAACCGCGAAATGAGCACCTGCCTCCTCACACTAAAACTTACTGATATTCAATGGAAAAGCATGAAAAACTTGAAACAATAGCACAGATCACTTCCAGTAAGACCTTTAGTCGAGCCCCTTCCAGCTGTGTCCTGTTGAGGTTTCTTACAGAAGCCACCATCGATGGCAGGGATCTTAAAGAAACTACCATCGGAATGGAGCTTTATGGTAAATCTTACGAGGACGAAAAGAGTGCCGCACACATCCGGGTCAATGTTTATCACCTGAGAAAAAAACTGGAAAAATATTACCAAGAAGAAGGCGCTGATGACCAGTGGCAAGTTCGTATTAAAAAGGGACAATATCAGGTAGACTTCATCAAAAGCAGGGAAGATGAACCCGCTACGAACAGGACTAAATACGGCATTGCCTTGGCAGGTTTTATTCTTTTGCTGGCAGTGGGCTTTTGGCTGGTTAGCAGAAAAACCTACACCCCACTTTGGCAAGCTTATTTCGAGAGTGACAAAGAGACGACGCTCTTCATTGGTGACTTTTTTGGCATCATGGGCACCACCGCTACCGGTGAAATAGGCTGGAATCGGGATTACAACATCAATAATATCGAAGATTACTATCGGTACCTTGAAGAACACCCAGAGAAAAAAGGTGAAATCAATCCCGCCAATTACCCTTACGTCACCGGCATGGCTGCCAATGGCACCATGAATATTTCAAGGCTCTTTCACCGCCAGGACAAGGACTTCAATATCCTATTCAGCTCCCAAACTTCAATTAAGGATATCACAGAAAATAATTCAATCTATATCGGGCCTATAAAAAATGGCAACTCATTCATCGACTTTTTCAATGATGCCAATCCTCATGTATCCATTAACCATGGCATGCTCGATTTTCAGGATGCTGAGAGAAACATCGATACGCTGATCAACCTGAGCGTCGACGACGGCCAAATTTACGAACACGCAGTCGTCTCCCGCTACAAAGGCCCCAACGAGACGGAACAGTTTGTATTTTTCTCTGATCATGACATTGGCGTGAAAGCCACCACGGAAAAATTCACCGATGCGGAATGGCTGGAAAATGATTTCAAGCGACTCCTGAATAACTCCACCTATTTCACGGCCATTTTTCTGGTCAAAGGCAAGGACAGGACCAGTATGGAACTGGAACTGCTGCTTTGGGATGTGTTGCATGATCGGTGAAGGTAGAAGGTAGAAGTACGAAGGAACCGCGGAGGCGCAAAGATCGCGGAGAGGAATGGTGTGAATGATTTTGCTGTTAGGGATTTGCCCGTTGCGGCAGATCCCTACGGGACAATCCCCCACCAAAAGATCCAAGTTCCTAAACCATCCATTTCAAACCCCTAAAACAATAGAAGCGTCAATATAAAATTTTCCAATCTTCAAATCCTCAATCCACCTCAAAAGGCCCTACAACCTCTAACTTATCATCGCTCAAATCCACTTCAAACAAATGAGGGATTCGGATATAGCGGCCATTTTCTTCCCGGTGACTATGTGCCGCCATAAGCCATATACCGTCAAAGGTCTGGAACAACATACCGTGACCATAATTGGGCGGCGTGATAGGTTCTTCCTCCTGAGTCCACGGCCCTTCCAGCTTGCCGGTTTCAGAATAGGCTACCCCCTGGGTATACACATCATAGATCCAACTCGTCCAGATCATGCCCAACCGATCAGTACCTGTCCGAAAAAGGTAAGGCCCGTCTGTCACCTGGCTGGGAGTCACTTCACCGTCCACTTTTCTGCGGCTCCATGGCGAAGCACTGGCCTTGAACAGTAATTTACTTTTTCCGATGGCCCCGCTAAGATCAGGCTTTAGCCGGATCATCTCCATCGTGCCATCGCCTACCTGCAGCCATTCATGGCAAAAAACCATATAAGGTACTTCATCTTCCACCCAAAACGTACCATCCAGCGTAGCCCAATTTCCTGGCAAATAATCTTCTTCTCCCACTGGCCTGTACGATCCATCTGGCTGATCACTCACCAAAACATGGCTGGCGCGACGCGGTACTTCAGTATCATCCACCGTATCGATAATGGTTCGTTGATTGGTAAACGTGGCAAAATAATAGTACTTGCCCATGTACTCGTGAAGCTCAGCTGCCCAGATGGCCGGTCGCTCACCAGCCCATGGGATCTCGCTTGCTTCTGCCACGCGGAATGGCCCCGTCCATGCTTTAAGGTCTTTGCTTTTCCAAAGCAATCCTCCCGTACCTGTCATATAGTACATTTCAGTCTTATGATCGGCCAAAATGCATGGATCACTTAACCGAATAGAATCTAACGGGATATTTTCTCTTACTTTCCATTGGGCCGTGGCAAGTTGACCAAAGCCTATGGTCATCAAGAGGCTTAAAGTCAATCCCTTAAAACAATTTAGTTTCATAATATTTCTTATTTAGTTGATCATTTCTTTTATACCGAAGAAGACCTTTTAAGTTTTAACTCCTTGGAACTTCAATCCACCGGCTTTACACCTTCAGTAGTCATTTGCACCCTTTTGAGTGTTCCGTCAAAATTGTAATACAATGGATCAATGCATACTGAACGGCTAAAGCTGGTACCCCCACGCTGTCTGCCGCCATTATGGTAGATGAAGTACCAGCGATCTTTAAATTCCACGATAGACTGGTGATTGGTATTACTGTTGCCAGCGATCTCGTTCAATATTCCTTGATATTCCCAGGGCCCTTCGATGCTTTCTGAAGTGGCATAGGCTATTTTTTCAGGAAATCCAGACGCATAGGTCAAATAGTACTTTCCGTCCTTCCTATGAATCCAAGGAGCCTCCTCAAAGGCAAATCCATCAAAATCTACCTGCTTTATTTCACCATCAATCTCAATCATATTGTCTTTCAGCTTGGCGTAATAGCACTCGCCATTGCCCCAAAAGATCCAGGGCTGACCGTCATCATCCGTAAAAATGGCCGGGTCGATACAAGCCCAGGAATGGCCCGAGGCAAAACAGTCTTCATTTGTTAGCAGCGGCTTGCCCAAAGCATCCTTAAAAGGTCCGGCAGGATGATCCGCCACTGCCACTCCGATACCTGTCCAGTTGGTACTGATGTACCAGTAATATTTACCGTTTCTCTCTGCCACATGTCCAGCGTAGGCATCTCCACTCTCTGCCCAAGCAAAATCCTCTATTTTTAACGGCACGGGATGCTCTGTCCAGTTGGCCATATCCGTAGTGGAAAACACCAGCCAGTCCTTCATCTTATAACCTTTCTGGCCACCTTCAAAGTCATGTCCGGTATACAGCCAAAGCGTATCACCCTCCACCATGGCAGCTGGATCAGCCGTATATTTGTGGGTAAAAAGTGGATTCCCCTTTGCCGTGATATGATTATAGGTAGAGTGCTCTTGAGCATGGAGCAATTGTTCCGAAAACACCAGGAGTAAAATCGGTAAGAGGCATTTTGGTAATTTCATAAGGTCGTTTAGTTTTTTTATTATAGTTATTCTATTTTTTCCTGCTATCATTCCCCTTCATATTTTGCCCTTTCATTATACCTCCGTTTCACACCTGACATTGTACTTCCCTGATTATTGTTGACCGGATTAATTATTAGATTTCATTGTCAAACATAGTATTAATTGGTCTTTCCCTAGATGGAATTTTAAACCAATTCCTTTCAAACTCCCCCGGACTTTTGCTCATTTTTGCTATAACGAGAGCTGTGACCAAGCATGACGGCATGACGAATTGTCTGAAGCCAAGCGGGCTGGTCTGAAGCCAAACAGACTGGTCTGGTGCCAAGCAGGCCTGTCTGGAGCCAGGCAGGCCTGTCTGGAGCCAGGCAGGGAGGGACAGCTTGTCCCGGAGGCTATCGGGAACGAGGCAGTCTCGTCTAATGAGAAGGGGATTGCTTCACTCCGTTGCTCTGAAGCGTCCGCAATAGCCTGCCCCGACACTTTCGGGGACGTTATGCTCATATCTCACTACTTGATACTTACATCCTGCTACTTGATACTTCCTTCGTTGCTCTCATCTTGAATCTTACATCTAGCGTCTTCTACGCTATCCTCTGTCTACTGCCCAATCAGCTCTTTTGGTACACCTCCCCACTTTTGCTCTAAGCGCCTGGCTTCTTCTTTGGTGATGCTGATTACACTACCATGACGCGGATAGAAATCCTTGGTAAAAACCCCTGTTGTATCAGAGAAATGGTACAAATCCGAACTACGTTGATATTCATAACGATGATCGGAATACAGGTCATACATGAGAAAATATTCCTCTTTCCCGTTCAATTTAAATACAGAAGACCCTTCCACACGTGTGGATTTTCCAGCATAGATATCCAAATACCTGAAGTTTTCCTTCCATGGGCCCTTCAGTGAATTACTCGTTGCCTGCTGGATGCCATTTTCAAACTCCTCTCCTTCCTTATTTCTCGTATGGCCTTTGTAAAACAAATGATAAACACCGTCTTTTTTCACAATATCCCCATCAATTGCCCCATATTTTGTTTTAAACATCAGCTGGGGTACCGCTTCAAAACCCGTAAAATCTTCATTGGCGTAGGCACTGTAAAAATCCAACCGGTCATCATAATAAAACCTTACCGTAAAATAAACCAGGTATTTGCCCACTTCCTCGTCATAGATCACCTGAGGAGCCCATACCCACTTCACATCATTAAACTGCTCTGGATAACTGGCTTCTAAATCTACCCAACCGTGTTTCCATTCAATCAAATCAGGAGATCTCAACAGTACCACGCCTGGGTTATGGTCCCAGCCATTTTCTTTGGTATACATATCGGTGGCCACCATGTAAAATTCACCATCGCCAGTTCCTCGAAGGATATGGGGATCCCTCACTCCCCCCGTTTGGGAGATAGTTGATGAAGAAAGCACGGGCTGGTTATTGTTCAGTGCCTGCCAGTTTACCGCATCGGCACTGACAGCAAAGCGTATCTGCTCCTGATTTGCCGCCTCTCCACCACCTTCAAAATAGGCAAAAAGGTAACCATCATATTTTTCAGTACCTGGTGAACAGGCCAAGAGCAGCATTAGACTGATTACCGAAAGGACGTGCTTAAGATTCATTTTCAACGTTTAATTTTATACTTCATTTCTTGATCTACACGGTTGCCATTGGGAGAACATATCCTCGATACACCATGAATTCCAATAGGCAGATAAGCTACCATTGGTGCGATGAGTATAATTGGCGGGGCATCAATCGAAATCCATCTCCAAGCCCCAATGTCTGGCCAACTTCTCTGCCTCAGGCCCTGTAAGGTGTACCACTGCTCCGTGTTTTGGTGATGAAAAATTAGTGGCTTTCATCACCCCTTCATTGAAATGGCCCAAATTATCGAAATGCTCAAAATCACGGGTTTCCCTAAAACCGAAATTATGCGGCTGAATCCCGTAAATATCATACATCAGCACCCACTTTTCCTCTCCAATGCGCTTCCAGACATTCGGAGCTTCACTGGCTTCGGATTCTGTATCATACCAAACGGAATCGTATTGATAATCTTTGTTAATATAATTGGAAATGGCCTGCTTGATACCCGGAACACCGTCATGTGGCGTGTAAAACATGTGGTATTGATCCCCTACCTTGGTTATGTCCGCATCGATAAAAGAGACTTCCTTGGGATATTCAAAAATCAGTTTTGGCTCGGTCAGTAAACTATCATATGCATCATTTACGTACGAATAATACATCTTATTCTGCCCCCTTCCCCACCTCATGGTATAGTAGAGCATCAGTTTGCCCTCTTCTTCATCATAGGTAGTTTCGGGTGCCCAGGCACAGCCTATAGTGTCATATCCAGCAAAGGCATCCGGCAAATTCACCTGTGCCACATCCCACTCGATCAGGTCATTGGATTTCATCAGCACAAAACCGCGGTTATTTCCCCACCCAAACTCCTCACCGGGACGCTGCCATTCCGTATCACGCAAACCATCCCTTTTCGCAAAAATATGAAGGTCAGTCATCGCCATGTAAAATTTACCTTCCGGCCCACGATAGATATGCGGATCCCGAATGCCCTTTTGCACTGCAATAGTATCCCCGGCGATCACCGCTTTGCCTTTATTGACATCTGTAAAGCTATACCCATCATTGCTGAGTGCCATGTGCAGGCTGTGGTCCTCATCTTTAAAATAGACCATCAGATAACCTTTCATATCGTCTTCTTTGGGAGAATTTTTAAGGTTGACTTCATGTGCTACCCGCTCTTTTGATGTACACGAAAAATTACCGAAAAGGCCAATAACCAACAATAAATGCAAAACGGAGCTAGTGGGGCGACTATTCATGGAAATTTTGAGTTGATCAGTTCATTTAAATTAATTGTCAATTTAACATTTAATGTTTGTTTTTGACAACCAAAGTATGGAAAAAAACAGCGGCAACTCGTCTCTCAAGAAAAAAGGACAGATAGTCGCCAGCAGCATAAACATTACACTGCATCAAATATCCAGAACTATAACGTAATAATCTATCGCATTAAAAAGTAGGACATGACTTATGAGAGGTCCAGGGCAAACGCATTCAAAAAATTCAGTCTATTTGGGGTTGCTAAATCTAGCTGTGTTTTCCTCGTCCAAGGATCGATCCTTGGACGAGGAATGGTTAAAACCCACCTAATCCCTTGTTAATGAGTCCTATTATCAGAAAATCGCTTGTAGCCATTAAGGCTGAAAGCCTTCCTTACATTACCTCAAGGCAGAGCCTTGGGGGCATAAGTCCAAAAACAATTTCCCTGCCTTGAGGATCGGCAATTAGGCCTGGTATTCATAAATCCATTAATTTTGTTCATGCTTGGTAAATGCCTTTGCCCTGATGAAAGGTCCTCTTTGCCCACAAAAAAACATGTTATGTCGTAAAAACCGAGGACAAAACCATTTTATTGCCCTTCCATACTGCACTGTTCTTTGCTTTATATTTCTACACTGGTTATTTTTCAGTCAATATTAATCAATGCCACTATGAAAAAAACAATTCTGACATGCTTGACGCTTCTGTATGCCACCTTTTCCCTTCAGGCTCAAAGTAAGGACATTTACATGTTCTCCTACTTTATGGGCAACGGTGAAGATGGCCTCCACTTGGCCTACAGCGAGGACGGTCTACACTGGAAAGCCCTCAATGATAATAAAAGCGTGCTCACTCCGACAGCTGGAGGAGATAAGCTGATGCGTGACCCGTGTATCATCCGCGGTGGCGATGGGAAATTCCACATGGTATGGACGGTAAGTTGGAATGAAAAAGGCCTTGGCCATGCCTCCTCTGACGACCTTATCCACTGGTCTGAGCAGCAGTTTATTCCCGTCATGGAACATGAAAAAGGAGCTCGCAACACCTGGGCGCCAGAGGTATTCTATGATGGCAAAAAAGACCGTTACATGATTTTTTGGTCTTCGACCATCAAAGGGCTTTACCCTGAAACACAAGACACCTTGGAAAATGCTTACAACCACAGGATGTACTATACTACCACCAAAGATTTTAAAAAATTCTCCAAGACCAAATTATTTTACGAACCCGGTTTCAATGTCATCGATGGCACCATCCTCCAGCATGACGGTAAATATGTTATGTTTGTAAAAGACGAAACCAGAACCCCACCAGCAAAGAACATCCGCGTCACCAAAAGTAATAAACTCACCAAAGGCTATCCTGTAGCCGGAAAACCCATCACAGGTGACTACTGGGCAGAAGGCCCCACTCCACTAATGATAGACGGAAGATGCATCCTCTTCTTTGACAAATACCGTGACCATCACATGGGCGCAGTCGCCTCTACAGACTTCAAACACTGGGAAGACATCTCTGATCAAATTAGTTTCCCCGATGGAACACGTCATGGAACGGCTTTTAAAATCACCCAAGAGGAATTTAAAAAGCTTCAGGAAGCCTTTAAGGAACAATAACCATTTTATCCTAGCAACAATCCTCTATTTATCAGAGAACGGGGTTTGAGCATTCCATGCTCAAAGAAATTAATGATAGAAGCTAAGAGTGCTTGAGCATTTTGACTCCACTTATCCCGCTAATATAAAGACTATAAAAGAATGGCCTTTGAAATAAAATATAATTATTGTTACTTTTAGCTTGGCCAAATTGACGGTCACCCTATCAACAATAATCCAAATATTCAACAATACTGATGCAGCAATCAAGGGCCATTCTTTTTTTTACATTTTTCATTGTAGCCATACTGGTTTCCTGCCAGGAAGATGAGCCGGTGGATTTCAATGCAGAAGTGCGACCCATCATCAACAGCAAATGCATCACTTGCCATGGCGGCGTAAAGCAATCAGGGGATTTCAGCCTCTTGTTCGAATCCGATGCCTTAGCAAAAACCAAATCCGGCAAACCGGCCATTCTCCCTGGCAATGCCGCCGAAAGTGAAATGATCAAGAGGATCCTTCACGCTGACCCTGAGGAGCGGATGCCTCCCGAAGGACCGCCACTCAGCGAAAAGGAGATAAAAACCCTCAAAAAATGGATCAATGAAGGAGCCAAATGGCAAGATCACTGGTCATTTGTAGCCCCTAAACAACCAATCCTGCCTGATGTGGACTTAGCGGAATGGGAAAGAAATCCCATCGATCAGTTTATTTTGGCCAAAATGGACAAAAAGGGCCTTCAACCTTCTCCTGAGGCAGCACCTTCCACACTTGCCAGAAGACTTAGCCTAGACCTCGTGGGACTTCCTCCCACTGCAGAAATGGTCAAGAGCCTCCAAAAAGACCCCTCCCTTCAAAATTACGAAAAACTGGTCGACGAGCTCCTTGCCTCTGATCACTTTGGAGAAAAATGGACCTCCATGTGGCTAGATCTGGCCCGCTATGCAGACTCCAAAGGCTATGAAAAAGATGCACACCGCGACATGTGGAAATACCGCGACTGGGTCATCAATGCTTTCAATGAGGACATGCCTTTTGACCAATTTACCATTGAGCAGTTGGCCGGCGACTTGCTTCCCACCCCTACGAAAGACCAGCTGATCGCCACTGGATTCCACCGCAACACCATGACCAATGATGAAGGTGGCACCGACGATGAAGAATTCAGGGTGGCCGCTGTCCTGGACAGGGTAAATACTACTTGGGAAGTCTGGCAGGGCATCACCTTCGCCTGTGTCCAGTGCCATAGCCATCCTTATGACCCCATTCGCCATGAAGAATATTATGAGTTTTATGCTTTCCTAAACAACACCGCCGACAAGGATGCCTCGCCTGTGGAAAAACCTGTACTTCCTGTTTTCACGAAAATAGACCAAAAGAAAGAAGCAGCACTGATCCGCTGGATTGACTCTGTCAAGTCCAACAAGCCCCGATTTGAACTTGCCTCGCTCGTAAAAACCAAAGAGGAAGAGCTAAAAGCCATGAAGACCTATTACCTGCCCATCATGCGGGAATTGCCCGAGGATGAAAAGCGGACTACACATGTCTTTGAGCGGGGAAACTGGACCGTACACGGAAAAGAAGTCACGCCAGATGTACCAGGCTCCATGCCAGATCTCCCTGAAAACGCTTCCAAAAACAGACTGAGTATGGCCAGATGGCTGGTAGACCCAAAAAACCCATTGACTGCCCGCGTCACGGTCAATAGAATTTGGGCTCAGCTTTTTGGGAAAGGCATCGTCCTCACCCAGGAGGATTTTGGTAGTCAGGGAACGCCGCCCACACACCCTGAGCTCTTGGACTGGCTCGCTGTCAACTGGGTAGAAAATCAACAATGGCACTTTAAAGCGCTGATCAAATCGATCGTCATGTCATCCACCTACCGTCAAACTTCACAGGTAACAGACCAACAACTCCAACGCGATGCGGCCAATGACTACCTCTCCCGCGGACCACGGGTCAGGTTAACCGCTGAACAAGTTCGGGATCAGGCACTGGCCATAAGTGGATTGCTGAGTGATAAAATGTACGGTCCATCCGTCATGCCCTATCAGCCTGAAGGAATCTGGCAAGTCGTTTACAGTGGAGCTAAATGGCAAACCGATACAGGGGATGATGCGCATAGAAGGGCCATTTACACCTATATCCGCCGCACCAGCCCTTATCCATCAATGGTCACTTTCGATGGACCAAGCAGGGAATTTTGCGTCAATCGCCGCATTGAGACCAACACCCCATTGCAGGCACTGGTCACACTCAATGACCCTGTCTATATCGAAGCTGCCCAAGCCCTGGCAAAAAAAATGGAAACTACCGGGAGCTCTCTTGAAGTCCAAATTGCCGAAGGCTATGAGCTGGCATTGTTTTCTTCTCCCAGTACAGCTGAACTTCAAACCCTAATCACACTTTACCAAAACGCACAATCCCATTTCCAACAGTCCAATGAAGGACTGGAAAACATGGGAAATACCGAAACCGACCCTAAACGTAACGCCCTGACTACCGTCGCCAACGCCATCATGAACCTGGATGCTTTCATCACAAAGGAATAAGACGCTGTATGTAAAATTATGGGTACAAGATAAAGTAACCCGTTTTGCCAGTTATTACATTTGTAAAATCGCTGGCAGCTTATGCAGAGGGGTTTTTCTGCACAAGTACTAGTTTTGATTTTAGGCAAATAGCTCACCGCTGCATTTTTTTATGGATTACCTTTTTGACCTGAAACAAAAAGGTAAATATAACTACCCTCTGTAAATCATTCAGGACAAGGAATAACCAATCTTAACCGTGACAATCTTCCCTTACTTTTTCTATCCGATGTGGTCAATGTAATGCAAATCCCGAAATCGATTCCGTAACTAATCCAAAAGCCACTTGAAAATAAAACTATAAATCATCATTTTAGATTAATACAATAATTTCATCATTTAAATAGGTAGAAAATAAAAATACTATTCTAAAAAAAACGTATTATATCACCTATTCAATACGTACCACAACCATTTAAAAAATAAGCATCCGAAAGTTATTGTGATATTTTAATACAAAAGCCCTAAATTGTATTTTAGAAAAAAACATGGAAACCCACTTAATTTTACAAAACTTAAACAAAGCATGCAACAAAACCCCATCAATAACCGCCGTAATTTCATCAAATCTACCTCAACATTAATCGCTGGAGGCTTACTCTTTCCCCATATCAATTTCGGCAAAGCCCTGGATCCTAAAGCGGACATTGTCGGTCACGGTGCCTTTCAGTACAAAGTCAAAAAGGAATGGGGCACGCAGGATCCAGCCATCTATCCTGTCAAAGACTGCCACGAAATGGTTCAAGATAAAAAAGGAAGACTCATCCTGCTGACCAACGAAACCAAAAATAACGTGATGTTTTATGACCGTTCAGGAAAAGTCCTCGACACTTGGGGGCATGACTTTCCCGGTGCCCATGGACTGACATTACATGATGAAAACGGTGAGGAATTCCTGTACATCACCGATCACAATCGCCACCAGGTCTTTAAGACTACTTTGGACGGAAAAATCATACTTACACTGGATTACCCCAAAGAAACGGGCGTCTATGAAGGCCCTGAAAAATACAAACCCACCGAAGTGGCCATTGGCCCAAATGGGGACATCTATATCGCTGATGGTTACGGGCAGAGCTATGTCATCCATTACTCCCCAAAAGGAGAATATATCCGGCATTTTGGCGGAAACGGAGATGCAGACGACCAACTCAAGCAAGCCCACGGCATCTGTCTTGACACGCGAAAAGGCGGTACTCCAGAACTCATCGTCACCTCACGCATTGCCCATGAATTCAAGCGGTTTTCGCTGGATGGAGAACACCTCGAAACAGTCGCCGTCGGTAACTGCTGGATCAACAGGCCAGTGATCAAAGGAGATAATCTTTACTTTTCGGTATTACGCACAGAAACAGCCGAAGGCGATGATGGCATCAGCTTGGTCTTGGACAAAAACGACAAGGTCATTTCTGCCCCTGGCGGATCTGCCCCTACATACGTAGACGGAAAACTGCAGACCATCACCTTTGACGGGAAGACCTTCATAAATCCCCATGATGTGTGCATCGACAATGACGAAAACATTTATGTTCCTCAGTGGAATTCAGGCAAGACGTATCCGGTACTGCTTGAAAGAGTCTAGCTGATGTAAAACAACCCAAAATGACCCTTCGCAATTTCCATAATGATATTCTTCTATCCAGCCTTACAGGCATGGCGATGGTATTGGTGTGTTGTCTTTCATGTTCGGAAAGCCAGACCACAGACAAGGTGGATTTCAATGCAGAAGTCCGGCCCATCATCAATTCCAAGTGCATTTCCTGTCATGGCGGAGTCAAGCAGTCGGGGGGATTCAGTTTGCTTTTTGAAGAGGATGCCCTGACGGCCACCAAATCTGGAACTCCAGCCATCATCCCTAGCGAGGCGCATATCAGCGAAATGATCAAACGCATCGAATCTACTGACCCCGATGAACGCATGCCTCCCGAAGGAGCTCCACTGAGCAAGGAAGAAATCGCTACCCTCAAAAAGTGGATCAACCAAGGTGCCCAATGGGAGGATCACTGGGCTTTTATCCCACCAAAAAATCCTGAACTACCCGCGGTCGATCAGGAAGATTGGGTCAAAAACCCCATTGACCAGTTCATATTGGCAAAATTGGAAAACAAGGGTTTGACACCAACTGAGGAGGCTCCCCCTGCTGAATTGATTCGAAGGCTGAGCCTTGATGTGATCGGGCTACCTCCTAGGCAAGAAATGGTGGAGCGGTTTCAGCGAAACCCCAGTGACAAAACCTATGAAGCCATCGTGGATGAATTGTTAGCTTCACCCCGATACGGTGAGCACTGGGCTGCCATGTGGATGGATTTGGCACGGTATGCAGACACCAAAGGCTACCAAAAAGACCGCCACCGCCCCATGTGGAAATTCCGGGACTGGACCATCAATGCCTTCAATGCCAATATGCCCTTTGACCAGTTTACCATTGAGCAAATAGCGGGCGATCTTCTCCCCACACCTTCAAAAGATCAGCTGATTGCCACGGGGTTTCATCGAAACACCATGACCAACGACGAAAGCGGCACGGACGACGAAGAATTCCGCGTAGCGGCCGTACTGGACCGTGTGAACACCACCTGGGAAGTTTGGCAAGGAATAACCTTTGCCTGCGTGCAGTGTCACAGCCATCCTTACGACCCCATCCGCCATGATGAATATTATGAATTTTATGCCTTCTTTAACAATACACGGGATGCTGACACCTGGACAGACAGCCCCACGATACCGGTCTATACCGACATAGAAGCTGCCGAGCGCGCAAAAATCATGCATTGGCTGGACAGCACAAAAAGCCATAACACCGTCAACTATCAACTGTCAAGTCTCATCAAAGAAAAAGAAACGGCCTTGGAAAGCATAAAGCCCGACCCCCTTCCCGTGATGGCAGAACTTCCCGCTGGAGAAAAGCGCAAAACGTATGTTTTCGAAAGGGGGAATTGGATGACCCATGGTGATCAAGTATCTCCTGGTGTCCCTGGCTCCATGCCCAATTTACCAAAAGACGCCCCAAACAACCGCCTAGGACTTGCCCAATGGCTGGTAAATGATGATAACCCTCTGACCGCAAGGGTTACGGTAAACAGAATTTGGGGCAAACTCTTTGGAAAAGGAATTGTTGAAACCCAAGAGGATTTTGGCTCGCAGGGTATCCCTCCCACACATCCGGAATTATTGGATTGGTTGGCCATCCACTTTAGGGAAACGCAAACCTGGCATATCAAAAAACTGTTAAAAACCATCGTCATGTCCGCCACTTACCGGCAATCCTCCACTGTCACCCCTGAGCTGCTGGAAAAAGACCCGGCCAACTACTGGCTGGCAAGAGGACCTCGGGTAAGGCTTTCGGCTGAACAAGTACACGACCAAGCCTTGGCGGTCAGTGGCCTGCTCAGCGGGAAAATGCTCGGGCCATCCGTCATGCCGCCACAACCTGAAGGGATTTGGCAAGTCATTAATAATCCTGAAAAATGGGTCCAAAGTACCGGAGACGACCGTCACAGGAGAGGCCTCTACACCTATTGGCGCAGGACCAGCCCCTATCCATCCATGATGGCTTTTGACAGTCCCAGCCGGGAAGTCTGTGTCAATCGCAGGATATCTACCAACACCCCATTACAAGCACTGGTAACACTCAATGATCCTGTGTATATTGAAGCAGCACAAGCACTTGCAAAGAAAATGAGCATATCGGAAGGATCGGTAAAGGATCAAATTGCCTACGGCTATGAACTGGCGCTTTTCGAAGCCCCTACTGAAGCAACACTCAAGACACTTGTGGCGCTTTATGAAGAAGCCAAAGATCATTTTGGGAACGGTAAATTTTCGTTGGTCAACTTAGACCAGGAAATAAAGGACCCAGACATGAATGCCAAAACCATCGTAGCCAATGCCATTATGAATTTGGATGTATTTGTGACAAAAAATTAAAGATACCCACTTCGTTGGACGTTTATTTCCACCTTACGGACAACCATTAACGAAGCAACGCATAACCTAATAGCGAAGACCATGAATCTCTTGGAAGAAATAGCATATCGAAAAGCGGAACTGAATACCAGAAGGCACTTTCTAAAAAAATGCCTTTCGGGAATGGGCACTATGGCCTTTGGCTCACTTTTGGGGAGTAGCCTAAGTTCTTGCGAAAGGACCACAGATGCATTGGGCCAACTTAGGGACAGTGCCAATCCCATGAATCCGCTGCCACCACATTTTCTTCCCAAAGCAAAAAGGGTGATTTATTTGCACATGGCCGGTGCTCCTTCCCAGTTGGAGCTGTTCGATTACAAGCCGGAGCTACAGAAGCTTCACGGGCTGGATTGCCCGCCTTCATTATTGGAAGGGAAAAAATTTGCATTTATCCAAGGGACACCCCAAATGCTGGGGCCTCAGTTTAATTTTAAGCGACACGGTGAATCCGGAGCCTATGTATCCGACAGATTGCCTCATTTCAGCCAATGTGTGGACGATGTGGCTTTTCTTAAGGCCATGCACACGAATGAATTCAACCATGCCCCAGCCCAACTGCTGATGCAAACTGGAAGTGCTAGGTTGGGAAAACCTAGCATGGGATCCTGGGTCACTTACGGACTGGGCTCCGAAAACCAAGACCTGCCGGGATTTGTAGTGCTAGTTTCTGGTGGAACGACCCCTAGTGCAGGCAAGAGTATCTGGGGAAGTGGCTTTCTCCCTACCGTTTATCAAGGTGTCCAGTGTCGCTCTAAAGGAGACCCCGTGCTCTACCTGTCCGACCCAAAAGGAATGAGCCGCGAACTCCGGAAAAAATCCATCGAGGCCATCAATGACATCAATCGTAACCAATTTGAGGAGGTCGGTGACCCAGAAATCATGACCCGCATCGCCCAATACGAGATGGCCTATAAAATGCAAATGTCCGTCCCAGAAACCATGGACATCAAGGATGAGCCAGACTATATCCACCAAATGTACGGCACGGAACCTGGCAAAGCTTCCTTTGCCAACAACTGCCTTTTGGCCAGAAGGCTGGCCGAAAAAGGGGTTCGGTTTATCCAGCTTTATCACTGGGGATGGGATGCCCACGGCGCTGCCAAAAGCGAAGCCATCAACCATGGCTTCAAAAACCGGTGCCAGGAAATCGACCAACCCATGTCAGCACTTCTCAAAGACCTCAAACAACGCGGACTCTTGGACGACACGCTGGTCGTCTGGGGCGGTGAGTTTGGCCGTACACCTATGCGTGAAAACAGAGGAGGCAAAGAAATGAAATTTATCGGAAGGGACCACCACCTGGAGGCCTTCACCATCTGGATGGCCGGAGGAGGCATCAAGCCGGGTATCACTTATGGAGAAACGGATGAAATCGGCTATTATGGCATCAAAGACCGCGTCCATGTCCATGACCTCCAAGCCACGATTCTCCATCAGCTTGGCCTAAACCACGAGCAGCTTACGTATCATTTCCAAGGGAGAGATTTTAGGCTTACCGATGTCCACGGCAATATCGTTGAAAAAATCCTCGCTTAAAACCATTTACTGACACCAAAAAAACCAGTACTGCTATTCCCCGAATGAAAAAGCTATCGCTAATTCTCCTTATCACCATACTCGCGGTCTTACCTGCCTTCGCTCAGTCGATTCCGGAATTACAGGAAAAGCCCTCCGATCTATCGCTATTTCTGGGCAGGTTCCATCCCTTGATCGTGCACTTACCCATTGGATTTATCCTGTTGGCGTTTTTGATGGAGGCACTTTCCAGAATACCCAAATTCAGGCATTTGGGAGGCAGTGTCTCCTTCGTGCTTTTATTGGGCATCCTAAGTGCTGTAGGGGCTGCGGTGTTTGGGTACTTGCTTTCGCTTAGTGGCGAATACCAAGGTGCTACGCTGGACTGGCACTTATGGCTTGGCATCGGCACGATCGTATTGGCTTCCATTGCATTACTTCTTAAAACAAAGGGGATTCCCAACGCTTATTTGCCAGTGCTGTTTGGTGCAGTGGTTTGCCTTAGTTTTACAGGACATCTCGGAGGCAATCTCACCCATGGCTCAGACTACCTGGTAAAGTATATGCCAAATCCCATGCGAAAAGTCGTCGGGCTGCCGCCAAAAGCTAACGATGAAGATCATGTGATTGCCAATTTAGAAGAGGCCATTATTTTTGATGATGTCATCAAGCCCATCACCGATGCCAAATGTGAAAGCTGCCACAATCCCGAAAAAACCAAGGGTGACCTGAGACTGGACACAAAAGAGGGTTTTCAAAAAGGTGGTGAAAATGGCCCCGTATTTACAGCCGGAAAGCCCGCGAACAGCGAACTGATCAAACGTATCAAGCTCCCCCAAGACCATGATGATGTCATGCCCCCTGAAGGTAAAAAACCACTTAGCAAAGATGAAATTTTACTGATGGAATGGTGGATTGAAAATGAAGCTTCTTTTGACAAAAAAGTAGCCGAGACTACCCCCACACCAGAAGTGCAGGAAATATTGGATGCCTTGGTCAATCCAAAAAGTAAAACGATCAATCCGGTTTTTGCACAGGATATTCCTCCCGCCAGCGAAGAAGACCTGAAAGAGCTACGAAAGCATGGCTTTTCTGCAGCACCTATCTCCTCTGAAATTCCGCTCTTACAGGTGAGTTACCTCAATACCTCAGCCCCGCTCAGTAAGGAACAGCTAAAAACCCTGGTCAACCACAGCAAACAAATCATTTGGCTAAACCTCTCCAAGACCAAACTGGATGATGGACTTGATTTTGGGTTTCTTGAGGATTTCGAGCATTTAGCAGAGCTGCACCTGGACCACACGGCCATACAAGACGAAGACCTAAATGCCATCCAGAAAATGCAGTGGCTCGAATACCTCAATCTTTATGGATCTGGTATTTCCGATGCAGGCATCAAAAAGCTCCACCGACTCCAGCACCTAAAGTCCATTTACTTATGGAAAACGGCCACCACTGAAAAAGGAAGAACCCAATTACAAGAAAAACTCCCTGAACTGGATATCAATGCAGCCCCTCCATCCCTTGTCCTGTTTAGTCGGGATAGTTTAAAGAATGAGTTCAATTCAGATTAGTGTTTTTTATACACTTAAAATTTTTTATCTGAAAAAGCTGTGCTATTTTTGAATGGATCTAAGTTCGCTAGTCCATTAACCAAAATAGACCCTCAAATGAACATCAAGACATTATTATGCTCCGCCGTACTGTTCAGTGCTGCAATTCCTGGATTTTCCCAAAGCACCATTACTGAAAAAGACCCGATCACACCGGGCAATCCAGTCATTACGGAAAAATACACCGCCGATCCTGCAGCTATTGTACATCAGGACACGGTATTCCTCTACGTTGGTCATGACCAGGCACCTCCAGAAAAAAACTTCTACGAAATGCATGAATGGCTCATATATTCCTCCACAGACATGGTCAACTGGGAAGAAAGGGCTGCTGTCAATGTAAAAGAGACCTTTGACTGGGCAGCCGGTGATGCCTGGGCAGCGGAGGTAATCGAAAAAAATGGCAAGTTCTATTGGTACGTAACGGTGAGCCATAAAGAAATCCATGGTAAAGCCATTGGCATTGCGGTATCCGACAGCCCAGTGGGACCTTGGAAAGACGCCCTTGGCCATGCCTTGATCACCAACGACATGACCACAGACACCAAGATCAGTTGGGATGATATTGACCCTACGGTATATATCGATGACGATGGCACCGCCCACCTTTTTTGGGGAAACACCATTTGCTACTATGCCAAGCTAAAGGACAATATGCTCGAACTGGACAGTGAAATCCAATACATCGACCTGCCCAATTTCACCGAGGCACCATGGGTGCACAAGAAGGGAGATTTCTATTACCTCTCCTATGCTTACAAATTCCCGGAAAAAACGGCCTACGCCATGAGTGAAAGCATCTCCGGGCCATGGAAGTACCAAGGCATCCTGAACGAAGTAGCAGGTAATACCAATACCAACCACCAGGCAATCATCGAATACAAAGGCAAGGATTACTTCATCTACCACAATGGCAGCATTCCCACCCATGGCGGTAGCTTCAGAAGATCAGTCTGCATCGATTACCTCTATTACAATCCCGATGGTACCATCAAAAAAATCATCATGACCTCGGAGGGAATCGATCCTGCGGAATAAGTGCATAAAATAGCCAGGTTATTTGAAGTCTTCCGCTGTCCATAAACAGCGGAAGACTTATTTACTTACATACCCATAAAACACACCACGCCGATAGTCCGAATGCTCCTTCAGCCATTCTTCAAAAAAACTCCTGCAAAACCCTCCCAAATCATAATCCAAAATAGCTGAAGGCTTCACCCATGCATATTCATCGGCTTCATCATTGAGCGATATATCAATGCTATCGGTCCGACAAGTATAGTCGATAAAAATAAAATGACGTTGCTCAGCAAAATGCGTACTGTTCACACTTTCCTGTATACTCACCAGCTGTAAGTCATAAACATCCAGTCCTGTTTCCTCCTTCACCTCTCTGACCAATGCATCTTCCATTCGCTCGCCTTTTTCGATGTGCCCACCAGGAATGACATATTGGTTATTCCACTTGGCAGATTTGCATAGCAACACTTCATCCTTTGGATTAAAAATAATCGCTCCTACGGTAGGTTCTGGATAGATTGAATTCATTTAGGTCAGTTTTTTTACAAATCTAAGGATAATGATGTAATGAGAGTAATGCAGATCCGGTAGATCATCGATCAAGCGAAAAAGTCGGGGGTGCGGCAACTCGCCGCGGCGAACTACTACAGGTCCTTCCCTCAAACTCCCCTTCTCACGCTTCGCAGTGACGATTGTTAAATCGAACTGAGGTTTATAGATTTTCGGAGGAATTGAAAAATAGGGAACTGCCAAACAAGGTCAGGATGACCAGCTCAATTTTGAATCACCAACGCATACGATAAGCTTGACCGACATTTTCTCCTAATCCTTCAAGGCCATCTAAACAGAAAACCCCAGCAGCCTTCTTTCAGCTTGCTGGGGTTCCCATATTTTTACTTGGCCGATAGTTTTAATTGATCGCTGCCAAGTCAACTATTTTCACTTCACATCAAAGTGGTATTTGATATTATGGGTGTAGGTCTCTCCGGGATTTAACCTTGCGGAAGGAAAACTCTCTTCATTGGGAGAATTAGGGAAGGTCTGTGGTTCTAGGCAAAGTCCATAATACTGGTCGTATGTGACACCATCTACCTCTATGGTTCCATCAAGGAAATTGCCGGAATAAAACTGTACGGCAGGAGAATCTGCATACAATTCCATTACTCTACCAGATCCGGCATGATAGAGCTCAGCCATTTTGGTCATTTGATCATCTGTCTCGGCCTTTACGACATAGTTATGGTCATAGCCTCCCTTCACTTGGTCGATGCGTTCACCGATTTGGTGTGGGGTGGTAAAATCAAATGGTGTTCCTTCTACCGGCACCACTTCTCCAGTAGGGATCAATGTTTCGTCTACAGGAGTGTAGTGATTCGCATACAAGGTCAGCTCATGACCAAGAATATTTTCCTTCAGCCCGCTCAAGTTAAAATACCCGTGATGGGTAAGGTTAACGATGGTAGCTTTTGTGGTCACTGCTTCGAATGCCACCTCCAGGTTATTGTCATTGTCCAAGCTGAAGGTGACGATTGTGGTCAGCTCACCGGGATAACCTTCCTCCCCATCAGCACTTACATAAGTCAATGAAAGGCCAACCTTTTCAGGGTTCTCGATAGTTTTAGCTTCCCAAAACACCTTGTTGAAGCCTTTGTCCCCACCGTGCAAGTGGTTCTCGCCATCATTGGTGGCCAAGGTGTATTCCTCGCCATCAAGTTCGAATTTCCCTTTGGCGATTCTATTGGCATAGCGGCCTACAGTGGAGCCAAAATAATTGCTACTGGTACTGTAACCCTCCAAGTCCTGGTAATGGAGCACCACATTTTCCAAGTTCCCCTCCTTATCAGGGACCACCAATCGCGTGATCACCCCACCATAGTTGGAGATATCCACTTCCACTCCATTGCTATTTTTCAGCGTATAAATCTGAGCTTCCTTACCTTCTACGGTGGCATTCGCCTCAGAAATACTTAGACCACTGGTCGATTCCTTCGCAGCGGTCTCCTCAGATGACTTTTCTGATGATTTCGGGTCACAAGCGTAAAAAGATAACGCACCGGCAAGTACCAATGCGCCCAAGTAATTAGATTTTAATAGGTTCATAGATTTTATGTTGTTATTTGGATTATCATCGCAATACTTTTTTCAGATACTACCTTAAAGTGCCATTTTTACTTGAGTCAGAGACTCAATGTCTGTTAGTACTGGAGCAGAGGCCCAGCACAACTGTCAAATTTTTGTTTTCTCTGTGTCCTTTTATCTATAGTCTTGCTACTCGATACTTGACACCTTGTACTTCTTAGCAACCTTGTCCATAATAAGCATCCTTACCATGCTTACGCTCATAATGCTTTTTGATCAAAGCATCCTTTAATCGCGGAGCGTTAGGGTTAATTTGGAGGGTAAGATAAGCCATTTTTGCTACTTCCTCCAACACTTTGCTATTATAAACTGCCTTAGCTGCGGATTTCCCCCAAGTGAACGGCCCATGACTTCCCACCAAAATCATCTCTACTTCCTCGTAGCTCAGGCCTTTACCTGCAAAACAATCCAATATCTGCTTTCCGGTCATGTGCTCGTAGTCACCTTCGATCAGCTCATCGGCCATGGGAGGGGCGCACGGTATGTCCTTGGTCAGGTGATCGGCATGGGTAGTCCCAAAAATCGGCACGTCCATTTGCGCCTGAGCCCAAGATACACCGTATAGCGAATGGGTGTGGACAATCCCCCCGATATTTTCCCATTCCTTGTACAGATAAGCGTGGGTCTTGGTGTCGGACGAAGGACGCATTTCGCCTTCCACGATCTTGGCATCAAAATCACAAATCACGATATCTTCCGGCTTTAACTTTTCGTAAGCCACGCCGCTCGGCTTGATAGCAAAAACCCCTTCACTCCTGTCCACAGCACTTACATTGCCAAATGTATACACCACCAGATCCAAGGCGGGAAGCTGCATATTGGCTTCGTAGCATTCTCTCTTAAGCTCAAGAAATTTACTCATTGGTTAATTATTTTTATGGATTTTGAAAGACATGTTCCTACCCCTACTCTGTCCAATTAAACGGTTTCTTTAAAAAGATTCCATCGCCGCAGCGGGTGACAGTGCTTTTTGTCATCCCGACACAGGAGGGATCTCATCGAACCACTTTGACTAAGTAGAACTAAACAGATTACAAGTTAAAAATAATATTTGTATTTATTACACTTATTAATATTGTATCCTTTAAAGTACCGCTTCAATATCCCAAATTTACACTCTCTATTTAGAATTATATCCTTTTCATATCATATTGACTAGTCATTATTCTCTACAAACCACCAAATAACACTTTATTTAGCTGGCTTTCACACTACCATAACGCTGTATCATTTTTTAGCTTTACTAATTAAGTTATTAAAATGACGCACATTCTTAGTAAGACGGCATTCTTCATTGGGATGCTTTTGACGTACCTCCTTCTAACCGCCTGCACCACATCCCGTATCGAGAAGAGCCAATACTAAAGAAACCCACAAGTGGAAAAGACTCCGTTAGGATTACAAGCATGGCCAAAAAACGTCAAAACTCCTCAGTTTTCATCAATAAATACACTAAATTAAGTATTGATTTTGAAGCTACACTTTGCAAATTTTACCCATGCAAAAAGTCTTACCCTTTTACTGGTGCATTATTCTGTCTGCTTTTGCCCATACGGCCTTTCCCCAAGAGTCCCTCCCGGTCTTTAGAACCTATGGTGCCAGTCAAGGAATCAACCAGCCTTTCCCCTATGACATCCTCCACAGTGAAAACGGGTATGTGTGGATAGCTGGAGAAAATGGCCTATGGAAATTTGATGGGCAGGATTTCAGGCATTACACCCATGAAGTAGGCGACAGCACTTCATTGGCATTTGATTTTATCTGGGTGCTTTTTGAAGACAGCAACAACAATATTTGGGCGGGAACTTATGGGGGCGGTGTCAGCAAATACGACCCTAGAACGGATCGGTTCACCAACTTTTCCTACGAAGAAGAAGACCCCAATAGCCTCAGTGACGACCGGGTAAGGGGAATCGCCGAAGATCCCAATGGCAATATCTGGCTAGGCACCAGCAATGGGCTCTGCAAATTTGATCCATCCACCCATCACTTCACCCGGTATAGCACTGACGATGGTCTGCTCAGCACTACTATCCGTCAGATCAAACTGTCAGCAGACCAGTCACAGCTTTTTATCGCAACGGGAAATGGGCTGAATTTTTTGGACTTGGAAACCATGGAGTTTTCTGGCATTCAGCATGTCCCTGAACATTCCCAAAGCCTAAGTCATTTTTATATTTATGACCTTCACGAATACCCCGAAGGCACCTTATGGATCGGGACTGGAGGAGGCCTTGATAAGCTCCATCTTCCTTCTGGCCAATTTACGCATTATTATCAATCTTCTTCGAATCCCTATGCGATCAGCCATGATGTAATCTTCTCCATTGAGCATCACCCTGAACATCCTGGTAAACTGTTCGTCGGAACCTTGGATGGTCTGAATGTACTGGACATCAAAAAGGAAACGTTTGAGCGAATCCGATCAGATCGATCAAGCCCGAACAAGCTCCAGGGAGATAATATTTACAACGTAAGTGCCGGTAAGGATGGAAGCCTATGGGTAGCGGTATATAATGAAGGCATCTTCCAATATCACCCCCATTACCACAAATTCAATTCCATCCGATTTATTCCTGATGCTACAGATAAATATTACTCCCGTGTATCCAGCATGATTCAGCACAATGAAGATGAGTACCTGTTCACCACCTACTCTGGGCTTTTTGTCAGGAATGTCAAAACGGGAAAGACAAAAAAGTACACCATCAAAAATGGTGATCAAAGCAGTGTAAACAGATTGGCCATGATCACCAGGATCGACGAGGACATTTACTGGATAGCTACCTGGGCACATTTTGTCTATGAGTGGAACCACCGTACCAAAACACTCCGTCCTCTTCCGCACCAAACACCTCCGGACCAGTTTTTTCCGGAATTTAACCTCCCTATCTTGCATGACAGTCAAGGGAGAACTTGGATTGGTAATTCAGAAAAAGGGCTGTTTATCTGGAATCCCCATACCCAAGTGCCCGATCCTTTTCCCATCAGCGACACACTCACCCATGGTGACAACCACGATGAATTTATCTCCTATATCTTTGAAGACAGCCGGCACCGGATTTGGGTAGGCAGCCAAGGAGGCCTTAACCTCCTCAACGAAGAGGACAGCAGCTTCACCAAATTTGCCCATGAGGAAAACAACCCCCAAAGCCTCAGCAATAATAAGATAAACCATATCTCCGAGGACCACCTGGGCAATCTTTGGGTAAGTACTGAACTAGGTCTAAACAAATTCAATGTTGAAAACAAAACCTTCACGAATTATTACACACGTGATGGCCTACCGAGCAATGTCATCAGCTCCACACTGGAAGATGCTGACCACAACCTTTGGATTGCTACTGCAGAGGGCATTTCTATGATGAACACAGCAGGTGTATTCAGGAATTACAACCAACAGGATGGTCTGATGGACAATTACTTCATCTTCCGTGCTGCTTACAAGGATAATGACGGGAGACTGTACTTTGGGTCCTCAAGTGGACTGGAATACTTCGACCCACTCAGGATTCCTGAAAACACCACTCCGCCAAAAGTGCAGATCACTGGAATTGACTTGTTCAATACCCCCATAACTCCCGGAGATTCCTCGGGAATACTTCAAAAGGCAATCCCTCACACTGAAGAAGTTGTTCTTACCCATGAGCAGTCGGTCATTTCTTTCCATTTCACGGCCCTTAACCTGATCAATGGCCACAAAAACAAATTCCAGTATCAGCTTACCGGCTATGACCAAACCTGGCGACCCGTCACTTCACACCGAAGTACTACCTATACCAATTTACCTCCAGGTCACTATACTTTTCGTGTCAAAGCCTCCAACAACGATGGTTTTTGGTCCACTGAGCCTGCCAGCATAGCCCTAACGATATTACCGCCCTGGTACCTCACTTGGTGGTTCAAGACGTTGTTTACGATTGCCTTGCTAGGTGTTATCCTTTACCAGTACCAGCGCATTGCCCAAAATAAAGAACGACTCGAAAAGTTGGTGCTACAGCGAACTGCCGAAATCCAGCAACAAAAAGAACAGATCGAAGCACAGCATGACAGCCTACGGCAAAAAAACCAGCGAATCGAAAGCCTCCTTCGTGAGCTGAACCACCGTGTAAAAAACAACCTCCAGCTTGTCTCCAGTATTCTCAACCTTCAAAGCAGAAGTGTCAAGGATCAAAATGCCAAAGTGGCCCTGACCGATGGAAGGATGCGAATGCAGGCACTGTCCCTCCTTCACCAAAAACTATATGTCACCGACGATGATTCCCAAGTGAATTGTAAAACTTATATAAGTGACCTCTTTGACCAGATAGAAGCAGCCTTCAAAAGTCGCTACAAGACTTTCAAATACGATTTTACAGGAGATGATTTCTCCCTGGGACTGGACAAAGCTATCCCGCTGGGATTGATCCTGAATGAGTTGATCACCAATTCTTTCAAACATGTGCAGGAAGAAAAAATCGAAATCAACCTCTCCTTGCAGTTAGAAGAGGGAATTGTACACTTCACCTTTTGGGACAATGGCCGGGGCCTTACCGCCTCCACCATCAGGGATTCCCACTCTTTTGGATGGAGCATGATCCGGTCCTTGATTTTACAGTTGCACGGAAAACTGGATATCTCCGAAGGCGAAAACACTAAAATCCAACTTATTTTTAAGAAATAAAGCGATGGAACACACCAAAAAAGTATTGATCATAGAAGACGAAATGCTCATTGCCAAAGATCTTGCCTTCTTGCTCGAGGATATTGGATACGAAAACATAGGTATTGCCAATAACGGGGACAAAGCTCTTGAGCTTTTCTGTGACAATCATGTGGACTTGGTGCTTTGTGACATCAATATCAACGGAGACAAGGATGGCATCGAAACCGTCCAGGCCATCCTTCAGTATAAAAAAACACCCATTATCTACATCTCGGCCTTTTCAGACAATAAAACGGTGCAAAGAGCGATCGCCACCGCTCCTTCTTCCTTTCTCACCAAACCCTATAATGAACGAAGTGTCCAAATAGCCATCGATTTGGCCTTCGCCAATTTTGAACAAAAAGGCCTCCAGCTGGAGGAAAATGAAATTTACCAAAAGCTCACCCAGCGCGAACGGGAAATTATCATCTTAATAGCAGAAGGGAAAACCAGTTCAGAAATTGCCGAGCAGCTTTTCATCAGCCCCACCACAGCCGCCAAGCACCGCAATAACATCCTGGCCAAAACCGGCTGTAACAATACTTCGGAGGTAATAAAATTGCTCTATTCCTAATCAGAATCCTTCCAACTCCACATACTTGATCTTTTTCCTCTTCCAGGTATAGCTGATATGAATTCTGCCATCTGTAGTCTGAATGATGGCAGGATAGCTAAATTCCCCTGAGGATTCATTTTCCAGCGTATAAATATCCGTCCACTCCAGTCCATCTGCAGAAACTGCCAGTCTAAGTTTATCCCTTCCTTCCGACCAATCATCTCCACTTACAGCCGGATTATACACCAAAAGATGTTTTCCGTTCTTAAGGGCTACAGCATCTGTACCACTGTTCGGATTGAGAACGGAGGTTGCTGACAGTGCACTCCAACTCTCCCCTTCATCTTCAGACCATGCCGTAATCACATGATTTTGCTTACTACGACAAAGTACTTGTAGCCTCCCGTCGGCGTGTTGCAGGATACTTGGCTGGATCACATCAAAATCCCCATTATGATCAATGGGCACTTTTCGCCAGGTGGCTCCATTATCCTCGGTAATCTCGATATGTGCACGCCAGCCATTTTCGTCCTCCACGCTGGATGGTGCCAGTACCTTCTCACTCTTCAGTTTTATAGGTTTGTTTTTGATGGGACCCAATATTCCCTCAGGGAGCTTTTTGCCTGTAGACCAAGTTTGTCCTTCATCCAAGCTTACTTTATACACTCCCCACCATTCCTGGGGAGAAGGTCCTTCTTTGTAAAAGAGCACCAATGAATCTTTTGTCATTCTAAAAAGAACGGGGTTCCAAGTGGGATAGCTCAACGTATCATTCACCTTGCCATCAGCGACCTTAATGGGTGCACTCCATCCATTATTGGTTTTGGTAGCCGTCCAAATCCCCACTTCCGGATGCCGTTCGTATTCCCCCCCAAACCAGGCAGCAAGAAGCTTTCCATTGTCCAGCTCCACTAGGGTAGAAGCATGACATTCCCGAAAGGGAGCTTCATCAAAAATAAACTCATCGGTTATCACATTGCCATGCTCTTGTCCAAAAGAAGGAAGGCATATTATCAGCATAAGCAGCCCTAACAAAGTGGCTGTTGGCATTGCATTTTTCATTGTCTTTATTTGTATGGATAGATTCCTGTTGTAATAAAAACAAAGAAAAGCATTTTTTTTACCCAGCACACCATCCACCTTTCTTTTTGGAAAGATCATGGCACTTTCTGCCTACCGCCCACTACTTTTACCAAACACCAAGGGCATAGCTGTCAAGGTATTCACCTCAAACCTCCCAAGGTATGTGCAAGAAATCCCTCTTACGAAATATATTTTAATTTCAGTTTTCTAAGACAGCCTTACCATTGCCTTGATCACCTTATTTGCCGGATCCAGCCAAGAAGCAAAATCAGCTTTCACCTGATCAAAATCAACCTGATGTGTAATATAAGATGCTGCCTTGACTTTTTGCCCTTTCAATGCCCTCAGTACAGTATTAAAATCCTCTCTGGTGGCATTTCTGCTGCTCATAAGGGTCGATTCCCGCTTGTGAAACTCCGGATGATTAAACTCAACAGGACCTTTTTGCAGCCCTACCAACACATACCTTCCACCATGCGCCATCAGTCCAAAGCCATTATGGATAGCCACCGAACTTCCCGTGGCATCGATAACCGATTCGGCAAAACTTCCGCCTGTAATCTTCGCTATTTCTGCTTTGTAATCGCCTTTGGCATTGACCGTGTGTTCGATATCAAGCGTTTCCCGGCAGAAAGCCAAGCGATCCTCGTTGATGTCCATAGCAATGACTTTTCCTCCGGCAATCCGGGCAAACTCCATCACGCCAAGACCTATCGGCCCAGCTCCCATTACCACCACAAATTCACCTGGCTGCACACCTGCCCTTCGCACGCCATGCGCACCAATGGCCAATGGCTCGGCCAAGGCCAGCTGATCCAAAGTAAGTCCTTCCTGTTTGACCAAAGAGGAAGATGGCACAGAAATATATTCTTTCATACCTCCATCTTCATGGACACCAAACACACTGATCGAGGCACAGCAGTTTGGTTTACCCGCTTTGCAGGCAACGCATGTTCCACAGTTAAAATACGGGATGATGGTCACCAGGTCTCCCGGCGAAAAACCATCTGTCCCGTCCACTTCCATCAATTCACCAGACAGCTCATGACCCAGCACTCGCGGATAGGTAAAAAAAGGCTGTGTGCCCTCGTAGGCATGAAGGTCTGTCCCGCATATCCCAATGCGCTTGATCTTTATAATCGCCCTTCCTGGACTTAGTGATGGCTTTTCCCCTTCTACATATTCAAAACTCCCTGGCTCTGTACAGGTTAATATTTTCATAAGTTGGTTATTTGAAAACTTAGTTAAAAAGGCTCACTGCAAATCCATGGGTAAGTTTTGACTACACCCGAATTTTGGCACGGCCCAAATTATATGCTAAAATCAACCATTTTCGATTGGATCCCATCCTGCTCTTTCGGGCTTTTTGGAGAGAAAACGAAGCATGGGTAAAGTGATGAAGATTAGGACTCTAAAAAATGGGTGATCAATTCCTAACTTAAATCTTGGATGATTTTTTTTATTTGCTTTTTTAATAGCGGAATATCGTTTATGACCACATCCCAAATAGTATCCAATTGAAGCCCAAAATACTCATGAACCATGAAGTTCCTCATTCCTTTTATTTCTGTCCATTCTACATCGGGTGATTTTCCTTTAACACTTCGGAAATATGGTGAGGAGCTTCTCCTATAATCTCTAGGTTCCTAATGATTGCATCCCTTTCAATCCACTTTTCCTCAAAATTGTCACAAGTTTAATAATACGGGCCAATACTTCTATCTTTTCAATACACTCGTCAATATGCCCAAGTCTAAACAAATCCTTGTCAATATTCATGAATAATTTTCAAGTCATTTAAAACATAAGGTTTTAACTTAGGATTCACGTATTTTTCAACAACCAAATCGACCTTTTTATATAATAGTTGTTCCAACTTACCAATTAAACGAATAAGCTTAAAGAGACCTATGGTATTCTAAAACTCATACAAAAAATCTATATCACTCTCTTCTGTCTCTTCATTTCTGGCCACTGAGCCGACCACACCGATCTTGGTCGGCTTATACGGCTTCATGGTTTCTATGATAATATCAATCTTATCTTGTGTCAGCGTACCCTAAATTTAACGAATTCATATTCAAAAGGATATTTTATGCGCCATTTGACAAAGTAGTCGCTTTTGGCAAATTAGCACTTATTGGACGTTCCAATAATTATTGAAATCGGCCTTCTCTCAGGCTGACCCAAAAAGAACATCATCAAGTGAATTTGGGAACGAAACATTGTGCTGCTCCCAAATCCACTTTATTCAAGCTCCCTATCAATCCCCCGCAGCCATTGCAGGGATCTCTTTCTTGTGCTTATAATGATAAAGCCCATAGGCCACCACGACCAAATAACAAGCAGCAGGAACAAAGAACGAAAGGTGAATACTATCCAGTCCATCGGAAACAAGCCCTTGGATAAAAGGAAACAAAGCACCTCCCAGAATAGCCATGATCAACCCAGATCCGCCCAATTTGGTATCATCGCCAAGCCCTTCTGCCGCCAGCCCATAAATGGTCGGAAACATCAGCGACATACATCCAGAAATGCATACCAGTGCAACAGAACCTACCAAGCCACTTCCAAAGATCACGACCATGGTCAACCCAATGGCGCCCATCGCTGAAATGGCCATTAACAGACTAGGCCGCACAAATTTCATTAGGGCAGTAAACAAAAACCTACTGACCGTAAACAGTATAATCGCCGCAAGGTAATAGTCAGAGGCATCGCTCTCGTTCATGTCCAATTCCATCATCACATAACGGATAGTATAGGACCAAATCCCAATCTGCGCACCCACATAGAAAAACTGCGCCAAGACTCCAAATACATAATTTTTATTGCCCAAAAGCCGTTTCAGGCCATTGCCCAAGGAATCTTGAAGTCCTCCTTCTGAGGCGGTAGGCATTTTGGTGAATTTGATCAATATCCACATCAGCACCAAAAACAGCGCAACCCCAACATATGTGCTCATCACTGCATCCAGCTCTGCCTGTCGTACCTGCTGCAGCTGCTCGACTGTCATTTTGCTTCTTTCATCTGCTTCAGCCACATTTAGCTGGGAAAGAATAAAGAGCTTACTCAGCAAAACCCCAATGATCGAACCTACGGGATTAAAAGACTGGGCGAGGTTAAGCCTTCTTGTAGCAGAGGCTTCCGGCCCCATCACCATAATGTAAGGATTGGCAGAAGTCTCCAAAATAGACAAGCCTCCCGCCAGTACATACAATGCAAACAGGAAGAATCCGTAGGACATCATGATGCTGGCAGGATAAAACAATAGTCCTCCTACAGCAAACAAGCCCAAGCCCAGGAGCACTCCGGATTTGTAGGTGTATTTCTTGATATAAATCGCCGCAGGCAAGGCCAAACAGAAATAAGCCCCATAAAAAGCCAATTGGATCAGGCTCGTCTGGGTATCGGTCATGCTGAGGATTTTCTTGAACGCCGCCAATAAAGTGTCCGTCATATTATTGGCAAGCCCCCAAAGCAAGAAAAGGCTGGTAAGGAGTATAAATGGCCAAAGGGTCGCTTTCGATACCAAGGCCGCTTTTGATGGGTTATTCATGAACTTATAGTTATTGGTTATTTGGTTATTGATTATTCGTTAATGGTGATTGCTGATTTATTATTATCAAATGGATAAATTTTACAATCTTATAATTTTACAATCTTCCAATTTCAACCTACAAAGGGCTATATTCTTTTAAAAGTCCCCTATTGTGCATTTCTGCCCAAAATTCAGCGGGCAAAGCTTTTTCCGTCGCTTCTACATTCCTTTTCACTTTAGCGGGTTCTGAAGTACTTAATGCGACACAGGCCACCCCTGGAGCAGAAAGCCCAAACTGTACACAGGCATGTGCCGGTGGTATTTCAAATTCCTTGCAGAGCGCAAAAAACCGTTCCCTCCACTCAAACCGGGCCTTATTTTCCGGGGAATCAGGTTTGATCAGTTGATAATCATAATAATCCCCGCCGACCAAAAAGCCGGATTGAAATACGGCAGAATTCAAAATCCCCACACCATCATCGGACAGCTTCTTCATAAACTGCAACAATTCCTTTGGATGGGAGATGATGGTCATGCTGTTGGCAAACATCACCCAATCCAGCTTGATATGCTCATAAATCCGCGGGATGACTTTCCAATCCTTTGCGCCCACACCGATTCCCTTTACCAAACCTTTTTTCTTTAAATCCTCCAATGCCCTGTAAGCTTCCAGAATATCTTCAAAAAGGGCTTTCTCTTCCTCTGCTGTAGTGGCTTTGGCCAAGTATTCATCCGGATCGTGCACAGAGGCCAGCTGTGTGGAATATCCTTGGAGCAATTCATTACCTTCTTCAAAGCACTCCAAGATTCCGTCATAACTGATTTTTTGGACCGCATCGTGCTTCAGATCCCTCCAGACTCCTTTTTCGAACTGGGGTTCATCACCTACCAATGGGGTTCTTACCCAACCAAGTTTATTACTGACCACTACCTGGTCCTTGGGCACGTCAAGAGCATTCAGTGCATTACCGAGAGACTCCAGTGCCAGGCCAGCCCCATATTTTCCAGCCGAGTCAAAAAACGTCTGGGGCTGGGTATAGCGGATACTTTCTTTTACGATGGCTTCCTTTTCGCTTGGTTTAAGCGCTGTAAAAAGATTGCCTAGCGCACTGGTGCCAAAAACGATGGAGGGAACTTGAATTCCTGTATTACCTAAAGGGGTTAACTTCATACTTTTTATTCCTTGTTATTTTAGGGAAAACACTCCAAGATAGCCATATTTTCGGTCAAAAAAACACTTAAAATGTGGCCAAACCTTCGCTGAGAACCCGCAAAGGTTTGTGCAAAGCTTTGCGGATAAAAAAAAATTTATTTTTTTTATCCCATGAAGAAAAAAAGGGTCACCCTAAAAGACTTGGCCAGCGAACTTGGGGTCGCCATCTCCACGGTAAGCAGGGCACTAAAGGACCATCCAGACATCGATAAAGTCCTCACCAAAAAAATCAAGACACTGGCCCAACAGCGGAATTATATTCCCAATCCACTGGCCATGGGATTACTTCGTCAACAAACCCGCGTAATTGGGGTCATCGTACCTGACTTGGCCACATACTTTTTTTCTTCCATTATCTCAGGTATAGAGGATGAACTGCAACAAGCCGGATATTATATCGTCATTTCCTCGTCAAAAGAAACCTTGGAAAAGGAAATCGAATGTGTCTATAACCTGCTTAACCTAAGAATCGACGGGCTCATCGTATGCTTGGCCCAAAATAGCAATCAAACAGATCACTTCAGAAAAGTTCTCGACCATGACGTGCCTTTGGTGTTCTTTGACAGGGTATGCTTGGAAAAAGAAGTCTCCACTGTAGTGGTGGACAACGTCTCCATGGCCAAGGACATCACTACCCATTTCTTTGCCAACGGGGCACGTAAGATCGCCCATATCACAGGACCAAAGCACCTTAATATAGTACAAGAACGAACCGAAGGCTACCTAAAAGGGCTGGCGGAAGTAGGGCTGCCATTTGAAAAGGAATACCTCATCCATACCGATCTTTCCACAGAAAGTGCCGCACTTGCCATTCGGAATTTGCTGAACCTTCCACAACGGCCGGATGCACTTTTAGGTGTAAACGACACGGTGATTTTTGGTGCAATGAAGGAAATCAAGCAATGTGGATTGGCCATCCCCGATGACCTGTTATTGGCAGGATTTTCGGATGAATTTCATGCCACGGTCGTGGAGCCCAACCTGACGTCGGTGGCTCACCCCACACATGACATTGGCAGGAATGCCGCAAAACTCATCCTCGAGCAAATCGAGGAGGAAAAAGCTATCCAAAAAAAGATCGTGCTGAACACCGCCCTGCACATCCGGGCTTCTTCTTTGCGTCAGAAAAAATAACCCGCATTATCTTTGGGCTTTTTTTTGTACCTTTGTACATTAAATGACCTCCGGCAGAGTGCAATTGGCCGGAAAACCTGAACTTATTGATCCATCCATATCCGGAAATTTTGTTGATAAACGTTGCAAACACGTATTTTGCACCTGTATCTAGCACTCGATCGTTAACCTACCCCGGGGATGTCCCTTATCACATTACTTATGAAATTTAAAGACCTGAGGATTATTCCTCCAATATTAAAGGCTCTTGAGGACAAGAACTATAGCGAGCCCACTTCTATCCAGGCACAGGCCATTCCCCACATTCTTCAAAGCAAAGATGTCTTGGGATGCGCCCAGACTGGTACGGGAAAAACTGCCGCATTTGCGATTCCAATTATTCAACACATTCACCAGGCCCCATATGCAAACGAGCCTTGGGCAAAGATCCGGTCATTGATCGTCACCCCTACACGGGAACTGGCCATCCAGATCGGTGAAAACATAGAAGAATACGCTAAATACACCAATGTGAGCCATACGGTGATTTTTGGTGGTGTCAAACAAGGCGCACAAGTAGCCCAGCTTAAAAAAGGGGTACACATCCTCGTGGCCACTCCTGGGCGTTTGCTGGACCTGATCGACCAAGGACACATAAGCCTAAAGGCAGTTGATCTGTTTGTACTGGATGAGGCTGACCGTATGCTGGACATGGGCTTTATCAATGATATTAAAAAACTCCTCAAAATTCTTCCTACAAAAAGGCAGTCGCTGTTCTTCTCTGCGACCATGCCGGACAATATCCTCCAGCTTTCCAAGGATATCCTAAACAATCCCCAGAAGGTAGAAGTCACTCCGGTATCCTCCACCGCGGAAACGATCAAACAGTACGTTTACTACACCAATAAAAGCAGCAAAAAATCACTGCTTATCCATATATTGGAGCAAGAGGGAATGGATCAGGTATTGCTGTTTTCCAGGACCAAACATGGAGCCGACAGAATCACCCGCGATTTAAAGAAAAAGCATATCAAGGCTGCTGCCATCCACGGTGACAAGGCTCAAAATCAGCGTCAAAAGGTGCTCAGTGATTTTAAGGAAAACAAACTAAATGTACTGGTCGCCACTGACATTGCTGCCAGGGGAATCGACATTGACAAACTTAAATATGTCATCAACTATGACATCCCTGACACCCCCGAAACTTACATTCACCGGATCGGCCGATCCGGCAGGGCTGGTGAGGAAGGAACGGCTATTTCCCTTTGCGAACCAGAGGAAAATGCTGACCTAAAGGCCATTGAAAAGCTGGCAAAAAAGCAGATCACTGTAATGAAGGACCATCCTTTTCCGCAAACTGATAAGCCAATGACAGCACAGGAGAAAAAGGAATTCAACAAAGAAAAACAGCGCAGAAAGCAAGAGTTTTTTGCCAACCGTAAAAAGTCAAGAGGTCCGGGCAGAAGGTAAGTCCCGCCCTATTGGATGGGCTCAGAACCAGCTCATTCAGATAGCCATTAAGTATATTGCCCAGCAGAAGACATCCCAATGACTTTCTGTTGGGCAATACTCATTCTTACCATCTCCACCAAAGGAAAAACCGTCTTGTACCCGCCTATAGCGAGGCATGCCTACGGCACAAAGGGCTCCAGGAGCAACCTGATTTTAGCAAGCTTTACTACCTAACGGCATTAGTCATGACACGCACCTTACTATATTTAGTAGACAGAGGTACCGCTAGAGCATTAGCTTGGTAACGGATGATCCCCATATAGCCCACTACCACTCAACTTACCCACTGCAAATCATATAGAATCGAAAAAAATCAGTATTTTGGGTAAAGTGCACAAACTATGGAACAAGGCTATCTTCAAACAATCATCAGTTCGGTCAGGGATTCCTGGCAAAATTTTCTTGAAAGTATTCCCGGAATCATCTTAGGGATCATCATTGTGGCAATTGGCTACCTTATAGCGCGCCGGATTGGTGAAGCCACCAGAACACGAATCAGAAAACGTTCCAGTGACCCACTGATGAGCAGGTTCTTAGGCAATACGGTTAAAATCTGCCTGTTGCTTTTGGTGATCATTTATGCCATGAATATCGCTGGCCTTGGAGAAATCACCACTTTTTTAATCACCTCCATCGGGGCATCGGCCATCATCATAGGCTTTGCCTTTAAAGATATTGGCGAGAATTTTATCAGCGGAATTATCCTTGCATTCAGCCGACCCTTTAATGTCAACGACACAGTGGAAGTAGGGGATCTTTTCGGGAAAATCAAATCCCTGGAATTCAGGTACACCAAACTGAAGACATTTGATGGTAGGGACGTGTACATCCCCAATAGCGATGTGCTCAAAAAACCGGTGATCAACTATACAGAAGATGGGTTTTTCCGCTGGGATTTTATGGTGGGCATTGCTTATGAAGACAATGTGGAAGCAGCCAAACGTGTCATTATGGAAACTGTCAACAGCCATCCTTCCATAGTACAGGATGGTATCCATGAAAATTACGTCGCGGAAGATCAACTGGCAACCAGCACCGTCAATCTCAAAGTCTTTTTTTGGGTAAATACATTTGAGTTTCGTCGGGAAGCTGTGATCGTAAGGGGAGAAATCATGAAACAGGTAAAAGAAGCCCTTGAGGCCGGCGGATTCTCTATGCCAAGTGATATCGTCGAATTGAAACTGTACAGCAGTCAAAAAGACCTACCAGTAAAATTGCAGCAACCTGACCAGAGATGAAAAAGCCTGAAGACTCTCGGTAAACTTACAATCGAAACCCGAAGACATCGATCAATTAACATCGTATCCCTTAATACAAAAGCCCTCCAAGGCATGTTTGAGAATAACAAACATGCCTTGGAGGGCTTTTAGCTGTTGGGCAGTACTATATTACTGATCCGCTAGTGCTGCTGTTTTTTTCCCTTCCACAAAGGCACCAAATTCAGCATACTTGGCATACAGCTCCTTATAAACCGCTACATTCTCTGGAATCGGCTCATAGACCTTGTCAAAACCATTCGTCATGGCTGCAATCGCCGCTTCAGTACTTGGATGAATACCTGCAGCTACGGATGCGTACATCGCTGCTCCCAAAGCTGGTGCTTGATCTGAAGTGGCAATCTTGATCGGCATGTTCAGGACATCGGCCATGGTCTGCATGACCAGTTTGGACTTCTTCGCGACACCGCCCATTCCTATCACCGCATCGATGGCTACACCTTCTTCCCTGAATCGGTCCACGATCTTCTTGGATCCAAAGCAAATAGACTCCACCAATGCCTTAAAGACCCTGGCGGCATCCGTTCCCATATTCAGCCCCATAACGGCTCCTTTCAGTGCTTGGTTAGCATCTGGCGTCCTTCTTCCGTTCACCCAATCCAAGGCCACAGGTGCGGTATCAGACAGCGGGATTTGAATCGCTTCTTCAGATAATTTGATCAACAGTTGTCGATCGATTTCATTGATCAGGGCTTCTTTCTTTGCATCGTCCAGCTCATTGCTGGCGCGAATCAGCTCTGCTGTCGGCTTGACCACAAGGTTTTTGAACCAAGCCAAAACATCACCAAAACCAGACTGTCCGGCTTCCAGTCCAACTGTCCCCGGTATAACCGAACCATCCACCTGACCACAAATGCCCTTCACCAAATTGTCACCAATGGCTTCATGGGAGGCTACCATGATATCACAGGTAGATGTCCCCATGACCTTTACCAGGGTATTTTCAGTCACCTCTCCCCCCACGGCACCGGCGTGGGCGTCAAAAGTCCCCACAGCCACAACGGTATCAGTGCTCAGCCCTAATTTCCTGGCCCATTCACCGCTCAAATTACCCGCAGGCAAATCAGAAGTAAATGTATTTGTATAAAGTCGATCTCTTAAATCCGCTAACCTTGGATCCAACTTGGATAGAAATTCCTTTGACGGAAGGCCATCCCAGCTTTCGTGCCAAAGGGCTTTGTGACCAGCAGCACATCGGCTACGCTTAACCTCCAATGGATCATCAGAACCGATCAATTCGGCCGTAATCACATCGCAGTGCTCCATCCAAGAATAAGCGGCTTCTGCTACGGCTTCATCTTCACGGATGACATGAAGGATTTTTGCCCAAAACCATTCTGAAGAGTAAATACCTCCTTCGTATTTGGTATAATCTTCTCCACCCCATGTCCTGGCCAGTTCATTGATTTCATCGGCCTCTTTGATAGCAGTATGGTCTTTCCAGAGCACCATCATGGCATTGGGATTTTCAGCAAATTCCGGAGACAACGCCAGCGGCTTGCCTTGTTTGTCCACTGCCATTGGGGAAGAACCGGTTGTATCTACACAAATCCCCTTGATCTGACCAGAAGGTACACCGGATTCCTTTATCACTTCCCTGATCGTCTCTTCCAAACCTTCCAAGTGATCCAATGGATGCTGCCTAAACTGATTGCTTACAGGGTCACAGTATTTCCCTTTCTTCCATCTGGGATACCAAAAGACATGGCTGCCTTTTACCTCCCCATTGCTCGTATTGACGATTACCGCCCTGACAGAATCAGAGCCATAATCCAAGCCAATGACAAATTTATCGTTCATGGTGCTAATACTTTATTATATGAGTTATGTTATTTCGTCCTAAAGAGGGTACCAATGATAGAATCATCACCGCGAGCTTGCCTGGTGCCAAACAGGCTTATCTGATGCCAAACAGGCTTGCCTGGTATCCAACAGGTTTGCCTGATATGGAACAGGCTTATCTGATGCCAAACAGGAAGATATGACAAAGCAGTCCCGTCTTAAGAATACGAGATTGCTTCCTCCCTCCGGTTGTCGCAATGACGTTTAGGGCAGACGGGATTGCTTCATTTTGTTTCTCTGCGTTCACAATGACGTTTTGGTTATGATGCTACCATTTCTCTAATCGCCATTGCGAGGAAGTATAGCCTGTCCCGAGCTATCGGGAACGAAGCAATCTCGTGTTTCGAAGCTGAGATTGCTTTACTCATTTGCCCTCCGTTGGCAATGACGCTCCTCCACTTTCCTCTCAGGTCTTCTGACCTCAGCCTCACTACACAGTACTACAAACCTACCTTACTTTACTCTCAGAACTATCACGGACTTTGCTGGTACCTTTACATTAAGCACGTCTTTATTCCATTTGAAATCATCAAACGCCTCAATGCTCACCACCTCATTGTCTTCGAAGGAATTGTGGCTGTTCAGTTCAGGTGCTGTCAAGTACCTTCCTGAAACCTCCTTGGCTTCAGTCCCGTGAAGGAGCACATCCAGGTCCATGGCTTTATCTGGATCGACATTGGCGATACTGATATTGACAGTACCATCTTCAGAAAGTGACGAAGACACGTTTAGTGCTTCCATCTCCACATCACCAGCTTTCACTTTTTCGCTTGTCAGGTATGATGGCAGCAATGTCGCATCCATGTGGGGCTTATAAAGGTCAAACACATGGTAAGTCGGTGTCAGGAGCATCTTATCATCTTCGGTAAGGATCAACGCCTGAAGCACATTTACCGTTTGTGCCAAGTTGGCCATATGGACACGATCAGCATGTTGGTTAAAGATGTTCAAGGTAATCGCAGCCACAAATGCATCCCTTAGCGTATTCTGCTGATACAAAAAGCCGGGATTAGTGTTAGGCTCCACATCATACCAGGTACCCCATTCATCCACGATCAACTTCACGCGCTTTCTCGGATCGTACTTATCCATTCTGGTTTCATGGTTGGTCAATAGCTGGTCCATAAAGGCTGCCTTTTCTAAGGTAGTCAGGTATTCTTCTTTGCTAAAATCAGTAGAAGAGCCCTTATCACCCCAGTTGCCCGGAATGGTATAGTAGTGCAAAGACATCGCATCCATCATGTGAAGTGGAATCTTTTGCATTAACACTTCAGTCCAATTGTAATCGGTAGAATTGGCACCACCGGCAATTTTATAAAGTTTGGCTCCGGGATAATCCCTCGCAAATGTGGCGTATCTTCTGTACTCATTCGCATAGTATTCAGGAGTCATATTGCCTCCACAGCCCCAGCTTTCGTTTCCTACTCCCCAGTACTTGATCTGCCAAGGCTCATCTCTGCCGTTTTTCTTACGTAAGTTGGCCATTGGGCTTACTCCGTCAAAGTTGATGTACTCTACCCACTTGGACATTTCCTCTACGGAGCCGCTGCCCACATTGCCCGTAATGTAGGGCTCGGTACCCAGCATTTCCACAAAACCAAAGAATTCGTGCGTACCAAAGGAATTATCTTCTGTCACACCACCCCAGTGGGTGTTGATCATCTTAGGTCGTTCGCTTCTCGGACCGATCCCATCTGTCCAGTGGTACTCATCCGCAAAACAGCCCCCTGGCCATCTGAGGTTGGGGATGTCCAATGCTTTCAAGGCTTCGAATACATCGGTTCGATAACCATTGATATTTTCTATTTCCGAATCAGGGCCGACCCAGATACCACCATAGATACAACGACCAAGGTGCTCACTAAAATGTCCGTAAATATGTCGACTAATTTGGGTCTTTCCCTGGTCTGCATTGATGACCAGTTTGTTTTGGGCCATGGTAGCAAATCCGGACAGCATCACTACTGCCATCATCAGACCGCCAAGTAAGATTTTCTTCATGATTTTAATTAGGTTTATCAGTTATTAAGTGTCTAAATTACATTTTTTATTTCATTTGGAAAAGTACAAAACCGGTATTTGCCGACAAATTCACCTCATACCCCTCACCCACATTCACTTCCTTGATATCGAAACTTGCCTTATCAGCAGTATCTGTGATCAATAACCACTTGCTGGAAGCATCTACAAAGGATAGATCGAGCTGAATGGATTTACTTTCAACAGCCCCATTTATCCCGGACACATACCATCTCCCTTCCCCCTTTCTGGCCAATACTGCAAATTCCCCCGGATAACCTTCCAAAAAACGAGTATCTTCCCAAGTAGCTGGTAATTGCTGAAGGTATTGGATAATTTCTTGGGGTTGCTTGGCTGTTCCTTCAGGGGTTTCGGCCAAATGCTGAATACCTGATTCATACATTACCGTCAAGGCAAGTTCAAAAGCCTTGCTCGTTTTTCTGTCTATGTTTGGAATCTCATCAAGCGACATCGGCGTAAAATCCATCGGATCAAAGACATTCCGTGTAAATGGCAGCACTGCACAATGTGCCGCCACCCTATCGGCAAAAGCTTGCTCAAAAGTGATCATCTCAAAGCCCTTTACCGACTCCATGGTCATGAGGTGAGGATAAGTCCGCTGCCAACCTCTGGGCAATGTGGTTCCATGAAAATTCACCATAAGGCCGGCCGCTGCAGCATCTTTCAAAATGGCATGATAGTATCCGATCATTGATTGCCCGTCCCCTCCAAAGAAATCGATCTTTACACCTGCCACGCCCATCTCCTTGATCCGCTGAAACTCCTTCATTCTACCTTCATCCTCCACCAGCATATTTCTGGGATGGTATGGCGTAGTATTCCAGCTACCTGCTGAGTTGTACCAAAGGTGGACCTTTACGCCTTTGTCAGCTGCGTAAGCCACTAATTCGGCAATCTTGTCATACCCGATGGTTGTGTCCCAATTAACATCGATCAGGCAATGCTCGTAGTTCATCTTGGCCGCAAAATCAATATGGTCTTTTTGGATATCATAAGTGATGGACTGGTCCTTGCCCAAGGCCCAGCTCCACGCTGCTTGTCCAGGTTCGATAAAATCCGTGGTCATGTCTATCTGTGGTTTTGCCATGTCGGTTCCCAGAGTGGATTCGACTACAGTTCCCAGATCACCTACGGCCAAAATCCTCCAAGGTGATTTCCAGGGCAAAGTACTTGTCGGCTTGGCCGGACCACCTGGAAATGCCTCTTCGTCACTAGGGAAGGTCACGGCATATTCTCCTTCTGGAGACTCGGCATGTAGTCTGGTGGCGCAATAATCACTTCCAAGTCCCGCTTCCGAAATCAACAACCATGTATCATTGCTGTGAAACAGGGCTGGATAAACCCAACCAGAAGAAATAGGTGATACTGTACCCACGGGGACCCCCATTTGATATTCCTCTTCATAGGACGGATTGCTGCTCTCCCATCCGGTATTGACTTCAGCGATCGGTTGCATCCAGGCTTTTGCGGTTTCCGGAAAATTATACGTGGTCATTTCATCTTCGATAGTGTACTCCTTGCCTTCTGCTCCAATGAACTGGTACTGGAATGCCAGACCATCATTGGACAGTCTAAAGATGACAGATAGTTTTGCTCCCTCTTTATTTAAAAAAGTATAGTGTTTTTCCTTCCCCAGATACGTGATGTTTTTCTTTTTGCCATGCAGCAGGGTGTATTGGTCTTTTATTTCTGACACTCCGGTCACGCTACCGAGTGTCAGCCCTTCATACAGGTTCACGTTGCCCATCATCACCCCCAGGTGTGACCATTCCAAAATTTCCTGGCCCTTTCGGCTGAGGTGATATAGTGCCTTTCCTTCTTCCAGCTTCACATCCAAGATGAGCTGCCCATCAGGTGACTGCAAGGTCATGTCTTCTTTTTTCTCTGAACAAGCCCAACAGCTAATGAGCAAACAAACAATTAGGGTTATTTTTTTCATGGTTTTTATAGATTTAAGTCTTGAGACTGTTATCATAACTTTTCCTTTCGACGTTTGAGTCTGGTTAGAGCTGAAGGACTGACTCCGCTCAGCTTTCAGATCAAACTCCTTCCATTTTACTTCATTAAACGTACATAATAAATCCGCTCGGTTGATTGGCCGTTCTCCGCACGGAACTCCAGCACTAACTTCTCCTCTTTCTGTAATGATTCTGGCAGCGGGTAATCAATTTCCTGACTGGATCCTTCCTTGTTTTCTAACTGGACCTCCTGAAACAGTTTACCATTGATAAAGATATCAAAAGTATTCCCTACCACCTTAGCAGGAAAAACCAGTCTCAGTTTTTTGCCCTCCCTATTGTCGTTCTTAAGCTCATAGCTGAACCAATCGGTGGTGCTCCTCCAGAAATATCCTTCAGTATTGCCCGAAAGAGTATGCTCTCCTTTAAAGAAATGATCGGATTCCGGCTGTTGCTCCCCCGTAGCGACTTGATCTACCGTAGCCCGTTCCAATGCCAGCATAACTTCATCTTTTTCACCGATTGCTTTCCTTGTAGCGGTCACTTTATCGGGCTCGCTGATTGGCCAATAAATCTGATACCGGGTGTCATGTACTTGGTAAAATGGCCTTAGCGTAAAAACATTTTCATCTGCATCTATTGATGCCAGCTCAAACTGCATAGGATTGGAAGACGGTACCGGCAAGGCCTCAGGACGAGTACCTTTCGACACCAATACAGGCGTCTCTGCCAGCGGTATCATCTTCCCAGCTGCCACATGTCCCATTCGACTATCATCAGCAAAGAGACCAGGCATGTTCTCCGTTCCCTCAGTGGCCGCCAAAACAATCGGACCGTACACAAATGCCCCCCAATCCGATCCATCGGGGAGTACTTCCCACTGCATGTTCATAGGGAGTTTTACCTCTAGTTGATCCCCGTTTCTCCACTTTCTGTCAATGGTCACGAAAGAGGAAGGTGCTGCGTTGACTTTAATGGAGCGGCCATTCACAAAAACCTCCAGCGCTCCCTTTTCCACCCATGATGGATAACGCAACTTAACGGCCATTTTCTGCGGCCTTTCTAAGTCAAATGTAAAAGAACTCCTAGGCTCTTCCGGGAAATTGTTTTTCTGCTTTAGCACCATTCCCTTTTCTTCCCAGCGCAACTCAGAAGGAATAAAAAGATTGATATACAATTCCTCTTTGGAATGGGCATAGATAAACTCTCCGTACTTCGCATGATTCTCCAGTCCAGATCCCACACAGCACCAGAAGCCCTGATGTGGCTGTGAATATACTCGATAATGCTCGGGCCGCATTGGTGTAAAATACACAAAGCCGCCCTTCTCAGGATGCTGACTGGACAAGATATGGTTATACAATCCCCTTTCAAAGAAATCTACATATTCAGCTTTTGGATTGGAACGAAATAGCTGCTCGCTCAGCCGGAGCATGTTGTAGGTATTGCAGGTTTCCGGACCTTGATTGGAAGAGACCATGGAAGAAAAGTCGTTTACGGGATGAAAGTGCTCACGGACACTGTTTCCCCCAATGGTCACCGATCGCTCCTCCACCACGGTATGCCAGAAAAAATCTGCTGCATCTTGCCATTCGGCTAAATTTCCCTCTTGGGCAATTCGCTGAAACCCGATCACCTTGGGGATTTGGGTATTGGCATGCATGCCTGTAAGCTCGTCCTCATGCTGTGCCAATGGCTCCAACACCATTTTATGAGACATTTTCTTGGCCAATCCCAAGTATTTCTCCTCTCCTGTAATGGCTGCCACATCAGCAAACACCTCGTTCATACCACCATGCTCGCTAATCAACATTTGCTGGAACTGCTCATTGGTAAGTTCTTTTGTCAGTTCATAAAACCACTCCGTAAGATCTGCTAGAACGGTTTTGGCTTGCTCATTCTTCCCTATCCAGTAGGCATCTCTCAAGCCTGCATAGATTTTATGGATATTGTATAGCGGCACCCATTTTTGGTTAAGCGAAAATCCTCCTGCATCGATTTTTCCTTGTCCAATTTCTTTCCACATGGCCTGACCACCAGGAATCCCCCCCACGTAGCCATTTCCGTTTTCTTTCTGGGCTATGGCCAGCTGCTCGACCATGTAATCCATCCGCCGTTTCATTTCTTCATCTCCTGTACTGGCATACATCATGGCCAGTGCAGACAGGTAATGCCCGCCAATGTGTCCATCCAAACCGGTATTTTCCCAATTTGGATAGCGCTTTGCCGACCAATCCAGACCCGCCTCCAGCATGTAGGGAGCAAGTAAACGGTCCACATCCATGGCCTTCATATAGGTCATATCCACGTACTGTGCCTCAAAAAAGGGGCTTGGGGATAGTTTCACTTGATCAAGTTGAAAAAGTTGTACCTGTGGTTTTTGGGCCATGGCTACTTGGAATCCTCCTAGAAGCATTAGACCAGAAATGAGTTTTTTCATAATTTTTTACATTGCCTAAGCCATTATTTCTTTTTCCCAAAAATGGCCGTTCCTTCGTTATTTAAACCTGTGAACAACAGTGTTTCTTGGTGATTTTTCCAATCGTAACCATTTTGTACCCTTAATTTGTCTATAAATATACCATTTCCAATATTTAATGTAAGCCAAGGGGCATCAAATGACCACCTGTTTTCCTGCTCCCCATCAATGGTCCCGTTCTCATCCAGGCTAATCTCATAGGAAGATTGAAAATCAGGATCAGCCTGTTCGGTGGCAAAACCAGGAATAACCTGATATCCCATTATTCTTCAATACTCACCTGTGGCCATCCCTCAGCATCCCAGCTAATCTCTCTTATAAATAATCTTGGCCTTCCATTGTCGTGGGCATCATAACCGTGAAAGATCAAATAATCCTTTCCATCAAATGTATAGGTGGAATTATGGCCTACACCGTACCAGTCTTCATTCCCTTCCAGCACCAAAGTACCTCCACCATTGTACATGCTTTTGCCATCTCTATCTAAATAAGGGCCAGTCAGCGTCTTGGATCTTCCCACCATCATTTTATAGGTACTCCGCTCTCCTCGACAGCAGAGGTCAAAAGACACAAACATATAATAATATCCATCCTTTTTGAAAATAAACGGGGCTTCGACAGCGGCATCTCCCGGATCTCTCTCATCCAGCTCAAAGGTTCTCTTCCTTCTCACTGGAGTAAACCAGTCTTCTGGGCCATTCTTTACCGATAAGAGATCCTCTGTCAACTTCACTAACTTCAACCCACTCCAAAAGGATCCGAAAGACATCCAAGGTGTCCCTTGCTCATCGGTAATGATATGGGGATCAATCGCATTCCACATGTCCCGCCCAGGCACACTTTCGATGACAATACCGTGATCTGTCCACTTATAATCAGGTGAGGAGGAATCGAGTGTTTTATTGGTGGCTACGCCAATGGCAGAAGTGTTTTTGGCAAAAGTGGAGATGGAATAATACAGGTAATATTGGTCGTTATGGAAAAAAATATCCGGTGCCCATATATGGTTCCCAAAGTCAGGGACAACATCCTTTGCCCAAGTGGGTGCTTCTGAAAAAACAGGGGCTTCACGTTCCCAGTTCTCCATATCAGGAGAAGACCATACCGCGATCCCCCTGCCTGTACAAAACAGGTAATAGGTATCGTTTTCCTTGATCATTACAGGGTCATGCACGGAAATGCCCTGGGCCATTCCGGCAATAACACAAATCAAAATTAGCAGAAAGGTTATTAGTGGCTTTTTCATATCAGTAATTATAAATAGGAAGAGGCTGCCTCAAAAGTCGTCGTCATTACGAATTCGGTGAATATCGAATGAAGTAATCTATTCGTGCGTAAAATAAGTACACATCGAGATCACTTCGCTTCGCTCGTGATGACGTAATTTCTTATGATGAGACAGCCTATTCCCGGTTAAATAGGTTTTGATAAGTGTGTGTTAGTTTATGGACACATTGTCCACCGGGGAATAAAGCAACTCTTCCACACCGACGGTTTTCACACCCACACGAACGAATAGATCGCTTCTACCTCTCAGACCATCAGGAATCGTCACATCCATCGTAGCGGCTGTACCTGGGCTCACTTGATTGCCAAAGAACCTGCCCAACCCCTCGTTTCGAACGATATCGGTCAGCGAAGTCCTGCCCAAATATACATCGGTAAACTCTATGTTACTAGCCGCATTGATTTGGTTGATTGTAAAACTGGCCCGGACAATAGTGTCATTGACAATTTCATAGTTAGGCTCATTTAGGGTGAAGTAAGGATCTACCTCCACCTCGATTTCTTGGGCTCCGCTCAATGAAATGTCCAAGGAATCTGTCTGATCCATCCATGGGCCATTACCCCTGATCAAGGTCAGCTTATAGTTTCCATCGAATAATTTGGCAGAGAATGTACCATCCTGTGACACATACACAGGGATTTTCTGGAACAGGTCATAGCCATGCTGCCATAGCTCCAGCTGCACACCTTGGTTTCTAAGGCCAAGCGGCTCTCCTTCGTATACAATTCTACCGGTCAAGGTTGATTTTGGTTCTTCAAAATTATCGTACTCGCAGCTGGCCACCATAAAACCCAGCACCAGCAAAAGGCACGATTGAATGATATTTAGTTTCATAATTGGCATCTTTTAGTGGAATGGATTTCTTACAATTTTCGGATTGGCATCAATGAGGTTCTGCCCGATCAAGGAATAATAATTCCCCAAGCGGAAGAAACGAGGCGCTCTGAAACGTGGCACCACTTCTTTTACAAACACAAACTGGCCATCTCTGGGATCACCTGGCCTTACCACCCTGTACGGATACAGGCTATAAGCCATACTTTCGGGATTATCGGTGCTTCCTGACCATTTCAGGTGAGCCACTCTCCATCGCTTATAATCCCACACAACATGATCTTCAAAAGCCAGCTCCACCCTTCTTTCATGACGGATCTGTTCTAAGGTCACGGCGGAAAGACTATTGGCTCCGAAACCGGCTCGCTCTCTCAAGGTATTGACGTAGCCAAGCGCTTCGCCAGATTCACCAAGTTCAAAAGCAGCCTCAGCAGCATTCAGGTAAATCTCTCCCAAACGGAACCTTACCCACCATACCTCACTCAAGTTACCTCGGGTACTGGCTCCGGGAGTATCATCCACATACTTGCGAAGGTAAAAACCAGTGTTACTTACATCCTGCAAGCTCCTGTGTGGCCCAGCCTCTGCTTTCAGCACACCGCCGTCTGCATAAACAGAGCCAAGGTCTGGCTGTTGATCGGCAAACTCGATCATATCATAACCGGAGCCGTTCCATTCCATTATACCTGCTTGCATGAAGACCTCTTGTCCCCTGAACGGCGCTCCTGGATAGATGATCGTCCCATAGAGGCGAGCATCTTTATTGGCAAAGATATCTTCCACATTGTCATAGTAAATATAATCCGAACCGTCAGCGGTGCGAGTTCTCAGTTCCCCTGAGCTACCATCCAAGTATTCATAATCCTCCACCAAGTTCAGAATCGGCGTCAGGGCAGAAGAAGCCAAGTTATCTTCCCGTACTGATCTGGCTACGTTGTCATAAGTAAACGCATGCCGCTTATCTGCTGAAGCCAAATAATCCTGCACCCACATCACTTCCGGGTTACTGGACTTGGAGACAATCGCTTCGTAGAAGTTTTCACCAAGATCCGGATTATTGTTATACAGTGCGTATCCACCTTCTTGGAGAATGGTTCTCGATGCCTCCAAGGATTTGGTGAAGTATCCCTCTGCTGCTGAAGCGGGGATTCCCACCTCTCCTCCTGGCAAGGAAATCGGAGAAGGCATCAGGTTGTTATACTTGGCAATCGATCCTGCATAAAGAGCTGCCCTACTCACCACTGCCAAAGCAATAAAGCGGTTGGCCCTGGTGATGCTTTCTCCATTGCCCAGTGTAGGCATGATTTCTTCCATCTCACTGATCACGAAATCGTACACTTCCTGCTCGGTATTTCTCGGATGCTGTAGATAGGTAGGGTCACCACTGAAGTCATATATCAATTCTTCGGTAATAATCGGCACACCACCCATCCGCTTCACATGCTCAAAATAGACGAACGCACGGATAAAACGCAGCTCACTGATAAACTGTGTACGCTGATCCTCAGGCAAAGTGGAATAGGTGCTTAATTTCTGGATCGAAAGGTTGATGTCCCTGATCAAATTATAATCCCACAAGCCCCATCGACCATAGTCATAAGTGAGCAAGTTATTCAACCAATCATTCCCAGTATAACCTGACCAGGTCGCTTCATCATAGGCCGCAAAGTCCACCCAACCCGTTTGGAGGGTAGTATGTGCAGGCAAACGGTCATAGAAATTGGACAGGACTCCGGTAATGGATCCCTGATCATTCCAGACTTGGTCATCAAGTAAAATATTTGGTGGCTGACGGTCCAACCAATCGGATTCGCAGGAGCTCATCATCAAGCCTGCAATTACCGCCAGTGTTATAGTTATATTAGATAATCTCATCATTTTGGGGTTTAAAAGGTTAGGTTAAATCCAAAATTAAACAGTCGCTGCTGCGGATAAACCAGCCCATTGGCTGAGCCAATCTCCGGATCAATTCCAAAGTCCTTGACATTGTCAAAGGATACCAAGTTGGTACCATTGGCATACAGCCTCAGTGAACCGATGCCGTATTTCTCCAAGAAGGATTTTGGCACGCGATATCCCAACTCAAGGTTTCTTAACCTCAGGTAACGCACATTGGTCAGCCAGAAATTACTGTGCCTGTATAGGTGGTCTGCCCCAGCCCTTCTGATAGCCGGGTAAGTACCTGGCACCCATTCACTGTCCGCATTGAAGAGGTCTTCACGATGCCATCTGTCCTCAAACATAAAATCGGGCGAGTTCCCATTGTTCTGGAAAGGGTATCTCAGCTCCCAGTTTCGGGTAAAGGTCTGCATGGAGGCTCCAGCAAAGCTAAAGTACAGTTCGAAGCCTTTATAACTGGCCGATCCGTTTAGGCCAAAACTCATGTATGGATTGGCTCCTTCTGCATAGCCAATAGGACGTTCATCAAGGTTATTGATTAGGCCATCCCCATTAACGTCTTCATAGATAAAATCTCCCGGAAGGACGTTTCTATTGCCGTTTCCATCGATATCCACTGGATAGTTTTCAATTTGCTCTTTACTTTCAAATCTTCCAACCACATTATAGCCCCAGTTGATATTGTTCCATCTGCCATCATCCATATCACGGTATTGGTTCCAAGAATTACCGAAACGAGGCTTATACCTTTCCAATGTTTTCAACCGTGAAATAGTCGCATTGGCACTGATGGAGAAGTCCACTTCACCGGTCCTGCCAGTATAAGTCACCATACCTTCCACGCCACGGTGTACATCGGACTCGAGATTTTCGACAGGGAGGGTATACCCTACTTCTACGGGCAATAGCACATCATATCGACTGGCCGGAATACCCGTTCTCTTTCGCTGAAATACATCCGCCTGTAAGAATAACTTGCTGTTGAAAAGGTACGTATCTATACCGATATCCACATTGGTATTGGTCACCCAGGATAAATTGGTCACTGGCAGTCCTCGAGGATTAACACCCGGCACAAAGCCTCCATCCAGTACGGCACTTCCTCCGGCACTTGGAATAAAATCATACCCGGCATAGTAGCTAAATGGTGCTACAATAAAGTCATTGCTGCCGATCCATCGGTCATTACCTGTCTGCCCCCAAGAGGCCCGGAGTTTCATATCCGAAAGCACATTGCCTTTAATATTGTCCATAAAAGGCTCATCGGTGATTTTCCAACCTGCGGAAACTCCAGGAAAAAATCCGTAACGATCTTCTTTAGGAAAAAGGAACGATCCATCGTATCGGGCAATAAACTCTACCAGGTATTTCTCCTTGTAATCATAGTTGATTTTACCCAGGTAACCGTCCCTTGCCTCCTGATAAATCTCATCGATCAGCAAATCCTGATCGGCAAAGGACATCAACGGAATATAGTTATTGGGCGGAACAGTGTGCACGACCATATAATGAGACTGCTGGTCCCATCGCTCATAACCTAGGATCGCCGACAAGTTGTGTGCACCAAAATTCTTGGCATAATTGATCTGAAACTGGCCCACGCGATCCACCGTGTTTCTTTTTCTTCTCTCTCTCCAAGGGTTTTGGTTGCCCATGTTGTCATTGGTAAAGTACGTATCCGTAGCTTCATCGTAACCGTAACCATCATAAGTATACTCAAAACCATCGAAGTCCAGATTGGTGTAGTTATACGAGTAGGTACCCTTCATGGACAAGCCAAAATCAAAGTCATACTGCGCAAAGAAGTTACCTTTAATCGCTCGTTGTACTTCATTTACATAACCTGTGACGTCTTTGGTATAAGTAGCAGGGTTTACGTTAATGTTGTGCACCTCACCATTGACATAGTTAGGGTTATCATTGGCATAAGGACGCTCTGTAGGCCACATGGTGAAAATACTCAGGAATGGGTTAAAGTAATCATCCAATCCTGGTACACCTACCTGCTCTCTGTTTTCGATACGGCCACTAAGCTGCATCCCTACTTTAAAACCATCGGCTAATGTCACATCGACGTTCGACTGGAAATTGGTCCTTTCGAACAGGTAATCGTCAATCGTGGCATCTTGTTTCAAATGTCCCAATGAGATATAATATTTTGTGTTCTCAGAACCACCCACAGCACTACCGTTTAAGGAATATTGCGGCACATTTGGTTTGATCACAAAATCATAGTAGTCCGTGCTGACATAGCCTTTTTCCGTACCTTGTTGCCATTTCGACAGTTCTTCAGGAGATATTCCCGGTGCTCTTCCTGCATTGACATTCGACTCTGCATTGGCGCGCAAGTATTGGTACGCATCGGCCGGCTGGGGATATCGGGTAAAGTTCTGCAAACCATAGTAGCCGCTAAGACTGATCTCTGCAGGCTGGTTGGCTTTGCCTTTTTTGGTCGTTACCAATACCACACCATTGGCTGCCCGCATACCGTAGATCGCTGCAGAAGCGTCTTTTAAGATCGAGATACTCTCGATGTCATTTTGGCCAAGGTTATTGAACTGGGCAGCGTCAGAAGGGATTCCGTCGATAACGTACAGCGGCGTCCCCATGTTCCGGATTTGGATGGATGCACTGGAGCCCGGTCTGGCATCTGTCTGCCTGGCAGTCACTCCTTGGATCTTACCTACCAACGCTTCTGACGTAGTCACGGAAGGTGTTCTGATTAGATCTTTAGAATCTACTTCACCTACAGCACCAGTGATGGTTCCTTTCTTTTGGACACCATAACCTACGACCACTACTTCTCCAAGATCACTGAGGTTTTCACCCATGCTGATGTCTATGGTCGTTTGGTTACCAACCGTAACTTCTTGAGATTCGTAACCTAAGTAAGAAAATACCAAGACGCTTTCGGCTGAAGGTACATCCAAGGTATACTTACCGTCCAAATCGGTCGCTACACCTATTGAGGTTCCCTTTACCAACACGGAAACTCCGGGAATGGGAATTCCTTCCGCATCCACCACTGTACCAGATACAGTAAGTTCCGTTACTTGACTTTTAAGGAAATTGGATGTTGATAAGTTAGGGTGAGGGAGCGGCGCTGCTCCAAGTGGGGGGACTTGCTGTAACAGAAAGGTTCCCAGCAAAGTCGCCACAGCAAAATACTTCTGTAAAGCTTTACATTTCATACTAATGGGGTTTATTGAAAATCTGAAACTCATTAAACACTACATAACCCGCTAAAAACGAGTACCTTTAGAAATGAAACACCAATCATTCCCGACTGTCAATAATTAATAAGTGTACTAAAGCCACTTATTAATTATTTCGAATATTAGAGAATATTCTACTCTTTCGCAATAATTAAATGTGTTTTTAACACTAATAATTTACAAAAACAGCTATCGGTTAATTTTATAAAAACAGTTATCGGGAAGATTTTTTAATATTTTGGAATTTTAAAGTGTATAAATAACAATTATTAATAAAAAAATTAGGGGCAATTTATAAATAGTGGAAAAAACCAATTGGAGGAAAATTTCATTTGTATTCTATTGCCCAACAGCCAAAAAAAGAATCTGGTCCACCTACTCATTCAGGGCAGATCACCTTGGTTTCCGGTACTGGTTTGCTTATGAGCAATCACCTCCATGGACATTGGTCATAAAAAAAGGCGGGATTCCGCCCGCCTTTTTTATTAAAATATGTACCAATTAATGGATCATTCTTCTTCATAGATAGCAGAAGGCCATTTGTCATTGCCAATATTCACATCTGGCAGCACTTTATCAGGATCGATCACTATGCTTTTCACTTCCTTGTCGGTTTTGTAAAGGTGATTCCATTGGTCACCTCTCTGCCAGATTTCGACAGGCAATTTAAACCGCTCGGAAGTTCCATCTTCGAATGTTACTTCTACCAATACCGGCATGGGCACCCCACCCCTATTGGACAGTGCCATGACATAATTGCCACCATAAGGATAAACTCCATCAAGAGAAAGGTCGATATTATCATTCCCATAGAACCAGTTCTGCCAGAACCAATTCAGGTTTTCTCCTGCCACATTCTCCATGTGGTTAAAGAAATCTGTAGGCTGAGGATGCTTGAAAGCCCAGGTTTCGATATAAGACTTGAAGGCATTATCAAATCGCTCATGTCCCAGGATATATTCCCGCAACATGATCAAGCCCATTCCCGGCTTCATGTAAGCGGTCATGCCCAGGTTACTGGTATTTACCACATCTGGATAAGTGTCGATTCCCTCGCGGGTTTCTCTATTGAACCAAGAAACATACTTTCTGGTATGGTCCAGATCAGCTGGATACTCGCCATTATTAAACTCCAGAGTACTGTAATGATTGATAAAAGTATTAAATCCTTCATCCATCCAAGGATAAAGTCGCTCGTTACTGCCTACGATCATTGGGAACCAGTTATGGCCAAACTCGTGGTCGGTCACTCCCCAAAGTGACTCCCCTTTGCTTTCATATCCACAGAAATTAAGTCCAGGATATTCCATTCCGCCGATATCCGCAGCCACGTTTGTAGCGGCAGGATAAGGAAATTCGAACCATTTCTCTGAATAATGTTCGATAGAAGCCTTGCTGTATTCAGTGGACCGGGACCAAGCATCCTGACCATCACTTTCCTTAGGATATACCGATTGTGCCAAGATCGTTTTGCCACTTGGCAGGTCAATTTTGGCAGCATCCCAAATAAATGCCTGGGATGAAGCAAAAGCAATGTCCCTGGAATTTTCGATCTTAAACTTCCATGTCAAGGTTCCATCTTGCTTTAACCTCGTAGCAGGATCGGCTACTTCATCAGGAGTCAGGATGTACACGGTACTATCACTTTTCATAGCTTTGTCCATCCGGTCTTGCATGGTATTGGTCATCACATCACCCGGATTTAACAACTTACCTGATCCGACTACAATATGGTCTGAAGGTGCCGTCACGGAATATTCAAAATCACCGTACTCCAGGTAAAACTCACCTGCGCCCAAGTATGGCTCCGTGTTCCAACCTTTGACATCATCAAATACCGCTGTGCGAGGATACCACTGCGCCAGAGCATAGATGGTGCCTTCTTCTACATCCAAGCGGCCCATTCTATCCATTCCCTTTACAGGAATTTTGTAAGAGAAGTCCATCGAGATGGTCGCTTCGCCTCCCTTGGCAGGGATAGGCTCTTCAAAAAACACTTGCATTCTGGTATCAGTAACCAAGTATCTGTCGGAAACATCTCCTCTTTTCCCCACTTTAGCAGATACGTTGGATAGCTGGTAGCCACCGTCCACATCGCCATTGTAGCGGTTACCTTGGATCGGTGTGGTCAAGGTGCCCCGAGAGTCTTCGGTAAACCTGTTCTGCTCCAAATAAAGCCATACGAAATCCAATGCCTCCGGACTGTTGTTGGTGTAATGAATGGTCACGCTCCCTGTGATGGTATGCGCTTCATCATCCAAGGTAACATCGATATTGTAATCAGCACCGTTTTGCCAATACATCGGCCCAGGCTTTCCAGAAGCGGACCTATACATGTTTCCTTTACGGTAAATAAAATCGCCAAATTCGCTTTGGTTGTTCTCTTCTACTTGCTGTGCCACCGTAACCTGCACCATAAACAAGCATAAAAACAAGATTGAGAGTTTCTCTAAAGTATATTTCATATCTTGAGTTGATTATTATATTCCGCCAAATTTACATAAAGATTGACGAACAGAAAATGTATTTATTTTAATGGTCAAATAATTAAAAAATCAACTACCAGAAACATAACCCAAGTATGCTCCCAAGTTTACCTGGAGATTTCAAAAACCAGCATCCACGCCCAAGCCACTAATTATTTTACAGAATATTTTAAACGGTAGGATTTAAGAGCAAGCGTGTCGCTGTCGGTTAAGGTTTCCAAAAAATCCTCATTAAATTCGTTATGCCTCGTCCCAAAATCCACAGACATCAATTCATTATCTTTACTATAGCGAACAAGCTTATAATATTGTAAAGCCACGTCCAAGGCTGATCGTTCCTCTCCATACATGACATGATGGACATTATACCGTCCGTTATCGCTGATATCATATGGATACTTAAAAAAATCGGACTCCACCAATGGAGAGTCCTCTACCTCATTGGTCACTTTAGATTGCATGATTATGGTGCCATCGTTTCTTTTCACCTCTATGATTTGCGAAGCGTAGGTAATTCTACCATCAGCAAAAAAGGTGATTTCGGCGCCATCTCCATAATTTGCCCCAGGCTCCTCAAACCCGGAATTATAAAAGGTAGACCCGATGCTATAATACCGATCCAAAAATTCTGCAATCACCGCGCTGTCCGCTTTACTATCCAACAACTCCCCTCCGGCAAATACACGCATTTCGGAAGCAGGTACTATTTTATCAAAAGTCATGGTAACCGGATAGTCAGGGACCTCTTCCCGATGCCCACATGAACTAAAAACAAGCGTTAATCCTAATAGGGTCAAAACACGCTTAGAGTTAATTATTTTTTTTATTTTCATTATGTGATGAATAGCTGATTTTTACATTCTTTCCAGTAAAACTTTTTCTCACTGGATGCACAGAAATTACCGAAATAAATAAGCTGTTTCTGAGAATTCTGTGATTTCGTCAGTGAAGGCCTGAACAGTCTGTGACCGACTATTCCAGCCAACATTCATAACCATGCATTTTTCCCAATACCATGTCAAACAAAAATCACGGGAAACGGCACCCTACAACCCCTCATTTCCCCAAACTTAATTATAAAAATCTCCCCAAGTGGTGACATAGGTAAAAACTTGTCACCACTTGGGGATATAATTAGAAAATAAAACATTATTTTGGATGACTATCCGGAACTTTGCACGTAGCCTCAGAAAAACGAAATATTCATCGGTATTCGACCCCCCGACCACTCCCGATGTAGATCGGGATGCCACGAACCAACTGAGCTAAATTCCTTCCGCACTCTTTCACGTTCATCCTAGCAGTTGGAAAAGCCGCTTTCGGCTTTTCCATGACTTTACCTGCGATTCCCTCTCTTTGGCTTCTGACTTTGACGGATACACCTCACAATAACATAGACGCCAGTCATTTGCCCTTCCGGTAAATCCCTTATGATTCGTATTGTGCCTTCGTAGTCGTTGATCCAGCTCGTCTGATGTATGTCCTATATAAAATCTATCAAGCTGTTTGGAGTAAAGAATATAAAAATGATGCTCCATAATACCATAAACTAAAAAAAGCCTCGGTGAATACCAAGGCTTTTTAAGTGGGAATTGAGGGATTCGAACCCCCGACCCTCTGCTTGTAAGGCAGATGCTCTGAACCAACTGAGCTAAATTCCCAATATATCAATCCAATTCTTGTTTTAGGTCTTTACCAAAATTACTGTGGAAATTGAAGGATTCGAACTCCCGACCACTCCCGATGTAGATCGGGATGCCACGAACCAACTGAGCTAAATTCCCAATATATCAATCCAATTCCTGTTTCCAGTCTTTACCAAAATCACTGTGGAAATTGAAGGATTCGAACCCCCGACCACTCCCGATGTAGATCGGGATGCCGCGAACCAACTGAGCTAAATTCCCAATATATCAATCCAATTCCTGTTTTAGGTCTTTACCAAAATTACTGTGGAAATTGAGGGATTCGAACTCCCGACCACTCCCGATGTAAATCGGGATGCCACGAACCAACTGAGCTAAATTCCCAATATATCAATCCAATTCTTGTTTTCAGTCTTTACCAAAACTACTGTGGGAATTGAGGGATTCGAACCCCCGACCCTCTGCTTGTAAGGCAGATGCTCTGAACCAACTGAGCTAAATTCCCTTTGTTCACCGACCATTTGTCGTTGAATTGGATTGCAAAGGTATGCGCTTTTTTTATTGCAGCAAATAATAATTTAAAAAAAATATCAGTCAGTCAGTAACTGGCTGATATTCTGAAACAAAAGTTATTGAAGTGATAATTGTTAAACCCGGATTATCAATGTCGTTTAGTTAAGGTTTATAAGTTATAAAATTGCTGGGTCTAGCGCTATACCTTTTTATTCTTGGAACTGACCTGTTGGGCCGCACTATTTCAAGCTGAAGCAATAGTTTGAAAGCGTAATCGGATATTTTTCCGATGATTTTGTCGATCCCTTTGTTCAGTTGATCAAGTATAGGTTTGGTTTTACGATAAGCCTGGGTTCTGTTGATCTGATAAGTATTTTTCCGTTTTTTGTTACAGTAGTCACCCCCTTTTTTGGTAAGTGTTTTACTGAGGATGTTGCTCAAGTTGGCCCTGAGAATGATGCTGTTAAAATCTTGGAGAACGGCCCTGGCCGTCTTTCCGCTCAGGTTTTCAAGTTCCGCCCTGGTTTTCAGTAGTTTGAACGACTCTTCAACAGGCCATCTTTTCCTATAAAGCTCACGGATTTCCCTGACAGGGTACTTTTTATGGTCAACCAGGTTGGTTACCAATATATGGTCTTCTCCTGATTCAATCGGTACCCGTACCAGTCTTAATTTGAGTGCCTCAGTAGAAATATTCCTTTCCTTACACCTGTATATGGCCTCTTTGGAAGGGGAGGCCTCTATTAACTGCTGTTTTTGGGTAGATGCTAAAAATGCCTTTGCCTGTTTCCTCCTGTTTGCCTTTACCCTGATGACAAAAGATTTTTGTTGCTGAACCAATGAGGACATGAGCCAAAAGGCCGCATAGGCCCGATCCCTTATAAGCAGGTCTCCCTGCCCCAGACAGGGAAGGTGACTTTCACAGAGAGAAAGTTCACTTGTCCTGTAATGCTTGATTTTGGCATCTATGCTGATTTGATTGAGTACATCGTAGGCTTGGGAAACACGGGCCAGGACTACTTTTCTGCCGTTTTCAGTCCGGGTTTCGAACTGGCCAAAACCTTTTGCCAGTTCTTTACTGTAAGGAAGCTGCAGAGTACTGCCGTCAATACCTATAAGCCGAAAACCTTTCCATCTACGGACATGGCTGGCTTTATTATAATAAAAAGAACATTGTTTTCCATTCAGCCAGGTAAACACCTTGGGGTTTAGTTTGGATCGCTGCTGACTGAAAGCTCCTTTGGAACAGCTGACCAATTTATCCGAAAAAAAATCATCCAGCTCTTGCTGAACACTGGATTTACCTAAACCTAACATAAAGTAGATAAGATCAGTAAACCCCAAACACCGCTGGCGAACAAATGCTTTGTTAGTCGTACGGAACCTGTCTCGTGTCAATCCATTTTCTATATTGTTTTTTAATAGTTTTAAAAAGTCCTCCGAAAAGGAAAAGGACTTTCTCGTTGTCAGATTTCTTTCAAAAAAACTACGCTCCCTTTGCTTACCCAAAAATTAAAAAAAATCCTTAACTAAACGACATTGATATTTCAGGTTAAATATCAAATTTTATACCCTGGGCCAAAGGAAGTTCAGTGCTGTAATTAATGGTATTTGTTTGTCGTCTCATGTAAGCTTTCCAGGCATCTGAACCAGACTCTCTGCCTCCACCAGTTTCTTTTTCCCCTCCAAAAGCACCTCCAATTTCAGCACCGGATGTTCCAATATTGACATTGGAGATTCCACAGTCTGAGCCTTCACTGGAAAGATAGCGTTCTGCCTCGCGCATGTTGGTCGTCATAATTGCAGAAGAAAGTCCTTGGGGAACGTTGTTTTGCATAGCAATGGCTTCTTCAAATTCCTGGTACTTGACCAAATACAAGATCGGCCCAAAAGTCTCCTTTTGGACAATTTGAAAATGGTTTTCTGCTTCAAAGACACTTGGCGTCACATAGCATCCCGAGGAATAATCTTCCCCTTCCAGAAGACCTCCAGCTACCAATTCCGTTCCACCTTCTGCTTTCACCCTTTCAATGGCAGTAAGGTAGTTTTGAACGGCAGCAGTGTCAATCAACGGCCCAATGATGTTTTTCTCATCCAATGGATTTCCGATCGTAAGTTTAGCATATGCAGCAACTAACCTATCTTTCACTTCTTCGAATACGGATTCATGGATGATGAGCCTCCGCGTACTAGTACATCGTTGCCCAGCTGTCCCCACAGCTCCAAAGAGCGCACCGCGGATCGCTATATCCAAATCGGCATTTTCAGTGATGATAATGGCATTATTACCGCCAAGTTCCAAGAGCACCTTTCCTAATCTACCTCCAACAGTCTCCCCTACTGCTTTGCCCATATTCGTGGACCCAGTGGCTGAGATAAGTGCTACCCTGGGATCTTGTGTCAGAAAAGCCCCCACCGTGGCACCTCCAGTAAGCATAGAAGTGATTCCTTCAGGATAGCCATTTTTCTTGAAAACCTCCGCCGCCAAAACCTGACAGGCCAAAGAGGTCAATGGCGTTTTTTCAGAGGGTTTCCACACACATACATCACCACATACCCAAGCGATCATCGTATTCCAGGACCAAACAGCCACTGGAAAGTTAAATGCTGAAATTACTCCTACAATTCCCAATGGATGCCACTGCTCGTACATTCGGTGACCTGGTCGTTCAGAGTGCATGGTAAGTCCATAAAGCTGGCGCGAAAGGCCTACTGCAAAATCACAGATATCAATCATCTCCTGTACTTCACCGAGCCCCTCCTGGTAGGATTTGCCCATTTCGTAGGATACCAGTTTGCCCAACAAATCCTTTTTGTTCCGGAGTTCTATTCCAATCTGGCGTACCACTTCACCGCGCTGTGGAGCAGGTACATTCCGCCAAACCTTGAAGGCTTTTCCGGCTTTTTCAATCACTTTCTCATAGGACTCGCGCGTGGTCATCTGAATCTTTCCTATCTCCTTACCATCCACAGGAGAGTGACTGCTGAGCCATTCCCCTTTGAGATCTATATATTCCACTCCTGTCCAAGTACCCTTGTTTACTTCGTTGAGTCCAAGGTCTTGAAGAAGGGTTTTCGTGTCAAACGTACCTACCATGATAAATTTTATTTAAGCTAGTTTGTGTTTATTCTGTGTCTGCCCCCTTCCGAGGAAAAGGGATGAGAAGTTATTCATTAATTTGAAGAAATTAAAGGGAGTACCTCATTTATACATTTCACAAGTAAATTATCTTAAACCCAGACTTTCTCAACAACCGCCCATTTGCTGTTTGGGGCGATAAGGAGGTATTTAGTTTCGGGGTTCCCATCACTGGAGTATGGTGTGAATATAGCTTGGAACAGCAGGAATTGGTCTTGCCCCCAGGAGGGTCAATAATACTGAACACACCTTGGTTGTTAGACCAGAAAATCACGCCTACCTATCCACTTTGCAAGAGTGAATCCAACCCTATAATCCCTCCTGGAAAATACTTATCGATGGTGGACTTGGGTTTTTCAATCGTAAATGACCAAAGCACCAAGACCTTGGATGGGCCACAACTAACTGTCCGGTCACTATAGAGTAGTGACGCTGCGCAAAAGCAATGCTATACTGGCATACCTTTTGAATTGGCAAACAAAGCGCTACTGGTTTTTAAAATCGAACAACATGAAAAGATACCTCCTATTCCTCGCCGCTCTTTTGACACAACAGTTGGCTTATGGCCAACTTATCGAACGTAACTTTTTCGGGGATCTGGAATACAGCTCCAGAAATGGCGAATACAAAGCCACCTTAGAAAAGGATGTTTTTGACGACCTGATTTATACCGACAATCAACGAAATAAAGTCACCTTTGAAAAGGACTACCTCCACTGGGAATATGGTGATATGCTGGAAAACGAACGGGAAGAACGAATGTTCCTAATGGACCTGGTCCGCCAATACCGACGGGAATCCAATTACAAAGCAACTTATGAAATTGATGTTTTTGATAATTTAATCATCGAAGACAATAGGGACTATAAATTGGAAATAGGTGAGGACATTTTTGGCAATGTCACTAGGGAAGAGTCCATCAATGGAAGAAAAACATCCTTTACGAAAGAAAAAAATGGCGGTCTCGTATACGAATCTAACAATGAAAATGCCTCCTTACGAAAGGATATTTTTGACCGCTGGATCTATGAAGACAGCCGGGAAAACAAATTGGAATTTGGTAAATCCACTTGGGATAGACTGGTCAACAAATATGGTGACAACGAGGTCATTTTCAGTCAGCTCATGAATGAACTGCTGTTTTTCCGGGACACACCAAAAAGAAGAACCGGAAGATAAGCGCATACATGTTCGTCTTGAAAATTTTTAAAGTTAAATATTTGTCCAATATTTGGATCAATAACGATCGACATTTGCTTCCCAAGGCCTTGTAGTTTTAGGCATTGGAAAAGTATATCTTGTTTCAGCTGCACATGAAAACACCAAACGAACTCCGTACTGTCAATGTAATGAGGTACATTTTGCCCCTTAGGGAAGGCGGCTCACTACCGGCCCTTGCCGAGGCGGATGATGGCTTTAATTACGTACTGAAATTCCGGGGCGCCGGCCAGCGGGAAAAAGCCCTCATTGCTGAACTTCTGGGTGGCGAGATCGCCAGGCTTTTGGGCTTTAAAGTACCCGAGTTGGTCTTTGCTGAACTCGATGTGGCATTTGGTCGATCGGAAGGAGATGAAGAAATTCAAGATTTGCTCAAAGGAAGCCAAGGGCTAAACCTGGCCCTCCACTTCTTATCCCATGCCATCAATTACGATCCCTTGGCCATGCCCGTAGACCCGCTATTGGCCTCAAAAATAGTATGGCTGGACATGCTGATCACCAATGTGGACAGGACCTTTCGCAACACCAATATGCTGATGTGGAACCGTGAGTTGTGGCTCATCGACCATGGGGCATCCTTTCTCTTTCACCACAGTTGGCACCATTGGGAGCGAAATGCCAAGGGCAACTTTCCTATCATCCAAAACCATGTCCTTCTGCCGCAAGCCAGCATGTTGGACGAGGCCAATGAAGCGCTTAAACCGCTCCTGACACCAGAAATATTCAAGCAGATCGTCTCGCTTGTACCCAAAAACTGGCTGCTTGCAGGAGGAGAGAGCGAAGATCCCTCGGAGCTGGCCGGTGTTTACGAAGGTTTTCTAAGCCTTCGACATGCCCACGCAGATCAATTTACCAAAGAAGCCAACCATGCAAGGAAAACACTTATATGATTACGCCCTTATCAGGGTGGTCCCACGGGTGGAAAGAGAGGAATTTATAAATGTCGGAGTGATTATCTCCGGTACAAAAAGCGGTTTTTTACGTGGAAAACTTCACCTCGATCAGGCTAAGCTGCTCGCGCTGGACCCAGAGGCAGATGTACAAATGATCAAGGAGAACTTGGCTTCCTTTGAAAAAATATGTAATGGAAGCCAAGGGCCAATCGCCACCATGGACAAGGCTTCCCGCTTTCGATGGCTTACGGCCGTGCGAAGCTCGGTCATTCAAACCTCCCGTCCACACTCCGGCTTTAGTGATGATCTCGACAATACCTTAGAGCGCATATTTAAGGAGTATGTCCTTTGATCTTCCCTTTACCAAAATCATTTTGGTCAAAAATACAATAACAAAAAAGCCTTCAAAGTTCTTGCTCTGAAGGCTTTTTGTTTACGGTGGGCGTCTCCCATCCGATTTTAGCAGGTCAATAATGATGCATTTAACCAAGATTATGTATTAGGAATCGCAATAGTCTGTCTTCCCTAAATCCTTCGGAGAATGCCAGGGAAAGCTGATTTTGAAATAATTTCAGGTCGCAACACTTGTGCGCCGCGGCGTAGAAAGGCTAATGCATATCCAGGGTTTAATTCCAGCCTCCACCGAGGGCTTGGTACATATTCACAAAGGCGTTCATTTGCTGCATTTTGGTCTCTACCAGGTCAAACTTGGACTCCAAGGCATCGCGCTGGGTCAACAGCACTTCCATGTAATCCGCCCTTGCTGATTTGAAGAGATCTCCCGCTATATTGATAGAGGTAGTCAGGACCTGCACTTCCTTTTCTTTCAGCCCATAACTTTTTTCCAAGTTCTTAATCTTGGCCAGTTGGTTGGCTACCTCCACGTAGGCATTCAGAATGGTTTTTTCATACTTATAAACAGCCTGAATCTGCTTGGAATTGGCACTTTTATACGTTGCCTTGATCTCATTTCTGTTGATCAATGGCGCTGCCAAGTCCCCTGCCAATGAGTACAGCAAGGATTCCGGTGTCTTGATCAGGTAGGACGGATTGAATGCTTGAAAACCGATTCCTGCAGAAATACCCAAAGACGGATAAAACCTTGCTTTGGCCACTTTTACATCCAGTTTGGCTGCGGCTAGCTCCATTTCGGCCTGACGAATATCCGGCCTGTTATCCAGCAACTGGGCGGGAAGCCCTGCTTGCACCTGCTTCGGCACCAAGTCTATAAAAGCCTCCGAATCCCGAAGGACAGGCTGCGGAAACCTTCCCACGAGGAAATTGATCTTATTCTCAGCCTCTGTAATTTCCTGCTGGATATCATATTGCAAGCTTTTGGTATGAAAAACCTCTGCTTCAAACTTCTTCACAGCTAGCTCGGTTACCTTAGCAGCACTTTTCTGAAGATTGACAATCGCCAAGGCATCGCTTTGGATTTTAATATTTCTTTTCACGATGGCCAGCTGATTGTCCAATGCCAGGAGTTCATAGTAGGAATTGGCAATTTCGGCAATCAGGTTGGTCACCATGAAATTTTTTCCTTCTACCGAAGAAAGGTACCTGGTCACGGCAGCTCTTTTGGCATTGTGCAGCTTGCCCCAGATATCCGCTTCCCACGAAGCAAAGGCTCCAACCATAAAATCAGGCAGCGGCTCGGGCATTTTCCTTCCTGGCTCTATTTCCGTGGTCGCCTCACTGGCACCACGGCTAGTGTACCGGCCCACTTTATCCACGCCAGCACCCGCTCTGATGTCCACAGAAGGTAGGTATTCCCCTTTTTTTACTTTGATTTCATTTTTGGACACGGCGATTTCCTGCAAGATAATGTTCAGCTCCTGGTTATTGCCCAGTGCTGTATCGATCAATGCATTCAGGTAAGGGTCCGTAAAGAACTTTTGCCATGGCAGTCTCACCGTATTGGTAGCATCCGAAGAGCTGTCAAAGCTCTCCGGAACTGCCGTATTAGGCGTTTTTTCTACTACTGAGGGAGTCTTGCACGACGTCACGGCCAGTGAGATAATGGCCGCTCCCAGCGATATATATATTATTCTCTTAATCATTGTAATTGTATTCTTCAGTTAAAGGAACTTCGTCTTCGTCTTTTATCAGGTGACGACCATCTGCCAACTTGCCAAATATGTAATACAGGCCTGGTACGATAATCACCCCGAAGATGGTACCGAACAGCATGCCGCCCAATGCCGAGGCTCCAATGGTCCGGTTACCGATCGCACCAGCTCCCGTCGCTATAATCAATGGAATCAGCCCTGCGATAAAGGCAAAAGAAGTCATCAAAATAGGACGAAAACGTACTTTTGCACCCTCTATGGCAGCTTCCAGGATCGTAGATCCCTGCTGGCGTTTCTGCACGGCAAACTCCACGATCAATACGGCATTTTTACCCAAAAGACCAATAAGCATAATCAAGCCAATCTGGGCATAAATATCATTATCCAAGCCCATCATTTTCAGCAACAGGAATGAACCAAACACCCCAACAGGCAACGATGTCACTACTGCCAATGGAATAATGAAACTTTCATATTGCGCAGCCAGTACGAAGTACACAAACACCAACACCACTAAGAAAACATACAAGGATTCATTTCCCCTGTTGGATTCATCGTAAGAAAGCCCCTCCCAGGCGATGTCATATCCCTGGGGCAATGTCTGGGCTGCCACTTCACGGATGGCGGCGATGGCATCAGCTGTCGTATAGCCTTTGGCCGGAAGTCCTCTAATGGCCGCGGAATTGTACATATTGAAACGCGTCACTTCGTTGGGTCCCTGTGTTTTCTTCAGTGTCATAAAGGCCGAATACGGCACCATTTCTCCCTCTTCATTTTTGACATACAGGTTCAATATATCCGAAGGAAGCCTCCTGAACTTAGGATCAGACTGAACATAGACTTTAAAGAACCTCCCAAACTTGATAAATCCTTGCTCATAGGTACTACCGATCATAATATTGAGGTTTTCCATGGCTTTTCCGATAGAAACCCCTTTCTGCATGGCCAGTTCATTGTCCATCACCAGTTCGTATTGTGGATAGTTGGCAGCAAAGAAGGTAAATAAGCCTGTTAGCTCTTTGCGCTTGCCAAGGTCATCCATGAACTGCTTGTTGATCTTGTCAAAATCCTGATAGTCTGTATCGGTTGTTTTATCAAGCAATCGCATAGAAAAGCCACCGGAAGAACCAAAGCCTGGAATGGCCGGTGGCTCAAAGAATTCGATGACGGCTCCCAGCCCTTTGGATTCTTCTTCCAGCTCTTCCATGATTTCTTTTACGGTATGCTTGCGGTCAGACCATTTTTTCAAGTTGATCAGACAAGTACCTGCATTGGAACCACGCCCCTCTGTCATGATCTCATACCCCGCCAAGGAAGATACTGACTCCACTCCCTCGATCTCTTCACAGATTTTCTGAAGCTCTTTGGACACTTTATTGGTTCGTTCCAAGGTAGCACCGGGAGGCGTCTGGATGATGGCATAGATGGTACCTTGATCTTCACTTGGGATAAACCCGGATGGCAGGATTTGGCTTTCTAAGTAAATCCCCGCACAGAAAGCGATCAAAATACCGAATGTCAACCACCTTCTACTCACCATTCGTTTTAGCAAGGCCACGTACCTGCCAGTCAGCTTGTCAAATCCGCTGTTGAACTTGTCCAATGATTTGGTGAGGATATTGCCATTTTTCTCTTTGCCATGATGGTTTTTCAGCAGCATGGCACAAAGTACCGGTGTAAGCGTCAGGGCGATCAGTGCCGAAATGACGATAGAACTCGCCATCGTAATGGAGAACTGTCGATAGAACGTACCGACAGGACCACTCATAAAGGAAATCGGCAAGAACACCGACACCATTACCATGGTAATCGCGATAATGGCTCCACTGATCTCTCCAAGCACCCTTTTTACCGCTTGGTAAGGTGTAAGATGAGGGAAATCCTCCATCTTGGCGTGCACCGCTTCCACCACCACAATGGCATCATCGACGACAATACCGATGGCCAGTACCAGCGCAAAAAGCGTCACTAAGTTGATTGAAAGTCCAAAAAACTGGATGACGAAGAAAGCCCCAATTAGGGATACCGGAACAGCCAAAATAGGAATTAAGGTGGACCGCCAATCGCCAAGGAAGACAAACACCACCAAGGCCACCAAAATGAAGGCATCCCTTAGGGTATGGATTACCTGCTCAATGGAGGCATCCAAGAAATTGGAAACATCATAACTGATCTTGTAATCTACTCCGGGAGGGAAATTGGCCTTCATCTCCGTCAGCTTTTCCTTTACCGTTTCGATCACCTCACTGGCGTTACTACCATAATTTTGCTTTAGCACAATGGCCGCAGACGGGTGGCCGTCCAAATTGGAGTAAATATCAAAAAACTCGCTTCCCAGCTCCACCTTGCCGATATCCTTCAGGTGGATACTTTCCCCCTCTGCATTGGCTCGTATGATGACATTTTCATATTGCTCGGGCTCATTATACCTGCCTTTATAGGTCAATACATACTCCAGCGACTGGGCTTCGATGCCCGAACTTCTCCCCAGCCTACCTGGGCGGCCTACGATACTTTGCTCTTGGAGCGCTTCCATTACTTCCTCCACGGAAATATCGTACGCCCTCATTCGATCAGGATTTAGCCAGATACGCATGGCGTAACGACGGCTACCCAAAATCTGCGCATTTGCCACCCCCTTGATCCGGTTGATCTCGGGGATCATGTGGACATTGGCGTAATTGTAGAGAAATTTCTCATCCATTTTTTCATCCGACCCATATAAGTTGACATACATCAACATACTGGGCTGGATGGGAGTAATAACCACCCCCTCCCGCTGCACCAGCTCCGGTAACAGGGGCATGACGCGGTCTACGCGGGTTTTGACCCGGATGACAGCCTGATTGGGATCCGTACCCGGTTCAAAGATCACACGAAGGGTTGCCTCACCGGCACTCGTAGCATCAGTAGCCATGTACCGCATTCCTTGGGCACCATTAATGGAGTTTTCGAGCGTAATCAGTGTTGACTTCACCAGCACGTCTGCACTGGCACCTGGATAAGCGATAAATACGTTTACAGAAGTAGGTGCAATTTGTGGAAATTGAGAAATGGGCAATTTCTTAATGGCCAATGTACCTACAAAGACGATAATGACCGATATCACGATAGCGAATACCGGCCTATGAATGAATTTTTGAAACATTACTGCGCTTTTTTTATGAGACTCGATTATTCCGCATAAAGGCCTAAGCTGGACATCGCTTCTTCCGGGGACACGATATCCGGATGGATCTCATCGTTTTCCCTCACTAGTCGCAAGCCCTCCAAGAGTACCTTGTCATTTTCCTCCAAACCATCTTGGATCACATATAAATGGGGCATTTCTGCAGCCACTTTAATCTCCCTGGAATGCAGTCTGTTTCCTTCGTCCAAAACGTAGACGTATCGTTTATCCAGCACCTCAAAAGTGGTTTTCTGTGGAATGATCATGGCATTTTTGAAAGGCACAGCCATTTGGATGTTACCTGTTTCGCCATGTCTTAGAAGTCCATTAGGGTTAGGGAAAGTAGCCCTGAAAGGGATGTTTCCCGTTTCGTGATTAAAGTCCGCCTCGATCGTTTCGACTTTCCCGGGATGGCCAAACACTTTGTTATTGGCCATCAGCAGGTTTACCATGGTAACAGAGCTGTCTTTTTTTAGACTGGTCATATAATCCAGGTATTCCGCTTCGGGTACATTGTAGTACACCCACATTCTGCCGTTATCGGACAAGTTTGTAAGCAATTCCCCCTCATCAATCAAACTACCTACCCGTACATGAAACCGGTCGATGATCCCATCAAAGGGCGCACGGATTTCAGTAAAATCGAAATGAGCCTGTGCCAAGGCCCGCTCTGCATTCGCCTTGTCAAGCTTGGCTTTGGCCATGGCCAGTTCATTTGGCGCTACGACATCCCTATCCGCTAGGGATTTGGTGTTTTGGTACTCTATCTCTGCAAAATTCACCTCTGCTTTTGCACGTTGAAGTTCCGCCTGATAAAGCTTGGGCATAATCTTAAAGAGGAGTTGTCCTTTTTTCACAAACTGTCCCTCGTCCACATAGATTTTTTCCAGATAGCCACGCTCTTGGGCACGCACTTCTATGTGGTTGATGGAGTGTATCTGGCATACATAATCCTCGGTGATGGTCGTATCCATCCGGACTGGATTGGTGACTTGCAGCCTGTAAACCTCTTCTTTCTTTTCCTCTCCATGGGAGTCACAGCTCGTATGCAGCAATAAGGCACACAAGCCCATTAACATGAGGATACTCGTTCTCATAATTTTTCTTTTAAATGTTTTGGTTTCTTGTTTCGTGGCGTGGTAATAGCGGACACGCCTAAACATTCAGGACATTAAATGCCATAGAATGCCAGGTGATTTTGGGCAATGGTGGAATTAGAAAATAATGGGTAATAAATGGAACATCAGGCAATAGGATTATTGCCTTGTCGAATAAGAAAAAAAGCGATGTATCATATCAAGAACACCTGAATAAATAGGTGCCAACGATACGATATTATATGGGAAAAGTGCTTGCAGAAAGGTAAGCCTTTTAGGCTGGTGGCAGAAAATTCACCAATTAAATAGTCAAAAAAGAGGACAGCGGAGGTTCCGCCGCGTTCAACATTCTTTCTAGAAGAAGTATTTTCGTTTTCCTCCTCAATGTTTTCCCCTTCTGCAGGGTATGTCCCTTTTTTAAGGCCAGAAAAAGAGGATTTGAAAACGATGTCCTCTAAATGATGTGAGGACTGACTTTGGGCTGTAGAAAGGTATGATGTTGGCTCAGAAAATTTTTCCAGATGCTGTATCGAAAACAGTGGTGCTATTCCACTCGAAAGCAGAATGCTAAAGGACAATATCAGTCTGATCAACATTTTCATGATTGGAGCCAAAAGTATGCAATGGATTTCGCTCTGTCAAGAGAACAAGTATTAAATCTTTTTAAACAATGTACTATATTGTTTTTAAGCACCATAAGCTTGCGGTTTCTGGCAGACACGAATTCCCTCTTCTCTAATGATCATCACCACGAAGAGGTGTCTTTTTGGCTGCTTTAACAGCAACTCTCTTGCAATAATTCAAAACACCATTTGTGATTTTTCTGTAAGCAATATTTCCCCTAAAAGATCGAAGGATTTCATTCGATAAAATATGGTTTTATATGAAACCTAAAATATTAACTAAATTGGAAAAGCATTTGTATCAAATTTTCGAAAATTCTACTTTTGAAAAGGATAATGATGCATGTGGAACTCAGGTTCATGGCTTCTGTTTTAGGATATTGAAACCCACCCGGTACCTCCGCACCAGCTAAATGAACATCATATGTCCACCACCCCTATAAGCAATTGATCTATAAATATCCACGATGTTCGCATTTACTAAAATGTACTTCTTAGCTTCTTTGATTTCTGGTTTTATCATCCTACAGTCATTCTTTAACGGAGGGCTTAAATTCCAGGGGAACGAACAAGCAATAAACCAACGCACCTCATACACTATTTTTGGAGAGCATGACGCGAAATTTCCTGACCATTTTGATATTGACTTCAGCCTATCGCTAAGTCCAGTCGAAGAAATCGGATACATCCTTAGGGTCAAAACCGGCGTAAACAATCGGATTTTTAATTTATTCTATGACAGTCAAGGTGACAATATCGTTTTTAAATTTAATGAGGAGGGAAAAACCAACCTTATCGTGGCCAAAATGGACAGGACCCAATTGTTTAACCACCAATGGTTTGACATGAAAATCTCATTCGACCTCATCGGTGATTCCATCACACTTACCATTGATAATAAAACGTTTACTGCCAAAAACCAACATCTCCAAGACACCTATCATCCCGAAATTCTTTTCGGAAAAAGTGATCATATCATCGATGTCCCTGCTTTTTCGATCAAAAACCTATCAATCGTCGGGAAGAAAACCTATCATTTCCCCCTCTATGAAAATGAAGGCAATATCGTCCACGACATCAACGGCAATCCATACGGCAACGTAATCAATCCAGACTGGTTGAAAAACTATGCCTATTATTGGAAACATCAGGCTTCGTTTAAATCTGCATCCGTAGCCGGAGCAAACTATGACCCAAAAAAACAGGAAATTTACTATTATAACCAGGATTCACTTTGGAGCTACAATGTTCGTTCGGGCAATATCCGAACAGTTATTTTCGATCAAAAATGCCCTGTGGAGCTTGTCTTGGGCACTAACTTTATCGATAGCCTCCAAAACAAATTATACACCTATGAAGCATATTATGACTTCCCCTACCAAGGCCCTACTGTGGCCAGCCTGGATCTAGACACCTATCAATGGACAGAAGAAAGCTACCAACAACTCCCTACCCAGCTTCATCACCATGGATCTTATATAGATCACTACTCCTCCCAATACAGTATTTTCGGAGGTTTTGGCAGCATGAAGTACAGCAAAAATTTCTTTTCTTACGATTTGAAAAAGAATCAATGGAAGAAAACCGATGGATTTACAGGTGATGTAATTACTCCACGCTACTTCTCTTCTGTCGGTTATCAACCTGAAAATAATAATTTATATATCCTCGGCGGGATGGGAAATGAGTCTGGGGACCAATCCGTCGGAAGGAAATACTACTACGACCTCTATCAGGTAGACCTGGACGCCAAGCATGTTACCAAGCTTTGGGAAATCCCTTGGAAAAATGACAACGTCGTCCCTGTACGGGGAATGGTAATATTGAATGATTCCAGTCTATATACACTCTGCTATCCTGAACATTTTTCGGAATCTTTTCTTCATTTGTATCGTTTCTCGCTGAAGGATGGCAGCTACGAAATATTGGGAGACTCCATTCCCATCCGATCTGACAAAATCACTACCAATGCCAACCTCTATTTTGACAAAGGACTCAACAACCTGTATGCGGTGGTACAAGAATTTGAGGATGATATCTCTTCGGATTTAAAAATCTACTCCTTGGCATTTCCTGCTATTACGAGGGAAGAGTTATCAGATTTCCCGGCAAAACAAAATAGCAAAGCCCCCCTAATGGCTTTGATTCTGGGTGTCGGGATAATAAGTTTGGGGCTCTTTCTGTATAAAAAGTTAAAATCCAAATCTCCGGGCACCGAGGATCGTCCTGAGGAAGCTGAGGTTAAAAAACCGGCCCCAACAACAGCGAAAACCGTACCTTCCAATTCCATCTACCTTTTCGGTAATTTTATGGTCCGCGACGCCAAGGGCAGGGACATTACCTATATGTTCAGCGCTCAACTAAAACAGGTCTTTTGTCTGATCCTGCATTACAGTTTATCGGAAGACGGCATTACATCGCAGCATCTCAGCAATTTGCTTTGGCCGGATAAACCTGCCGACAAAGTCAAAAACTCCCGTGGTGTGACAATTAACAACCTACGAAAAACCTTGGGCGAGCTGGAGGGAATAGAATTGGTCCACGACAAAGGGCACTATAAAATCATCCTCCATGAAAAGGCTTACTGTGACTATGCAAGGTGCCTGCAGGTCATCGCCACCCACCAGATGGACAAGCACAGCGATGAGTTCGCCGGAATCGTATCCAGAGGTAAATTCCTCTACCTCTTAGACGATCCCTTGTTCGACTTGTTCAAAGAAGAAGCAGAGACCAAACTTGAACCAGCCTTGATACTGGAAGTGGAAAAGAGCTTTACCAGCGAATCGTATCCCACTACGATTTCGCTGGCAGAAGCCCTTTTTAACATCGATCCTTTAAATGAAACAGCGCTGGTGCACCAAATTAATGCCATGCTGAAACTTAACATGATAGAAGACTCAAAAATCGCCTACAGAACCTTTGCCATCGAATACAAACATGCTACCGGCAAGGATTTCCATCGCTCATATTCAAGTATCGTCTCCTAAAGCTGATACAGGCCTGAATTACCAGCTAAGTGTTACATGAACTCCTTCTGGGCTGTTTTCAAAACTCAGAAAACAGGTTTTGCTGGCTTCATCCCAAGAACTCTCTGCCTGCAATGTCTCTCCATTTACATCCCTAACCTCAATAGCTGATGCTTGTTCAGGAAGGAGAATCCTCATGACATTCGTGGTGTTCAGGGGACTCTTTGCCACCAATGCATACTCGTTTGTGGTTATTTTTTCATCATAAATCCGAGCGGCTGTCGCCAAAACCCGTGGGATCTGTGGATTCTTGACACTTTCGATATTGTACAAGAAGGCTTGCTCCCCGGGCTGCACCCTCTTTTCGTCCAAAACAGGAATCTTCGGATCAAACAGATCAATGAATTTTCCCCTGGCGATATAAGGAGAAGTATGCTCATTTTCATTGACCACAGAAATGATCTCATAAGGGCCTCTGGTCAAAGAGAAGTGATTTTTGAATTCCAGCTTGCCAGATATTGGTTCTGAACCATATAGCTTTTTGATCGTATTCACAAACTCCAAATCATTGTTTTCCTTTAGAATAAACTCCTTCGGATCAGCACGCATAACGACAACTTTGCCCTTGCCATAGGTGAATTCCCCTGCCGCGAAAGGTGCTTTCAACCCCAACTTCTGAAACAGGTCCTCGGATGGAGCATTAAAGGTATTTTCACCCTTATTCCACCATTCCTGAACTCCCTGAAAGGCATCTTTATCCCTACCGCAATAGACTAAAACACCTCCCTTTTTGACCCAGTCCGCAATATGTCCATGGGCCTCTTCTTCCATCGGCTTCATATTGGAATAAGACATGATCAGAATTTTCAGGCCATCCCAGGTTCTCGGAAAGGACACATTCTCAATATGGACGGTCTTAACAGGCACACCACGCTTTAGCAGCGGCATGGTCTGACCATAAAAATTGGACAGCTGTGGATCATCATAGCCCTGATGGGTAGGAAAACGCTGAAACATAAGGGAATTGGACATTAAGACCCCAACTCCTTGTGCCCCGCTCACGTTGTTGTCAGACAGGGGCATATCATTCAGCGTATTGACCATCACCTGCATCTGGGTGGAATAAAAACGCGGAATTGGTGCTTTCTCCTCACTGTCTGCACTGGTTCTGTAAAGTCCTTCGTAAATCCGGTCAGGCCATGGCATCACCTCGTAATCGGCAACCATCGGATAAAGCAGTTGTGCTGCAAAGGTAGCCTGGTAGTTTTTCTTATAGTCAGCCCAATCCCGCGGCCAATCTTCGATCGGATCCGTCAGAAAGTACATTTTCCTTCCGGTAGGAGCGGTCATAGATTCCATGGAACCATATTCCAGAAAAGCTGTTTCGAATACCCGCTCCTTTTCCTGGCCATTGAAATAATTGGGCTCCCGTGAAGTACCCGTCCATACCTGTGCGATATAACCGTCCACACTGGGCAGGGAGGCCAGACTGGCCTCGGGACTGACAATCATCCACTGGGAATAATTCACCAGGGAATGCGTCGGTACGTAACATCTAATATCCATACCTTTGGTTTTGCCGTATTCCTTTGCAAAGGAAAAACACTGCTCCACCGCCCGGTAGTACAGATGGTATTTCAGCTTATTGGACAAATAGGTGTTTTCAGCGGATTCATGTTGTGGTCTCCAGTCAAAACCGTAATAATCCTTCCACTCCCTTTTGAATGCCTCACTGTAACCTGCTTTGGCCCAGAATTCAGGTTCTTCAAGGTAAATAGCATCTATCCCCGCATCAATCACCCGCTTGATCACCTTCTCCTTCATGTATTCGATAAAATTCTGCGACGGCACGATATAAGGGACCATGTGTCCATGCCAGAGTGTGTCGCCTTGTTGAGTAACCTGCCCCTCATCCAGGTGCCATTCCCCATCCCATTCACCCGTGAAATAATCCTGATACTCGCCCCAGGCAATCCCCGTCATAAAATGGGTGGTATATCCTTTGTCTCTCCAGGTCTTGACGCGCTCTTCAAAGGTCATATCAGCCTTTCCGTGATGGTCCTTCACACTATAGACAATTGCTACGTCCGCCCGAACATCAGTTACCGGCTTCCAAGGGTTGGAGGTTTGGAAAGCCGTTTTTTCTCCTTTTGGCCTCGCAGCATTCTCCCCAAATTGGGCAGGCTTGGCGCAAGCCAGTAATAAGAGAACAGGGATCAGGTATAATAAAGCAGTTTTTTGCATGGGTATAAAGTTTCTAATGTTTAGCTCAGGGGATACGATTTAGGTGTCACCTTTTGACGCTACCCGTCTGTCCACCAGGTAGCGTCAAAAGGTCATTTCACCGTTAACTAAATGGTAGTTAGGAAAAGGCAATTTTCAGATTGTCCCGCAGCTAAGAGGCTCAACAACCTACTTTGATCACTATATACCTGAGTTCGATTTAAAAACCGTCACTGCGAGGTGTTGAGGAAGGTTGTGCTGTGGAAGCCGCGGCAGTCTCCACTTAGCCCTTTCGGATTCACACCCCATCCTAAAGGGCCTACCTATAGCTGCAGAAAGACCTGTTTGGCACCAGACAAGCTCGGAATGATATCGAATTTATAGTCAAACTGAGGTTATATATACGGAGTGTCAATTTACATAATTGCCTTTTTCATGCACTTTCAAATCAATAAATCAATACCTGACGTGGTTCATTGTAGTTCCATCGTCTGGTACCGCTTCCTCTTGGCGTATCAAAATTGATTCGCGCGGCCGCCCTGACAAAGACCATTCTGCCCTCGGGGATCGTACCATTTGATTCAATGGTAATGGTCTCACCAAGCATGGAATTAAACGAAGACCCGGAAAATTCCAACTGGCTGGACCAGCGTTCATCACGGGCACGGTAGCCTACAGTAGAAGAATAACTGACGAACAACTGGATATCGGTCACATTCTGAAAACTGTCGCTGTAACCACCCATGGGTTCGATTTTATCGCGAAACGCTTCTTCTGACAAACCACGGGTCACCCTTATCTGGGCCCTTACCTTCCCGTTGATCACTTCCGGCTCTTTGACCCACTCCACTCTCAAAAAAGGCTGCACTTCAAACCTGACATTGGTAACTCCCTGAATGTCCAACGTCTGTGTTTCGTCGGCTAGCGGCACCCCGCGTTCATCTTCACGGATAAGTGGGATAAACGGCCCGTCGATACGGACATTGTAGGTTCCAGAAAACAGTTTGGTATTCTGAAAGGTCCCGTCCGGCATGCAAAAGAAGTCGGGATTAGGAGAGGCATTATCCCCCCAACTCACCTCGGTCAACCGGACCCGTATTCCTTCACTTCCCTGATCGGTGAGCACCGGCTCTCCGGTCTCCATGTCCACGACTTCTCCTTGGAGTGTTTCCGCAGGCAGCTCATAGTTATCCAGCTCAAACATGCTGCAAGAACTGAGAGAAAACAGCGCAGCTAATACTAGGTATGCTATATTTTTCATCATTTGAAATTCTAGGTTATTGATCATGCCTTATCGGTTGGGTTGTTGGTCTATGACCGGACTCTTGGAGACTTCCCCACCTGGAATGGCGAAATAGTAGTCGATAATATTGTACTCGAAAGTCTTCAAGCTTACCCATTGGAAACGGGCGTCAAAGAAATATTTTCCACTCTCGGTTGACAGGAACGGATAGAGTCCCCTGAAGCGATAGCGGGAATTCATGCTAAAGTCCTCTTTGTCCCGGGCCTCTCCCCAAAACCCGTCTCTTTGCTCATAATGCTGCACTCTCCATCGGCGCAGGTCCCATTTGGTTTTATGCTCCAGGGCAAGTTCCTTTCTACGCTCCTTACGGACAATATTGCGGCTTTCTATATCGGAAGTAAGCATTCCGGTCAGCAAAGTAGCCCCTGCTCTTTCACGGATTTCATTGATACCGGAAGTGGCCACCTGCAGCATATCCGATCCATCAGGGGAAGCTTCCCCTGCCAGGGCAAGCTCTACGGCCGCTTCGGCTGCATTGAGCAATGCATCGGCATACCTCATCAACACAAAATGCTGATCAGACCTGCCTTCGCCCGCTTCGAAAGAAGGGTCAGGATTCAGCCATTTACGGCCATATAGTCCAGTAAGCGTACTTTCTCCATTGTTGTAGAACGGGCCGTTGGCACCGGCTGCGGGGATTTGCTCTCCCTGGAAGGTAACCAACTCTTGGCTCCCTCCCTCCCTGGCACTGAGAAAGAGCTCTTTGGGTGCCTGTGTATATAGGGGCAACTGCTGATATCGTGTCTCTGCGGTCGCGTAGGAATAATCATTGAAGAGTGGTTGGACCGGTTCTGATCCGGTGTACACGCCGGCGCGGATTTCAATTTCCTGGTTCTTAAAAATATCCCCTGGAAAAATAACATAGGCACGAAGACGTGGTTCCGCATTTTCGAAGAAATCCAAAGGCGTATCATACATCAGGTAATCTCCTTCTGTATTGGTGGAGCCGTTGGTCACCTTAATCGTTCCGTCGGGATATCGGTCAAAGCCTTCAAACAACTCGATGAAATCCAGCGTCGGACAGGTACCTGAAGCCAATGGAGCCTTGAAAATAAAAGGGGCACTGTAGGCATCATAACCGTGGGTCGCCACTGGAAAGTCATACTCCTTTACATAAATATTCTCAGGACTGGTAACATCGCTGAACATGTCCACCATATTTTGGTATTGCGCTTCAGGATCGTCTGCAGCCCATTTTCTCTTATAGAGCGAATAGCGGCCGCTACTGATCACTTCATTGGCAGCCAGGTAGGCTTCCCTGAAGTACCTTACCGATGCGGATTGAGCCGTTTCTTCTGAAAATCCGATGACCCTGACCCCTGTCTTCAGTCCGGTACCTGTAAGTCTTCCTGGCACGGTTTCATTGTACTTTGCCACGCTGCCTGCATAAAGCATTGCTTCGGATTTAAAAGAAAGGGCCACATACTTATTGGAATATCCGGGCTTTGGGCTGGTGGGTTGGAGTAATTCGATTGCCTGGTCATAATCTGCCAATACCTGGTCCCAGGTTTCTTCCTCCGAAGAGCGTGGGATTTCCAAGTTTTCGCCGTCTGCTGGATAGCGTAGCACCCTTGTCGCCAAAGGCACTCCTCCAAAGCGTCTTGCCATGGCAGAAAACACAAAGGCCCGGACAAAATAGGCTTCACCTAAATAATGATTATAGGTCACCTCAGGAAAGGCATCTGCATATTCCGGCAATTTTTCCAACAAGTAATTGGCTTCCCTCAACAAGCGAAAAGCCATCCCCCAATATGGAGTCCTCTCACCGGTAAAGGCCGAACTGATTCCATCACGGTTTACCGCTTCTCCGGTCCCCTCAATCCCAAGAGAACCAAGCCATGAATTGTATTCCACACCCCACTGTGCCATATATTTAAACTCCTCAAAGGGCATCTTGCTGTACATCCCTGCGATATACACATCCATTCCCGATTCACTGGTCATGAGTGTCTCGTCACCGATTACATTGGGAGGAGGCACATCCAGATCCGTACAGCTGGAAATGTACAATACACTGAATATCAGTAATATGATATTTATTTTCATATGATTATAATTATTTTTCTGGCCATACGGAATCTCGTATGGTAAATCATCATTGCTGTGTGTAACATGCTTCGCTATGCTCGATTTCATGATGTATTTCATTTTAATGTTCCAAGGTCTCATCTAGCTGCTGTTAAAATGACGCCGTCACCCCTAGTGTGTAGGTTCTGGTCAAGGGGTACATTCTTCCCAGTTCATCTCCGGGATGCTCAGGATCCACAAATTTCACCCCTGTAAAAGTCAAGAGGTTATAGGCATTGGCATAGAATCGGATATTGGTAGAAGGGCTCCTCCATGGTTTTAGGGTATAACCGACCTCGATACTTTTCAGGCGCAGGTAATCGGTGCTTACCCTGTTAAATTCAGAATTCCCGAATGGATAGTTGCCTGTATAGCCGTAATATCCATTGACCCATTCCGTTTCGGGGTCATAGGGATCCGCCAAGGGATCCACCGGATGCCAGCGATCGAGATATTGCTCCAGCGCACCCCCACCGTTGCTCCCCCAAATGGAGTACAATGGTTCTTGGTACTGCATAGAACCCAATGCAGTACCTTGTAAAAGGACGCTCATATCAAAATTCTTGTAAGTAGCATCAAGTGCCAAACTGAAGTTTAACCAAGGGGTTTGGTCATAGGCAAAGGGGTGCTGGTCCAGACCATTGATCTCCCCGTCACCATTCCAGTCCTCATACTTATAATCTCCCGGCAAGATGCCCCTATCCTTATAGATGTCATAAGACCAGATATCCTCCCAGTCGGTATATCGGCCTGCGGATACATAGCCAAACTGCACTCCTTGATAGCGGTTGGTCAGGTTGTCATTGCGCCAGCGGTCGTAGGAATTGCCATAAGGCCCCTTCTCCGCAGCGATCAAGTGTTGTCTTCGCGTAATTGTTGCAATTCCTTTCACTCCATAGGAAACTTCTCCTATCCTATTTCGATGTGAAAGTTCGAGATCGATCCCGAATTGACGGTCACTGTTGGTGTTTTCCCTGGGAGCTCCAGTACCTACTACTGAAGGCACATCGCCCGACCGTGTGGAGAATAATCCCTCTCTACGCCGGTCAAAATAGTCCAGGGAAAAGCCGAACTTGCCCATCCAAGCTTCGAAATCCACCCCTACGTTAAATGTCTTGGCAGTCCACCAGGATAGGCTCTCATTCGGGACAACCGCAGAGGCCCCGTACACAAATTCCCCATTGAGCATATATCCGGGAGCATACTGGTTGTAATACCCTTGCTGGGCATTTCCGCTGGTAGCAGGATATATATAACCTGGATACCAATCATAGGCCAACGATCCATCATCGGCTGTCATCCCGTAACTGGCCCTGAATTTAAGTTGGTCCACAAAAGAGAGTGCTGAAACGGATTTAAAGAAAGGCTCTTCAGATAGTCGCCAGCCGATGGATCCAGATGGGAACCAGCCCCATCGATTGGTCTCGACGAATTTGGACGATCCATCGTAACGGAACTGCACCTCGGCAATGTACCTTTCTCCATATGCGTAGTTTACCCTTCCAAACATGGCCGAGTTAGATATCTCATACAAGTCTCCAGAACCGCCCTGCATACCACCTTGTTGATTTTCGTTCATGCCGCCCACGAGATATTCCATGGCAAAGGCCAGGTCACGTTGTGCATAAAAGTTATCCCCTTTCCGATTTTGGGTTTCAAAACCCAAAAGTCCGGAGACAGCATGGACCTTATCAAAGGTGCGTTTATAGTTGATCAGAAACTGGCCCAAAAACTGCTGTTTGGCAAAAAGCTCTCTTCTTATCTGGTTAGGGGAGCTATTGTTATACAGTTTTGACACGTAGGAATCTTCAACAGGATCATACATGTACTGGTAATATTCCCGGCGGTAGATGTCATTGTCATCCCCCCGGTAGTCAAAACTTACAAGTCCCTTTGCGGATAATCCTTCCAGGGCACTGGAAACAGTGCCAAAATCGAAATCCAAGGATGCTGAAGACTGAAAGTACTTTTGCTTGTACTTTCTATGCCCCGAGACATCTGCCCTCATCATCGCAATAGTATTCTGCTCCAAATCCAGTCCTTCGTAGTTCAGCATGGTATTTTCGGGATCTGCATAAGCGGGAAAAAGCACTCCTTGTCTCCAATAATTCCGAATAATGTCCACTGCACTGGAATAGGGCGAATTTCGCTGATCGGCCACTCCACTGAGGTTCAGGTTAAAATCCAAGCCCTTGGTGATTTCCGTAGTGATATTGGATCTCAGGTTGATTTTGTTGTAATTCATGTCACCGGATTTGAAAATCCCTTCTTGATAAAGGTATCCCCCGGCGATATAGTATTGAGTTTTCTCTGTCCCTCCCGTAATACTGATGTCATGTTGGCTTTGCGGGGCAAAATCACTGATCAGTAATGCATTCCAGTCTGTTGTGCGCCGACGTCCCGTTCGGAAAGCTTCAAAATCATCTTCCTGATAAATCAGGTTTCCCCCATTGATATTGTTCATGGCCATTTCATTGTAAAGGGTCATGGTCTGGTAGGGATCCGAAAGCTCAGGAAATCCAGAAGGACGCTGCAAGGTATAGGAACCATTGTAAGTGACCGTAGCCTTCCCACTTTCACTTCCCCTTTTGGTCGTGACGAGCACCACGCCATTTGCAGCACGTGCTCCATATATGGCGGCCGAGGCGTCCTTTAGCACGGACACTTCGTCAATATCTGTAGGGTTCAGCCGCTGAAAATCGGCCATGGTCCGCTGAATACCATCAATCACAATCAAAGGGGAACCTAATCCACGAATATCAAAAGAGGCATTAAACGTACCCGGCTCTGCACTTTTCTGCCATACACGTACACCCGCTATCCTACCGGTAAGCATATTCTGTGGGTTTTCATTTTTGGTACGGAGCATTTCGTCACCTTTGATATTGGACACGGAACCTGTCATGGTTACTTTTTCCTGCATTCCATAGCCTACGACGACGACCTCTCCCAATTGCTGGGTATCCGGCACCATCTTCACTTCGATCACTGATCGTGTCCCCACGTTGACATCCTGGGTGACATACCCTATAAATGAAAAAGTCAAAACCGTGTTATCATCAGGAATGGTCAATTTATATTTCCCGTCGATGTCAGTAGTCGTCCCTGTCAGGGTTCCTTTTAGCAACACATTCACTCCCGGCATCGGAGTACCGTCTTCTGATATCACCGTTCCCGAAACGGTTTTATCACTCTCCTGTACATCCTGCTCTTCTACAAGAGAAAGATTAGAAGCTAACGCTGAAGCGTGCACAGGAGCATTAACAAAGTACAGTAAAGCTGTTCCCAACAGGGAATACTTCACCAGTCCTTTGGATAATTGCTTATATATCTTTTGCATATGATTTAGGCTATTTTGTTTTTATCATTGTCGAATAAGACACTTTCTAGCGTTAAAATTTTGGCATTCCAGCAATATTGGAATGCCAAAAAATCAAGATCACTTTGTCAGTTCATAGCGTGACAACACGGCATATTCTGCTGCAAATGCGAAATTGAACATTCCCTCGGTTTTATTATTATTGGCCGTAAGACTCCAGCCTACCAGCAGATTGGTCGGAAGAAATCCCTCATGGAGGAAATTTTCGTAGCCGTAATCCAGGTTCTGCTGGAAAGTATCGATGTACTCAGAAGCAGCTCCATAGGCAGGATGTACATCCACATATCCGCGCATCAATACACCATTGAACCAGTTATTGAAACCACTGATATCGTAGCTGTAATATCCATCCTGGGTTTGGTTTTGTTTTGCGAAATATTGGAAGCTGTCGTCAGAAAGTTCCTTGGCATCCTGAAGGTAAGCATCTTCTTCGGTTGCCCTGTACAAGTCTGCGGCTCCTGAAAGCATGGTCCCGGAGTTATAAGAAATGGCAGGGCCTACGCGGTCTTGACAACTGATCCCTTTACGGTAAACCACCCCATCAATGGTTTCCGTTTGGGGGTTTCCAGGAGAACAACCGCCCCTCATGTCATCATAGACTCCGTCAGACCGTAAGAGACGATCCTTTTGCCAATCGTACACTTTTTTGGCAAAATCAGCGTAGTATTCACTTTTATTCACCTGCATGGTCTTTCTGGTTCGTTTATCTTCCGCATCGATGTATCGGTAAGTGATCTCGTCTTCTTTACCCTCATAGATCTCATGCAGCCATACCAATGGGCTCACCATGGGGCCATTACTGCAGGCATGCTTGGTCACATAGCCCGGCCCCCAAGTGATACCGCCGCGCTCTGTTCCATCAGGATTTCGGGTACTGTCCCAGCCATCCAGCACATAGGCTGTCAGGTACTCCGCTTTTTCCAAATAAGCTGTTTCACCAGTGATCTTGTAGGATTCTAGCAATTCCCGGACTAGCCACATTTGATCATCGTACACATTTTCGATCCCGGCTACATTAGCTGTCCCTTTGGCATTGCCCCGGTTTACCCCGTACACGGACCATTCTTTGGTCTGGGTATAGGATACCAGCTCAAATGTTCCCAAGTAATAGTCTGCATTGTCATACAGCTGTCCTAAGATTTCAGCGTACTTGTCGAAATTTTCGTCATAAAGCATTGCGTTTCCATGCTCCTTGTGGGCTTGGAGTCCATGAAGGACTGCATTGACAGCCTCTATAGCTGCCGTGTACATCCACACACTACCGGTTTCATCGGAACGGACATCCGTAAAAGGATTGTAATACCTGGCCATGGCCATTCCTGTCCCGGTGAAGTGGGCAGAGACGGCATTATCGGTCAGTTCCATTGCCCTGAGGATATTCTGTTCCGAAAGACTGACCTCCACAGGAGGGTTCTTTGGGTCCGGGTCAGATGAATTTTCACTACATGCTGCAAAAAACAGCATAACAAAACTCATAATTGTGATCATCATTCGATTTTGTATCATGTTAAGGTTCATTGAATTAGTTCAGATCGATGCGATGGATTACCAGTTTATTCTCGCCTGTATTGGCTTCTACATTGTACACACCCAAGGAGAGCGTGACGTCTTTGCCATTAAACTGGGACAAGTCATACACAAAAGCTGCGTAACCTTCCGGATTCCCGGCTCCTCCGTCACCATGTTTGAACTTCCAGCATCCGTCTGCTGCCGCACTGGCTTCATCTGCTGTATTGGTCTGGGGATCCAAATGGGTAACGGTACCGTCGTTTTCTATCGCGGTGAGTTTGAAATAGGTGAAATTATCACCAAAGTTGCGGGTACTCAGGGTCAACTGATTGCTTCCGGAATTGACTGAGAATTTCGAGTATAAATAAGCTTCCGGTACGGTAGAGTCTTCCTCGGGTGTATTACGGGTTTTGATCAGATAGCCCTCTGAAGGGAATACTTCCGGGTCTTTCTTCAGCGGAACAAAGAACCAGTTGGCGGCCACATGGTCCACCTCGCGCCATGCGCGGTAAGCGTCCACATAGTTGTCACGGTTACCATTGACGGGGCTGATTCCTGTAAAGGACTGTTTGGTATGCGGCATTGTGGAGCGTACTGTTTCTTGTGTCAGGTTCCAGCCCTCGATCACTTCTGTGCCCGGCAGCCAATCCCAATTCTCCACTTTTTGATCAGCAAACCGAATTGCTCGAAGCACCAGTTGCTTCCAATAATCTCCTGTAGATTGCCTATAAATCCCGACAGCTATGATGACCTCTTTGCCTACATAATCACTCAGGTCAAATTCAACATCTCCATAGCTTCCAGAAGCATAGGTTCTGTTTTCACCGATTTTCACTGCTGTAGGCTCAGCAGCCGACAGGTCCACTACCTGAACCCCGAAGTAGGCCGGGCTCGCTTCATCTGCATTGTGTGCACTTACCCTCAGCGACAAAATCTTATTGTCCTCTGTAATCATTTTACTTCCATAGACATAAGAATCGAATACATTCAGATCTGCCGGATTGCTACGGTCAGCCTCATTGTTTCTGATCTGAAGGGTAGTTCCTTCATTTTGCTCTTGCCATGCGCCACGGAAGTCAAGTGCTGACATGTAATTACAGGCCCAGTCCCATCGAGGATAGACATCCGCATTACGCCCCCCTCGGTATTCATTATAATACCACTTTTCAGCCGTCAAGAGATCCGCATAAGTAAGTCCGCGGAGAATCTCATTGCTGCCCATCGTAATGTCCATGACCGCAACCCCATCTACAAAATCATCGGTATTGACCGTTTTGGTGATGGATTCATAATTGGCTTTGGTAAAGGTGACGGTGTACTCTTCCACGATCAGGTTTTCCAGTGTAAAGACGCCATCATTTCCAGTGGTAACCGTACCGGCCACCCCGACACTGACGGTCACACCTTCAAGGGGAGCATCCTGATTCTTACCGTCTTTGATCGTTCCAGAAATCTTAGCTGAAGCAAACACCAAAGAGATATCTGCCGTGGCGATGTTTTCACTGTTATATTTCTCAGGATTTACAGTAAGGCTGACTGCAAGCCAGCCCGGCTTAGAAAATTTCACTGCACGTGTTTTCAACGTGACATCCTCAAAAATATACTTACCATCACTTCCTGTGGTGACAGCAATTTCTTCTTCCCCTATTCCGGATAGGGAGACGTTTACATCGGCAATTGGCTGGCCATCGGCATCCGTAACAGTACCCGTGATGGTTCCATGAGGTTCCGCCATGGGCTCATCTTCATTGACACAGGAGATTGCCGACACCAAAACAGTGCTCAGCAAGGCGATGCCAATAATCGCGCGTAGTTTTTTATTCATTTGTCAGGTTTTTTTAAGGTTTATGTTGAATTAACCAATCCAATCAGCAGCTCAGTATGCATAATCGATTCAGCAGCTAATTAGAGGGAAAAATATAGGAGGAACACGGTTAATTTTCCGGTTAAATTTGGGTTAATAACCTTGGGAAATTTGCTAATCGCACAATAATGCCTTGAAAAATTCGATAGTCGTAGGGTCAGAGGGACAATTAAAAAGTAAATGAGTTTACACATACTATCCACTATGATACCACCGCAAGTACGGAGAAGAGTGTCGGCTATAACTTTTTATAAAAGGCAAGCCGTAAATTAAACCATTGACGTAGCAGCTTCATTCTCGTGTATCTAGGCAACTGAAAACAACTACCTCATAAACTTTAAAGATTATTATGTTAATTTGCTGTGCAACGCAACCTAATGATCAATGCCCAGATTAATTTATTTCATTATTTCCCTGTCCTTCATATGTTCATTTTCTTTTGGCCAATCCTCTCCAGATAAAATCACCTTTGTACGGCAAGGTGCACAGAGGATGACCTTTGATAAAAACCAATCCATCCAACTTGCCACTTTTGATCCTGGCAAAACCGTTGGTTTTTCTTCTATGTATCCCATCACACATTATACGGAGACACATGCTGAGGTAAGTATCGGTGAAGAGCACTTGAGCATCCAATCCGATAAGGAAACGGAAACAGGGATCTGGTTTGGGGGATTCAATCCTTTTGCCACCTATACAATGGACATAGAAGAGGCCAAAGGCACGGGTGAGCTCGGATTTGAATTTTCTGATGCGGACGACAGGAAGCAGTTTTTTGTCATAATAGGCTTTGAAGACTCCCTACTCACCGGAGTCAGGTTACGTGTAATTACCGATGGCGAGTTAATCACTGATGAATCAATAACCGTAAACGCAGAAAAAGAAGAAAAAATCAAGGGAAAAATCATTCTACAAATGCTAGGTAGTGGACTTACCGTGTTTATTCAAGACAAAGGACTCCCCAGGGCCATAGGCCAAAGTGATTTCAACAATTACCTTGATTTGCGTCAAAAAAACATTCTGCAAAATTTCCAATCACAACTATATGCCCGCCTGTATGACGGTAAAGTCATGATCAGGAAAATTGATATGACGCTAAGTACGGGAATGGGCCTGGCTGATATCAGGGGGATCACTTATGAAAATGGTGCCCCTATGCTGGACCAGGGAAGACTTTGGTACACCATGTCCATTCGTGGACGTGCCCTGCCCCATCACGTCCAAGGGGTGTTCAGCATGGACCCCAGTGTTTTTGATGTCAAATTGGAAGGAATAATTGTTTTTGACCGGAATGACGGGCTCCTTCGTAATGAAATCGCCTCTCACCTTTTTTATGATAGAAACCGTGAAATTTGGAGAGGTCTAACTACCGGTTTTAGTGCCTATGCCAATCCCGGCAAAGAGAAAAAGCAACTGTTGGCCATAGAAAGTAAAAAAGACCCTCGTTTTGGTTTTTCAATTATGAAAGCTACTCCATTTGGGATGGTCGGGGACATTGAAGACCCACACATTCTTTTTGATGCCAAAGCAAAAAAGTGGCGTATGCTTGCGTGCAAAAACCATGATGGGTACAAAGCCATCGTATTGGAATCTGAATACTGGGATAAGGATTATAAGCAGATTTCCGGTCCTGTTCAACACAATTCCACTGGAACTTCCATCCAAAAAATCGGAAATAAACGCTATTGCTTTTCTGGCAGTTCTGAACGGAAAATCTATGTTTATACTTACCCTGACCTGAAAGAGGCGGGTCATTTGACAATGGACCTGCCACCATGGGACGAAACATCCGGGACAAGGGTTTGGCCCAATGTCATTCAACTGCCCGATGGTTACCCTTTCAAATACGTAGCCTTAATGATGGACCGTTATAATTTTCCAAGTCAGCAAGGACCCCACTGGTCTTATGGAGCTATCTATCTCTATCACGGATATGACCAGCAACCTTAGACAGGGCACAAATAGGTGAATTTATGGGGCAAGCGGAAAAGTTGGGGGGATTAGGGTTGGTTCCGATAGCACACAGATGGCACAGATTAATAAGATTTGCGCTGATTTTTTTATGCTGGAGCACGCATTCCTATTGCTAAATTAAAGAGAAATATGCTTACCATAGCCACCTAGAAATCACTCATCCCCCAGAAACATTGCTCGGTCCCTTTTAACCTCAGTTCGATTATAAAACCGTCATGCGAGCCTGCCTTTGGCTTGCCTGGTGCCAAACAGGCTTGCCTGGTGCCAAACAGAGCTTAAAGGAGGATTTGAGAGGAGGAAGCCGCGGCAGCTCGCAACGTAGGAAAAACCGTCATCGCGAACGGAGTGAAGCGATCCTGTATCTGAAAACGAGATTGCCATGTCGCAAGCTCCTCGCTATGACGGTTTTGATGCTAATTATGAGTCGAACTCAGGTTTATTAAGATACCTCTCCGCTTTTACAGCCATAGACCTCGATGAAAACGGAATCTGCGACTTTAACTCCCATGGAATACCCCGACAGGTCCAAAGCCTATTCAAAGATATCTCATTATGGTAAGCCAACCTGCTTCCTACATTACCGGTTTGACCGATATAGTACTTGTCCAATCCCGGCGAATAAAGAATGTATAAAAAATAGTGGCACATGCAATCAAAATAAAAAAAGCCCTGCATTCCTGCAAGGCTTTCAGCTCCTCCTCTTGGGCTCGAACCAAGGACCCTCTGATTAACAGTCTGATTTTGGCATCTTTTATATTTATTGTTTATTTTTAAATCATTGTATTACAGTTATTTAAACAAATTAAATCACTAGTCGATTTACTTATTTAAGTACTTAATTTTGCAAATATTTTGCAAATATTTTGCAAATTTTAAAACATATATGACAGATAGTAAGAGAGTTAAGTCAGAAAAGCAGGTTATTTTGTCACTGGATTTAGATATTAGACGAAAAAAATCCAATGGGTTATACCCTTTAAAAATTCGAATCTATAATACCACTACCCAAAAAAACAGGTACTATGGCACTGGATACGATATGGATTTATCGACCTATAAGAAGGTTTTTGAATCCTCTAAGCCCAAAAGAAGGGAACGAGAGATAAGGGAAGAAGTGGAAGCCCTTTTATTAGAATACAAGGGGATTGCTCAGGACATTGATGATTTTACCTTTGATATTTTTGAAGAAAAACTGTTTAAGCCTAAAGGGGAATCTCAGGATGCCTTTTATCAATATAAAATGAAAATTGAGGAACTGGACGCCCAGAATAAGATTGGCACCAAGTCCAATTATAACTGCAGCTTAAAATCCATAAAGCAATTTTTATCCGAGACCAAGTCACGTGTGCCAAAGCGATTGTACTTTTCTGAAGTTACACCAAGGTTTCTAAAACGCTATGAACAATGGATGATCGATAAAGGAAATTCAAGATCAACTGTCGGCATTTATCTCAGGCCACTAAGGCATCTTTTCAATATGGCAAAACCATCTAATTATCCATTCGGAAAAGATGGGTATAGCATCCCAAAAGGCAGAAACAAGAAAAAGGCCATCAATAAGGATGGTCTAAAGATCCTATTTGAGACACCGCCTGAGAACGAGTTCCAAGAAAAAGCCAAAGACTTTTGGTTCTTTTCCTATCTGTGCAAAGGGATGAATATGAAGGATATCTTGTATCTTAAATGGAGCCAAGTCAAACCCAAACATCTGGAATTTATCCGGGAAAAGACCAAGGATACTACCGATGACCAAATAGTTATCCGTGTTCCACTTTCTACATTCTCTAAGCATGTGATCAACAAATATGGAAGTGACCAAAAAGGCAAAGAGGATTATGTTTTTCCTGTACTAAACCATTCCATGAACGAAGAAGAAAAGTTCAAAGCCAAGCAAAATTTCACGAGGTTGATCAACCAGCATATGAAGCGGTTTGCCAATCATTCAGGGTTCGAAGAGGAAATAAGTACCTACTGGGCCAGACACAGTTTTGCAACCATGGCCATCAGGAAAAATGCCTCCATTGAATATGTTGGTGAATCTCTGGGACATTCCGATATACGAACAACAAAGTCATATATTGATAGTATTATGGATGAAGAAAGTGACCAGAAATTAATTGATGGGATGATGGATTTTGATTGAACAATATGCCTGCATCCTAAAGGTGTTAGGATGGATGGATGAATAATAGCGTATCTATCAAATTATTTTACTTGGTTTCTAGTATTTAAAACCTCGAATGCCTTTTGGGATAAATTGAACATGTTGCGATTAACAGTTTTTATTTTGCAATTAGAGGATGAACAATAGGTACTTATTTCGAATAATTTAAGGTGGATTTAAAATACAATAACCTTCCTTGAACTTCCTTAATCAAAATTTCGTTCCTATAAGAATAATTTATTTCAAAATGGTTTGGACTAAAATAATTTGCCTATGGAAAATGAATTTAATGATGAACATCACGCAAGCAATGAAAGAAATTTGCATTTGACTGAGAGGTTTTTAAGGAAACCCATTGAAAGTCTCCTAGATAGAATGTGTTCTTTGCCAGATCCGGAAAAACCAACTATTAGAAGTGGTGTTTATAGTGATGTCCAGGCTCTCAGTTTTGATAGCTTATTAATTGGTGGAAACTATAATGCTAATTTTGATAAAACCCATTTCCCAAATGAACCAGACTATTTAGCTAGGTCAAGTAGTATTTTTAGGGCAGAATCTTTTACTAACAGCTCAAATATTGAAATACCTTGTAAGTATTTTTCTACAGGGGTTATTTCACCAACTGAACAATATGATCCATCATCAATTAGAGGAAGTATTATTGCTGAATTCTCTCCATACAACTCTGTTTGTGGAAGATCTTCTAGTACACTGTCATATGAGGGCATTTCTCAAAATGAATCTGGCTTTGAAGTATTTTTAAGTAGTGCTACAAGGACAGAATCTTTTGTAAACAGCTCAGTATTTGACACCTACACCAAGTATCCTACCTCTGAAGGTATTTTACAAACTGAACAATATTATCCAACATCAATTATAGGTAATGGAATTGCTGACACTTCTTCATACAACTCGGTTCTTTGCAACCCTTATATTATACTGTCAGATGGGGGTGTTTCTCAAAATGAATCCTCTTACGAAGCATTATTAAGTAATTCTGTGAGGGCAGAATCTTTTAAAAGCAGCTCTATGTTTGATACTCACATCAAGTATCCTTCTTCTGGAGCTATTTCACAAATTGGACAATACCGTTCATTACCAACCGAAGGCAATCTAATTGATGACAATTCCACGAACAATTATTTATTCGGCAAGACCGGTAATATTTTATTCGATGGATATATATCACACACTAGATCAAATAACACAATAAAAACAAATGGCTATTTTAGTAGGGAGTCAATTTTATCCAGTTCCTTGCTTAAAGACACCTATGACGTTCTTGGAAATGGATTTGGAGAAACAAACTGGAGGGATTCGTTTATTTCCAGTGAACTTTCTCGAGACTTACATTTTAAACAAAACTGGTCTTCTTTGAAGGATTATTGGTGGCAGGGCCAAGAAGAAGTTGAGCCTTTAGAGAAATTTCTGTTTACAAGTTCATCAATTATTGATCATGATAGTAGTGAATCATTAATTATGGCAAGACCATATAGAATCGAGCCAGAACTTGACCAGAAAACCCTTTATTCATTGAAAGAAACTGTTGAAACCGCAATGAATAAGTTTAAGGGATATAGCCCAATTAAAAGGTGTAGTTTAGGTTTTGAAAAAGAAAAAAATGTAACAATTATCAACATTTTTATATTTCAAGGAGAGGTGAATGGAAATAACCACCATTTTGGTGATAATTATTATTTAGAATCATGAGCAAAATAGTATTTAACGGAAGTATTTCTGGCGTTGGACATCATTTTGGTGATAATTTTTATTTAAATCCCGAGTCGTTTATTCAAAACTCGGATAAAATCTATTCAAAAACGGAACAAGAACTGATAGAAATAATATTTAAAAATTTTCAGTCTGAAGATCAAAAAAGAGAGCTACTAAATAGCCTAATAGGGCTATCAAATACCCCTGAAGAAAATACGACTCAAGCTCCCATTTGGAGACAGTTTATTAATCAGCTTGTAGACCTTGGCTCAAAAGAAGCCGCTTCAATTGTTATTGACTTTACAAAAGGCTTGATACCAAATGTAATTGAAAATTTAAGTCTGTGATTTTTCAATTGATGGTTTTCATTTGGTTTGTAACAAGTGCAACTATCTTTAAGTAACTTCTTATGGTGAAGAATTTGCCTAATCAAAGGCAATTGATTTTTCATTAATTGGCTTGAATAATTTTGTTGTCTTAGCAAGATGTAGTTTTGTATACAAAACCATCTTTTCAGCCTCCAAAGTCGAGGGAATGGTGCTCGGGACTCGCAGCCTTTTGAAGGAAGGAAAATCATTTTCATAGTCGGGGAATTTGAAGTAGTCGATCACGTGAATAGACTGACTAGGTTATAGATAAAAGGGGGCAGGAGATTGCAGGGTAAGGCAGAAATATCCAGTGATGAAAGCTAGTGTAGTTAGCGACTTTTCCATCGGTATCCACTCCACCTTTCTGCAAAGGTATTCCGGTCAGGAATACGGTCAAGGGCAGGGTGAATACTTCCTGTCGTCAGCACCCTTGACCTTTATTCCTTCCCGTTATTATGCGGCATCCAAGAGGAGTGAATGGATTAGTGTGGTCACAACCCATAAAAATTCTATAGAACAACAATGGAGAGAAATTGGATGATAGCAAATATTGTTTTAGGATATAGTTTATTGCAAAATTGTACTTTTCTTATATGGTATTTACCGAAGGGGTAGAGTATCCCCTGCTTTACCCCAGCTTTGATGTAGCTTTGCCCTAGCTTTGGTACTACTTTGATGTAGAAGATGTGTAATTGTTTTATCGGTTAAATGGTTAATTTTTTAGGTTGGTGCTCTGACCGAGATATTGATAGTGGGGGGGGGGGTGATTTTGAAAACTTGAAATGGTATGAGAAATCCAAGTTTGAAAAACTGAATTAGTTTGATGGCTCCATATCGAAATATGATGTGGGCATTGCAAATGCCCGAAATTTGTGGATCCAGATTTGTAATCTGGATCAGCGTTGGTCCCCTCATTTTACCATGAATAGTAGATATTTATGCAAGTGGTGCATCGCGTTCTGGCGATGAGCAAGATGTAGGAATGTCTGACGTCATTCCCATCTTGCAGTTCCCGTTACACCTCAGGAACAAAATCCTTCGAAGGCGGATTTTTGTTTTGGCACAAGACAATAAATGGATAAATATTAAGAATTAGTTGGCGCATTTTGGATACCTCACAAATCCAATCTCTAAAAAAACTTGATCTTTTCACCATCGCTCTTTCAGCCAATGGCCATTCTTTCACCTGAAAGATTCACATAAAATATCCCTTTCATTGAATAACCTATCCTCCTCCCGAATAGGATAGAATTGCTCCTACTTCTTCCTTGCTGGTAAAACAGCGGGATTATGGAGAAATATAAAACCTATAAAATCACCAAGTACGATCTTTGCGAAATTCAGCAATGTGTAGAGGCAAAGGTGCTTTTCTGGGTTGATCTTATTCCTTTTGACGGCAAGCAGTTTCCTTCTTTTCTATTGATAGCACTTCCCAATGGAGGCACCCTGTCCATCAGAAGGGCAAGGGAAAAAATCATTGCTACTGGACGCTTTCCACTATGGCTGGCCAATCTTGCTTTTTGCCATTACCAAGGTTTGAAGGCAGGTATGAAAAGGGATGGCCTATTCCACCTGTTGCACCTATCAAGAAAAAGACTGGTTTCTCCCGAAATCCCCCTTCCCTTTCAGACAGTTTCAACAAAGTTTTTGGAAAGCAGGTATGAAGCCTCCATTTCGCAATTCAACTTATTTGCACAAAAAGCAGTATCCTTCCAGCGAGGAGCTTTGGACTATTGGAAAAAAAATGATTATGCCACCGCTGCTTTTATGTTCCACCAGGCCATTGAGCTGGGTTTTCATGCTGCTGAGGTATTTGCCCTGGGAAAGGCCAAACGGAGCCATAGGCTTTCCAGCCATATCCTCTCTGCTGAATATTATGCCCCTGCCCTTTCCAACATTTTGCTGAATGAAGGCCATAATGCCATTTCCCCCATTCCCTTACTGGAAAAAGCCTATTTGGGTGCCAGATACTGTTCCAACTTCACCATTGCAAAAGATGATATCGCCTATATGCCTGAGCTAATGGAGATATTTATCAGTAGGCTGTTTCAGGTCCCCAGTTCCTATAAAGCCGCCATTGATGCCTTCACTCCTGCTCCTATGAATTCAACTACCACAAAAACTACTGTTATGAACAATGAAGACCGAAAAGCCCTGATCAAGCCCGGGCTGAACAAAGAAATCAGAACATTTCTGGAAAACCTGGTCGATAAATTTGATATCGAACATGTCTATTGTTTCGGCATTCAGACCCGAGAAGGCCAAGGGTTCAGCCCGTTCATGTTTTCAAGCTCCTCCATCGAATCAAGGTATGATCTCCTGATTATTACAAATGAACCGGATCCTTCCCCCATTCAGGATTTTTTTTTGGAAGCGCAAGCGTCTGGCACAGGCATATTTGCCATTATCCATCTTAAAAGAGAAGTGGATGATTCCCTGAAGAAACAATCCAGGTTCTTCAATACCATCATCCAAAACGGCCATCTATTTTATGGGAAACAGGATGGGAATGGTTTTAAGGTTTCTCCACCGGATTATCAGCATGTCCAGCAGTCCATCATTACCCATTGGCAGACCAGATATAACAGGGCTTCATATTATTTCCAGGCAGTAGAGTGTTCCGGCAGGGAATGTCCAGAGGTGTCGATGTTCCTTCTTCATCTTGGGGTTGAACAGCTGGCACTAGGCATCATTTACACCTACATGGGCTATATTCCCAAATTCAGATCGCTTTCCTATCTACTTGCCCTATGTGGGAATTTCACCTCAACGTTATCTGAACTATTTATCAATGAAGAATATAAACCAGAAGAGCTCCTGAAATCCCTGTGTGCCAGTTTTTCCGGAGCAAGGTTCAATCCGGGTTATAAGGTTGATACCGGACATGTCCCTGTAATTTTTGAACGCATACCCGAACTGGCCAAGAGCCTCCAACAACTGCATGAAGAAAAAATCAAACAACTGCAATCATTGATGCAGGATTCTGAACAGGACAATAAAACAGCCATTAATTCCTGAACAGCCTATTCATCTTAATTTTCCAATATTTAATCCGCTTTACCATGAAACCAGACATTATACGTCTTTCAAATTTTGAACTGCTTTTAAGTTACGATGATCACAGGCTAAACCTTGATGATCTCCGAACCAAGATTACCGGAAAAGTTCTGAAAAGGAAGAAGATGCCACATGTTTGGCCCGATATAAAACTGACATTGGATTCCGTAACGATCGAGGCATGTATTTATTTAGCCGCTGGAAGAAAGGACGTTAACCTCATTGTCTCCACAAAAAGACTGGTCATCCTCAGGGAGGACAATGCTGATGTTGCTCCACCGGAACATCTGTCCATTTATGAATTCCTGGTACTCAAACACCTGGAAGAAAATAGCATTCTAAAGAGAATTTTTGATTTCTTCACCGATGAGCGCTATCCCTTGGCGAAGCAGTATCCCGCTGATTTCAGTTGGAAAGCAACGGGCATGTATTTGGACAACACCATTCGGCCAGAAGACCATGTCGGAAAGGTTTTCCTGCCCAGTGAAATAAAAGCTTTCCATAAAACCATGAATAGGGTGGATAAATCCTTTGAAAGCTGGGAAACCATTGGCTTTTGCATCCCTACGCTCAAACACTTTTTAGGGTATCCCATACTAAAGCCATTCTTGGGACGGACGACTTTGGACGGGAAAAACATAAGGTCATTCAACACTTTTAAAACCGAACAGATAACGCCCATATTATCCGAACTGTCCAACAATCAAATTGCCCTGCTCAAAATTGCAGAAAGGCTGGAAGAATTATCAGAACCCGTTGACAAGGTGTTGTTTCAAAAAGCGTTTTTGGAGGAACAGATATTTGAGTCGAAAATATGGACGCTATGGGAAAAAGCAATCCATTTACTGAAACGGGAACGGTTCGTTTTTTCCTATTTCTGTTACAGGAAAAAGCAGTTCAAAAACCGGCCCAGAAAAACGGATATGTCAAGTATTGAATTTTCAGAGGCTAAATTCCAGCCAGCATTCGAGCTCACAGAAATCGATGACCGTTTCTTGTTAAAGGCCTTTATGCTCCACAACGGGAAATACAAAGAAGTAGAACAATCCTTCCCAGATGACTTTCCTATGTTTTACAGGCCAAATAAGTACGATCCCCTTACCTATACCGCTTCCTGCCTCCGTGATGTAAAAATATGGAAGTGGATTACCCATAAAGATATATTCACCATCCACAAGACCTATTGTGAAGAATTTATTAAAAGCGTTTTACCGGAGCTTTGCTCCCATTATCCGATCAAGTTCAAATTCAAAGTAGAAAAGAATTTATATATTCAAACGTACCGACTCACCGCTGAAAGAAAATGGTTGTGTGTATCCCAAACAAATAACAGCATTACGCTTACCCCATACATAAAATACCTGGAAAGGAAAGAGCCTGTGAACATCCTTACCAAAGGTACACAATGGCTGTTGTTTGATGGTGACAATAGGACAGTCCAGATAAGGGACAAAAAAGAGGAAAAAGCCTTTAAGAAACTTATATATGGCCTGCACCCTACATTTAAAGAGCAAGCATCCGAAGAACGCCCAATGGTTTCTATGGATGAATTTATAAGGGATTACTGGTTCCTGGAGGCCTTTTCAATATTGAAAAAAGCCGATATTCCGGTTGAAGGATTGGACAGCCTCAAGGGGTTTGGTTACCATCCCTACAGCCCGGATATCCAAATGGATGTCCAGGCTAAGAAGGGCTGGTTTGATATTGGTCTGCAGGTAAGGTTTGGCGATAATCTTTTGGACTTTGAGCAATTGAGAAACGCAATCATCAAACAGGACGGCAAGGTCAAATTAAAGGGTGGCAAAGAAGGGATAATTCCTTCGAAGTGGCAGGACAAACTGAGGGGCATGTTATCCCTAGGACAGGAAAAGAACGGGAAACTGAGCCTTTCCAAGCTCCACTTTCCCATGGTTGAAAAGCTGTATGGGAAAAATGCCCCCAAGGATATCACCGACTGGATCAAAGCCAAAAGAAAGCGGTTGGAGAACCCTGTTTTAAAGGATGGAGTAAAGCTGCCCATGGTCAGGGCAACATTAAGGCCATACCAGAAAGCGGGGTTTTACTGGATGAAAGCCCTGCAGGAGGAAGAATGGGGCGGAATACTGGCCGATGACATGGGCTTGGGCAAGACCCTGCAGGTGCTTACCTTATTGCTCCATACCAAAGAGGACGGCGAAAAACAGCCCAGTTTGATTGTGGCCACCAAATCCCTGCTTTACAATTGGGAGGAACAGGCGGCTAAATTCACCCCTGACCTGACCATTTGCAAGTATTATGGACATTCAAGGCAACAACTGCAGGAAGGATTGCATCAGTTTGATCTGGTCATTACCACTTACGATACGGTCAAATCAGATATCCGTTTTTTTGGCAATATGGAATTCCAATACCTGATCACCGATGAAGCCCAGGCCATCAAAAATACAAGCACTGATCGATATAAGGCCATAAACTTGCTCAACGCCCGTTATCGGTTGGCCCTTTCAGGAACCCCGGTTGAAAACAGTGTAGTGGATTTATACGCCCTGATGAATTTTGTTAACCCCGGATTTTTCGGGACCGAGGCAAATTTCAGGAAAATATTTCTTCAAAAAGGAAGGGTGGACAAATCACCAAGAATGGAAGCGCTGCAAACGGCCGTCAAGCCTTTTATCCTGAGAAGGACCAAGGAAAAAGTGGCCAAGGACCTGCCGGAAAAAACCGAAATGGTCATGTACTGTGAAATGGAACCCCAACAGCGTAAGGCTTATGAGTCCTTGCGGAATTATTACAAAGGAGAACTTGAAGACAAAATCTCCACAGAGGGGCTTAACAACTCTAAGCTTAAGATCTTGGAAGGCCTGATGCGGTTGAGACAGGTTTGTGACCACCCCGTTTTGGTACCGGATCATTATAATTATGAGGGCAATTCTGCCAAGATGGAAGCATTAATGGAGCAGGTTATCGAAAAGACAGCCAATCATAAATTGTTGGTGTTTTCCCAGTTTACGGGTATGTTGAAGCTTATTGGTAAGGCACTGGAAAAAGAAGGAGTCTGTTATTCTTACCTGGATGGTCAGACCTCCGAGGCATCCAGAAAGAAAGCGGTAAAGCAATTTCAGGAAGATAATTCGGTAAGGGTGTTTCTTTTAAGCCTCAAAGCGGGTGGTTCCGGGCTGAATCTTACCGCTGGGGATTACGTGTTTCTGGTTGATCCCTGGTGGAACCCGGCTGTGGAGTCACAGGCCATCGACCGCTGTTACCGCATTGGCCAGGACAAAAAGGTGATGGCCTACCGCATGATCTGTAAGGATACTATTGAAGAAAAGATCCTGCAAATGCAGCATGAGAAGAAGGAATTGGCCGCTGGGCTGATCCAGAGTGAAGAGGGGCTGTTTAAGTCACTGGATACTAAGGGGCTGTTGGAACTGTTTGGGGAATAAGGTTACATCCATCCACTTGCCAATCTCCTCTGCAATTCTCTTTTGCCAATCGGACACGCTAATCTCATCTTCGTCTAATAATTGAATTTGAAGGACAGAACACTCATAATTATATGAAGAAAATTCTCCAAGCGATATTTTCGGATCTTTGGAAAATGGATATACCAAAGCTGTCTTTTCTGCATTATAGTAATGATGATAAGCAAACATCTGACGTAAATCATGTATATCGGGCTTATTACTTTTTATTCTTTTCCATTTTGCATCCAGTATATGGACAATTTCTTCCTTATCAGACTCGCATTTCTTCCTGATAATAATATCAGGTTCTAATTGTGACTTGAATTTACCCTTTACTTCCCAGAAATCGTTTTTCTTCTTTCTTTCCACTGTATATCCCACACCTAAATGCTTCCTCAAGCTCACAAATAAAAACTGCTCCCAAAGATGGTTCATGTCAAACATAATGGCCAATACATCATTGTTTCCCCTTTGGATGTCCGGATGGTAATTAAGCAGGATCATTTTGGCTATTTGTAAAGCTTTATGATACGCTTGTGTTTTTCGGTCAAGGCGTAATCTTTCAAACCACGCAGAACTAACTCGGATATCCGGCATTTCCGGAAAATTCAACACCAAAGCACCTATCCTACTATGCAATCCTGAAAAGGAATTAATCTTTTGGAGCAATAATAGTGCTTTATATAAAACTGCATGAATATCATGCTCCTTGTCATACACAGAGTGGTTGACATAAAACCGCTCTTTGTGAAAACAATTTTTTTGGATGTGTTTGGTGAAATTCAGGCTTCCCTTTAGAGCTTTAACATTCCCTTCAGTCCTTCTATATTTCTTTGTTAAACCTTGGTGGAGCAGCTTTTCCATTTCAAAAATAAAAAGCTCGAAATAAAGGTCCAACAGGGAATGATTCGATGTTTTCAAGCCTGCAAACTCGCTGCTTTCCACCTTTAAGTGTCCTACCTCTGTGAGCATGTCAATCAAACCCTTTTTCCAACTGGCATTACTTTTTTCTCCCTCTTGATCTACCTTCGGTAAAACCTCAATAGTCAGGCCACCAACTTGAATGACACCAACATGTTCGTTGAATTTTACTCCATTATGAACAAGGGAATAATATTTCACCCCCTTTGAGCCGTAATGTTGTTGAAGTGCTTTTAGTTTTTTCTGGCAAAACCTATCCTCATCCACTTTCAGTAATTGATGTTCGTACACTGAAATTGACTTTTGTCTGTCCTTTAATCTATTCACCGAGTAAAAGCTCAATAGCCCCTTTAAACTTGATTTGAGAATCCTTAGAGTCAAATTTCACTATCTGATAAATTTTTCTATCATCATAGTCGCCTTCGTATTCAAATTTAGCATAGGGTACTATATTTTTGGAGTTTGGTTCCACAAACCCTTCACCCAACACCATTCCGATCTTGACATAATCCCTATAAAAATACTCCTGTAGCAATGGAATAATTTTATTCTGGAAAACATCCATTAGGTCTTCCAATTTCTCAACACCAAGAAAATAGCTATGACCAATCAGATGATCCCTGTCCAAAAGCCTTTCGATTCTTCCATTGATCGTTTCAAGAACTTCTACCAAATTAACGTACTCCACTTTTTCCTTACCATATTTCTTAATCAAATCTGGATTGGGATCCATTTCCTCAAATGAAAACCTTCTCCGCAGTGCCGTATCCAACGCTTCCACAGACCTATCAGCGGTATTCATGGTACCGATAATATGGAGATTTGGCGGCACAGCAAACGACTTTTTTGAATATGGTAATATCACTTCCAATTCTTCAGCCATCCCCAGTCGTTTGTCTGGCTCCAAAAGTGTGATCAGCTCCCCAAAAATCGAAGAAACATTACCACGGTTGATCTCATCTATTACCAAGACAAATTGATCACAATTTGTAATTTTTTCTTTTTTCTTAGAACCCTCAAATTGATACCATATTTCAAGTAAGTCTTTTATTTCTCGATCCTGATCAGCTTCAACCTCCTTAAAGGATATTTTATTGTCAATTAAAAATTCGAAAAAACTTTTGTAAACGGCAAAGAAAACTGACCCATTATATTTTACACTTGGCAATATATCTTGGTTAATGGACTTTACTTCATTTGGGTCTATATCAGCATCGAACATATCCTTGATCTTTGATTTCGAAACTGTAAATTCATGTTTTCCTTTTTCTTCCTTTGTTGATGAATTTGACCATTCAAATTTTACATAAATGGTTTTGTTATCAAGGTTTACATTAACCAACTTTATTTTGCTTCCACCAATTGTCTCAAACTCATATTCATCTATTTTACCACTGAGGTAAGCCAAATATTTTTCGTATAGTTGGTCGAAAGAGAGTATTTCATTCTCCCTTTCTCTAATCTCATTCTCCCCAATTAAATTTTTTAATGCATCTTTAGCCATCTGTTTAAAGATTCCATCCTGAACTTCATACTCTATCCCATCTCCTTTCTTGCTCACATCTGGCTTTATGCCTTCAATAAAATCCTCATAGGAGAGGCTTTGGTGGAAAGTAGTAAAACCAATCCGTCCTTCTTTTTGCCTTTTGATAAATTGGTCTTTTATAACTTTTCTGTTATTCCAATCAAGCTTACTCTCTTGATCATCATTAATTAATCGAAGGGCCTTTTCAGTGGTAGAATATGTTTTACCGGTACCTGGAGGACCAAATAAAATTGTATTAGAAGGTTTTGCATTTTGTTTTATCGTCATATTTGAAATGTCACTTTCTGACAGTTTTGAATAAACATCTGGAAATTTCTCATTTAGAAAACTTAGAATTTTACTTAAGCTAAATTTGAATTGGTCAATAGGCGTAAAAGTTGTAGGTCTTTGGTGGCTAATATCAAAGTTATGCTCTATCGGTTCTTTCAAACAATGAATAAACTTAAATTTAATTGCTGGTCTTTTTTTATTATTAGAAAGGACAAGTGTATGCTCATTGGTGGAGTATTCTGATTCTGCAATACCAAATCCGTAATAATAATTTTTATTAATGATAAAAATCAAATCACCTTTCTTTAATTTATTTACCCAAGGCTTGATACTGTCTCCTCCACTACTGAGGTTATTCAAATCCATTCTTCGATAATCCTTTTCTGGATCGAGCCAATTAATAGTAAGGAGGCCGTTGTCTCTAAACTGTTCCCAACTTTTTGAATCTGCACATCGCCAAATCCTTTTAAACTCTTTTCTTACTTTGTTTTCTAATGCATTAATTTCTAACATCTTATCAAGAAAATTTATTAATTCAAATACATGGTAAATTAACTATTGTGTGCTGTTATCGTGATCTAACCCATTTAAATTTAATAAACTATCATGGGTTTGCTCAAGTTGACCAACCAAAGCCAATAACATCTGAATATTATTATCTTCGCTATTCAGAAAATGTGCTGTACTAAAGCGCACCACATCCCCTTCCTCGAACAGCTCATCGATATCTTTATATTCACCGGTCATCGCTACATTGATCAAAGCTGTAAAGACAAGGTCCCTTGCTTCCTCGATTGTCGAGCAAGATTCTTTCAATGCATCTTTATATGTTCTCATAATATACCTTTCCCATTACCAAGTAAGTATTCCCTCACAGCTATCCAATCCGGAAACCTTTCACTCCCAAAATGTAGCCATTCACCTCCAAAATCCTTCGCCCCGTTATTGGGACGATCATCAATAAGATAATTACCTTTATTAAGATGCTTGTTATGGGAAAGAATCAGCCTTTTATAAAACAATCCATCCTCCCCTTCTCCAAAATGCTTGTGTACCCACTTCACCTTATCTATCCATGCACTTGGGTTAAGCCATAGAGCGGTGGAGAGAATATACAAATCGTATTTGCCAGCCAGCATTTCTACCGATTCAATGGCCAATGGGTAAGGTTCCATTAAGGAAAATATCCCGGGGACTTCATCTATCCTGTCCACATAGGCTTCCCTTGTCTCCTCATCTGTTCTTTTTATTCCCGATGGAAAATCCACCAGAACATTGTCCATGTCTATATAAACTGTTTTTTTCGTCATCTTAATGAGTATATCTTTTTAATCTTCAATATCCCGGATACCTTTCCCACCATTCTTCATCTTCATTATGGCTATTGCCCTTTATGCCAATGGTAAGGTCTTCACCCATATCCAAAATGATGTCTGCATATTTTAACTTTTGTTTCCAATGTTCAGGAATACCTGTCACACCATTAATCAGGCCTAGAATATTTCCCGTAATGGCTCCAGTACTGTCTGAATCTCCTCCGTGATTAATAGCAGCAAGTACGCCCTTTTCAAAATTATCAGGATACCTTAATCCGCAAAGCAGACTCATAGCCAGTGCTTCTTCTGCCACCCAGCCTTCACCCAGCTCTGCTATGTCTGTAGGTTTTAAATCTCCTGAAATCCCTTGATTGTGATGGTTTAGCACCATCTGGACTGCTTGTTTTACTTCAGAATGGTTTTCCCATTGTACCATAATTCCCAAACAAAGTTGGATGCTTTCCAATAAAGGCTTTCCTTGTACCAGAAATGCTATCAATGCAGCGAAAAAAACTCCACTCAAATACCCACTTGGATGGCCATGGGTGATTGCTGAAAGGTGACATCCTTCATCAAAAGCTCGGGCTGCATTATCAGCAAATACCAATCCCACTGGTGCCATGCGCATTATAGTTCCACAGCCTTTGCTGTCATTGACAGGCTTGGAAATAGTTCCCGTTTCTCCACTTGCCAAGGCCATCAAACAAGTGTTGCCCGGAGCTCTTCGGGTATAAAGCTCCTTTCGTTTGACCAACCAGCCAGTGGCCAATTGTTTTGAGTTAATGGAGTTGCCCTGACGGGGAAAGCCCTGGGTCTCCAGCCACCTTAGGTAGGAGTGATAGGTGATTTGGGGCAAAGCACCTCCAATTCCTTTTAGCATGGCTCTATGCTTAGCTCTCAAAAGTCCTTCAGCAGTAAACAATGTCATCTGAGTATCGTCAGTGAACTCCCCGGTGCCATCACCAAATTCCACATAGTCCATAATCCCTTTAGGGCCAAATCGATGGAGCAATTGATCTTGGGACAAAAATTCTATCGGAGCCCCTAGCGCATCACCAACCGCTCCACCAAGCAAACATCCTTGGTACTTATTCAGCTTTTCTTCAAATGGCATCGTTCAAGTTTATTGGTTTTTGTTATCCATATACCCCAAATTTTTGGTCATTTGGATGGATTCTAAAATTCCCGTAAAGACTTTTACCGTGTCTTCCATATAGTTAATGGAAGAAAAATAATCTGGGGTACCCCATGCCTTTTCTATCCTTTTTTTAGCGGTTTCGGTATTACAGGTGACCTGAGCCCATCGGGTTTCAATTTCCATCTTTTTACATTGATCGATCCATGATTTGATTTCCTCATCATAGCCAGCACCAAGGCAATATTCGACCACTATATTGGCTCCATCCATAAATGCCTCCAGGCAATCCCCCGTTGCTTTATTCCATACCACCATTTGTTTGTCTTCATCTGATAAAAATGAAGCATAATCACCATGTAGTTCCACGTTGAGTTTTGCAAGGTCAAAAATATAGTGCCCTTCTTTTTCTAGGTAATGCTGTTCAATAAAAGTGCTTTTCCCTTCTCCTTGCCCACCAGTTACAAAAATAATTTTTCCCATAAGTCTTAGTTTAGTTGTTTTTAAATAATAGGTCAATTTAATAAAATAAGACTAAGCCTAATAGTTAATGACACTAAGTGTCCCAAGTTGTGCAGGGCTAATAGGAGGAAGGTTTGAGGTGTTTAATCTCATTTTTAAAAGGCCTAAAAATAATGGACAGAGATATTAGATAAGTTTCATTAAAAATTAAAAATGATGGTATCTGACCTCAGTTTTCTCCGAACTCATTTTTCTTTATCTCCGAACTTTAGTTGGTTTTCTCCGAACCGGAATATTTCAGAGAACTGGCAAAAAAACATCCTCATAATAAAACAAAGCCATTTTTCTCCAGCCATCAATCCAATTTCTTCCGAACTAGAAATGGTTTCTTCCGAACCTTATTAGAATCGTACAGCCCTATAAAAGCATCGTAACTTTATTTAGTATATGAGCTGGGTCGAGTACTTCTAAGCAAAATATTCAAAACGCTTACTTCTTTCCCTTCAACAACTCATTTTTCTCCTTTTCACTGGCTAAAAGCCGCTCATATAACCGCTTATTTTCCTCATATACTTCAATAAGCATATCAATAGGGTTGAAGTTGAGGGTACAATTGTTGTTTATGGAACCTGCATTGTCATGAAGTGTACTGGCAATAATATTTATTGCTGCTTCCTCACTAAAATTTTTAAGGGCCTCTTCTGGTACTTTCAACACTTCTGCAACTTGCTTAAGAAGGTCATCTTCAATAATTTCCTTTTGCTCGAGCAGAGATACTTTCTTTTGGGACCAGTCGTCTCCCAGCTCGTGGGCAAGAGCTTCTTGTTTGATTCCCATCATTTCCCTAAAGCGCTTTACATTTCTTCCGTGGTGGGTTTTTTCCGGCATAGCAGTGTCATTCATGGCGTAAATGTAAGGTTAAGTCCTGAAATAAGTAAACCCTAAGTTATTCAAAAAATGGGATAAATCAGAAGGGAAAAAGGAATTAGAGAAGAGTTTGGGATCTGAACGTAGGAAGTACTTAAAAGTACAGGAAATTAAATGCTAAATTGGTCAATGAGATATTGAGTGAAATAATGTCGATAAAGGACTCTTTTGAATTATTCACATTAAGGAATAAAGATGGCTCTTTAATTATACCAATTGGAATTGTATTTTTTCTATTTTTAAAGTATGATTATACGCCTTTATGCCAGTAGGCAAATAAATATAAAGTGACAGTTAGTGTCATCTGTTTCATAAAGTGGGCAAATGGCAGTTACTTGTGTCAGGACAAAAGGTTTTGACGCTATGAACATACTGAAATTTTATGAACGTTTCCCCGATGAAGACAGCTGTGCGGTCTATCTGCGCGAACAGCGTGAGCAGCAGGGTGTGATATGCAAAAAGTGCGGAGGATCAGCACATTATTGGCTGTGCAACAAAAAGATGTTCCAGTGCAAACACTGTGATTTCCGCACCAGCTTGAAAAACGGCACGGTGATGGAAAACAGCAACCTTCCCTTGAGGACCTGGCTGCTTGCCATCACCTTTATATCTGCCACCAAAAAGAGCTTCAGCGCCCTGGAACTGCAGCGGCAGATGGGGCATTCCCGATATGCGACCATCTTTGGGCTTCTCCACAAGGTCAGGGAAGTAATGGGAAAAAGGGACGGGCTTTACCAGCTTGAGGATATGGTGGAGTATGACGAAGCCTTTGTGGAAAAAGCGACCAAATCAGATGAAAAACAGGCCCTTAAAAAAGGAAGGGGGAGCCAAAGACAGGCCATAGTGGCCACCATGGCGGAATCCACGATTTTGGAAGACCTTGATACCGGGAAGGACAAAAGCTGCCGTTATTTCAAAATGAAGAAGATCGATGACCTGAAAGCCAAAACGGCCGAAAAACTGGTAAGGGACTTTATAGATAAAGAAGCCGTATTGCAGACCGATGAAAGCACGACTTATATCAATCTGGAGGACTGTGTAGATGTCCATGTTCATGAAATATCCTCATCGGCAGAGGGAAAATTCAACCTTAAATGGGCACATATAGCCATCAGCAACCTGAAAAGCTATCTGAGGACCTACCATATGGTCTCTGAAAGGAAGCTTCAGAACTATCTGGACGAGTTCTGCTATAAGCTAAACAGAAGATACTTCGGCCAAAAATTATTTGACAGGCTGGTCATTGCGGCTATTTACCCTTACTGGCACAATAGCGTATAATCATATTTTAAAGTACTTAAAATGAAGTTTCATAGACAACTATCATAAAAATACATGAGAGTTCTTAAAATTCACCAAAATACCAAGGGTAAAAAAAGTTTTTATAGGATGTTCTTTTCACCAGAGGTGACATGTGTTAATCCAATAGAATATCTCAAGCAATGTAGTATAATATCTTGTTTTTATCTAACTATGGATTTTAAAGACTACAAATTGCAAAAAATCCCCCCTGAATATCGATATAAAATTTATCAATATGAGGCTCATCAAGATTGGACAAAACGTTTTCAAATGATTATGGAAGATAAATTAGCTCGCAATTTAATTGATCTTTTAACTACGAACAAGAAACGTGATCAGTTAAAACTTTTAAAAGGGGTTTCTTTTACCTCCTTTACATTAACGAAATTGATATTTTATGCATATGAAAATCTTGGGTATAAGTTTAGTTATTATTCCTCCGAACAATTACCCAAAGGAATAAAATATACTGACTTACCCTATGTAATTGAATTAGGAGAAAATGAAAAAGATATTGATATTATTGGAGAGACTGAATTAAGTGAAGGTCAATTGAAAAACATCATAAAACATCGAAAAAGAATAATTGCAAAATTTATTGAAAAGGAAGACCAGTGGCATTGCTTTTATATAACTTATAAATCATTATCCGGAGAAGAGAGCTGGAATGATGGACAACCTCATTATCATTATTTAAGTGATAAATTTGGTGTGCCAAGGGATGAAGTTGTTCTAGGTATCAAAAATGGAAAAATGCCCAGCACTCCGGTTCATATAGGGATCGAAGGATAATAAAAGCTGATTCCCTTTAAAAGGCTCTTTTGGGATAAAGCCTTTTACTATTGTTTTCTTACAATACCTAAAAGCATATCTATTTAGGATAAAGGTTGCTTAATTGGTGAGTATACCATTAAAGTTACCTGCTCGTGAATATCTATTTAATAGTTAACTTCATTTAGGTTAGTTCCCACTTCTGATTTCAGTGTGATCATTTTATTACTCTCAATTTTAAATTACCAAAAATATTTCACCCAACTACGGTTATACTGGTGAATAATTACTCACAAAAATCCTTAGCATCGAATTCCCTAATTTAAACCAATTACCTATGGAATTAAAATTTGAAGATCTTCCTCAAGCAGTATCCCAGTTAATTAAGCAAAACAAACTGATTTTAAATGCAATCCACGAAAATGGCTGTTCAGAAAATCAGACTGAAGAGGTATTAACCCTAAGCAGGATATGTGAATTGTTGGAATTGAAAAGGCAAACCATCTACAGTTATGTGTCCAGGGGACTGATCCCTTACCATAAAAAGGCTGGCAAGCTTTATTTTTTTAGACAGGAAATCGAAGAATGGATCAAATTGGGTAATAAGACTGAAAAAATCGAAGGGGTTAGCTTTAATCCTAGAAGAAAGTTCAAAGACCGTAAATTCAAAAAGGTTTAATGGTCTGTCATGTCTTTACTTGTTGATTTTTAGACAATTAACTGGTGATAGAATTGATTTTGCAAATGAGGATTCGAATAGAGGCAATATTTTGCAAATTTTTTGCAAATAAAAAAACCACTTACAATTTTTCATCGTAAGTGGCTGATTTTCAGCTCCTCCTCTTGGGCTCGAACCAAGGACCCTCTGATTAACAGTCAGATGCTCTAACCAACTGAGCTAAGGAGGAATTTTATTATTTTCGCTAGCCCTTTCGCTTAACGTGATGCAAACATAGCAGGTTGTTTATTTTTTTCCAAATACCCATTCAAAAAAAGTGCTCTAATTTTTCTTTCACACTAAAATTCAATGGATTAATTTTCAGGACTCGTATCATCTTTTGAATCACGCCCTCCTTTTTCCTGTTCTTTTTCAACTGGGGGGATATCTTTCTTATCTGGCTGAGCCGATTTGGATTCCGGCATGGACTTGATGTAAAGATCTCGTTGAGGAAATGGGATTTCTATATTTTCTTCTCCAAAACGTTTATAAATATCCTTCATCACTTCATTTCTCATATCTACCCAAATATCAATATCATTTACCCAAAAAAGAAGCCTGTATTCCACTGCACTTTCAGCAAAATTCTGCAGGAAAACACTTGGCCCCGGCACTTTGAGAATATCCTCCCGGTCCAGCACTTTTTTAAAAACTCCTTCAACCTTATCCGAATCAGAACCATAGGCCACCCCAATAAACAGCTCTATTCTTCGTCGTTTATTGGAGAGTGTCCAGTTAATCAGTTGCTGGGAGAGAAGGTCGCCATTTGGCATGATCAGTTCAGATCCGTCCCAGCCCTGTATCTTACTGGCGCGGATCCCCACCTCTTTGACAACTCCACTTTGCCCCCCCACCTCTATGACATCTCCAATCTGCACTGGCCGTTCAAATGCCAGGATAATCCCGGACACCAGGTTATTGATAATGGTCTGTAGACCAAAACCGATACCTACCGAGAGCGCCCCCAATACAATCGCCACATTATCCAACGGGATTCCGGCAGCGGTAATAGCCAATAAAAACCCTAGTGTAAATACGGCCAATTTGATCAATAATATGGAAGACCCCAACCGCTGCTTACGATTAGCGGCCATTTTCTGATCCTTGGCCTCCGCAAAGTAGGAGATATACTTTGAGATAATTCCTGAAATCCAAATAATAATGATAAAAGTGGAAATACTCCCAAAATTAAACGTACTCTGACCGATCTTACGTTCTTTCGACAAAAAAGCAGAAATATTTTCAAAGAGATAATCATAAATCGTTAGGTTCGTTGTCAAATAGTAAAGCCAGATGGCAGCAGCCAGAAAGACAAAAATGTTTCTCACTTTACTTTGAATATCCTGAAAATCGAAATAAGCCGTATATTCAGTAGTACTCTTTTTACCCATTTCAATCTGCAGATAGATCGCCTCTAAGATCACCAGCACAAAAACATACAAGCCCACTGCCTGCATAAGGCTGGTTGTCGCTGCCACTCCCAAAATTTTGGCGAGGCTATACCTGCCAAGAACATTGGCCACAGCTGACAGTCCCTGAATGATCATAAACAACTGGATCAACAGAATAACATACCTGGTATGGTTAAGGCCAGAGTCCTTGATCTCACTGATAATACTATAAGCCAATCCAATACATACGAAACTCAAAAACAATAACACCCATCGCTCTTCATACGCGGTTTCGATATATAGATTGCTGATGCTATAAATCACAAAAATCACTAAAAAAACCCACCAAAAAAGATAAATTTTCTTTTTGACAATTGACCTGATCAGCACCGTTGTTACAAGCATCAGCAACCAGAGCACCACAACTACCAATACTACTGGCGGCGAACGATAAAAAAAAGTAGCCAATGGCAGTACAATAACCATCGCTGACAACAACGGGTTATTGGGGATAAACCTGGTCCGCTGAAGAATGATATCAGAAAATTCCTTTTCAGACTTAATATGCCTAAGCAAATACCTAAACCAAAGAAAAAACGCCAAAATCAATCCTAGCACCCATATCAAGACAGGACGGGTTGCCTCTACATAGCCCTTTAGGATAATCCGGTTGATATTGACCGAGTGACTGACAACCTTCAATAGCTCTTTTGTTCTTGAATAAGTACTTTTATCCCAAATAAAATTGATCTCCTTATTGAAAAGCGCCCGCTCCATTTTGCGCTCCCGCTCTCTGATCTCTTCCTTAAAATCATTTACTGCAATTAACACATTGGATAATCGGCTCTGATAATTGACCAGGTTAAGTTGCCTGGCCACAAAGAGACTATCTCCGGTCCTAATCCTCGTCTGAAGCTCTTTAAGTTGACTCTGGAATGCAGGCAAGATTGTAGGGTCTTCAAGTGTCAAGGAAAGTATTTTATCTTTTTTAATCTCCCTTAATGAATCAAAGGCATTGAGCACCTCCGCGCTTCTGCTATCAAAATCCACCTTCCATTTCTCTATTCTACGGGTTTGGTAGTCTGTGAAATTATTGAGTGCATTCAGGTACCTAAGGTTAATATCCCTGTTTCGCCTTTCCAGCCTGCCCCGCACCTCCTCTATACTCATTTCTACCTGGGGCAATTGTTCACTGATCTGAGTGGTGTCTACCTGTCTGTCCAGCACTTTATTGATATGGTTGGTTGCCATAATGTACTGCTCCATGGTTTGGATTACTGTATTAATGTTGCGGTCTTGTTTAACAGTATCTTGATTTCCCGCGTTTACAGTATCTTTTGTCAGTCCAAGCAAAGAATCCCCCATGGACAATATTTCAGAAGTAGATTGAAAAGCACTGGAATACTGAAAATTGCCCAAAGAAAAAAGACAGATGAAAATGAACTTAATGTAACAAAGTGGAAGAGGTCTCATAAAATATAACAGGTATTTCTCTTTATAAAAATAAGAAGAAATCCTGAGTAGGAGATCATGCCAAACCGCCAATCTTGCCCACTTTTAATAAAACCTTGCCCTCCATTAACATAAAATTTAAATTAACGGCGCTTATTAATACAAAAGAAAAATAAATGCACGATCAATTAGATCAATATTTTAATATCATTACATTTAAACCCTATAAATTAGGTATTTTGGACTAATCAAGTAAACTAAACATGAAAAATTGGTACATACTTATAAGCTGGCTTTTTATTTCCAGCTTAATCATCACTAAAACTTGGGCCCAGAACTCCACGGAAGACCAAAAAATGCAATGGTTCAAGGATGCTAAATTAGGAATCTTTATCCATTGGGGCATTTATTCCGTGAATGGAATTGATGAATCCTGGTCTTTCTTTAATGACTACATCTCCTATGACGATTACATGAAGCAGCTTGACGGATTTACCGCTTCTAATTATGCCCCAGAAAAATGGGCCCAACTTATCAAATCTTCTGGTGCTAAGTACGCCGTTATTACTGCTAAGCACCACGATGGAGTAGCCCTCTGGAATAGTCAAGCTAGCGACCTAACCGTGGTCAATAAAACCCCTGCCAACAAAGACCTCATCGCTCCATTTATGGATGCACTCGAAAAAGAAGGACTCAAAAAAGGACTTTATTATTCGGTCTTGGACTGGTCACACCCAGATTATGACAGAAAAACCCGGACAAAGTACCGTTACAAGAATGATCCTGAAAGATTCCAAAAATTCGTGGATTTCAACTTCAAACAACTCGAAGAACTCTCCTCAACCTTCAATCCCGACCTTTATTGGTTTGATGGCGACTGGGAACATAAGGCCGAAGAATGGAGAAGCAAGGAGCTCAAAGCACAACTCCTGAAATGGAATCCCAGCGTCATTATCAATTCCCGTATCGGAGGCAATCTGGGAGACTACGACACGCCTGAGCAGGGAGTCCCTGTCACCAAACCAGACAGCAAATACTGGGAGCTATGCCTCACCATGAACAACAGCTGGGGCTACCAACACAATGACGACAATTATAAAAGCCCAAATGAGCTACTCAGGATCTTTGTGGACTGCCTTCACATGGGCGGGAACCTCCTGCTGGACATAGGCCCCAAACCGGACGGGTCAATTCCTGATGAAGCGGTTAATATTCTGGAATCATTTGGGAGATGGACCGATAAACACGCTGCTGCCATTTACGACACACAAGCTGGAATCCCAGAAGGACACGTTTATGCCCCCACCACACTTTCCAAAGATCGAAAAACACTTTACATCTACTTAGACTATAAAGTAAATGAGTCATTGGTCATTAAGGGCCTGAAAAATAAGATCAACAGGATATGGGTGGTCGGCAATGGTACTAAACTCGATCACCGTGAAGTAGGCAAACAATACTGGAGCAAAGTTCCTGGACTTAAATATGTCGATATCCCAGACAATGTCTACGACAAAGACATTACAGTTATCGCAGTACTTCTAGATGGAGAAGTAGACCTGTACCGTGAAAAGGGTCAAGTGATCGAAAGCAACTAACCAATCTTAATTTATTAATAAAGTCATTTTTGACGCTTTACTGTTCACAAAACAGACATTTTGGCATTTAAACGTTTCAAAAAAGGCTAAAACCCGTCAAAAGGTCAGTAAAATTAAGTGAAAATAGATTTGGTACAGAATTCACTATAGTATGATCGTAGTTAAATAAAACAATTCAAAAACTAAAAATTCATACTATCATGAAACTCGTAAGATATAATCAATTAGAGCCCAACTATCCTTCTACCTTCAGTGGAGTATTGGACAAGTTCTTTAATGACTCATTCCAAACAGGCACTCAAAAGTTCACGCCTTCGGTGGACATCAGTGAAGATGAGAGCAATTATGAAGTAGAACTATCTGTTCCAGGAATCAAAAAAGAGGACTTTAAAATCGACTTGGTAGATGGCAAGCTTATCATCTCAGGCGAAAGAAAGAGCAAAGAAGCCCAGGAAGGCAAAAATTACCACACCGTCCAAACGCAATACGGAGCTTTTAGCAGATCATTCTTCTTGCCCGAAGATGTCTCTCCAGACAAAATCGAAGCAAAATATGAAGATGGCATTCTAAAGGTAACACTGCCTAAAAGCGAGAAAAAGGTGCTAAAATCATCCATCGAAGTAAAATAAATTATAAGTGGGGCAACCCACTTATTTTTTTTTGGGTTTAATATAAGACAAACATCCCGACAATTCGATAAAACCCGATAATCACCATTACTTCCTTTGTTAAAAGGTGTTAAATAAGCTATTTTATAGTGATCTTTACACGATATTTGGGAACAAACCTTATGCTTAATCGTGTATTTGTTACAGTAAAACAATAAACTAAAGGAGAACAACATGAATAGAAAGCAATTCTTTCTCAGCATTATTCTGGCCTCCATCCTCGGGGGCTTAATAGCAGTAGCAGGAGTAAGTCTATTATCTCCGTCGGAAAAAGTAACCACTTTCGAACAAAAACAAAACACCAGTTTTGTGAATTGGCTGAAGGACGACAAGTTCAATGTTCCTGACGGGATAAACTTTGTAGCTTCTGCGGATCAGGTACTACCAGCGGTGGTTCATATTAAAAGCAAAGTAACCGTTCAACGGCGGGGAAGAAGTGGAAATCCCCTGGAAGAGTTTTTCGAGTTCAGGCACCCAGATGGAGGTGGCCAGCAGCCGCCTATGGAAGGAATGAGTTCCGGTTCGGGAGTAATCATCTCTGAAGATGGCTATATCGTCACGAATAATCACGTAATCGATGATGCCAAGGAAATACAAATCACCCTTTATGACAACACCAATTACGACGCTAAAGTAATCGGCACCGATCCCACGACAGATTTGGCACTCTTAAAGATTGACGCCTCAGCGTTACCCTTTGTGCCATTTGGAAACTCCGATAAAACAAAAGTAGGTGAATGGGTATTGGCTGTAGGAAATCCATTTGACCTTACCTCGACTGTAACAGCAGGTATCATTAGTGCAAAAGCTAGAAACATTGGCATCCTGAGAAATGAAAACAACAACCTTCAGATCGAATCATTTCTCCAAACAGATGCAGTGGTCAATAGAGGAAACTCCGGTGGAGCTTTGGTAAACCTTGCGGGTGAATTGATCGGGATTAATACAGCCATTGCTAGCCAGACGGGTGCTTTTAGTGGCTATGCCTTTGCCGTCCCGAGCGCTATTGTTAAGAAAGTGATGGATGACCTATTGAAATACGGAGCAGTCCAAAGAGGCTTACTGGGCATCCAAATCCAAGATGTCAGCATCGCCAAGCAGTACCTTGACCTTGACACCAAAGCCAATCAAGGCGTGTATGTAGACAAGGTAAACGAAGACTCAGGCGCAGAAGAAGCAGGAATCCAAAAAGGAGATATCATCACCGAAGTAGACGGCGTGGAAACCACTAACGTATCTAAACTACAGGAGATGGTAGCACGTAAACGTCCAGGGGACAAAGTAGACCTTAAGTTCCTAAGAAATGGTGAAGAGCATGAGGCAACTGCCACCTTGAAAAACATTTCGGGCACTACCAAAGTGGTCAAAAAGGCTGAACTGAAAGCAACAGAATTTGAATCAGTGACCTTTAAGGATTTAGAGATCTCCCTACAAGAACACCTTGAAATTGAAGGCGGAGCCGTTATCGACAATATCGATAATGACAAATGGGAAGAGGCTGGTGCTAGAGAAGGCTTTGTGATCACCCATGTAGGAAGAGATCGTGTAAGCGGAGCAGATGATCTCAAAAACAAACTCCAACGAAATAAAGGTGACGAGGTAATGATCTTAGGCTTTTATCCAAATGGTCAAAAATCTTACTTCGAAATCAAACTAGATAATTAGTATAGTGTTTAGTTGGTTTATGTATGTGTTAAAACCATCCGCTTCGAGCGGATGGTTTTTTTTATTCCTGACTTCACCTGACTCAATGAACCTACATCAAAATCTTCGCTATCAATGGTCTAAAACAAACAGTCTTTTGGCCTAATAACTTTTCAAAACTACAAAACACACCACACCAAGCTCCTATCGGTAAAAAAAATCATTTTATTGAAACATTAACAAAAAAGCCCATTTTACTAGCTCCGTCTAAAAAACAAGGCTTTTTCCTAACTGTTTCACACATGGTAAAGCCATTTTGTTCCAGAATGAAAAATCACCATAAAATTCATTGAAAAACATTTTTATGTATTTATTTTACTTTTTTGTAGTTATATACGATATTAACATTATGTTATAATTAATAAGGGCCTCATAATCTACTTTGGCAAAACGCCAAAGTTTCAACGTCCCTCACTAATTACCTTTTGGAGAATCGATCACCGGAAGGCGACAATATTAAAAAGTTACTACTACTACTCTCTCTCACTATGGAAACGCTACTCCCACGGGTGGAAAGCATAAAGCTTGTCATCTGGGATTTGGATGAAACTTTTTGGCACGGTACGCTAAGCGAAGAAGGAATCACTCCCATCCCTGAAAACATTGAACTTATAAAAAAACTGTCCAAAAGAGGCATTATCAACAGCATCGTCTCTAAGAATGACTATGATGTTGCTAAGCAAAAACTTCAAGAACTTGGGATTTGGGATTATTTTGTATTTCCAGCCATTGACTGGAGTCCCAAAGGAGTATTGATCAGAAATATCATCGAAAATTGTCAACTAAGAAGTCCCAATGTACTGTTTCTGGACGACAACCATTCCAACCTGGAAGAAGCCATATTCTATAATCCCAAAATCAATGCTCATTTCCCGGATTTCATCCCGGTAATAAAAAACCACGAAGCTTTTGAAGGCAAGGAGGACGCTAGCCTATCTAGGCTAAAACAGTATAAAATACTCGAAAAAAAACACGAAGCTAAAAAGTCATACGATGACAACCTGGATTTTCTGAAATCTTCAGGAATCCAAGTGGAACTCATTCACGACTTGCTCACCCATCAAGGTAGGCTGCACGAACTGTTACAAAGAACCAATCAACTTAACTTTACTAAAGTCAGGCTAAACATAGATCAAATTGCCGCATTGATAAATAGCTCATCTAACGAATCTGCCCTGATCAAGGTAAAGGATAATTTTGGAGATTATGGCATTATAGGCTTTTATAGCTTGGACAAGAGCAGAAACCGGCTAAACCATTTCGTATTTTCCTGCCGCATCCTAAACTTGGGAATCCCGCAGTATCTCTATGCAAAACTAGGATTTCCCGACCTACAGGTAGTACCAGAAGTCGCAGAGGATCTGGACCGTTCACAACCCGACTGGATAGGGGAAATACCGGCAAGCACCTCTCCATCTTCAACGAGTTCGATTGATGCTTCTGGAGACCATAAACAAGCGCAATTATACTTCAGAGGGCCATGTGATTACAAACAAACCCTCTTTTACCTTTCCAATTCTGGCATTAATATCACGCAGGAAACCAATTATGTAGCCAACAATATCCCTGTTTACCCTACGCATACACAGGCTTTGCTCGGTGCAATGCAGCTATCTGATTCGATTAAAAATCAACTCTACTCGATTCCTAACATTCCGTTTTTTGACCAAAACTATTTCGAAACCACTCTTTTTAAAAACACTGCCAATTGTATTGTAATCGCTTTAGAAGCAGATTATTACCAACACATCTATCGACACAAGCAGTCAGGCACAAAACTGCCCCTTGGAAAAAGAGAAGGCATTCTCACCGAAGAGACCAACCATCCATCACTGGTCAATTACTTTAAAGAAAGAGGAGCCGAGCACTTTGATACAAAGGCATTGGTCGACTTCACAGTGCACTTCGAGCATTTTGGCTTAATATCCCCTAAGGAATTTCATCAAAACCTCCAAACCATTCGGAAGCTGATCCCTGAGCAGAAACGACTGATCCTGATTAATGCCCCCAACCCATCTTTTGGCCAAGAAAAGAGGTATGAATCAATGAATCAAATAGTGGATGATTTTATCAAGGATACCAAGAACACCAAACTCGTTGACCTCCGAAATCTGAGTACCGCTTCACTTTTTCCCACTACAGGAAGCAAGGCCTTCAACAGAAAAACCTATTTGGACATTGCCAACCTGCTATTGGAACAGGTTCCCACTACTTCAAACAAAAATTCAAAAAGGAAAATTAGCCACTTCTTGGTTTTCAAAAATGAAATCAGGATGCGATACCTATCACTAAAGAGCTTTTTACGCAAAAGCATATGGAAAAAAGTCAAACGCGTCAACCTGCTATTGGCCTTGGAGCTGTATTTGGAAAACGGGATCACAGAAATCTTGTTTTCATTTAATCTCGCAATGATTTAGTCCCCACACTAAACCATTATACCACAAGCAGTGACCGTAGCTGTTTTGTTTTTATAGGAGATAATGCTTTATTTTAGAAAGCTATATCTCCACTACTATAATGCTACACCAAAAATTAGATCTTATCATTACCGAACTAAAAGAAGCTAACATCATTCTTGAGCACCACTTGGACCTACACGGGTACGACGAGTTCGTCAATCAGAAAGATGCCCTTATTACTTTGCACGATATTGGAAATTACAGACCTGTACATATTAATAACGCCTGCAAGGCCTTTTATGGCTTCACCAATAATTTCCTATCGGGCATGGATTACATTTATTATCTCAAAACGATCCACCGATCCTACTACCCCACACTTTTTCGATCACTTTCGTTCTTTAATGAAGATAACGAGGAACACCTGAACCTTACCTATAAGCTCAAAAATGCAGCTGGAAAATGGCAAATCATGTTGGGCACCACTAAAACCATAACTCGGACCACCGCCAACAAGCCGCATCACGCCATTACGCTGATGATTCCCGAAAACGACCAACTCTCCGTTAACCCGGAGGCCCCCATCAGACTGCTTGAATCCTTAACGAAGCGTGAAAGGGAAATTTTCCTGAAAATTGCAGAAGGTTTGGCGCCCCAAGAAATAGGGTCTGGCCTATTCATCTCTGAAGAAACAGTCAAAAAACACAAACAAAACATCTTCAAAAAACTCAAGCTCAATAAAACCAGCGAACTGGTCAAGCTGGCATTTGAACTTGGAGTAAAATATTAAAGGAGGTCCTCAAAAAAACCTCCTCTAACAATTTTTAATGGATTAATTTAACCTGGATTATGCATTGGGAATTGTAGTAGCCTGAAAATGCAAGAAAATCAGTTAGTTTGGAGAAAGAAGCATAGCACCGCTATGGTGATGTTGAAAACTAAAGCAAAGCGTCTGATTTTAAAGCACTGGCGTCCGACTAAATTTCAAATATGATCAAAAACTGTCCTTAAATAGAAATTTGAGGGTTTTTATCCCAATCTCTAAAATGCCCCCATCCCCTAAAGGGGAGCTTTAGAAAGTCTCCTTTAGGGGATTTAGGGGTGCAAACAGTTGATTTTTTTTCAATTTGACGATTGTTTTCCCGGACGCCAGTAATTTTAAAGTAGTTTCAGGTCGTAATAAATAGGCTAATGCATATTTCAGGTTTAACCAAGCTCGGGATGTAATCTCTCCAAAACCACCTTGGCTTCATGCCACTCCAGTCGTGGACCAAACTGGCTCACCACTTTTGATGATGCCAAGCTGGCTAGCTTGCCACTTGAAGCATAAGAGTGATTGTTGGTGATACCGTACAAAAAAGCACCTGCAAACATGTCTCCAGCTCCATTGGTATCGATGGCTTCGGTTTCATAGGGCTCTATATCGATAAATGTATCACCATCATAAATCATGGCGCCATTTTTACCCATGGTGATCACAAATCGCTTTGCTACTTTTTTCAATGCTTCTCGTGCCTTCTTCAAATCTTCCTCTCCTGTAAAAATTTTTGCTTCTTCCTCATTGGAAAATAACAAGTCAACTCCTGCCCCGATCACCTCTTCAAAACCTGCTTTGAAGTACTTTACCATTGCAGGATCTGAAAATGTAAGGGCGACCTTTGTCTGCTGCTCTTCAGCAAGCTTTTTAGCATGCTTCATAGCGGCCTTTCCGTTCGGAGAGGTCACCAGGTATCCTTCAATATAGAGGTATTCGGCATCGTTTATTACTGCTTCACTAATGTCTTTGGTGGAAAAGTTCTCTGTAATCCCCAAGTAAGTATTCATGGTCCTCTCTGCATCACCGGTAACCATCACCAGGCACTTTCCTGTAACCCCATCTTCCAATCGGTCAGCTTGCAAATTATTAGCAACCCCTGAAGCCTTAAGGTCCTCCACAAAAAACTTTCCTAACAGATCATTGGCGACCTTGCAATTGTAATAGGCACTTCCTCCGAATTGGCTCACGGCGATCACGGTATTGGCAGCGGATCCACCGCATTGTTTCTTGGCTTCAGCTGTATTGATCACGGACATAAGCTCATTTTGGCGTGGTTCATCCACCAGCGTCATCAGGCCTTTTTCTACCTTGTTTTCCTCTAAAAACTTATCGGTGACCTCAAATTCAATATCCACAAGGGCATTTCCCATGCCCACTACATCATATTTCTTTTTCATGTTATTATTATCAATTCTTCCGACTGATTTATTCAAATATTTTATGTCTCTCAAAAGGTTTTTCGCGATCAAAAAGGTACCGGTAAGTATGGTGAATCTTATATATTTTCGCGTACAGCTGCTCACATACCCGCATCATTTTTGGACTGAAATCACCGATCCAGTTCATCTCAATGGTCTCATAAGGAAATGATTTCTGAGATGACATATCGTTAAATTTTTTCACCATGGCACTCTCCACACCCTTGCCTTGATGCTCAGGCACTACGCCAAACACCAATCCCAGCATTTTGTTCGGTGGATTAAAAAACTTGTGATACAGAAATTTTATCTTGCCTAACCAATTCATATTGCCATCGACATACTTGAATATTTGATTAAGCTCGGGAATGGAAATAAAGAAACTCACAGGTGTACCCTTGTAAAACCCAAAATAGATCAACTTCTCATCCACCACCGGCTTTAACTTCTTAAGCATGAGCTGAGCCTCCTTTAACGCCATGGTTTTGCCCATGTGGCGTGCCCAAGCTTTATTGTAAACTTCCACAAAGTACTCGGGAAACTTCTCGTTCAATTCTTTTCCTTTCAAATACCGGTATTCATAGTCCGGGTCATCGATGGTGATTGCTGCTCTCTTGTGAAATTTAGGATCAAAATCCACTCCTTTTACCGGACGCATATAGGTATACTGTTTAAAATACACCTGAAAACCGTATGATTCGAAAAAGTCCTGGTAATAAGGGAAATTCCATGGCATGTTATAATTTGGCGGTGTAAACCCCTCTACGAGCAGCCCCCACCACTTATCCCGCTCACCGAAGTTCACTGGACCATCCATCGCTTCCATTCCTTGCTCTCCCAACCAAGCCTTTGCTGTATCAAAAAGCTTAAAAGCAGCCTCTTTGTTATTTACACATTCAAAAAAGCCCATCCCTCCGGTCGGCTGTTTATCCTTCCATTTGGGATTGGTAAAAGCAGCAATTCTGCCAATGGTCTTACCACTATCATCCAACAGTAACCACCGCTTAGCTTTGGCACCTTTCCGAAACAACTTATTGGTTTTCACATCAAAAAGCCCTTCTATATCTGCATCAATCGGCCTGATCCAGTTCTTTTCATTTTGGTACAGGCGAACCGCCATATCCAAAAATTCCCGCGCATCCGCGGAACCGGTTACTTCCAGTACATTCATCTGCTACTGTTGTTTTTTTGAAAGGCTAAAAATAGGGAGTTTTTAGGGGAATAGAAAAGATGCCCTCCCCTTATCTCACCAGTAAATTACACTTGGAATCTGAAACTATATTTTGAACATCAGCTCTTGTACAAACTTAAAACGGATAAACCCCCACGATTTTAGAAACCCCTTGCGGTCAACAAGCCCCATGGACTTAAGTCTCTTATAATCCATGATCGGTCTATAAATAAAAAAATAGAGCAAGAATAATGACACAAAATCATACCACCCGATATAATCAAAGATAAAAAGCTGCATGACAATCATCATGGGCAAAACAGTCACTAAATGATAGGCTATTAGCTTTCTCATTTCCCTAACTTTTCGATAAATTATTTCCCTCACTAGGTAATCAAACGAGGTGATTCTGGGTCAGAAATATCTTCCTAAAGTGGAAAAACCATTTACGTACAATTCTTAATTTAAAAAAAATCTCTTAAAAACAACGTAGTTTTATTCAAAAAAAGCGAAAGGCCAGCTATTAAACCGGCCTTTCATTAACTATTTCCTAATACATCCTAATCGATGACATCGCCATAAAGGTCAAATTCAGTAGCCTCGTTTACCTTCACTTGGACAAAATCCCCAACCCTGCAATAATGTTTCGAAGCATCGATCAACACTTCATTGTCTACCTCCACGGAATCAAATTCAGTCCTGCCCACAAAGTACCCATTCTCTTTCTTGTCCACCAGAACCTTAAAGGTCTCGCCCACCCTTTTTTGGTTAAGGTCAAAGGAAATTTGTTCCTGCACTTCCATAAGGTAATTGGCCCTGGCTTGCTTCTCTTCCTCGGGCACATCATCATTCATGCTAAATGCATGAGTATCTTCTTCATGTGAATAGGTAAACACACCTAACCGTTCAAACTTCATTCGCTCCACAAAATCCACCATTTCCTGAAACTCCTTTTCTCCTTCACCTGGATGTCCAGCGATCAAGGTAGTCCTGATGGCAATTCCCGGGATTTTTTCCCGAATACGATGAATAAGTTCTTCCTGTTTCTCACGTGTGGTCCCACGGCGCATGACCTTGAGCACATCCGAAGATCCATGCTGAAGAGGAATATCCAGGTAATTGCAAATATTGGGGTGCTCAGCCATCACGTCGATCACGTCCATCGGAAAGCCCGTTGGATAGGCGTAATGCAGCCTCACCCAATCAATGCCATTCACATCGGCGAGTGCTTTCATAAGGTCGGCCAGTCTTCGCTTTTTATAAATGTCCAAACCATAATAGGTAGAATCTTGAGCAATGAGCAAAAGTTCTTTGGTGCCATTGGCAGCTTTATGTTCTGCTTCTTTCACCAGCTCCTCAATAGGCTTGGAAACATGACCGCCGCGCATCAGCGGAATGGCACAAAAAGAGCACGGACGATCACAACCTTCAGATATTTTCATATAAGCATAGTGCGAGGGGTGGCTCAACAATCGCTCACCCACTAACTCATGCTTATAATCAGCCTTAAACTTCTTCAATAATGCAGGGAGGTCCCGCGTCCCAAAAAAGGCATCCACCAAAGGGATCTCCTTTTCCAAATCATCCTTATACCGCTGTGAAAGACAGCCCGTCACATACACCTTCTCGACCAAGCCTTTTTCCTTGGCATCCACATATTGGAGGATCGTATCGATCGACTCTTGCTTGGCATTATCAATAAAACCACAGGTATTGATGATGACAATATTATTATCCTGCTGCTCTGACTCGTGGGACACATTGATCCCATTGCCCTTTAGCTGGGTCAATATCACCTCTGAATCCACCAAGTTCTTGGAGCATCCCATGGTGATGATGTTCACCTTGTCCTTTTTTAATGTTCTCGCCTTCAAATCTTTTCTTCTTTGCTGCAAAAGTACAAAAAGATAACCAAAGGACAGTATCAAGTTAGACTTAAGAGCAAAGACTAGTAGTGAGATGTGAGACTTGAGATATGAGACAAGCAAGATGAGGCGGCGAGTCAAGGAAAAAGATAAAACACCCGTTTAAAAATCATGGGGAAAGTTAAAAAAGAAGGTTCTAAATAATTTACTCACGATATCCCCTTTAGAGCAAAAAAAGATTAACGTCCGGCATCAGGATGACAGCTTAGCCAATCCACCGTAGTGGACAGGACTGACACTTTCACCTGACACCGGACATTTTGATATCATTTATACTTTCCAGCCGTCGCGATAGGTACGACCGACAAACTGATTGGCTTCTTCCAGGTTAGTGATGAGCATTTTGTCACCATCCCAAAGCAACTTCTTGCGGCCATAAAATTCCATGCCTCCATTGCTGTTTTCCCTTCTGAGCATATAGCTTCTAATAGCCAGATTGCCCATCAGCACCGTCTCTGTCATCGGGCCGGCATAGTCAAACGAGGAGGTAAGTTCCTTATGTTCCTTGCTGGCAAAACCCGCTTTACAAGCATCCACCCACTTGCGCTGGTGGCCGTATTCCGGTTCTGGAAAATCCTCTGTCTGTGGGCCAAACTCTGTAGTGCCATCATTCAAATACAGCTTAGGCATCAAGGGACTGCTGTCATTGATATTGGTAGAGATGATTCCCTTTTCTCCAATGATGAGCACGCCATTGGCACTGTCAGTACCGCCAATGTCATGGTCTGCAGGAATAATATCAGGGTGTGCAGGCCGTATACCGCCATCACTCCAGGTCATTTCTATCGGAGATTTGCTCTTCTTCGTAGCGTCAAATTTCAGGGAGATGAAAGACGACGCAGGGCAACCTTCTGGATGGTAATCCGGCGTCCACATATTAGTATATACAGCTCCTACGCTACATTCCGCGGCTTTTGGATAATGTAGTCCCAGGGTTCGGAAAGGTATGTCCACCAAGTGGCACCCCACATCCCCCAATGCACCGGTTCCATAATCCCACCATCCTCTCCAATTGAAGGGATGGAGATTAGGCGTGTAGGGAATCTTTGGAGATGGTCCCAGCCACAGGTCCCAAGCGAGATCATCAGGCTTCTTACTTGGGTCCGGCTGAGGAAAGGCATTGCCCTGCGGCCAAACCGGACGGTTGGTCCAGATTTCCACTTTGGAAATTTTGCCCAACTTATCTGAATCGATCCATTGCTGCACCAAATTCAAGAGCGGGTTAGAGCCCCCTTGGTTTCCCATCTGGGTGACCACTTTCTGATCACGGGCCATTTGGGTAAGGAGCCTGGCTTCGCGGATATTATGCGTCATGGGTTTTTGCACATAAACATGCTTACCTCTTTCCATTGCAAAAGCCGCTGCCGGTCCATGCACGTGATCAGGAGTGGATATGGTCACTGCATCGATGTCTTTTTCCTTTTCGAGCATTTCCCTGAAGTCAGCATAAAGCTTGGCATTGGGAAAATTCTTTACCGATTGGGAAGCAGAACCGGAAAAATCCACATCACATAAAGCCACTACTCTTTCGCGACCGTTGACAGATGCATTCTTGATATCACTGGCCCCTTTTCCACCGGCACCAATGGCCGCAATATTCAGCTGGTCACTGGGAGCGGTAAAGCCCACGCCACCCAATACGTGCCTTGGCACGATCAAGGCAGAAGAAGCTAAGGCTGCATTTTTAATAAAATTCCTTCGGGAGTTTTGACTCTCTGTTTTCTCAGGTTTTTTCATGGGTTATTTAATGATTGATTTTTTTGCTTAATCGAATTACCAACCTAAAATAAGGCATTTTTATTTCTGTAGCACTATGATTGGTACAGATTATCCACCTTAATTCAGGATAATCTTGCGTTAAAGACTTTTAGCAAAAAATCCCAAACCACAAATACCTTCCATTAAAATTTTATTTTATCAATAATATTGTATAATTTACCAAAATATGATACAATTTTAACCCTTAAAACTAAACCTATGCAACCCCTAAATAACCTAATCAGACCACCATTATTTTTGCATTCATTACCTTATAATTATACTCGAGCCATTTTTTTTGACAGAGCATAACTCATCAAGGCCTATCTGCCCTGATTCAAAACCATAATCCACCAAAATTAACTCACGAAGAAACTATTAGCGCTACCTGCATTGGCAGGACGGTAACGTGTGCGCAAAAATGCAAACGTTCTCATTTTGAGTATTTCTAGAGTAAACCTAAAAACCTATGCAAAATCAACTTTTATGAACAACTATAATGATTCAGGTTAACTGACCTCCCCCTTTCCAATAATTTTATTTATTCATAATTAACATTAAACCTATGTCTAAATTATTATCCAATTTTAAATTGGGGGTGATACTGCTATGCATTTTTGTAAGTACCATCGCCCCTTTATCATTTGCCTTTGGGCAGTCAACTCCAGTATCCGGAAAGGTTACTGATGCAGAGAATGGAGAATCCATTCCTGGCGTAAGTATCTCCCAAAAAGGGACCACAAAAGGCACCATTACCGATCTGGACGGGAACTACACCCTAGAGGTCAGCGAAGACGCTACGCTGGTATTTTCATTTATCGGATATGCCACCCAAGAAATCCCCCTAAACGGGCGGTCAACGATCAATGTATCCATGGAAACAGACATTACAGGACTGGAAGAAGTGGTGGTCGTGGGATATGGCACGCAGAAAAAGCAAGACCTTACGGGCGCCGTCTCTGTGGTAAAAATGGAGGAAATGACCCAGCAGCCCAGCCCCCAACTTACCAGCCAACTCCAAGGGCGTGTTTCCGGGGTGACCATCACTGGCTCAGGCCAACCGGGACAAGCACCCGAGATCAAGATTCGCGGCGTCAACACCTTTGGCAATAACACCCCGCTATTTATCGTGGATGGTGTACCTAGCCCAAACATCAACGACATTAACCCCAACGATGTCGAAACCATGCAAGTTCTTAAAGATGCCGGCGCTGCCTCCATCTATGGATCGCGGGCGGCCAACGGGGTAATCATCGTGACCACTAAAAAAGGACGTGGAGACGTCAAGGTCAATTACAACATGTACATTGGCTCTCAGCAGGTACAAGGAGGCAATCCCTGGGACATCCTCTCTTCCCAAGAGATGGCGGATTTAAAATTCATGGCCTTGAGAAACACCAACCCGGGCGGAACCATCAATGACGATCAATACGGCAGTGGCCCTGATCCAGTCCTCCCGAACTACATTGCTCCTGTCGGGGCACAAACCGTAGATGAAGCACTTTATAATGTCAATCCCTACTATACAGACCCACAGGCACTCGACAATTTCTACCGGATCGTGGAAGCCAACAAAACCGGCACCAACTGGTTTCAGGAAATATTTGACCCCGCAAGGATCCAAAGTCACAACCTTTCTGTAAACGGCGGGAGTGACAAGGGAAGCTATTTCTTCTCCATGAGCTATTTTGATCAGCAAGGCACCCTGGACAACACCTACCTGAAGCGCTACACCATTAGATCAAACACATCCTTTAATGTCACGGACAATATTCGGATTGGAGAAAACCTGACCTATTCAATTTCTGAAAACCCAACAATCGACAACCTGACAGAAGGAAGTGCGATTGGCATGGCTTTCAGGCAGCAGCCAATCATCCCGGTGTATGATATCATGGGGAATTTTGCAGGCTCGTTTGGTTCCGGATTGGGTAATGCCAAAAATCCCGTAGCCATTCAGGAACGGACCAAAAACAACCGAGGGGTAGCTTCTAGACTCTTTGGAAACGTATTTGCTGAAGTAGATTTCTTGGAGCATTTTACCGCAAGGACGAGTTTTGGTGGACAATATTACAGCAACTCCTATAACAGCTTCCAATTCCCCGAATATGAAAACGCTGAAAACCTCAACGTAAACCAGTATACCGAAGGATCAAATTTTAACTTCAACTATACATGGACAAATACCCTTACCTATAAAAGGGAATTTAACGAGCGCCATGACCTGACCGTCTTGCTCGGCACCGAGGCCTACAAAAACAACGGCAGGGACATGGAAGCCTTTACGCAGGGATACTTTTCCTTTGACCCGGACTATGTCACCCTGACCAACGGATCTGGCACCCAGCAGCACTCCAGCTCGGTTTATAGAGATGCGCTATTCTCCCTATTTGGCAGAGTGGACTATACCTATGATGACAAATACATCCTCAGTGCCACTGTCAGAAGAGATGGCTCTTCGCGGTTTCTTAATGAACAATATGGTGTATTCCCTGCTGTAAGTGCAGGATGGAGGATTTCGGAAGAAAGCTTTATGCCGGAGAATGGCTGGGTCGACGACCTCAAAATCCGTGGTGGATACGGCATTATGGGCAACCAGCTCAATGTAGCACCAGGCAATGCTTATTCCACTTATGAAGGCAATAGGAATGCTTCCTATTATCCTATTGACGCAAGCAACTCAACTATTTCGGAAGGATTTCAGGAACAACGAATCGGTAACCCCGATGCCAAATGGGAGCAAAACATCAACTCCAACATCGGGATAGACGCCAGCCTGTGGCAGGGCAAAGTTCAGCTGACCCTGGATTACTATAACAAAACTGTGGATGATCTGCTCTACAATCCGGAAGTCATCGGAACCAAAGGTGCTGCAGAACCTCCTTATATCAACATCGCCAAAATGACCAATAGAGGTTTTGACATGGATGCCAGCACTTACTTTAACTTGGCTACGGACCTGACATTTACGACCACACTATCGTTCACGACCTACAGTAATGAAATCGTAAAAATCGCAGACGGCGTACCGTATTTTGACCAAGAGGGAAGAAGGTTTAACGGAAGCAATATCATCCGAAACCAAGTAGGCCATCCAGTGAGTGAATTCTACGGCTACCAAGTGGTTGGGTTCTGGAATTCCCAAGAGGAAGTAAACAATGCCAACGCCTCGGCGGCAGAGATCACAGGAGACCCTGAAGCCCTCTACCAAGATGGCATTGGCTTGGGAAGGTTTAAATACCAAGACACTGACGGTGACGGCATCATCACACCCGATGACAGAACTGCCTTGGGTGATCCTAATCCAAAATTCACCTACGGCATCAACCTTGGGCTGGAATACCGCAATTGGGATTTCAGCATGTTCCTGTATGGTGTAAGCGGTAATGACATCTGGAACAATGTAAAATGGTGGACGGACTTCTACAGCTCCTTCCAAGGAGCCAAAAGCCACGCAGCCCTTTACGATTCCTGGACGCCTGAAAACATGAATGCGACAGCCCCTATTCAGGAGACCACTGGCTCATTTAGTACGGCGGGTGTACCCAACTCCTATTTTGTCGAAAACGGCAGCTACCTGAGGGCTCGTCAGACACAGATCGGCTACACCTTTGACCAAGCCTTCCTTGACCGATACCATATCGGAGGATTACGGCTATATGCCCAGGCCGCCAACCTGTTTACGATCACCAATTATTCGGGATTGGATCCTGAGATATCCGGTGGTACGACCAGTTTTGGAATCGATGAGGGGCAATACCCTAATCAACGTCAATTCATCTTTGGTCTCAACTTAACGTTCTAAACTTGAAATTCTATAAGTTATGAAATACGCAACTATTAAATATTTTATACTGGGCATTATACTCATCAGTTTTATGCCATCATGTTCGGATGAATTCCTGGATCAACCGGCCTTGGGAGCGTTGGGAGACGATGTACTGGCCACCCGTGACGGAGTAAACAAGCTTCTGATCGGAGCTTACGCTGCACTGGACGGACAAGGCGAGGGAGGCACGGACGCCCTGGGGGGCGGCAACGGCTGGGAAGCCGCTCCTGAAAACTGGATTTACGGAACCGTAGCTGGTGGAGAAGCTTCCAAGGGCAGCTTTGCCGGTGACCAACCAGCGATTGACCCGATTGTCAACTTCTACTCCAGTCCCTCCAATGGCTTCTTCAACACCAAATGGAAAGCCACTTTTGAGGGAATAAAAAGGGCAAACAATGTCCTGAAACTAATCCCCAATGTGGAAGAACTGACAGATAGTGAAAGGCAAAATATCGCAGGTCAAGCCAGGTTTCTACGTGGACACTTCTACTTTGAGCTTAAGAAGATGTTCAATATGGTACCTTGGATCGATGAAACCACTGAAGACCCCAACCAGCCCAACGACCAGGACATCTGGCCGATGATCGAAGCGGATTTTCAGTTTGCCTATGAAAACCTACCGCCTACACAGCCTGAGTTTGCCCGGGCCAATAAATGGGCGGCAGCGGCTTATCTGGGCAAGACTTACTTGTACCAGAAAAAATACCAAGAAGCCAATACCGTCTTTAAGGAGGTCATCGAAACCGGTGTCAATCCTGCCGGTACCAAATATGCTTTGCTGGACAAATTTGCCGACAACTTCGACGCAGCCAAGGAAAATAACGCAGAGACTATCTTTGATATCCAGATGGTGGCCAATTCAGGCACCGGCACCATCTCCAATTCTAACTCGGGAAACATGCTGAATTTCCCATATAACAGCCCGTTCAGGTGCTGCGGCTTTTACCAGCCCACTCAGAATTTGGTCAATTCATTCAAGACAGACGCTTCATCGGGTCTTCCCTTCTTGGATAGTTATAACCAAGACCCAGTAAAATCAGACATGGGAATCACCTCCGCCCAGGCTTTTGAACCGTATACCGGATCGCTTGACCCGAGGCTGGACTGGACAGTAGGCAGAAGGGGAGTGCCTTACCATGACTGGGGCCATCACCCCGGACAAAGCTGGGTCAGGGACCAAACCTATGGTGGCCCCTACGCGCCCAAAAAGACCATCTATTGGCAGGCCACCCAAGACCTTTATGCAGACCAAAGCTCTTGGGCTCCGGGCACGGCCATCAATGTCCATATCATCCGCTATGCTGATGTGATCCTGATGTGTGCCGAAACCGAGGCACAACTGGGCAATCTCACCGAAGCCATGAACCTGGTCAACCAAATCAGGACTAGGGCCATGAACCCGGATGGTTTTTTAAAGACCTATATCGATGAAAGCACCCCTATGGATGGATTTACCAATACCCCCGCTGCCAATTACACCATTGAGCCTTATACCGTTGCCCAGTTTGGCAGTCAAGAAGAGGCATTGAAGGCCATTTACTTTGAAAGAAAGCTGGAACTGGCCATGGAAGGCCATCGCTTCTTTGATTTGGTGAGATGGGGAATCGCCGAGCAAGAGCTGAATGCATACTTTAACTATCAGGGAAGCGTTACCCAAGATGTCAAAGACGGCAACTTCAGTGCTCCCAAAAACAATTATTACCCCATTCCTCAACGTCAAATCGACCTGAGCGTAAAAGACGGGGAGCCAGTGCTCAAGCAAAATCCAGGCTATAATTAAGCTAAAAACAGCTTTCGTTTGTTACAAAAAGGGAGTCCGGTTTGGACTCCCTTTTTATATTAATTAAATATTAATTGTAAAGATTTGATTTAAACTATTCATAACGACACATCTTTATGGACAGGTAAATAAATAACTACTTTTGGTATTCGTACAGCAAACGATAACTTTTTCAACTCCTTGCTTTACTTTTTCAAAAAGACGCTGATGTGAATCGGCGTCTTTTTATTTGCTGTATACTATCATGGAAGCACCTTGAACCCAGATTATTCATTAGAAATCATAGTGAGAGTTGAAAGTGCAAGAAAATCAGTTAGCCTGGAGGCGTGGGCGTAGCATCGCTACGGCTGCACCAAAAACTAAAGCTTAGCGACTGATTTTTAAGCAATTTTAGGTCGCAACACTTGTGCGCCGCGACGTAGATAGGCTAATGCATATTTCGGGTTGAATGAAAAAGATCGAGCAGAAAAATCAGGGAGGCAGTGGGCACTAATCAAAGTTGTTTTAGATGGAACGCAGGTAACGCTGATTGGGCAGATTTTCGCTGATTTAATTTTTAAAATTAGGAAGACAATCATAAAAAACAATTGGAATTTCACCTGTCCCCTAGAAATATTGCTTGATCACTCCTCCACCAATTCTATTAGATAAAGCGTTTGCCAATCCTCTTCTTGCCCAAAATACGCTTGGTCTTTGGTCGTCACCCACTGCCCTTTCTGATTGATAACATTCCCTAAAAGCATACCCTCAGGACAAGGTATATCTGCCAAAAGCTGTCCTTCAATATCAAAGACCTGCACAAATTTATCATCAGCCCTAAAAGCTGCCATTCTCCCTTCAAGGGTTTCAAAATCAAACAATGACGTCTCTTCCTCGTCCATTCCTTTCGAGTAAACCGCTAAAATCATTTCTCCAAAAAAAATCACTTCCTTTATCCCTCCACCCCTAATGGATCTGTTGACTTCCTCAAATCGATCTGCTTTATCAAAAGGAACGCCTCGAAGCCTGATGCCATCTGGAACATCCATTTCCACGGTCCGCTTTAGGTGCAGTTCACCATTTTTCTCTTCGTAAATATAAAACTGGTATTCACCATTGAAGTACAACAGCCAAACCTTCCCTTTCTTTATTACTGTGGGAAACATCCAGCCATAGTATTTTCCATCCCTATATTTGCTGGTAGCAGGAAAAGGCATCGTACTGCTGATTTCACCTGTTACAGAATCCTGCACTTCAAGAATGGGACGCTGATAAATCCCTCTCATCATCCCTCCACGATCATCATGACTTATTTCTCCCCGCTCAGGCCTGTAATATATCAGCTCATCTCCCAATTTAAAATAGGGCTTTCCTGCAAAACCGTTAAGGTAATAGTAATCACCAGGGATTTTGGTTCGGTCGACAATATCCCCTTCGTCTCCAAAAGCCAACAGCCCTTTTACAGGTTCGAGAAGACCCAATCGCCCATCTACAAAACCCACCGCCTGCGCCCAAGTAATGGCATCTGGACCATCCTTCTTGAGCGACACACTGTCCATCACATTTCCCTTTGTATCAAAAAACAAAAACTCCCAATCCCCATGTCCTCTTGCGAGGTATTCATTCCTTTCAGGAGAATAATCAACCAGAATAAAGTTACCCAAATAATCTATACGGATAGAATCTACTATTTCCAGCGCATAATCTTTATGGGAATTCGTCTTATCAGAAGTTTTATTACAAGCGATTAAAAACACAGTGACCAAAACCACAAAAAACAGTCTTATCATAGCAATACAGTTATCACCTTTCCCAACTTACACCATCATCCGCACATCTACCAATAAACCTTGTTAATTTAAGTCAAAACAAAAAAACCACCACTGATCAGAATTTGGGTTCTATATGATTTACTATGGGTAAACTGAGCGCTAGCGGGCTATGGAGATCGGATAATCATGTGGACGGATGAATTTGGGTGCCCATGCTCCTGATGCAGTCGATAATCATATATGTTTTCCTTGCCCATGGTCAGTACCTACGGCACTGTTAGGATACTGTATCCAATTTCTGTTACCAAGCTAATGCTCCTAACGGAGCATCCCTGCTTACACTTCTGTCGGCTAAAATAGTGAGAAGGGAGTCCTGGCCAATGCCGCCAAGCATTAAAGCTTGGTAAAATCAGGTTGCCTCCGGGGCACTTTGTGCCGTAGGAACAAAACTACTCCCCTGATCTATCCGCACAAGTGGGACAGTCCGTGGATAATTTACCCCCTGTATTCCATATAGAACCAAAACCCTTATCCCATTCATGCTGTCATGCGTCACAATATTACCTTTAGAGATACAAACCAAATTATCCGTTATCGTCATGAACGCCCCGGGATCGTCTCCTACTTTCGTCCAATCATATACTGGTTCACCTTCCTTTGTAAAACCAATATCCGTGGATGAGCGACATCACAAAAAAAATATTGATCAGGTACCGTTTGAAAGACCAGCTGTTTGGCAATAATATCTTCCACTTAAACAGAATCCACGATCTCCAAATGAAAGGCCTGCTTCTCTAAAGTCTCTTTGTTTTCACCATCCCCACCCGCACATCCAAAAAGCGAACACACAAGAAAAATCAACGGTTTGCTTTTCATCATCACAAAATAATGTTTCTAAAAAGCTACCTAATAATACAAGCAGTAGCCCAAAAATCAAAGCCTGCTATTCAGGACTGCGGCAATTGCATCCCGCAATGCTGTCTGGTCCATCATAAATAAAATGGTTGAACACAGGATTAAGGTTTGTAAAAAGGAGATAACTGTGCCCATCCCTTGGTTAGTTTCTCTCTTACCTTGATAGCATTGAGACATTCCACCGGGGTATTGACGTTGGCCTATGAGACAGCAGCCAAAAATTTATGCGTAATAATATGAATAATTCGTGGACTACAATTTCTTTTTGAACAACGAATCCACAAACTCCGTCCTGTTAAAAATCTGCAAATCGGTCATTTTTTCACCTACGCCGATATACTTCACTGGAATCTTAAACTGGTCCGAAATCCCGATCACCACACCGCCCTTTGCGGTACCATCGAGCTTAGTAATGGCCAGTGCATTGATTTCGGTTGCCTTGGTAAACTCCTTGGCTTGGATAAAGGCATTTTGGCCAGTGGATCCGTCCAATACCAGCAAAATTTCGTGTGGGGCATCATCGATAAACTTCTGCATCACCCGCTTGATCTTGCTCAGTTCATTCATCAGGTTGACCTTGGTATGCAGCCTTCCCGCCGTGTCCACGATCACGACATCCGCTCCCATGTCCACGCCTTTTTTCACTGTGTCAAATGCGACCGAGGCCGGATCTGCATTCATGCCATGGGATACCACCGGCACATCCACCCGCTCCCCCCAAAGGATCAGTTGGTCCACCGCAGCGGCACGGAAAGTATCTGCAGCACCAAGCACCACGGATTTCCCTGCATTTTTGAACTGATGGGCCAGTTTGCCGATGGTTGTGGTCTTACCGACGCCATTTACGCCCACGACCATGATGACATAGGGCTTTTTGTCCTTGGGCAATTCAAAATTGGAAAGGTCCTCTTCGTTGCTTTCTTCCAGGAGTCCGACGATCTCTTGGCGAAGGATCTTATCCAATTCGGCCGTATTGACGTATTTGTCACGGGCCACGCGCTCCTCGATGCGCTGGATCACCTTTATGGTGGTATCCACGCCGACATCAGAAGTGATCAAAATTTCTTCCAGCTCATCCAAGACTTCATCATCCACCTTGGACTTACCAATGACAGCCTTACCAAGCTTGGAGAAGAGGTTTTCGCTGGTTTTCTCAAGCCCTTTGTCGAGGCTTTCTTTTTTATCTTTAGAAAAAAATCCAAAAATTCCCATAATCATTCACATCTTTGACCCGAATATAATCATAAAATCCCTCCCGAAACCAATCGAGAGGGATTTATCCTTTTTGCATTACGATTTAAGCAAGGCAATTATTTTGCAAGGGTATCCTTCACCTCAGTGGTAGGTACCATTTCTTCTCTGAAAGTGTACGCACCGGTTTTATCAGACTTCACTGCCTTGATCACCTTAGCGTAAGTTACACCACCTTCTTTTTTCAGGGTTGCTACTACTTTCTTAGCCATATCTTTTAGGTTTTATGACAGCTTGACAAAGCAAACCGTCTGCTCCTTAAAATTATTTAATTTCTTTATGAACCGTTACTTTCTTAAGGATTGGGTTGTACTTTTTAAGCTCCAATCGCTCAGTAGTATTCTTACGGTTTTTGGTCGTGATATATCTTGAAGTGCCTGGAACACCACTGTTCTTGTGCTCTGTACATTCCAAAATCACTTGAACTCTGTTACCTTTCTTAGCCATCGCTCTATCTATTTATTGGATTCGGAAATGATTACTTAATGATAATGTGCCCTGCTGCTTGAGCCTCTTTCAAAACAGCGCTGATGCCCTTTTTGTTAATTGTCCTCAACGCTTTTGAAGAAACCTTCAACGTGATCCAAGCATCTTCCTCTGGCACGTAGAAACTCTTCTTGTGCAGGTTAGGATAAAACTTACGCTTGGTCTTGTTGTTCGCGTGCGATACATTATTACCTACTCGAGGTCTTTTACCGGTGATGTCACAAACTTTTGCCATGATATATGATCGTAATTTTTAAGACGTTTTTCTAATTGAGTTTGCAAATATCGGAAGTTTTCGGGAATTACCAAAAGAGCAGCCAAAAATAATTGGCTAAACAATTGGGATTCATCCACCTGACAATAATACCTTACAAACTTTTCCTTAAAACAGGCTTACCGGGCAACATATTTGCTGCACCTATGGTAAAGCTGGTGTTTTTTCTATCTTTGTTAAAGGTAAGAAAGCCCAAATATACGAAAATTTAAAATACTAAGCTCATGATGGAACCAATAACCTCAAGTCAGCAAGCCATTGAGCTGGAAAACAACTATGGCGCCCACAATTACCACCCACTGCCTGTTGTCCTATCCAGAGGAGAAGGCGTTTTTATGTGGGATGTGGAAGGTAAAAAATATTATGATTTTCTTTCATCTTATTCCGCAGTAAACCAAGGACACTGCCATCCACGGATTCTCCAGACCCTCATCGACCAGGCCGGCACCCTCACACTCACCTCAAGGGCATTCCACAATGACGTGTTGGGACCATTTGAAAAATTCCTCACCGAATATTTCGGCTTTGACAAGGTATTGCCCATGAATACGGGAGCAGAAGGTGTAGAGACAGCCATCAAGATCGCCAGAAAGTGGGGTTATGAAAAAAAAGGCATTCCCGAAAACAAAGGCACCATCATTGTGGCCAAAAATAATTTCCACGGTAGGACCACCACGGTCATCTCTTTTTCCAATGACGAAACAGCCCGAAAAAACTTCGGTCCCTACACCCCTGGTTTTATCACCATCCCTCATGATGACATCGACGCTCTTAAGGAAATACTGAATTCCTCCAAGAACATTATCGGCTACTTAGTGGAACCTATTCAGGGAGAAGCTGGCGTATATGTCCCTAAGGAAGGCTATCTTAAAGAAGTAGCTGCCACCTGTAAAGAACACGGGGTGCTATTCATCGCCGATGAGATCCAGACAGGCATTGCCAGGACAGGAAAACTGCTGGCCTGCGACCATGAAAACGTAAAACCCGACATGCTTATATTAGGGAAGGCCATTTCAGGCGGATTCTATCCTGTGTCAGCAGTATTGGCAGATGACCACATCATGGAAGTCATCCAACCGGGACAACACGGTTCCACTTTCGGGGGGAATCCACTAGGTGCCAAAGTAGCCATGACTGCTCTCAATGTGGTCAAGGATGAGAAATTAGCCGAAAACGCTGACAAGCTCGGTAAACTGTTCAGGGAGCGCATGCAGAAGCTGGTGGACAAATCCGACCTGGTCAAGCTAGTGCGCGGCAAGGGCTTATTGAACGCCGTCGTCATTAATGACACTGAAGACAGCGACACGGCCTGGAAGCTTTGCCTAGCACTCAAAGAAAATGGACTTTTGGCAAAACCGACCCATGGAAACATTATCCGTTTTGCTCCACCACTGGTCATCAACGAAGAACAACTTCACGATTGTTGCGACATTATCGAAAAGACCATATCAAATTTCCAAAAGTAAATACCAATAAGCCCGGCACTTCACCGGGCTTATTTTTTTAACTTTGTGTCAAGACCTATGTCCAAAAACGTTGCACCTTCGCGCCTTTATGGCTCTTTTATTTTAAGGTTATTCCAATTTGAGGTCTTTCTGCACGTTTCATAGTTTCGGTGAGGCATTATTCATACCACACCATTATATAAGGGCATTCCCGCCAAAAGAGCACCAAGGATTTTATTAACTTTGCACTGACCAAAAAGTAAAAGGACACACCTATGTATAAAAGACCCCGCAGAAACCGGAAATCTGCAGCAATCCGAAACATGGTGGAAGAAACCCGGCTTTCGCCAAAAGACTTTATCTTTCCACTATTCGTCATTGATGGCATCAATCAAAAGGAAGAAGTCGCTTCCATGCCCGGCATATACCGCCACTCTACCGACCTTCTACTTAAAGAGATAGAAGAATGCATGGAACTTGGCATCCAGTCCTTTGATATTTTCCCCGCTTATCCAGAGAGCAAAAAGGACAAAAAGGCTACAGAAAGTTACAATCCTGAGACCTTTTACCTGAAGGCCATCAGCAAGGTCAAGTCATCCTTTCCAGAAGCCTGCATCATGACTGATGTGGCCATGGACCCTTACAGCTCTGACGGACATGACGGCATCCTGAAAAACGGCAAGATCCTAAACGACGAAACACTGGAAGTACTGGCCAAGATGGCTGTAGCACAGGCACAGGCCGGAGCAGACATCATCGGCCCCTCCGATATGATGGACGGACGTGTAGGCTACCTTCGCGAGGCACTGGACAAGGCCGGGCATACAGAAGTATCCATCATGTCCTATACTGCCAAGTACGCCAGTGCATTCTACAATCCCTTCAGGGACGCCCTGGATTCCGCGCCAAAGGCAGGAGACAAAAAAACCTACCAAATGGACCCAGCCAATCTTCATGAAGCATTGATAGAAGCAGAACTGGATGAAGCAGAGGGAGCCGACTTCTTAATGGTTAAACCTGCATTGGCCTATCTTGACGTCATCAGGCTCCTTAAGGAAAACTCCAACCTACCTATTGCCGCCTATAACGTAAGCGGTGAATACTCCATGATCAAGGCTGCACATGAAAAAGGGTGGCTTGACGGAGAAAACGCCATGCTGGAGACCCTTTTAAGCATCAAAAGAGCAGGGGCCAATATCATCCTTAGTTATTTTGCCAAAGAATACGCGAAGCTTTACAAATAACAGCACTTCTACCCGAAGCACACAAAGGCCGCCCATAATTAGATGGGCGGCCTTTATTTTTTAACCCTACTCCTCCATAATTAACATCGATATTTTAAAAACAGGTGATTTTTCAAACCTCATCCGATAAAAATATAAAACCGAAACATATTCCGATAAACACTTTAACCTCGATATTTTCGATAAAACACACTTCACCATATTGAAAATAATCCACTTCATGGAATAATACGACAGCTTTATAAGCAAAATCATCACATTACCACTGCACCAATAATAATTTTAAGATAAAATTCTGAAAATATTCTTAGGTATAAAAAACACCTTTCATTTTCATTTTTCGCAAGTTTTTAAGGTTTTTAAGTTAAATTATAACCATTAAAACTAATTTTTTATGTTTATTTGTTAATTATTGGTTTGTTTTTTTACTGAAAAAATATCTACCTTTAGACCATTGAATAATCACTAACCCATAAAAAATTTCGAAAAATAAGTCTACTTAAACATTCTACTGTATGAAATGGAGTTTTAATGACCTAGCTCAAGTAAGTACCGATGCGCTCGCACAAGGCGCAGATTTGTCTGCTGACATCACCCAAAACTTACTCACCACTAACAACGTGTGGATGATGCTATCCACAGCACTCGTATTTATCATGCACCTGGGTTTTGCAGGTGTGGAAGCCGGTTTTGGACAAGCCAAAAACACGGTAAACATTCTTTTCAAAAACACAGTGACCCCCATTATCGGGATTGTCACTTACGCGATTTGCGGATTTTTCCTAATGTACCCAGGGTTTGACGTTCCAGGATGGTTCGGATTTGATGGTGCCGGCTGGAGCATGTTCTGGTTTGCCCCTGAAAACGCTGATGTTACCGCAGGCTATGCTGACGGAGGCTACACCTACTGGACAGACTTCCTGTTCCAGGCCATGTTTGCCGCTACTGCAGCCACGATCGTATCAGGAGCCATTGCCGAGAGGGTAAAACTTTGGGCTTACCTGCTCTTCACCGTGATCTATGTAGGGATCGTGTACCCTATCATCGGAAGCTGGAAATGGGGCGGAGGAATGCTCGACAGCTGGGGATTCTATGACTTTGCAGGCTCTACACTCGTCCACTCCGTGGGCGGATGGGGTGCTTTGGCAGGTGTCATCCTGGTAGGCCCACGAATTGGCAAGTATGTAAACGGGAAAACTGTTGACAAGCCCGGCGCCAGTGTACCATTGGCAGTAATCGGCGTATTCCTGCTTTGGTTAGGATGGTTCGGGTTTAACGGAGGATCCGTTCTTTCCGCTGATCCTGGCCTGGTATCCTTTGTATTGGTGACCACTTCCCTGGCAGCTTGTGCCGGAGGACTGGGGGGGTTCTTAGCTGGATACTTTGTATTCAAGAGACTGGACTTGGGAATGGTACTGAACGGCATTCTCGCCGGACTAGTAGGCATCACTGCCGGTGCTGATGTAATCAACCCCGGCCCAGCACTTATAATAGGATTTATTGCCGGCATCCTCGTGGTAATGTCCGCAGTCATTTTGGACAAAATGCACCTGGATGACGTAGTAGGTGCTGTATCAGTCCACCTTACTTGTGGGGTCTGGGGAACGCTTGCCGTCGGCATCTTCTCCACCAATCCTGACCATAGCTTCCTCACCCAGCTGACAGGTGTAGCTATCTGCGGCATCACCGCCTTCGCCTGCGCCTTTATCATCTTCTATCTATTGAAAGTAACCGTAGGCATTAGGGTATCCGAAGAGCACGAAAGGACTGGCTTGGATTCCCACGAACACGGCATCAGAGGCTACACTATCGTGTACGACGAATAAAAAAAACAACCAACCAAAACCACTATACAGCTATTTACCCTGCCCATTCATTTTCCGCCAATCAACCGCTTGGGCAGGGTATTTTATCCTCAATCCTAACAATTAACAGATAATTTAATTTCAAGTAAAATGAAAAAACTTCAACTACTAATTGTATTGCTATGTCTAGGTTCTCTTACCACAGTGATGGCACAGGACCTATCCAAAGTCAGCATCTCAGGATCAGTAGATGCCTATTACAGAGCAAACCTCAATGCTCCCAACAAAGGTGGATTTGCACAAGCACCTGGAACATCATTTGCCAACCAACCAGGTTTTGCACTGGGCATGGCGAATATCATCACAGCATACGAAGGTGAAAAAGTAGGCTTTGTAGCCGATTTGGTTTTCGGGCCAAGGGGCGCTGACGCCGTCTTTAACTCCACCGGAAGCGCTAATATCGTCAACCAGCTGTATATGTACTGGAATGTAAATGATGCGGTAACCTTTACTTTCGGTAACTTCAACACCTTCTTGGGCTACGAAGTAATCTCCCCTGCTGCCAACTTCAACTATTCCACTTCGTACATGTTCTCTTACGGTCCGTTCTCACACACCGGTCTGAAAGCCGACATTGCCTTGAACGACAATTGGTCACTGATGGCTGCCGTAATGAACCCTACCGACCTGACGGAATTCAACCCGACAGGCAGCTATTACGGAGGATTACAACTGGCCTATGAGAATGACATGGGCGGTACCTGGTTAAACCTACTATATGGTGACCAGGACGGAAAATTGGATGAAGATTTTCCCCTGGTCCCTGGCCAAATGTCCGGAGGAAGTACTTTCCAAATCGACCTGACCACAGGTTTTGACGTATCCGATGTGGTTTACCTTGGTCTTAACGCTACCTATAACACTACTGCTGCCGGCGAAATGTACGACGGAACCAGCATCAGTGACGCTGATGGCGATGGCGCTGGATTCTATGGTGTAGCCGGTTATGTACAGGCCTCCACTTCCGATAGATTTTCTATAGGCCTACGTGGTGAATATTTCAACATCTTCAATGACGGCCTTACTGGTGATGATGGATGGACTCCTGTCGGAGTGGATGAAAATGGCGACGGCAACGTATTTGCCGTAACTCTTTCAGGCAACTATAAAATCGTAGAAAACTTTACCCTTATTCCAGAAGTGAGACTGGACTCCATGTCAGAAGAAGATTACTTTGTAAACAATGAACTAACAGGCTCTAAAAGCTTGTCATCATTCTTACTAGCAGCCGTATTCTCTTTCTAATTTTTTTCTGACAAACTGAGATTTTTCAATAAAAACCACGCGCTTTGTAAAAAGCCGTGGTTTTTTCTGTTTTATACCGTAATATAATTTTTAGGTTATAGAAAAAACCTAAAACCCCTCAAAAAACACTTTTTTTAGGCAAACAGATTAACCTAAAGCCCAATATTAATAACAATATATCTATATACTCAATACATAATTTCATATTTAGTAAAAAAACTTAGACAAAAAACTGATCTATTCGCAACCTTTTTCCTTTAAATCCGAATAGTATAGTGTAAGGATTTAAACAACAACACATAAATAATACGACGATGGTTAAATTAGCTGTAATGGTTGCTGCCGGGTTCTTTGGATTTGAATCTATAGAAGCTTTTGGGCAGGAAAAAGAACGAAAGGAACTTAAGGGCCCAAAAGCCAAAAATTACAAACCATGGAAAGACCAAGCCAGAAAAGGTACACTAGTAGTGGACATCAATGGTGAACTGACCAAAGGCCCAAAGGCAAAAAACCAAAAGTTGTGGGAAAGAGATATGGAAAAAGTGGAAATCAACACAGATCTTCAGCCTATCTCAAGACCTAAGGGACCAAAAGCAAAAAATCAAAAGCCCTGGGAAAGAAACTAGAGGCTAATAGTTTGTCAGAAAATAAAAAGGCTACCCAAAATGGTAGCCTTTCTTGTTTTATTACCCGCTACACTATTAAAGTGGGTCAAGCGAAAAAGTCGGGGGAATCAGGGTTGGTTTCGATAGCACGCAGATGGCGCTGATGAATAAGATTTGCGCTGATTTTTTAGACAATGGTATCTGAGCGGGGCCGTTCTTATGCCAGTTAGAGCCTAAGACATTTTTAATGGAACGCTTATCACACTGATCCAGGCGGGACAGGCAGGGCTGATTTCCGCAGATTAATTCTGCCTTCAACTACCTCCAGAAATACTAAGCCCGCTTAAAACGTAGAAGAACAAGCATCTGCACCTCACCTCAAACCACAAAATTTTATCCACTAAAGGTATTCCCCAAGTGCTGATCCTGCGCTTTAACTTTTTCAAAATCCAAATATTGCTCCCAGAATGCTTCTTCCGGCAGTGCAGCTCTTAGATAGAGTTTTTCCTTTTTTACAGGATGGATGAAAATCAGGTGGAAGGCATGCAAGTTGATACTGGCATCCGGATTAGGCTTGGAGAAGCCATAGCGAAGGTCTCCGCGGATAGGGCAGCCCATCGACGCCAGCTGTACCCTGATCTGGTGTGGACGACCTGTCCTGGGGCGCACCTCCACTAGCCAGTGGTCATTGAGCTTACCTAATCGTTTATAGTCTAGTTCTGCCCGCTTAGCCCCCTCTATTTCTTTATCGTAGGCAGTGGTGACATTTCGATTCTCATCCTTTATCAAGTAATGGGTCAATTTTCCAATTTCCTCCTTTGGGCGTCTTTTGACGATGGCCCAGTACACCTTGTGCACCTCTCTCTTTTTGAAAAGCACCATCATACGCTCCAGGGCCTTGGAAGTACGGGCAAATACAACCAAGCCGCTCACCGGACGATCAATGCGATGAACAGGATGCAAAAATACCGCACCTGGCTTATCATATTTTGCTGAAATATATTCCTTGCAATAGTCAGTCAGCGTCTTGTCTCCCGTGTGGTCACCCTGCACGAGCACTCCGGAATGTTTATTCACCACCAAAAGGTGATTATCTTCATATACTACAGTAAATGGTTGCTTTGCCATAATTTTAGATGTTAGAGATTAGATTTGAGACAGTAGACTTCTACCAATCTACATAGAGCACCGGCACCTTATCCTTTCCCTCTAAGGGCTATTACCCTAAAATTCAGAGGTGAAATGGAATTCGATATCCGGATAATTGTCCTGCACCATTTGCAACCACGCCCTGGACTCGGCCATAAATACCAGTTTACCATCTTTATCGTAGGCGATATGGCGGTTCTTGGACCGTACAAATTCATCCAACTGCTTTTTGTCCTTGCTGCTGATCCAGCATGCCTTGTATAGGTTCATTGGTGCAAACTCTACCGTGGCATTATATTCATTTTTCAATCGGAACTGAATTACTTCAAACTGAAGTTGACCTACCGTCCCGATGACTTTTCTAGCCCCCATGTCAAAGGTAAACAGCTGTGCCACGCCTTCTTCCATCAGCTGCTTCAGTCCTTTTTCGAGCTGCTTGGTTTTCATGGCGTCCTTATTGATCACTTCCTTGAAAATCTCCGGAGAGAAACTTGGAATCCCTTTAAACGTCAACCTTTCTCCATCAGAAAGAGAATCACCAATCTTCAGGTTCCCTGTATCATATAAACCCACAATATCCCCTGGAAAGGCCTCTTCGATAATCTCTTTATCCTGCGCCATGAACGAGGTCACATTGGAAAAGCGCAGCGACTTAGTGGCTCGCATGCTCTTATAGGGCTTGTTTCGCTCAAACCGCCCGGAGCAGATCCTCAAAAAGGCAATTCTGTTACGGTGATTGGGATCCATATTAGCGTGGATCTTAAAGACAAAACCACTGAACTTATCCTCCTCTGGAATGACTTCGCGCTCTTCCGCATGCCTGCTCTTCGGAGATGGAGCAATATCAATAAAGGTATCGAGCATTTCCTGTACACCAAAGTTATTGACTGCCGAGCCAAAAAACACCGGAGCAATCTCCCCATTGAGGTAAGCATCCTTGTCAAATTCAGGATAAACACCTTCTATCAATTCCACATCTTCCCGAAGCTGATCGGCATTGTTTTCTCCCACCAAGTCTTCCAGCTTCGCATCCGACAAATCCTCAATGGCCATGATATCATCAGAAAGCTTACGCTGGGAAGGACGGAAAAGATTTAGCGATTTATTATAAAGGTTATAAACTCCTTTAAACGTTTTCCCCATGGAGATCGGCCATGAAAGTGGCCTTACCTTGATATTGAGTTTCTCCTCCACTTCATCCAGAAGATCATATGGATCACGGCCTTCACGATCAAGTTTATTGATAAAGCAGATCACCGGTGTTTTCCGCATCCGACAGACCTCCATGAGCTTTTCTGTTTGGATCTCCACGCCCTTGACACAGTCGATCACCATGATGACACTGTCCACGGCGGTCAACGTACGGTACGTATCTTCTGCAAAATCTTGGTGACCGGGTGTATCGAGAAGATTGATCTTGGTACCTTTGTATTCAAATCCCATCACGGAGGTGGCTACTGAAATACCCCGCTGCTTCTCAATCTCCATCCAGTCAGATTTGGCATGGGTATCGATCTTATTGGATTTTACCGCTCCGGCGGTTTTGATCGCACCACCAAAAAGCAGCAGCTTTTCTGTCAAAGTCGTCTTTCCTGCATCGGGGTGGGAAATGATTCCAAATGTTTTTCTTCTTTGAATCTCCTTGGTCAAACTCATCTTTCTTCTGGCTCCTTTATTTGCAAGATGCAAAGGTAGTTGATTATCTCGAAAGATGATAATTTAGTGAGCGCTCAGCACATTATCCTTTACCATCTGCAGGACAGACCAATCAGTCAATAAAAGGGTCACGATCCACTTTAAACTCTGAAGAGCTTTCATTGGCCCCCCTCAGGACTATTCGAAATGTGGCACCCTTTCCTGGCTCGGATTGATGGACAAAAATTCTTCCTCGGTGATAGCCTTCTATGATCCGCTTGGCGAGTGTCAGCCCCAAGCCCCAACCGCGTTGTCTGGTAGTGAAACCGGGATTAAAAACACGCTTAAACATACTCTTATCAATACCTTTACCCGTATCCGCTATATCCACATGGACAAACTGCTCACTTTCCTTTACGATATTGATTGCAATTTGCCCCTGGCCCTTCATGGCATCTACTGCATTCTTGCAGATATTTTCCACCACCCATTCAAAAAGTGACCTGTTCATCATCGCATCCACATCTTCGGCGTGACTACTCAGCTCAATGCTTACTTTACTGGATATCCTTGGCCTCAGGTAACTCACTGCCTCTTCGATTACGGAATAGACATTTTCCTGTTTGATTACCGGCGCACTGCCAATATTACTAAATCGTTCGGTAACCATTCGCAGCTTGGATACATCCTTATCCAGCTCTACGATCACTTCTTTGTTTTCATCCCAGACCGGAGAATTTTTCAAATAATCGATCCAAGCCATTAGGGAAGCTATTGGCGTTCCTAGTTGATGGGCAGTTTCTTTGGTCAGCCCTGCCCATACGCGGTTTTGCTCAGCAATTTTGGATTGGTTAAACACCGCAAAGGCCAGCACACCGAAAACCAAAATAACCGAAAGCTGCACATAAGGGTAGTACTTAAGCCGTGTCAATAACTCAGAATTGGTGTAATAAAGATATTGATTATCCAGAATCTGAATAGGCTCATAGTCCATCTTCATCCTTAGCACTTCTGCCCGGAGTTTCTCCTCGATATCAGCTTCTGTAGCATCCTTCTTAAAGGCAATATTCCTGTATTCACCTGATGGTTTACCAAAAGCATCCGCCACGATAACTGGGATGTTATGGTTTTCCTGGATAATCCCCTGATGGATAAAAGTAAGGTTATCGGAATTATTGGCTACATACTCCATGGCATTGGCATAGAGTGTTATTTGCTTTTTTTCCCGCTCCTTCAGCTCACTGACCAGCGTGTTGGTATAATAAATGGAACCTATGCTAATGACCAGAGAAGCTATAAAGATGATCCATTTTACCTTGCCCCTGTTTTGATATAAATCCAGCGTGGCCAGATCTTGAAATTTATTCCTCATTAATTTTTTTCACTGTTCCGATTAGTGGTAGTCCTTTTTATTATAACTGTCTAGGCTATATAGATATTATCTATTGCGAATAGTAATTATCAGTTTGACTACCATCCAAGATACCTGTAAATTCGAATAATTATTTAAATAAACAAAACATCTACACAATGGCAACTAACGAAATTGGATTAAAAGTAAAAGATAGCAAAGTACTATCTGCCAAACTCAATAAACTGCTGGCGAACTACGAAATCTATTACCAAAACCTAAGGAACTTTCACTGGAATGTCTCTGGCCCCAACTTCTTCGAACTACACGCCAAATTCGAAGAACTGTACAATGAAGCCAATGAAGCCATTGACGAAACAGCCGAAAGGATTCTTACGCTGGGCGAAAGGCCTTTGAGCTCATTTGCAGAGTACATCGAAGAAGCAGCCATCAAGGAAGCCAAAAAAGTAACCGATCCTAAAAGCATGGTGGAAAGTGTCAGGGACAACCTTAACACGCTGCTGACACTGGAACGAGAAACATTGGAAATTGCCAGTTCTCAAGGAGATGAGGGCACCGTCACCCTGATGAGCGATTATATCACATCAAAGGAAAAAGTGGTCTGGATGCTTTCCGCTTACCTCAGATAAAAAAAAGCTGCCGATTTCATGGCAGCTTTTTCTATTTTGTCAAATATAATCTTTGTTCTTTCTTCTTGACTCTTGACTTTAATCTTGATACTTATTATTCAGTTATTCTGCTTTATCCACTTCCAAAGCATCTTGTAATTCACTTTGGTACCATGTACCAAAATACCTATCCGATAGATCTTAGCAGCCACCCAAGTGGTGAACAAGAACCCTAGGATAAGCAGTACCATGGACACTGCCAAGTCAAAAAATGGAATCCCAAAACTTGCACGCCCCACCATCGAAATCGGAGATGTGAACGGAATCACAGACAACCAAAAGCTCACCTTGCTTTCCGGATCATCAAGCACAAATATAAACAACCCAAAATAACTCGCTATCAGCGGAATGGTCACAGGAAACATAAACTGCTGGGCATCACCAGGTGAGTCTACTGCCGCACCAATTGCTGCGAAAAAAGCCCCGTACAGCAAGTATCCCCCAAGAAAATAAAACAGAAATGTAAGCACCAGCTCCACAAAGTCTATTCCTTGGATCACCTGAAACACTTGAGCCATTTCACTGGACTGTATCATCGTTTGAGCAGCTCCAGGATTGGCCATTTCCAGTGCTTGCTGCTGGGGCATCTGCATCCCAAAATACCCCATCACCACCATAGACACCGTAGAGATCAGCACTATCCAAATCAGAAATTGGGTCAACCCTACTGCCCCTATCCCGATGATCTTCCCCAGCATCAGTTGAAAGGGTTTTATGGATGAGACAAGTATTTCGATAATCCTACTGGACTTCTCTTCTATGACCCCTTGCATGATCTGAGTCCCATAAACAAAGATGAAGGTATAAATCAAAATCCCCAGAAAAAATCCGAGACCGTAGTTCACTCCTGCATTGGCCACTTTCTCATTGCCTCCTTCCTCCAAGGTAATGGAACTGATAGAAACCGGTGTTTTGATGTTTCTGATCACATTAGGGTCGATACCAAGTTCATATAGCCTTATTTCACCTATCCTGTTGCTCAACTTCTCTTCCAAGTCTCCTACCAAACCGACACTGGGTGTTTTTTTGGAATAGAAGCGAATACCCGCCGGTGAATTCACATCTACCTTAGGGATATACAAAAAGCCAAAACGATCGCCATCTTGGACGAGCTGCTTGGCTTCTTCTTGCGGAAGCGATGAATAAGAAAAAGCGTATTCTCCATTACTTTCTATAAAAAATCGGTCGCTTTCATCAACCACCTCTATGATCTTTAAGGCATCTCCTCCTTCATCACTAAGTGAAATCCATAAAAACACCCCAAGTATCGCCGGGAAAATCAGCGGGGTTATTAGCGTAGCGAGTAAAAACGATTTCTTTCTGACTCTAGCCAAATATTCCCGTTTGATCACCAAAAAGACCTTACTCATTGCTCATTTTCCTTTACTTTTTGAATAAAAATTTCCTCAATCGTAGGAATCCGCTCCTCGAAGCCTACGACTTCTCCATACCCCATCATCTCCCTTAGCAGGTCGTTTGGTGAGGCACTTTCCAACTTGACATCAAATGACGTTATTCCGTATTCGATTTTACTGTTAAAGCACCTGTCTGGCAGATTGACGTCAATTCCCTGAAACTTCACCTTAAATACATTTGAACGGGATTGGTCTTTTATCTGTGAAAGAGGGCCATCCAACACTTTATGGGATTTATTGATCATGGCGATATGATCACATAACAGCTCTACGGACTCCATCCGGTGTGTACTCAGCATCACCGTGGTTCCCTTTTCCTTTAAGGTTAACATCTCGTTTTTGATGATTTCCGCATTGACCGGATCAAAACCAGAAAAAGGCTCATCCAAAATCAAAATCTCTGGATCATGGATTACGGTGGCGATGAACTGCACTTTTTGGGCCATACCTTTAGACAGGTCTTCTATCTTCTTTTCGGACCAAGCCTGAATGTCCAACTTCTTCAGCCAGCCACCTACTTTGGTTCTTGCCTCATGTCCACTCAGCCCTTTTAATCGGGCAAAATAAATGAGCTGGTCTCTCACTTTCATTCTTTTATATAGACCGCGTTCTTCTGGCAGATAACCGATGTTTTTGATATGCCTGGGACTTAATGGTTCCCCTTTTAGGTATACCGAACCACTGTCTCCATCGATAATTTGGTTAATAATGCGAATCAGGGTGGTCTTTCCGGCTCCATTTGGCCCCAAAAGGCCAAAAACACCTCCTTCAGGCACTACTAGATCCACATCGGTAAGTGCAGCATGGTCGCCATACCGCTTATTTAACCCATCTATTTTAAGAATTTCCAAACTTGCATGATTTAAACCCCAAGAAATTATTAACAACAAAAATAAGGGCTAATCCCTAATCCCCAAGGCATTCTGCTACTTTAAGACCAGAGACCCGACAGACACATCAATTTCAAAAGTAATCAGGTTTTTAGCATCTTCTTGGTAGCCCTTGCTGGCATATACTTTATCACTGAGCTCTTTGAGGTAGCTAGGGAGTTCTTTTCGGCACATGGCCGTAGAGTTTATTTTTACCAAATATGGGTATTGGGGGGCTGGGAGTAAAATGTATACGGCACCTGCTCCTACAGTAGTTGCAATATGGCAGGGCTTATCCCCTTCAAAATGCTCCTCAAAGTTAAGGTTGACCTTCCCATAGTTCACTTCAAAAATCATATTCCGGGCATTGGCATGAGTCATATTTACACCATCCACGGTACCCATGTTTACCTTTACCAACATGGTGTCCATTTCAGTCAGGTTTCCTGCTTCCTTCATATAATTAAGGGACACATCTGCCGTAGCGGTGGTGATTTTACACCGCTTGACCTTCAAATTACTCAGGTCGACATTGGCCTGGCCGATGCCAAAGTGCAGGTCAAGTAAATAAGCATATTTATCACTGAGCCCCACTTCCCAGGTATGATCAAAGTCCCCTTCACTCGTAGCAAAAAGTTTTGAAGAGAGGCTTTTCCCAAAACTCTCCTGCTCCACATCCGAATGGTTAAGGTCGGCAGTCAGTACTCGATCCTTGATAGTATAAGCAAAATCGGGAAGGATGTTCACCTTGGAAAGATGGGAATGGATCATGACAGGATCATTGATGTACATCTTATTGACATCTGCCACACCCTTATAGGACGAGAAATTTAGCTGCACCAAATCAAACCCGTTTTTCTCCTCCACCACAAATTCCTTTACGATTTGGGCCACCGCTACTTCCTGGAGCATTGACGTAAAGAAGATGATTAAGCACAATCTATTCAACATACGAATAACCTACGGAACGATGGTGAAAAGGTTGGCTTAGTCATAAAAAAAGCCGGATTTTTTTTCCGGCTTGTGGTATTGCTAAACTGTATTTTAAAAGAACTCTTTCATTTTATCAAAGAATGTCTTCTCATATTTCCCCGGTGCAGGGATAAAATTCTCTGATTCCCTCAATGATTCTAACTTTTCTTTTTCTTCTTTGGTCAGTTGCTGAGGCGTCCATACGTTTACGTGGATCAGTTCATCACCCCGGCCAAAGCCATTGAGGTCTTTGATGCCCTTACCTTTTAGGCGCAGGATCTTTCCACTTTGCGTACCGGGATCCAATTTGATCTTCACCTTGCTTTCGATGGTAGGTACTTCTATGTGTGCCCCCAATGCAGCATCCACAAAGTTCACATAAAGATCATACACCACATTATTGCCATCACGTTGGAGAATATCATGCTCTATTTCTTCGATCACGATAAGTAAATCTCCGGCTACTCCGCCAGGAATTTCATTTCCTTTACCGGACATGCTGAGCTGCATTCCATCGGCCACACCTGATGGAATATTGATCGGAATAACTTCCTCCTTCAGGATCAACCCTCTTGCATCGGCGTGATCTGGCTTCTTATCGATGATCTGACCAGTACCTCCACAATTGGGGCAAGCACTTGCCGACACCATTTGGCCCAGCATGGTATTGACTACCTTTTTGACCTGGCCAGCACCTTGACAGGTCGAGCAGGTCTTAAAAGACACGCCGTCCGCTACTATATGGCGCTTGACTTTGATCTTTTTCTCTACGCCATTGGCGACTTCTTTTAGATTGACTTTCAGCTTCACACGGAGGTTGGTACCTTTTCGCATACGACGACCGCCTCCACGACCTCCACCAAAGAAGGACTCAAAACCGCCGCCGCCGCCGAAGATGTCTCCAAACTGCGAGAAGATATCGTCCATGTTCATACCGCCGCCACCAAAGCCGGCATTACCACTTACGCCTTGATGGCCAAACTGGTCGTAACGCTGCTTTTTCTCGGGGTTACTGAGCACTTCGTAAGCTTCAGCTGCCTCTTTGAATTTTTCTTCGGCTTCTTCGTTTCCGGGGTTTTTGTCGGGATGATACTTCAAGGCCATCTTACGATAGGCCTTTTTGATTTCATCTGCACCGGCTCCTTTGGAAAGCCCTAATACTTCATAATAGTCTCTCTTTGCCATAATATCTTAAGATCCAATGACTACCTTGGCAAACCTTACTACTTTGTCACCAAGCTTATAGCCTTTTTCCACCACATCTATTACTTTACCCTTCATATCTTCTGAGGGGGCAGGAATCTGGGTAATGGCCTCTTGGGTATCAGCGTCAAATTCTTTACCGATCAAATCTTCCATGGCCGTCAACCCCTTTGCCTCCAACAGCTTCAGCAGCTTATTGTAGATCAATAAACTACCTTCCAGCGTCTTGCTATCTCCAGTTTCTTTTTCCTCAGCTTTTATCGCTCTTTCAAAATCATCCACCACAGGGATCAAATCTTTCAACACATCCTCAGAAGCTGTCTTGATCAATTCCAGACGCTCCTTGGAAGTCCGCCTCCTGTAATTTTCAAACTCTGAATAAAGCCTTAAATATTTTTCCTTCAATTCCTGACTTTCCGCTTTAAGTTGCTCTTCGACTGACAATTCTTCAGCAGGCTGTTCTTCTGCACCTTGCTCTGCAGGCTGTTCTTCACTCCTTGCAGTACCTTCTTCGTTTTTCACTTCTTGGTTTTGTGCGTCTACTTGCTCTTCTGCGGCTAATTTTTCCTTATTCATATCTCCTTTTGAATAACTATCTTGCTCTAACATATGATATAGATTTCACTCATACTCCTGATCGGTCATCAATTAGTTTGCCACTTTGCCTACCATGACAAACTGACATTATCCAACGATTGCTGCATAGACCGTGTCTTTCAGCTTGTCAAGGTTATATTGGCTTACAGATGAAATAAAGAGACTTGGAACTCCTTCAGGAAGGTCCGCTTTCATTTCTTCCATCAATTCCTCATCCAGCATATCTGCTTTGGAAACTGCCAAGATCCTTCTTTTGTCCAATAACTCTGGATTATATTCCTTCAGTTCATTAAGAAGAATAGTATATTGCTCTTTTATGCTATCTGCATCTGCGGGCACCAGGAATAACAAAATGGAATTTCGCTCTATATGCCTGAGAAATCTCAGCCCAAGCCCTCTGCCATCAGAGGCACCCTCAATTATCCCTGGGATGTCAGCCATCACAAAAGACCTGTCATCGCGGTAACTCACCACACCAAGATTTGGCACCAGGGTCGTAAAAGGATAATCTCCGATTTCCGGCTTGGCTGCAGATATGGTCGAAAGCAAGGTGGACTTACCGGCATTTGGAAATCCTACCAGCCCCACATCTGCCAACAGCTTAAGTTCAAGAATGATCCATTCTTCGATTCCCTCTTCCCCTGGCTGGGCGTAATGGGGAGCCTGGTTAGTGGAAGTTTTAAAGTGGTCGTTACCTAGACCACCCCTGCCGCCTTTTGTCAAAACCACCTCTTCCCCATCTGCAGTGATCTCAAACCGCACTTCTTGGGTTTCAGCATCCTTGGCCACCGTACCTAGCGGCACCTCTAACACGACATCTTCTCCGTCCTTTCCACTCCTTCGGCCACCTTCTCCGCCTTTGCCATTTTGGGCGATGATGTGCTTCCTATATTTAAGGTGCAACAAGGTCCAAAGCTGTGAATTTCCCCTGAGGATAATATGGCCTCCCCTGCCTCCATCACCTCCATCAGGGCCACCTTTGGGAACGTGCTTCTCTCTCCTGAAGTGGGCAGCACCAGCTCCTCCCGCCCCAGACCTGGAGCAAAACTTCACATAATCTATAAAATTCGAATCTGCCACTTTTCTATTGCTTATTCCTCTGAAATAAAAGAGGCTAAGAAAAACTCTTAGCCAATATTAAATTTTCACAAAGGTACGATTATTTTCGGTTTTAATACTGATCGATTACCGCACAGATCTTATCAAAAATTTCGTCGATCCCCCCAACACCATGAATGGTGGAAAGCTTCCCTTGCTTTTCATAATAGGAAGCTACTGGCAGAGTTTCTTCTTTATACACTTTTATCCTTGTATTGATCTTCTCCTCATCCTGATCATCTACCCTTCCTGAAGTTTTTCCCCTGTGACGGATTCGCTCTTTCAATTCCTCCTCCGGTACTTCCAGGGCAATCATACCAGCAATACTCAGGTCCTTTTCCTCAAGCAACTTATCCAATGCCTCTGCCTGGGCCACCGTACGGGGAAAACCATCCAAAATAAAACCTTTGGCTCCTACTGTAGTTTTAATTTTATCATCCACCATGCCAATCACCACTTCATCAGGTACTAACCGGCCCTCATCCATATATTTTCTGGCCAGCTTGCCCAACTCAGTCCCTTCACCTAGATGCTTTCTGAACAAATCCCCCGTAGAAATGTGCTCCAATTCATATTTTGCAATGAGCTTTTCACTTTGCGTCCCCTTACCGGCGCCCGGAGGGCCAAATAATACGATGTTTAGCATGATTTATAGTTTGGTTAATACAGTGTTTTAGGGAATCCCCCGTCACGTTAGTTGATATATTTCTCTTAGGTTACGGCCATAGCCATCGTAATCCAATCCATAGCCGACCACAAATTTATTTGGAATCTCAAACCCCACATAGTCCACTTCAACATCTGTCGCCAAAGCTTCTGGCTTCAGCAATAGACTAACGACAGATATACTAGCTGGTGACTTTTCCTTGAGCAGCTCAATCAGATACTCCATGCTTCTACCTGTATCCACGATATCCTCCACGATGATAATATGCCTATTACCCACCTCCTCCTTTAAGCCTACCAATTCCCGAACATTTCCGGTTGACTGCATGGCTTCATATGAAGCAATCTTTATAAAAGATACTTCCAGCGGAACCGACATCTCTTTCATGAGGTCTGACAGGAACATGAATGCGCCATTCAGAATGCCCAAAACGAGGGGGTGTTTACCATCATAATCCTCAGACAGAGCCCTTCCCAGTGCCTTCACTCTCACGTCCAGCTGTTCCTCTGACAGGTACGGCTCAAACTCCTTGTCTTTTACCTTTAGCATATTACAATAAAAAAGCCCCGACTCCAGGGCGCTACAAATATAGAAAATTTTCGTTTGTGCTTCCTAATTTGAAAGCCAAAGACTTACCTACAGGCGAGCCATCAGGTATTTGTACAATTGAATCATCGCTTCCAGGTCTTTTAGCGATACTTTTTCATACGGTGTATGGACATTATCCTCTGCAGCTCCAATAAAACACCAATCCACCAAAAAGGGGCTCATTTGAACCTCACGGCCATCACTTCCTCCGGCACCCTCTACTTCCAGTTGGTAGGGAATACCACTTTCTTCTGCCAAACGGACTATTTTGTCCGTAAATACTTTCCTTGGGATAAATTGATCCCTGAGCGATATGGCTACCCCCTCATGGTGGCGGACACCTTCGGTCACCCAGGTGATATCTGATATTAAGGCCTGCTTCACTCCCCACTGTTCATTCACATACTTCATCAGGAAAGGGACACTTCCCCCTCCATGCTCCTCATACGTGGAAAACACGACCACCCCATCTTCCAAATCCTCACACAAGCGTAGGGCATTATAGACCCCCAGTCGATTATCCAGATAAGCTGCCTGGATAAATCCATCCTCCATGGAGATATTTTGTTCATATGATAGATTAGTACCGGGGACTATTCCCCTTGGGAAATCATGGGTAACATCTCCATCTTGGATCTTCACTTTACAGGCAATAGGCCCCCTGGCATCCTCTCCTACCAGCGCGTCACCATCCTGCACATCTGGACCACCTATAGGCACTAATTGATTCTCATACCTGCTGGTAAAGCCGATTGTATCCATATGTGCAAAAACCACCGTACGTGGATTCCCAAATTTTAAGATAATGTTATCATGAAATCTTTCTCCAAAAAGAACCTCCGGCATAACCTTCCAGTCACTTCTCCGTTTATGTACATAATCAACTATAAAAGCAGAAAAGGCATGTTCATCTCCAGAAACTCCTCTTTTTTCGAGGATTTCAATCAGAAAATCAAGGTTTGGCATAGTTTATGAATGATTAGTTCTGCAAATTTGGGATAATTTCTCCTAAAACAAATAGTAAAAAATTTATAGTTATTGAATAAAAAATTTACATTTGCATTACAGTTATTAGTTACTAAGTTTGGATTTAAATTAATTAAACACTTAATTTTGAAAAAAAATTTTTTTTAAATCATGAAAAAATTATTACTATCAACATTAATGGCTGGCGCGTTAGCAGTTGGAGCTAACGCCCAAGATGACTTCAACAAGTGGTCAATCGATGTTAATGGTGGGTTCAATAAACCAATGGCACCAATGTCGCCAGGTTATTATTCTCCCTCCTTGAATCTCGGACATGCTGACGTAGGCGTTAGATACATGTTCAACGAGAAATTCGGTGCGAAAGTGGATTATGGTTTTGGTAAATACCAGAACGCAGATGAAACGCCATCTTTCGAAACAAATTATTACAGAGTTAACCTACAGGGTGTTGCTAACCTTGCTAGAGTTTTCAATTTCGAAACTTGGACAAACACAGTAGGTCTATTGACTCACTTCGGTGCCGGTTTCGGAAGAGTAACTCCTCAAGAAAACCAATGGGCTGACTTCAAAGACGACACTTACAACTTCATCTTTGGTTTCACTCCACAAGTTAGACTTGGCAACAGAGTATCCCTTAACGGTGACATCAGCATGCTGGTAGCGGGTCGTCAAAACGTAGCTTTTGATGGACACACTTCTATCACTCCTGCTGATCCTGGTTACTATGGTGCTAACGCTGTTTCTTGGACCGGTACGTTGGGACTTTCATTCTACCTAGGCGGTAACGATGTTCACGCTGACTGGTATGTGAGAGAATCTCAGTACGCCACCAAGGACGAGCTGGAAAGCCAAATCGGTGAAATTAAGGATATGCTGAAAGACTCTGATGGTGACGGTGTACCTGATTACCTGGACAAAGAGCCTAACACTCCTGCTGGTGCAAGAGTAGACTCTCACGGTAGAACACTTGATTCTGACGGTGACGGTATCCCTGATCACTCTGATGACTGCGCTTTCGTTCCAGGTCCTGCATCTAACAACGGATGCCCAGTAGAAGAAGTTGATGAAACTGACTTCTTCAAGAAAGCGATCAACGAAGGTTATGTAAACGTTTACTATGCATTCGACAGTGCTAAGCCACTAGGTTACTCTTCTTCTTCAGTTAATTATGTATCTAACTTCTTGAAGAGAAATCCAGGTGTAAATGTAGCTATCAAGGGTTATGCTGATGAAATCGGTCCTGATGACTACAACATGAAATTATCTGAGAAAAGAGCTAAAGCAGTTTACGACCTGCTAGTAGCTGCTGGTATTGACTCATCCAGAATCTCCTATAAAGGATATGGTGAAGACACTAGCGTAGATAAGCAGTCTGCAGATGCTCGTCAGCTTGCAAGAAGAGCTTCTTTCGAGGTTCAATAAAAAAAGCTTAAAGCAATATTTAAAACCGGCCTTTTCAGGTCGGTTTTTTTTTGTTTATTTTTGAGCCATATGTTTGTACTCACCGACCAAAACTCCATCGCCAACCATTATCTGGAAGGCCTAAGGGACATCTCCCAGCAGAGCGACCGCCTAAAATTCCGTAGAAACATGGAAAGATTGGGAGAAATATTAGCATACGAACTCTCTAAATCATTAGAATACAACACCCACACGATCACCACACCATTGGCAGACACGCCGTCCAATAGGCTCAAGGCTTCTCCTGTGATCATTGCCATCCTTAGAGCGGCTATCCCATTTTATAATGGCGTACTGAACTATTTTGACCAAGCAGACAGCGGCTTTATCGGTGCATTCAGAAAGGAAGAAACACCTGGTAGTGAAGTAGAAATAGACTTCAGCTATCTGGCGGCTCCAAAAATCGAAGGAAAAGAGATTATCTTAGTAGACCCCATGCTAGCGACAGGAAAATCGCTGGTCACCAGTGTCCAACAGCTTTTGAAAAATGGAACCCCAAAAAACATTCACATTGCAGCAGCCATTGCAGCACCTGAAGGCCTGGAATACCTGAAATCCCACCTCGGCATTCCCTATCAATTATGGTTAGGGGCCGTGGATGAAAAACTCAACGAAAAGGCCTACATTGTCCCTGGACTAGGAGACGCTGGTGATTTATCTTTTGGACCAAAACGCTAACGAATTTTGATTTACACATTGATTATTATTGGCTTCCTCATCCTATTGGCAGGAGGAAAAGCACTGGTAGACGGTGCCTCAGCGATAGCTGCTAAACTTGGTATGAGCCCTGGACTAATTGGCATGACGATAGTGGCATTTGGCACTTCTGCACCTGAATTGCTGGTCAGTGTCACGGCAGCATTGAAAGGCACAAGTGACATTGCAGTAGGCAACGTGGTAGGTTCTAACCTTTCTAATATCTCCTTGGTCCTTGGGATCTCGGCATTGATTTACCCTATACGACTCAATTTTCAAATACTTAAATTTGATTATTCCTTTACGTTATTTGCCACAATACTATTTTACTTATTGGCACTGAACAATTGGATATCCTTATGGGATGGCATTATACTTTTTGCTATATTAATTATTATCAATTGGTTTTACTTCAAAAAATCCAATCAAATCCCAGAGGAATTTTCGACGGAAGAAGCTGATAAGGCCAAAAGTGAACCGCTCGTAAAATCCATCGGTTATATCCTTGTAGGGATTTTGGGGCTGTATTTTGGAGCTGAATTACTGGTCAATAATGCCGTGACCCTGGCGCAGGAATACGGCATCAGCGAGCGTATCATTGGCGTGACCATCATCGCCGTTGGAACCAGTTTGCCGGAATTGGCAACTTCAGTAATCGCTGCACGAAAAAAAGAAACAGATATTGCCTTAGGAAATATATTGGGCAGCAATATGCAGAACATTCTTTCCATAATTGGTGTTACTGCTATTATAAAGCCGATTGAAGTAAGTGACCTATTTCTATCAACGGATTTTCTGTGGATGATTGGTTTTACGGTTTTACTGTTCCCTATCATGCGAACAGGCTATAAAATCAGCCGATTTGAAGGTGGTGTTTTACTGGCTGTTTACGGATTGTACTTAATATTCCTCCTGTGAGCCAAATGCTTGAATATATTCTCCAATTCCTGGCTATTTACGCCGTCTGCCTTTTCAAATTCATCGGAGGGCCTTTACTTGGCAATGCTGCCAACTACAGCATCTTGGAAATTATCTTGGTTACGGTATCTGGCATGATGACCAGTGTGGTCGTATTCACCTTTTTAGGAGAGTGGATCAAAACGAACTGGACGATCAAAATTCGAAAGAATAAAAAGAAATTCTCCCCGAAAACACGCAAGATCATTCAAGTTTGGCAAAAATTTGGAGCAGCAGGTGTAGCAGCCATTACCCCTTTAGTGCTGACTCCCATAGGAGGAACGATTCTTCTGACTTCCTTTGGAGTGCGGAGAAGGAAGATTTTCTCATACATGCTGCTAAGCGCGATCTGTTGGTCTTTTATCCTTGGAATGTCCATCAACCAACTCATGAAAATCCCCTTTTTAAAGCAATTAATCGGGTGATTCTTCATCAGGGAGCATTTCGATATCCTGAATCAGCACTTTCTTCGCAATTCCTTTGCCCGTCAGGGTAGCAGCCAATCCACCTAAAGCAGTCTCTTTATACTTGCTCTCCATGCTGGAACCTATCTCCCCCATGGCTTCTACACATTCATCCACTGGAATAACACCACTCACATCTGCCAGGGCGATTTGTGCAGAGCTATTGGCAATGGCCGCAGCACTGGCATTTCTCACCACACAAGGTATCTCCACAAGCCCGGCAACCGGATCACAAACCAATCCCAGCATACACTGGATCGTAATGGCCACTGCATTAAAAACCTGATCCGTATTACCGCCCAAACAATAGACCATCGCTCCGGATGCCATGGCAGCTGCAGAGCCTGTCTCCGCCTGACAACCTCCTACGGCCCCGGCCAAACTGGCGTTCTGCTCGATGATCAAAGCAACCCCGGCACCGATCAAAAGTCCCTCCAGGACCTTTTCATCGTCCAAGCCATGGATCTCCTGTAAGGTGTACAGCGTACCCGGTAAAATACCCGATGCACCCGCCGTAGGTGCTGCCACCACCCTTCCCATACAACTGTTCACTTCTTTGGCAGCCAATGCCCTCGAAATCAGCCGTTGGAATTCAGGGGACAATACCGATAGTGGATGATTGTATACTTTCTTTGCGCCGTTGTTGATCATACCTGACCGCGAAACCATTTCCTCCTTGAGGCCTGTTTCCACTGCATCCTTCATGACTTTATAGGCACTGAGCAGTCCATCCCATATTTCTTTCTCGGATTTCCCCCTCTGCTCCTTTTCATATTCCATTACTGGGGCGTAAAGCGGGACTTCTTTCTCTTCACAGTAAGCTTTCCAGCCACTAAAAGTCTCAAATAGGTAACTCATTTCCTCAGGGTTTATATTCTACTGTCAAATTTCCACATTGCTCTGTACAAAACAAATTCCAATGATTAATTCTTTCTGAACGCCTTACCAAATACGAAATTCTCCAATCATAACACCCTTTTTAATCCCAAAAGGATATCCATCGTGAGACGTGCCCCAAATAGCATTTATTTGACGATAAGCATCCCATAGCAATCAAATGGAACCAAGCAATATTTCTGGGAAACGAGAAATTTCTAGGTGGCTATGGTAAGCATATTTATCTTTGATTTAGCTATAGGAATGCGTGCTCCGGTATAAAAAAATCAGTGCAAACATTATTAATCTGCACCATCTGCGAGCTATCGAAACCAACCCTAATCCCCCAAACTTTTTCACTTGACCCATCAAATGTCAAATGAGCACAAAAAAAGCCTCCTACTTGAAGAAGCAGGAGGCCTAAATCCTATTTGGGTAATAAGCATCTATCAATTGATGCTTTTGATCTCTGCGGTGAACAATACTGGCGTAAAGGGTCTCAGAATGACAGAAAGAAAGCCTTTTTCATAATAGTCCTCCCGAATAGCATCAGGAAGCACCTGTGCGGTATTGCCAAATGCCGATGCCGATGGTGAAATGATCTCCACTTCTGCTCCTTTATGCAAATCCTTAAATCCTATGTTGAGAAATTGGTAGTTATCCTCGTCGCCTAGCTTGGTGGTCACGGTATTGTCTGTAACCTTTGAGAAAGGGTCCTCTTCGCCCAGCGCAAACATCTCGAACGTAAAGCCTAGAGTATTGCCATTTTTGCTGGCTTCGGAATTTTCATCTCCAGCATCTACCACTCTCACATATACACCATCTTCCACCTTCTCAAAACCTTCCAGGTTCTCTTGTGCGATATATTCCTGGATCATATTGTCTTCGATAGCAGCCACTTCTTGGGGCGCAAATATCTTCTCAAAGTGTACCGTAATTTTCATATGGGAATACTGTGGAAATAACTGACCATAACTGTAATCCGAATACGCCAGATAAGACGGCACATAAAGCACCAATGTCTCTCCTAGCTCTGCCAATGACACTGACGAGTTTACAGCTATAGGTGCCAAAGTTTGCTGTCCTACATCATACTTAAACTTAATAGGTGCACCATCCTCTTCGGTATGACTATCGATAAATGACCCATCCAAGGTTTCCATCTCATAGTAAATACCTATGATGTCGTCGTCATTAAATTTCTGTCCATCTTCCACATCCTCTTCCCTTGTATAATAATAACCTGCTGAAGACTGCTCGGCATCAATTCCATTTTGGCTAATATAGTTAGCCAACTCCTGATTTTCGCGCTTCACCTGCTTTTGGTACTCTGTTTCTTTGTCCTGAAGACAAGAGGACATCAGTGCCGCTAAGGACACTACGAATGCGGTTGTTAAAACTCTTTTCATGTGTTGGTTAGTTTAATTATTATTTTTTGAACTGAAAATTCATTCTCAAATTCACCCCTCCAATTGAAAACTGCTGATTGGTAAAAGTTAGGTTACCAAGGGGCAGTTTATAATACGGCTCTATGGAAAGGAAGGTGCCATTGCTAAGGTTATATTCATATCCAAAGGATAAATTCAGCATTTTCCCAAGATCCACATTTGACTGCTCACTATTAGGAGTGTATTCCTGTGAGTATTCTTGTATAGACTCACTAAATTGTAACGCCCCCGTAAAGTCCTCGGTAAACTTGGATGCCACAGCAAAGGTCTCCACTCCTTTTTGATCAAAATAAATCATGCTGGAGAGCCCTGTAATCAAGAACACATTGGCCTTGGATTTATCCATTACTTTGTATTTAATGTTTATGGGGATGTCCAGGCCATAATAGCTCATGGTATATTCAGACCCCAAATAATCATTGGTAACAGCATATGATGCTTCATTAGGCGCTGCACTGCTCACAGCACGCATTTGCATGGATTCAGGAAGCTTGTTCAATGTCTCCGGTTCAAACTGCTGATGGGCATAATTCACCCCTACATCCAGCTTTATCCTATCACTGATTGAAAACTCCGAAACTACCCCTGCCCCCAGTTGCATGCCGGATGTAGCATTAGAGGCCGTCTGTGGCCCCGCCTGTACACCCAATCTGACAAGGCTTTCATTACCTTGATCATTCTTGATAATCGTATTGGTATTTTTAGTGGTCTTCCCATTATTATCTCCTTCTTTCCACTCATCCACCCAGCTTTGCGCTACTTGCTCATCCATATAGGTACTTCTTGGCTGACCAGCCGGACGAGTATTGGCTACTGATTTATCAATTTTCGCCTGAGACTCCCTATCCAAACGTGATGCAGCCCCAGCTATCGGATCAGGAGAATGCATAAGGAGCGGATCATAGGTATCGAAATCAGGCTCACGCGACAGGGCAATTGGTGCAGAAGTCATCCTTTGGACACCTTTATTGATATCGCTTCTTTCTTCAGAATTCTCCAAAGATGTTTTAGGGACTGATGCCAGTGCCGGTTTCTTCATTTCTTCCACTTGTCCTTTAGTAGAGTCCTCGATGGGTTTCAGTATCTCATCCAGCTTCTTGCTCTTTTTGGCAATACTGCCTTTCAGATCAGTCACCCCTTTTTCGATCTCTTTTTCATATGGATAGAAGACAAACAGTAGTGTCATCGACGCAGCAATGGCAGACATAATAAATGGCCATAACACCAACTTTTTACGCTTGGTCGGTTTGTTGAAATAGACTTGGGAAAATTTTTCCCACTCTACCTGATCAAAGCTCTCTTCATGGTGGTCGAAGGAGTTCTTGATCTTCTCCACAAGCCGTTTATCGAACTGCTCCTTCATCATTTATTCGGTTTAACTCTGTTATTTTATCTCTTAATCGCTGCTTGGCACGTGCCAGGTATGTCCTGCTCGTACTGGCAGGTATATCCAAAGATTCTCCAATCTCATTGTGATTATATCCCTCAATTTCATACATGTTAAAGATGATTCGCATCACCTCTGGCAAATCCCGAAGGGCTCCGAGGATGTCCTCTTTTGATAGCTCATCGATTATGGAAGCATCGTAGGTTTTTGCCGACGCTTTTTCGATTTCCATCACCGCATAGTGCTTGACATTCTTTCGGTAATAGTCTATTGAAGTATTGATCACTATCCTTCGAAACCATGCCTTAAAAGAGCTGTTTTCCGAATACTGCTGTATCCGATCAAACGCTTTCATAAAGCTGTCGTTCACGATTTCACATGCTTCTTCCCGGCTATTGGAATACCTCAGCGAAATGCTCATAGCATACCCGTAAAAATGCTTATAAAGCATTTCCAGGGCTTTGGGCTTACCATCTTTGGCTTCTTGAATGAGGTATTGGTCCAATCGACTGGATTTTATATGCTATGTTTACTTACAAGACGACAGCTAATCAAAAAATGCTACAACCTTTAAAAAAATATTTTAACACTCATTTTTTACCACCGTTACAGATATACATTAAGGCGATTAAATATCTCCGCCGTAATACGTAAATTATTAAAAATTAAAGTTGACCGTTTGCTTCACCTCCTCAGAAAGGCTTAAAGCCACAGGACAGGTTTTTGCAGCATTTTTTAACTTCTGTAGAAGTTTCTGATCATCCAATGGATTCTCCCATGAAAAGTCAATAATGATTTCTTTGATTTTTCTGGGGTTGCTATCCATTACCTTGGTAACTTCCCAGGTCAAGCCCTCAAGATCTTCTCCTTCCCGCTGCGCCACAATCCCCATAATGGTCACCATACAGCTTCCCAGGGCAGATGCCACCAGGTCAGTAGGAGAAAATGCTTCCCCCTTACCATTGTTATCCACCGGAGCGTCAGTGATGATTTCCCTGCCAGATTGCAAATGCCGGGAGCTAGTTCGTAGATTTTCGAGGTAGGTGCTTTTAATAGTAGGCATAAACCTTTATTTTTATTTGAAGTTATCTAACATATAAAGCAAAATTAGCGTATAATTCCTTAGAACATATGACAAAAGGAACAAAATATCTTATCCTCCTACTGCTACTGGCCGCACCGCACTTTTTAATGGGCCAAGGTAGAGAAGCCGGAGACTATGATTATGACAAAGAAGTCTTATTCGGTATTAACAAAAACACCAATGGGGGGCTGATCGGAGGATTATACCTAAAAATAGGATCCAGGATTACCGAGAATAACTTTCAGTTTTTTTCCCTGGAAATGGCCAATGTAAAAAACCCAAAAGAAGCACGCTACAGCACCACCCTCGGTAATAGCTTTATTTATGGAAAATCAAACTACCTCTATAGCATCAGGCCCCAATATGGGCGCGAATTGATCCTCTTTAAAAAAGCCCCTCAAAAAGGGGTGCAAGTATCCGTACTCTCTGCCATCGGACCAAGTTTGGGCATCGTCGCACCCTATTACATTGAATATTATGTATCGAGCAACCAAACCGTTCGTGAGCAATACAACCCTGAAAGACACCCTTCACTTTCCTATTTCTTAGGACCGGGACACTTATTTGAAGGATTGGGAGAATCAGAGTTAGCGATCGGAGCAAATGTAAAAGCAGCCCTGTCCTTTGAATTTGGGGTTTTTAAATCTAATGTTACCGGATTGGAACTAGGATATGAACTGGAAGGTTTTACTAAAGAGATTCCCCTGATGCCCACTACAGAAAACCGGCAAATATTCCAGTCGGCTTACTTCACGCTCTTCTACGGCTTCAGGAAATAAACCATTAATTGGTTTTGCTGTAACAAAACCTTAATTTTGCGACAAGTTAAGATAGTGAGATGATAGAACTACCCGTAATATCCGAAGAATCCAAAAAGCGTAAAAAACCCAACTGGCTAAGAGTAAAGCTCCCAGTGGGAAAAGAATACGCAAAGGTCAGGAAATTAGTCGACGAACATAAACTCCATACGATATGTGAAAGTGGTAACTGCCCCAATATGGGCGAATGCTGGGGTGCCGGCACGGCCACTTTTATGATACTTGGCAATGTATGTACACGATCCTGCTCGTTCTGCGCAGTAGCCACCGGGAGACCGCCAGAGTATGACACCGATGAACCCAGACGCGTGGCAGAGGCCATTAAGCTCATGGGTGTCAAGCACGCCGTGCTTACTTCTGTAAACAGGGATGAGCTGAAAGACCGCGGCGCTGAAATATGGTACCAAACCGTCATAGAAACCAAAAAGCTTTCCCCAGAAACGACCATTGAAACGCTTATTCCAGATGTAAAGTCCAGCTGGGATGCCCTGTATCGCATGATTGATGGAGGTCAGGAAGTGGTTTCCCATAACATGGAAACAGTCGAAAGCCTTTACAGAAGAGTACGGCCACAAGCCAAATACTGGAGATCTCTTGAACAGATCAAGCTTACCAAGGAATATGGCAAAAGGACCAAAACCGGCATCATGCTCGGCCTTGGCGAAACCAAAGAGCAGGTATACAAAGCCATGGATGATCTTGCCGAACACGGATGTGACATCCTGACACTGGGCCAATACTTACAGCCCACCAAGATGCACATCGAAGTAGCAGAATTTATCCATCCGGATCTCTTCGACCACTACAGGGAAGAAGGACTGAAAAGAGGATTGAAATATGTAGAGTCAGGACCGTTGGTGAGATCGTCTTATCATGCGGAAAGGCATGTGAATGTGTAGGATATTGACTTACTTACTGGATAATTCAAATAAAAGGATTATTTGGAGCCGATCCATAAGGCTGGAAAACATGAACTGGGCAAGACCTCAACGCTAGTACACTACCACCAAACCTGCTTCCCGTTTTCATAAGTAAATATCCGCTCCTCCTTTCCCTCATCTAGGCAACGGAGCAGGTATATCCCTCCAGACACTGGAGAAGTATAGGTTAATTGGTTGGATTTCGCTTCCTGAACACCAAGGGATACCCACCTTTTATCCCAGTAAAACAACTCGTATTTCAGCCCGGACCAAACATCGTTCTTGTCCGTTCTTGGACAAAAAGACAGCTCGCTCAGCTTCTTTTTGCTTCTCATATCCAGCCCGTACCACTGTTTTTTGCCCCATATTGACAATTCAAAGGGTGTTAATACATCCCCATCAAATACATTTTTTACGGACTCTTCCCCTTCCAACAGATTATTGGTGATAATCTTTCCTGAAAGTCTTTGACCACATTCATCATACAGTCCCATTTCAGCCATTTGACCATTGATCCCGCCAAAAAACAAATACCTAACATACTGATACTCTTCTTCTATCCTCAATGGTATACGATGAGTCACTAAATTCACAGGATCATTAATTACATGAATATCTTTTGCATCACTAAAGTCTGCTTTATTGGCAACTTGAAACTTCCCATTTATCCCTGATAACCTTTTAAATATATTCGTCTTAAAATATTTTCTATGGAGAATCATTTCCTTCCCTTTATTTTCATGTATAACTTTCTTCACTTTTCCATCAGAATTTAAAATGAAAGGATCGTATGCCGCAAAAAACTGTCCCCTAGAAAAGTACATGGGCAGATAAACAATATTCACTCCCATATCTTTAAAGACAACTTTGCCATCTTCTATTAAAGAGATGGCCACAGGACGCCACCTACGATTGTCAAATACGCATAAATAAGCATAGTACTCCCTTTCGGGCACATCATACAAAACCAGCTTTACATCACTCACTGGAAGGTACTCTTTTGTAACATCACGGATCAACTGTCTAAAATAGGGATAAACGCTGTTGATATCGCGCTCCTTCTTTCCCAGGACGGTACCAGTATCGGCATATACATATCGATACACTTTGGGTATGTAATAGCCAATTTCTTCCTTAATATCCAACACACGCCCTACTGCTTCATGACCAAGATCCATAGAGGTAACACTACCGTCTTTCCCAATAACACCAATAAAATCGTGGCCTAAGCTCCGATTACCATAAAATGGCACTTGCTCATGAACAGCCGGCACTCCAAGTGCCCTCAAAACGGCCACTCCAAACTGAGTTTGTTGACGGCAATTTCCAATTCTGCCATCAAGCAGATTTTTAATAGTTGGGTCTATGGGCCAATCATCCAGCTTAACACTGTATATCCAATCTCTTCCTGCTTCCAAATTAATAATTTTTGCTACCTCTATCGGATCGGTAATCCCAATGGATTTTAAGGAATCGATCAATGGAGTGTAAGCTTCCCACAACCTCTTCCGCCAAGCTGTTGATCTTCCGTTGCCAATCCGGTATGGTAAAATATATTCACAAAATTCGCTAAAAGACTGCTTTCTGTGCCAAGGTAAGCAATAGGCCTTAAATGCATATTCAAGGTTATCAATCAAATACTCTGAAGTGATATGTTTGAGATCAGGCTTTCTGGATACCAACCCTGTTTTTCCTGACACTGCTTGGGATATAACTTTATCATATTCACATTCTACATTCGAAAGATTATCTGAATGATTCGTATTAGATTTAAAGCCCTCTGACTCCCGAAAAGCCCCTATTTCAGAGAAAAAAGTATCCCTCAGCGCTGAATCGGGGCTGTCCAAAGTATATTTACCGTGCATATTATCCAGTAAAAAGTTCAGTGCACGGAGCTTTAAGCTGTCTTTCGGTAATGCATAGTGCATAAGTGCTCGCTCCAGCTCAAGTCTATTATGACCAGCTTGTTCAAGAGCCCAGGATAGATTCTCCTCCTTCTTCGGTTTAAACCAAAGGTTTACGCTTAATAAGTGTAAAAATACAGGTATCGTCAATCCAATTCCCACCAATAAAACCGTAACCCATCTTCTCATATACTCACAAGCTTATACCTTATCCCCCCTCTCTTTTCAGTACTCTTTCAGTCTTATAAATACCCCAGAAAAGTACAACTATCCATAGTGCAAGGAATCCTGCAAGGGCGATATAGGGCCCAAAAACCATGTAAAGGACTACTTGTACCACTGGAAGTAACCGCGTATAATTAAAGACCAATCGCGAATAGTACCCATTGGCCAAAAGCCAGTTTTTCTCGGAGATCATGGATCGCCGGGTACGGTAGCCCATATTGCCGTTGATTTTCTTAGGGTAGTATTTTTTGTATAGATAGGACAAAAACATAACCGATATAGCTATGACAATGTTTACGATTATCGGTGCAATTTCCATGATGTTATTATTATAATGAGTTGACTCTTATTTTCGCAAACTTTTACGGATCCAAAAAGACCCTATGCTGCCATTTTATCTATTGTTCAACTTCTTTTCCGTCATATAAATCACCCCCAACAGCATCAACAACTATATTCCCAGCATACCTAAAAGTGCTTCCATCGATCCAAATACAAAATATAAAGCTACCTGTATCACCGGAAGCATCAATGAACCCTTAAACATCATTTCTGAAGAATACTTGTTGGCCAGAAGCCAGCTTTTTTTTTGCAGAAGCCATGGATTTTTTGGTTCGGTACCCTATAGCAGAGTTTATCTCTTTAGGGTAGCATCTTTTATAAAGATATGAAATGGAAATAAACAGGCTCACAAAAACTACATTCAAGACAGTCGGGACAATATCCATGTTTTTAGAGATTTATTTTCCAGAAATATATAAGCACTGCTATAGTTTGACAAATACAACACCAATGCGGCACACATCACTAAGTAAAAGGAAACCAATCCATGTACTAGTACAATAGCCAAATGAAAACCTATTCCAAGCACCAGAAATATTTTTCGCCGTGGGTCTTTTGGTGAAAGAAACAAACAGGCAAATAATAGAAATTCTAATACTATTGTTCCCCAACTAATTGTAGTTACAATATAAGGGAGGGATGTGGTCCTTACCACTATAGGCTTAAGCCATTCGGCTGCTCCGTGGTAGTGATGGGTAAACCAGTAGTAGACAGCCGTTCCATCCAACCATTCCTTCACCCCAGTCTTTCCCACAGCTGCATGGAGATAAATAATGGAAACTTGTACCCTAATAAGCATGACAAAGGACCAAGCAATCGTATTTTGTAAAATCGGCGGATTAGTCTCCTGTTTCGGAGACTTCCAATGCCACTTCCTATTGTCCAACAGCGTGAGTGGTACAATCATAAGTGTCAGGACGGAGTTGGCATGGTCTCCTCCATCAATCACCTTACATGCGGAGAAAAAACTGAACGCGACATACCAATGGAGTATTCCAGTATAACGGGGATAAATACCGATGATCACCGTGATAAGACTAATTATCGCCAATAGTTTAGCAATGACAAGGTGATCGACCAGAAGATTAAAAAGACTCATGCCTACCAATGGAGAAACAGGGGCTTCTACCACCTGAATGGTTTGAGGAAATAGTACATCCGGGCTGTTGGCCAAAAGAGTAATCAAGGTACTCGAAGCCAATAACGTCCTTCCAATCCCATACACGGTGTTGACTGGATTGATTTGGATAAGATTGTAAAAGGAAATTTCAATTCGTGGATTCACGTACTGGTTCAATATAAATTTTACAGATTTCAAAGGGCATTTTAATTTTATCATAGGATTTACTCCACGCCCATGGAACCGGAGCTTGCCTGATCAGTAAATACTCACCGGATAATCGCGGATGTTTGAACGAATCTGATACAAAAACCCTATCATCAGGGACACATTCCTTCCATGCTTTGGATGGACAGGAAACCCACATGGAGTCAGGAACCTGAAGATACAACGATCCCAATTCTATATTTTGCCTTCGTGTACTTCGTGAAAGCCCAAACAGGTACCGAGGTTCCGCACCACTATCATTGATAAGATTAAGCTTATCACCAGTCCTTTTATACAAAAGCGTATATGGTTCCCTAGGATCCCTGGTAAAAAAACCCCATCCCTGCGGAATAACTGTATAGACCAGTTTGGATTCTCTATAATCCAGTGTTAGCGGATTAAACCCAGTAGACGATAAAAAAGCCATGTAACTAATCACTCCAATGATCACGGGCGGAATCAGAAGTAAACCTCTTTTTTTGATATCACTCACCGACCATTATTTAGATTACTGATAAGCAAACTTTGTTGTGATCTCATCGATCATTAGTTCTTTCTGCAAATTATAGGCATTGCTTGCTAATATCCTTTCACCTTCCCCCGGTGTATAGGCAGTCGTCCAAAAAAATACTGCGGCATGGACTGCTACAACCGATTCCACCGCCGCATATACTGCTACGGCTGCACCATGAATCGCTGCTACATAAATCCAACATGCCACAAAAGCAGAGCAACACATCAGCCTGGATGAGGTTGACTCAACTTCATCTCCCATCATTTTAGATTTAACCAATTTATCCAATTGACTAAAATCTACTTTTCCATCTTTGCCTATTATTCCTTCTGTTTCCAATTCCTGAGCTATATCCAAGCTTTGCGTATAATATCCGGAGATACTTGAAGCCAATAATGCTCTATGAAGCATGCTGGTACTTTCGTTCAATATACTCTCCACCCGGAAATAATCTCCACTTTCAATCTCATCTTTAAAGCTTTTAAAAAAAGTAGAATCATCCTCTTTTATTATTGACACCACTTCATCCGCAACTGACGAAAGCTGCTCTATAGCTTCCTTATTTTCACCAAGCTGAACTTTTTGCCCTAATTTCCGAAATAGATCTATCCTTTCGCCAATCTCACCTTCCATAAAGAAGATACCGCGAAAGAGTCCCTCGCCTGAGTAATCCTTTTTTAAATTGGCTTCCTCCTCAAAGGTTGACTGGCACATTGTCATAAAAAAAAGCAGTAAAACGCTTAAAGGTATGGTTACATACCACTTGTGTAGATTTTTTTTTAATTGATAAAATACTCATAATACTAGCAATTTAAGTTTCCCCTATCATTACATAAATATATTAATACATATTTGTTTTTAGAATATTTTTTAGAATTTAAATCTTTAAAAATTAATAATTCAAAATTAAATATGGTAAAAATAACCAGAAATAGATTAATAGTAATTATCGCTTATTCTCTCCTGCTATCTAATTCGCTGATAGCTTCCATAGAGATAAAAAATGGGATATATATAGCAAAAACATTTCATTTTATTGGAATAAGCATATTTATGGCATGGGTATCCCATTATTTCTTAATCACTAAAACTAAGGTGCCCATCGGTATAAACAAAATGGACATACTGGTAATAATCACTTACTTGTACTATATCATAAATTCATTTGTACAGAAGTCGACAGATGATATTAGTATCCTACTTATTCCCGGTTTTTTGATCTTTTGGTACTTTTTCAGTAAATCCTTGACTCAAAATTTTCCAAGTACTTTTGTATTTAGTCTTTCTTTTTTAATTGTACTATCTTCCACCTTAAACTCTACACTCGGGATATTACAATGGGCCGGTATTATGAGGAGCTACCATACTCTTTTTAAGGTTACGGGACTCTTTACCAATCCGGCACTTTCGGCGGTTATCTAGCGGCCTGCTTACCTATTGTACTTTCCATGTACAGCCACTTATCTACAGACAACTATAAGTCAAGATTTTTCAAATATTTCCTTTTAACGACTTCTGTCTGCGTTTTTTTTAATATTTGCCTTACTGAAAGCAGGGCAGCTATATTAGCGGGGATTTTAGGATGCAGTATATTAGGATTTCCCCATATCCATCTTCAATTCGTGAAAAGAAAAATCCCTGCATTACTCTTTCTAGCATCTATAATAATTCTTGGTATGGCTGCCCTGTACTTATGGAAAACTGATTCTGTAATAGGACGATTATTTATTTGGAAGATATCTATTAGACTATTTATGGATTACCCACTTTTTGGTATTGGCCCTAATCATTATACTTATAATTTTGGGCACAATCAGGCCGACTACTTCCAGTCAGGAAGAAGCACAATCGGAGAAGAGAGAATAGCAGGACTGGGAGAGTTTACCTTCAATGAATACCTTGGGATAGCTGTAAATATGGGGATTGTAGGGCTGGGATTGGTGCTGTTGATCATATATTTTCTTGTTCGCGGGTCTCTTGACATTCTCGTATCACGGAATAATAAGAAAAACACATTTCTCATCGGTTGCATAGGATCGTTGGCAAGTATACTTCTTTTTGCTTTCTTTTCTTACCCTCTTTCCGTTTTACCTATTTGCATCCATCTTGTCCTCATCTGTGGCATACTTTCATCAAACCTACAGGACATAAGCAAGTCATCTATTAAAAAAAGGTTAATCCGGTGGTTTGTTTGTATTACTTTCCCTGTTACCGTAGCCCTACTATACCATTATTATAATTATGCCCAAAATTTAGTAAAATGGCAACAGGCCATTGAACTGGAAGCACAGGGAAAACTCTTGCGTGCCCAAGAACAAATGACAAAACTGTATAATAGATTCGATAATAATCCAAGTTATCTGGTAGATTACGGATCAATTTTGTTCAACAATAAAAAATACCTGCGTGCTGAAAAGCTATTATCTTTAGCGAGTCAAAAAACTACAAGTCCTTATTTATACGAAATGCTCGGCCAGTGCCAGCAAATAAACGGGAAGGTAACTGTGGCTGCTGAAAGCTTCATTTTTGCACATTATTTATTACCCTATCGCTTTAAACCAAAATATTTACTATGGAAATTGTACCTACAAGAGGGTCAAAAAGACAAAGCAAAATCAATAGCTAAAGAAATAGTAAGTATGCCGGTAAAAGTGGAAACCTACATGGTAACACGAATGCGAAGGGAAGCAGAAAGATTTTTGAAAGAAAGCTCGCCAACTCATTTAGCCCCAATCAAATAAAAAAGGTTCTATATGATTTACCGTGGGCAACTTTTTACTTTGCTTGCCAAATTCCAGTGTGGCTTTCGCCTCATCACCTTTGTTACTTTTTTCTACAGGTGAAAAAAGTAACCAAAACCTGTCCACCTGTGGAGGAAACCCCGCTACGATGAGCTATTTGACTAAAATCAAAGCCTGCACTTGCGTAGGAAAACTCCTCCATTTGAGCAGCCAATCAAATTTTTGGGCTAATCCACGTCAGTCAAGCCTGCACCTTTTCCATCCTACTTCTTTGATTTTTTAATCTCAAATACCTCAAGACAGAACAGAAAATTCTCCCTTGAAAGAATTATGCTTCAACTATAAAATAACTTGCCTCTTATCTTTATCCACTATAATCCATATAGAGCCATAAAAAAAGCTTTCCGCCAGGCGGAAAGCTTTTTTTATTTGATTTACTTTTTCCTCAATCTTAATTACCACCCAATGCTTCCGCACCGGCAACAATCTCAAGGATTTCGTTTGTAATAGCAGCCTGACGAGACCTATTGTACATCAAGCGTAAGTCTTTGAGCAATTCACCAGCATTCTCAGTGGCTTTGTCCATTGCTGTCATACGTGCACCATGCTCAGATGCATTACTTTCCAATACAGCTTTATAAAACTGGATTTTAAGGGAAGTAGGCACCAGCTCCTGAATGATATATTCCCTGGAAGGCTCCATGATATAATCCATAGTGGTAGCGGAAACCTCCTCTTCACTTTCGTCTATTTCCATCGGTAGAAACTGCTCATTTCTTACCACTTGAGTTGCTACATTTTTAAACTCGTTGTACACCAATACGACTTTGTCATAAGTGCCCTTTTCAAACTCGTCCATTGCATATTCTGCAGCCTCTCTCACTTTGTCGAAAGAAAGATCTGTGAACACTTGATAGAAATCATCCACCAACGTCACATCTCTCTTTTTGAAAATATCGTATGCCTTTTTACCTAAAGGAAGCACCGTAATGTTTTTACCGGCATACTCAGTATTGATAGCTGCTGATGCGGCTTTGATAATATTGGTATTAAAGGCTCCACATAGTCCTTTATCTGAAGTAACAGGAACGATCAACACATTATTGATGGCTCTTTTTTCAGCATATACCAAATCGCTGCCTCCTTCAATTCCTGCAGAAACGTTATTAAGAATGGCAGTTAATTTCTGAGAATAAGGACGCATTTGGATGATCTTATCCTGAGCCCTCCTTAGCTTCGCAGCAGCTACCATCTTCATTGCCTTGGTAATTTGCTGTGTCGAAACAACTGAGTTAATCCTTTCTTTTACTTCCTTTAAGTTAGCCATATCATCAAATAGAGAATAAGGGCTCCGCCCCAATAAGGGCGGAGCAATTAATTATTTTGCGTACTTAGGTGTAAGTTCTTTAGCTGCTTTTTCAAGTAATTTACCAGCAGTATCCAAGTCTCCTTTAGCCAGGGCGGTAATCGCCTCTTGGTACTGGGAAGTAAGCAACGTATAGAATTCCTTTTCGAATTCCCTTGCTCTTTCTACTGGCACGCTGTCCATCAATCCTTTGGTAGAAGCATAGATAATAGCTGCCTGTAGTTCTACTTTCACAGGAGAATACTGTGCTTGCTTAAGGATCTCCTGGTTTCTTCTACCCCTTTCAATGGTTCTCTTAGTGGTGGCATCCAAATCGGAACCAAACTTCGCAAACGCCTCCAGCTCACGGAACTGGGCCTGATCAAGCTTCAACGTACCGGAAACTTTCTTCATGGACTTGATCTGTGCGTTACCACCTACCCTTGACACGGAGATACCCACGTTGATCGCTGGACGAATACCGGCGTTAAAAAGGTTGGTCTCCAAGAAAATCTGACCATCTGTAATGGAGATCACATTGGTAGGAATATAAGCAGATACATCACCAGCCTGTGTTTCGATGATTGGAAGGGCAGTCAATGATCCACCACCTTTCACCAATGGCTTAAGGGATTCTGGAAGGTCATTCATCTCCCTGGCAATCTTATCGGATGAGTTGATCTTCGCAGCTCTTTCCAATAATCTTGAGTGAAGATAGAATACATCACCCGGATATGCCTCACGTCCCGGAGGTCTTCTTAGCAATAGGGAAACTTCACGATACGCTACTGCTTGCTTGGAAAGGTCATCATAGACCACCAAAGCAGGACGCCCGGTATCCCGGAAGAACTCACCAATGGCAGCACCCGTAAATGGCGCAAAGAACTGCATGGGCGCTGGCTCTGAAGCTGGTGCCGCTACTACTACCGTATAGGGAAGAGCACCGCCTTTTTCCAGGGCGGCTACCACACCTGCTACCGTAGAAGCCTTCTGACCGATGGCTACGTAGATACAGAAAACTGGCTCTCCTTTTTCGTAAAATTCCTTTTGATTAAGAATGGTGTCAATGGACACGGCAGTTTTACCTGTCTGACGGTCACCAATGATCAATTCCCGTTGACCTCTACCGATCGGAATCATCGCATCGATAGATTTGATACCTGTCTGAAGTGGTTCGTTTACTGGCTGACGGTAGATTACACCTGGTGCTTTACGCTCCAATGGCATATCGTAAAGTTCTCCTTCGATAGGGCCCTTTCCGTCAATTGGTTGGCCAAGGGTATCCACTACCCGGCCCAACATACCTTCACCCACTTTGATAGACGCAATTTGCTTGGTTCGTTTTACAGTGTCCCCTTCTTTTACTTCTTTGGAGTCACCGAAAAGTACCGCACCTACATTGTCCTCTTCTAGGTTAAGTACCATTGCTTTGAGTCCGTTTTCGAACTCCAGCAATTCACCAGATTGAGCTTGGGATAGTCCGTAGATACGGGCTACACCGTCACCAACTTGCAGGACTGTGCCTACTTCTTCCAGTTCAGCTTCCGTTTTAGCGCCTGAGAGCTGCTCTCTCAAGATCGCCGAAACTTCATCAGGTCTTACTTCTGCCATTCTTGAATATAGTTATATAGTTTTTCCTGTATTTATTAAATCTGCTTCTCGTAATGATCATGCGAGAATTCTAATTTCAATGCTTTCAGCTTGCTGTTCATCGACTCATCCAGCTGACGGTCGTTCACTTTCAAGACGAAACCACCTATAATGTCTTTATCCACCTTCTCTACCAACTCCACCTTCTGTTTCCCAGAAATATCCTTTACCGTATCAGCAAATACCTTCCGAAGCGCTTCGTTCATAGGAAAAGTAGTAGTTACTTCAGCTATTTGGATGCCCTGGTGCAGGTTATAAAGCTCCAGAAATGCTTTGGCAATATCAGCTATAATATCTTCCCGATGCTTCCGGGAAATAATATCATAGAAGGACAAGGTAAGTTCCTGAGCTGTTCCGGAAAATATCTTATTGATAACGTTGGCTTTTACATCAGGCTTTACGATAGGGCTCTTTAGCATCAAGGCAAAATCCCTATTGGAACCCGCCACCTTTAGCAATGACTCCATATCCTGATGTACTTCATTCAGTATACCTCTTTCATCTGCCAATTCCAATAAAGACTTGGCATACCTCGAAGCGACTCTTTTAACTGACATTTGCTACGATTAATTTAACTTAAGATCTTTAACAAACTCCTCTACCAACTCTTTTTGCGCCTTGTCACTTTCAAGGTTCTTGCGCAACAATTTCTCTGTTACTTCCAGCGCAAGTGTAGCCACTTGGTTTTTAACTTCTGACAATGCAGCTTTTTTCTCTGTTTCAATTACCGCTTTGGCATCTTCAATCATTTTGGCGCCAGCCTTGGAAGCCTCAGTCTTGGCCTCTTCAATCATCTTTGCAGAAGTCTCGTTGGCTGTTTTTAAAATCTGATCACGCTCTAGTCTAGCTTCTTGAAGCAGTTTTTCATTCTCTGCCTTAAGGTTTGCCATTTCATTTCTTGCATTTTCTGCAGCTTTCAGCGCACCCTCAATAGCCGTCTCACGCTCATCAAGCGCGGAGAGAATAGGTTTCCAAGCAAACTTGCCCAGGATAATCAATAAAATCCCAAAACCGATAATTTGCCAAATGATTAGTCCAGAACCAGGAATTATAAGATCCATCTATATAAAGTTTTAAACTGTTTTGTTCAAATAATAAAGTAGGGACGGGCCTAACGCCCATCCCCATTCTTTGCACTTCTTAGAAAGTGATGTTCTCGTTAAGGGCAATAAGTAGACACACTACCACTGCAAACAGAGATACCACTTCAATAAGGGCTGCAATAATCAACATAGCAGTTTGGATTTTACCAGCTGCTTCAGGTTGTCTTGCAATACCTTCCATAGCCTGACCACCGATTCTACCGATACCAAGTCCTGCGCCTATCGCTACAATACCAGCACCGATCCCTGCACCCAAAAGTGCCAGGCCGGCAGACAACAATAATGAAGTTAACATACGTGTTATAATTTATAAATTGAACAAAGAAATTCTAGTGATGATCGTGTTCTGCTACTGCCTGTCCGATATACATCGCAGAGAACAACGTAAATACATAAGCCTGAATGGCCGCTACCAACAACTCTATCAAGTTGATGAATACTACCATTACCGTACTGGCTACCCCTACAGCATATGATTCGAAAACGAAGATCAAGCCAATGAAGCTAAGGATTACAATGTGGCCTGCCGTGATTGCGACAAAAAGTCGCACCATCAGGGCAAATGGCTTGGTAAACAAGCCGATAATTTCTACTGGGACAATAACAATAAGCAGCGGTAAAGGTACGCCTGGTGTAGCGACCACGTGCTTCCAGTAGTCCTTGTTGCCGTTAAGGTTAGTGACAAACCATGTGAATACCGCAAGTGTCATGGTAACAGCTATATTACCAGTCAGGTTAGCAGCACCGGGAACTAGTCCCATTAGGTTGCCGACCAAGATGAAGAAAAATATTGTCAATAAATACGGTGTGAATTTTCGGTATTTCGGGCCGATATTTGGCTTGGCCACTTCATCCCGCACAAACAACACCAGCGGCTCGATAATCGAGGCAATGCCTTTTGGTGCTCCATGGGGATTTCTTTTATAGTTTCTCGCAGCAGAAAGTACTGCCCAAAAGATCATAAACACAACAATGATCAGCATGGCCACGTTTTTAGTGATGGACAGGTCTACAAATGACCTGTTTTCATCCACCGCATGCAGCTTGTCATGTTCATTGATATAATAACCATTGTGCTCCGCACCAAAAGCGTGGGTTTCATGATCTTGGAAATCGCTGGACATATAAAGCTCCAATCCCCGATCACCAGAATAGATAATCACTGGCAATGGAAGCGTTACATGGGTATGCCCAAACGTAGCGAAATGCCACTCATGCGAATCCTTTATGTGGTGCATGATGAATCCCGTCTTGCTTTCACTTTCACCTTCAGCATCAGATGAAGCAAAAACTGTAGTCGAGAGCGCCAGCAAAAACACTGACATCAAGGTGCTTAAGCACAGAATCTTACGAAGCATCAACTCAATTATTATAGACCTACTTAGAATGAGGGCGCAAGTTAGCTATTAAGCTGTATATATCAAACAACAAGTACAACAAATAGATGATAAAAAAATCCGCAAAAAACAAAATCTTATTGTCTATTTCGGTAAATAAACAAATAGCAATAAAAATAAGGCTTGCTAAAAACCTTATGATTGTTGCGCCCATCAGTATCGCTACGGAATTTTCTTTCGATTGTTTTAACAAAAATTGAATAAGCTGTCCGCTTACCAACATTAAACCAAAGTAAAAAATGATGATCTGCCAAACACTGGAATGAACCCACTCCGGTTTGAGGAATTGCACCCCTAACGTCAGCAATGCCACAAAAACGGTGAGCAATATCAATGAACCAATGTGTGATTTAATAAACTCTATCATGTCTCCGGTGAAAATGAGCTGCAAAACTACGCATAAATTCTCATTTTAGAACGAACCTCTTCATTACTTCAATCCGCATTATACACTGGGACTTCGTTATAACCTGTCCTCCTGAAATCATTCGGGGAATGTCGGGAAGAACTAAAAGTGCTTCAATCGGTTTCTGGTCGCAGCACATAGGCTATTGCATTTTCGGGTTAACTAGCTGTCACATTAGTACTTAAAAAAACAACCTACATGGTCATACCCAGCAGCAGGTAATCACTTCTTTAGCGACATAAATAAGCTATAAAAGGCCACGACTATGGACACAAAGCAACATAAAAGCAGCCACACCGGAAATTTCATCTGGCTGCTTTCTTGGATTACCCATCCCAGCCATGTACCCAAGCCGATAATGGCACACATCTGAAAAGCCAGCCCAATGTACTTTACATATTCAGGGTATTCACCCTGCGGCGACTTCTTTTTCTGATTTTGATTTTTCATTCTTTAGAGAAACCGTATTCATTTCACTCTTTTCTTGCTTCACCGAATTATTGGTCATCCTGCATTCGCCGTTAAATACAGCGCCATTTTCGATAACCAGCTTTTTTGCGAAAATATTACCGTTTATGACAGCAGTCTTTTTGAGAAAAAGGATTTCTGAACACCTCACCTCTCCTTCCACATTGCCGGCTATCTCGGCCTCTTTGGTGTCTATATTACCGATCAACCGCGCTGATTCACCAATGACAATTTTAGTTTTGGAACATAGTGTCCCGTCTACTTTGCCCTCTATCCTGATATTTCCCTGTGTGACAATATCTCCTTTGATAGAAGTTTCCTTTGCAATTACATTACTGGAGTTTACCATCTCCGCTACTGATTTTTTTTCTTCTCCCTTATTAAACATAATTTTTAATCGAAGGTTATAAATTCTTGTGGGTTTAGAGGATTCCCCTTATACCATAATTCAAAGTGAAGATGCTGACCGGTCGTTTGTTCACCAGTATTCCCTACGACAGAAATGACTTCTCCACCCGTCACTGGTTCCCCAATAGATTTCAATAATACAGAATTATGTTTATAAATAGAAATCAGTTCATTGGAGTGCTGTACGGCTATGACATATCCCGTCTCCAGCGTCCAGCTAGCCAAGATCACCGTCCCATCGGCCACAGATTTGACAGGTTCGTTTTCTTCAGACACCAAGTCCACGCCCAAATGATCCTTGGACAGATCAAATCGTGCAGAAACCACCCCTTTGATCGGTGAAAAGAAAAAGGTCTCTGTAAACGAACTGCTATTGAGTTGCTGAAAACTACCTTCATCTGGTGGCATAGCCTCAAACTCATCAATAATCTCCTGAGTAGCTGCCCCTTTTTTATAAAGATCCTCACTGGTCGGAACACGTATAGGATCGGCCCTTTCGACGACACTGTCCCGCTGTGTCAAGGAATCGCCAGCGGTTTCCCCTGATATGATCTGCTGGATATTGTGCAGATAGCGATCTTTTGCTTCCACCTCTACCAATAAGCTGTCAACCGTCTGGGAAAGGGAATAAATTTTCTTCATGTTTTCCGATTCCTGGTATGCAGGATCAAACCAACTGGCCAAAAGCGTCCTTGATAATATGAGCGAAATCATGAAAAAGACCAATAAAGTAAACACCAATACAAGGCCTACTTTTATCTTATTGATACTTAAAGAAGTAATGACTGAAAAGTCTTCCTCCCTCCTGATGACGAAAAGGTATTTGTTTTCGATCCAGTTTTTTATCTTTTGTTGTAATCCCAAAATATGTCAAGTTTACCTGATCGCCCAATATTACAAAATTACAAGATTAAACGTAAGCGTTTACATTATTGATTCAAAAACACTAATTTGGGAACTTGAAATTGATTTAAGCATCGTAACGTGAGAAAGACTTCAAATTTTCTTATTTTTCTATTTTTCCTTTTGCTAGGGTGTTCTTCAGAAAGAAACACTTTTACCAATAGACTGTACCATAATGTAACTGCCCGGTTCAATGCCTATTTTCTTGCAAAAGAAAAAATCGAGGAAGCCGAAGCAAGTTTCAGGGATGCCTATCAAGAGGATTATACCCAAGTACTTCCCGTATATTTCCCTATTGATAGTGCCTCTGTGGATGCCAATGAAGAAAAGCTGAATGAAGCCCGTGAGCTGGCGGGAAAGGCCATTGACTGGCACCGCATCAGCCGATGGGTAGACGACAGCTACTTCCTGCTTGGGCTTATCGATTATTATGAAGCCAATACCGATGATGCCATCAACACGTATAAATACCTTAATGTAAACAGTAAGGACAAGGAAGTGCGGCATCAGGCCCTTATCCAATTGCTCAGGATTTTTGTGGAACAGCGGAAGTTTGACGATGCTTCTTATGTAATTGATTTTCTCTCCAAGGAAACTGATATTTCAAAAGACAACAAACAAAAACTTTATAAAACACTGGCCTACTATTATGAAGTGCGACATGAACAAGAAGGAGTCATCGCCGCACTGGCCAAATGCATTGAGGTGACCACAGATAAGTACGAAAAGTCCCGGCTAAACTTTATCCTGGCCCAACTTTACCAACGTGCGGGTTTTGATGCACGGGCCTATGATTACTACAATGACGCCTCAGAAGGCAACCCTCCTTATGAACTGGCCTTCTTCAGCCAACTGTACGCCCAACAGGTGGCTGAACTCGAAAAAAGCAAGGACCTTAAAAAGGTACGGGATTATTACGACAACCTGTATAAAGACCGCAAAAACGTCGACCTCAGGGACGTAGTGCTCTATGAAAAGGCACTTTTCGAACTCAAACAAAACGAGACCGAAGTAGCAATCACACTTCTTCACCAGGCAGCCCTAGAGCCTGGGAAACTCGAAAAACAAAAAGGCTACATCTACCAAAAACTGGCAGAGATTTTCTTTGATGAAAAAGAGGATTACAGGGCTTCCAAGTACTATCTCGACAGTGCCCTCCAACACTTCAAGCCTACCGACTCCAACTACGAGATTCTTTCATCCAAAAAAGACGTTCTGGACAGGTACACGGCCAATTATGAATTATTAACTGAAAATGACAGCTTGCTGAGGCTAAGCCAAATGAGTCCTGAAGAGCAGGAAAAAATCGCCGAAAACTATATTAGAACCGAAGAGGAACGCTTACTGGCTGAAGCAGAAGAGAAAAGCGCCCAAAAGAATGCTGGCATTTTTGATAATTTCTTGGCCTTTGGAGGCAATGCTTCTGCCTCCTCCTTCTATTTTGACAATCCCACCGTCATGCAAAAAGGAGAAATCGAATTTTTTAGAAATTGGGGAAATAGGGCACTGGAAGACAATTGGCGTCGTACGTCCAGCAGTTTCGGGAACACGGTTTCTTCACTTCCCTCTGCAAAGGACACCACCTCAGCCAGTCCAATCAGCCAAGAGGACAGCATTCGGGGTATACTTCCTGATAAAGCAAGCTTGCTGGCCAATATTCCCAGGGATCCAGAACAAATCTCCCAGCTGAACGACCAAATGGAAGAAGCCCGGCTGGAACTGGGAAAAGTATTGTTTTTCGATCTAAAACGTTCGGACATGGCCAGGGAATACCTCACAGACCTACTGCAATTTCATCCTGATTCTGAGAAAAAATCAGAAGCCTACTATACGCTTTACCTGATAGAAAAAGAAACCGGTGGCAGCACGGCTTATTATGTCAGCAAGCTGAACAAGGAATTCCCTGATTCGCCATTTACAAAATCGGTCAACAACCCCGTCAATGAAACATCCAGCACAGCGGCCAACAAAACTGCTGAGGCCAATTATAAAAAAGCCTATACTGCTTTTAAAGCTAATGACTATACCACGGCCAAAACCCTCACCCAGAGTACGCTTAACAGCTATCCACTTACTGAGGTGACCGACAAGCTTTTGCTCCTTGATATCATGCTAACAGGAAAACTGGAACCCAATGAACGCTATCAAGAGCGGCTTGAAGATTATATTGAAAACACCGAAAATACCGCTCTGGTAAAAATGGCAAGAAATATGCTAGTAGCATTGACTGGAGAAAAAGAAGAACAGCAGATCGTTGCGGCAGACTCTACCAATATAAGTGATTCACTGCGTGTAAATAACGCAGAAAAACAGCTTGCCTTAGATAGCTTGGGAGCTGAAAAGCAGGTTTATAAACTAAACAGAGAACAAACCCATATATTTATTTTGGTCATTGATCCTGAAGCGATCACCCAAACCAAAAATTTAAGTGCAGAGTTAGAGAATTTTCATGAAAAGAATTTTCAAGATTCAAGGCTCAGAACAGGGAATCTGTCTTTCACCCGCAATCAATCAATTTTGCTGGTCAGCCCCTTTTCTAATGCAGACAAAGCCATGGACTACAGAAGGAAGTTCTTAACAGAATTTAAGTACCAGGGATTACCTGAGGAATTAAAAAAGCGTAGTTTTGTAATTTCAATCCAAAACTTCCAGCAGCTGAACAAAAGGAAAGACATTGCTGAATACGAGGTCTTCTTTAAGTCCTCCTATTGATACGAACATGAGTAATAAAAAAAACACCACTAAAACCCGATCATTAGCGGGAAAGATCATCAAGGGCCTATGGATCGCCCTTTTTGCAGGCCTTTTTGGCTTCGCCATCTTTGTTTGGTCCGTAAGTGTGGACTTTCTAGGCCTATATGGGGACCTTCCCGACTTTAAGGCCTTGGAGAATCCAGAAAATGAATTGGCCTCAGAACTCTATTCTGCCGATGGCGTGCTACTGGGAAAATATTACCGCGAAAACCGATCGCCAGTAACGTACAATGAACTCTCCAAAAACCTGATCAATGCCCTTGTCGCTACGGAGGATATCCGTTTTGAAGACCATTCGGGGATAGACCCAAAGGGCTTGGCAAGGGTCCTTTTTAAGACCATCCTAATGGGACAAAGCAGTGCCGGCGGGGGCAGTACACTCAGTCAGCAAACTGCCAAAAACCTCTTTAAAACCAGGGGAGAGGCATCACAAGGCACCTTAAGCGGCGTCCCCGGCCTTGGGATGCTCATTATCAAAACCAAAGAGTGGATCGTGGCCACACAGCTGGAAAAAGCCTATACCAAGGATGAGATCCTTACCATGTACCTGAATACTTCCGAGTTTGGCAGTAATGCTTTTGGCATCAAAACGGCTGCCAAGACCTTCTTCAACAAAGCTCCAAAAGACCTTAATATCCAGGAATCAGCTGTATTGGTAGGACTTTTCAAAGCTCCGACCTATTACAGTCCAGTTTATAATCCCGAAAATTCCACCAGAAGAAGAAATACGGTACTCGGTCAACTGATGAAGTATGACTACCTCACGCAAGCTCAGTACGACAGTATTTCCCAAATGCCAATTGAGCTGGACTACAACGTGGAAAGCCATAACAGAGGACTGGCCACCTATTTCCGTGAAATCGTGAAATCTGACCTTCTCAAATGGGCTAAGGAAAACCTTAAAGCTGATGGAGAGCCTTATGACCTTTATGGAGATGGGCTGAGAATTTATACGACCATTGACAGCCGTTTGCAGAAATATGCTGAGGAATCCGTTGATGAACACATGAGGGAACTCCAAGCTAAGTTCGTTACCGAACTCCGGGGTAGAGAGCCCTGGGTGGACAGTAACAACAGGGTAATACCAAACTTCCTGGAAACCATGATCAAAAGGACGGAAGCCTATCGTGTACTCGTCAATAAATACGGATCAGAATCTGATTCGGTGGCCATCAAGTTGAACGAGAAGAAAAAAATGAAAGTGTTCTCTTGGGAAAAAGGAGAAATCGATACCGTGATGAGCTCTATGGACTCTTTGCGCTATTACAAAACATTTCTGCAGGCAGGTTTTGTTTCGATGGACCCCCGATCTGGCCATATCAAAGCTTGGGTAGGTGGGCTGAACCACAAATACTTCAAGTATGATCACGTCCGAGAAGGGAGACGACAGCCAGGGTCTACCTTTAAGCCATTCGTCTATGCCGCAGCCATTGAAAATGGTTACAGCCCTTGCTATACGGTAGTGGACCAGCCGGTAGAAGTAAACATCCCCGGTCAACCTACTTGGAGCCCAAGCAATGCGGACGGTAAATTCACTTATGAAAAGATGACTATCCGCCAGGCCATGGCCCAATCCATCAACTCTATTACTGCTTACATGATGAAGCAGATAAGTCCTGAAGTGGTGGTCGAAATGGCCCATAGGCTTGGAATTACCAGCGACCTGGATCCCGTACCAGCATTGGCATTAGGAACAAGTGATGTTTCCATTTTGGAAATGGTAGGTGCCATGAGCACTTTTGCCAATAAAGGTGAACACATTAAACCTTACTATATCGATCGCATAGAAGATAAAAACGGCAATGTACTCCACCAGTTCCCAGCACGTAAAAGCCCTGCCATGAGTGAAGAGGACGCTTACTTAATGCTCCACATGCTACAAGGTGGCTTTCAAGAACGCGGCGGTACCAGCCAAGGCGTTCCGATGCACCTCAGGGAAGGCAATGAACTAGGGGGTAAAACAGGAACTACTCAGAATGCTTCGGACGGCTGGTATATCGGACTTAGCAAAGATTTGGTATCTGGCGTTTGGGTAGGCGGTGACGATAGGGCCGTCCACTTCAGAAGCTGGATCAGTGGTCAAGGAGCCAGAACCGCTCGTCCGATATGGGTAAAATACATGACCAAAGTGTATGAAGATCCTACCTTGGGAATCACCAAAGGTGCTTTTGAAAAGCCCGAAAGGCCACTTAGTGTCGAGCTGAACTGTGACGAATACGAAATCCAAACAGATGAATATACCGACTTCGACTATGACCAACGAAGCAATGACTTCTAATGGCCAAATGCCTTAGTCAAGCCACGGAAAGTTATCAAAAAACGAGGCTGTCTCATAAATTGACTCGACATCGCAGAAGGAGCGAAGTGATCTCAAGGAGCTATTTCTGCTACTACAAAGGGATTGCTTCAGCTAATATTCATCCGAATCATTCCCTTTGGGACAATGATGTAGTATTATGAGACAGCCCTTTTTTTTATATTTGTTTTATGCAAAGCCCTTCATACAGCCCTGAAGAATACAATAAGCTCCCTGATGTACCTGGGGTATACAAATATTACAATGATGACAGCAAGCTCATCTATGTAGGCAAGGCTAAGAGCCTCAAAAAACGGGTAGCCAGCTATTTCGTAAAGAGTACTGGACTAAACCTTAAAACACGACGAATGGTCAAAGAAATCCGTCGGATCGAATTTACCATTGTCAATTCGGAGTTTGATGCTTTGCTGCTGGAAAATAACCTGATCAAAAAAAACCAACCTCGGTATAATATCCTCCTAAAGGACGACAAAACATACCCCTACTTGTTGCTTACCAAGGAGCATTTCCCTCAGCTCTATCCCACCCGTAAGCTCATTCCTTCCAGAGGCACCTACTATGGCCCTTTTGCCAGTGTCAAGGCTATGAACAACGTGTTGGAACTGATCAGGAGTCTTTTTACAATACGTACTTGTAAGCTAGATCTAAATCCGTATAAAATCGCTGAGCAGAAATACAAAGTCTGTTTGGAATACCATATCGGTAATTGCCTGGGACCATGTGAAGGCTTACAGGGCGAACCTGACTATATGAAAGACATCGATCAGGCAAAGAACATCCTCAAAGGCAACCTTGGAGTGCCAAAGGCCTACTTTAAAAGCAGAATGCACGAAGCTGCCCAAAACCTAGCTTTTGAAAAAGCCCAGCGAATTAAGGACAAACTGGATCTGCTCGAAAAATACCAGGCCAAATCACTGGTGACCAACCCCCACGTCACGGACCTGGATGTCTTTGCCATTGTCTCTGCGGATAAATTTGCCTTTGTCAATTACCTAAACATCAAAAACGGGGCGATCAACATCACCAAAACCGTAGAGCTCAAGAAGAAACTCGACGAAACCGAACAAGAACTCCTTCTCACGGCCATCTTCCACCTGAAGGATCAGTTCCAAAGTGATGCAAAGGAGATCCTCAGTAATATTGACCTGGATGAACCTATCGAAGGATTGCACCTTACCGTGCCTAAAATAGGGGACAAGCGAAAGCTGGTCGAACTTTCCCTTAAAAATGCCATGTACTACAAAAAGGAAAAGGCATTGCTCAGCGGAAAGGCCAAAGAAAAGAAAAACAGGGTATTGCTCCAACTCCAAAAAGATCTCTCCCTTAAGGATATTCCTGATCATATCGAGTGCTTTGACAATTCCAATATACAAGGCAACTATCCTGTAGCCAGCATGGTGTGTTTTCTGGACGGAAAGCCCGCCAAAAAAGAATACAGGCACTTCCATGTCAAAACAGTAGAAGGGCCTGACGACTTTGCGAGTATGACAGAGATCGTAGGCAGAAGGTATAAAAGACTCATCAAGGAAGACAAGCCCCTTCCAAAACTCATTGTGATCGATGGTGGAAAAGGTCAACTTTCTGCAGCAGTGGAAGCCTTAAAATCCTTGGGCATCTACGGACAAGTACCTATCATCGGCATTGCCAAAAAACTGGAAGAGATCTATTTTCCTGGTGACTCATTTCCACTACATATCGACAAAAAATCTGAATCATTGCGTCTTATCCAGCGCACCAGGGACGAAGCCCACCGTTTTGCCATCACCTTTCACAGGGATATCCGCAGCAAAGACGCTTTTAAGACAGCACTTGATACCATCGAGGGCATTGGTCCCTCTACTTCCAATAAACTCTTAAAGCATTTCAAATCCTTGAAAAAAATCAGGGAAGCTTCTGAAGATGACCTTGCCGAGATCATTGGCAAAGACAAGGCCAGTAGGATCATCAACTTTATAAAACTGGAAAGCAGGTAATTTTACATCACCTGCTTTCCAGTTAATTTACTTAGCTTTTGGAAATTACCATTCCCAAAGACTGTTTTCGAATTCCAAAAGATCGTATTCAAATTTCAGCCCATCCAAATACGCCTGTAGCTCCGGATTGGGATTTTCAGGATTTACCATATCTGCAATCAGGGCATTGTCCGCATTGGAGTATTTCCTCACCACCGATTTAAACAGTCTCAGGTCAAAAGCCTGGCTATAGGAAAGATCCTTTGAAGTATTGCTGAAATTTATCCATTTTGCCTCGGGGTGGTTCTTGAAATACTCATAAAAGTCCTTGAACCGAATATAAGCGATGCTTTTTTCACCGGCATTGGCATTGGTCTGCGAAGGCATCACCAAGTGGATGTATTTCACATCAAATTTCACTTGGGAATGGTGCTTGTCAAACAAGAAATCTTCCCTGAAATCCAAATAATAAAGGTTCTTCACAAAGATGCTGTCACCATTGGCAGACATCCAGAAGTTATTCTGAAAATCAGCAATGGACAGGGGCTCAGTAAACTCCTCATCGGCAAATAGCTCAAATGCATTTTCCTCAGTCACTGCCTTATAAATGCTATAAATGATGCCATTACGTTTGGTATCTCCTGTACCGTAAAGGGGATGGTTGTATTTTTCACGAAGGTCTACCCTTCTCCACACACCTATCTGGTACATCTTATCGTCTTCCCGGATAGGATGGGCAGAAAAAACAGTATCCACCTCAAATTGCCTATCTCCAGTCGCCGAAGGATCTACACTCGTGGAACCAGTCTGTCCAAAGACACTTGGACTGACAGCCATCAAGATCACCATCAACAATGGAGCGATGTATTTTGCTTCTATTCGTTTCATAACCATGTATTTTGCTTCATAAGAAAAGCCATTAACCACACACCGAATTACTTAATTGCAATACGCTCTATATGGTTAACATTACTTTTTATCTTTTGACCTTGGAAGTTAGTTCTGGTCACTTCCGTTACTTGAATCACCAGATAATCACCACTTCGGGCAGCGGCAAGCAATTGTCTTATTGCTATATCCTCGCCACTAATATTGACCTGGTCCCTAGGCACTTCATTTCTCAGCAGTTTTACTACACCACCAGAAACCTGAAACCGTGCATCCTTAGGCATGGTCCTGCCAAAGGTAGGCTCTGGTACAGCTTTTATCTTTAGCTGAGAAGGTCCCGGAGCCGGAAAAGGCACACTGGTATCTATTTCTCTTTCCCCGTTAAAGGCTGTGATAGTCGGTGCAGGAACTGGGCGGATATCATAATTAACCGTTCCGATTTTGGCACCACCACTGCTTACGCCAATGTTTACTTTTCCTGAATTAGCAGGAATAATGGTCACATCACCAGGATTACTGCCCTTTATGGCCTGTCCATTGGTAACGGAAAACTCAGGTGCATAGCTATTGCCCAATGCGGGCACTTTAATGCTCAGTTCGTTTGCACATTGTGCATAAAGCTGCTGAATAGCCTCAGCGGTCACTTCGATGGTCGGATTGGCCACGAAATAGTCATAGTTTACACTCAACAGACTATCCTTACCATCGATATTTACAACCACTTCACCTTCCAAGGTACGCTTGGCAAGTCCCCTGTCATCATAACTGTCGGCAGGACCTACTGGAAAGCTAATTTTACCAAAACCGTTCTCCACAGGAACTTCTTTTCCGTTCACGCGCATTTTCGGTTGGGCCGAAGAAGAGGCCGAAGCGATAAACAGGTTGCCTTCAAATTTGGTCCCCGCCGCCACGATATTGGAGTTGGCAGCGACCATTGGTTCGAAGATATCGGCTTTATAGTAAAACGATCCCAAAGAGCGGGTAAGTGCTCCCAGGGATTCGGATTCGATATTTAGCACTTCGTTCTGATACTGACTTATAATGGCCAGCACCGCTCCGATAGGAGATTTTACAAAGTTCAGGTTTACGAAATCCTTGTACCTTACATCTGGGTCATTCTTGAACAAGTCGATTTCCTCGGCATCCTTGGCGATTCGCTCAAACTCCAACGGAATTCCAATTCCGCTCATTAATCCTTCGATCTCCTCCGGGTACCGATTAAGACGCTCTTGCATCTCATACCCTTTCTTGTTGTTATTAAAGATATTGCCAGCAATATCCGTATTTTTCAGAGCGCTGTTTTTGAATTGCCCTTCATCATTTTTTGCATTTGACTGCGTAATCAGTTCTTGTTTTAATCCTTCCAAATAGGAGAAAATCTCCGAAGTCTTTTCCCTGATTTGTTTAGCAGCTTCTACTTTGGGCAGGTCTTTTTCATTATTTCCCTGCTGTTCTACTGTTGCTTCAATATTACTGACGATCGATGCATTCTTTTCGATGTAGTTTTTGGAAGTTCTTTCCAAGCCATCGTTTAGAAGAATGAACTTTTGCAGTATTTGATTACTTACCTGTAGCGCCAAAAGAGCGGTCAGAACGAGATACATCATCCCGATCATCTTCTGCCTTGGCGTTTCTTTTCCACCGGCCATATATATCCAGTTAAATTATTAGTCCTACAATAAATTAAATTACCCCTTCATGGCCGTAAGCATACCGCCATAAATGCTGTTCAGGGAGCTAACGTTTTTATTTAGCTTGGCCAGTTCAGCTTTGAATGTTTCGGTTTCTTTACCTGCTTCATTCAAGCCTTCCATGGCTGCAGTAACGTTAGAATAGAATTTATTGAGCACCTTAACATGACTGTTAGCATCCTGCAATTCCATCTCATACACTGCGTTCAGTGCAGATAAATTTTGGGTCACTGAGACTACCTGATCTCTATACTCTTTGGCTTCATGGGAAGCATTTGACATTTCAGAAAGGGCCGCGGCAGTTTTACTGTAAGACTGGTTAATGTCCACCAAAGTCTTGGAAGCTACTTTTACATTTTCTGCATATTCATTGGTAGCCAGTGCAGCATCTGCTACTGTTCCCATTTTTTGGGTTGAATCAGCTAGATTTCTAAGCCCTTTACCAAGATTATCAATAAGGTCAGATCCAATATTGGCATCTTCAAGCATTTTGTCCAGCTTCTGAGCGGTCTGGTCACCGGAAGTCTGAACGGCCGCTCTTGCTTTCGGAGATGCCATCGGAGTAGATTCATCTGCAAGTTCTGGGTAGACCCTGCTCCAGTCCACCTCTTGGGATTTTGGTTCGAAAGCAGAAAGAAAGAAAATAACTGCTTCGGTGGACAATCCTACGCCGATCATTAGTGAAGCGAAAGGCCAATCCAAAATCTTGAACATTGCTCCCAAGATCACGACAGAGGCACCGATCCCATAAATTTTTGGCATTACTGAACCATAAAATTTGTGGGTGAAAGAAGTTTCGTTGTGTTTAGCCATAGGTAGTAAAAGTATGGTTTGTTAAATTAATGTGTAAGTGTGTGTGTGTGTGTGTGTATGTGTATAATTGATTAACGCCTTCTGGTAGCCCTAACATCCATGGAGCCAGATCGACCAATAAAGGTCATTACAGTTCTGAACCCAATATGGGCAGTTTTTACATCTTGGTACTCATAGGTGCGCGTACTGGTCTCCAGGTAATGGGCAATATCTTTCCAAGAGCCTCCACGAACGACCTTACGGGATTCGTTTATATCTTCATACTTGGGATCCAAGTCCCAGGTAAGTGCACTTCCTGCGGGATTATAAGCATCTTCTACCCATTCGGATACATTTCCTGCCATATTATAAATACCGAAATTGTTCGGGGCATAAGTATCTACCGGTGCCGTATACGCAAAACCATCATCGATATAGTTACCACGGCCTGGCTTAAAGTTGGCCATAAGGCATCCCCTCCTGTTTTTCAGGTAAGGACCTCCCCAAGGGTATTTGGCAATTTCCTTTCCTCCTTTGGCGGCATATTCCCATTCAGCTTCAGATGGCAACCTAAACCTTGGCATGTCATATTCCGACTTATCATTGGCATTCATATGGTAGCTCTTCCACTCACAAAACTTCTTGGCTTGTTCCCAACTGATTCCCACCACAGGATAATCATCAAAGGCAGGATGCTCAAAGTAGTATTCCATCAAAGGATCACCATAGTGGTGGGTAAAGCTCTGCGACCAAACAGTGGTGTCCGGCACGAGTTCATCGATATTAAACTGAGGAGGGTCTTTAAGCGTAGTTGGAGTAGACAGGGCCAATTCTCCCATTCTTACCGCTTCCAAAAACTGGCGGTATTTATTATTGGACACTTCGTATTTGTCCATATAAAACTCTGATATCGTTACCTGCTTGTTCAGCGAGGACTTGCTGACCGCAATATCTTCATCTGCTTGTCCCATCCAAAAAGTACCCGCTTTTACAGGCACCATCTCATGGGGAAGGGTCTGTTGCCATCCTGACCGATCCGGCACACCCGTAACTTCTCCAGACCTGTTGGCCTTTTCGCTAGCAGAACCCTTGCTACCAAATAGGCCGCATCCCTGCAGCAGTGCCATGGAAAGTAGCATCACGACCCCTGTCAAAAATCGTGAGTTCATTTTCTTGTACATATAAGACAATTTTGTTGACAATTCTTTATTTCTTCGATTAACGTGTTTTTACCAAGATCGAAATTTAAGAGAAAATACCAAAACATTGCAAAAAATCGGACAAAATTAACGGTTAATTAAAACCGGAATCTTGGTGTTCGTTGTATGATACTCTCTATTCTTTTAGTTACTGCTGGTAAATTATACGTTAACATAAACTCATGAGAGGTCGGGGCTTTTGCCTCGTTTCCACCCATCACCACATCAAAAGCATACCCTATCTTGAGGGATTTATCTCTCAACAATTTATACCCCAACAATACTGATAGGGACTCTTCGCCCCTATAGGCCAACCCACCGCTCATACGGTCATCATATGTCGCTATAACGCTCACATCATATGAAAAATTATTAAACCCTTCACTTTTTAATAAGATACTTGGGTCAAACGTTACTTGTGCAAAAGTCCTGATCTTATATCCCACCATCAAATAACTGTGATTGACCAGCTGGTTATCAAAAGTGTTTTCGCCAAAATCAAACGTCGGTTCATTGATATGACGACTGCTCAGTGCCAAGTAATACTTCGGTGCTTCATAAAGGATCCCTGCTCCAAAATTTGCACTCATCTGGCTTTCATTACCACTGGATGGGATGGAGGGGTCTGGATTCACCACATCGATCTCATCAAATTTGATGGTATTGGAAAACATTCCGCCCGAAACCCCTAAGCTCAAAACACCTCTTCTTATTTTCTTATGATAAGCTAAGGAAATATTCGCTTCTTGGCTGGTAGCAGGCCCAATGTCATCATTGATAAAAGTCACTCCCCAACCGAATGATGTCCCCGGGATCCTTCCGGAAGCTGTTACCAGTTGCGTGGTCGGAGCACCACCGTTTCCTGAGGATGTGGTGTAACCTAACCATTGGCTTCTATGCAATGCCGTAAATCGATAACCCGTATGATTTCCGGAGAAAGCAGGATTATAGTAGAGCCCATTATACATATACTGGGTAAACTGGGCATCTTGCTGTGCATAAACCATCGATGGACCAATACCCACAAGTAGTATTCCTGAAAAAAAAATAAAACTAAGGTAAATTCTCTTTTTCATGCGCTTCAAAAGTATATTGAATCTATATGACTAGTCTACACAATTATAATCGAATTTACCTTATAAATGTTGGGATTTTTTAGATGTTATTCACTTTTTTTATGTATAATTCAAGTGCCCCTGTCATACTTGGCGCATTGGGCATCGGTGCCTCAATGTCCAAAATCAAGTTTTGGTCCCGCACGCTTTTGGAAGTGGTAGGGCCAAAAGCAGCTATCCTGGTCGCTCCCTGATCAAAATCAGAAAAGTTGTGAATCAATGATTTGATGCCTGAAGGGCTGTAGAAAGCAAGGATGTCATACTTGATATCTTTCAAATCCGACAAATCGGCTGCCACCGTATGATAGATTACTGCTTCTGTAAATTCTATATTGGTCTTGGCCAAGTAATCTGGAATGTCATTTTTACGGATATCCGAACATGGGAAAAGATATTTTTCTCCTTTATGCTTCTTGAAGTAATCAAACAAATCCGCAGCTGTCCTTACGCCGACAAACAACTTACGCTTTCTGATCACGATGTACTTCTGAAGATAGTGAGCTGTCTGCTCAGAAATACAAAAGTACTTCATATCAGCAGGCATTTCGATTTTGAGTTCCTGGCAAATCTTAAAGAAATGATCGATGGCGTTACGGCTCGTAAAAATGACTGCCGTGTGCTTTAGAATATCGATTTTTTGCTTTCTAAACTCCCGGATTGAAACAGGTTCTACCTGTATAAAAGGCCTGAAATCAATTTTCAGATTGTATTTCTCGGCCAACTGAAAATAAGGAGATTTGGCATCTGAAGGTCGAGGCTGAGAAACCAAAATACTCTTCACCGGCCTAAATCTGTCCTTGGTAGATTTTGTCATATGCTCTTTTTCTTCTTTTGTTTTCTCTGGTATTTTTCCCGATTAGCCAACGATCAGTTTAACGATCACTAAAAAGGGAACCAATTCCGAACTGCAAAGGTAAGAAAATAAATGGTAACTTTTAAATGGGACTTTTTTTAACATTAAGTAAAAAAGTCTAAAAATTCCCACCAAATAGACCACCAGAAACAACCAAACGGCATAATTCATCATTTCGTCCATCGCTGTATATCCCTGTAGATAGAACCCCATGACGACAACATACAAAATCAACAACACCAACATCAAACTCTTTACCATGTAAAAAAACTGACTGAAATCAATTTTATCCAAGTGATAAACCACCGCAAAAATCTTAATCCACAGGTATTTTAAAAATGACATTACCATAAATATCACCGAACCCGACAGCCATATCAGCAAAAGTGAGTTAAGTCCATCCCCCAAAAATTCATCCAAAAGCCCAATCCCCGCAAAATGCAAATAGGAAAAAGCAAACAATGACATAAGCATACTGAACACCAGCATGTAAAAGATCACATCTGACGAAAATAACTTCATACCACTACTACCTTCGGAAAACTCTTCCTGAAACAATGAAACCGGCCTAAGAACGGACTGAAAAACCATCGGATAGGTCACCTTAAACAATGCCACCAATGCCAACACCACCACAAAAGCCAAAATCATAAAGTCTTTTACCGTATCCTTTTCTCTCAGCTGCTCATTGGGAACGTTGACTCCTCCTGCTACCGGCCTTCCCTTCCGAAAAACGCCTTTTTTCACAGATAACTGGTCACTGTCTATTCCCTCTTTATAAACCATCAGCGAGAGGGTTTTGGTGTTTTCCCCACTGATTTTTTTAAGCTGCTCCATAGGAATGACAAAACTGGTATCCGATACCGCATATAGCCAAAGTTTATCCCCTAAAAAAACAGCTGATTTTTCAGGGAATTCCAGTTGAAATGAAGACATTGGATAATCTTTTAGATTCAGATCTGCAATGGCTATCACTGAGGAAGGGATTAGCTCATATTTGTGTTCGATCACGATCTTTGGATTATAGTTTTCCAACACTTGGCCATGTAGTGCACCAAAAAGAAATCCCATAGCCAAGGTCACTACCAGCCTTTTTAAATCTTTCTTCATAAAACTAAAATCTGCCAATGTATCCAAAGTGAATCTTTGCGTAATTTATCCCCATTTTCTGCTCATTTGATTTCCCCATTCCATACAAAAACCTAAACTCTCCACTCCCCGTGCTTAAGTTAAGCCCACCGCCAAACGACAGCACCTTATCCCGGCTTTTGGGAACCGACCAGCCTGATTGCTCCAATGCCCCTACATCTGTAAACAGCAGAAAATAAGAATTTTCTTCAAAATAAAACCTGGGCTCAAAATTAGCATAAACATATCGGTTTGCGAAAAAGAAATTCTCATTAAACCCTCTGATGCTCCTTAGTCCTCCCAGTCGGTACATGTCATTCTTCAGGATGTTGTCCCCATAAAGCAGCCCTCCCCGCAGCCGCAAAAAACCGACCAATCTTTTGCTCACCCGCCAATATTCCTCTGCCGAAAACGTCCCAAAGGCCTGCAGCGCTTCCCGCCCCACTGACTCATAGAACACCTCCTCTATCGCTGTATTATGCAGAATCTTTTTATTGCCTACCCCCCCCTCAGCCATCAGCCTCCAACCGCTCATGGGAAGATAGCCGTCATCCAGGTCGTGATAACTTAGCCGTACACCATAACTGTGGTAACGGAAATCCAGTACTTCTGGCAGTTCATCGGCCGAACTGACTTCTGGTACCGAGAGCAAATCCCCTGATTGCCATCTGCTAAAAAAATCCATATATAACTGGGGCGTTACCTGAAATCCAAACCCGAACCTAAAATCCCTGTTCACAAAGCTCGTGTCCTCTTTGAGCAGGAAAAAGGAAGCATTCACATCTATCCCTGTCCCGAAAATCTGCGGTTCCAACGCCGCTATCTCCAGGTTTTGGCTGTACTGGGTGAGCCTTTGCCAGTGGAGCCCATATTGTCGGCCCTTACCAGCTGGATTATAAATATCCAAATCAAACTGTCCCGTCACCAGCAACTTATTGGCCTCCGCTTCGTTTGGCAGTAGCCCAATGATCCCATCAAGGGTATTGATCTTTCTGTTTTTCAAGGTAAGATATAGCGTTGCCTCGCTGTTTTGGAAACTCACCCTTGGCGGCTCTTCGAGTTTGTAATACGGTATATTTTGAATGGTTCGGATTGCAGCCTGGACTTTTTTCTGGGAATAGGGCTCCCCAGGCACAATACCAAGACTCCTCGCAAGAAACTCCACTTTCACACGGGCATTTCCCAGCACATTCAAACTGTCAAAACGGATATAAGGCCCCTCTTCCAGCGCTAGATGGGCACGAAGTGAATGGTCTCCTTGACGGATGCTATCAAGCCTTACGGCAGCAAAGGGGAACCCTTCGTTTTCCTTGAGCTCCAATATACGGTCAAAGAGGCGAGCCACCTGCTGATACGAAACAGGCTGCCCCTGAAAGAGACGGGCATCATAGCCTGCCCTCCTTAATAATTGGTCCGGTAAATTCCCACTTTCCAATGAAACCCAATCAAATCGCCCATGAGTCTGGATATGCGCTGTAACCAGGCTATCGCGAAACACTTTTCTCTCCACCTCAGCCATCAAATACCCCTCTTCCCGTAAACGCTCAATATGCGCTTTCATGAAAGCATTTACGGCAAGTGAATCGACCAATTGCGCCGAGCCTCTTTCACTCTTTTCACCTCTAATCTCATAATGCAATGCATACCGCTGCTGGGCCAGTAAAGACGTACTGAACCAACAAGCAAAAAACAATGCTATAATGAATCGGCGTTTCAAAAATCCTTCTCGTTGTTTTACTTAACTTTGTGTCGATAAAAGTAATCAATTTGGCAGGAATTTATATTCATATCCCCTTTTGCAGACAAGCGTGTCATTACTGTGACTTTCACTTCAGCACTTCTATAGCGCTGAAAGCCAAAATGGTCAGTATGATCTGCAAGGAACTCGTATTCCAAAAAAACTACTTTGGCAAAAACACCTCGATCAAAACCATTTATTTTGGAGGGGGAACCCCCTCATTGCTTTCATCGTCGGAGCTTTCTGCTATTTTGGATACTATTTCGCTTCACTATCGGCTTGACTTGGAAGAAATGACCATCGAAACCAATCCAGATGATCTCAGCCATGAAAAGCTGAAAGCACTGAAGGCACTTGGCTTTGATCGACTAAGCATCGGTATCCAGAGTTTCAGCGATGAGGTCTTGCGATTTTATAATCGCACGCACACTGCCAAAGAATCCTTACATTCCATTGAGGAAGCCAGGAAAACCGGTTTTGACAAACTGTCCATCGACCTGATGTATGGCTTTCCCGCTGGAGATCACCAGCTCTGGGAACATGATCTCAAACAGGCCATCCAGCTAGCACCGGGGCACATCAGCAGCTATTGCCTTACTGTAGAGGCGGATACTGCATTGGGGAAATGGGTTCAAAAAGGCACCTTCAATCCCGCCTCTGAGGATTTCAGTGCTGACCAGTTTGAACTGATGCAAAAACGGCTGGAAGACGCCGGATATATCCAGTATGAAATTTCCAATTTTGGCAAACCAGGCGCATTTGCCCTGCACAATAGCAACTATTGGAAAGGTATCCCTTATCTGGGCATTGGCCCGAGTGCCCATTCCTTTGACGGCACCTCTAGACAGCATAACCTCGCCAACAACCCCAAGTACATCAAGGCGCTGGAAAATGACTCCATCCCATTCGAAAAAGATATCCTTAGCCAAGATGACCTGCTAAACGAATACCTGCTCACTGCCCTTCGGACGATTTGGGGAGTCGACCTGCATAAAATCAAACAGCAGTTTGGCGTAGACATTATGCAGACCAAAGGAACACTGATCGAGCGCTTTCGCAAAGAAAAACTGGTGGAAGCAGATGCTGATCACCTTCGCCTCACTAAACAGGGAAAGCTTTTGGCAGACTATATCGCCGGTAAGCTGTTTGTTTAAATTAAAGGTATGCGATTAAAAAATCAGTACTTTCTTCTTTTCTCTCGACTCTTTTCCCTCCATCTAGTCCCTTGATACGGAGAGAGGACTTTCCTCTCTTGATGCTTGGGGTCAACTACTTGGCACGTTTTCCCTACTTTTCTGCCTAATCTTTTATGCCTGCTCATCATTGTTACTATGACAAAGTAACGCTACCTTTGACTACCATGAAAAAATATAAGGACTATAACCCGCGCAAAAAAGAAATCACCCCACTTAAGGAAGCGTTTGAGGACTTGCTTCAAGCCTACAAGCTCAAAGACCGCTTTAATGAAAGGAAGATCGTCAGTGCTTGGGGAGAAATGATGGGAAACTCTATTGCCAACAGGACATCCAGCATCTATGCCAAGGATAAAAAGTTGTTCGTAAAACTCTCCTCAGGCCCCATCAAAAAAGAACTTATGATGAACAAGTCACGTGTCCTCAACATCATCGAAGAAAAATTCGGAAAAGGAGCGATAGAAGACATCACATTTCTATAATAGCCATAAAAGCTTATTATTCTATTTTGGCATTTTTTTGTTTAATTGTTTTGCAGGGACCACCAAACCACCTATTGATCAATCATTAATTCTGCAAACACCAATATCACCACACTATTTTTTCGTCAAATCAAACTATTACTTCAATGTAAACTGCATGTTGCCATATTATTAAAATTTACCTTTATTTTTCATGATGAATTACAAATCAACATGCAACAACACCCATATAATTAAAATAATGTAAAATTCAACCGTTTTAATTGTGTAATTTTTAAAATTTAAACCTATTCATTACCTTTGAGCAATCCTTTAGTCAAAAGAGGCTAATTATACTGTAGGATGTTGAAATTGGCAGACAAGCCCTCCTGTCTCGGGGGTGGAGATTCTGGGATAAAGCACACATAGAGCTCTTGTGTTGCCTAACTTCTCCGTGGAGGTTCGAGTCCTTCTCCTACAGCATTGTGTTAAATTATTCAAAGAGGATGTTTTTATGGCAAAGGAGAGTGGGCAACCATTATGCATAAGAACGTTCTCTTTTTTTATTACAGATTTTTTTCAGGGATACAAGTATCAATTATAACCTAATTATAGTTTTTTTTCACCAGTCCATTTATTTCGGATTACCGAATATTTTGCCCTCCTTATCTCCCTATAATCCACATCTAACGTTTAAGGCATGAATTTTGAAAAGAACTTATTAAGGTAATCGAAAGGAGATCTTGACGCTACTTAGCAGCGGCGCTAACTATCGCGTTAAAATCATTCACAGATAACTTAACAGTCTTGTAGACGGCGTAATTATTTGGGGGATATCCTCTTTTGACTATCTTAGGAAAAGAAACTCCGTAGTTTTTCAGACTCTATTTTTTTAGGGGCTTGTGAACTTTGTTATGATCAACTTTATTTTATTTATAATAAAGTTTATTTTGCTTTATATGGTTAATTTATGGTAAAAAAGAACCAAAATAAAAAAAAACTGAAACGATCCCAGAGGCGGTTGATCCGGTTTTTTGCCATAGTCATTTTCTCTCTGGTACTTCTTCAAGTAGGGCTATACTTTGGATCTGATCTGCTATTACGAAGTTATGTCCAATCCAAGGTGGATGAAGCCTCGGGGGGGAAATACGAGGTGAGCTTTGATCGCTTCCACTTATCCATTTTTCAGCGGGGCTTTTACTTTGAAGGCTTCAGCCTTAGCCCTAATACATCAATTCTGGACTCACTCCCTGATGACAAACCGGTCTATAAAATCCAAGTTCCTCAAATAGCCGTAAAAGGCATTGGGTATAATTTTTCGGATAAAATACTGAGTGTAGGCAACTTGCAGTTTGTAGAGCCGATGATTCAGACCAAGCAGCGGCTCGACAGTCTCAGCTCAAACACCAAACTGGAACAACTTCAGCTGGAAATCAAAAAATCCTTGGATCGCGTTCCTTTGGAAGAAATCATTATTCATAACTTATTCATAGAACAGGCTGATTTACTGGTGGAGAACTTTGTCAGCCAAAAATCAGTAAAAGCTGAAAACACAAACTTTCACTTAAAGGATGTACACCTCTTAAACCCCAGGCCCGATCCCACCCCATTCAACGCCAAGGGATTTCGCTTGAACTTTGAAAACTTTGAAATGCTGCTGGCGGATAGTGTCCATACACTGCATGCGGAACAAATAGAGGTTTCCTCTCTGGACAATCATATCACTGCCAAGGAAGTAGCGCTTCGTCCCGACTTACAGAAGCCCGGGGAAGTCTACTACAGCATGAAACTCGATAACTTGATGCTTACCGATGCCGATATCAATCAGGTATTTTACACTACCGATGTAGCAGTCGGGAACCTCAACTTGAGCCATCCGGAGTTTCTGGTCTATTCAGAACTTTCACCGGAAGTGCAGGAAAAGTCCTTAATGGATTACAGCCTATATCCGTTGATAAAAGACATTTTATCATCCATAAACATCCGTCATCTGCAGATCGAAGAAGGAAGCTTCCTCCAAAGAGGTGTCCAGGACGAATATAAAAACAGGATTGAAACCGACAAGATCAATTTCGAAATGGAACAGGTCTATATCGGCCCTGATACAGAGCGTTCAAAGAACCAATTTTTCTATGCCGAAGAAGCTACTCTTTCCCTTTCCAATGTAAAAGTAGTCCTAGCAGATGGCGTACACTGGATCACCGGTAAGAAAGTATACTTATCCTCAAAAGAAGATGAGGTAAAGGTCACTGGAGCTAAGTTGGAGCCGTTTAGGAAGGTCACTGAGCAAATCCCGCTTTTCGAAATTGAAATCCCGGAATTCAACCTTGAAAACGCCAACCTTAAAAAGGTCTATAACCATAACATACTGGATGTAAAGGACATGGTATTCCGCCACCCCACCGTGAAATTCAGCAACCTTCAGAAAAAGGGAGGAGACATGAAAGGCCAGACGATCCAGGAGCTTACCAAAAACTTCCTGAGAGCGATCTACATTGACAGGCTCGAGCTTATTGAAGGAGACATGATCCTTAACAACACCCTAAAAGTCAATAAGGACAGTGTCTCATTCAAAAAAGCCAGCATGGTTTTGGAAAATTTTGCGGTAGACGAAAGAATCGAGCAGGATTCCTCCAGAATGTTTTTGGCAGAAGACCTTCAGCTAGAGCTGGATAATTATGCCATGAAGCTGACAGATGACATGCACCTTTTCAAGGCAGCCAAGATCTTTGTGGACACCAAGGAAAAGATGCTGAAAATAGAAGGATTCAGTTTTGAACCACTCCAGCCAGACAAGGTCATGGAAAACCTGCGCCGTCTAAACAAGAAAATGGTGCTTGAAGTACGTGTACCCGAGTTCTATCTGAGGGATGTGGATATTAGGAAGGCTTATTTTGATGGGATATTGGAGATAGGAATGGTAGAAGTCCCATCACCGGACATTAGGCTCAGCCGCTACATTGCCCCAAACCAAAGCAGGGAAAAAGTACAGATCAACGACTTATACCAGCTGGTAACAAGTTATTTTTCCCATGTCACCATCGACTCGCTCAATGTTATTGATGGATCCATTGCCTATGAAAATTATGTACAAAACAAGATCAAAACCTTCGCAGAGGATGATGTTTCCATCAAGATCAAAAATTTTGTACTGGATGAAAATGTAACCCCTCGCAATGCTGAAACTTTCTTTGCCGAAGAACTGGACATCAGCCTGAACAACTATGTCTTTAATATAGCCGATGGAAAATATTCCCTGCACGCAGATCAAATCAGCTATAATTCTTCGAAAGACGAACTCATCACGTCCAATGTGCGCCTACGTCCGCGAAGGGACCTAGGAGTAAAAGTAACTATCGGTGCCGATATCTCCAACCTTAACTTTACTGGTGTGGATATGGATCGGTTCTTCTTTGAAAACACTTTGGCCATGTCAAAGGTAAGCCTATCAGATGCCGAAGTAAACTTATTTATCGACCAAAACGGAACAAAGAGGAGCCAACGGAAAAAGTCCCCCAATAAGAAGCGAAATCTTCCCAAGAGGTTTGACATTATCCAAATCGACACCATCGAGGCTAAAAATGCCCGGTTCAATGCATTTTATAGCGACAATGGCAAAGAGCGAAACCTTATCAATTCGGGCATCAACCTTTCCTTTTATGGCTTTCTTTTGGATTCCACCAAACTGGCGAAAGGAGATATCGTAGGATTTTTCAACAACATGGCCTTGGACATTGATAATTTTAACCTGGCATTAAACGATAGTGTCCACACGCTTAATTTCAGCAAGGTGGAACTGGACACCAAAAGCGATATGATCGTGTTTGAAAACTTCAAGGTCATCCCAAAAAACTACACCGGTCAGCCCGGCAAACCCGTCATTGCTGCAGCCGTGCCCATGGTAAAGCTCCAAACCCATTCATTAACAAGTTTTCAAGAAACTGGTAAAATCGATTTTCAGCGTATAGAACTTCTAAACCCTGAAATAAGTGTGTATTTGGATCAAAAGGAGGTGAACAAGACAAGCGGAAAATCCGGTGAGGAAGCTGTCCAGGACATCATCAAAAACTTAAAAATAAATGATTTTAAGCTCATTGGCGGCAAACTTAATATCCTGGAGAAAGATTCGGCGTCTACCCTCCAATCCTTCAATGGCCTGAACATCGCCTTGAATGACCTCAGTTTTGACCTGTCCAAGACGGCGGCTTTTGATAAGGACATTTTTCTCGACAAGGACTTTTCCGTAGAATTGCCCGATTATGAAATCAAGCTTCCTGATAGCCTGAATGTCCTTCACATTGGTTTAGTCTCCATCCGTAGGGATCAAATGACACTTAAAGACGTGACATTAAGCCCTCGCTATGGCAAATATGAATACGTTCGTAAAGTAGGTTATCAGACCGATGTGGTAAAAGCGTATTTTCCGGCGATTAGGTTTGATGCGATCGATTTAAAAAAACTCATTGAACACCGAGAGATCGACGCTACGAAAATGGCTGTCCAAACGCCAAACATCCAGGTGTTCAGGGATAAACGGGTACCTTTCAATGACAGTATCTATAGGCCAATGCCCCAAGAACTGATGAGAAAATCGGGCATAAAACTGAAATTGGACACATTGGATTTAATCAATGCAGTCATTACATATGAAGAGTTCCCAGAGAAAGGGATGGTCCCGGGAAGCATCACCTTTGACTCATTATATGCCAAAATGTATCCATTTCATCTCAGTAAAACACTGGAAGACACCTTTGCGGTTGACAGCAGCTACCTGAAGGCTGCTGCCAGGATAAATGGCGTGGCCCCTATTGACATGACGGGGCAGTTTGGTTATAAGGCCCCATACCCAATGGACATCAATGTTCACTCGGGGAAATTTGACTTAAGGGCGGTAAACACCATTACGACCAGAAATGCCTTCCTCAAGATACGTGAAGGAATCGCGCAGCCATCCACATGGAGATTTACCGCTGACAATGAAACTGCCCATGGAACCATGACTTTTCATTACAACAACTTAAAAGTACAGCTCCTAAACGACAGGACCTTGAAAAAGGCAAAAGGAAGAAAGGCCATGCTAACCTTTGTCCTCAATGCCATTGCCTTGAGGGGCAATAACCCAAGAAAGATTTTTGGCACAGAAAAAGTCGCTCCCATTTATGTTCAAAGAGACAAAAGCAAATTTATCTTTAACTACTGGTGGAAAGCTTCCCTTTCAGGATTCCAGGGTTCTTTGGGACTTGGAGAAGCCGGCCCAGCCAAAAAGGAAGAGGACGAGTAGCCCATCTTCTACCACCCTTTAATTTAAGAAAACGGAGTTTTGTTGGTTTTAAAAGCCCCAGTACAAGAAACCAATTGATGAAATATGAGGTCATTAATTGATAATATTTTAGATTTGCATGTCAAAAAAGAACAGCTCTATGCATCAGGATAAAATTGAAGCATTAAAAATAGAAATTTCAGAGGCAGACGCCAGCAATCCGGAGGAACTGGAAGCATACCGTATGCGCTATATTAGTAAAAAGAGTGTCGTGGGAGCACTTTTTTCAGAAATGAAAAATGTACCGAATGATCAAAAAAAGGCTTATGGCCAAATGGTCAATAGTGTAAAGCAAGCGGCCGAGGAAAAGTTCAAGGCATTGATAGACAAGGTCAATGATGGAGAAAGCAAGTCGAAATCTTCCGATATAGACCTAACCCTCCCTGCCACTAACCAACCAGTAGGTGGCATTCATCCACTAACAGCTACCCGTCAGCGGATCATTGAGATTTTCGAAAGAATAGGCTTTAATTTATCCGAAGGGCCTGAAATAGAAGATGACTGGCATAATTTCACCGCATTGAATTTTCCTGAAAACCACCCTGCCAGAGAAATGCAGGACACGTTTTTTATCGAAAAGAATCCGGACATCGCACTGAGGACCCACACCTCCTCTGTCCAAGTAAGGGTAATGGAAAATCAAAAACCTCCTATCCGAACCTTATCACCAGGAAGGGTATTCAGAAACGAAGCGATCTCAGCAAGGGCACATTGTATATTCCATCAAGTAGAAGGCCTATATGTGGATGAAAACGTGAGCTTCGCCGACTTGAAGCAAACCCTCTACCACTTTGCCAAAGAAATGTTTGGTAAAGAGACCAAGGTTCGTTTTCGCCCATCGTATTTTCCCTTTACAGAGCCAAGTGCTGAAATCGATATTTCTTGCCTGCTATGTGGTGGTGATGGCTGCAATGTGTGCAAGGGAACAGGATGGGTAGAAATCGGAGGTTCCGGTATGGTAGACCCAAATGTACTTGAAAATTGTGGTATTGATTCGGAGAAATATACTGGCTTTGCATTTGGCATGGGTATCGAGCGCATCGCCATGCTGAAGTATCAAATCAAAGATTTAAGGCTATTTACTGAAAACGATATTCGATTCCTAAAGCAGTTTAAGCCACTGCTATAAAGTTAATAGAAACGAAAAAAGAGCACTTGATCAGATCAAGTGCTCTTTTTTTGTCAGTCAGCTGGGCTGGCTAATCCTCGTCTTCCTTAAGGGCATTACAGCGGTCATACGCTGGATCGATGTCAATATACACTTCATCCTTGGCAATTTTAAACCAATCTTCCAATGCCTCAGATTCTTTCTGCTTTTTGGTAGCCGCTTTGAGCTTTTCGTAATCATCCTCCAGATTTGCACGGTGTGCCGGATACTCATTTTTGAAATAAAGTAGGCGAACGGCCTTTTCTGGTTCACCTGTACGCTGATTCTGCTCTTCATAGCGCAAGGCATGGCTAATAGTACCTACCTGCATAGTATCTATAGTGAAATACAGAATAGGATCTTCAAGGGTCCTGGCAGAAAGCCTGTTTGCCCCAGTCGTAGGATCAGAAAAGAATCCACCATTATCAGAGGTGTTCCTATCTTCAGAAAAATCCTTAGCAGCCTTAGCAAAGCTCATGCTGTCTAATTTAATCAGGTTCCTGAGGCTGTCCAGTTCCCTTTCTGCTACAGCAATATCCTGTTCTGTAGGCCTTGGCTTAATGAGGATATGCCGGGTATTAAAGGAATCCGTCCTCTTTTCCAGCAGCTGGATCAAGTGGATTCCAAACTGCGATTCGACCGGCTCTCCAATTTCTCCTTCCCGGAGACTAAGTGCCATTGCTTCATATTCTGGTGCCAACTCCCCTTTACGGAAAAATCCCAAATCCCCGCCTTGGTTTTTTGACCCAGGATCTTCGGAATATTTGACGGCCATGGAGGCAAAATCCACCTCTCCTTCCAGGATCTGCTGCTTGATATCATTTAATTGCTTGATTACACGATCCTTTTCCTTCCGGCTGGGCGCGGGCTTTTTTACGATCTGGCCCACAGAAACCTCCGCAGAGAAAAACGGCAAAGAGTCTTTGGGTATCTTGTTATAAAATTCCCGCACCTCAGCAGGTGACACGGACATGCTCTGCACGATAGAGCTTCTCATCTTGGCAATGGTTTTTTGCTCTTTTACCAGGTCGTGGATCTCTGACTTCAGCTGTTCAGCAGTCTTGCCGTACGCCTCCACGAGGGTTTCCTCATTTCCTCCAAACTGCTGCAAAACCATATTGAACCGCTGGTTTACATCCATGATTACCTCTGCATCCGTAACGATTACGGAGTCTATTTCAGCCTTGGCCAGCATTAATTTATTCACCAACAGCGACTCAAACACTTCACACCTGGAAGGTGCTTCAAAGCCTTCCTGGGATTGTGAAATCGCCTCCAGGTATGACTTCTGGAGATCAGACTCCAAGATGATGTAATTATCTACCTTGGCGATGATTTTATCCAGTATCTGGCCTGAGGGCTTGGTTTCTTCCGTGCTGGTACTGTCTTTCTCCTGAGCATAAACTGTAATAGTGCTCAAAAAGCATAAAATAACGGCCAGCGTTTTAGTAAGGTTATTCATATATTTTAAATTCATTATTACCTTTTGCTCTCGAATAAACTTCATTTTGAAGGCGTTCTGCTAGGTTGACTTTTCTTTTATTGACAATAATTTTAGAGATTTCATCTCTGACAAATTCCACAGGAGGAACTTGATCTTGGAGCTTATATTCCAGCACCTTAAAATAGTACTTATATTGATCATCCTCGACTTTTATCAGGGACTTGCCCCTGGTAAGCAGCTGGACTTTGTTTTGGTTCTCTGCCAAAGGCGTATTTGTAATGATTTCATCGAATTTTACCCATGTGGAATCTTCCAAATAATAGTTTGCTGCAGACTTGATCGCTAATTCCCTCAACTCTTGTTTGGCAGATTCACTGGTTTGGGTTAACAGCTGGTCTGCTTGTTCATTTTGGGAAAGCGACTTGTCCATTTTGATAAAATTGGCCCGTACAATGATTTCTTTAAGGGTGAAATTATGAATATTTTCTTCATAATACGCTTTGATCTCCTCCTCTGTCACCGCCTTGTTTAGGTTTTTTTCGATATAGGCCTTTTCATACTCATAGACTATCAACGCATACTTATAGTCCAATAATTTCTTGTCGAGCTCCGCTTTACTGACAGACACCTTTTGACTGGCTTCTTTGATCATCAAGTGCTTCTTCACCCAAGATTGTACGTAACGATTTGCCAGGTCAGTGCTGTCACTTGCGGTGGTCGCTTCCCTGGTCACAAAATTTAAATCCGATTTACGCAAATAGATATCATCTACCGAGGCTACTGCAGGGCTATTACTGGAAGTGGCATCTTCTTCAGATTTTACCCTGAAAAATCCACAACCAGTCACCAGTCCCATCATAATGGACAGGAGTATGGCCCAGCTAGTTCTGTGCAACAACGATATTTTCGACTCTCGACTTTTCATCCTCATTAATCTGGATGATGAAATTCTGTTTTAGTAAACTGATCAATGTTTGGTTTAGATATTCTTGGTAATCCTGTATGACCTTCCCACGCGTTTCGTTAAATGCTTTTGGCCCCTCTGGATACTGTTTGCCCAAGAGCGCAATATAACGCTTATTATTCACCTCTACTTCCTGAAGCCCTGACTGTATTTCCATGGCCTTAAGAACGGGATTGTTATCGACTTCAAAAACCCCTTCTTCCACTTTATAAGATAACGTCGAAAGCGACGGTAAATGATCCACCAACGCTTCTTTTAAGCCTGCTTGATAATGGGTGCCGGCCAGGAAATCCTTGATGGGCTTTTCTGCTTCCGGTGCTAAAACCGATACGATCAACGCCTCAGTACGTTCTTCCCACATGTACTGATCTCGATGGCCTTCAAAATATTCCATTAGCCCAGCAGTATCCTTAAGTGCTTTCTGCCAAACCTGTTCATTCATTAGGTTAAACAGCAGGATTCCTTCCCTATATTCATTTACCAAAAGCCTAAAATCATCATTATTGGCCATGAGATCTGCTTCTTCGGCCTGGTCAAGCGTGGTTTCGACGAATTTACTGAACCACGCATCAAATGGATTTTTCCGCCCCACTTTCACGACCACTTCGTCACGCTCTACGAAATCCACCAAATCCGCCACCTTCTTGCTTTCTCCTTTAACAGTGAATAAGGTGCTGTCCATAATGTTTTGGGAAGTATATACCTCGCGAAGATCCTTTAATGCGGTGGACTGCCCAGTGACCAGCTCTTTGGCAGTGGCGATCACCGTACCATTTTCCATAAAATCATATCGTGATTTTTGGATGGCGATCACTTGGCTGTTGATAAGCCCAGATCGACTGTCTCTTAGGATCTTTGACTTCAGGCTTTCTTCCACTTGTTCATACGGCGCAAGTGGTTTTTCATCCTCTAACCGGATAATGTGATATCCGTAGGAAGTCTTGACCGGAGAAGAGATTTCACCAATTTCAGTTAGTCCGAAAGCCGCATCTTCAAACTCTTTCAGAAAAGCCCCTACCCCAAACCAGGGCAGCTCGCCGCCATTCTCCTTGGTGTTGGTATCTTCTGAAAACAACTCACATACCTCTTCCCAACTGGTATCCTCTTTCTGGAGGGCGGCATAAATATCGGTAATCTTCCGCTTGGCACGATCTTCGGAAAGAGGATCAGTAGGATCCGTCCGTATCAGAATATGAGACACCTTCACTTGGCCGGGGTTTGGTTTCCGGTCCAGGAGTTTGATGACATGATAGCCGAAATCCGTGAGCACAGGATCAGAAACCTGCCCAGGCTTCAATTGATAAACAGCGTCTTCAAATGGGTACACCATCTGCAGCGAAGTAAAATAGCCCAGATCACCTTGGTTGTTTTTGACGGAAGGGTCCTGGGAATATTCTTCTGCAAGTTTGGAAAACACTTCACCGGCCTCTGCCCGCTCTTTAATTTTTACAGCCATTCGAAACACTGCCACAGAGTCTTCTCGACCGGAATTGGCCGGAAAACGCAATAAGATATGCTGGGCATGGACGATTTCCTGCATTCTGGAATAGGCCTTTCTGATTTCCCCCTCTTGGAGAGAAGTCTCCAGGATGTATGGTTTCTTTAAATCCTCCTTAAACGCATTAAACTCTCGCTGAAACTCCACAGTCTCGTCCATACCAAGCGCCTCTGCTTCCTTCACCTTGAGTTTATAGTTCAGAAAAAGGTCAAAGTTCTCCTCAAACTCCTGTTTGCTGAGCTTATCCTCCTTCTGGTCAAACTCCCTATTCTTTGACAACATATGCATAAACTCCTCTGCAGACACGTTTTCGTTGCCTACTGTGAGAAGATACTGCGGCTCATCCGATAGTGGAGTGCTCTGTGAAACCTTGGAGTTTGGTGAACACGCCACCAATAGACCCAACACCCAAAGACACTGGTATGTAGTTTTCATCTTATTTACCATGCCAAAAACAATTGTGCAATGTTACAAATTTTAATGTAGAATGTGTGGATTTGCGGGTGATAAGTGGCAAGAATTAACAATTATTTGGAATTCAATCGCTTGATCAGTCTTACCATGTACCAAGATGGGTGGGATTCAATTTCTATGGTGTCCATGATGCGTTTCACCAGCAAAATACCTACGCCACCACCTGATTTGTTTTTTTGCCTGTCTTTAATGATCTCTTTTAAGTCCGGAGTCTTGTAATCCAAAATATCAAAAGGCTCTCCGTTATCGGTAATTTCAAAAATAATCCGGTCGTCTTGTTGATGGACTTTCACGTGGAGGTGATTGGAGGGATTGCAGCCGTGGGTGTGGATGATGCGGTTTGCGCACACCTCTTCCACGGCCAGCACCAATTCGTTTTTCAACACATCGGTGAGCTTGGCATGGGACAGCTCTGTGACCAAGAAATCTCTCAGATCAGCCAGTTTGGTCTTTTCGCAATATAGTCTCAATTCATGCTTCATGGATGGTCTCTAAGGCCTCGTCCTTGCTTGGTTTTATGGTGATTAACTGGTCCAACCCAAGGATATGGAACACATTGGCTACCTTTTCGGATAGCCCATAAATCAAAAAATGAATGTTTTTTTCTTCAAACTCCTCCAAATAAGACATAAAAACGCCTAATCCTGCGGAGGAAATATATTCTAACTTATTGCCGTCTACCAAGATATTCTTATGGTCTTGGGCCACGACATCATTTATTGCTTCATCCAGCTCTACTGAGTTGCTGGCATCCACCTGTCCATCGAGGATGAGGAGGATGTGATTGTCTTCTTGCTTCTTACTAATTGTCAACATAACTGATTATACGCTAAGTTTTTGCTAATGTTGTTATAAGAATTTTAATACCATCAAGGAGTAATCATCATCGGGTAATGATGCTTCTCCGACAAATTCATAGACCGACCGGATCAGGTGATTTTTGATCTTTTCAGGAGATTCGTTTTTATAGGTGTTCAATATTTCTTTTAGTCTCCCATAACCAAATTCCTCGCCGTTTTGATCCTTGCTCTCGATTATTCCGTCGGTATACATGACCAAAATATCACCAGGGTGATAGTGAATGGTCCTTTCATTCAAATATTCAGGGTACTTATCGCTCCGCAAAATACCTAAGCCCATCCCCTCCAAGTTGATGTAATCCGCCTCTCCGGCATTACTGTCATAGTACAGTGTGGGACAGTGTCCCGCCCTACAGAAGGTAATGGTTCCTTGAGCAGTATCGATCAAGTAGTAGGTAGTCGTGATAAACAGATTTTTGGCCAAACAACTGCTAAGGGCATTATTTGCCTTGGAGAGGAACTCCTTGGGTGAGAGGTCCAACTGCACGAGACTATGGAATACCCCCTTCATTTGCGACATGTTAAAGGCCGCAGAAAGCCCCTTTCCGGAGACGTCTCCTATGATCAGGGCAAACCGATTTTCATCAAACTGATATGTCTCATAGTAATCTCCTCCTACCTCATCGGCAGCCTCTGAAAACCCAAAAATATCAAAGTGGCTATTGTGATGCAGGTCAGAAGGCAATAAGCTGCGCTGCACCCGCTGGGCAATCTTCAATTCCTCCTTATATCGTTCATTTTTGATGGCCTCATTGAGCAACCGGTGGTTTTCGACAGAGATACTTGCTTGGCCCACAAAGGTGGCCACGATATTCAGCATCTCTTTGTTAAATCCATTTTTCACCTCCTTGAGCAAGAAAAGATAGCCCAAAAGATGCTTGTTTACCCAGATCGGAACGATCAGTGCAGACTTGTAAAGATCGTGCTCCACCACACTGTTAATATGATCAGTGGCAGATGGTGTCCTGAGGCTAAGGAAGCTACTGAAAATTTTATTCCTATCCATCAGCTCTTTGATCTCCTTACGGTCTTTGTTGGTAATAAACCGCTGGTGCAGAATCTGGAGTTTATTTTCCTCATCCACGATTTCAAGCCATGCAGCATCTGCATAGGCCGCGCTCATACAGCTGTCCACCAGAATATCCAGCACCTGGGTTTCACTTTGGCCCGGCTGGATGGATTGGCTCAGTTTTTGAAAATTAATAGCCTCGGTAAGTTTCTGTTCAAAAACCGAAGAGGTAGGCAGGTTAAACAGTGTCACCAAAAAGCTAAAAAGTGAATAGACAAACACAAACCCAAAAAGCCCCATCAGAAACAAATTGTCCATCAGGTTGATTTCTGCATGATGGCTTTGGTAGCTCATTGACTGCATGAAGAGAAAAGAAACCGTGATCAGGATGATCACAAAAAACAGGATAGATTTCCACTTGTCCTTAAAGGTAAGATAAGGAATCCACTTAAGGTTTACCGAAATGATGACCCCAAAGATAAGCAGGAATACCAAGCCAAAGAGGAAGGTGAAATCAAATGTATTCTGATTAAAATATACATAAAACATGCTCACTAAGAGCATGACTTCATATATTTGCCATTGCTGGACGGTATTTTTGTTCTTTTGGTATAAAATGAGTTTTTTCCACAATAAAGAACATGAAACAAGAAATAATGTCGTCAGGCCGAAATTCACATGGTAAAAGAAATTTCCCAAAAGGGGATCAGTGCTGAGACGGGTATCGTCCAGTGCTACATAGAATATCCTGATCAAAAACGCTACTCCAATGACGATAAGCCCCGTGGAAGCGGCTCGCCAGATAAGTTGAATAAAATTATTTTGTTCACTTCGATCTATGGAGCGGGAACAAAACAAATACACCAGGATAAAAAATATGATTTCAAGCGACCAAGTGATTTCGTGGGCAATGCCCAAATTCAGACGGTTTACTGTACCGAAAAGGCGTAGCAAGTCTACAAAAAGTAGTCCCAACCAGGTGAGCACAGTCACCAGGATCAGTATTTTTCCGATATTTATGTTGGGAAATTTGACCATGTACAAAACCATTACAATTATACGTAATGTCAACCAAATAACCTGAATCAATTTTAGTGGAAGTTTTTAACAAATGATAAAGATGCAAAAATGTGTACTGGCCGGTATGATGGCCATTCTAGTAATAATGATGAGCTGTACCACAGCAGATGTAAACAAGTTTATTCAAGGCGCTACTGAAGCCAGCCTCTCTGAAGCTGACGTGAGCAATGGACTGAAGGAAGCACTCCAAAAAGGCATTTCTGAAGGAGTGGGAATAGCAGGCAAACAAGATGGCTATTTGGGAAACGAGCTACTAAGAATCGGACTACCAGAAGATGTGCAAAAAGTAGAAAGCACCCTACGGAAAATCGGCCTTGGTGCGGAAGTGGACAAAGTAATCACCACCATCAACAGAGGTGCGGAAGATGCTGCCAAAGAGGCTAAGCCAATCTTCATAAGTGCCATTAAGCAAATGACGATTCAAGACGCTTGGGCAATTTTAAAGGGAGATGATGACGCGGCTACGCAGTATCTACAGCGAACCACGACGGACCAGCTGATAGCATTGTTTAAACCTCATGTGCAGGAATCCCTGGACAAAGTGGGCGCCGCCCGATACTACGGTGACCTCGTAAATAGCTATAATACCTTCCCTACCACCAATAAAAAATTGGACCCCGACCTGAACAGCTATGTCACGGACAAGGCAATAGAAGGATTGTTCAAATTGATCGCTGAAGAAGAAAAGGCCATCAGAGAAAATCCTCTAGAACGGACCAGCAGCATCTTGAAAAGGGTATTTGCTGCCCAGGATTAACAGGTCTTGGGGCCAGCGGAAAAGCCGGGGGCTATGTAGCTTCGCTTTTGGATAGCACGCAGATGACGCTGATTGGCCAGATTCTCGCCGATTCTATTTTAAAATTTGAAAAGCCCAGAGACGACAAATAAGCCCTGACAGGATTGGCAACTCTGTGGCTTCCATTATAAATGCCACAAAGGCTCCAAGGCACAAAAAGGTTTAGTTGGATTTTGGGACCAGCGGAAAAGCGGGGGCTATGTAGCTTCGCTTTTGGATAGCACGCAGATGACGCTGATTGGCCAGATTCTCGCCGATTCTATTTTAAAATTTGAAAAGCCCTGACAGGATTGGCAACTCCGTGGCTTCCATTATAAATGCCACAAAGGCTCCAAGGCACAAAAAGGTTTAGTTGGATTTTGGATCAAGCGGAAAAGCCGGGGGCTATGTAGCTTCGCTTTTGGATAGCACGCAGATGACGCTGTTTGGCCAGATTCTCGCTGATTCTATTTTAAAATTTGAAAAGCCCTGACCGGATTGGCAACTCCGCGGCTTCCATTATAAATGCCACAAAGGCTCCAAGGCACAAAAGGTTTAGTTGGATTTTGGATCAAGCGGAAAAGCCGGGGGCTATGTAGCTTCGCTTTTGGATAGCACGCAGGTGGCGCAGATCAATAAGATTTTCGCTGAATTTTTTATAATAACCTGAGCTCGATTTAAAATACCGTCATTGCGAGGAAGTATAGCCTGTCCCGAGCTATCGGGAACGTGGCAATCCCGTCTTAGGAATACGAGATTGCTTCCTCCCTCCGGTTGTCGCAATGACGTTTAACTAACCGGGATTGCTTCACTCCGCTACCACTGCGTTCGCCCCGATACTATCGGGGACGGATTTATACTGATTTTATAATCTACACATTCCTATTGCTAAATTAAAGAGAAATATGCTTACCAAAACCACCTGGAAATCTCTCATCTTCCAGAAATATTGCTTGGTTCTCAAAATGTGCTAAAAAGGAGGCAAGCGAAAAAGTTGAGGGCATGAATCCCTTTATTTTAAAAGGATTTCTTTTTTGTTTTTTTTCCACAAAGATTCTAAGACCCAAAGCTGTTTGTTTTCCATGAAATTTGGAATCCGCCTACAAAACACTTCGTGTCTTGGCGACTTCGTGGCGACATACCAAATGAATATAAATCTTCTCCCGCCCCCAGAAATATTGCTTGGTCTCTTGTTCGTGTAACCTCGAAAAATCAGGCAATAAAAAAAGCTATGAAATAGAATCTCATAGCTTTAGTCAATTAACAATAAACCCAAAATAACCTGTTGTAAGAAAAGGATTCGAACCTTATTGAGTGTTTCCACTGCCCACGTGCGGAATTTCCGCCTTACAATTCAATAACCAAACATTTTTTGCCTTTGATTACATCACAAAGATACGTCGAGAATTTTAAACTCAAAAATTTTCAAAAAAGTTTAACATATTTTTACATTTTTTTCAATGACAACGCTTACTATTTGAAAATATTATCCAGGAAACCTATTGATTCCGGTGATTTATTGAAAACTTAACAACGTACTTTGGGTTTCCTTTTGAAATCCCTTTAATGTTTATGTAGTAAAGTTAACGTATAGGCAATTATAAAGTTCATTTTTTAACATTTTTTTAAATAATTAATTTTCACCGTCAAAATTCACATAGTTTTCCCATCTTCCCAAAACGTTTTGCATATCTTCTGGTAAACCAGAATCAAACTGCATAAATTCATTGCTGACTGGATGAATAAAACCCAAAGATTTTGCGTGCAAAGCCTGTCGAGGAAGTAACTTAAAGCAATTGTTCACAAAAGCCTTATACTTGGAAAATTGGGTCCCTTTTCGGATCTTATCTCCTCCATACACAGCATCATTAAACAACGGATGCCCCAAAAACTTCATATGTGCACGAATCTGATGGGTTCTCCCTGTTTCTAGATTACATTGAACCAGCGAAATATAGCGGAGCCGCCGAAGCACCTTCCAGTGGGTAATGGCATTTTTTCCCTGATCGCCATCAGGAAACACATCCATGACTTTCCTATCACGTGCACTACGTCCTACATGTGCATTAATGATCCCTGCATCTTCCTTAGGCTCCCCCCATACGAGGGCAAGGTATGTACGCTCTATGGAATGATCAAAAAACTGTCGGGCCAGCTGTGTCATGGCCAGTTCGGACTTCGCGATCACCAACAGGCCACTTGTATCTTTATCAATCCGATGGACCAACCCCGGCCTACCACTATTTCCTGGCATTTCGGGAAGCTGGTTAAAGTGATACACCAGCCCATTGACCAAAGTACCCGTCCAGTTTCCATGGGCAGGATGGACGACCATTCCCGCTGGTTTATTGACCACCAGCAAGTGGTCATCTTCATAGACAATATCCAAATCAATTTTTTCCGGCAGTACCTCAGTCTCCCGCGGCTCCATCTCCAAGACTACCGTGATCACATCACCAGGTTTGATCTTATAATTGGCTTTGGTCTGCGCATCATTGATCCTGACCTGCCCAGTATCAATGGCCTGCTGCACCTTGTTCCGGGTGACATTGGCCACCTTGTCTGTCAGGAACTTATCTACCCTGACAGCCGCTTGCCCCTTGTCCACCTCAATCCTCAAGTGTTCATATCCCAAAGCTGCTCCTTCTTGGCCACCATCTGATGTCTCCTCAGATTCAAACAATTCGTCGTCCATTTCATCATTCATTCTGCAAAAATAACGGTATCCTGCCAAAGTTTTTGATAATTTTGAATCTATTCGAATAAGATCGGTGTGCTGGAAGCTAAAAAACATATTACCCAGGAGGTATCCTTGCCTGAAATGGAGGGAAAAGATGTCCGTCTTTTCGTTAAACGCCTGGACCTTATCCACCCCCTGGCCAGTGGCAACAAGTTCTACAAACTCAAATACAATCTGGAAACTGCCCAGCAATCCGGCCACGACACCGTATTGACATTTGGTGGTGCTTTTTCCAATCATATTTTTGCAACAGCAGCCGCTGCTAAAGCCGAAGGACTAAAGAGTATCGGCATCATCCGTGGAGAAAACACCTCACAGCTAAACGCTACGCTGCAACAAGCCCAAGCAAACGGAATGGTCCTTTCCTTTATGGACAGGAAGACATACCGCACCAAACATGAAGCGCAACACATTGACCAGTTGCGAGAGCAATTTGGTCGTTTTTTCCTGATTCCTGAAGGCGGTACCAACGCACTTGCCATCAAGGGTACCACGGAGATCTTAACCTCCGAAGACCAGCACATGGACTATCTTTGTTGCAGCATTGGCACTGGAGGTACTATCGCTGGTATGATTAATGCAGCCAAGCCTCATCAAAAAGTCCTCGGCTTCAGCTCCTTGAAAGGAAATTTTATCCACCAGGAGCTGCTGGACCTCCTAGAAACGCATCATATCGGATTTCAAAATAAATACGAACTGTTTACCAACTATCACTTTGGCGGATATGCCAAACACAAACCTGAGCTGATCACTTTTATAAAAAAATTCAAAAAAGAAACCGGCATCCCCTTGGATCCTGTATACACTGGAAAACTATTCTATGGCGTAGTCGATAAAATCAAATCCGGTTACTTTCCAAGTGGCAGCAGCATCCTTTTGATCCATTCGGGTGGTCTTCAAGGGATCAGTGGTTTTAACCAACGTTTTAACGAAACACTGGAAACGAAATAAGAACCTAAGTTCGACTAATAATTATTATAAAACGTCCCTGAAAATACCGGGGCAGTCTATTGCGAGCCTGTCTGATGCCAGGCAGGCTTGTCTGTAGCCAAACAGGCTTTTACTTTTAGGCTGGATAGTGGGTCGTAAAAGGGAGCAGTAATACCAAGACTCCGGTCGACCGGGATGACGATTTATAAATCGAACTGAGGTTAAGAAGAAAAGTCATACTTCAGTAGAGATGGTAAAATTCCTCTCAAAGCTTTGGCAAAATCTTACTGGCCCGGCTTTTAAAGCCGGCGCTTGCATAGGGCAAGGATGATTCGATTATTGCCTTCAGTTCTGGTTTGATCTCAGGGTATCTTTTCGAAAGGTTATAAACCACCTGCATCGAAAACACCCTAATGGCTATTGGTTCACTGGTATCTTCCAGCAGCCGAAAAGTAAGATCCAAAACCTCCCCTTCAAATTCCTCTGGAACTTCTTGATATTGCAGTATTCGGAGGATATTCCTTTTGATGCCCGCAAGGATATTTGGTTTTCCCAGCATCGAAATCACCGCACCATAATAAGGTATCAGCAAAGACGGGTATTTCTCCACCGCCATTGCCATCGGCCAGGAAGCTCGCTGGGTAATCCTGTAAGGGCCTGCAGCAAAAACCCCCATCAGCTCCCTGAACCTTTCTGGGTCATTACCTATATAAGATACGATACCGCTCGCCACTTCCTTCGAATGTGCCAGCCAAAGTTCGGCCTTAATGTCCATTCACATTTATTTTCGAACCCTGTTAAACACTCGTGTCGTAAACCGTGGTCTGTCTTCCATCACATTGAGATCATCTTCACTGATCCTTTTGACACTTTCTATGGTATAGAACGCCTTGTCATTAAATGATTTGATTTTACTCACAAAATCCTTTAGGCTCTCTCTTTTCATGACCGTAAATAACAAGTTTACTTTACCATACCTCCCTTCTGCGCCGACATTGGTAAACCGAAAATCCCTTTCTTTCATATATTCGATCAGCTCAGGCATCGGTTCCTTGGTAATCACCCTGACCAGCACCCTTCCAAGTGCCAATTTTTCCTCGAAAACCATTCCGATGTATGTCCCAGCTCCAAACCCACCAGCATACGCCAAATAAGACATGGGATTATCGATATTCTGAAAAATCTGCCCAATGGCCAACAGCCAGATCAAGGCTTCAAAAAAACCCAAAATGGGCGCCACATTCTTTTTTCCGTTCAGGACAAACATGATCCTTAAGGTGTTGATGGACACATCTCCCACCCTGGCCAAGAAAATCAACAAGGGCATGATGACATAGTTAAACAAATCGTCGTCCATTCCTATTCCGCTAAAGAATTCCTGCATAATTCAGCTGCTTTTAACTATTGAATTTAAATTTTTACATTTCTGCCCACCTTGGTTCCCAGCCATGTAAATGAAAGTGCACAAATAACCATCAGTATAATCAGCAGGTTATAATTTTGGAACAAGTCAAACAAGGCTCCTATCAGTAGCGGCCCCAAAGCCGCCAAATAATATCCCGCCGACTGCGCCATTCCTGATAACCTGGCCGTAGTGGCCCCTTCGGTACGTAATCCTATCAAAGTATACGCCAAACTGATGCTTGCTCCAAGACAAAAACCTATTAATGTCAGGGCAATGTAAATTACCCAATTTGCATCAAAAAACAGTCCAAGAAACCCAATGAAATAGATCATTCCGATACCAAAGGAAATCTTCACCTGTTTGGTATTCCTTACCGCTACCAAAGGAGCCGTAAAAGACCCCACAAGACCGACCACCTGCATCAGGCTCATCATCAGTCCCGCCTGTCCTGCGGTAAACCCTTTATGGATCAGCAAATCCGGCAGCCAAGCGATCAGGGTATAAAACATTGTGGACTGGATTCCCATGAAGATGCTGACTTGCCAGGCAAGCTTGGATTTCCAGACATTCTTTCCTCCAGTGAGTCCCTCATCCGGACCTTTTACTTTGTTGGGCTTGACCTGAGGTAACCAGATCACGATCGCCAAAGCAACAAGGGCCACCCATGCAAGCAAGGATCCCCTCCAGCCAAGCCCCATGCCCACTGCCAACGGCACACTTAGCCCCGTACCTACCGCGGCAAAAGCGGACATTCCTGTGGTATAGGAGCTCGTCATGATGCCGATTTTATGGGGAAGTTTTACTTTGATCAATGGAATGAGCAGTACGTTACAGATCACGATGCCTATTCCCGACACCGCCGTACCAAAATACAGCAAAAAGGAACCTCCCTGTACCCGCACAAATATACCAAAGGCAATTAGGAACAAGCCCATCAGGATCGCCCTTACATTACCAAGACGCGCTCCAATAGCGGAAGAGAACAGCGAAAATGTAGCAAATGACAGTAACGGTAAAGTGGTCAGAAAGCCTGCCCAGGCATTAGAAAGCCCGAGGTCCTCACGAATCGTCGGGATCAATGGCCCCACAGATGTAATCGAAGGCCTTAAACAAAAGGAGACCAAAATGATCCCTGTGATAAGCAATCCTTCAGATAAACCCTTGGTTGCAGTTGTCTTTTTCATTGGCCTACAAATTTCAGCAATTAAGAAGTACCTACAACCATTGGGACGCCAAAAAAATTCTTCTTTAACCGAAATTCTTCGACTTGGGATTATAGGTGGACAACAAAAATTCAAAAACCGTCACCCCGGTCGACCGGTGTCCCCGTATTACGGAAACAGATTGCTTCGTCACAAGCTCCCTGCCTATGACCGCAACTGGCTATGGTCCGGTGCCAAGCAGGATCGTACCAAAGGCATCCCGGTGTGGCAATGACAGTTTAATCCAATTTAATAGCCAAAACTCAGGTTAATAACATCAGTTCTGCTCCAACACCAGTGCCTTCACACAATCCACCCAGGTATCATGGGAGTTCAGGCAAGGCACCAAATCCCACTGCTGACCACCTTCTTCCTCAAAGACTTCTTTATATTCCTCTCCGACTTCCACTGTAGTCTCCAAGCAATCTGCCACAAAAGCGGGAGAAAAGGCCAGAACTTTTTTTGCCCCATTGCGGGCCAATTGCCGGATGGTATCTTCCGTATATGGCTGTATCCACGGATCCTTGCCCAGGCGGGACTGGAAAGCTGTATGAACTTTCTCCGCTGGTAAGCCTAGTTTATCGATCAATAGCCGTGTATTGTAAAAGCACTGTGCACGATAGCAGTATTGATTAGCAGGGGTCTGACGTGCACAGCATTTATCATTCAACTGGCAATAACCTTCACAAGAAGCCTTATTGATTTGCCTTTCCGGAATCCCATGGTAAGAAAACAGATAAGCATCATATTCTTCCTCTCCAATAAAATCAGCCGCAATGTCCTTCCAAGCTTGTAAATAAAGCGGGTGATCAACAAACCGTGGCACATAACTGATCGCAGGAATCACCTGCCATTCCTTCACGATTTCCATGACTTTATCGATCACCGACCCGTTCGTGGCAGAAGCATATTGTGGAAATAAGGGGAGGACAATGATTTTTTTTACACGTGCTTTTTGGAGCGCTTTTAGTCCCCGTTCGATGCTTGGGGATTGGTAACGCATCGCAATTTCTACATGGTACTTGGCTGTATCAAGTTTGTGTACGAGCTTATCCTTCAGATCTTCTGTGTGAAACAGCAATGGCGAACCACGATCTGTCCAAAGCTTCCGGTATTCCGCAGCAGATTTGGGCGCCCGAAATGGTGCTATAATACCGTTTACCAACAGCCAACGGGACAAAAAAGGAATATCAATAACCCGTCCATCCATTAAAAACTCCCTTAGGTACTTTCTCACATGTGGTACTGCCGTGCTGTCCGGCGTTCCTAAGTTAACCAGTAATACTCCAGTTTTTGCCTCTTTACTCATTGGTTTTGATCTCTTTACACGAATATACGTTTTCATGTCAGGAAAAGGATGTCCAGCAACCCAACAATGTCTCCCAATTGCCCGTAAATTCCTGAATTATGAATCCCGTATAATTTTTATGCTCATTAAAGCAAACCAAAAGTACGACCAATTGTTTCAAAATGCCAATGAATAAATCCACCTGCTCATAGACAACAGCTATCAGCAGTCTTAAGATCAAATATGAGGATTGAGCTCTAATTTAACGTGAGTTCGGGGTAAAGACTGTCATTCTGAGCCTGTCTGAAGTGTACATCCCTGATTAGTGTTGACCGGATTAATGATTGGGTTTAATTGTCAAACATAGTAATCATTGGTCTTTCAAACTCCTCCGGACTTTTGCTCATTATTGGTTATGACGGGTACTGCGCCCAGGCAGGGACTCAATATTTCTTAGCACCAGGGCAGAGGTCCGGTACTACCGCGTTTTAGCGTTGTCCCGCCGTCTCTGACGCGGGAGCACAAAGACTGAGTCTCCCGACTCAACCTAATATTTTTAATATCTGCATTTTTATTTTGCTCTTTTCCCCGATCTATCCCACCTAACCTCCCCGCCGTGTCGGGGAGCAGGTCTCTTTCTTCTTGGTCCTTTCATCTTTTGTCTATTAAGGCTTTACCTACTTCCAAAAAAAAAGCACCCGCCAGGCGGATGCTTTTTCAATCTATAATAAACACGTGATAACTTACTGCCCTTCCATTTTTTTGCTGATCAGTGTGTCCACCTTTGCCCGCACTTCTTGGCTTTGGTTATAGGCCATGGACATCTGCTGGAATTTCTGAACAGACAATTCATTGTCCTCGATCAAGCCCTCTGCTTTCGTCTGTATTTCTTTTTGGATTTCCATTACTTTCTGACCTGCTTTGTTAAACTTCCCAATCTCTTCAGGATCATCAGATGCGTCTGTCAACTTTCCTGTCTGCTGTGCCTGCATCAATTCTTGGAAGCGCTGTACGTCCAGTCCCTCTTCCTTGATCGCATCCATCATTTTCCCTTGGACTTCCTGCTGTACAGGAATCAGTTCTGCATTGATAGCCACAAATTTGTCGTATTCATCATTAGTGAAATCTGATGCTTTGGGAGCATCTTGAGGCGCTTGTGGTGAAATCTGCTGTGCATGCAGACCTAGCCCCATCAATAACAACAATGCTGAAAATAAACTTACCTTTTTCATTTGCTTGAAATTAATCATAATCGGTTGGTTTTTCATTTTACAATTTTCAAGGTACAAAAACTTCTACCCTTTGCCATAAAAACGAAAATTGAGATGTTAAATTATCCTAAAAAAGCAAAATAATACAAAAAAATCATAAATTTCAAATAAGAACCTAGTGCTTAGGCCTTTGCCACAAAGGCAACAAGTCTCTAAGTTTTTCCAAAGGCTGAAAGCCTAACTTACCAATTCATTCGTGTAAAAAAATTTATAGAACACCCAACCAATCTTTATATAAATGCCCTTACAGGGCGTTAGATGTATTGGATCGTACAATTTCACCCAAAGCGATTCATTGGGCTGGCATGAACCACCCGTTCAGGGTTCGATTTATTATCAATAATCTTGAACTGCGCACCGTGGTCAGTGAACTGAATACTAATATTCACCACTTTTAGTATTTAACCGTAAAAGCACAGCATCTGTTGGCCGAGGACCATAAACTACAACCCAATAACCAAACTCCAATCCTTCTTCCTTTGCCACAAAGGTACCAAGCCATTAAGTTTTGCCGAATCCCAAAGGCTAAAAGCCTTTCATTACCTTAATCCCAGACAACGCCTTGGGACATCAAACAAAACCCTTAAGTTGCTGCAAAAGCTCCCGCTTGGTCATCAACCCTCCCTTTCTCCACAGGATCTTTCCGCGCTTAAAAAGTATAAAATGGGGGATCGACCTCACCGCAAAGTGGTATGTCGCTTGTTGATTTTTGTCAATGTTTATTTTCAGTATTTTGACCTTACCACCAAGTTCTTTGGAGACTTCTTCCAGTAATGGAGACATCGTTTGGCAAGGCCCACACCAATCGGCATAAAAGTCCACCAACAACGGAACATCGGATTGCTGGATGATATCTTTAAATTTCTTCTTTGCCATAATCAAGATCTTTAATGAAATCTACAATTTAACAAGACGCTAAATATTGCTGCCACTAAGGCGCGAAGACACTAAGCTTTTTTTACTGGACACTAAAACCTAAGCCAACAACAACATCTTCGTGACTTGGTGACTTCGTGGCCTTCATTTCTTTAAAACAAAAAAAGCCCGGAAAACCCGGGCTCTTTGTTTCTAATGTCTCTACTGATTACTGAGGAAGGTCAGCATTTTCAGGCATTTGCTCAGGAAGTTCGATCCCCAATTTAGCTGCTACCAGTTCCGTAAACTTATCCGCTTCTTTGGTATAAAGCAGCACGGGAGATTGACCGGCAGTCTCCGACAAGATATGCGTATAATTATTTTCTGCTGCAACGGCGTTGATGGCATTAAATACCTTTGTTTGTACCGGCTCCAGCAGTTCGCTAAGCTTTCTCTGATAAGAAGTCTGCGCATCTTGCTCGTATTTGGCTACCTCATCTCTCAATTTGGTCAATTCCTGCTCTTTGGTAGCTCTGGCTTCTTCAGTCATGGTTTGCATGGCTTGCTGATAAGACTGTACTTCTCTTTGGAAGTTTTGTGTTTTTGTCTGTACGTTGGTTTGCAATTGCTTGCCATAATCCTGCATGTCGGCGTCGATCTGCTGCATCTCCGGCATCAGGCTCATCAGTACCTCCACATTCGTATAGCCAATTTTGATATCTTGCTGGGCTTTTGCCACAAAGCTCAAACAAAATAAAGCAACGGCTGATAAGATAATTCTCACTTTCATAATCTGTTGTTTAATTAAGTTATTTGTTTTCTTCTGTTTCCGTATTTTCGTCTATCCCCAATTCATCAATGACAAAATCAGAATAGTCATGGACGGGATCGGTATAGATCATGGACAAATCGGCAGCCTTGTCAAACATAATAGCGATGCCATTTCTTTTTGACACTTTGTCAATGGCATCGAAAATCTTTGACTGCAGGGGCTTCATCAGCTCATCCTGCTTCTGGTAGTATTCGCCATTGATGCCAAAGACCCTCGTATTATAGTTGCTGGCGGCTTTTTCTTGCTGTCGGATGTCCTCCATCCGCTCTTTGTACATATCCTCGGTCAGCAAGACTTCCTCCGCTTTCAGGGCATTGTACATTTCCTTGATCTCGTTCTCCAAATTCTGTGCCTCTTTTTTCCATGCTGATGCCTGCTTCTTAAGCTCTTCCTGGACGACTTTATAGTCCGGATGCTTGTTTAGGATGTATTCTGAGTCCACAAACCCTATTTTTTGGGCTTGTACCACAGATGCAGTCATCATCAGAAAAAATACTATTTTAAGACACTTTAACATTTCTTACCTGAATTGTTGACCAATGGTAAAGTGGAACATCCCTCCACTAGGCTGATAGGTACCAGGCGCAGCATCGAAGCCATAGCCCCAGTCGATCCCCAGCAGTCCGAAGGCCGGCATAAAGATCCTGGCACCAAACCCTGCTGACTTTTTCAAGTCATACGGGTTAAACTCCGCATAGTCACCCCAGTTGTTACCCGCTTCGGCAAAGCCCAATAGGAAGATGGTAGCCGATGGGTTGGGCGATACCAAGTAACGCAGTTCCATCACGTATTTGTTATAGACAATACCACCATACGGATCTGCCCCTTCTATCCCCCTGGTATTCCTACCTGGCGTCAACACCTGGTTTTCATACCCTCTCAGACCGATAATATCTTGTCCTAAGGAGAAGTTATTGAAAGTCATACCGTCACCCCCCATTACAAAGCGTTCTACTGGGATCATCCCCACTTTCTTGCTGTAGGATCCAAGAAAGCCCATATGCGTCCTTGCACTGACCACGAATTTACTGGAGCCAAATATAGGTGTATAAAATTTGGCATCAAACATCCATTTATGATATTCCAGCCATCTATACTTCTCCTGATCGGGGGAATCTTCTGTGATATTCTTGTTCAGCGAAGCATAAGGTGGTGTGAAGTTTACCCCCAAGGAAATATTGGATCCCATTCTAGGATAAATCGGGCTATCCACGTTTGATCGTGAAACGGTAGTATTAAAGACAAAGCTCTTCAGTCTTCCTGTTGGGAAGCTCAGTCCGAAACTGGTTCCGTATTGGTCAAATTCATATACCTGATACTGCAGGGAATTACTGATACTGAAGTAATCATCCGGCCAGGTCACCCGCTTGGCAAGGCCAACAGTAATACCGGTAATCTTGAAGAACCCTAGTTCATTACCAAAATTGGACTGGTTATAGATATCGATCTGTCGCTGCACAGAGTGGTTAAGACTTACGCTGAGGGCATTGGGTTTTTTGCCGCCAAACCAAGGTTCAGTAAAAGAGAAGCTATAGTTCTGGAAACTTTTACCATTGGCCTGGACCCTTAGGCTAAGCTTCTGGCCATCGCCCACCGGAAGTGGTCGCCACTTAGAAAAATCCCCGATATTTCGCACGGAGAAATTATTAAACACCAGACCTACGGTACCAACGAAGCCATAAAAGCCTCCCCAACCACCGGACAATTCAATCTGGTCATTTGGACGCTCTTCCAGCTGGAATACGATATCCACTGTCGCATCCTCAAAATTAGGCCTCAAGTCAGGATTGATCGTTTCTGGATCGAAGTACCCAATCTGCGAAAGTTCCCGAATCGTCCTTACCAATAAAGATCGATCAAATTTCTGTCCGGGAAGGATCCTGATTTCACGCATGACCACGTGATCGGATGTCCGCTCATTTCCTTCGATCGACACACTGTTTACGGTCACTTGTGGTCCCTCGAAGATCCGCATTTCGATATCGATGCTATCTGCAGCCACATTCACCTCTACCGGATCAATCTGGAAAAACAGGTAGCCATCATCTTGGTATAGCGAACTGATATCATCTCCCTTGGTAGGGTCATAGTTCAATCGCTTGTCCAAAAGCTCTTTATTATAGGTGTCCCCCGATTGAATCCCTAATTTTGCCAGGAGTTCAGCATCATCATGGATATAGTTACCCGTAAAGGAAATATTTCTATAATAGTATTTTCTGCCTTCTTCTAGGTCAATATCGATATTGACGGTTCGCTCATCAAAGTTGTAAACCGAATCGGCCAGGATTTCTGCGTCACGATAACCTTTGGTCTGGTAGAAGTTAATGACATTATCCTTATCGTTTCGGTACTCCTTCTTGTTGAACTTAGAGCTGTTGAAGAAATTTAGCTTGAAATTCTTGTTGATGTAGGTTTTCACCTCTTCATCAGTCACCGGATTACGGTGGGCGATGCTATTGCCTACCTTTTCGGCATCGGCATTTTTAAGTCTTTCGAAGACATCCTTAAAGATCCATACACGAGCATGCTCATTGGTCTTTTTCATCTTCTTTTTGAGCTTGCCGTCGGTGATTTCCTCATTTCCAGTGATGGCGATCTCATTGATTTTGACCTTGGACTTTTTGTCCACCTCAAAACGTAGTTTCACACTGTTTGGAAAAGAAGTGTCCCTTTCCTGGATGATTTTCACCTCCGTATTCAGGTAACCCTTCTCTACGAAATAATTGGTAATTTTTCTTTTGGAGGAATTCAGTACATCTTCACGGACCACACGTCCCCGAATCTGTACTTTGTCACGCAATTCGCTTTCCTGGGTGGAAGTCACTCCCAAAAATTCCACTATACTGAATCGCGGGCGTTCTGTCAGGTCCAGCAGTAGGTAAATTTCATCTCCTTCTATCTTGGTGACCAAGATCTTCACATCCCCGATGATCCCCTGTTGCCAGAGTTTTTTCAACGCATCGGAAACGGCATCTCCTGGCACGCTGATCTCATCGCCGACTTTCAGGCCGGAAAGGGAGATAATAGCTGTCTCATCCAAGGTGGAAAGCCCCACGGCCTTGATCTCTGCTATTTTATATTTCTTTGGCTGTGCATAGTTCAGCTCAAGAATATCGATAGGCTTTTGTGCGGAATAACGACTCTGCCCCAGTCTAATCTGGGCCTGCGTGACACCGGTAATCCCGATAAGCATCGGGAGGAATAAGCATATTACAAGTAAGCTCCTTCTCATTAATCTCATGATTTTATCTGGGCACCCGTTTTGCCAAAGCGTCTTTCTCTACGTTGATAATCCGCGACAGCTTCCATCAGGTGCTCTTTTCTAAAGTCCGGCCATAATACCTCTGTAAAATACAGTTCAGTATAGGCCAATTGCCAAAGCAGAAAATTACTGATCCTCAGCTCACCACTGGTCCTGATCAGGAGTTCCGGATCGGGATAGTCTTTGGTCAGCAGGTGATCGGCGATCATATCTTCTGTGATCTCATCTACATCAATTTCTTTGTCAGCTACTTTTTTGGCAATGTCTTTTACGGTATTGGTGATCTCCCATCTTCCACTGTAGCTCAGTGCCAGGATCAAGGTCAAGCCTGTATTTCCTGAAGTTTGTTCGATGGCTTCTTTAAGTTTTGTTTTTCCCCTTGAAGGCAGCATGTCCATATCGCCCACGAGGGTGAGCTTCACATTATCCTTCATCAGGTTAGGCACCTGGTCTGTCAGGGTTTTCACCAGCAGCTCCATGATGGCCTTTACCTCGAGTTTTGGTCTGGACCAGTTTTCTGTGGAAAATGTGTAAAGCGTCAAATACGCTACGCCCAAGTCATTGGCTCCTGTAATGGTCTCCCGCACGGCAGTGATGGCATTTCTGTGGCCAAATACACGCTTGGCACCCTTGCCCTGCGCCCACCGACCGTTACCATCCATGATTACAGCAATGTGCTTGGGAATCCTTTCCTTGTCTATCGCTTCCTTCATTCCAGTTTTATCCGAGCTTAATTTTTTTGGAGGTACAAAAATGCTATTTCTTTTTTAATATTCTATCCCCGATGCCAATTAATTAATAATTAAAGCATTCGATCTTGTGGAAGGAGTAACTGAGCGTTACGCCTAAAAAATAATACCAGTCCTTGTCCGCCTTGTTTCCATAGTTTGCACCATAGGGCAACGGGTAGGCGTCCGGGTCATCCGGAAGGGGTGTATCAGGATCAAGTGGAAACCGCGGCAAATAGGTGTCGTTTGGCTCGATCTTGTCCAAAAAGTCTGATAGGGTAGGCCTAAAACCAAACTCCACGGATAAAAACATCCGCTCTTTCAATTGATATTTCACACCTAAACCAAAGGGAATCACTGGCGTGGACAAGGAGTAATCACCCTCATCATTTGGAGGGATTTCCCCTTCATAAGATCGCCCTTCTCCGAAGAACATCGTATATCCTATCCCAAAGAAACCATATGGGGAATATCTCACCGGAGAATGCGGAGCCAGGTAATCGAGAAAATGATATTCCATCATGATATGCCCTTCTACCAACAGTCCTTTGAAATAAGCATTCCGCGCTTGGGCCATTGCATCCAGTGGTCTTACACTGTCCGCAGCATTTAAGCCGGACAAGGCTATCCCATACCGTAAACTCCAAACATTGTCAAATTTTCGTCTGCCAAACAACGTGCCTTGAAGTCCAATCTGGGAGGGATCCAATCTCCGGATAATATCTCCGGAATACGTCGCCACTCCTAGACCTAAGCCATATTCACTGGTCTTTTGTGCGTATCCTTGTCCAGCCGAAATTGACATAAACATCAAAATCAGAAGGGAATGACACAATAACTGAAAATTGACTTTTTTCAAGACGCTGCAATTTATAAAGTACTCAACGAATAAAAAACCCTGCCCAGTATTCTCCGGGTTAATTTATGTTAAAACTAATTTCTCATATCAAAGCCCCAATTCAGCTTTTTCCGCAAGGTATCAAAGAAGCTGTAATCGTGGAACTTAACCAATCTCGCCACAAATTTTTCCCGCTTGACCTTTAGCTTCACGGAAGCATCCACCGCCGTAGACCGGGAGTCCAATGATATCAAAAACTTCTTGCTTCTTCCTTCTATTGAAAAGGTGATTTCACTTTCCTCTGACACGATCATGGGCCTCACGTTCAAATTATGTGGGCTCACCGGTGTAATGACAAAGTTCTTTGCCGAAGGCGATATCAACGGCCCCCCACAACTAAGGGAATAGCCTGTGGAGCCTGTGGGAGTCGCGACTATCAGTCCATCCGCCCAGTAGCTGTTCAGGTACTCCCCATCAATATAGGTATGCACGATGATCATGGATGAAGTATCACGCTTATGAATCGTAAACTCGTTAAGGCCGTAAGGAACGCCGTTAAAAAGCTTCTGATCTGCCTCCAGGTGAATTAATATCCTGTCCTGAATGGTAAAATCCCCATCGAATAGCACCTGAACAGCCTTCTCCACATCCTCCTTCGCGATGGTGGCCAAGAATCCCATTCTGCCGGTATTGATTCCTACGATGGGCACTTCATACTCTCCCACCAGTGACACTGTATCCAGCAATGTACCGTCACCGCCCACAGAAATCACAAAGTCCATATCTGCAAGCTCATTCCGATCACCCAATACAGTGAATCCGGTAGCCTTTGCCCCGGATTTCATAAAATATTTTGAAAATGTCTCCGTCAGGAACAGATCGGTTCCGTGACCGTGCAGCACATCTATCAACTTCTCTATATATGGCACAAATTCCTTTTGAAAACTTATACCATGAATGGTTATCTTCATTTGTTTCCCGTTAGATATTTAAAAATCTCATCAGGTTATCCAGACGGTCTTGCTCTTTGTTTTCGTCCATTTCTTCCTGATAATGATCGATCACCTTGTACCCAAACCGCTCCAAGGTGGCCTTGATGTGCCGAAGTTCGGTTTTATCTACTTTTAACACCACTTTTATTTTACTTTCATCCAAGGGATCACTGGTTAAAAAGCTGCTCAGTACTTTAGCATTTTCAGACTCGATTACCCGGGCTATCTCATAGAGGCTGTAATCTGTCATAAACATGGACAGCACTAACACCCCGCCCTGCGCTTGAATGGACAAGGTATCCGCGAAGGCGGCTATGGCGTCCTCTAGCGTGACCACACCATGATAAATATGGTCACTATCCACCACGGCCACCATATTGCTTTGGAATTCTGAAGATACGCGGAGCACATCGTAGATATGCTTGTCCTTCAGCACAAAACAGCCTTCCGACTCTAATGGAACATCCGCCACAGGGATATCTTCTCTATTGATATTATAGATCATTTCATCGGTGACCAAGCCCCTGAACATCCCCTCCTCCACAACAGGCAATACATCCGTACGGATTTCTTCCATCCATGACAAAGCCATCTTCGTTTTATCAGTGAGTTTTAATGGGGGAATCATGTTGTTGATAAATTCGTACGCCTGCATATTTTAAAGATATTAAATAGTATCCATTTATTAAAACGTAAAAAGAATATACCTCGTCCAGCTATTGGTGTTTTTTATTTTCCCTGAATTCAACGTACGAGGTATAATGTACGAATTACCAAGGTTTGATTTTTTGGCCACGGATATATGGATACTTTTTAAGTATTCTTCAAAAACCGTCATTGCAGGCCTGTCTGAAGCCAAAGGCAGGCCTGTCTGAAGCCAAAGGCGGGCCTGTCTGAAGCCAGGCAGGCCTGTCTGAAGCCAAAGGCGGGCCTGTCTGAAGCCAAAGGCGAGCCTGTCTGAAGCCAGGCAGAGAGGAACGATGAGGCAGTCTCGTCCTAAGAGCAGGAGATTGCTTCACACCGTTGCTCTGCGTTCGCAATAAGGTTACCGACATGTCATGCCCATCTTTCGTACACAATGTACTTCCCTGATTATAGTTGACCGGATTAATTATTGGATTTCATTGTCAAACATAGTAACAACTGGTCTTTCCCTGGATGAAAGTTTTGACCAATTCCTTTCAAACTCCTCTGGATTTTTGCTCATTTTTGCTTTAACGAGAGCTGCAACCATCCATAACGAATTGTGCTTCTCTGCTCCGATCTACCCCACCTAACCTCCCCGTCGCCGCGGGGAGGAATTTGTCTCATATCTCAAGTCTCACATCTTGATACTATATACTAAAGTTTCACACAATTCCTTGCCCAGTTTTTGATCAATTCGACACCATACTCACTCAGATACGCTTCGGGATGAAATTGAATCCCTACAATAGGGAGCGTTCGGTGGGCCATGGCCATCAATTCGTGCTGGGCTGTTTCCAGCAATGGCTCCAAACAAGTTGGTAAATCCCTCAACTCCAAAGAATGATACCTTGTCACCATAAATCGATCGGGCAAGTCTTTCAGCAAGGGGTGGTCAGTAAGTTTGATAACGGGATATACCTTGCCATGCACCGGACGAGTACCTTTAACCAACTTTGCCCCAAAGAACTCTCCAATACACTGATGCCCCAAACACACGCCCATCACAGGCAGCTTATCGTGAAAATACTCAAAAATGCCCTGGAGATTACCTGCCCTTGATGGCGTCTCTGGCCCTGGAGAAAGAATCACTCCAGCATATTTTTTTTCTTTTAACAGTGCCAGCGGCGTGTCATTCCTGACGATGTCCAGATCAAAACCAGCCTGTCTAAAGTAATCAGCCAGGATATGTGAAAAAGAATCAAAATTATCAATTAGTAACAGCATCCTGCGATTTTTTTACCAGTTCATTGATCCGTCCCACGGCATCCTGAATGGCTGGCGTAATGGTTCCTACAGCATCAATCACCAATGGTGCAAAAGGCTCCAAGACCCCAAAAAGAGAACTCTTCTCCAATTCTTCTTGAGGCATCTCCATTCCAAAGGAGTCGGCCGCCCAAATCAGTAGGCTAAGCATAAAGCCCCATTTCAGCAAACCTAGAATAGCCCCCGCAAAATTATCAAAAGTCCCTAAAATGGTCAGGTCCAAGGTTTTCTTGACCAGAAAAGCCAAAATCCGTATCGTAATGGTCACTAACAAAAATATGATCAAAAAGGAGATAAAGGGCAGCATGAAAGTCAGGCTCTCCACGCGCGCCGCCAAAAGATCTGCCCCCCAATGCATAAACTTAAAAGCAAATACAATCCCAATAATAAAAGCCACAATAGATAATATGCCAATAAACAGTCCTTGCTTATAGCCACTATATGCCCCTATGGCCAATAAAATCAGTATAATTATATCGATTGTATTCAAATAAATACCTTTAACTACCTATTTTATCGAATTCTACAATGCCCAATACTTGTCACAAGTAATTTGCAGATTTACGATCTTTTTGTAGTGTTTAATACTATTTTTTTAGCTTACCCATTGGGCGAGTTGCTTCGTTTTCTTAGAGGGTAATCCCATAACATTATTTTAAAGGGGGGCATCAATTATGTTCCACTATTGATTTACCCTGTTCTCAATGTTTAGCTCTTCATCTCTTTTCCTTAGATGAAAAGAAACGAAGCAAGGAAAAAGACACAGCAATGCTTTCCTTTTAATGGCTTTAGACTTCCACGCTCTACGTCAAAAGCTGCTTTACTTTCTGTGAGATCAACTTACCATCAGCCTTCCCAGCCAGTTTCTTGGTAGCAGTGCCCATCACTTTGCCCATGTCTTTTGGCCCTTCAGCGCCCACTTCAGCAATAATGGCTTTCAGTTCGCCTTCAAGCTCTTCTTCGCTGAGTTGCTTTGGCAAAAATTCATTGATGATATCCAGCTCTGATTGCTCGGTAGCTGCCAAATCTTCACGCCCCTGCTGCTCGTAAATCTCCAGTGAATCCCTGCGCTGCTTGGCCGCTTTGGTCAAAAGTTTCATCTCTTCATCCTCGGTCATTCCTTTTTCTGCACCCTTGGTCTCTTCCAGCATGATCATGGACTTAATGGACCGCAAAGCACGCAAACGGTCTTTGTCCTTGGCACGCATAGCATTCTTGATCTCGGTTTCTATACTTTGCTTTAAACTCATTATCTTTATGTTTATGATATTTAAGGTGTAATTTTGAACAAAATTAGAGCATAATTTAATAAAATGACCAAACTCAGCGTAAATATTAACAAGATCGCCACCATCAGAAATGCCCGTGGCGGGAACAATCCAGATGTGGTCAAGGTCGCCTTGGATGCTGAAAAATTCGGTTCTCAAGGCATCACTGTACACCCTAGGCCGGACGAAAGGCACATTCGCTATGACGATGTCATGAAGCTCAAGGATGTCGTTACCACCGAATTTAATATCGAAGGCTATCCTGACAAACGTTTTATGGAAATAATTCGGCTGGTGCGACCTGCGCAGGCAACTTTGGTACCTGACCCACCCCATGTGCTCACTTCCAATACCGGCTGGGACACCATCGCCCATCAAGAGGAGCTAAAAGATATCATTGCTGAATTGCACCAATACGGTACACGCACTTCTATTTTCATCAATCCTGACAAAAAATACTTCGAACCGGCCAAACTCACGGGAACCGACAGAGTGGAGCTTTACACCGAGCCTTACGCCAGTCATTTCCATAAAAACAAACAGGAGGCCGTAAAACCCTACGTAGAAGTAGCCAAAATAGCCAAAGAACTTGGACTTGGCCTCAATGCCGGACATGACCTGGACCTGGACAACCTCCGCTTTCTCAAGGAAAGCATCCCTTTCTTAGACGAAGTATCCATTGGCCATGCGCTGATCTGCGATGCACTTTATTACGGACTGGAAAACACCATCCAAATGTACCGAAGGCAGTTGGAAATGGATGAAGAATAACCAGTAATGAGTATTGAGTCGTGAGAAACTAAAGCAGTTTTACCGAGGGCTGTGCCCCGATACAAAGTAAAGTTGAGCTTTTAGCTCGACAGTAAAACAATTCGACAAAAAACTACAGCATGAAACTAAACTATAAGAAAGTAGGTCAAGGCAAACCGCTGATCATTCTGCATGGACTTTTTGGCTCGGCTGACAACTGGCTCAGTGTCGCCAAGGAACTGGAAGAAGATTATACCATGTACCTCCTGGACCAGCGAAACCATGGCGACTCGCCCAAAAGTGATGAATGGAGCTATAAAGGAATGGTCGACGACCTGGCTGCATTTATGACTTCCCAAGGATTGGAAGCTGCCTATATCATGGGGCATTCCATGGGGGGAAAAACGGCCATGAACTTTGCACTAAAACACCCCAACAAAGTCCAAAAACTCATCATTGCGGACATTGCGCCACGATATTATCCTCCACACCACCAAAATATCCTGGCAGGACTAAATGCCATCGACATGGAATCCCTCAAGTCCAGAAAGGAGGCCGATGAAACCCTTGCCGAGCATATCCCTGAAGCAGGGGTAAGGCAATTTCTCATGAAAAGCCTGGGCAGGGATGAAAACCGCAAATTCGTATGGAAGATCAACCTTCCTGTCATCACCGAAAAGATCGAAAATGTCGGTGAAGGAATCGACAGCGACAAGGCCTATGATGGCCCGACCCTTTTTATGCGTGGTGCCAATTCTGATTATATCCAAGACAAGGACAAGGAAGATCTGGAAAAATATTTTCCAGAACACAAACTGATCACCATTAAAAACGCCGGCCATTGGCTCCATGCCGAGCAGCCCGGTGCCGTAGTGGAGACCGTCAAAGCATTTCTGGGATAAGAGACCATACCGGTGCTACCTCATACATCACCATCCGTGTTTTTCTGCAATATCCGGGAGAAATACCCCCTGACCGAGACAATACACACCATTAACCACTGATTATGAAAAAAGGAAAACTCTATCTGATCCCCAATGTTTTGGCAGAAGGCACATGCCAGGAGATCATCAGTCCCCAAGTAAAAGAGGTCATTCGTCATACTGCTTACTTTTTGGCTGAAAACCTCCGTACAGCCAGAAGGTACATTTCCAGCCTGAAGCTTGGACTGACGATCGAAGAGTTGCAGTTTGAGGTGTTGGATAAAAAGACCAAGGCCACCAATATGCCTCAATTGCTCCAGCCGATCTTTGACGGCCAGGACATAGGCATCATCTCGGAGGCCGGCTGTCCGGGGATCGCAGATCCGGGCGCAGTAGCCGTGGCATTTGCCCACCAAAACAACATCCAAGTAGTGCCACTTTCAGGACCTTCTTCCATGTTCATGGCGCTGATGGGCGCAGGATTCAATGGGCAGTCGTTTACCTTTCATGGCTATCTTCCCATTGACAAAAAAGCCCGTATACAGGCCATCAAAACCCTGGAAAGTGAGTCATCCCAGTACCGACGGACGCAACTTTTTATGGAAACCCCCTTCCGCAATAACCACCTGCTGGAAGACCTGAAAACCCACCTCCATCCCAACACCAAACTCTGCATCGCCAAAAACCTAACCGCCAAGGACGAATTTATCCAAACCAAAACGGTAGCTGAATGGCGAAAAATAAAAATTGACCTCCATAAAATCCCCACGGTTTTTGTACTGGACACGAATTATTGAGGTTGTGAGGCTAAAAGGTTTGAAGGTTTAACCCGAATTTAGCCTATCTATTGCAACCTGAAAGTGCTTCAAAACATCTATCAAAGTTTAACCGCAAATCATGACAACCAAATCAACCTTATCAGAAATTGAAAAGCGGTTCGACAACGATGTTGATCGATTTTCCGATCTCGAAACCGGCCAGGCTTCCACTGTGGATGCCCTTTTCAACTTGGAATTGATCACAGATGGCATCGCCCAGCTGTACCCGGATCTGACCCAACTTTTGGACATCGGATGCGGAGCGGGGAATTACACCGTAAAACTCTTGTCAAAGCTCAATGCTGCCACAAATGTCACCTTGGCAGACCTTAGCCAGCCCATGCTGGATCGGGCAAAAGAGAGAAGTGCTCCGCTCACTGATGGCGAAGTGACCACCACTAAAGGAGATTTTAGAAGTTTACCCTTAAAAGAAAACGCTTATGAAGTCATCATCGCCACGGCCGTATTGCATCACCTAAGGGATGATGAGGATTGGGAAACAGCCTTTGCCAAACTACATCGCCTATTAAAGCCGGACGGAAGCTTGTGGGTCTTTGATTTGGTCGCCCATAATGACACAAAAATCCAGGATTTTCTGTACCGGCAAAAATACGGACAGTTCTTAACCAACCTGAAAGATGAAAATTACCGTGATCATGTATTCGATTATATCGAAAAGGAAGACAGTCCAAGAAGCATCCTCTACCAGACCGATCTGCTTCGAAAAGTAGGCTTTCGCTCAGTGGAAATAATACACAAGCACCTTTGTTTCACCTCCTATGTGGCCTTCAAATAATCACACCGAAATCTGATGATCTAAACCACCGCTTGGTCTGAGTCAGGAGACTCCGACCCAAAGTCTATAGACTTTTTTCAAAACATCAGCGATCCATCCACTTAAAACAGGCTAAAATTCTTCACCTGATCGATAAAGTGCAGTCCACTTTCCGGTGATAGCACCAATATAAATACTATCCCAAATAAGGCCCCGTACAAATGGGCATCATGATTAATGCTGTCATTTTCCTGTTTGCTCTTGATGGCCGAATAGCCCAAGAACAGAATCCCCAGAATAAACCCGGGGAGGCACAGCAAACCGAAAAGACAAATATCAGCCATCGGCATAAGGATGATGCTGGCAAAAACCGCAGCAGCAGTTCCACCAGAAGCCCCTAAGGCCTGATAATGGGAATTATTCTTATGTTTGAGAAAAGTAGGGATATCTGCAATCACAATCGCTGCCACGTAAAACGCCACAAAAACAACGATGCCCACCATTCCCCCAAAACGATAGGTTAAATATTGCTCCACTAGCCTCCCAAAAAAGTAAAAGGTAATCATATTGAACAGCAAGTGCATGCCATCTTTGTGAATAAACCCAGAAAGGACAAAACGATCATATTGACCTTTTTGCTTTATTTGGTAAGGATTAAACATGCTTCTGGATAAGAAGGTATAATTCTTCCAGGCATAAAATGAGCTAAGGGCTGTGATGATGATGATCAGTACGGTTGCGGATAATTGCATTTCAAAAACTATTGGAAGGTGAACAATGCCGGGAAATTACTTTTCCCGGTCGATTAGATTTTGGGTCAGCTCTTTAAGTGCCGCCAATACTTCTGGCTTTTTGATCTCCAGGGCACTCAGCTGGGCAAACCCCTGCCGGAAATAACTTTCCATTTTTGTCTCAGCGATCTGCTTTATCCCCAAGGCATCATAAATGGCCGTAACCTTTTCCACCTTCTCCTCTTGGTCAAAATCATCTTTGCTCAACCAACTTTCCAGTTGTTGTTTTTCTTCTCCCGTGGCCAGTTCCCTGGCTTTGATCAGCAAAAAAGTCTTCTTGTTTGCCAAAATATCTCCGCCCACTTGCTTGCCAAATTTGGCCTTGTCCGCATACACATCCAGCAAATCGTCCTTCAGCTGAAACCCAATCCCCACATTAACGCCAAACTCATACAGGTGCCGGGAATCTTCCAGTGAAGCACCGCCCAGAATGGCACCATATTGCAAAGCAAAGCCCAACAACACCGCGGTCTTTTGCCTGATCATCTCCAGGTATTCCGGCTCAGAAACATGTCCCCGGGTTTCAAAATTCATATCATGCTGCTGCCCTTCGCAGACTTCGGCGGCGGTTTGGTTAAAAAGCCGGAGGCACACGGCCAATTTATCCTCCGGAACATGCAATAACATATCATACACCTTTACCAACATCACATCACCAGAGAGAATTGCCGTATTGGTGTCCCACTTTTTATGGACAGTAGTCTTTCCCCTTCTCAGGGGAGCCTCATCCATGATATCATCATGCACTAGGGTGAAATTATGAAAAACCTCCACCGCTGCTGCCGGGGTAAGGATTTTTTCATAATCATCCCGATAAAGGGAATATGCCAATAAGGTCAGCAGCGGCCTGATGCGCTTCCCGCCAAGCCCCATGATATAGGCAATAGGATCATAAAGCTCCTGTGGATTGTTACCAAAAGAATACGCTCCTATGTGCTTTTCCAGCTGTACCACCAGCTCATGGCTGAGGTTGGTTTTAGTCGTTGTCATCTGCAAATTCCAAATCTATGGTTCTTCTGTCTATATCCGTGTTCGTTACACGGACCCTTACCTGGTCTCCCAGCGTAATCATTTTTTTATTTTTTGCCCCAATCAGGCGCATGTTTTTCTCATCAAACTCGTAATAATCGTCCTCCAAATCCTGCAGCCTGATCATCCCTTCACATTTGGTCTCGGTGATTTCTACAAAAATCCCCCATTCGGTGACACCTGAGATGATGCCATCGTAGGCTTTGTCTTCGGCCAGGGACATAAATTCCACCTGTTTGTACTTAATAGAGGCCCTTTCGGCATCCGCAGCCCGTTTTTCACGCTCGCTGGAATGGATACACTTATCCTCCCAAGCTTCCTTATCGGCAGATTTACCACCATCCAGGTAATGCTGCAACAGACGATGCACCATCATATCCGGGTACCTTCGGATCGGAGAGGTAAAGTGGGTATAGTGCTTAAACGCCAATCCAAAGTGCCCTTTTGGCTCTGTGGTGTAGCGGGCTTTAGCCATACTCCTGATCGCTAGTTGCTCCAGCAGGTTCTGCTCTGGCTTACCTTCGATTTCTCCCATGAGCTTGTTCAAGGTGGAAGCGACACGAGTCTCTTCCGTCATGGAAACCTCATGGCCAAACTTTTTGGCGAAGTTCGCAAAAGTCTCCAAGCGTTCCAAGTCCGGATGGTCATGTGTTCTGTAAACAAAGGTATCATCGCCTTTGTTTTTATTAAATACAAATTCTGCCACCGCCTTATTGGCCAAAAGCATATACTCCTCGATCATTTTGTGGATATCCTTCCGCTCTTTTACCATGAGGCCAAGCGGTGTTCCCCGCTCGTCTAACTTAAACTTGACTTCCACGGTCTCAAAATTGATGGCGCCATGCTGGAACCTACGCTTACGGATCTTTTTGGCGAGGTTGTTCAGCAAGGTAAGCTCGGAATAAAAATCCCCTTCCTGCTTGTCTATATTTTCCTGTGCTTCTTCATAAGCAAACCTCCTGTCCGAGTGGATAATGGTTCGGCCAATCCAATGTTTTAGCACCTGCCCATCTTCATCCATTTCAAATACACAGGAAAACGTCAGCTTATCCTCATTGGGACGAAGAGAGCAAAGCCCATTGCTTAGCCGCTCTGGCAGCATGGGAATGGTCCGATCCACCAAATACACCGAGGTGGCCCGATCATACGCCTCCTTCTCCAAGTTGGTGTTGGGTTTCACATAATGGGTCACATCGGCGATGTGTACCCCCATTTCTATATTTCCATTGGGCAGACGCTGGTAGGATATCGCATCATCAAAATCCTTGGCATCCGCCGGGTCAATGGTGAAGGTGGTCACATCCCTGAAATCCTTTCTGGATTTGATTTCTGTTTTGGGAATCTTTTCGGAAATGGCTTCTGCCTCCTTCACGATTTCCTCTGGATATTCGAAAGGTAAACCAAACTCCGCCATGATGGAGTGAATTTCCACTTCATGCTCCCCTGCTTCACCGAGCACCTGCATCACCTTACCAGTTGGATTTTTATCTTCCTCCCGCCAATCAGTGATCTTGACCACTACTTTTTGGTTATGCTCGGCACCATTCAGGTCTGATTTACGAATGAAAATATCATGGTGCATCTTTTTGAAATCAGACACCACAAATGCAAATCGGGGGGAAATCTCCACACGACCGACAAATTCCTCGCGTGCTCGCTTGACGACCTCCAGCACCCTACCTTCCCGTTTTTGGCCGGGATGCTTGGGTGGATTTACCATCACGCGGACTTTGTCGTCATCCAGGGCATTTTTCATATCACGTGCCTTTACCAAAATATCCTCCTCATCCTTTCCCTTATTGTCCGGTACTACAAATGCAAACCGTGCATTAACAAAATCTACCGTTCCTTCGATAAAATCAGGTGTCTTGGTGGATGCAAAATGGTTTCGGGGATTTTTGGAGACACTACCAGCAGCCATCAGTTTGTTCAATACCGGCTCTACACCACCTTTGGTGATCTTGTCCCTGATGTTCAATTTCCTGATAATCTGCTTTAGCGAATATTCCTCACCATAGTGGCTATCCAAAAAATTGAGAATCCGCTCAGCCAGCTGGGCAGCATTATCGATTTTGCCCGGCTTGCCCTTGCCTTTTCCTTGTTTTCTTGATCTTTTGCTCATAAAAATTCTTTGTTTTCTTTGGCAGGTAGCTACCTGCTTTAAATCTCTTTTGGTGCCATACGTCTTTGCTGTTTTGTGACGCTTTGGCTATTTACTCTTTCTGACCGCCTCTTTATCTTAAAGACATTAAAACTTAGGTGATTGTTTTGTAAGCTTGGCGGATTTCAGATGAATTTACACATTAATTGGTTCTAATCACCATAACCTCATATTGGGCTTACCCTTCATTTTCGACGGAATGGATTATATTGATCTTCATGTCACCCGGGAGCCCTTGATAAGCCAAGTAAATTCTTGCAGTCACTTCTACATCTTTCAGACAGTAAGTGGCGATGGCCTTAAGGTCTCTTTGCTTATAGAAAACGGTATTGACCTCACTGCCGTCGATATTGTCCTTAGAACTCGGAATGTCAAAGATAGCCGCCAGCAGTTCTAATCTGGTATAATGCTTATAATCTCCAAACTTCCACAGTTCCAATGTGTCCAGATGCCTGATTTCCCATGGCTTTTTACCCGCCATTTGGAGCACTTCCGGTAAGGGCACTTTATTGATCAGCAACCTCCTGCAAAGATAGGGAAAGTCAAACTCTTTGCCGTTATGGGCGCAGAGTGTCCAGTGCTTTTTTTCAAGGATTTCTCTCAGCTCCAACAGTGTATCGTGCTCCTCTTCATGGGCGATGGCCTTGGTACGGAACTGCAGCTGGTCTTGGTCGGGATCATAAAGGAAATAGCCAAGTCCTACACAAACTACCCTTCCGAATTCAGCATATATACCCGCTTTCTCGAAATAAAGTTCCTCCGTACTTATATTGTTTTCATTGGACAGATGGCTTGATTTCTTGGCCCACTCTTCTTGCAGCCTTGGTGACAGGGCATCAATATGCCCCGTTAAAGAAGCTGTTTCGATGTCCAAAAATAAAATATCCTTCAAGTCACTCAAAAAATCTGCCATAGTCCAATTCAGGGATGTAAAACGCCTTCTAGGTCGAGCGCCGGAATATGTTGGATGTTTTTTTCGTCCATGCTGCCCTCCACGAAGACAAATTTCTTATCAAATATCTGATCCAATATATAATAACTTACCCAGAATTCATTATTCAGCACAAACAATTTAGGGTCAATGGGTTCGATCTTAGCAATACTCTCCGAGCCCAGTTCTTCGATCATATGTCTTAGTGTAGAAGTCTTGGTTTCTTCACCATTGAGCATGCCATACCCCTTGGAGGTTACCATCAGGTTCTTAAGCTCAATCAGGTTGTGGTTTATGATATATACGCCCCACTCCGTATTACCATTTACTTCCTCTCTGGCAATGGCCAGTTTCACTCCGGTGACCGGATGAAAATCAATATCTTTTTTCATGTAATTCCTCGAACATTTAAACCTTACTACTTTTAAACCTATAGGCTATGAATCTTCCCACTCCATCTCAAACAAATTGGCCAGGTGTTGCTTCACTTTTACCTTCACCTCTTCCTCATCCACCGGTCTCCCGAGCTCAAGGTGTAAGGAGGTCACGGCCTTGTCAGCAATGCCACAGGGAACGATATTACCGAAATAAGAAAGGTCGGCATTGACATTAAAAGCAAACCCGTGCATGGTCACCCATCTGCTGGATTTTACACCCAAAGCACAGATTTTCCGGGGATTAAGGCGCTCCTTATGGTCCAGCCAGACACCAGTAAGCCCTTCGATCCTTCCGGCCTCCACCCCATACTCTGCCAAGGTAAGTATGATCGCTTCTTCCAAATAGCGAAGGTATTTGTGGATATCCGTGAAGAAATTATCCAGGTCCAACAGCGGATAGCCCACCAGCTGCCCCGGACCATGATAGGTGATATCACCACCCCTGTTGATCTTATAGAATGTAGCATCTTTCCCGGCCAGCTGTGCTTCATCCAAAAGCAAGTGAGAAAGCTCCCCGCTCTTTCCCAAAGTGTACACATGGGGATGCTCCACAAAGAGCAGGTAATTGGTGGTAACCTGCTGATCTTTCAGCCCTTTTTTTCGATTTTCGATCTTAGTGGCCACGATCTCAGCAAAAAGCAACTCCTGATAATCCCAGGTCTCTTTATAGTCTTTCTTGCCTAAATCGATAAATTTTACTTTTTTATTAATAAAATGATTCACAACGGGTTCCTTCCAATGATTTATGGTGATCAACACCATTTTTTGACGATGGGTTCTATTTTTTGGCAATCCGCCCTTAACTGATCACGGTACCAAAACTTAACGTTTGACAAAATTAACAAAAAATATCATGGCACAGCACAATACAACAGGAAGCGATGCTGAAGGATTCGCAGCTGATTTTTTGATTTCCAAACACTACACCCTCTTGGAGAAAAACTACCGGCACAAACATGCGGAAATTGACCTGATCATGGAGCATCGGGGGCTACTGATTTTCGTGGAAGTAAAATTCCGTAGCGGAACGGGCTTTGGCTATGCGGAGGAATTTGTTGATTACAAAAAACGACAACTGATTATCAGGGCTGCCGACCATTACATTCACGAAAAAGGCTGGCATAAAGACATCCGTTTTGATATTGTCGGTGTCTACAAGGACAAGAAAGGTACAGTCAGGTTTAAGCATTTTGAAGATGCTTTTTACTAGTAAGCGGAGACTGAAGGAAGAGGGTTGCAAATCCCCACTGGTTTCAGTTCGGTGTTTCCCCAAAGGTACCCTCGGCGGCGGATAAATCCCAAACAGCCTGACGACAACAAGGTGATCTTGGTATCACTCTTTATGGCGCTAGACAGGCGCTCCGAGGTTGGCGATTCCATACATCTTGCCAACTCCGCTCAAGGCCTGTTACATCCTGAGTTTAATTGACACTTTTTTATTAATTCTTCCTTAATTACTTGCCATGGGCATTAGCGAAAAGGAAATAACAATGGTGCAGCCCTCGCCGCTAATGCCAAACTGCTACGCTTCATCTATTGCCAAGGGTGAAACCCATGTCCGCGGAGGCGGATTTCATCCCTACAGGGTTATAGCATGGCACATCTATTTCTATTATCATTCCTTTTACTATTTTGCCGTCCCTCCTGCACTTGATATTTCTTTATTCCCGTGTCTCACATCTCATGTCTCAATACTCACATCTCGGCTACTTAATACTTCTTATCTAACTCATGGGAGGAGAATCATCGTATTTCAAGCCCATTATCGTCCAGCCTGATAAATCAGCTGTCCATCAGCATTCCACTCGGCTTTGATATAAGGCCTGAAATTCTTGGTAAAAGGCTCGTCTTGGTATTGGATTTCGCGCTTGCGAATGGTCTTTCCACCATCGGTATTCCAGTATTCTGTCCATAGGCCCACTTTCTCACCATAACGGTATTCACCCATAACGGCCAACTGACCATTTTCATAAAAATGGAAAAAGTTACCTTCCTTCAGCTCATACTCCACCGGGATGACTTTCTCAATTTGTTGTTCGCCCTTGTTGTAATAAGTCACCCTGGAATCCTTCGGCCACCCTTCATAATAATGCCCCTTGTTCAGCAGGATGTTTTTTTGGTCAAAGGTCATCCAGCGCTCATGCTTGGTACCAAAATAAAACATCCCTTTCTCCACCACGGCATCATCAATGCGCCTTTCATAAGGGCCATGCAGCAAATACCCTCTTTCGGGATTGAATCCTTTAGTCCTGATCACATCATCTTTGGTATCCAACCAATACACATCCCTCACGTAAGGATTGACCATTTTATTTCTGGCAGTATAGTGAAACAGCTGATAATGGGTCTTTCCTCTGGCATCCACACGTATAAAGTCCTTGCGGGTGCGCTCGCCATAATAGATGTTTTTCTTCTGCTTTTTCCGCTTCTTTTTCTTCGCTTCTTTTCTTTTCTCATCGTCAAAAAGAAGAATGGGAGCGGTAGTAGGCAGTAGCATGCTCTCCACGACCCCTGAGGAGTCCGCTGCAGGCGATACCGACGACAGAGAATCAAAACGCTGCGCCTTTAGGACGCTGACCTTGACCAATAAAAGAAGTAGGATGAGGTATTTTTTCATGCCAAGCATATGCTAAACACTGGACTATTTTTAATGGTAACGTTTTAAATGGCAGATTCTATGCTCTAAATAAAAGAAAGGTTTAGAATTAACAAGCATAATCCTTAATTTTGCCCAATTATTAAAACGTCAGCGATCATTTCGATTGCATCTTGGGCAGAAAAGAAAAATAAAGGTAACAATAAACTGACCATATAAAAACAATTATAAAGCAAATGAGCAGTATTTTATCAGACCGTATTAATAATATGGAAGAGTCAGCTACGCTGGCGATGGCCAAAAAAGCAAGAGAGCTGAAAGGCCAAGGAATCGACATCATCAGTTTGAGTTTGGGAGAGCCTGATTTCAAGACTCCTCAGCACATCCAGGATGCAGCCAAGGCTGCCATAGATGAGGGGAAGTATTTCTCTTATTCTCCAGTAGCGGGTTACCAGGACCTCAGAGAGGCCATTGCCCAAAAGCTACAATCCCAAAATAAAATCACTGAAGCTAAGGCGGAAAATATCGTCCTTTCTACTGGCGCGAAACACTCCATTGCCAACATCTTCATGTGCCTGCTCAATGAAGGTGATGAAGTGGTGATCTTCTCCCCTTACTGGGTAAGTTACGCCGAAATCATCAAGCTGGCTGGCGGTGTACCCGTACTGATCGAAGGTACCCTTGAAAACAACTTCAAAGCGTCTGCTGACCAGCTGGAGGAGGCCATCACGGACAAGACCAAGGCAGTCATCTATTCTTCTCCCTGTAACCCAACAGGGTCTGTATTCAGCAAAGAAGAACTCGAAGCTATCGCTGAGGTCATCAAAAAGCACAAGGATATCTATATCGTAGCAGACGAGATCTACGAACTGATCAATTATACCGGACAGCATGCCAGCATGGCGGCACTTCCCGGAATGTTTGACAGGACCATCACGGTCAATGGCTTTTCCAAAGGATACGCCATGACCGGCTGGAGAGTGGGCTATATCTGCGCCCCGCTTTTCATTGCCAAGGCTTGTGAAAAAATCCAGGGACAATTCACTTCTGGCGGAACAGGCATCGCCCAACGTGCGGCACTGGCAGCCATCACTGGCGACCAGACGCCTTCTGTGGAAATGGAAAAAGCCTACAAAAAACGAAGAGAACTTGTGCTGGAATTGCTCAGAGGCATTCCAGGCATCAAGACACACGTGCCTGAAGGAGCTTTCTATTTCTTTCCTGACGTGACGGCCTTCTTTGGCAAGTCTGCAGGTGAGATCAAGATCGATAATGCAGATGACTTCTGCCTTTACATCCTGAACACGGCCCACGTTTCTGTAGTAACCGGTGCTGCTTTTGGAGCCCCTAACTGCGTGAGACTTTCTTATGCTGCTTCAGAAGAAGACCTTAAGGAAGCCCTGAAACGAATTAAAGAAGCCGTGGCTAAACTTAGCTAATGAAAAAGTAATCCGTCATTGCGAACGGCGTGAAGCAATCCCGAATAGATCGAGATCACTTCACCCCCCACTCGTGATGACGGTTATTTCCATTTAGAGTCCATCATTTTTTGTATCTTGCCGCTGTTATGGCCAAAGCACTTGTAATCACACCTGTCAAAAACTCGATCGAGACCACGCTGGAAACAGCCGAAGCCATCAAGGCATCATCCGTTCCGGTCATTCATAAAATCTTCAATGATTTCAGCACGGCCGAAACCAAAGCCTCCCTGGACAAAAACGCCCCAAAGACAGGCTATGAACTGGTGCACCTGGAAGAGGTCACCGACACTCCCTCCCCCAACTACAAACTGGTCCTGCAGATGGCCCAAAAAGAAGCCGTCGAAAAACAGCTCCCCTTGCTGGTGGTGGAATCTGATGTTACAGTAGAAAAAGACACCATCGAAAAAATGCTACAGTTCCTTCAGTCCCATCAAAACGCTGGCCTGGTAGGAGCCATCACGGTGGGCTATGACCAGAAGGTCAATTTCCCTTACCTTAAGTTCAAAGATGTCAGGGAAAAGATCATTGATACAAAAAGGAGCCTAAGTTTTTGCTGCACCCTGTTCAGCCCTGACTTTCTGGGAGCTTACGATTTCATGCAGCTGGATCAGTCCAAAGACTGGTACGACACATTTATCTCCAAAAAAGCCATCGAACTGGGGTATAGCAATTATGTACTGATGGACGTCCCTGTCCTTCACAAGCCCCACGGCAGCCGCCCTTGGAAGCAACTCAAATACAAAAATCCGCTAAAATACTACTTCCTGAAATTTTGGAAAGGGATGGACAAAATCTAAAGTATCCCAAGCCATTTCAGCATGGTATTGTAAGGCTTAGACCAGGACCGACGAAAACGAAGGGGGCCATTTAGTTCTCTTGAAAAATATGCTGCGTGCCTGGAGTTAAGAAATGCAATTCGTTCTCTTTTTATGGCAGCGCTTGACGTCTTCTTTCGCTTGCTATTTGGTGTAAGGCGATAGTAAAACCCTATAAAAGGCAACTGCACCACTTCCCCTCCATCTTTTAGCATTTTGATCCAAAACTCCCAGTCTTCCCTGCCCATAAAGCGCATTTCGACCGAGTATTTTCCTGCCTTTAGCCAGTCTTCCTTTCTAAACAAGGCGGAACAAAAAATCATATTGTCCAGTGCTAATTGATGTCGACTAAAAGGCTTTAAATTCCAGTTTTTCTCACCAGATTCATCAAACTTCACCCCTTGACTGTACACCACTTTCACCTCTGGATCATTCTTTAAAACCTTAACCCCAGCTTCGATGTAGTCTTTTGAAATAAGATCATCACCATCTAGCGGAAGTATGATACTGCCATTTGCTGCTTCGATCCCGGTATTTCTCGCCTTGGAAACTCCTCCATTTTCTTGATCAATGACTTTTACTTCTGAAAATTCTTCTTCCAGTGCTCCTGCAGCCTGAAGGGAATTGTCCTTTGACCCATCATTTACGATAATTACTTCCAGAGGGCAATAGGTAGAGTCAAGCACTGAAAGGACAGTTTCCCTGAGGTACTCCCCTTGGTTATAACACGGGATGACAACACTTACCAGATTTTCCTGTTCCGAAGCATGCATTGGTGGTGGGTTTTGCAAAGTTTCTTTCAAATGTCAAATATAAAAAGCTAATTCATTTCTTCACCTACAATAAACAATATATCATCGGATTATCTCTTTAGCCACCAAAGGAATCTATAGCATACCCTATAGAAAAGGCAGTAACCCTACTTTTTCATATGATGTTTATAATGAAATAAATCGTATCAGTAAAACAGTATATGATTATACGCAATTCTGCCAGTTTGAGCATATTCAGCAAACTGCCTTATATCAATCAATGATTAACATAAAAAAATTCGTGGCAATCCGTGTAATTCGTGGACTTTCTTCTAATGAATTTGATTACTTGCACAATTCCGTATAATCACAAAACAGTAAATTGACTGAAACACACTAAGACCATTCCACTCTTTTACGACTTTTCATTTAAAAAAACTATCCTACATCCATCCATACTGCTAAACATCCATTCTTGGAAAGAATATGCTTACCTAAACAAAAACCAACAGAACCTTTCATAAATACCTATATCATCCACAAATCACCTTTTATAGGTCTATACATCTTTTTTTGTTAAAAAACACTTAATAAACTTCATTTTGTCATTATTCCAGTAATAAATCCGATAATTTATAGAAATATATTTTGCTTTATATTGAAAAAAATCATTACATTTGTCTCGGGTGATTAAGCAACTTTTTCTACTACCGACTTTTAGTGTGTGTAATTGAGTTGGAGGTTATTTTAATAATTATTTTTTATCAACCTCCATTTTATTTTAAACGAAACAATAAAAACATCGATACCATTCTTACCAAAGCAAGAGTGGTTTTATTGATTATAACTTTCACGCTCTCCTCACACGTATTGATACAATCATCCCATGTAAAACAGTATCAAGCGAAAAAAATTGGGGCTGGGCATACCTGTCTAAGCGTCAGTTAGAGCTGAAGCTGTTTTATATGGAACGCAGGTAATGCTGATCCGCCCCGGCGGGACAGGTTGGGCAGATTTCCGCTGATTTTTTTTAAAAATTGGAAAGCCAAGAGGAGATAAATCAAGACTTGAAATGGCGTTATATCCATAGCCATGGGCAACGCCTATGGTAAACAGTCTAGCAAACCGATGTAGGTTTTAGGGATCGAGCGGAAAAGTTTTTGGGGGGGAATAGGGTTGCAGATGGCGCTGATTAATAAGATTTACGCTGATTTTTTATAATAAACGCGATTTAAAATACCGTCATAGCGAAGAAGTATAGCCTGTCCCGAGCTATCGGGAACGTGGCAATCCCGTATTAAGAAAACGAGATTGCTTCACTCCGTTGCTCTGCATTCGCAATGACGGATTTATACTGATTTTATAATCTACACATTCCTATTGCTACATTAAAGAGAAATATGCTTGCCAAAACCACCTGGAAATCTCGCATCTTCCAGAAATATGGCTTGGCCCCTAATTACCTTGCAGATTATTTTCCCTAAAAAAATAACTAACCATCGATAGTTAAACTCGAAAAATTCAGGAAGCGGTCACATAGGAAATCCATCAAAACCACAACTTTTTGAAAAACCACTCACCTAAACACCACCGAAAACACTGGTTTTCTGAATATTAACATAAACTTAAAATTGGATATTCCTCGGATTGCATAAAATTACCTTCCTTGCAGGAAGTTCAAAACAGCAAGGATACCATGATTCAGACAATTGCCAGTGCGTTTCTTTTATTTACTGCTTACTCCTTGGCCACTTTATCCTTCTTTAAATATCACGGTCAGGTCAAAGCCTTTTTCATCAAAGCCTTTTTAGTTTCGGGCACGGTAGCAGGCGCTTTGACCTTTTTTTACATGCAGCTCTTTGTCGGTTAAAAATTCTGGCATAGAGATCTGCACCTTTTTACTATAAACTCCCATATTTTTTTTATACTTACTGGATACTTTTTTGGCTATACCAAAGACTGTAATCCTTAAATACCATGTTCATGCGAAAACGGGGCTTTATACTGGCAATAATCGGAATGTTATTTTATACAGACCTCTTTGCGCAAATCCAGCATGACACCACTTATTTTGAGCGCTTCACCGAAATGGTGACGAGCAGGATATACTTCTCCAGAAAATACACTGGTATTGACATTAAGGATCGCCTGAAAGACGCGCCTTTGTTGCGTTACAGGCCAAATTCCACCCTGAACATGGGCGTGGGTGCATCTTACGATGTCTTCACGCTTAATCTTGCCCTGGGATTTGGCTTCTTAAATCCTGAAAGGGGCAAAGGTGACACCAAATACCTCGATGCTCAACTGCACGCATACCCCGATAAATGGGCCATTGACGGTTTCATACAGCTGTACAATGGATACCACTTGGTACCAGAAGGTGAATTTACAGCGGAAAACCAACACTACTATTACCGGCCGGACATCAAGGTTCGTGAGATCGGTGCTTCTGTGAAATATGTTTTTAATGGAGAAAAATTCAGCTATAAAGCAGCTTTCCTCCAGACAGAATGGCAAAAAAAATCTGCAGGAACCCTCTTGTTGGGCGGTGAAATATATGGAGGATTGGTAAAAGGCGATAGTTCCCTTATCCCAGGAAGCGTCATGCTCGACCCGTCCAGAGATTTTGACAAGTTGTTCTTTATGGAACTTGGCCCAAACATCGGATACGCCTATACGCTGGTAATTGCCAAACACTATTTCTTGATGGGATCTGCCACTGGGAACATTGGTGTTGGTTTTACCAACCAATACGGTCAGGAAAAATCCACCAATTGGTCGGTCAATGCCAACTACCTCCTGAAAGCCAGTGTGGGGTACAATTCCAAGCGCTGGGCCATCAATGCCAATTATGTCTACAGCAAGGTCCGGTTGGCACAGAACAACGATTTTAACAGCAGTCTCTTGACTGGAAATTACCGACTAAACCTCGTCTACCGGTTTGTCCCCAGTCCAAAAGGAAGAAAGATCCTGGACGCCATTAACCCTTACCAGTATTTGGACCAATAGGCCACCAACAGCAAAAACCTTTTAACCGAAACTTTTGCTAAATTATAACAGCAAAGTCAATGACCACTAAAAGTTTTCATTGACCACCTGTATTTTAATTGAGGTATGTTCCTGATTAATTGACTTACTTTAAAGTTTAGGAAAGGAAACTATTCTATAAACATCTCGAAGTATTCGACATTTTCATTAACCCAATGAAGAAACAAACTAAAATATTATTGATTGTGGCCATCATCGTGGTCATCGCTATTATTTTTCTATTCCCTCGCTTACAAGGAGACAGTGCCACCAAAAGTCCGAGCGAAACCACGCCAAGTGCCCCTGAAGAAATGACCGCGCTGCCTGTTGATGTCATAGAAGTCAAACCAGAAAGACTGGAAAACAACCTCAATGTCACCGGCAATGTGCTTTCGAATGAATCAGTAACGTTACGACCTGAAATCACAGGACTGGTAGAGTCCATCAACTTCGAAGAAGGCCAATTCGTTAAAAAGGGAACCCCGTTGGTCTACATCAATGACGACGAACTATCTGCCCAATTGGACAGGTTAGAATATACCAAGAAGCTATACGAGGGTCAGGAAAGCCGTCAGAAACAGCTTTTGGCCAGAGAAGCAATCAGTCAGGAAGAATACGACATTATCCTAAATCAATATAACACCACCCTTTCTGACATTAAACTCGTAAAGGCCCAACTGGACAAAACGGTGATCAAAGCGCCTTTTGACGGAGTGCTCGGTTTACGGCAAATTTCGGCGGGGTCCGTCATCAGCACCACTGATATCATCGCCAATATCGTCAATATCGACCCGATAAAAATCGAGTTTTCCATTCCTGAAAGGTACGCTGGCCAGGTGCAAGTAGGCTCTACCATTCAGTTTTCAAACAATGCATCCGATGGGCTCAAAAATGGAAAAGTCTATGCATACGAACCGGTAATCGATGCTGATACCAGGACATTGACACTGCGCGCCATCAGCCCAAACAAAGACAGGAAATTCCTCCCGGGCATGTTTGTGAACATTCGCTTTAACCTGGAAGTGGAAGAAGAAGCCCTTTTGGTACCTTCGGAATCCTTAATTCCTGAACTGAACGGCTACAAGGTTTTTCTGGTAAACAAAGAAGGAATCGTGGAAGAAAGGAAGGTAGAAATAGGCATCAGAACCGATAGCGAAGTACAAGTTTTAGAGGGCCTAAAAATTGGAGACCTGGTTCTGACCACCGGAGTCCTCCAAGCCAAGGAAGGTCTGCGGGTAAATCACAATAAAATCAACTGATATGGCAGGCCTATCCACCATAAGCATTAGAAGGCCGGTACTGGCCATCGTTTTCTCACTGACCATCTTGCTCTTTGGGATCATCGGCATGACCTTTTTGGGCGTCAGGGAGTATCCCAGCGTGGATCCTCCCATCATCAATGTCCGGACCACTTATGTAGGTGCCAATGCCGATGTCATCGAAGCCCAAATCACCGAACCTCTGGAAGAATCCATCAACGGTATTTCGGGCATCAAATCCCTTACTTCCACCAGTAATGATGGCACGAGTAATATCACTGTCGAATTTGATGTGGGAGCCGATATGGAAGCGGCAGCCAACGATGTCCGGGACAAAGTCTCCAGAGCACAGCGGAACCTGCCTCCTGATGCAGAGCCTCCGGTGGTTTCCAAGGCTGATGCTGATTCTGAGCCCATTGTTTTCCTCAATGTAAAGAGCGAACAAAAAACCCTGCTCCAGCTTTCTGACATTGCTGACAACATCTTCAAAGAGCGGCTCCAAACTATCCCTGGGGTGAGTGAAGTCAGGATTTGGGGCGAAAAAGAGTATGCGATGCGCCTCCGAATGGATCCCATCCGCATGGCATCCTACGGTGTCACCCCCTTGGATGTCCTCACTAAGGTACAAAGCGAAAATGTAGAATTGCCCTCTGGACGAATAGAAGGCAGCACGATCGAGCTATCGGTCCGTACCAAAAGCCGTCTTTCTACGCCTGATGAGTTCAATGACCTCATCATCAAAGAAAGCGAAAACAATATCGTCCGTTTTCAGGATGTTGGCAACGCCGAACTGGCCCCGCTCAATGAACGTACGGTCTTAAAGCGTGATGGCGTCCCGATGGTGGGCGTGGTCCTGGTGCCTCTGCCAGGTTCCAACAGTATTGAAATCGTAGACGAATTTTACAGAAGATTGGAGTTTATAAAAAAAGACCTTCCCGACGACATTGAGTTGGGAATTGGCTTTGACTCCACAGAATATATCCGAAACTCCATCAGTGAAGTGCAGGAAACCATCCTCTTGGCATTTTTGCTGGTGGTGGCCATCATCTTCCTGTTTTTAAGGGACTGGCGAACCACCTTTATCCCTGTCATCACCATACCAATTTCGCTGGTAGGAGTGTTTTTCGTCATGTACACGATGGATTTTTCGATCAATGTACTCACCTTGCTTGGGATCGTGTTATCCATTGGTTTGGTGGTAGATGATGCCATCGTAGTGCTGGAAAACATCTATGCCAAAATTGAAAAAGGGGAACAGCCTGAAGCAGCAGCGGAGAAAGGAGCAGAGGAAATCTTCTTTGCGGTCATTGCCACGACCATTGCCTTGGCAGCCGTATTTCTGCCGGTAATTTTCCTTACGGGCACCACTGGTAGGCTTTTCAGGGAATTCGGTGTGGTCGTAGCGGGATCAGTGATCATTTCCTCTTTTGTGGCACTGACCATGACCCCCATGCTCAGCTCCAAACTCCTAAAAAAGCGCGAAAAGCACAATTGGTTTTACAATGTCACTGAACCGGTTTTCCTTTGGCTCAACAGAAAATATGAAGCTGCCCTGGTTTGGTTCATGCAGTTTCGATGGGTGTCGTTTGTCATCATTTTGGTCATGGGCGGTGGTATTTACATGCTGTTCCATGCCATCCCTTCCGAGCTTGCCCCTACGGAAGACCGTGGCGAAATGCGCATCAACATGAGTGGACCCGAGGGTGCTACTTTTGACTACATGGACAGGGTCATCGACGAACTATTGTACGAGATGATGACCACAATCCCGGAGGACGTTTGGGACAGTTTTATATCCGTAACCTCTCCTGGATTTGGGACGGCCAGTACCAATTCCGGTTTTATCCGTGTCCGGCTCGTAGATGCTAGCCAGCGGACGGAAAGCCAGCAAGAAGTCTTCGAGGATGTGGCAGAAATTTTACGTAAAAAAACAGATGTGAAGGCATTTGCCTCACAGCCCCAGTCCATCGGAGACCGAAGGGGAGGACTGCCCATACAATACGTCCTCCAGGCACAAAACCTCGAAAAGCTGAAGGAGGTCATTCCTACCTTTATGGACGAGGTAAACCAATCCTCCATTTTCCAATTTTCGGATATCAACCTAAAGTTTACCAAGCCGGAAATCGAGGTAGAAATAGATCGAGATAAAGCCCGAAACATTGGTGTATCCGTACAGGAAATTGCCCGGACCCTACAGCTTTCCTATTCCGGTCAGCGCTTTGATTATTTTATTATGAACGGCAAACAATACCAGGTCGTCGGTGAAATGCAAAAAGAAGACAGGAATGCCCCTATAAACTTACGCATGCTTTACGTAAGGGCAGAAAACGGTCAATTGGTGCAGCTGGATAACCTGGTGAATATTACGGAAAAAAGCACGCCTCCACAGCTCTATCGCTTTAATCGTTTCGTGAGTGCCACGGTATCGGCTGGCCTTGCGCCAAAGTACACCATTGGTGACGGGCTGGACGAGATGGACCGTATCGCGGCAGAAGTACTGGACGAAAGCTTTACCACAGATGTGGCCGGCGTATCCAAAGAATTCCGTGAAAGCTCCAACAGTTTGATATTTGCCTTTCTTTTTGCCCTAATACTGATCTATTTAGTGCTTTCAGCACAATTTGAAAGCTTCACGGATCCACTGACCATCATGATCACAGTACCCTTGGCCTTGTTTGGGGCCCTGCTGTCCTTATGGCTGGGCGACTTCACCCTGAACATCTTTAGCCAAATCGGCATTATCATGCTCATCGGTCTGGTGACCAAAAACGGCATCCTGATCGTGGAATTTGCCAATCAACGAAAAGCCCATGGATTGGATGTAGACGAAGCGATCGTCGGTGCTGCCGTCGCTCGTTTCCGTCCCATCCTGATGACCAGTCTTTCCACTATTTTAGGGATATTGCCCATCGCCCTGGCCCTCGGAGCGGGCGCAGAAAGCCGAAGCCCAATGGGCGTGGCCGTTATTGGAGGCTTGGTACTTTCCACCATTTTGACCCTCTTCATAATACCGGGAGTTTATACTTATTTGACATCAAAATCATCAAGATTAGCAAGAATATGAGGAAGCAGTGTTTGGTTGTATTGTGCATGATGGCAGCGATATATTCGGCATTCGGACAGGAAGAGCTTTCTTTCGAAGAGGCCATCATCAAAGGGTTGGAAAACAATTATGATGTAAAGATTGCCCTTCAGGATAAAAAAATCACTGAAATCGATAAAAAAATAGGCGTAGGAGCTTTATTGCCCAGCCTGGATGCCACCTACGGCAGGACCACCAGTACAGAAGATGTGGAGCAGCAGTTTGTAAACGATAACAGTCCCAGAAACATCGATGGTGCCAAATCCACTGGAGAGAATTTTAACATCAATGCCATTTATGGGTTTCGTTACGATGCCGTGGTAGCCTTACAGCGGCTGGGAAAACTCGACGAAATCGGCGAATTACAAGCAAAGGTGGTTATAGAAAACACAGTAGCTGCGATTTCTGAAGCATATTACCGCCTCACCACCGAACTGGAGCGCTACAAGGTGCTCCAGGAAACCCTGGAACTCTCCCAGCAGCGTTTGGACATTGCCAAGTCCCAGTATGAGCTTGGCGGAAGCTCCAAAACAGAATATCTTGCCGCCCAAGTGGACTTTAACACGGACAGGTCTATGCTCGTCTCCCAAGAGCAGGTCATCCGTACCGCCCGCATTAACCTCAATGAGTTGATGGCGCTGGGAGATGAACAAAAATTCTCGATTATAGACAGCATCATGATCAATGATGACTTAAAATTGGGTCCCTTACTGGATCAGGCCATGGATCAAAACAAGATGTTACTCATCAATAGAAGGCAAGAAAATGTCGCCTACTTGGAGCTGAAGGAAATCCAGGCACAGCGCTTACCGTATTTATCATTGGACGGCAATTACCGTCAATCAGTGTCCAATTCTGATGCCGGATTCCTGATCCAAAACAAACGAGAAGGGTATTCCTTCGGCGCCACTGTCGGCATCAACCTCTTCAGCGGCTTTACCCTAAACCGCCAAATCCAACGAGCCCGCGTACAACAAGAAAGTCAAGCCCATATCCTTGACCAGTACGAAGTCCAGCTGAAATCGGATATTTACAGGGCTTTTAATGTCTATGAAAACAGCAAGCAGCGGCTGGATATTGAACGTGAAAATTACAAAGTAGTCCAAGAAAATACCGATATCGCTTTTGACAGGTTTAAGACCGGACTGACCAGCTACCTGGAATTCAGGGATGCCCAGGTCAATAGGCTGAATGCCGAAAGCCGGCTTATCGACGCCATTTTCAGTACGAAGGTGGCAGAAGTGGAACTGATGCGGCTGGCAGGAAAGATTTATTACAAGAGTAATGACGAAGAAATCCTAAGATAACGGATCTTCTCCTATCAAAAGCCGGGATCTTTTATGCATATATAAAATTTATTATGGATATTCATAAGGTATAAACAAAAATCCTTATGAAAGGGAATTGGCACTTTAGTGGGTATTTGCTTTATTTAGTACTGGCAATTTCATTGCCCGGAAGAGTTCTTGCAGAGGCAAGGCACATTCAAGATGGCCCTTTCAGTAGTGAAAGAAAGGCAAACCTGGCTGACTCTTTAGCGGTGGTCAATGCCATCCAGCTGTCGCGCGATATCCACAGGAGCAACCACGATGAGGATACAGAATACCAAGAAGCGGAGAAAGCAGTAAGCCTTTCCATAGAACTGGGTGATACCTTACTATACGCGAAAGCAATGGATAACCTCGGCCTGATGTACCGCTATCATCAGCGGTATGAAGAAGCCATCCCGCTACATGCCAAGGCCCTTGAACTGATAGCGGAGGAAGACTCCAGTTTCATGGAAAAAATGATCTTCGCCAATAATGCCGGCGTAGCCAGCCGCTATGCGGAAGATTTTGACCAAGCGGTGTACTTTTACTTGGAAGCCCTGAAAGTGGCAGAAGCGCAAAACAACTTAAGAAATATCGCTATTTCCTGTAATGGACTGGGCAACACCCTACTCCACCTCCCCGGCCGGGAAGAAGATGCATTGGCCTACTTCGAACGCTCCCTTGAAGCGGAGCGCAAGCGCAACAACACCCTTGGGATAGCGATGAACTATCTTTCTATTGGTGATTACTTCACTGAAAAAAAAGAATTCAACACTGCCAGAAGCTATCTGAATAAACTATTGGAAATAAACCAAGCCCGAAAGGACACTTTTGGATTGGGGATAACCTATGAATATTTTGGGCAGAACTACTTTCAGGAAGGGAAGGATTTGCAAAAAGCGGCGGCCTATTTTAACCAATCCAAAGATTTCTTTGAACACTTGGGAGACCTTCACAAACAAGCTGACATTGCCAAGCGACAAGGGGATGTTTACCGAAAATTAGGCCATTCAGAAGAAGCCATCAAGCTGTATAACGATTCTTGGGAACTTGCCGAAAAGGTCAAAAACAAAGGCCTCATCAAAGAATGTTCGTATTGGCTTTCCACTATCTATAAGCAGCGGGGCGAGTACCAGAAGGCACTCGAGTACCTCACCCTTTCTCAGCAGTATAAAGACAGTGTCGCACTCCTAAACCAGCAAACACAAATAGCGGCCATTGAAAAACGCTATGCCATCGAAAAAAAGGAATCACAGATTGAGCTTTTGCAAAAAGACAAAGCGCTGCAAAAGACCCAACTGGAAAGCCAACAAGCAGCCCTGAAGAGCCATCAGGTTATTCTGATCCTATTGGTGATCTTATTGGCCTTTATCGTGGTGATCGCATTTATGCAATTCCGAAATATCAAAGCCAAGAAACGAGCAAATGAGCTCCTCCATCGCCAAAACGACCAAATCAAAGAACAGCGGGACGAAATCAAGAAGGTCAACCAGCAGCTGGAAGTCACCTTTGAAGAGCTTATCCAGGAGCAAAAGAACACCGAAGAAAAGCGCATCAAACTGCTCGAAAGCAAATTTGAAAATCGCATCCAATCCTTGGCGATCCAATCCCTTGAATCACAAATGAACCCACATTTTTTGTTTAACGGCATGAATGCAGTACGCTGGCTGGTGATAAAAAACAAAAACGAAGAAGCCAAGGAGTATATTGATACCTTTGCACGACTACTTCGCATGAGCCTGACCAATAACCGCAAAAAATCCATTTCACTGGATGAGGAGCTCAAGTCTACCGCCCTCTACTTAAAAATCGAGCAGCTAAGGTTTGACAGTGAGTTTAATTATCATATCAATATTTCGCCTAGTGTAAACCCCAAAATGGTCAAAGTGCCACCCAAAATCCTACAACCACTGGTAGAAAATGCCATCAAACACGGACTCCTTCCAAGTCGTAAATCACCCAAGATCCTTGATATCAATGTCACTGAAACCGAAGAAGGTGTCAAGGTAGAAGTACTGGACAATGGAAAAGGCTTTTCCATCTCCAAGGAAAGCCCCAGCGAGCCTAAGCCTGACGGAACCCATCTAGGCTTGAAACTTATCGAAGAACGTCTAGTGATTTTTAATCAACAGCATCAAGGCAAAGTAACATTTGCTGTTACACCCAAGGATAGCTCGGGGGAAGATGCTACCGGTACCAGGGCTACCATATACATTATACATGTGGGCTCCTTAAATCCAACCTCCTAATCCCTCCTAAATAGGCCCGATACCCACAAACTGAAGAAGGACGAAAAGCCTGCTTTGCTTTCCGAAAAACGAATTGTCGAGACCGCATCGGCCTTTTCCAACTTAAACCGCTGATAGTGCCCCTCCCCCATATTTACCCGTATAATAATTTCACGATAATGGGTTAGCTTGGTTCCACAAAAATACTTTCTGCCATAATCCATCATCTTATAATTGGAGTCTCCGTTTACAAAAAACTGAAAGCCCGAAGTGGTTACCGAGGGATGAACCAACACTTCTGTTTTGAAAAAGTGATTGCAAGGATCATGCTCCAAAGCCACCCAACCAAAATCCCCCTCACTGACCTCCAAAACAATACGATCCCCTGGATCGGGTATTAGTATATAATATTGCACAACTGGCTTGCCTTCTGCTCCTACACAATGCCAAAAGACACTTTCAAGCAATAGGCAAAGAAGAATTAGTACTGATTTCATCACAGATTATTTTATCCCTTTGCACAAAAGCACGCCCCAGAGCCTTGGAGGAAACCCTGGAGCTAGCTTTTGCTTACTGATGTTAATAAAAAAGTAGTGTGTAAATAGTCAGTCATAAAATAATATACCTAAAGCTATCATAAATAATTCGTCGCAGGAATAGTAAAATAGTAGATAGAACCCAACAGTGAGTAGCCGAATGATTTCAGTTATTATTACGCAAAACCTCCCATATCCCACCAAAAATTTGCCTAATATTGATTATAGGCTAAGATGTTTCCTATATTAGCACTGGAAATAAATTTATTTGACCTCAAAAGATCATTAATGAAAGTTGGGATAATCGACGATGAAGTCCACTGCGTAGAAAGCTTGGCACTTGAGCTAGCGCAATTTAAGGATGAAGTAGAAATCGCTTTTTCCACCTCAAAAGTTGAGGAAGCACTGGCCTACCTTAAATCATCTCCCATCGACTTGATGTTTCTGGACGTGGAAATGCCTCGGCTGAATGGCTTTGAACTACTCGACATGATTGATGAGGTAGATTTTGAAGTCGTATTCACCACTGCCTACAGCCAATACGCCTTAAAAGCCTTTCAATACAAGGCCTTTGATTACCTGCTAAAACCTATCGGACACGAAGAACTCGCCGAAGTCTTAAAAAAATACAAAGGATATCACCAACATCTAAAAAAAGAACGCGAAGGTGATTTGATGGAATTTATTTCCTCATTAAAGAAAGACAATATCATCAAGTCCAAAATCGCGGTTCCCGTAAGTGAGGGCTTGGAGTTCATTAAGGTGGATGAAATTATTTTTGCCCAAAGCCAAAACAATTACACAATCCTGCACTTAAACAATAATTCCACGCTACTATTTAGCAAAACCCTGAAAGAGGTAGAAAGGACTTTAAAAAAGTATTTTTTCATACGAATCCACCAATCCTACTTGATTAACCCGAACTACATGAAAAAGTACTTTCGTCATGACGGAGGGGAAGTACAGATGGAAAACGGCAAATCCTTGCCCATCAGCCAACGAAAAAAAGAAGAAATCATCACCCTTTTTGAAGCTATCGTAAAGAACAAATCGCTTTAATCTATTTCATACACAGAATCATTTGATTCACCTCCAAAAAAAACCGATACTTTAAATGGTTCCTGTTGCTTTTTTGTAGATGTGGTGTAATTGTGTTATTATTGATCTATGCCACTTCACCAACACCTTGGCCAGGCCACGAATTTCAGACAGCGGATAGTAAGTATGCTATTACTGTGCATATTTTCCTTTCTGATAGGATGTGGTGAGGACAATAAAAAGAAAAAAGCAGCGGTTCCGTTCTGGGAAAAGCCTGTGCAGCTGGACTTGGAAGGCATCAAAAAGCGGGGTTTTATTAGAGCTGTCGTGGATAATTCCTCTACCAGTTATTACATCTATCGTGGCCGCAGAATGGGCTATGAATACGAACTCCTTCGCAACTTGGCCAAACAGCTGGATGTACAGCTGAGGCTTATCGTCAACGAAGATATAGAGAAAGCTTTCAAGATGCTCAATAACGGAAAAGCTGATATTGTGGCCATCAACCTTGTCGTAAATGAGGAGCGAAAAAAATACGGGAGTTTTACCACCAAACTAAATTTGCTCTCCTCTGTCCTCGTCCAAAGCCGAAAAACCCCGGTACTTGATTCCCTTCAGCAGTTGGACAATAAAACAGTCTACGTAAGAAAATCAGCCGTCTACAAGGATCAGCTCACGCTATTGGAGGACAGTTTACAGATTGATATTGACATCGTCGAGACCCCAAAAAACTCTGATGAATTAGTCGATGATGTGGTGATGGAAAATATAGACTTCACGTTAGTGGATGAAGATGTAGCATTGGTCAACTCAACGTATTATAGTGAAATCGACATTGGCCTGCACATCAACGCCCCATCACCTGTAGCTTGGCTCGTGCGAAAAAATTCACCTAACCTACTGGCCGCAGTGAATGACTGGATAGATAAGGGAAAACAATCTACCTACTTTGCAATCTTATATGGAAAATACTTCCTGAACAAAAAAAACAGCTATTACCGAAACAAAAGCCCGTTTTCTTCCATCTCCGGTGACCAGATTTCGAAGTACGATGAACTTATAAAGAAAGGGGGAGATTACCTGGGCTGGGATTGGCGACTTTTGGCTTCGTTGGTTTATAAAGAATCCAGGTTTAACACGGAAGCGACCAGCTACGCTGGTGCCAGGGGGCTCCTACAGCTGATGCCTGTAACATTGGAGCGTTTTGGAGTCGAAAACCCAAATGATCCTTCCGAAAGCCTCATGGGCGGGGTAAGGTACCTGAAGTACTTGGATAAGTTTTGGCTCGAAAGAGTCCCTGAAACCAATGAACGCATCAAGTTTATCCTGGCTTCCTACAATGTGGGGCATGGCCACGTTAATGATGCGTGGCGATTGGCGCTAAAATTCGGGAAAGATACCAGAAGATGGAGTGATGTCGCTTACTATCTTGAGCGAAAATCACAGCCAAAATATTATCGTGACCCTGTAGTCAGAAGTGGCTATGCCAAAGGCCATCTGGCAGTCGCCTATGTACGGGATATCCTGAGCATTTATGAATCCTACAGGATCTTGGTGAATCCATACCCTAAAAAAATAGAAGACCAGCCACTCGCTAGCAACTGATAGAAAAAAAGCATGGCACTAACAGCACCATGCCTTCTCTAACAGTAGCTTATCATGCTGTTTATATCTTGTTAAAGATATTTCTAAAGCTTGTTGCGGCTGCCAATTTACCATGGAGTTCATCGATATGGACACGCTCCTGTTCTGTAGTATCCCGATGACGGATGGTCACGGTATTATCTTCCAGGGTTTGGTGATCCACTGCGATACAGAACGGTGTTCCGATCAGGTCCTGGCGCGTATAACGCTTACCAATAGATGCCGCTTCTTCATACACCACATTGAAATCAAATTTCAATTTATCAAAGATTTCCCTGCCTTTGTCCGGCAAACCGTCTTTTTTGGTCAGCGGAAGTATCGCTGCTTTTACAGGAGCGATAGCCGGGTGAAACTTCAGGTAAGTTCTCTTTTTTCCCTCCTGCTCTTCTTCCGTAAAGGCATTGCAAAGTGTCATCAAGAACAAGCGATCAGCACCAATGGAAGTTTCGATCACATAAGGTATATAGTTCTGGTTTACCTCAGGATCAAAGTACTGCTGCTTCTTCTTGGAATATTCCTGATGACTCTTCAGGTCAAAGTCCGTTCTGGAGTGAATCCCTTCTACTTCCTTAAAGCCAAATGGAAAATCAAACTCAATATCCATGGCAGCATTAGCATAGTGGGCCAATTTATCGTGGTCGTGTGTCCTGAGTTTCTCATCAGGCACACCTAGTGCTTTGTGCCATTTCAAGCGGGTTTCCGACCAATTTTTGTACCAGTCCAGCTCAGTGCCAGGACGGACAAAATATTGCATTTCCATCTGCTCAAATTCCCGCATGCGGAAAATAAACTGACGTGCCACAATTTCATTTCTAAAAGCCTTCCCAATTTGTGCGATACCAAATGGCACCTTCATACGGGCAGTTTTTTGTACATTCAGGAAGTTGACAAAAATCCCTTGGGCGGTTTCTGGTCGTAGGTAGATGGTAGAAGCATCTTCGGCCACTGAGCCTACCTGTGTGGCAAACATCAGGTTAAATTGACGCACATCTGTCCAATTAGCCGTACCACTGACAGGGCAGGTGATGTTTTCATTTACGATCAGATCACGGACACCCTCCAGGTCTTCGGCTTCCAACAGCCTTCCCATTGCGGCAAGTAGTGATTTAGCTTCCTGCTCTTTTCCTGCTTTCTCCAGCTCGGCAGCCTTGTCTTCGATCAGTACATCGGCACGGTACCGTTTCTTACTGTCCTTATTATCGATCATAGGATCATTAAAGCTGTCCACGTGACCGGAAGCTTTCCAGGTGGTGGGATGCATAAAAATCGACGCATCGATTCCCACTATATTATCATTCAACCTGGTCATGGACTCCCACCATAGGCGCTTCAGGTTATTTTTGAGTTCCACGCCATAAGCGCCATAATCATAAACGGCCTGAAGGCCATCGTATATTTCGGATGAAGGATACACAAAGCCATATTCCTTGGCATGTGAGATAATGTCCTTCAATTGTGCATTTTCGGTTGCTTGTTCTGTCTTTGCCATAGCCGCAAAAATAGGGAAATAGGTTTTAAGATTGAAAGATAAGAAGATTGAAAAATCGGAAAATTATGGATTTAAAGAATATTCCTTCCAAATAGCCTTATGATACTGTCCTGTGCTTAACAATGAAATCGATGTCAATCCGTCATTGCTCCATCAGAATGCCTTTGGCACGAGCCTTTTTTAGGATGGGCTATGGAGCGAAAAGGGGGTGGAAGCGACAGTTTTTAAATCGAACCCAAATACTCCTTTAAACTACTGACGTCCGACTAAATTTCAAATATGATCAAAAACTATCTTTAAATAGAAATTTGAGGATTTTTATTCCAATCCCTAAAATGCCCCCATCCCCTAAAGGGGAGCTTTAGGGGATGGGGGGGGTGTAAACAGTTGATTTTTTTTTCAATTTGACGATTGTTTTCTCGGACACCAGTAACTTTAAACCTGCTTTTTTGTTCGATAAAACAGGTAACCTGCCGTTAGTGAGGTCAAGAAAAAAATCAATGTCGTCCACTCATAAGTCCTTTTGTTTGCTGCCACTGCAGCGATCTCATCATCTTTATTGTTCAATGCTCTTTTCAATTTGACAATGTCCTGCTCTTGTTTTTGGGCGATGTATTTATAATCATCCTTTTCGTATTTGATCTCGGTGGTTTCGATATTTTTAAGCATTTCCAGCTCATCCATAATCAAATTATCCTTAAGTATGATACGCTCCATCCACTCATTGGTTTTGATCATATCCTTCTTGGTGCGGTTGCCAAAAATACCGGATTTTTCCTTCTCGGAAGCCTTCCATTGCTGATGGAGTGCCTGTCGCTCCTCCACGAGCTTTCCCAATCGATCTTGTGCCACAGAAACCATCGGAACCAGTAGGCAAAATAACAGTAAGTATTTTATCATGGTAGTGAATTTTACGCCCATCATGATCAAATAACGTGCCGATTGGCACGATTACAACTTGAATTTACTGGTCTTCTTTCGCTTAAACTGCCCCTTCCGCCGCTTATTATTGGTATAGAAATTATAGAGATAATTGATCGCAAACGTGATCACGGCCAAGGGAACAAAGAAATCAGGCAACATTCTTTTAATCCCCAGAAGGATGAGGAGTGTGGCAATAATACCTACCTTAAAGGTGGTATGGCTCTCAGGATAAGTTTTTCGAATCAGAATAAGGCTTAGTATCTCTATAAATACCAAAAGAATAATCAGATAGGTAAGAAGCTTGAGGGCAGAAAGCTGGTCGTAAAATACCGACCAGCCTGCCAAACCGGCCACAGCAATAAGGCTAATCGACTGTAGAGAAGTGTTCAATCTTTCTTTCATAGGTAATTGGGTTTCTAACCAAGATAGCTGCTTTTCAGCTAAAAATCAATTCCTTAAAATCTTATCGCCTTTAAACCTCTTACAGCTTCTCTTTGATAAAGTTGGTCATCAGGTTATACAAATGCCAAGTGGTATTCCCTCCATAAATACCGTGGTTTCTATTTGGATAGTAAAAGGTCTCAAACTGCTTGTCGGCAGCCACCAAAGCATCCAAAAGTGCCACTGAATTTTGGAAATGGACATTATCATCACCTGTACCATGGATCAACAGGAAATTGCCCTTCAACTTGTCCACATGGGTCAGTGGGCTGTAATCATCATATCCTGAAGGATTCAGTTGGGGTGTCTGCAAGTACCTTTCAGTATAAATGGTATCGTAATACCTCCATGTGGTCACTGGCGCCACAGCGATGGCTGTCTTGAAGACATCATTGCCCAGCATCAGTGACAGAGAGCTCATGTAGCCACCATAAGACCAGCCCCAAATGCCAATCCTAGCTCCATCCACATATGGAAGGGAAGACAGGTATTTTGCCCCAGCAAGTTGATCCTGCACCTCCAAATTACCCAACTGGGCATACGTGGCGTGCTTAAAGGCACGGCCTCTTCCGCCCGTTCCTCTATTGTCCACACAAACTACGATATAACCTTCCGCTGCCAGGTGATGGTGCCAAAAGTCCCTTGTACCTCCCCAGCCATTTTTCACATTCACTGAACCAGGCCCGCCATAAACGTACATGAGCACGGGGTACTCTTTGCTTTCATCAAAATCCGCAGGCTTGATCATATAGCCATTGAGCGGTGTCCCGTCCACTGTCTGGAACTGGAAAAATTCCTTTTCACTCAACGCATATTCTCCCAAGCGATCTTTCAATGCTTGATTGTCCTCCAGTACTTTGATCACCTTCCCTTTGGTATCATGTAGGGTAATATGCAGCGGCTGATTGGCAGTGCTGTAATAGTCAATAAAATACTTCTGGTCACGGCTCATATTGATAGAATGGGATCCCTGAGCGGGCGTCAGTTCCTTTTTGCCTTTGCCATTAAGCTTGACCACATAAAGGTTTCTTTCCAGCGGTGACTTCTCTGTAGACACATAAAAGATCTTTTTGGATTTATCATCCACGCCGACCACTTCGGTCACTTCCCAATCTCCTGAAGTTACTTGCCGGATCAGCTCACCTTCCATATCATGATGGTAGATATGCTTATAACCATCTTGCTCAGAAGTCCTGATAAAGCCCTTACCGTCTTCGAGGTAAAGAAGATTGTCATTATAGTTGAGGTCTACATATGTTTCAGCGGCCTCCTTCAAAATCACTTTGCTGTCCCCTGTCTCCGAATCGGCATGGAAAAGATCCAGCTGGTTTTGCAGTCGATTGAGACGGATAAATGCCAAAGTCCGGCTATTACCAGCCCAGTAGATCCGGGGCAGATAGATATCCTTCTCCTGACCGGCTTCCATCTCGGTGGTAGCTTCCTTCTGAAGGTCGAAGACATGAATACTTACTTCTGCATTTTTCTCACCTGCCTTTGGGTATTTAAACTTATAGTCCTGTGGGTAAAGCGGCCCCCAAAGCTGCATGTTATATTCCGGCACTGCCGATTCATCAAAACGGATAAAAGCGATTTTCTGGCCGTCGGGAGACCACTCAAAAGCCTGAGCCATGGAAAACTCCTCTTCATACACCCAATCTGCCGAACCGTTGATCACATGGTTCCACTCGCCATCACTGGTGATCTGGTGTACCTTATTGTCCTGTAATGTGATATAATAAAGGTCATTCTCCTTTACAAAAGCCACTTTTGTATTGTCAGGTGAAAGGGTGGCATAGGAAATCTTCTCTCCGTCCATCAGTTTTTGGGATACCCCTGTAGTAATATCCACTACATAAAACACGCCTTTGGAAGACCTTCTATAGATGCTTTCCACCTCCGTAGCGACCAACGCTTTGGTTTCATCGTTATTGAAAGAATAGCTGGAAAATTCGATGCCCAGCTTATTGCCGTCTATCAGCACCCCCTCCTGCTCTCCTGTACTGATATTCATTTTGACCACCTTGGAGACACCGTCCTCTTTGACCAATGAGCTGTAGTACTGCCCGTCTTTCATCCAGTTGATTCCTCGAACAGTCTCTTGATCAAATACTCCTTCTTTGAAAATGGAGGCTAAGGAAACCTCCTTTTGCTGTGCGTAAATTTCTGTACACATACTGATCATTAATGCCGCTAGCGCGAAAATGCTTATTCGGTTCATAAATAGTTATATTGTGGATTTTATTCTGTGGGCTAAATATAATGAAATTGACCTGCAAGGTCACTATCTCTGGTACTGAGTTCACGTCACAGGTTGCTTTTCAATGATATTTTTAAGTTTTCACCCCTATTGTGCAATTATTATGCACAGACAAAAAGTAGATTTGGTCTTATCAAAGGTGTCCCATCCCTTAAGATGGGGTTATTTTAATCACAAACTGTACTTTTATGAAATCTTTTGAACAAAACGCATTCGATCTTAAAGAAATGGGCGTAGAAGAAATCTCCGATCTTCAGCAAAATGAAATCAACGGAGGACTTTCCCTTACCCTTCCGTCACTTTCTTCGCTATCCCTGCCCTCTGTAGATGCTTCTGCAGGATTAGGGCTAAGCCTGGCTGCAGTATTGGGCGGATTGACCGTTGGACTTGGACTTAACCTGGGGCTATCCGTGGATGCTTAATACAGGACGGTTATACACCATTTTAAAGCAGGAAAACTGATCGTTTTCCTGCTTTTTTAGTTTTTAACCATTGGCTTCCGAGTAAAGATTTTGCTTACGAATGAAATTCGTCAAAGTCCACCCTTAAATCCCCTACAGGGGACTTTCTGATCAGCCCTTCAGAGGACGGGACTGCCGCATCGTGCCTCCTCGCAGTGACGGTATTTAAAATCTAAATTGAAAGTAATCGTTTCTATTGCCACCAAGGTTTTTGTTTGCCTTTTTGGTGACCTCAGTTTGATTTAAAACATAATGACTATCGGTAATTTTACACGTAGTGGTACCATTACAAAATGCGATTTGGAAAGTTAAGGAAGTCCCTTGATGAGACCGGTTTAAGAAAAATGAGCAGGCCGTTAAGAAAATGAATTAGCTTGCGTCGTGGAACAGCGAGATCCATTCATTTTCAGGCCGGAGCAGTTTTCTTAAATTAAATTGGGTAACGTATTGTCCTCCCTGGAAAACGTGTCCTTCCCAAATTAAAGGGCTCACCACCGGACTGGATTTTCCGCCCTTTTCATCAATGGAAATGCGTAGCATTCATGAAGATCTATTAAAAGCAATTTTACCCCTGAATAAAAGGACGGAAACACTATTTATTCAATTATGCTTGGCTACGTCTATGATTACCGAGACTCATATAAAACATCCTAGCTGTCGAAGTAGGTCCTGCATTGTTATTTTAAACCACAGTAGATTTTCTGATGTATACTTACGGGTTAAAACCGAAATTTGCTTATGCCCAGGTCAAATGTGATTTTTAGCCCTTCCCCCTATCGAGAGCCAAAAGCTGAAAGCCTTTCCTGACCTTACTCCAATGCAAGGCCTAGGGGCATCGTCGTAATACATTCCCCTACCGCAGGCTGAAAGCCTTGCCCACCACTTCCATCTAGCCAAACAATATTCACAGGAGTACTTGGTTTTAGCTGCCCTTACAGGGCGCGCGTAGTATTCCCCCATAAATTAGCCCAATGCGTTACATTGGGCTGGATGAAGTCCCCCTTCCAGGGGAGCGTTCTAAAAACACCTTCAAACCTGCCTCTACGGTCGAACAGAGATTAGTAGGATAGGTAATTCGACATTTTGTGGTTTAGTCCTGCTTACATGATCACCAATATTGTTTGATTCGGTTATTCGCCTCTGGTCATCGGACTCTCCCTAAACCCTTTGTGACCTGGGGACTTAGTGGCAATATTTTTATTAATCCAGAAGAATATTTAGAAATCATAGGGAAGTCATTTAAATTTACTCCATGAAGAAAAGAATAGCTTTGGTAACGGGTGGTTTTACAGGAGAATCAGTGGTTTCACTGAAAAGTGCCGCTGTGGTGGAAACCCAGATCGACAGGAATCGCTATGACGTTTATAAAATAATCGTTGAAAAAAGCCATTGGTACTACACCGGCCAAGGTGGTCAAAAACACACTGTGGACCTTAACGACTTTTCTGTACTGGTCAATAAGGAAAAGATCACCTTTGACGGAGTATTTAACATCCTTCACGGGTCACCTGGAGAAGATGGTAAGCTGGCGGGATACTTTGATATGGTGGGGATTCCATATACTACCTGTGATCCGCTGACCTCAGCAATCACCATGAACAAGGGCTACACTAAAGCCATCATCCAGGACATCGAAGGCCTCCACGTTGCCAAGTCTCTTCAACTCTTCAAAAACACCCCTCAAAACACCCAGCGGGTAATTGATGAACTCAGCCTTCCCTACTTTGTGAAGCCGAATAATGGCGGCAGCAGCATCGGCATGAGCAAGGTGAAAAGCGAAGGCGAAGTCCAGGAAGCCTTGGACAAAGCTTTTGCTGAAGACAATCAAGTGCTGATCGAGGAATTTGTCTCAGGAAGGGAATTCTCGATCGGGATGTACAAGGTGGATGATGACGTCATCGTCCTTCCCGCTACGGAAATTGTCAGTTCCAAAGAGTTTTTCGACTTTGAAGCCAAATATACCGCTGGGGTCACCGAAGAAATCACCCCTGGGCGCATGACTGAAGAGGAAGTGAGCAGAGTAAAAGCCGTAGCCGAAAAAGTCTATCTAAAACTCAACTGTAAAGGGGCCGTGAGAATGGATTATTTCCTGGAGCAAAACACCGGAAAAATCTTCTTTATCGAAATCAACACCGTACCCGGCCAAACCGAAACCAGCCTTATTTCGCAGCAGGTAAGGGCCATTGGCAAAACGGTCAAAGAGTTCTATACAGAGATCATCGAGGAAATGTGGAAGTGAGGAAAATTATCTTCTACAAAGCCCATCATCACAAGAGGGATCTCTTCACTTCAATCTAAATTCACAACTTGCCCAGAAAGAATGATTCCGGGTTAAACCGTCATAGCGAGCCTGTCTGGCACCAGACAGGGAGGATGCGACAGTCCCGTCTTAAGAATACGAGATTGCTTCCTTCCTCTGGTCGTCGCAATGACGGTTTGAAATAAATCATACAGTCAAATTTAGGTTTATAAGGGGGAAGCGGAAAAATTGGGGATTAGGGTTGGTTTCGATAGCACGCAGATGATGCAGATTAATAAGATTTACGCTGATTTTTTATAATAAACGCGATTTAAAATACCGTCCTTGCGAATGCAGAGCAACGGAGTGAAGCAATCTCGTTTTCTTAATACGGGATTGCCACGTCGCAAGCTCCTCGCAATGACGGATTTATACTGATTTTATAATCTACACATTACTATTGCTTAATTAAAGAGAAATATGCTTACCAAAACCACCTGGAAATCTCTCATCTTCCAGAAATATTGCTTGATCCAAAATTGGGGGGGCATGATTCCTTTTATTTTAATATGCTTTCTTTTTTGTGTTTTTGCCACAAAGACGCGAAGGCACTAAGTTTTTTTGGGAAACAAAGGTGCAGACTACACGACACTTCCCAACAGATCTACTTTGTGACTTCGAGCCTTCGTGGAAAAAAAAACAGGCCACCTGTTGTTCCGGCAGCTGTACTGCGGAACCACTAGCGTTGGGTTTCTAACTCAACACTTGCCAAAGTACGGGCAGCATAGAACGTTAGTTCTTTTCTATTAAGTGGTAATCAACGCCAATTTGTTGCCCCGCCGCTAGGTGGGCTAGCTTGGTAACGTATAAGATACGGTCAACCACAAAGCTCTAAGACCCAAAGCTGTTTGTTTTCCATGAAGTTTGGAATCCTGCTATAAAACCCTTCGTACCTTGTCTTGGTGACTTCGTGGCGACGCACCAAATGAATGAAAATCTTATCCCGCCCACAGAAATATTGCTTGATCCTTTATAAGTTAAACTCTTTTTTCAGCCTATCCACATAATCCAGCTTTTCCCAAGTAAAGAGCTCCACATCCAAGGTGATGGAGGTGCCGTCCGGAGAAACAAAGGTCTTCTGCACCACCTCATTGGTTCTGCCCATGTGACCATAAGCGGCCGTTTCTTCATAAATAGGATTTCGAAGCTTCAGCCTTTGTTCGATCGCATAAGGACGCATGTCGAATATCTTTTGGATTTTTTCAGCGATTTCCCCATCCTTCATGTCCACTTTGCCAGTGCGGTAAGTATTGATATAAATGCCCATTGGCTCGGCCACGCCGATGGCATAGGACACCTGTACCAGCACTTCATCGGCAATTCCCGCGGCGACCATATTCTTGGCAATATGCCTAGTGGCGTAAGCGGCAGAACGATCCACTTTTGAGGGATCTTTTCCCGAAAATGCCCCTCCTCCGTGGGCTCCCTTACCACCATAGGTATCCACGATGATCTTACGACCTGTCAGACCAGCATCTCCATGTGGGCCACCGATCACAAACTTACCCGTAGGATTGATATGATAGGTAATGTCATCGGTAAAGAGTGACTGGATTTCCGGGATCAGCTGTGCCTTTACCCTTGGGATCAAGATACTGATCAGGTCCTCTTTGATCTTTTTCAACATGGTAGGCTCATCGGCAAACTCATCATGCTGCGTCGAAATCACAATGGCCTTGATCCGCTGGGGAACATTGTCGTCACTATATTCGATCGTCACCTGTGCTTTGGCATCCGGACGGAGGTAAGTGATTTCCTCATTCTCCCTTCTCAGCTCCGCAAGCTCCCTCAGCAGCCTGTGTGAAAGATCCAGGGCCAACGGCATGAAATTCTGGGTCTCATTGGTCGCATAACCAAACATCATCCCTTGGTCACCCGCTCCTTGCTCTTCGGGACTGGTACGGTCCACGCCTTGGTTGATATCAGGTGACTGGTCATGGATGGCCGAAAGCACCCCACAAGAACTCCCGTCAAACATGTATTCTCCCTTTACGTAGCCGATCCTGTTGATCACATCGCGGGCAATTTTCTGGACGTCCAGATAAGTATTGGACTTTACCTCTCCTGCCAAGACCACTTGTCCAGTGGTCACCAGCGTTTCACAAGCCACCTTGGACTGGGGATCAAACGCCAAAAAATTATCAATCAGTGCATCTGAGATCTGATCAGAGATTTTATCAGGATGTCCCTCAGAAACAGACTCCGAGGTAAATAAATAAGGCATATATCGAATTTTTAATTACAAGTAGAAATGGCGTGTAAAATTAAAGCATAAGCAGGAAATAAAAAACTTTTACTTTGGGATAAATGATTTCAGGGCTATACGCTTGCTCAATGGCTATTTTGGCCAGTAAAAGTCCAGCCATGCTGGCCGAGATTTTCCAGACTAATAGGTTTCAGTAAATGGTTGTTATTAGCCACAAAGATGCTGTGTTAAAAGCCAAGGTATAAGCCTATTTTTTTACCTGTTGTTCCGGCAGCTGTATTGCGGAACCACTAGCGTTGGGTTTTTAACTCAACACTTGCCAAAGTACGGGCAGCATAGAACGTTAGTTCTTTTCTTTTAAGTGGTATATCAACACCAATTGGTCTGCCCCGCCGTTAGCTGCGCTAGGTTGGTAACAAATAGGATACAGGTAAGCCACAAAGTCACCAAGCCACTAAGTTTTTTTGGGGAATCAAAGGTGCAGACTGCACGACACTTCCCAACCAATTCACTTTGTGACTTCGAGCCTTCGTGGCAAAAAAACAGGCCACCTGTTGTTCCGGCAGCTGTACTGCGGAACCACTAGCGTTGGGTTTTTAACTCAACACTTGCCAAAGTACGGGCAGCATAGAGCGTTAGTTCTTTTCTATTAATCGGTATATCAACACCAATTGGTCTGCCCCGCCGTTAGCTGCGCTAGCTTGGTAACAAATAGGATACGGGTAAGCCACAAAGTCACTAAGTTTTTTTTGGGGAATCAAAGGTGCAGACTGCACGACACTTCCCAACCAATTCACTTTGTGACTTCGAGCCTTCGTGGAAAAAAAACAGGCCACCTGTTGTTCCGGCAGCTGTACTGCGGAACCACTAGCGGTGGGTTTCTAACTCAACACTTGCCAAAGTATGGGCAGCATAGAACGTTAGTTCTTTTCTTTTAAGTGGTATATCAATGCCAATTGGTCTGCCCCGCCGTTAGCTGCGCTAGGTTGGTAACAAATAGGATACGGGTAAGCCACAAAGTCACCAAGCCACTAAGTTTTTTTTGGGGAATCAAAGGTGCAGACTGCACGACACTTCCCAACCAATTCACTTTGTGACTTCGAGCCTTCGTGGAAAAAAAACAGGCCACCTGTTGTTCCGGCAGCTGTACTGCGGAACCACTAGCGTTGGGTTTTTAACTCAACACTTGCCAAAGTACGGGCAGCATAGAACGTTAGTTCTTTTCTTTTAAGTGGTATATCAACACCAATTGGTCTGCCCCGCCGTTAGGTGGGCTAGCTTGGTAAAGAATAAGATATGGTAAACCTGATATGTGCCGTAGGTACATCAGCTGTGCAACCACCTTTTGGTAATGTACCTACGGCACATTTGGAGTGAATCCATTCCTGCTACCGTTACCAAGCTATTTTAATAGCTGATTAATAGTAAGCCACAAAGACTCGAAGGTGCAAAGTTTCTTATGGTGCCCAAGTCTCACGACTTCGACCAAAACTCCCAAATATCTTCGAACTTTGACATGGATTATCGATCATCTCCATGCATTTACAAAAAGGAAAGCCAAAAGGGATCTCCCTTCCGGCTTTGTCTATTATCAATCTCCCTCAATGACCTCCGCATTCTGGTAATCCTCTTCCGTGAAAGTGAAGCGGTAAATCTCCTCATCGATTATTTGATACGATGCTTCAAGCAGGATATTCCGTTCTGAGGGAGCAATATTGGCCCAGTCCTTTCCTGAAAAATTCACGTAAACCTGTTCCTTATCGCTATTAAAGGTCACCCGCACAGAATCTGCCCTGAAGGCATTACTAGGATTAAACTTAACCCCATGGTCATTATGCATTCGACGTTCTACAATCATTCCATTCGCATCCAAATATTCTGAAACGTACAATTTATTAAACTCGTACATTTCCACCGTTATCGGTTTACCGGTACCATTATAAAGCTGGTAGGTCCTAAATTCTTTTTTTGAAAACCCTCCACAACCTTACAGAACGATTAAAAAGAATACAATAACAGAAATATTTTTCATCTTACCGGCCTTGGGGCGTTTACTTATTCATTATCGATCAATACTGCATTTTTGTAGTCTTCTTCGGTTACATTATACCTCCTAACTACGTGAGTATCGTCAATGGATACCTTGGCATAATTCTCTTCAAAAAGGATATTTCTATCGGAGTATACTTCTGAGTAAACCAGTACTTTTTCCTTATTGAATAATATCCTAACAGAATCTCCTTCCAATAACATTTTGACAGGGATTTGCCTCCCTCCTGGTTCAGAAATTTGAAATTTATCGGACACCCATTCCCCCGCATTTTGAGCAAGTTCTATTTTCCTTACAAAAGTCCCATTAGTCCTTTCAAATATCAAAAACTCCAACTGATAGCCAGTATTGTTAACAATTCGATAACTTGAATAAATTTTCTTTCCACTATCACAAGAACATAATAGGAAAACCACAAGAGACATCCATATTTTAATATCTTTTTTCATCTTTTTAATACCAATTTTCAAATAATTCGCCAATGTATTTACTTGAATGATTCGTTGTCAGGTTTCCCATATTCTCTTTCCATCTCTTCCAAGATGTTGCCCCCTTTAATCCATCCTCAATCTGTTTTATGGTATATCATTAACCCTGTCCTTCGGATATTTAACAAACTCCTTTGAGTGAATATATTTATCATAACAACGCTCGACACCTTGATTACCATCATCTATCATATCGACCACAATGAAGTGTAAATTAGATCATTTGGATTTACTGCAGTGGGAGTGCTCTTTTGATTTTGGTAATTACCATTATTATAAGGATAATATCCTTCGGCTTTGTCTATTATCAATCTCCCTCAATGACCTCCGCATTCTGGTAATCCTCTTCCGTGAAAGTGAAACGGTATAGAATATTACTAACGACTTCAAAAACTCTATCATCTAAGATATTCCTAGTCGATTCCGGTAAACTTAAAAGTTCGTGGTCTTTATATGAATAATAGTATATTTGTCTTCTCGTATCATTATAAGTTACACCGACAGAATCCATTGATAAGGCTTCCGCACCACTAATATAATTGCCACCATCATTTGAAGACATTCCTTTTCTGATCAAACCGGTTCCTGAAATAATGACAGTTCCGGTATGATGCCCCATTTGATAAAAATCGACTTTCATATTATGTGACGTTCCATTTTTCAACTCATAATCCCTATTTACCCGTTCAAGTCTGTCAGTACCAATGCATGAACTTAGCAGCCATACGGAAATAATTTCCAATATAAAATTTTTACCTTTCATTTGTATCAATACCAATTCCCAAATAACTCTTCGAGATAGCCCTCAGTGGAATTATTCTCTCTGATTTTCATGTTATCTAACCAATCTTCCCATGAGGAAGCACCCTTTAGGCCGTTCTCTATTTGCTTAATTGTATAACCTGACACCCGATCCATTGGGTATGCCATACTGCCCCCATGACCTCTACTGTATCGTTGATTCTCTTCATCTATCATATCTACGACTGTAGGAGTATAGATTTTATCTATTGAGCGTACTGCATATTCAGTAACCTTTTGTTCTTGGTAATTCCCATTGCTTTTTCCCGAGATAAAAATATTAAATCCATACTCATATCCCTCTATTTTAAGCTTATTCTTATACCTCTCTTGGGCAAACATCCATTCCACTCCACGAGCCCAGCTTTCTATTACTGCTACATAGCTTTCTGTGCCTGTGTAAATATGTGAAAAATAACTAAAGGGAGGGACATACGCCTTCAAGATCATGGCCCTGAACACATCCCTATCCATGTCCCAATGGGCATAGTGCGCCAGCTCATGGGCAGTCACCGCATACACCCGATCAGCATCTTCTTCAAATGTACGGATATAAATGGACGGTAAAATCCCACCTGTCCTCGCATAAATGGCCGCATGGCTGGGCTTATCGTTCTGCCTCTCGGTAATGTCAGCGGCGATCTTGGTCTGTGGATTCAATGGGCCGTTTCTCGGGGGACTTGAAAGTCCAAACCGATGGTCATAGTAGTAGTCCCTGGCTGCCTGGAAGATCAATGCATAATCTGGAAGATCAATGCATAATATTGATGGGCATCACGGACCCCGGACGTGCCGCCAGTACCGCCCAAAATCTGGTGCCAGGCATTCCTGGTCTTTGGCCCGGACAGCTCCGCTTGGCCAAACGTCCCGGTACGTACACTGAAATGGTACTTTTCATATTTATAACTGTAGTTCGCCTTATTACTGAAAGTGCCGTCACAGGTAAAATTACCATTTCGATCGGTAGTTCCCTCATGGGTCGTAAACCACCGACGTGCCCTTACTTCCAGTCCCTCCACACCTACATGGCGCCCTGCCCTGTCGTCCCAGACCTTAATACTTCCTTTTGGAGTATAACGTGATCGCGAAGCTTCTGTTGCAGAACGTTTGTCCCCTTCTTCGAGATTCCCTGTAATGCGTAATGCCTCTGTTACGAGCAGTTCACTTAGACTGCGCGAAGTAATACGGCTTTCCGGTAATTCCTCCGGAATGAACAGTTCCTCCAGCACTTCATACGCCACACTATTTGTAAGCTGTTTGCCCTTGGGGACGGCACAGTACTGATAGGTAGGCTGTCCTTCGGGAACTTCGGGATCATGGTAATGGTCGCCACCTTCGGGGATCTCATGGTCCAGCGGATAGCTGTACAAGGCCAAAGTGGAGTCACTGTTCAGAATATCCAATTCAGCTTCGTCCCGTGGCTTGAACCTGATGTAAAGATGACTGGCATCGATGGTGATATCCTCATTGGCCAGTTTGCTGTTTGGATGAGACGCTTTTAGGTTTTGGTAGGCCTTGCGCATATTGGTCACCGAGTAAGGGTTCTCCAGCTTTTCCCCAATTGGATCATCCCATCACCACTCACTTCCTGAGTAGTCTGGTCTATGTGATGGGGGGGAATAATTTCTTCCTGGCAGGAACTGAATGCTGCCAAACTAATGACCATGGCGGCGAGGAGGTTATGGTGTTTCTTCATCTTAAAAGTGCTTAAGGTAAATACTTGCTGTAATGTAATAAGATGCATTTTTTATAAAGATCGCTACTCCTATCGATTCATAACAGTTCAAAAAAAACCTAAATACCAGCGATTTGTACATGAAAAATTAAATAAATCACCTTAAGTATTCAACGTCTTACGGCTTAGCCCCATCTTCGGACTTGCTATTGGTCGTAAAAAAAGAGGTCTTATGAAAAAGAGGTTTTCTCAGAAGTCATTCCCAAGGCAAACGCATTTAAAAAATTCAGTCCCTTTGGGGTTGCTAAATCTAGCCAAGCAATATGCACGGGATTACTTTTGACCATTAAGACTCTTAACTGGCCTTACAGGCCGCGGGTAGTGTCATCATCACCTATTCCAATGCGTTTCATTGGGCTGGATTAAGCACCCTTTTCAGGGGAGCGATTTAAAAACAATTTCCCTGATCCTTTTCGGTAAGTTGAGATATTCCCATAAGTGCCGAAAAGGTTAATATGCACAACCAATGGTCAGCTGTCCAACCCTTGAGGATCGAACAGTTAGGCCTGTTTTATTCATAAATACTACTTCCCTGCTTTATAATGCTCCTTTGGCTGGCTTTTCAGGATTTTCACGGCCGATTCTGCAGTGATATCACGTTGCGGATTGGCCAGCATCTCGTAGCCCACCATAAATTTCTTCACAGTAGCAGACCGTAGCAATGGCGGATAAAACACCATGTGCAGGTCCCATTCAGGATGGTTTTGGCCGTCCGTCGGAGCTTGGTGGATTCCTGCCGAATAGGGGAAAGAAACCTTAAAAACATTGTCATACATGATCGCCAGCTGTCGATATGCATCTGCCAAGGCTGCCATCTGGCCTTCATCCATGTCCGCCAGACTGGCTATATGCGTCTTGGGTGCGATCATCGCCTCAAAGGGCCATACCGCCCAAAATGGTACCAAGCCCACGAAATAATCATTCTCAAAAAGAATACGCTCGCCTTTCTTTAGTTCCTCGTATACATAATCAAGAACCATACTCCGTCCGTATTTTTGGTAATAATCACCAAACTTCACCTGCTTTTTGGCTGGCTCGACAGGAATGGATTCCTGTGCCCATATCTGCCCATGGGGATGGGGATTGGAGCAGCCCATCACGGATCCTTTATTCTCGAAAATCTGGACATGGTTGATAAAATCCTTGCTGCCCAATTCCCGGTACTCTGCCTTCCAGAGCTCCACCACCTTGGTAATCGCTTGTACATCCAGCTCCGGAATGGTCAGGTCATGTCGGGGCGAAAAACAGATTACTTTGCACGTCCCCCGTTCACTTTTGGCCTTGAAAAATTCTCCTTCGGACAGCTCGCCATTGGGGATATCTTCCGTCAAGGCTCCAAAATCATTTTGGAACACATAAGCCCCGGTGTAATCGGGGTTTTTCTCTCCATTTATCCGGGTATTGCCTGGACATAGATAGCACTTTTCATCATAGGCGGGCTTTGGGGCTTCGGAAGTATCTTCCTCCTGTCCCTGCCATGGTCGCTTGCCACGGTGCGGGGATACTTGTAGCCAGTCGCCGGTAAATGGATTATATCTTCGATGACTGTGATCTTCAAAATTAAAATCAGACATAAGGGTTGAATGTTGTAATGTTATATGGTTTTGAATGTTAATGGAACACAATTCACTTTATTGAGTCAGAGACTCAATTTTAGGGCGTGCTGGGACAGAGACCCAGCACAGCGAGTGCTTGCATCTAGCTACTTGATACTATCCAACCACCCTTGTTCCATCGGTAACGTCCACTTCATAGATCTTGAGGGATTTGTCGAAGGCTTCTTTATAGGCAGCGGCTACCTCTTTTTCAAAGGTCTCTTTGGAAGCTTTTGCTACCAAGTTAATGGTACAGCCGCCAAAGCCGCCACCCATCATCCGGGCACCGGCAACATCCTCACGGGATTTGGCAAAATCAGCTAAAAAATCCAACTCTTTACAACTCACCTCATACATCTCTGAAAGTCCATCATGGGAACCGTACATCTGCTGGCCGAAGCCTTTGATATCCCCTTTTTCCAGCAGCTCACATCCCCTCAGCAAACGGGCATTTTCTTCGATAACAAATTTGCAGCGCCTATAGACGACCTCACTGATTTTTGATTTGGCATCCTCCAGCATTTCCAGTGTCACATCACGGAGGCTCTTTACCGTTTGGTTGGTCTGCTGTACAGCGGCGACACCTTCTTGGCATTCTTTTCTGCGGTCATTATACGCCGAATCCGCAAGAGAATGCTTCACCTGTGTGTCACAAAGGATAATCTGGTATTCTCCCAGCTCCATGGGGAAATAGCTGTATTCCAGGGATCGGCAGTCCAAGCGGATGGCGTGGTTCTCCTTGCCCATCATGGAAGCAAACTGGTCCATGATCCCACACTGGACTCCAGCAAACTCGTGCTCTGCCTTTTGGGCAAACTTCAACATGTCCAAGCGCTCAAGTCCAAGGCCAAACAATTCTGACAAGGCCAGGCAAACGCCGTTTTCCACAGCGGCAGATGACGATAATCCCGCCCCCACGGGTACATCACCCCCAAATACCAGGTCAAACCCTTCGATAGGGTAGCCGGCTTTCTGCAATTGGGCCACTACGCCCATGACGTAATTGCCCCATCCACCTTCCATCCGCTCAAAATCGTTGAGGTCAAAGCTCAGGGATTCCTGAAAATCATGGGAAAACAAGCGGCATTCCTCGCTGTTATTCTTTTGGACAGCGATGATAATCTCCTTGTTGATCGCTGCAGGAAGGACAAAACCTTCGTTATAATCGGTATGCTCCCCGATCAGGTTGATCCTGCCGGGAGACTTCACAACAATAGGTTTTTTCCCAAACAATTCGACGAATGCTGACTTGATAATTTCTGGGTTCATGATAATATGGTTACGTTACTTAATGACTGAAAATTTAAAAGATGTATAGCTCTGAAATTGCTCTCCTGGATGGAGCACTACAGTAGGGAAATGGGCTTGGTTGGGCGAATCCGGGAAATGCTGTGTCTCAAGTGCTATCCCTCCATGCTTCGGATAAGTCTTCCCTTTTCCATGAAGTGTACCATCAAAATAATTGGCAGAATACAATTGAATGCCTGGCTCTGACGTGGCTACTTCCATGCGGATGCCAGACGATTCGGAAAAGAGCACTGCTGCGGGTTGATTTTTATCAAATACCAAGGTTTGGTCCAGCCCATTGGCAATCACCGTCTGTGGATGATCCGACTTCACTGCTTCCTTCACTTTCTTGGTTTGGAGAAAATCCAATGGCGTGTCTTTTACTGATAGTATTTCACCAGTAGGAATACTGCCCTCTTTGACTGCTATATAAAATGGTGCATTGACTTGCAGGTCATGCTCCAAAATAGTAGAGGAAAACTCCCCTGAAAGGTTAAAATAAGAATGGTTGGTAAGATTGATCACGGTAGTTTTATCCGTCTTGGCGCCGTAGGTAAGCTTCAGCTCATTTTCTTCCGAAAGCGTAAAGGCTACCGTCACGGTCAGCGTCCCGGGGTAGTTTTCCTCCCCGTCGGGGCTGGTATAGGTAAATTCCACACCCCCTTCGATGGTTTTTGCCTCCCAGATTTTTTTATCAAAACCTTCCTGCCCTCCATGTAGATGGTGCTCACCGTTATTCGCGGCCATCTGGTACAGTTTACCTTCCAGCCTAAACCGCCCATGGCCGATGCGATTACACACCCTGCCCACGGTACATCCCATAAAGGCTCCAGCTTTCCGGCTAGCCCCACTCACATAATCCTCAAAACGGTCAAAGCCAAGCACCACATCGGTCATTTTTCCCTCCTTGTCGGGAACCACCAAGTGGGTGAGCGTAGCACCGTAATTGGTCACGCAGGCTTTTGCTCCTTTGGAATTTTTCAGGGTAAACAAATGAATATCGCTGCCGGTGGTACTTTGACCAAAAACGGTCCTTTCGACAGTAATCTTATCGTGGCTAATGCTTTTTGTAGACAAAGGTAAAAGGTTTATTGACTGACAGTTTTCATAAATGTAACAGCCAATTTAAGGGATTAAAAAATGTTAATCAGGGCATTTTGAGCTAAATTCTGAAAAAAACGTTCCCGAAAACGTTTTCAAAAGCCAACTACTTTTCTGAGGACTTTCTAATGATCAATTCCGTATCCAAAACGATATTCTGCGGCTTGAAACTATCCGGATCCATAAGCTGGTCCAAGAGATTGTTGGCTGCCAGACGTCCCATCTCATAGGCAGGTTGGTCCACCGTGGACAGTGCCGGGTCAAGCGCATCGGACACGGGCATATTGGTAAAACCCACCAAGGCAATGTCCTGCGGAATGCGAATTCCTCTCCCTTTCAAAAACTTCATCACATCTATCGCCACAGGATCATTGATCGCAAAAATGGCGTCCGGCTGTTCAGGTTGGTTCAGCAGTTCATCCACCAGTGCCTGATTACTTACTGTGGTCAGCCCACTATTTTTGACCAAACTTGGCTCCACGGCTAAACCCTCTTCCTTAAGGGCTTTTTCATAACCCGCCATGCGCTTTTGGCTGATGTACATGCCTTCTGGCCCTGAAATAAAAGCGATACGCTTACAGCCCTGCGCTATCAAGTGCCGCGTCACCTTGTAGGCACCCAAGGTATCATCCACCGTCACCGTAGACACCGGCAAGCCTTCCAGGATCCGGTCAAAGAGTACAAAAGGAATTTCCCGATCGATCAGGTTTTGAAGATGCTCGAAGGAGACCGTCTCCCGGCTCAAGGAAATCAAAAGGCCATCTACCCGACTGGAAACCAGTGTACGGATATCGGATTTCTCCTGCTCAAAATTCTCATTGGACTGACAGATCATCACGTTATAACCTCTGCGATAGGCCGTGTCTTGGATGCCGCTGATATTGGAAGCAAAAAAATGAGAGGCAAGTTCGGGCACGACGATCCCGAGGGTCTTGGTCTTATTGACCCTTAAACTCTGGGCGACCACATTGGGCGAATAATTCAGTTTATCGGCCATGGCCAATACCTTCTTTCTTGTCTCCAGTTTGATTTCTGGCGAATTCCGCAAAGCCCTGGAAACAGTAGAAATGCTGATATTCAACTTTAACGCTATGTCCCTGATCGTGACTTGTCCTTTTTTCATTTTCTTCCAATTGACTTAAAAAATGAATATACAGTTTTTTTGCGGAAATAGCCTTTACCGTCAGTTCCGGATTACCTTTTTCAATCGGGACATTGCTCAACTTCCGAACAACTTAGGTTGGTGCGTTGGGTGTAATCTTTGCCCCAATACTGATAGCCATTGGGCCCCCGGCTCAAGAAATGAAGTGTAAAATACAAGTAGCACTAGCTTTCTGAAGAGAATTCAACGCCCAAAATTGATATTTAATCCCGAAACATGCATTAACCTATCTTTTGCGCCTGAAATTGCTCCAAAAAAAACCTCCTAACCTCCCCGCCGCGGCGGGGGAGGAACGTATCTTAAGTCTCAAGTCTCAGTACTCACTACTTGATACTCTTTTACTCTTGATAAATCGTAAACATCACCGTTTCTCCCACCGCTTTCAATGTCCGGGGGTCAATGAGATCCATATTATCTGAATGTTTATGATGGTAACGGCCAAACCCAAAGTCAGGCGAATAATCGATGATGTCGATCATAGGGATTTTGGCCACTTCGTTGACTGGAATATGGTCATCGGTGATCGGATGGGAATTACGCATCTGGAAAAAGTCGCTATGACCAATCGAGTGAGCATAGTTCCACACTTTATTCACGATTCCTTTGGCATATTGCATGGACACCCCTTCCTTATAAAAACGAGCACCCTTGGCGCCCACCATATCCAGAAGAATACCATAGTAAGCCGCATAGCCACGCTCATGGGGTGTTTTTGCCCAATGCTGCGAACCCAGGCACCACCATTTTGCGTCATTGGCACCTGCTTTCGATGATTCGGGCTTGCCGTCGTCTTCCCCATCAAAAAGGATAAAGTCAATCCCTACGTCTGGTTGCTTGGAAGCCGAAGTGATCACTCGTGCGATCTCCAACAAAACACCAACACCACTGGCACCGTCATTGGCGCCATCGATGGGCTCATTGATACGCTCAGTATCCTTATCTGCCACCCTCCGTGTATCCCAGTGGGCCCCCAAGAGTATCCGTTTCTTGGCATTGGGATTATAGGAAGCAATGATATTGGTCAGTTCCAGCTTCTTTCCATCATAGGCTTCCGCTGTAAATTCCTGTGCCTGTACCGTTAGCCCGTAAGAGGCCAACTTATCCTGTAGCCACTGGGAGGTGGCTCTATGACCTTCTGTATTAGGCACACGTGGGCCAAAATCCACTTGCTTTTGAATAAAAAGGTAAGCAGAATCAGCATTAAAAGCAGGAACTTCTGCCACAGGAACCTCAATAACTGGCTCCTGGACCGTTTCTTTTTTTGTTTCTCCACAAGCTGCCAGCAATAACCCAATGGCTACTGCCCAGATTATATTATTCTTCATAAGCCCAATCTACTTTTTCTTTCATGTCCTTGACCACAATACCGATGGATTTGAGTGCGGCACGGATCTCATCCACCTTGTCATAATTTTTGGCCAGTTTTGCTTCTTTATATAATTTCAGCAAAAGCTCCAACAGGGCTTGCTGCTTGTCGGACTTTTCCTCTACCAAACCTAAAATATCTTCTACAAAAACGATGAAAGTCTGGATTAATTTTTCGAAAACTTCTTTTCCCAAGATCGCCGCCTTAAGCTGTCCGGTAAAGATGCTATTGATCTTTTTGAGTAAATTAAAAAGCTGACCAATCGCCTGGGCCGTGTTAAAGTCATCGTTCATCGCACGATAGGCATTTTCAATGCTCTTCTCCACTTGCTGCACCTGCTTCTCATCCAGCACCACACCATCTGCTTGCTCATACTGCAAATCTTTGGCAATGCGAAGGGCATTGATGATCTTTTTGTAGCCCTTCTGGGCCGCCTTCAGGGCATCATTGGAAAAGTCCAAAGTAGACCTGTAATGCGCCGTAAGGATAAAATAACGGATGGTCATGGGACTATAGGCCTGCTCAAGTAAATCATGCTTGCCTTTGAAGAGCTCCTGTAGGGTAATGAAATTCCCCAGGGATTTTCCCATCTTTTGGCCATTAATGGTGATCATATTGTTGTGCATCCAGTACTTGGCCGGATCATGGCCATGGCCTGCATTGCCCTGGGCGATCTCGCACTCATGGTGGGGAAACATCAGGTCCATGCCACCACCATGGATATCAAACTGGTTGCCGAGGTATTTGGAGCTCATGGCCGTACATTCCAAGTGCCAGCCGGGAAAGCCGACACCCCAGGGAGAGTCCCACTTCATCAGGTGCTCAGGAGCGGCATTTTTCCAAAGTGCAAAGTCAATGGGATTGCGCTTTTCATCCTGCCCGTCCAGCTCACGACTTCCGCTCATCAGCTCTTCCACGACCCTTCCAGAAAGCTTTCCGTAAGGCTTCTCTTCGTTATATTTTACCACATCAAAATACACCGAGCCATTCACTTCATAAGCAAATCCAGCATCGAGGATATCCTGCACCAGCTTGATCTGTTCTGGAATGTGCCCTGTGGCCCTGGGTTCGATGTTAGGCTTAAAGGTATTGAGCAGGTCCATATCGCGATGGTAGGAATCGGTATAATGCTGGGCTACCTCCATGGGCTCCAATTGCTCCAATTTGGCCTTTTTGGCAATCTTATCCTCGCCATCATCCGCATCTCCTTGCAAGTGCCCCACATCGGTAATATTCCTTACATAACGTACCTTATATCCCTGATGCTTCAAGTACCTGTACACTGTATCAAACGTCACCGCCGGCCGGGCATGTCCCAAATGGGCATCTCCATACACTGTAGGACCACACACATACATCCCTACGAAGGGCGGTTTAAAAGGCTCAAAAAGTTCTTTTTCACGGCTAAGCGTGTTGTAAATCTTCAAATCTTTGGAAATCATAAAACAAATTTAATTAAACCGATAGGAAATCTGTAGGTATTTGGGCTACAAAACTATTCTTTAAAATTCAAATTCCATTTTATCAGAAGATAAAACTCCAGTACATTAAGAAAAATTCCATATTATTTTCAAATATAAAGTTTCTTTCCAAAACAATTAACGAGATTACGGTCACTGGAGAATTTACTTTACACTTGACCAAATCCATCTTGAAGACCATTACTTGGAGTAAGTATTCTTCACTTCCCCATGGATTTACTTGAAGCTATCTAAATAACAAGTAATTTCTATAAGGCATCATGACACTATTCATGGCTTATATTGCCCAAATTGCAGCCATACAAAAAATTATTCTCAACATCCCCACTTTTTTTCCGAAAAAAAATTCATTACATTTGTATCGTATTTAGTCGTTTATAAGAGGGGACACATCGTCCCCTCTTTCATTATAGGTAAATGTAATATGAGTTTGAAACAGACCATCGAAGAGATCGTCACCAAGCATTTGCCCGATGACGCCCATTTTGTAGTGGATGTCCTTCTTAATGAAAAAGGTCCAAAACAAAAAATCAGTATCCTCATCGATGCTGACGAAGGCTTAAACATCGACACCTGTGCCACAGTCAGCCGGGCTGTGGGTGAAGAGCTTGAAGCCAAGAATATGATAGACGATGCCTATGTCCTGGAAGTTTCTTCTCCAGGGCTGGATCATCCGCTGACAGGGAAAAGGCAGTATCAAAAGAACATTGGCCGGAACCTAAAAGTCACCATGGAAAATGGGGACACAATGGAAGGCAAGCTTACCGCAGTGGACCAATCGGAGATCACCTTGCTGGTAAAGCATAAAGAAAAAGGTAAGAAAGCTGTCGAGAAAGAAGAAAAGGTAGCTTTCGAACAAGTTAAGAAATCAATTGTATTAGTCTCTTTTAAATAAATAAAATGGATGCTAAAGTTCTGATAGATTCGTTTGCTGAATTTGCAAGATCTAAAAATGTGGATCGTCCTACGATGATCCGCATTCTGGAAGATGTGTTTAGAGCGATGATTCGCAAGAAATACGAAACAGACGAGAATTTTGATGTGATCATCAATGCCGATAAAGGAGACCTCGAAATCTGGAGAATCCGTGAGATTGTAGATGACAACTCCGAAGACATCTGGGACCACGATAAGATCAGCCATTCCGAGGCAAAGAAAATCGAGCCCGACTTCGAAATCGGCGAAGAGACTTACGAAAGAATCGAGCTGGAAGACTTTGGCAGGAGAGCTGTCATGATGGCCAGACAGACATTGATCCAAAAAATAAAGGATTTGGAGAAAGATTTGCTGTTTCAGCAATATGAAGAGCTGGTCGGTGAAATCATCACTGCAGAGGTTTACCAGATACTTGGGCGTGAAATGCTGCTGATGGACGGAGAAGGCAATGAACTGATCCTCCCCAAAGGCGAGCAAATCCCAAAAGACCGGTTCCGCAAAGGAGACACCATCCGCTCCATTGTCCATAAAGTGGAAATGGTAAATGGCAATCCACGTATTATCCTTTCAAGAACTTCTCCTATATTCTTGGAAAGATTATTCGAAAACGAAGTACCTGAAGTATACGATGGATTGATCACGATCAAGAAAATCGTCCGCGAACCAGGGGAACGGGCCAAAGTGGCCGTAGAATCCTACGATGACCGCATCGATCCGGTAGGTGCTTGTGTGGGCATGAAAGGAAGCCGTATCCACGCAGTGGTGCGCGAGCTCCAAAATGAAAACATCGATGTAATCAATTACACCGATAACCTGGAACTATATGTATCCCGGGCACTTAGCCCCGCCAAAGTAAGTTCCATTCAGGCCAATGAAGAAGAAAAGCGACTTTCTGTCTTTTTAAAGCCTGATCAAGTATCTTTGGCAATTGGAAAAGGAGGATATAACATCCGACTGGCCAGCAGGCTGGTAGGGTATGAAATCGACGTCTTCCGTGAACTTTCTGACTATGAAGAGGAAGAAGATGTTGACTTGTCTGAATTTTCCGATGAAATTGAGGGTTGGATAATTGAGGAGTTGAAAAAAACGGGTCTGGACACTGCGAAGAGTGTTTTGGCACTTTCCAGAGAAGACTTGACCCGAAGAACAGAACTTGAAGAAGAAACGATAGAAGAAATCTTCAGAATTTTAAAACAAGAATTTGAACAGTAAATTATTTGCCTAAGCGCAATATTAGTCAACGGCAGTATATATTTACATCAAAAAAATAAGCAAGAGGTTTTAGCGTATGTCAGAAGAAAAAATGATGCGATTAGGCCAGGTAGCCAGAAAACTCAACGTGGGTATTTCCACGATTGTTGAGTCTATGGCCAAGAAAGGCTTTGATGTAGAGAGTAACCCGAATTCCAAGATCAGCCAAGAGCAATTCAATATGCTGGCCAAGGAGTTTAAGTCCTCTGCTCAGGATAAGGAGGAAGCATCCCACCTGTCCATAGGTAAGCGGCACAATGAGACGTTTACCATCAAAGCTGAATCTGAGTCTGTGCCTGAAGAAGCAAAAAAAGAAGAGCCGGCCAAGCCCGCTCCCAAAAAAGAAGAAGCGCCCCAGAAAGCTCCAGAAAAAGAGGACAAAGTCACTTCTGAAGCAGAAAAACTTCCGGGCATAAAGGTTTTGGGCAAAATTGACCTTTCCAACAAGGAACAGGCCCAGAAAGAAGCGCCCAAAAAAGAAGCGCCTAAGCAAAAAGAAGCTGCTCCCAAGAAAGAGGAGAAAAAGCCAGCCGAGGAAACTCCCAAAGCAGAAAAACCTGCTGAGAAAGCTCCGGAAAAAGCTGTTGAAAAACCTAAAGATGAATCACCTAAGGCTGAGAAGTCTGAGCAAAAAGAAAACGCTAAACCTTCGACACCTGAAGCTGGGAAGCCACAGGAATCAAACGATGCATCTAAAGGCCAAAAGCAACAACCTGCTGAAAAACCAGCAACCCCTCCTTCTGACAACAAGCCAAAAGCTAAACCTGCTGAATCTACTGAACCAAAAGAAGCTAAAGAAACGCCTTCCAAAGAGGAAAAAAGTACTTCTGGATCTGTCATTTCTGCCAAAGCGGATGCCTTGAAAGGGCTGACCGTTCTTGGCAAGATAGAACTTCCCAAGGACAGGCCCAAGAAAAAGGCCAAACCAGTAGCTTCTTCAGACGAAAGAAACAAAGACAAAAAGAAAAGACCGCGCAAGCGGATAGACAAGCCAGGTACAGGCGGACCTCAAGGTGGCAACCGGGGAGGTGGCCCACAAGGAGGAAGAGGCGATAACCGTAACCAGGGCGGCGGCGGCCGAAAAAGACCGGTCGGTAATAACAGAGGTGGAGGAAAAGGCGGAAACCGTTTCCAAAAAGCGGAACCTACCCAAAAAGAAATCCAAGACCAAATCAAGCAGACACTGGCCCGTCTCCAAGGCGGTGGCAAGTCCGGTGGCGGCAAGAAAACCAGAAGAGATAAACAACGCGAAAGGGCCAAAGACCATCAGTCCGAAGGAATAGAGGAAAGCAAAGTACTTAAAGTGACCGAATTTATTTCGGCCAATGACCTGGCTTCCTTATTGGACGTTTCTGTAAACGAAATCATCTCAGTGTGCATGTCACTGGGAATGTTCGTTTCCATTAACCAACGTTTGGATGCGGAAGCAATCACCATCATTGCAGATGAATTTGGCTATGAAGTAGAATTTACCAAAGCAGACGAAGAAGAGGAGGTAGAGGAAGAAGTAGACAGCCCGGAAGATTTGGACGACAGAGCGCCAATCGTAACCATCATGGGTCACGTCGATCATGGTAAGACCTCCTTGCTTGATTATATCAGAAGTTCTAAAGTAACCAGCGGTGAAGCCGGTGGTATTACGCAGCACATCGGTGCATATGACGTAAGAACAGACAATGGCGACAAGATTGCCTTCTTGGACACCCCTGGTCACGAGGCCTTTACAGCCATGCGAGCCCGTGGTGCCAAAATCACCGATGTAGCGATTATTGTAATCGCTGCGGACGACAACATCATGCCGCAGACCAAAGAGGCCATTAATCACGCTCAGGTCGCTGGTGTACCGATGATCTTTGCGATCAATAAAATCGATAAGCCTAACGCAAATCCTAACAAGATCAAGGAAGAGCTGGCCAATATGAACCTCTTGGTGGAAGACTGGGGCGGTAAATACCAATCCCAAGAGATCTCCGCAAAAACGGGCCAAGGGGTGGATGAGCTTCTAGAGAAAGTACTGCTGGAAGCTGAAATCCTGGAACTAAAAGCAAACCCTGACCGTAAGGCAACTGGTACGGTAGTGGAAGCTTCCCTTGACAAAGGCAGAGGCTATGTATCTACTGTAATGATCCAAAACGGAACATTAAAAATAGGCGACATCATGCTTGCGGGCCAGCATTATGGCCGTGTGAAAGCGATGTTTGACCACCTGGGACAGAAAGTCGATAAGGCTGAGCCGTCTACACCTGTACAGGTACTGGGACTGAGCGGTGCGCCTCAGGCAGGTGATATTCTGAAAGTGTACGACACAGAGCGTGAAGCTAGGGAAATCGCTAACTCCAGAGAGCAGATCAACCGTGAACAAAGCATGCGTACCAAGAAACACATTACCTTGGACGAAATCGGAAGACGTCTTGCAATCGGAAGCTTTAAGGAACTTAACATCATCATCAAAGGTGACGTGGATGGATCTGTGGAAGCATTGTCTGATTCATTGCTGAAGCTTTCCAAAGACGAAGTAAGTGTAAACATCATCCACAAAGCCGTAGGTCAGATTTCAGAATCCGATGTGCTATTGGCCTCTGCTTCTGATGCGATTATCGTTGGTTTCCAAGTAAGGCCTTCCACCAGTGCGAAACGCATTGCTGAGCAGGAAGAAATCGAAATCAGACATTACTCGATCATCTATGATGCCATTAACCAAATCAAGGATGCCATCGAAGGTATGCTTGAGCCGGAATTTGAAGAAGTCATCACCGGAAACATCCAAGTGAGAGAAGTCTTCAAAATCTCTAAAGTGGGTACAGTGGCAGGTTGTTACGTTACCGACGGCTATGTGACCAGAAAGAACAAAATCAGAGTGGTCCGCGACGGTATCGTGATCCACGATGGCGAGATCGATCAGCTTAAGCGCTACAAAGACGATGTCTCTGAGGTGAAAGCAGGTTACGAATGTGGTATCTCTATCAAGGGCTACAATGACATCAAACTTGATGACACCATCGAAGGATACGAAATGCGAGAAATTAAACGAAAAAAGTAATTTAACTTAAGCATACACTTTAAGTAAAAAGGACAGTTTTATAAACTGTCCTTTTTATGTTTGGCCCCAATAGTAGATAAAACCATTTAGCTCATCAAATCCATCTATTAGCCGTACATAGTAGTGAGCAAGGGAAAATTGAAACATGATTACTCGTCACTCCCAGGCAATCAAGGATGATACATCACCAAGCTTTCTTTTGTATATGTCCAGAAGATCCAAGACAATACCAGGAAACACATCTTCCTACTAAATTATATTCATTATAGACAAGAAGTGGAAATACCTAAAATAAAATTAAACATATGTTGATCGCACTGGTTTTACTGTTGAAGACTTTCTGCTATGCTTCACTTGTGAGCATCATTGTGGGCTTCATCCGACCGGTTTTTGTACTTTGGTTTATGGACAAATGTAACCGTATGCGAGTTTTAACGTTCTATGGAACATTAGCACTAGTGTTTTATGTTTTATATGAACTAGTTAATCACCTACTACTCTAAAAATTAAAATTATGGAATACAATCCTGTAAACTCCAGCTACCATGATAGACTAGAAGCATGGTCTATAATAGGCACCGAATGTGACATTACCTATATCAAAGATGGGAAAGAAATATCTGTTCACTCCAAGGTGATCGGTATGCTGAACGTAAAAGATGGCGAATACCTTTTTGGTGAAAATGGCCTGGCCATTAGAATAGACAGTTTAGTAGCAATCAACGGTATCCCTGCAAAAAAAGAAGCGGTTGGAAAGTGACCCTTTTCCGAAAAACAGCACAGTCATCATGACCCTTATTAAACAGCTTTAGCCCATGCGCTTACATCGAAAAGCCTTAGGGGTACCATCCTGTACCGTACAGGCAATCAAATAATCTTCCCCTCCATCCTTTAGGCGAAACTTCTTCTTGATGATTTCAGGTTTCATAGGATAGTTGCGGGTGATGACATTGACCTGGCCAGAAGGGAATACCTTTCCGATGGTCTTTCTGTCCATCTTCACTTCCCCTTGGATCATAAATACCCTTCCTAGAATACCGGACGTCTTAGCTAGTTCATCTGTAGTGTAGAGGTGAGTATGCGGATGCAGTTTATGGAGCTGATAGCGGTTTCCAAAAGACTTAAAAGCCCCCGCCTTTAGGATAGCAGCAGAGGGAAGCACCAAATACTTTTCTGGCAAGCTGAAGGTGGCTGTGGCATGCTCCTCTTCTCCAAGCTTAAAACGAAAAGGCTCATCGGAAGGCAGGTCCCAAGTAATCACACGGGAAGATTCCTTCTCTCCCTCTTTCCACACCAACAACAATTCCTTTACTTCATTTTTTACCGCCACCACATGCACTTCACTGAGTGCCGGCAATTCTCGGATCGCTTCTTTGATGTCCAGCATCGGTGATGCCTTGACCATGATATTATGGGTCTTTTGGGTAAGGATATCCCAATGACTGATGATATTAGGCTCACAGTCTGCTAGTTTGTACAACTTTTGATTTCCCCCGCCCCGTCTGGCAGGATCCGCATATATCCAGTCTGCTTTTTCCTTAACAGTTTTCAGGAATGCCAAAGCATCATCACAATGCACCTGATACGTTCCTTCCATCCCACTTAGTACCGAAAAATTATAATCAGCTATAGCAGCAAGTTTTTCCTGCCTTTCTACATACACTACCTTTTCGAAATGCTTCCCGAGGTAGTAGGCATCTACGCCAAATCCCCCGGTAAGGTCCAGCAAAAACGCCCCCTTGGCGAGGCGCTGCTTAAAAGTGGCGGTTTGTTCCGAGGAACACTGCTCCATCGAAACAGCGGGAGGAAAAATCACGGCTTCATTGGCTGCCCATTCAGGGAGCTTCCGTAGCCCCTTTTGCCTGGCAGCGATCTGTGCGACGGCTTCTTTAAGGTCAAACTTATCAGACTGGCGATGCCTTAAAAGCAGTTGTGCAGGATCCTCAGTAAGATGATCCTGCACAAATTGAAATAGTTCCGGCGTATATATAGTGGATAGCTCCAAGCTTACACAAGGCTATGCTTTACCAAGTATTCGGCAATCTGAACAGCATTGGTAGCAGCACCTTTTCTCAGATTATCAGCCACGATCCACATGTTCAGCGTATTTGGCTGAGACTCGTCTCTTCGTAGTCTACCTACAAACACCTCATCTTTTTTATGGGCATTCATGGGCATGGGATAAACGTTATTGGCTACATCATCTTCCACGACTACGCCAGGAGTAGCTGCCAAAAGCTCCTTCACCTCTTCCAAATCAAAATCTTCCTTAAACTCAACATTTACAGCTTCCGAGTGACCTCCCATAACAGGAATTCTCACCGTAGTCGCCGTCACCTGGATGGATGGATCTTCGAAGATCTTCTTGGTCTCATTGATCATTTTCATTTCCTCTTTGGTGTAGCCGTTATCTTGGAACACATCGATATGTGGCAACACGTTAAGGTCAATTTTGTGAGGATAAGCTTTTTCACCTTCTTTTCCTGCACGTTCATCTTGGAGCTGGTTCACTGCTTTGAGACCACTACCGGTAACAGATTGGTAAGTGGAGACCACCACCCTCTTGATGCCATAGCGATCACGAAGCTTGGTCAGCGCCAATACCATCTGGATGGTCGAGCAGTTAGGATTAGCGATGATCCTATCGTCAATCTTCAGTGATTTAGCGTTGATCTCAGGAACCACCAGTTTCTTGGTAGGATCCATTCTCCAAGCAGAAGAATTATCTACCACGATAGTGCCCGCCTCAGCAAATTTCGGTGCCCATTCTTTGGACGTATCCCCTCCTGCAGAGAAAATGGCAATGTCTGGCTTTTCAGAAACCGCCTGAGCCAAACCTATCACTGTGTATTCCTTATCCTTGAATGCAATCTTTTTGCCTGCGGACCTTTCACTGGCCACCAACAGCAGTTCATCAAAAGGAAAATTGTGCTCTGCAAGCACTTCAAGAATCTCGGAGCCCACTAGACCTGTGGCTCCCACAACAGCTAATTTCATTGTTGAAAACTTTCTATTAATTGAAATTTATATTACTTTTTCTGTACGCCGACTTTCGTTTGCTGTAAACAAGATCGTTTTTACAGGCCACATTTAGTTTTTGCATACTTTCTGCCAAAAACACTACCTCAGCACATTTAATTTTTAATCACTACCCACAGAGACCATTTATTGTGACGCTTTTACTGTGCGTAGTCGAAAACCTCAAACGTTATGAACACCTCATATTGCTATTTACTAGGGTTGTGCTTCTTTGCCATACTTTCGGCCTTGTCCCCACTAACAAATGTTAACGTTTCTACAGTTCCGAAAACACAAGAGGACATCACGTTAAAGTCCACATTTATTTTTGGTGCCGCAAGTTACGGAAAATCATTCATTAACGAAGTAGAAAACCCTAAAATATACTATAACCACTCTATAAAGAGCCAAAAACTATTCCCCTTTCCAAATAACACCAAAGTCAAATCACCATATAACCACATAAACGGTCGTTTGGATCCCCAAGCATCCCCCTCCAGCCCTCTATACGGAAGGATGGTGTATCAAAACGAAAGACTCCTGTTACAAACAGCCAAGAAAAGTGATGCGGTGGACTTCAAAGCCATAGTTATCAATGAAGTCATGGCGGCCCCTAAAAAGAACAACCCGTTGCCTTACGCAGAATATGTGGAAATCTTCAATCCCTCGGACCAGGTCATTGACCTGGGTGGCTTCTACCTGAAAGACGCCAAAAAGGACGTGAAGCTGCCCGCGTACTCGATGGCACCAGAGGAATATCTAGTCCTGGTGGACAAAGATGACGCTCAGGATTTTGAGCCATTCGGAAAAGTACTTCCCTTATCCAGCTGGCCAGGCTATACCAACAGTCAAGGGGAAGTCTATCTATGTGATGACAATAAGGTGATCATCGATAGCTTAGTCTACAGCAACAAAAGCTACGGCAGTAGCAGCAAAGCCTCGGACGGGTTTAGCCTGGAAGTGGTCAATCCTTTCCTTACCTGTGATCAATCGTTGCTACTTCAGGCTTCTGCAGCCCCCAAAAAAGGCACACCGGGAAAGGAAAACTCAGTTTTTGACATTACACCTGACATGATGGGGCCTCAGGTGATCAGTGCTACCGTCCAAGATAGCATCAGCATTTTAGTGACCTTTGACAAAACGCTTTCTTCGTCTGCCTTATCTGCGAAATGGACACTCAGTAACGGGCTGAATATTATCCAGAACAACTTTGCCGAAGGTGCTATCAATGCCGTATCACTCACCCTTGACAGGCCATTAGAAGAAAAAACTGCATATAAAGTCACCGTGAGCGACCTGTACGACTGTGCTGGAAATAGTGTAGATCCTGCAGCCAATTCGGCTACCTTCCAGCTTCCTTCTTTGGCATCAGGAGGAGAAATAATCCTCAATGAACTGCTCTCCAATCCTCGCAGCGGTACACCCAAATTCGTAGAAATCTACAACCACAGCAGCAAATACATTGATCTAAATGGCTGGAAACTGGCCAATATTGATGATGGCACCATTGATAGCAGAAAAACCATTTCTGATGTTGCCAAAATCATTGCTCCCTTTGACTACCTGGTGGTCACAAAGGACATTGCAGAATTAAGTCTACAATATCCAAATGGGAAGAAAGAAAAATGGATAGAACTGAGTTCTTTGCCCAGCTACCCGATCAAAGGAGGAGCCGTCGTCTTACTGAGCCCCGATGAAAAATGGATTGAGCGACTGGACTACACCGAAAAGATGCACCATCCGCTCATTCAAAACCCAAAGGGCATTTCATTGGAGCGTTTTTCTCCTGAGGAATATGGCAACAACCCGGAGAACTGGCACTCTGCCGCTGCTGCCGCTGGTTATGCCACGCCAGGGTATAAAAATTCCCAACGGTTCTCACTGGAGCACACCGGTGCCGCTATCAGTATCCAGCCAAAGGTTTTTATTCCTGAAGCAGCTGGAGAACAGCCATTTACTACCATTTCATACGAACTGGCAGACGCTGGGTACCTGGGAACACTCAGGATCTTTGGAACAGACGGCCGGCTAGTGATGACGATTTGCCAAAATGAATTGTGGGGTACCAAGGGGTTTTACACCTGGAACGGCACCAACGAAAAAGGCCGTAGAGTCAGGCCTGGTTACTATATTCTATTGGCCGGCCTTGTCCACCCTAATGGCCATGTGAAGCAGATAAAAAAAACAATTGTAGTGGGAAGTAAGTTGAGGTGAAAGAGGACTTATCAGCAACAGGCATTACCAAACAGTCGGTTTTTGTTAAACCCAAAATCAATGCCGTTTAGTGAACGTATGCCCCCGATATCGGGAAGGTGGCAGTCCCATGTTTCGAAGCCGAGATTGCTTCCTTCCTCTGGTCGTCGCAACGTCATGATTATGACGTTCCCGTTTCTCGGCACCGTCGAAACTCAGGTTAAAAGCGACTTCTCTGGCATCCCGGCTAACTATTCGCCAAGATGCCAAGCTTGCCTAAAGCCCCTCGTTCTCATCATCATAGATGAAGGTATGAGGCTTTCCTTTTTCCTTGATATAGCCTCTGTACATCCCTGCAGAATTAAAGGGCATGGCGATGTTCCCATTTTTGTCCACAGCGATCACTCCGCCGCTACCTTCCATTTCTACCAACTGCTTCATCACTACTTCGTCGGCAGCATCAGAGATCGTTTTTCCTGTGTAGCGCATAATGGATGCTATTTCATGGGCCACCACATTCCTAATGAAAAACTCTCCATGCCCAGTAGCCGAAACTGCACAAGTAGCGTTATCGGCATAGGTACCGGCTCCGATTACCGGCACGTCACCTACTCTCCCATAGCGTTTATTGGTCATACCTCCAGTAGAGGTGGCAGCGGCCACATTGCCATCTTCATCCACTGCCACGGCTCCCACCGTGCCGTACTTTCTGTCATTGAAGTAGGGATCTTCGAGTTCCATCTCCCTAAGGGAAGAATGATCCAGTTGCGTCTTTTCAGCATCGATGATTCGCATCAATTGCTTGTATCTGCGCTCGTCCCTGAAATATTCAGGATCTACAATATCCAAATGCTGCTCAGCGGCAAATTGCTCGGCCCCTTTACCCACCATAAAAACATGTGGACTGCTCACCATAACCTCATAAGCGGCCGTAATGGGATTTTTGACCGTAGTAATACCAGCCACCGCTCCTGCATTGCGCGTCTTTCCATCCATGATGGCGGCATCCATTTCATTTTTTCCATCATGTGTAAAGACCGCCCCCTTCCCGGCATTGAAAAGCGGAGAGTCTTCCATTACCTTGATGGCTGTCATCACCGCCTGTAGCGCGGGCTTGCCTGACTCCAGCTCGGCATATCCCGCATTAAGGGCTTCACTCAACTTCTCGCGATAGGCTTTCTCCCGTTCTGGGGACATATTTTCCCTTCTGATCGTCCCCGCCCCTCCATGGATCACCAACGCTATAGGCTGCTCCCCGGTTGCTGATGCTATGGGTTTTTTATGCCCGTCGGTCTTTTTTTCGGAACATGCAGACCACAGCAAAAGAATAATTACGAATAAACCTTGAACTTTTAATCTCTTCATAGAATTTTATTAAACCATTTTGATACTATTAACCGTATTAAGATAATAAAGATAGCAGTATATCCACATGATGAATCTGAGCTAGTGTGAAATATGCCAGTGAATTTTTGATTCTAAAAAGTGCACCTTATTTTAGGGGACTTTTTGAAATCCAAAAAGATTATTTAGCTATCATCACTTAACGCCTGAGAACTATGAGTCAAGAAGAGAAAACATCATATTCCAGAGAAGAACTGAAAGAGTTTGAGGAATTGATCAACAACAAACTTGCTGTGGCAAGGGAAGAGCTAAACTCGTTAAAAGAAACGCTTAGCAAGAAGAATGACAGTGGAACCGACTTTACGGCCTCCACATCCAAATTATTGGAAGATGGTGCTGATACACTAGAAAGGGAAAGCCTCAGTCAGCTTGCTGCCCGCCAGCAAAAATTCATTATTAACCTGGAAAAAGCATTGATCCGAATAAAAAACGGAACATATGGCGTCTGTGTGGACACAGGGAAACTTATCGCTAAAGAAAGGCTTAAAGCCGTGCCGCACACCATGCATTCTATCGAAGCTAAACTTTCCAAAAAATAACCTAATCAGCGCCAATAAAATCAGTGGAATTTCTACACAGGCATATTGAAGCATTGATATTCTGTTCACCATCTCCGTTGGGCTTGGAAGATATCCGTAGATGCCTTTCGGAGATGTTTGAATCGGATGTACCCAAGGACCATGTAGAGGAAGCTATTGGAGAGTTGCAGGAAAAATACCTGCAGGATGATTTTTCCTTTGCTTTGGAACACTTGGGTAATGGCTATCAATTTCTGACCAAACCCGCCTATCAAACCAGCATTTCGATCCTCCTCAAGCAGCAATCCACCAAAAGACTGTCCACAGCCCAGATGGAAACGCTCTCTATCATTGCCTACAAACAGCCCGTCACCAAATCCGAAATGGAGCAAATCCGTGGCGTAAACTGTGACTATTCCGTTCAAAAACTCCTCGAAAAAGAGCTCGTGACCATCAAAGGAAAATCCGACAGCATCGGAAGGCCGCTCTTATATGGCACCAGTGACAAGTTTATGGAGTATTTTGGCATCAACAGTATCAAAGACCTCCCCCAGCCAAAAGACTTCAGCCAAGAGGAAAACCAGATCGGAAAGGAACAGGAGTAAGAAACCGAGCATGGCACAAGTGACACACAGACGGATAACTATAATATGCGAGATTCCATCTGGCCAATGGAAATAAATCATAAACAGATGAAATATTTCGTTACTTCATCAATAATCCATCAATAAGTCCTTATCTTTGCAGCCCATTTAGAATGGAGCACAATTCGCTCATATTAAAGGATTTAGAAACACTTATACAGCAGAGATGCTGCAATACTATGAAAAAGCATAACAGGAACAACAGGGACGGAAAGAGAAACTCAGGAGGGTCATCTTCCCGCACTAATAAATCTTCCGATTTCCGTTCTCAAGGCAAGCCTAGAAGAACAGAAAACAAATTTAGAAATTCTGACGATGACAGAGGAAAAAGGTCCAATTCAGATTTCTCTCCTCTACAAAAATACCGAAAAGATACGCCAAGTACTCCAAAAAACGACAAAGAAGACGAAACGCAATATAAGACCGTTTACAAAGGCCGTGGCAAAGACCAAAAACCCGTCTTTGGAAGTGAAAAGATAAGCGAACATAACCCTCGTTTAAAGGGTGGAAAATTCAATCAAAACCGCTTCATTAAAGGCAACCGGTTCGATCAGGAAGAAAAACCTGAATACAACCTTAAAAAGGTCAAGCCACAGCTTACCAAGTCAGACAGCAGAGAAATCAGGCTTAACAAATACATCGCCAACGCCGGCATATGCTCCAGAAGAGATGCTGACAAGCTGATCGAAAAGGGAGAGATCAAGGTAAACGGAGAAGTGATCACAGAACTTGGCCATAGAGTACTCCTGACGGACAAAGTGGTTTATAAAGGCAAACTGATCAATCCGGAAAAGCCAGTTTACGTATTGCTGAACAAACCTAAAGATTTCATCACCACCACCGACGACCCCATGAACCGCAAAACGGTCATGCACTTGGTCTCGGCTGCATGTGAGGAAAGGATTTTTCCTGTGGGAAGGCTTGACCGAAACACTACTGGCCTTTTGCTGTTCACCAATGATGGCGAACTGGCTGCCAAGCTCTCTCACCCAGCTGAAAAAATCAGGAAAATCTACCAAGTCACACTTGACAACCCCATTACCAAAGCACATATCGAGGAAATTGTAGAAGGCATTACACTGGAAGATGGACTTGTCAATGTGGATGATATCCAAATACTCTCCAAAGACAGGACCATTTTGGGACTGGAGATTCATGTCGGCAAAAACAGGATTGTGAGAAGGATTTTCGCACACTTGGGATACGAAGTTATTGCCCTTGACAGGGTGACTTATGCCGGTCTGACCAAAAAAGACCTTTCTAGGGGAAAATGGAGATTCCTGACAGAAAAAGAAGTCATAAACCTGAAGTTTATGAAAAAATAAGGAAATTCATATGCTTTAGCAACTGGAAACTGTATCAAAGAAAGGACTCCCTTCTTTTGTACAGTTTTTTTTTGCCCTGATAAAAGTAAGGGATCAGAAAATTTACATCACATTTTACTGCCATTCCATTACATCAATTTTTCCTCTCCGGAGGCATCAACATTACTTTTGATCTTTAAAAAGCACTTTCCATTCATTGAATAGCAATTAAACATTACCGAAACAAGATTTATAACTTTTTAAACAATAAATTATACTTTAAGACCCTTTAGATATCATAACATTACTTATTACCTTCACATCAGAACATTTAGCGATGTTCATATTTGTAGATGGGGAAGCCGAAAACCATTTTTTTTAGAGTAGGCAAGAATCTTTTAACCATAAAAAACCATGGATCTTATCACAAACTTACTTGATGTTGTTCTTGGTCTATTGTCTAGCCTTCTAGGTGGACTTTAATAGGAACCACTACTTTGAACTTAGCTGAAAACTTTTCAGCATGGGAACATTGTAAGAACGAAGCTGTCTTCATTAAGGAGGCAGCTTTCTTTTTTTAGGAAAGTTTTTGTTAAATTAAGGAACACTAACTTTTATACTTATGAGAGCCATCTGGAACGACCAAGTAATAGCCGACTCGGACACCACCATTATGATCGAAAACAACCATTATTTCCCACCGGCATCCATAAAAAAACCTTTTTTCACCCCATCAGAGACCACCTCGTCCTGTCCTTGGAAAGGAGAGGCAAGCTACTTTGATATCTGTGTAAATGGTGAGACGAACAAAGACGCCGCCTGGCACTATTATCAACCAAAAGAAGCTGCAATCCAAATCAAGGGGTACGTCGCATTTTGGAAAGGCGTAAAGATAACGAGATAACAAAGATGAAAAACTACGACGCTGTCATCGTAGGCGCAGGCCAATCAGGCATGCCCTTAGCAAAAAAAATCAGCAATTTAGGCCTTTCTGTTGCCCTGGTTGAGAAAAGGGCCATTGGCGGTACTTGCATCAATGACGGATGCTCACCTACCAAAACCATGGTCAGCTCAGCACGCCTAGCCCACCTCGTCTCCCGGGCAGCGGACTATGGCGTCATCCTGCCCAGCTACCACATTGATCAGGAAACCGTCAAAAAGCGGAAAGATCATATCGTGACGCTCTTTCGGGGCGGAGCTGAAAAAAGCCTCCGAAAAAATAAAAACATCGACATCCTGATGGGAACGGCCACCTTTAAAGACCGTCATACCATCGAAATCACCACCTCAGCAGGAACTACTAAAACGATAAAAGGTGAAAAAATCTTTATCAATACGGGTTCCGAACCTCGAATCCCGGAAATTGACGGCTTGGACAACACCCCATATCTCACCAGCACCACGATCATGGAACTGGAAGAAACACCAGAACACCTCTTGATAATGGGAGGAGGCTACATCGGACTGGAGTTTGCCCAGATGTTTCGCAGGTTTGGCAGCAAGGTTACCATTATTGACCGGGCCGGAAGGCTGGTCAGTAAGGAAGACGAAGATGTATGCAAAGAAATTTCGCAGATCTTTTCCGATGAAGGCATTGACACCATCTTTAATTCAGAAGTAAAGAAAGTCACCTATCAGGACGGCTTTAGCATTACCTCCAAGACTCCAGAAGGAGATATATCCCTTAAAGGCTCACACCTGCTGGTAGCCACCGGAAGAGTACCTTCCTCTGCTCGCCTAGGCCTGGAAAACACCAAAGTAAAAACGAGCGACAAAGGATTCCTCCATACGGATGATTTTCTCAAAACAGACGAAAATCACATATACGCTTTAGGCGATGTAGCCGGAAGTGCTCCATTTACCCATATCGCTTATCATGATGCACATATTGCGTTTCAGCATGCTTATAAAGGAAATGGGGTTTCGAAAAATAAGAGACTTGTGCCTTACTGTGTATTTATCGATCCACAGCTGGGCAGAATAGGCTTAAACGAACAAGAAGCCAAGACCAAAGGCATCCAATACAAAACAGGAAAATTCCTGATGAAACATGCCGGCAGGGCATTGGAAGTAGATGAAACACGTGGCTTTTTTAAAGTCCTGGTAGATCCCGAATCCAAAAAAATCCTTGGAGCCACCATCCTCAGCCTAGACGGTGGTGAAATCCTGGCTACGCTACAAATGGCCATGGTAGGAGGCGTCACCTATGACACGATTGCCACATTGCCCATTGCACACCCTACCTTGGCTGAAAGTTTGAACAATCTAATGGGACAAATTGAATAAACAATGACCTTGCTGGGAAGGTATTGCCAGCAAGGTCGTTTATCAAATCAACAGGAAAGTGTCTTTAAGGTATCGTCTGTGCCAAGGCCTGGCTTTCAAATTCACCTTCCAACTCAATGACCATAAAATCGTCATCGTCATCACCGGCAATCATCAGCACCAAGTCACTCAAAATGTCGTTCCCTTTGCTATAGATGATCACCTGACTGTCCTTTTCGGCGACTTCCATCATGAGGTCATACTTTTCCTTTCGAAGCCCTTTTTGGAGATCCTTGAAATCTGACTTCGCTATATTCTTTCCCACAGGAAGCTTAAAAAACTTCATTCTGTCCACTGACTTGGCAATGGTAGCCATCCCATCTTCCCCAAAGTCAAAATCAAGTCCATCGGCAAAATCAAAAAAACTTCCCGCCATGTCCAAATGAAAAAAATCTTCATTCCCCTCATACTTTTCGTATAGTTCACCTACACTTTTACTCTGAGCTTGCGCTACAATACACATACCCATCAGGGCAACAAACAAGCCTATCTTTTTCATAGTTATCTTATTTTAATGTTAGGTAATCGACTATTTATCTTTTTTCTTTCCTGAATTATATTCATTCATTCCTGGCAAATCGGTATTTTCTGCCAGCATATTAAGGTCCTGGTAAGTAAAATTCCCCAGCATACTCAGTAGCGTAAACTCACTCTTTGAGCCGGAGATCATCAACAGCTCCACCACCTTGCCATTTTCCTCCCGCACCATAAACTTCAGGCTACTCTCCTTGTCCTGCACATCCATGAGGTCTTCGTACTTGTTTTGTGTCAGTGTACCCATGGCCTCTTGGTACAATCGTTTACCATCTACTTTTTCTCCGCTCAAGATCCGGATTCCCCTGACTTTACTTATCAGCTGCCCCATCTCCTGGGCATCCTTGTCATTACCTTCATCGGCAGCTGATTTCAGAAAACCACCGGCCATCTGCATCATCTTTGGACTTATATAAACCCTGCTAAATTCATCGTTCTCCATGTACTTGGAGAAGAACTTCACAATGGCATCATCCTGCGCCTGTGCTGCAGATGCCATCATTACCAACACGATTATGCTTATCCATTTTTTCATTTCTCCTCCTCTTTGATTTCCTTGATATTAAATAATTCATTTGTAGCTCCGAGGTACCTGATATCTTCCAATGGCTTCATCGAAGCCCTCCCCTTTTCCATATTTTTCTGGATCAGGGCCAGCGCCTCCACGACCTGACGATAGGCTTCCTCCTCCTGCATCCTCTTTTGCTGCTCAAAGAAAAGCCATCCCAGCGCCAGAAAAACAACGGCGATCGCTGCTACCTTTTGCCAAGCGCCCAAACCTTTTCCTGCTCTTGGCACAGCCTTGTGGGAAGGCGCATTTAGGACCATTTCTTCCAATCCCAACACAAACATCCGCTCATCCTCAAACGCTGTTGATTGTCTCAACAGCTCCTTGAGGCGACCTTCCTCTTCCAAGGACGTTTCACCATCATAATACCTTGCCAGCAATGCCTTGATTTCCTCTTCCATCATTTCCGTTGATTTGTTAAAAACGATTGCAGCTTTTTTCGGGCCCTGAACATGTTTACTTTTACTTGCTCCATGGAAATTTCCATATATTCGGCAATCTCTTCATATGTCAGCCCTTCTACCTCCCTTAGCTGGAAAACTTCCTGCTGCTTTTCGGGAAGTTCCTTCAGAAACCTAAAGACCATCCTCACAGCCGGAGAGACCTCATCCACTTCATCGACCGCAATTTCCGGTAAAGATTCTTCGGATTCGATCACCACCCACCTCTGCTTGTCCCGCAGTTTCTGCAAACTTTGATTTTTCACCACTCGCACCATCCATCCTGTGGGATTGTCCATCTTTTGAAGCATTTCACGCTGGTACCAGGCCTTTTCCAGCGCTTCTTGCACCGCATCTTCGGCTTCATCCCGGTTCTTTAGCCAGAGATAAGCCATGCGGTATAGTTTGCTTCGCAAGGACCAGATATATGCTTCAAAAAATGTCTTCATTTAAGTAGGTGATGATCCCGGACAGTAAATGTTACAGGTAATTGGAAAATATTTTAAAAATAATCTAAAAACGTTCAGTCTAATAATGGGTCAAGTAAAAAAGTTGGGGGATTAGGGTTGGTTCCGATAGCACGCAGATGGCAGATTAATAAGATTTGCGCTGATTTTTTTATACTGGAGCACGCATTCCTATTGCTAAATTAAAGAGAAATATGCTTACCATAGTAACTACCTAGAAGTCTCTCATCCCTTAGAAATATTGCTTGGCCCCTAATAATCACCAAATGCCAGACAAAATAATGACTTTTTGCTACAAAGAGTCCCAAGGCACAAAATGCATACCTGTTGTTTTGACAGCTGTGCTGCGGAACAACAGGTAGGTACCTTCGTGTCTTTGTGCCTTTGTGGCCTCTGCTGTTAGTGCCACGAAGTCGCCAAGACACGAAGTGTTTTGTAGGAGGGGCCCAAATTTCACGGAAAAGAAACAGCTTTGGGTCTTAGAATCTTTGTGGCAGAAAAACCAAGTCACCAAGACCCCAAGTTATTTGCCAATAAAAGGTACCGATTGCAAGACAAATCCCTATCAATCTACCTTGTACCTTCGGATCTTTGTGGCAGAAAAACAAAAATTAAAATAAAGGGATTCATGCCCTCAACTTTTCCGCTTGCCCCCAAAAGAGGCTTAGCGTCTTAGGGCCTTTGTGGCTGTCGCTATAATTTGCAGACGATGTCCTCCAATGGGAAACCTCTCTAATGGATAAGAGCATTTCCAAATTCCACACCCTAAAATAGGCTGCATTCAAACAAAATAGATTAATTTTAAATTATCATTACAAATGGTATGCATGCGTACTAATTTGGTTAATTTGTACCATAGATTAAAAACCTGGCAATAGACTCATGAAAACAAACATAAAAACATACGGGAAGTTATCTTCAGCAAAGGGCATAAAAAAAGCCTTGAATTTCTTCAAGGCTTGTGGTGATGAGTGGGCTCGAACCACCGACTCACGGATTTTCAGTCCGATGCTCTACCAACTGAGCTACATCACCGTTGTAAAGTGATGCAAAGGTAGGTAAATGTTCTTTTGATGCAAACCTATAGAATAAAAAAATTACAACAAATTTAAAGAAACAACTTTAATTTATTCACTATGAGTATTTTACCTCAGGTAATTTTTCTCGTGATTTTTGTCGCTGCAGGATATGTGCTTTACAGAAGGATTTCCTTTCTGAAGAGAAACATCATGTTGGGCAAAAAGGAAGAAAGAAATGATCAGCCTGGAGAAAGATGGAAGACAATGCTATTGGTCGCTTTCGGCCAGCAGAAGATGTTTAAGCGATGGTTGCCAGCATTCCTGCACTTTCTAGTCTACGCAGGATTCATCATCATCAACTTGGAAGTAGCCGAGTTTATCATAGACGGATTCACAGGCCAGCACCGCATTTTTGCCCCTTTTCTAGGAGGCTTTTATACTTTTGCCATGAATGCATTTGAGTTCTTGGCAGTTGGTGTGTTGGTAGCATGTGTGGTCTTTTTGATCAGAAGGAATATCACGAAAGTGCCCCGCCTGACCATGAAAGAGCTCAAAGGGTGGCCGGCCATGGATGCCAATCTGATCCTAATCATTGAGATCTGTTTAATGATGGTCATTCTCAAAATGAATGCGGCCGATCAGATCCTGGCATCAAGAGGAGTGGAGCATTACACCCAATTGGGCACCCTCTTTTTCAGCAGCTTGCTAACACCGCTTCTGGAAGGGTTCAGCACCTCCTTTCTGGTTTTCACCGAAAGGGCAGCCTGGTGGTTCCACATTGTGGGAATATTGGGCTTTGCTATTTACGTAACCTATTCCAAGCACCTGCATATTTTCTTGGCATTTCCTAACACTTGGTATTCCAAGCTCCAGCCCAAAGGTGAAATGACCAATATGCCAGAGGTCACCAACGAAGTCAACATGATGTTGGGCATCCCCACCGAAGGAGCCCAGGAATCACCTGCAGAAATTGGCCGTTTTGGTGCCAAAGATGTTAACGACCTCAGTTGGATCAACATCATGAACGCCTACTCCTGCACGGAGTGTGGCCGGTGTACTGCCGAATGTCCTGCCAATATCACAGGCAAAAAGCTCTCGCCTCGTAAAATCATGATGGATGTCAGGGATAGGGCCGAAGAAGTCGGGAAAAGCGTAGACGCTGGAGGTAAAGGCCTGGAAGATGGCAAAAGCCTCTTGGGTGACTATACCACTGCGGAAGAGATCAACGCATGTACCAGCTGCAATGCCTGCGTGGAGGCTTGTCCGGTAAACATCGACCCATTATCTATCATTCTGCAAATGCGGCGCTACGTGGCCATGGAAGAAAGCGGCTCTCCAGCCCAATGGAACGCCATGTTCCAAAACATGGAAACCAGCTTCTCGCCATGGAAATTTGCTCCTACCGACCGCTTCAACTGGGCGGAGTCAGTAAAGGATGAAGAAATCAAGTAAAAAGAACGAACCGAACAATATGTCAAATTACAAAGTGCCTACCATGGCCGAAATGGCAGCCTCCGGCGAATCACCGGAAATCCTCTTTTGGGTAGGCTGTGCAGGCTCATTTGATGATCGCTACAAAGCCGTCACACAGGCTTTCGTAAAAATCCTCAACAAAGTCGGCGTAAGCTTTGCCGTCCTGGGGCCCGAAGAGACCTGTACAGGTGACCCTGCCAGAAGAGCGGGCAACGAGTTCCTCTTCCAAATGCAAGCAGTGGCCAATATTCAGGTAATGAACGGCTATAATATCAAGAAAGTAGTAACCGCCTGTCCGCACTGCTTTAACACCATCAAAAACGAATATCCTGCCCTTGGCGGAGCGTACGAGGTCATCCACCACAGCCAGTTTCTCCAATCGCTCATCAATGAGGGCAAAATCGTCATGAAGGGCGGCGGGGAATTCAAAGGCAAAAAAATCACCTTCCACGATTCCTGCTTCCTCGGCAGGGCAAACAACGTCTACGAGGCCCCAAGGGAAATTATCAAGGCACTGGATGTAGAATTGGTAGAGATGAAGCGATGCCGCACCAAAGGGCTTTGCTGTGGCGCCGGTGGCGCACAGATGTTCAAAGAACCGGAGCCTGGCAAAAAAGACATCAATGTCGAACGTACGGAAGAAGCACTCGGGACCGGAGCATCTGCCATCGCAGTAGGTTGTCCTTTCTGCCTGACCATGATGGCCGATGGCGTGAAGAACAAAGAAAAAGAGAACGAAGTGAAGGTAGTTGACCTGGCCGAACTTATCGCAAAAGACCTAGGGTTGGATTAAAGTGAAGTACATACCATTTGGCATCTAGCGTAAAGTTAAAAAATCGGAATTAACAGAATCATTCCTGCCCTTTTTAACGTTCTATATAAAAAGACACTTTGTATCCAAAGTGCTTTGGGTTTATATTTAATTATTGAATTAAAAGATTACAAGCGATTATGTATGTGCCATTCGAAACCATGCCCGATTCCGCAAGGGTATGGATATACCAAGCCAGCCGCCCATTTACGCAGGAAGAAAAAGAACTGATTACTTCCAGAATGACGGCATTCTGTAATCAGTGGAATACCCACGGCAATCTCATGCCTACTTCATTTGACATCAAGTACGACCAATTTATCATCCTTTCGGTAGACGAATCCAAACTTGGTGCGAGTGGATGTTCTATTGACAGTTCTGTCAGAACACTGCGGGAGCTCGACGAAGTTTTACAGGTAAACTTACTGGACCAAGGGAAGATTTCTTTCGTAAATCAGGATGAAATCACCATTAGCAACCTAGCCAAAATAAAAGCATTCATTCAAGAGGGGCAGCTCACTGAGACCACCAAGGTTTTTAACCCGATGATCCAGCGAAAAGAAGACCTCAATAGCAAATGGTTGATTCCTGCCAGCGAAAGTTGGTTAAGCAGATATTTTAGCAACTAATTATTTTAAAAGTTTTATATTAGAGGATACACATATTGATGACAGCCTGACTTTATGATGAAAAATTGTTTTCTGAGTTCTCTTTTTATCTTCCTTTTTTTGGTAGGGTGTACCAGTCTTCAGCAAAAAGGTGAAAAACAGTTTGCGGCTGGCGAATACCAAATGGCCATTGGTACTTTTTCAAAGGTACTCGCTGACAATCCGGATAACAGTGACGCAAACTATTACGTCGCTGAAAGCTATCGACTGTCCAACCGTATCGAAGACGCACTTCCCTATTATGACAAACTGCTGGAGGAAGAAGGGTCATTTGAGAATTACATGAAGAAAGCAAAAAGTCTGCGTGATCAAGGAGAATATGAAGCAGCCACAGAAGCTTACCGGCAGGCCAAAGAACATACCACCAGTGATTCCCTGATTGCACTCGCCGATTTGGGAGAAGAAAACATGTCCAAGATCGAATCCATCACCGATTATTGGCCTTACCATGAACTCCAAAATTATGAATTGCTCAACACTTCGGGAATAGATTACGCCCCTGTGGTCAGCGAAGATTTTCTGTATTTCACCAGTTCCAGGCGTGCCAGTGGCGTATATCCAGCCACCGGCCAGGGCTATACCAAACTCTATCGTGCAAGGGCCAACGGGGTAAAAGTGGATGTCCAAAACATTCAGGCTCTGCCAGAATTCCGAAATGAGGAAAACCTCAACCAAGGGGCTATCGCCATCAGTCCTGACGGCAACACCATCATCTACGCTCGTGGGAATAGCCTGAGCAAAAAAGACCTTCCTGAAGTCAACTTATTCATCAGCTATTTCAGGGGATCGGGTTTTACGGACCCGGTCTGGATGCCCGTAAATGAAGATGAAACATACTGGAACTCCACTCCTGCTTTCAGTGTGGATGGAGAGGTCCTTTATTTCGCTTCGAATAGACCTGGCGGTTATGGTGGAATTGACCTCTATAAAGCCACCAAACTGGCCAATGGAGACTTTGGCAACCCACAAAACCTAGGCGCAGAAATCAACACACCGGGTAATGAGATGTTTCCCCGTCCGGTGGGAGAGCAACTGTATTTTGCTTCTGATGGACATCCTGGGTTTGGCAAGCTAGATCTTTTTGTGGCCGAGGCCAAAGAAGGAAAGACCACTATCACTAACCTTGGCAAAAACATCAATTCCATCAGTGATGACTTTGGTATATTCTTCACCAATTTCCCCAAGGAGGGATTCCTCACCTCCAATCGAGAAGGAGGAGTGGGTGATGACGACATTTACTATTTTCAGGACAATACACCCAAGCCGAAAGTGGTCAATGTTTTCCTTAATGTAAAAACCCTGCAAAAAACTACTGAAGGCGAAACAGTGCTTCCAAGTGCCAGGGTAGCCCTTTATGACAGTACCAAACAAACGGTAGGTGGAGACTTCTCCAATGAACAAGGCCGACTAAGATTTAGACTGGAGCCTAATGCCGATTTCACATTGATCGCATCCAAAAACGGATATTTCACTAAAAGCGTCCCCTACAGTACTCTCGGCAAAACGCCAGCTCAAGAAGACCTGATCCAAGATGTCACCAATGTCACCCTTGACACGACTATTGTACTGGATAAGCTGGAACTGGAAAAGGCCATCGTACTGGAAAACATCTACTACGACCTGGACAAAGCTGACATCCGTCCAGACGCTGCCATAGAACTGGACAAACTGGTCAAAATACTTCAGGACAATCCTGAAATCAGCATTGAACTCAGCTCTCATACCGACAGCCGTGCCAGTGACGAATACAATAGGGACCTTTCCCAACGCAGGGCACAGTCTGCCGTGGACTACATCATTTCCCAAGGGATCGACAAATCACGCCTAGTGGCCAAAGGCTATGGTGAAGAGCAGCCGGTGATCGAAAATGCCCAAACAGAAGAGGAACACCAGCGCAACCGACGTACCGAATTTAAAGTTATCGACATTGAGGAATAAAAGGGTCGAAAGGTTAAAATGTTGGAAGGTTTTAAGGGTACTTCGGTACTATAAAAACTTCCCAGTGGCCTTCACCAGACAAACCTCATGGGCTAGTATCAACTGTCTCCATTCCCTCTAAATATCCTCCATTCTTTTACACTTTATAGGGTATGACGGAGGCTTTGCCCCGGCAGGGACTCAATGTTTCTTAGTATCAGGGCAGAGCCCCAGTACAACCACTTCGTAGCGTTGTCCCGCCGTCTCTGACGCGGGAGCACAAAGACTGAGTCTCCCGACTCAACCTTATATTTCTGCTATCTGAATTTTTACTTTGCTCTTTTTTCCGATCTACCCCACCTAACCTCCCCGGCCGCAGCGGGGAGTAACATGAAGCTCATGTCTCAATACTCATGTCTTACTACTTTTTTCTCTAACCTAGCTACTTCATACTTGACTTTTTTCTATCAGTGATACTTTCAAACATATATTTTCCCAATCCTTGCCAAAATCCTTAACTTTACGACAACATTAACCAAGTCGTTATTCAGATGGACGAAAGATACATGCAACGGGGCGTATCCGCCTCAAAAGAGGACGTACATAATGCCATATCGAATTTAGACAAAGGGCTGTACCCAAAAGCTTTTTGCAAAATCGTGGAAGACACCCTCGGCAATGACCCTGCCTATTGCAATGTCATGCATGCGGATGGCGCGGGAACAAAATCCTCTTTGGCATATCTTTACTGGAAAGAAACCGGTGACCTGAGTGTCTGGAAGGGTATTGCCCAAGATGCCATCATCATGAATACCGATGACCTGCTTTGTGTGGGCGCGGTCAACAACATCCTGGTATCCTCCACGATCGGAAGGAACAAAAACCTTATCCCGGGGGAAGTGATTTCGGCTATCATCAACGGCACCGAAGAAGTCCTCCAAATGCTTCGCGACAATGGCGTCAACATCGTCCTCACGGGAGGTGAAACAGCCGACGTAGGCGACTTGGTAAGGACAGTCATCGTGGACAGCACTGTCACCTGTCGTATGCGTAGGGACGAAGTGATCTCCAATGATCATATCAAACCAGGAGATGTCATCGTCGGACTGGCATCCCATGGCCAGGCCAAATACGAAGATAGCTATAACGGGGGCATGGGCAGCAATGGTCTTACCTCTGCCCGTCATGATGTCTTTAACAAAGTCCTGAAAACCAAGTATCCTGAAAGTTTTGACCCATCCGTACCGGACGATTTGGTTTATACAGGAAAGTATAACCTGACCGATCCTGCACCAGAAACTCCCGTGAATATGGGCAAGCTAGTGCTTTCCCCTACACGGACCTATGCCCCTATCATGGTAGAGGCCCTCAAATACCTCCAGCCACAAATCCACGGCCTGGTACACTGCAGCGGTGGAGCCCAGACCAAAGTCCTTCACTTCGTAGACAATGTCCACGTGGTCAAGGATAACCTTTTCGAAACGCCACCATTGTTCAAGATCATCCAAGAAGAAAGTGCCACGGACTGGAAAGAAATGTACAAGGTCTTCAACATGGGGCACCGTATGGAGGTCTATTTAGAAGAAAAATATGCCGAAGAAATCATTGATATCGCGGAATTCCACGGGGTGGATGCCCAGATCATCGGTCGCGTGGAGCCTTATGATGGCAAAAAAGTCACCATCAAAAGCGAACATGGTACATTTGAGTATTGATCTTCATTAACATGCGAAAACTCCTTAAAATACTGGCCTGGATAACGGGCCTTTTACTTTTGTTGGCAGTAACACTGCTCACTACGGTAAATTGGGCTGAGCCAAAGGATCAAGATTACTACAAAAGCTCGTTAAAGGCTATCCAAAACCTGCAACCAACCAAGTCTTCTGGCAATGCATGGATGGCCGGATGGGCGCAGGTCAATGTCACCCCCCAAGAGCCTATAGATCTAGTGGGCTATAAGCCTCGAGGTGCTTACGAATTTGTCCAGGACAGTAGTTTTGTCAAAGCCCTGGTCGTGGGAAGCGGTAACCAACAAGTAGCCTTTCTAAACTATGAACTACTAATTGTACATCCCGCTCTGGCCAAAGCTGTGGAAGCTGCCATCCGCAAGGCTAATATACCTGTCGATTTGGTGTACTTTACGGGCACCCACACACACAGCGGAATGGGAGGATATATGCCAGGCATCATGGGTAAAATCGCATTTGGGGGATATGACAAAAAAGTGGTCAATATGTTGGCAGAAAAATCTGCCCAAGCGGTAAAAAATGCACTTTCGACGCAGGATTCCGTTTCGATCGCTTACCAAAAATACAGCGCCCCACAGTTCGTGGCAAATCGATTTATCCCTGATGGCCCCATTGATCCATTTATCCGCCAGCTGGTCTTCACCAAAAATGATGGCACCAAGGGCACCTTCTTCACCTACACGGCCCATGCCACCTGCCTCAATAGCAATTTTATGGGACTTTCGGGGGATTATCCGTACTACCTGACACAGGATATGCTGAATGATTATTCGTTTTCGATGTTTGCCGCAGGAACTGTAGGCAGCCACCAGCCTTTGGCACCTGGAAGAGCCCTTGAGGATATCAAAGTCTATGCCCAGCAACTGGACAGCCTGATGGAACAGCCCGCTATTTTCCGAGATACTGTCAAACGTAGCATCCTTCGTCTGGGCACACTCACGCCGCAGCTCCCAGATGCTACCTATCGGATCTCCGACAATATCCGCCTCCGCCCATGGGTATTCAATGGCCTCTTCGGGGATACCAATGCGCATTTTGATATGGTACAGATAGGAAATACCTTAATGATCTCTTCAAGTGGAGAAATCTCCGGGATGTTTTACAAAAAATGGGAAGAATTTGCCAGCCAAAAAGACCTAAACCTCATCATCACCTCTTTCAATGGCGGCTACATGGGTTATATCGTCCCAGATCAATATTATGACCGCACCTATTTTGAGGCCAGGGACATGAATTGGTTTGGCCCGTACAGTGGCTCATTCTATGATATGATCGTCACTAACCTTATTCTTTCTGCGGAATGATCTCTAGTACTTCTTCCGGTTTCTTGAACTTTACTATAGGCATCTTGGCAGGATAATCTTCCGGCAACTCTTTCCTTTTTAGCTTATAATCCTTATCCGCGGGAAGCTGATAGATCGGAAAATTATGGTCAATAACATCCACATGGTCTTGCAGGTTAAAGTGTTTTGCAGCATAAGCTGTACTACCGAAGCCCATATCTTCAATGGCCGCCCTCAGACTATCAGTATTAAGTGGCTTTACATTTAGACTAAAACGATCGAAAGCAGGTTTATCAAAGTCCAATTCTTCCTGGGCATACAAATTCCCACCAACTACAAATAGCACACTAGTGATTACAGCACATTTAATATTCATCATGTAAAAGTTTAGTATGTTGCAAGTTACAAAATATCCCGGATCTATCTAACCTGAAAAAACGTTAAAAGTATTAATAAAATCAGCAATACTTGCCCCTGGTTTTTATCAGGATAGTTTTGGCACCTGATATTAAAATGGCTCTATGTGGAATACTGTGCGTAAATTATTCACGGGACTGTCCCACTTGTGCGGATAGATCAGGGAAATAGTTTTGTTCCTACGGCACAAAGCCCTCTCAAGGCAACCTGATTCTACCAGGCTTAAATGCCCAGTGGCATTGGTCAAGACTCCCTTCTCACTATTTTAGCCGACAGAAGTGTCAGCAGGGATGCTCCGTTAGGAGCATTAGCTTGGTAACAGAAATTGGATACAGCATCCTAACAGTGCCGTAGGTACTGACCATGGGCAAGGAAAACATATATCATTATCGACCGCATCAGGAGCATGGGCACCCAAATTCATCCGTCCACGCGATGCTTCGATCTCCATATCCTGCTAGGGCTCAGTTTGCCCATAGTAAATCATATAGAACCATTAAAATTGGCCCCCTAGACGGGACCGATGTCCTAAACCTTTTTAAAACAAGCTGCCTTTATCCAGCCTCCCTTGAAATTTTCTTCCTCCCTGAGCTTCCATCCATGTTTTTCGAAAAATTGGTGATACTTTGGCAGATCATTTCGAGGATTCCCAGTAGTTAACCTAAAAAATCGGATCATTATCCACTGAAGCCACCGCTTAGCGGGCTGATCAAAAAAATCTACCAAAATCCAGTGGGCCGATGGCTTTTCCCTCTGTTTGATCGCCAAAAACAAGCTATCAATCTCCTTATCAGACAGAATATCCAGCAGATATTGGGTGATTATCCAATCAAATAGTTGGTTCGGCAACACACTAAAATCTGTTTGATGTAGAAAGACCACACGGTCAAGCAGGTCTGCAGTGAGTTGGCTTTTGGCGCTCCCCATCATTTTTTGTGAAGCTTCTACGAAGTAAACTTTCCCTAGCCTACCTACCTTATTAGCTAGCACCGGAAGATTTTCTCCAGTGCCTCCACCTATGCATAATACCTGATCCCCTTCGCTCACCCTGTCTAAAAAAGCGTATTTACTTTCTTTATGTGCCGTTCCCAACACAGTCATCGCCAACCGATCATAAAAAAACACCACCTTGTCGTACAGGTTCTTTTTCATGCTTAAAGTTAAGACTAAGGGAGGGAAAGTTGGAAGGTTTTAAGGTTAAAAGCTAGTTTGTCCTTCTAGGCCAAAAAAATGGCTTCACTTATCTTTCCCCTGAAATTAATTGGTTACAATTCTGGACCATAATCCAAAGAAATTCAAGAATTAATTCGTGAAAATCATTGTAATCCGTGGACAACTCTTTTATTGTTAGTATTATTGGTACGATAGTGGATGTAACATCCGATCCTATTCACTTTTAACCCAAATACCGTATGAAAAATTTACTGCAGTCCTTTTCCAATATCAAATCACTGATCAAAAACATAGATTTTGCCAAACTCAACCAACTATCCCAGAAGGTCGACCTCAATGAAATGGTGGGAATCGTCTCACAAATGAGTGAATCAGACCTGGCCAAGATGATGAAAATGATGAAAGGAGGTGGCAAAAAAAGGGAGCTTCCACCGGTGAACGGAGATTTTTATGAATTGGAAAAAACGTTGGCACCGCACGAACAGGAAATCGTGGCCAAAGTCCGCGATTTTATGGAAAAAGAAGTACGTCCCATCGCCAATGAATACTGGAACAAGGGGCATTTCCCCATGCATATCATTCCAAAGATGGCCGAATTGGGCATTGCTGGCTTGACCTACAAAGGTTATGGCTGTCCGGGACACTCCGCACTGCTGGAAGGTTTTCTTGCCATGGAAATGGCCCGGGTAGACACGTCTATTTCCACCTTCTTTGGCGTACAATCCGGTCTGGCCATGGGCTCGATCTACGTCTGTGGTTCGGAAGAACAAAAGCAGGAATGGCTCCCTAAAATGCAAAAAATGGACGTTATCGGTGCCTTTGGATTGACGGAGCCCAAAGTAGGCTCAGGTGTGGCTGGAGGCCTGACAACCACCTGCAAACGAGAAGGAGACGAATGGGTCATCAATGGCCAGAAAAAGTGGATCGGCAATGCCACCTTCTCTGATATTACCGTGATCTGGGCAAGGGATTTGGACGACCATCAGGTCAAGGGGTTCATCGTCCGCAAAGACAACCCAGGCTTTCATCCAGAGAAAATTGAAAATAAAATGGCACTGCGAACGGTCCAAAATGCCTTGATCACCATGAAAGACTGCCGCGTTCCGGAAAGTGACCGCCTCCAAAATGCCAATTCATTTAAAGACACTTCCGAAATACTCAGACTTACCCGTGCTGGGGTGGCTTGGCAAGCTGTGGGCTGCGGACGAGGTGCTTACGAGGCCGCACTTCGCTATACCAATGAGCGAAAGCAATTTGGTCGGCCTATTGCTAGTTTCCAGCTGGTCCAGGACTTACTGGTCACCATGCTGGGAGATCTTACCGCCATGCAGACCATGGTCTACCGCCTGTCCAAAATGCAAGATGCCGGAGAACTAAAAGACGAACATGCTTCCCTAGCAAAAGTTTTCTGCACCCTGCGCATGCGTACCATTGTGGACCACTCACGTGAGCTGTTTGGCGGCAATGGCATACTCCTGGAATACGACATCGCCCGCTTTGTGGCCGATGCAGAGGCCATCTACTCCTATGAAGGCACCAAGGAAATCAACTCCCTCATCGTCGGCCGTGCCATCACAGGGCACAGTGCATTTGTGTAGTGGGCTGCCGACGGGCAACAGTCCATCGTCCAGTAAAAATTAAAAGCTTGGGAAAATCAGTTAAGCTAAAGCGAACGGAGGATTATGAAGCCGTTTCAGGCCGTAACAAAGGACTAATGCATATACCCTGGATTCAATTTTCAATAAAGCCCAAACCGAGTTAAGCGTTGAAACCTCAAACTTTCAAACATTGTAACATTATATTAAGCCACCAAAAAAAGCACAAAAGGAAGTAAATAGGCTGCATCGATCTGACGTCGGACGGCTTCTTTGCTGCGTTTGGCTTGTAGAAACGCACTTATATGGATCAAAAACATAATCACCAAAATGACCAGATAGATATAGTAAAAGGAACCTAATACAAAAAACATCCCCATCAAATACACCAGTTCCACCCACATCAATCCTGTCAAAAGGCTATGGGTCATGGAAATTCCCAAAACGCTGACGATGGAGCCCATCTCATCCCTGCTATCGCTGTCATAATCCATATAGGCCAGCAGAAGCAGGTTAAACCAGGCCATCAAAAAATACCCAAAGGCAAAATACCAAAACACCCTTGGCACGCCATCGTTGGTAAAGCGGATCATTGGCACGAGGGTAATTCCAGCGGTGTACAGGGCTGCTGTGGTAATCTCTTTCAGGATGGATACTTTCTTTCCAAAGAATTTCATGAAGACGATATTTCCAATGATCACCGTTCCCAATAGCATCCCAAAGGACATTAAATGCGAAAATTTGATAAAGTCAAAGGCCAAAATCACCGCGGTAACCACCACCAAGACTAACCAAATCAACAGGGTATTGAAGTTCACTTGATGAAACAAGTGCCTAGCTGAGCTGGCTTTCCCTTGGATATTGCGTGCATCCATCAGATGGTCAAAGGTATAAATTCCCCATACGGCCAGCGCCATCAGCAGATATACCACAGGTGTAAAACTAAGCTCCAGCAAGTGTTGGAAAAAATAAAGCCCCGCACAAGCCCCTAGCACCACATCCAGTGAAAGCCACTGAAAATAATTGTAATATTTCTTGAGTCCCTGTGTCTTCACAAACATAAATATACAACTCAAGTAATAGTTTTCGAATGATTCCCTATATTTAACACCATTGATTTTAAATTAACACCAAAAAACCACTAGAATGAAAAAATTCCTTCTGAGCCTCCTATTGCTCACGAGTATTTTCTTTAGCGCCACAGCCCAATCACCAATTAAGGTAGCCTGCGTTGGCAATAGCATTACCCAAGGACCTGGCAGAGACCACCCCGATAGCTGGCCACTGCTGATGCAAAACGTACTGGGTGATGATTACCTGGTCAAAAACTTCGGGGTCAGCGGACGTACCCTCCTCAAAAACGGTGATTACCCTTTCTGGAACGAGCCGCAGTTTCAAGAAGTCCAGGACTTTGGTGCTGACATCTTGGTCATCAAGCTGGGCACCAACGATTCCAAGCCCCAAAACTGGAAGTATAAAGATGAGTTTGTCCAGAATTATATTGACATGATCAATGTCTTCAGGGAAACTATGCCGGATGATGGTGAAGTATATGTCTGCATTCCCGTGCCGGTATTCAAAGATAATTTTGGCATCACTGAAAGTGTGATGGTCGATGAAATGCGCCCCATGCTAAAGGAAATCGCCAAAGCCACCAACTCCAAAATGATCAACCTCTACAAACCACTGAAAAAACACGGGGACCTATTTGCCGACGGCGTCCACCCAAACAAAGAAGGCAACCAGCTGATGGCCGAAGCCGTGGCCAAAAAGATTAAGTAGTTGGAGGTTGGAGGGTTTTAGTTGTTCCCAGCGGAACACTGTACAATAAATCTCTGCGAGTAACATACAGCATCCTCCTCCTTTGAAATAGAGGAGGATGCAATCCAGCCAGGTGATGTATCAAAACATTCCAGCCACCAGTTTGACAAAATAGCCACCAAAACCCTTCTATAAAATTGGAGCTTACCCTTCGAAACTTGTACGTGGCCAATTCATGCGCTATTATTTTCCTCAAACGATAGCTAAATTTTATATATGCTTTTGTCCCAGCTTTTCAACCTTCTCCAACCACCTTTCCCTAAACGTATCCTTTGATAGCCTTATCGGGCCAATACAGGTGATCCTTACCTTTTTTACCCCTATAAAGTTCAATGTCCCCTTTTTCATGGCATTATGGCTTGGACTTCCATAAATCAATCGATAATACCAAGCCGGTTGATCCAAGGTGCAAATTATCCTTGCTGTTTTGCCTATAAAGCATCTTTCCCACCACAAGGAATCCTTCCTTTTCTTAAAGGCAAAACCCGGCAGCAAGACACGATCCAAGAAGCCTTTCATCATAGCAGGCACAGAACCCCACCAAACTGGATAAACCCACACCAGGTGTTCGGCCCATTTCAGCTTCTCTTGCGCATCCAATAAGTCTGGTTCAAGCTCGGTTCGCTTTCGATAGCCAAATTGCAAGTTAGGGTTGAAATCCAAATCCCTGATATGAATTTCCTTTACGTCGGCACCTGATTTTTCAGCACCTGTCTTATAGGCTTCTGACAATCCAAAATTATAACTTTTCCTATCCGGATGGCCGTTGATGATCAGTATTTTTCTCATAGGATTTAAAAAATAGTTTTCAATTTCCCTTCCAACAGGGTGCTTGTCAAGCTTGGTGACTCGAAGAACTTATATAGAATAAAGCACGCTGGCACGGTTAAGAAAACCGAGCAAATAGCAAACGTAGCGACACCAAAAAACAGAGCCATGGCTTCAGCGCCAAAGGCTCCGACATAAGTGACGATTTGATCCTGTTGTGCTAAAAGATAACCGTATACCGATTGTCCATAGTCATAAAAGCGGATGCTTGTTTCGTAGCCCAGCCAGGTGGGATAAAACCATTTTCCCCAAAACGATGTAAGTAGTACGTTGTTTCTTTCCATTTCGCTTCTTTTTTTTCAAAAGTCGTTTTAATGGAAGTACCATCATTTGATCTAGATCAAATTCGGACTTTAGGACTCCGTATTCTGCTCAGGGTCTCCAAGGTAATTCCCAGGTATGAAGCAATATGGGTAAGGGGAATTCTATTGGTAATGTCAGGATGAATTTCTAAAAGTTGGCGATATCTTTCTTCAGCTCTGCTAAACTGAATGGTATCCAATCGCTCACACAGTCCCAGCATCGTCTCGGTGACCACTTTTCTGATCAACCGTTCAAAATCATGGTGCTTTTCAGAAAGGCCGTCCACGATGTCTTTTGAAAACTCCAACACGGTGGAATCTTCGACAAATTCCACATAATGGGGGCTTGGCTTGTCGCTAAAAAAGCTGACCACGGAGGCCATAAATTGATTTTCAAAGGTAAACCAGTCAGATATGTCCTTGCCGTTTTTTAGATAATAGGCCCTTGAGCATCCTTTTACGATCAGGTAACCACTTTTGGAATATTGACCTTCACGTACGACCACCTCTCCTTTCTTGAAGGTGCGAATTTTCAAACTGGCCATAAATTCCCGTCGGCATTCAGCGGATAGCGGAGAATAGACCGCTCCGACTTCGTTCAGGATGTTTTCAATATTCATTTTTAAATACACTTATGTTGCACTTTATCTCGGTCAATAACGGTTACTCTCTGTTTTTCATAATATCATTTTGTATTATGCTTTTTAGATAAATTTCTATAATCAGTATAAGCTTATTTTCCCAACCCACAAGCTCATCATCGGAGAAACCCGATAAAAATGCAAAAGCAAGTAAAGACGGACTAGGACTTTCTTCAAACTCGGTAATTAATGAAACATACGCTATAATATCATCATTATTTGTTTGAGCCTTTGCTAAGGCATAATAAAACAAACCGTTTCTATTTGGCTTCGGAAACTTATCTTTTAATTGTTGAAATTCCAGTTCATCTTTTATAACCCCTTTTTCATTCCCTTCACTTGTTAATGGAATCTCAATAATTTCTTCAAAATTCTCATCAATTTCACCGGAATTGCTAATTTCCTCACTTGATTCGTACTCTTCTATATATTTTTCAAAAGGGAACCGCTCATGATAAGCTTCACTTTCATAAAGCAAAATATCTTTCCTTAATCCTGATTTTTCTATTTGTAAAAGTGTTGAATAGCTCAAACTGTCATCAAATGTCCAGTTAATATTTTGTTTTTGAATATCTTTCAAAAACCCTTTAATCCTTTCTGATAAACTGTGTCTATTTGCATAATTTGATTTCAAAAATTTCTCAAAAGATCCTTCAAGCACAGAGTAAGCATATGCTTTTTCTTCACCTAGCGTTGAATCAAAAATGTCCCTGTCTACCTGCTGGCAAACGGAAACCCGTGAAAAAATAAAAAACAACAGAAAAAGATATAATCGCATGACTTTATATGGTTATTATTTCAGATTGTTTAGATCTTTACTGTTGACAGGTGCTAGTTCATGCCCAAACATCTGAAGAACTAAGTTAACCTTATCCATATTCAGATTTGTTTTGCCCTGTTCGATTTTGCGTACCACAGTTAGTGCGATTCCTGCACGTTCCGCAAATTCTTCCTGAGTTAGGTTAACTTTTTTTCTCCGTTCTTTCACAAACTCTGCTAATGGCTTCATTATATGTATTTGGATATAATATTGAACAAACACACTAAATTATATGTAATTAAATATAATTCAATCAATGCTGTCCTAAATAATTTTTGATTTACCCTTTAGTCTGTATTTGAAAGCAAATTGGGGACATATTAAGGAGTTTGAGCAAACAGATCCCCCTGTACTATTTTCAGGGGTGGTTTTTCGGGTTCCGTAAATGGGCTATCAAGCCATTTTTGCAGTTCGATTTTCACGAATATATTGAGCCGGATAAAGGCCACCAGATTGGACAGGTGCCAGCCGAATTTAGCTGTTGCCTTCATGACTTTGATCAGCAGGATGGTGATCAAAGCCGTCCATATCTGGATCATTACTGCATTTTTAGAGGTTCCGATAAAGGTTTTGATATGCAATAGCTGCTTGATGTCCCGAAAAAACACCTCAATCTCCCATCTTGATTTGTAGAGGTCCCCAATGGTCTGGGCCGCCCAGGCAAAGTTGTTGGTGATCAGTTCAATGGTCTGCCGGTTTTCCTCATCCCACACGGCCACTCTTCTGAGCCTTCCCTTATACTTGGTTTTGGATTGTGGGTTGGTCAGTTCGATTTCTTCGTCTTTGAGCACATGTTGGGCGGTTGTTTCGGGCAGCTCCCGTTCTTCGACGGTGCTGAAGGCAAGGTTTCCCTTGTGCCTGATCACGAAGAACACCCCTTTGCTGTCCCAGACGTTGAGCATGGGGAAGTCATTGTAATACCGGTCGGCGACGATCACCGAGCCCTTTTCCAAGGGAATGTCGTAAGCTCCTTTATTATCCCCGACACTCCCCTCGGTAATGTTCACGTAAACAGGGAGTTTCCCGTCATATTCCAGCAGGGTGTGCATCTTTACAGCTCCCTTTTTGGTACGGAAAGTAGCCCAGTCAAACACCGAAAGACAAAGGCTGATCACCGTGGCATCGAGCAGGTAAACGGGGACCTTGATCCTGAGTTTGGACCTCTTGACAGCTGCCTGCTGTCCTAAACTTCCCAGTAGGGAATAGTAAAGGTCCCTGAACAGGTCCGAATCCCTTCGTTTGTTCTGATAGCTGATACTTGATTTGGAGGGGGCTTTGGCAATACCAAGATGGTTAAGGTTCCCGGTAGCAGACCGGAGTCCGTTGGAAATGTCCCTTACCGAGGTGCTCTTGGCAAAATGGCAGAACAACATCGAGACAAGATGCGTCCAGCTGTCAAATCCCTTGCAGCCCTTATCGGTTTGCTTTTCCTTGACCAATTTCTTGAAAATTGATCGGTCTATCTTTTTAATAATCTGTGAAAACAATGTAATATTACACATGAGAGGTTCGTGTTTTTTGGTGCAAACCCAAAATAACTTTTTTGGGCAAAAAATAGAACCTCTCATTTTTTATTTAGGACGCTATTGTAATTCAATAATAAAACATATATTTATATGCTTTAGCATATAGTTAAAAAATCAAACAAAGTCTACTTAGATCTTAAAAACTTTCCTCATTTGAAATGAGGCGATCCCGAGCTGAACAATTACAACGCCAGTCATATCATTCCATCATCTTTTATCTCCTAAAAAATATTCGTGTAAATTCACCTAGACCAATCTAATTGGATCAAGCAATATTTTCGGGGGATGAGAGATTTACAGGCAGCTATGGTGAGCATATTTCTCTTTAATTTATTAATAGGAATGCGTGCTCCAGAAAAACAATCAGCGCAAATCTTATTAACCTGCGCCATCTGCGTGCTATCCGAACCAACCCTAATCCCCCAACTTTTTCACTTGCCCCATTTAATTTTAAGCAGTCCATTTGAGCCATTTCCCAAAAATGAAAAAGGCTCCACTTATGATGGAGCCTTTTCTATATCATTAATCTAACGAGCTGTTACTAAATGTTAGATACTTCTTCGGCATAATCTTCCGTAGGAATGCAGCTGCAGACCAAGTTCCTGTCACCGTAAGCAGAATCGATCCTTCTGACGGTTGGCCAGAATTTGCTGTTTTTTACATATTCCAGTGGATAAACCGCTTTTTCTCTGCTGTAAGGTAAGTTCCAGGCATCACTCATTACCATGCCAGCCGTATGCGGGGCATTTTTCAGCACATTGTTTTCAGCATCTGCCTTACCTTCTTCGATCTCACGGATTTCGCCGCGGATGGAGATCAGCGCATCACAGAACCTGTCCAGCTCGGCTTTGCTTTCTGATTCGGTAGGCTCGATCATCATGGTGCCCGCCACTGGGAAAGAAACGGTCGGTGAATGGAAGCCGTAATCGATCAATCGCTTGGCAATGTCTTCCACTTCCACACCTACTGTCTTAAACTCCCTGAAATCCACAATCATCTCGTGAGCCGCTCTCCCTTGCGCACCTGTGTAAAGTGTCGGGAAAAACTCACCAAGGCGTGCTTTGATATAGTTGGCATTCAGGATGGCCGTTTGAGTGGCATGTTTCAGACCTTCCCTGCCCATCATGGCGATGTAAGCATAGGATATTGGCAGGATGCTGGCACTACCGAAAGGTGCTGCTGAAATGGCAGAAATAGATTGCTGGCCTCCTGTCTTCACCAATGGGCTGCTCGGCAAAAATTCCTCCAGGTGCTTGGCCACACAAATTGGCCCCATGCCTGGCCCACCGCCGCCGTGAGGGATGCAGAAGGTTTTGTGCAGGTTGAGGTGGCACACATCAGCACCGATAACACCTGGACTGGTAAGCCCTACCTGTGCATTCATATTGGCACCGTCCATGTACACCTGACCGCCATTTTCATGAACGATCCGGCACATTTCCCGAATAGCCTCTTCGAACACTCCGTGAGTGGACGGATAGGTCACCAGGAAGGAAGATAGGTTATCTTTATGCTTTTCTGCTTTTTCTTTCAGGTCGCCAAGGTCAATATTTCCCTTGTCATCACATTTTACGATGACTACTTTCATACCGGCCATAACGGCTGAGGCGGGATTGGTACCGTGTGCGGATGAAGGGATCAAGGCGATATTTCGATGGCTTTCGCCCCTGCTTTCGTGGTAAGCACGTATCACCATGAGTCCGGCAAATTCCCCTTGCGCCCCTGAGTTGGGCTGAAGGGAAGTTTCGGCAAAGCCAGTGATCTCTGACAGCCAATTTCTTAAGTCTTGGAACAGCGCATAGTAGCCTGCTGCCTGATCCTGCGGCACAAATGGATGCAGCTGACCAAACTCTGGCCAAGTAACCGGAATCATCTCAGCAGTTGCATTCAGCTTCATCGTACATGAACCAAGCGAAATCATGGAATGCACCAGAGACAGGTCCCTGTTTTCCAATCGCTTGATATAACGCAACATCTCGTGCTCAGAGTGAAATGCATTGAAGATCATATGGTCCATGTAGTCAGATGTCCTTTTCAGGCCATCGGCTACCTCAAAGCTGAGATGATCTACCATGGATCCCAAATCCACCACATCGGCACTTGAGTGCGTCGTCCGGGCAAATACTTCAATGATCTCTTGGACATCCTCCACCGTCTTGGCTTCATCAAATGCCAAATAAATATACCCCGGCTCGTAGCGGAAGTTCATTTCATGTGACAGCGCAAAGGCCTTGATCTTGGACTGCTTCACATCATCCACTTTGATCTTAAGGGTGTCGAAGTAGTTTTCGTTTTCTTGCTCAAAACCCAGCTTGGCCAATCCCTGGGCGGTCAGCTTGGCCAGCCCGTGGATTTTCAAAGCAATGTCTTTCAGCCCCTTTGGTCCGTGGTATACGGCGTACATCCCCGCCATCACGGCCAATAGCACCTGTGCGGTACAGATATTGGATGTGGCTCTTTCGCGCTTGATGTGCTGCTCCCGTGTCTGCAAGGCCATTCTGTAGGCCTTATTGCCGTCTCTGTCGACCGAAATACCGATGATTCGGCCAGGCACTTGACGCTTATAAGCATCCTTGGTCGCAAAATAAGCGGCATGGGGCCCTCCAAAGCCCATTGGTACACCAAATCGCTGCGTGGTTCCAACAACCACATCGGCTCCCATTTCACCCGGAGGGGTCAGCAGGGTAAGGGCAAGCAGATCCGCAGAGAAAGCGGTGGCTACGCTATTTTCCTTGGCTGTTTCCACCAAGGCTTTATAATCTATCGCTTCCCCGTCAGCATTCGGGTACTGAAGCAGTACACCATAAAGTTCCGGATCTTCTAGGTTCAGTTCTCTCAATGGCCCTTCCACCAAGGTCACGCCTATCGGAAGCGCCCTGGTTTTAAGGATTTCTTTGGTTTGGACAAATACCTTCTCGTCCACAAAAAACTTTGTGGCTTTTTTCTTGTCCCTTGGACGGGTTGCAAACAGCATATTCATCGCTTCAGCGGCTGCTGTGCCCTCATCCAATAGGGAGGCATTGGCCAGCTCCATACCGGTAAGGTCCATTACCATGGTCTGGAAATTCACCAGTGCTTCCAGTCTTCCCTGGGCGATTTCTGCCTGATAAGGAGTATAAGCCGTGTACCATCCTGGGTTTTCGAGTACATTTCTCAAAATCACACCAGGCGTGATGGTATCGTAATAACCTAATCCGATAAATGACTTATAGATTTTGTTTTTAGCGGCCATTTTTCGGAAATCCTTCAGAAATGCGGCTTCTGATTTTGCCTCGGGCAGGTTAAGGGGATTGTCCAGTTGGATGGCTTTGGGGATGGTTTGATCGATCAGCTCATCAATGCTGGCAGCACCGATTTTCGCAAGCATCTCCGACACGTCGTTGGCGGAGGGGCCGTTATGGCGATCTTCAAACTTCACGGAGGGGGTCAAATCAATTTTCATAGTCCAGATAATGCGTAATATACTTGGGTAATATTCCTCTTTTCGTACAGATGTGCAAAGGTATAAATTCTTGAGCGATAATGATTTTCTTTTCCAAATTTTCTACGGTATGTAAAGGGGTAATTTATGCAAAGAGAGAAGTAACATTATTTTTAAGAGAAAGATGAAATTAATCACAGATGAATAGAATAAACACAAATGATTTTGATCCTCCTATAAATCCGTATTCATCTATATGTATATCCGTAGATAGCTTATTGGAGTAGGGGAAAGGTACACCAGTGGGCAAGCACCCTCATCAACACCACCAATATCCCGGCCATTTCGACCATCTATTTGACAGATTCAGAAAATAATAGCTAGCTTTAGGGGCAAATTTTACTAATAACTCAAATATAGGCATGAAGAGAAATTATATCTTGGCCGCTGCCATGGGCCTTATGCTTTCCTGGCAAGCCACTGCCCAAGAGCAGTCACTGGCTGAAAAATACGCCGGTACGATCAGTGATGCAGACTTAGAGGAACACCTTTCCTATTTGGCATCAGATGAAATGGAAGGCAGGGAAACAGGTGAAAAAGGCCAGAAAATGGCTGCAGAATACCTGAGCGGATTTTATAACGAAATCGGACTGGAAGGACCAGTCGATGGCAAATACAGCCAGCCGTTCTCCTTGGCCAGCGTTTCCTTTGGAGACATTTACCTCAAAGTGGGCAAGCAAAAGCTGGTCAACAACGAAGACTTTGTGTTCATCGGTGACGGTGATGTGAAAAAGGAAAAAACAGAGCTGGTTTTCCTGGGCCTTGCCAATGAAGAGAACCTCGAAAAGGTGGACGTGGAAGGTAAATTCGTCGGCCTGTGGGCCATCGGCCAGCAAGCAGGCGGCTTGATGGACCAAATCTGGGAAGCAGGCGCCACAGGTATCATCGTGGTGACCATGGAAGGCCAATCCAACTTTGACCGCTTGGCCAACCGCTACAAATCTCTTAGCGGAAAAGGCCGATTGGGCTTTGAAAAGCCAACCGAGCAAAAGCCGGTATTCCTGGTAAGCTCCGATAAAATGGCCAGCTTGTTCGAGAAATCCGTAGAAGAACTTAAGCAAGCTGCCAAAGACGATCCTGCCAGCATTTCTTCCCAAAAAGTGCGCTACAAGATCGAAAAGAACAAAGAAATGGTAGGCACCGAAAATGTAATGGGCTACCTAGAAGGCACGGACAAAAAAGATGAAGTCCTCGTGATCTCTTCCCACTATGACCACATTGGTATCAATAGCAAAGGGGAAATCAACAATGGTGCAGATGATGATGGCTCCGGTACAGTTTCTGTCATGGAAATAGCCCAGGCATTTGCTACCGCCGCAAAGGAAGGCGACCGACCAAGGAGATCGGTACTTTTCCTCAATGTCTCTGGTGAAGAAAAAGGCCTCTTGGGATCGGAGTATTATACCGAAAACCCCATTTTCCCGCTCGAAAACACCGTAAATAACCTTAACATCGACATGGTGGGCCGAGTGGACTACGAATACCAAGATGCCGAAGACCAGGATTATGTCTATGTGATCGGTTCTGAAATGCTGGCTTCTCAGCTGAAAACCATCATCGAATACAATAACATTACCCACACGGATTTGATATTGGATTACCGCTATGATGCGGAAGATGATCCGAACAGGTTCTACTACCGTTCTGACCATTATAACTTCGCCAAGCACAATATCCCCGTAGCATTCTTCTTTAACGGTGTGCATGACGACTATCACCAGCCTACTGACACCGTGGACAAGATCGAATTTGGTCTACTGGAAAAAAGGGCCAAACTGATCTTCTACACCGCCTGGGACCTGGCCAACAGGGACAAAAGAACGCCCGTGGACGGCAGCAACGACCGGGGTGAACGATAATATCACCAAAAGCTAAAGGCCTGAATGCCAAAAGTAAAAAACCGCAGATCTATCGATACTGCGGTTTTTTTGGCTTTTACCGACCCTCGTTTATAACAAGCGGCCGAATGAGCATGGCATTTGTTATGCCAGTAAAGCGTTATTTATATCACCTGGTCAGTTCCAAATAAGGTTCGGTGTTAACCTCTGAATCATTCCAGATACTATCACCATTATACCATACTTCTTCTTGGATTACCCCGTTCTTTGGATAACGAAAAACAGCTTCCAATGTATCTGTGTCATTTTCATTCCATTCCAGGTAAGTAACAGGTTTCTCTTCGGATTCAGTATAGTTTAGAGAGATTCGAAGCCTGTATTCATTTTGATGCTCAATATGGCTTATATTCCTTGGAGAACTCAAATTCCCATCATAAACTTCTTGCACCTCACCATCTACTTTATAAAATAACCGTAAGGCCTCCACGTCTATCGCATCCGGATGGGATGGATCCAATATATCTTCTCCATCTTCATTTTTTACGGCTAATTCAACTGCCGTATCGATTATTGTGTTATCGCTTGGTTCGTCCACTTTATCACATGAAGTCACCGCCAAAAAAAACAATAAAAACAAAATTCTAGAGTAGTGTAACATAAAAAAACTGTTTAGTATGAAATAATAATATTCAATGAATCACTAAGGAGAAGAAAAAAAATTAAAATACCAAAAGTACTATTCCTGACCCTCACCAATAACGAGTGGCCGAATAAGTCCGGCATTTGTAATGCCAGTAAAGCATTGCTTATATCACCTGATCCGTTCCAAAGACGGTTATCATCCATCGAGTCAAAGATGTGACACTAGCCAGTGCCGGGGCACAGCCCCAAATGTCTCATATCTCAAGTCCCAATACTCATATCTCACTACTCGATACTTACATCTTGATACTCTATTCTTAGCGTTTGCCGCCTTTTTTCTTCATCTGGTTACGGTTCTTTTTGGCTTTGCTGTTCTTGTTGCCACGGACTTTTTTCTTATCTGGATTATAGTGGGGATTGCTGGTGGCACGGGCTTTTTTCTCATGAAAGGCACCTTTGAAGGTCGGGTCTGCTTTTTGTTTTTGCTTGTCGATCTCACGGTCATAGGCCTGCTTTTCAGCAAATGGCGTCTCGGCAATGCGCACCTCCTTGGGAATCGGCTCTTCGGGAACATCCATACGGATGATTTCCTCGATCCGACCAAAATGGTATTCTTCTGCCGGATTGATAAAAGTAAAAGCCGCACCTTCCTGTTCTGCTCGTCCGGTCCGTCCCACACGATGGACATAGTCCTCATAGATCAGCGGCACATCAAAATTCACCACATGGCTGACCATGCTGATATCCAGCCCCCTGGCCGCCACATCCGTCGCCACGAGAATCCGTACATTTCCTGACTTAAAATCATCCACGGAATTGATACGGGTATTTTGGCCTTTGTTGGCATGGATCACGCGGATTTCACCGTGTTTTCTACGCTCCAGGTATTGGTAGACTGCCTCAGCATTTTTACGGGATTTGGTAAAGACGATTACCCGATTGATCTCCTGATTCTGAAGGAGATGGTCCAGCAGGGTGATCTTGGTCTTCAGATTGGGAACAAAATACTTGGTCTGTGACACCGTATCTGCCGTAGTCGCTTGCAGCGCTATTTCAATCCGCTCCGGAAACTCCAGAAATTCGTGTGAAATACCCTCCACCCTTTCGGAGAAAGTCGCCGAAAAAAGCATGTTTTGCCGCTTTACCGGAATGACTTCCAAAATCGATCGGATCTGTGGCATAAAACCCATGTCCATCATTTTATCCGCTTCGTCCATCACCATGGTCTTGATATTGCGCACGAAGATTTCTCCTTTGCTATAGATATCCATAAATCGACCGGGAGTGGCGATGATAATGTCCACGCCCTCACGGATCTTTTCGATCTGTGGTGTAGGCCCGATACCTCCGTACAGGCACACATACCGCAGGTCAGTATATTTTCCAAGATCCAGGATAGCCTGTTCTATCTGAATCACCAGTTCCCGCGTCGGCGCCAAGATCAATGCCCTGGCATGTTCACCTTGGGCATATTTGGCCTTCATGAGTAGTGGGAGCACATAGGCAGCCGTCTTGCCGGTTCCGGTCTGGGCGATGCCCAAAATGTCCTGGCCACCGAGTGCCAGCGGAATGGTTTTTTCCTGAATAGGGGTAGGCTTGGTGTAGCCTGCCTCTTTCACTGCTTCCAAAAGCTGCTTATTCAGTTTAAAATTCTCGAAAGACTGCGGGCTATCGGACATGATTTATTAATTTTAGCTTCAAATTGATTTGGGATATTTTCTACTCCTGCAAACTCGAATAAAATAGTGTTATGAAGAAGCGTATATTGATCACTGATGCAAATATAGTAAATGAAGGTAAGATTATTCGTGGGGATGTCTTTATACAGGACGGATTGATTTTCTCAGCAGGAGGAAACCTAAAGGATTTTAAAGCAGAGGCGGATGTGACCATTGATGCAAAAGGAAAATATTTGCTTCCCGGGCTGATCGATGACCAAGTCCACTTCCGCGAGCCCGGCCTTACGCATAAAGCCGAAATCTACACCGAGGCGAAGGCTGCCGTGGCTGGCGGGGTCACCACTTTTATGGAAATGCCCAACACCGTTCCACAAGCTACTACATTGGAGCTCTTGGAGGAAAAATATAACATCGCTGCTGAGAAATCACTGGCAAACTACTCTTTTTACCTTGGCGCCACCAATGACAACCTGGACGAGCTACTCAAAGCCGATCCTAGCACCATCTGTGGCATCAAGGTGTTCCAGGGCTCTTCTACGGGCAATATGCTGGTGGACAATCAGGAGACCCTGGAAAGCATCTTCGAAAAATGCGAGATGCTCATCGCTACGCACAGCGAAAATGATGACATCATCAAGGCCAACCTTGAAAAATACAAAGCGGAATACGGCGATGACATTCCCGTGAAATACCACCCTAAAATCCGCTCGGCAGAAGCCTGCTATGATGCCTCCAAGCGCGTGGTGGACCTGGCCAGAAAATACGGCACCAAACTTCACATCCTCCACATCAGCACGGCCAAGGAGGTGATGCTCTTTGACAACACCCTTCCGCTGGAGGAAAAACGCATCACAGCAGAAGCCTGTATTCACCATATGTGGTTTTCCGAGGAAGATTATGATAAAAAAGGCACCTTGATCAAGTGGAATCCTGCCGTAAAAACGGCCAAAGACCGTGACGAGATCCTAAAAGGTGTACTGGATGACCATATCGACGTCATTGCTACGGATCACGCTCCACACACCCTGGAAGAAAAGGACAATCCTTACACCAAAGCCCCTTCCGGTGGCCCGTTGGTGCAGCACAGTTTGGTCGCACTGCTGGAAATGTATCATCAAGGCAAGATTTCCTTGGAGCAAATTGTTCAAAAGGCCTGTCATAATGTCGCAATCCTATTTGAAATTGATAAAAGAGGCTATATCCGTCCTGGTTATCATGCCGATTTGGTGCTAGTGGATTTGGATGCTCCCTGGGAAGTAAAAAAAGAAAACATCCTTTCGAAATGCGGCTGGTCGCCTTTTGAAGGACAAACTTTCCAGTCAAAAATCACGCACACAATAGTTTCCGGACACATTGCGTACGAAAATGAGACATTCCACGAAGATCAAAAAGGACAACGACTTAAATTTTCCAGAAAATAATCAGCATTAGCTATTGTTTGAAAAAAAACCGTGTATTACCTTTGCAGTCCGTTCAGGGAAAAGACCTGAATAGAACTGATAAATATGGTGGTTGTAGCTCAGCTGGTTAGAGCGCTGGTTTGTGGCACCAGAGGTCGCCGGTTCGAACCCGGTCTTCCACCCAAAACCCCTCATAATGAGGGGTTTTTATTTTTATAGACACCACAAGGAACTAATTCGGCATACTATTTGTCGGAAGAATGTATCATCAAAACAGTGTAGTAATGTTTACATTATTCAAACAACGACCTACCTTTCCAAAGGTAAAACCTGTAAATTTGAAGGATATTCAAATGTATATGGCAAAATTCGAGGAATCTTTGAAGAACTTCGATGAGGTACAAAAAGAAAACGTTAAGTCAATTACCAGATAAAAGTAAAAAGGTCACAATTTAGTGACCTTTATTTTTTCGGATTTTATTTTTCTTTTCGCAGTATTAGGGTATTTTTAGTAAACACTCAAGAACCACTTTTAACTGCAAAAATTCAATGAGCTACATCCATTTTGATAAGACAGAATTAATTAACTTAAATTATTCTCTCGAAAAAGAAACCATCAGGTCTAACCGTTCAGGATGCTATACCAGCACCACGATTATCGGATGTAACACTAGAAAGTACCATGGATTACTGGTGGCACCACAACCACAGATCGACACCCAGCTCCATGTCCTGTTATCCACCATTCACGAAACGGTCATCCAGCGAGGTGCCAGCTTTAACTTGGGCATCTGCAAATACCCGGGCACATACTCCCCCAGAGGACATAAATACCTGGAGGACTATAGCTCCGAACCTATCCCCAACCTTATTTATCGAGTGGGCGGTGTGGTCTTACAAAAAGAAATCATTCTCGACACCACCGCGGACAGAATGATGATCAAATACACACTGCTCGATGCCCATTCACCCACCACCTTACGGCTTAGCCCTTTTTTGGCCTTCAGAGGATATCACGGCTTATCCAAGGCCAACACCTTTGTCAATAAAAAATACAACAAAGTAAAAAATGGCCTTGAATTCAAACTGTACGACGCCTACTCTCCTTTATCCCTACAAATCTCCAAAAAAAGTGATTTTATAGCGGTTCCTGATTGGTATTACGATATTGAATACATCAGGGAAAAAGAGCGAGGCTACGATTTCCTGGAAGACCTTTATGTACCTGGCTACTTTGAATTCCCCATCGAAAAGGGGGAATCTGTCATATTCGCCGCCGGTCTGAAGGAAGCAGATCCTGATTCATTGGCAGGAGCTTTTGACCGGGAACTCAAGAGAAGAACCCCAAGGGACAATTTTGAAAACTGCCTCAAAAATGCTGCGGGGCAATTTATAAGTCGCCGCGGTGACGAAACCAGGGTCATCGCCGGATACCCTTGGTTTGGCTGGTGGGGCAGGGATACCTTGATCGCTCTCCCTGGACTCACCCTTACTCAAGGCGACTACACCACCTTTAAAGATGTCATGCACACCCTCTCCAATGACATCCAAGGAGCCATGTTTCCCAATATTGGCAGCGGAGGACAATTTAACATGAACACCTTGGATGCTCCACTATGGTATTTTTGGGCTTGGCAGCAATATGAAAGCTATACTGGCGACCGTAAAACCATCACCGATCAGTACCTCCCTAAACTTAAAGGCATCATCGACGGTCTCTTGGCCGGAAGTGACTTTAACATCAAAGTTCAAGAGAATGGCTTGCTCTATGGCGGTAAAGAAGGCGTCGCACTGACCTGGATGGATGCGGTGACCACCGATGGCCCAGTCACCCCCAGGATCGGCTGTCCAGTAGAAATCAACGCCCTTTGGTACAATGCGCTGTGCTATTACCATGAACTCACCAATGAAGCTTTCGCCAAGGAGCTCGCTGAAAGGGTAAAATCCTCTTTTATCGATGCGTTTTGGGACAAAGGAAAAGGCTACCTCGCTGATGTCGTCAATGGCGACTACAAAGACTGGTCAATCCGTCCCAATATGGTTTTCAGCACCTCCTTACCCTATAGTCCCCTGGAAGAGACCCAAAAGGCGGAAGTCCTGGAAGCCATTAAACTCTACCTCCTCACCCCTAGAGGACTGAGAACCCTTGCTCCGGGAAATCCCGCCTACAAAGGCTATTACCAAGGCAATCAATATCAACGGGACAACGCCTATCACCAAGGCACGGTCTGGCCATGGCTTCTCGGCCACTTTGTAGAAGGCTATTTGAAAATTCACGGCAAAGCCGGCAAAAGTATGATCGAAAAGCTGATCAGAGGCTTTGATGATACGATGTCCCAGTATGGGGTTGGCACCATAGCGGAGATTTACGATGGCGATCCACCACATAGAGCAAAAGGGGCTATATCACAAGCCTGGAGTGTCGGAGAACTTCTCCGGAGCATGCATTTAGTTAATCACTATTAAACGTCACTTTTTATGAAGGTATTAATGTTTGGATGGGAATTTCCACCGCATATCTCAGGTGGATTGGGAACGGCCTGTTATGGGCTACTGAAAGGAATGTCACATTTTGATCATGAAGTGATTTTTGTCGTCCCAAAACTATATGGAGACGAAGATCCTTTAGCTGATTTCGTAAATGCCAGTGAGGTCGAAATCGATTACAGGGAAAAGCGATTCAAACAGATTTGGAAAAACCTCACTTATCTGGAAGTGAGCTCCTTTTTGATACCATATTTGGGTCCTGAGGAATTTTCCCGCTTTACAGACAAAGCACTCCATGATCGTACGGACGTGGACGAAAGCATCTTTGCCAATAAATTTTCCTTTAGCGGAAAATACAATAAGGACCTTATTATGGAAGTATCGCGCTATGCCTTAGTAGCCGGTCAAATTGCCAAAAACAAGGAACATGACATCATCCATGCGCACGACTGGCTCTCCTTCCCTGCTGGAATCGCTGCGAAACAAATTAGCGGCAAACCACTCGTCGTGCATGTTCATGCCACGGAATTTGATCGTTCTGGAGAAAATGTCAACCAGCGTGTATATGACATCGAGCGGTCAGGAATGGAAATGGCAGATAAAATCATCGCAGTAAGCCACCTTACAAAAAAAACGATCATCACCCGTTATGGCATTCCGGAAGAAAAGGTCACTGTCATCCATAATGCTGTCCTTGACACCAGCATCATCACCAGTACAGCCACCAAAAAAGTCCCGGAAAAAATAGTCACCTTCCTCGGCAGGATCACCTTCCAAAAAGGCCCTGAATACTTTATCGAAGCAGCCAACAAAGTCCTCAAAAAAGACGATAATGTCCGCTTTGTGATGGCGGGATCCGGCGACCTGATGAACAGGATGATCGACCGTGTGGCGGAATTGCGAATAGCCACCAAATTCCATTTCACTGGCTTTCTAAAAGGCGAAGATGTAGACCAGATGTTTGCCATCAGCGATGTCTACGTAATGCCCTCCGTCTCCGAGCCTTTTGGCATCTCCCCCCTGGAAGCCGTCCGGTATAATACGCCCGTGATTATCTCAAAGCAGTCGGGAGTCGCAGAAGTCCTTACCAATGCCCTAAAAATAGATTTTTGGGACATTGATGCCATGGCGGACGCCATCTTTGCCCTGCTTCACTATGGGGGTATATCTACGATGTTCCGACAATGCGGAAGCGAAGAACTCAAAAAAATGAAATGGGAGCACGTCGCTGAAAAAATCTTCGCCCTATATGATAAAACTCTAACCGTAACACATTCATGAGAACCATTTGTTTTTATTTCCAGGTACACCAGCCCTATCGGCTAAAACCATATCGATTCTTTGACATTGGCGAAGACCACCATTACTGGGATGAATTTGCCAATAAAAGCATCATGCGAAAAGTAGCAGAAAAATGCTATCTGCCCATGAATGCCCTGCTGCTGGAGTTGATAGAAAAATATCAAGGCCAGTTTAAAGTCAGCTTTTCCCTGTCGGGAGTATTTATGGACCAGATGGAAGAGTATGCCCCTGACGTTCTGGAGAGCTTCCAGAAACTCGTAGCCACCGGCCATGTAGAGCTAATGAACGAAACCTACGCCCACGCCCTTTCTGCCTTAAAAAGCAAAGAAGAATTTCATGACATGGTACGCGCACAGCAAGAGAAAGTCAAAAAACTCTTTAACGGATACACCCCTAAAGTATTCCGTAATACCGAATTGATCTATTCGGATATCATCGGAGAAATGGTCGCAGAACTTGGCTATGAGGCCATCCTTACAGAAGGTGCCAAACATATTCTGGGCTGGAAGAGCCCCAATTATGTCTATTGCAATGCCATCGAACCAAAGTTGAAAGTGCTGCTTAAGAACTTCCGCTTAAGTGATGATATCGCCTTCCGGTTTGGAGAAAAAGCATGGCCAGATTGGCCGCTCACCACGGACAAATTTGTCAACTGGATCAATCAAATCCCTCAAGAAGAAGAGGTTATCAACTTGTTTATGGACTATGAAACCTTTGGTGAACACCAATGGGCGGAAAGTGGGATTTTTGAATTTATGCGCCACCTACCTGACGCAGTACTGAGCCAATCAAACTTCACTTTCTCCACACCATCAGAGGTGGTAGCAGAAGCAGCTCCTGTCGGTAAAATCCACGTTCCCGTCCCTATTTCCTGGGCCGATGAAGAGCGCGACCTTACCGCATGGCTAGGCAACGACCTTCAGGATGAAGCTTTTGATCGCCTCTACGAACTGGAACCGCTGGTCCGACAGTCCAAGGATCCACAAATCCAAAAAGACTGGAAATACCTCCAGACCAGTGACCACTTCTATTACATGTGTACCAAGTTCTTCTCAGATGGAGATATTCACGCTTATTTCAGTCCTTATGAAAGTCCTTATGAGGCATTTATCAATTTCATGAATGTCCTTAGCGATTTTATGCTAAGGCTGAAAAAAGAGCAGAATGCACCCGTCACGGAAGAATAAAAAAATAAAAAATCCCCGGAATCACTACCGGGGATTTTTTTATAAGATTCATCCATGAACACCTGCATGAGCACCGTCATCGGTATTCTGTTCTACATCACACTTCCACATCTTCCACATTCTTAAAGTACACCTGTTTATCTGCATCCAAGTCCACCAACACCGCCGCATCATTTTTGATGTATCCACTTAAGATCTGTTTGGACAATTCATTCAAGACCAGTCGCTGCATGGTACGCTTCAGTGGCCTCGCACCAAACTGGGGATCAAAACCTACCTCTCCTAGATAGCCCAGAACTTCCCTTGTAGCGTCGATCTCAATGCCTGCGTTAGCTAACCTTTGCTGGATTTCCTTCCACTGGATGTCGACAATCTTACGGGTAATCGCCCTGTTTAATGGTTCAAACATGACGGTCTCATCTATTCTGTTCAAGAATTCCGGCCGAACCGAATTTTTCAACAGCTCAAACACTTCCTTCTTGGTGTCTTCCATCACCTGCTCTTTGTTCCAGTCCTCGATGGCAGAAAACCGTTCTTGGATCAACTGCGAACCGATGTTAGTAGTGAGGATAATGATGGTATTTTTGAAATTGGCGATACGGCCCTTATTATCCGTCAGCCTACCATCATCCAATACCTGCAAGAGGATATTGAACACATCTGGGTGGGCTTTCTCTATCTCATCCAAAAGAATGACGGAATAAGGCTTCCTTCTCACCGCTTCTGTCAACTGGCCACCTTCGTCATAGCCCACATAACCTGGAGGCGCTCCCACCAGCCTGCTGACTGCATGCCGCTCCTGGTATTCGGACATATCGATCCGCACCATGGCATTATCGTCATTGAAAAGGTATTCGGCCAGCGCTTTGGCCAGCTCCGTCTTACCTACTCCAGTGGTCCCCATAAAGATGAAGGAACCAATGGGCCGTTTTGGATCCTGCAGCCCAGCCCGGCTTCTGCGTACGGCATCGGACAAAGCAGCAATTGCTTCTTGCTGGCCAGCCACGCGCTTGCCAAGTTCATCTTCCAGGTGGAGTAACTTCTCCCGTTCACTTTCCAGCATCCTGGAAAGGGGGATGCCCGTCCACTTGGCCACTACTGCCGCTACATCCTCAGTGTCCACTTCCTCCTTCAGCAATGGCGAACCTTCCTGCATCTCCTGAAGCTGCTGCTTGAACGACTCCAGTTTTTGTTCACTTTCGCTGATCTTCCCGTAACGGATCTCCGCTACTTTTCCAAAATCCCCCGCACGTTCAGCTTGCTCGGCTTCCAATTTAAACTTGTCGATATTCTCCTTCTCGCGCTGAATGCCCATAATGACCGCCTTTTCACTTTCCCATTTGGCCTTTACTGCCTGACGCTTTTCGGATAGCTCCGCAATTTCCCTGCTCAGCACCGATTCCTTGTCCTTGTTTTTCTCTCGACGGATGGCCTCTCGTTCGATTTCCAATTGCATGATCCGCCTGTTCAGCTCATCCAATTCCTGAGGAAGTGAGTCAATTTCCATCCTCAGCTTGGCAGCGGCCTCATCCATCAAGTCAATGGCCTTATCAGGCAAGAACCGATCAGAAATATAACGTTGGGACAGTTCCACCGCAGAAATGACCGCATCATCTTTAACCCTCACACCATGGTGAAGCTCGTACTTGTCCTTGATACCTCGCAAGATGGAAATGGCATCGGCAGCATCCGGCTCGTCCACCAGTACCGCCTGAAATCTCCGCTCCAGTGCCTTGTCCTTCTCCACGTATTTTTGATATTCCTTCAGCGTGGTGGCACCAATAGCATGAAGCTCCCCTCGTGCCAATGCAGGCTTAAGCAAGTTGGCCGCATCCATGGCACCTTCACCTCCTCCACCGGCACCGATCAACGTATGGATCTCATCGATGAAAAGGATGATCTCTCCATCAGAATCGGTCACCTCTTTTATTACCGCTTTCAGTCTTTCTTCAAATTCACCTTTATATTTGGCCCCTGCTACCAGCAGCCCCATATCCAGGGATATCAAGGTTTTGGACTTCAGGTTTTCAGGAACATCACCACTGACAATCCGCTGCGCCAATCCTTCCACTATGGCCGTCTTTCCCACACCCGGTTCACCCAGCAGGATTGGGTTGTTTTTGGTTCTTCGTGCCAAAATCTGTAGCACTCGCCTAATCTCTTCATCACGACCAATGACAGGATCAATTTTCCCTTTCTTGGCCAATTCATTCAGGTTCTTTGAGTACTTCTCCAGGGACCTGTATTTTGATTCTGCGTTTTGGTCGGTCACTTTATTGCCTTGTCTTAATTCATTGATGGCTTCGATCAGCCCTTTTTCGGTCATGCCCTGATCTTTTAGCAATTGGGCAGATTTATCGCTACCGGAAAGGATTCCAAGTAGCAAATGCTCTATCGCCACAAACTCATCCCCAAAGGTCTTCAAATAACCTTTCGCCTTGGCCAATGCTTGGTTTCCTGCATTGGACAGGTACGGTTGCTGTCCACTGACCTTGGGAAACGATTGGATGATTTCTTCCAGTTTCTGGGAAATAAGTTTCCTGTTTACCCCAAGTTTTTTGAAAACAAAATCAACCACACTCTCATCCTCAGCAAGGATCCCTTTAAGCACGTGCGCCGGCTCAATGGCCTGCTGCTGCTCTGCCATACAGAGCTCCGCGGCTTTCTGAATGGCCTCCTGCGATTTGATCGTAAATTGTTTAAAATCCATTTTTATCTATTGCTTATTTTTTTCAATATTATCCTTGAGCTTTGCGCTCAGTATTACATTTATCAAATCCAGCACCAATCCCTAAAAATCGACTTTTTCGGAAAAAATGTCCGAAAACACTTGTTAAAAACTAATTTTTAGGACTTTATGGCAGTAAAATTGCATCATCAAGGGAAAACAGGCTCCATATTCGTCACAGGCCAAAGCTACTTACCCACCGCTCTCTGCTAACCTCAATTCGATTTAAAAATCGTCACTGCGAAGCGTGAAAAGGGAAATTTGAGGGCTTTTATTCCAATCCCTAAAATGCCCCCATCCCCTAAAGGGAGCTTTAGAAAGTCCCCTTTAGGGGATTTAGGGGTAAAAACAGTTCATTTTTTCAATTTGACGATTGTTTTCTCGGACGCCAGTAATATATAACCATACTTTTGCAAGGTTTAACAATCCCATAAATTCCCTACCTTTGCATTATGATAACGGGTGAGAAAAAAGATATCAGGAAATTGAGCTTGGAAGAACTCCAAGACTTCTTCCTATCTGTAGGGGATAAAAAATTCAGGGCCAATCAAGTTTATGACTGGCTGTGGAACAAGTCATTGAAGAACTTTGATGACATGACCAATATTTCCCTGCCCACCCGTGAAATGCTCAAGGCCAATTTTACCATCAACCACGTCAAGGTGGACCTGATGCAGCATTCCAATGATGGCACCATCAAAAATGCTGTCAAACTCTACGACAATAAAATCGTGGAATCCGTGTTGATCCCTACCTCCAAGCGGATCACGGCCTGTGTTTCGTCCCAAGTGGGCTGCAGTCTTGACTGTAATTTCTGTGCAACTGCCCGGCTAAAAAGGATGCGAAACCTGAACCCAGATGAAATCTATGACCAGGTCGTGGCCATCAAAGATGAGGCGGAGAAGTACTTCCAACGTCCCCTGACGAATATCGTCTTTATGGGCATGGGCGAGCCCTTGCTAAATTACGCAAATGTCATTGGCGCCATCGACAAGATCACCGCCCCAGAGGGACTTGGCATGGCACCGAGGAGAATTACACTTTCTACGGTAGGCATTCCCAAGATAATCAAGAAAATGGCTGACGATGAAGTGAAATTTAACCTGGCCATCTCTCTCCATTCCGCTATCAACGCCACCAGAAGCCGCCTGATGCCCATCAATGACAAAAGCCCGGTAGAGGAGCTGGCGGAAGCCTTGAAATACTGGTACCAAAAAACCCAGCGCAAAGTTACTTATGAGTACGTGATATGGGACGGCATCAACGACGATGAAGAACACGCACTAGCCCTGGCCAAATTCTGCAAGCACATTCCTTCCAAGGTCAACATCATCCAGTACAACCCCATCGATGAAGGGGAGTTTAGGCAAGCCTCACAAGAAGCAGTGGATATGTACGTCCGTACCCTCGAAGGCCGAGGAATCATGGCCAAAGTCAGGAAATCCAGAGGCCAGGACATCGATGCTGCCTGTGGTCAGCTAGCCAACAAAAATGAAGTAGCAGAAATATAACCATTTGAACATTTAATTGTCGAAAATCACAACTATTTTTGCAACCCAGCGTTTGACAAAAGGAAAACAACATTAGGTATACCAATTTAACTTTAAATGATTATCTCCTTTGCTTTTGGATTTTATTTAACCAAACTTTTATAAACAATTATGAAAAAGTTATTCTTACTAGGACTGTTCGCATTGACAGTATCATTTGCACAAGCACAAAGTGCGGGCGATATCAGATTACAAGTCGGTGGTGATTTTGGATTCGATACGGAGCTTTTCGGATTGAATTTTGGTGGTGAATACCTCATCACAGACAATATATCTGCCGCTCCAAATTTCACCATCTATTTCCCTGACGGTTACAATGCCAGCACATTGAACATTGACGCTCGGTATTATTTTACCCGCGACATCTTGCAGTGGTATGGTCTTTTGGGATTTACCAATAACTGGGCATCAGCTGAATATATGGGGTTTGAAGATAAAAACAGCCGGGCTGGCGCCAATATCGGTGCTGGTGGAGTGTTAAAGTTTGCGGATAATTTCGCCTTTAATCCTGAGCTGAAGTACCAAGCCCAAAAAGGTGGCCAGGCAGTATTCAGACTTGCCTTGGTATATCTCTTGCCATAAATTTAGCCATAAGGCTAATAGATTATATACAAAAGGCTCCGATCGGAGCCTTTTGTATTTTACTTTTGCTTCCAATCTTCAAGGGCATCTTTTACCGAGCCAAATTTCAAAAGGCGCTCCTTAGCTTGGGCTTCGTCCAAGCCAGTCGTTTCCATGACCATCTTGGTTCCCCTTTCTACCAACTTTTCATTGGAAAGCTGCATATTGACCATTTTATTGCCCTTCACTTTCCCGAGCTTGATCATCACGGAAGTGGAAATCATGTTGAGTACCAATTTCTGTGCTGTCCCTGATTTCATTCGGGTACTGCCCGTCACAAACTCCGGCCCCACCACCACCTCAACGGGGTATTCTGCCGCAGCGGCCAAGGGGGAGCCTTCGTTACACGTAACACAGCCTGTAAGTAGCCCTTGTTCCCTTGCAGTTTTCAGCCCACCAATGACATAAGGTGTCGTCCCCGAAGCTGCTATTCCAATCACTGTATCCAATTCCTTGATGCCATTGGCTTTTAAGTCTTGCCAGGATTGATCCGGATCATCCTCTGCCTTCTCTACGGATTTCCGGATGGCCGTATCCCCACCGGCAATCAGCCCGATCACCATATCGTGCGATACGCCATAAGTCGGCGGGCATTCGGAAGCATCCAGAATGCCCAGACGCCCACTTGTGCCCGCGCCAATGTAAAAAAGTCTTCCTCCTTTTTCCATCCGTAGGACAATTTGTTCGATCAGCCTTTCGATTGCCGGCAGTGCTTTGCCCACCGCCTTAGGCACCGTTTGATCTTCTTTATTCATATTGGTAATGAGCTCGATCACGCTCATATTTTCCAAGTTGTCGTAATGGGAACTGCTCTCAGTCGTTTTCATGTGTTTTTATTGATTTTAGAGGCCACAAAGCTCGTCCCGAACCTCTCTGCCTCAGGCAGGTTTAAATCGGGAGCATCCTACACGGTGATAATTACCTTCTATGTATCACTTTTGTCAACCTCGATTTCATGGGTTGTTTTTATGGTATAATGTCAAACCTGCTATCGGGCTTTCCAGAATCAAATGCACTTTGACCTGCATATCTCTAGCGGCTTTACGCAAAATATCACTATTATAAAAAGCTACAGAACCTACAAAACTTACCGGCTTCTCTTTATAGCCCTTATACCTCATGACATGCTTTTTGAAGAAATCCTGGAAGCTGTTATAGTACAATAAATAGCAATAAGGATCGGCCACATGCTCTGTGATAAACCGGCAAAAGCTCGCCATGTACCTACCTGGAAATGGTTTTCGGTAAACATTGTCTTGTATTACCTGCGCTGTAAGCTGAAACCGCTCGGAGACTTTCCGCTTAAGTGCTGCTGGCATTTCATCATGGATAAAATCTTGAAGGAATCGTTTACCAATATAGGTACCACCGCCTTCATCACCCAAAATAAACCCCGGGGAAGGCCTGGAATCGACGATTTCCTCACCATCATAATCGCAGCTATTTGAGCCTGTGCCCAGGATGCAAGCGATGCCTTCCTCATGACCGCATGTGGCCCTCGCGGCTGCCAGCAGATCATGTTCAATTTTTATGGTGGCATTACCAAACAGATTGCCCAAGGCTGTAGCCACCCCCGTTTTATTTTCAGGAGTGGAGCAGCCCGCACCATAATAATAAATGGCCACTACCTCTTCTTTGAGGTTCAGCAAAAACTCATCGTTCAGCTCTGTGGCCATTTCTTCAGGCGTCTGGTAGTAAGGATTAAAACCTACCCCCCTGAATTGGCTGACATTGCCGTCCCTGTCGATTCCTCGCCAGTCCGTTTTGCTCGATCCACTGTCTGCGATTAATATCATTGCTCTATCAATTGGCCAATCGGCTCAAATTTATCAAATACATTGGCGGTATGGGGAGCATCTACCAGCTCAGCCGTCAAATCCTGCCCTGCCCAATGCTCATAATGTTTCCCATTCTTCCACAACCGCGAACGGGAGACATCATAGATTTTCCCCTGAAAAGCCACCCATATTTCAGGTCTATCCTGGCCATTTCTCAAGGCCAGCTGTTGTCGGGTATATGTTTTCATGCTCAGTATAACTTTAACTGGGCATTGACCCATCTGTCGGGCACCTCTCCCCTTTGGGCAGTTTGGTAATCCTGATAGCTACAAGGGATAATGGTATCCCGTTCAAATTTCTCCTTGCTTGTCTGGGGCACCTCCATCCACCATTTAGCACTGAGTTTACTTTTGTAGAAAACAATCGTCGATGGCTTAGAATCCAACGAAACGGTGTATTTGGTATAATCGTTACTCTTAAAAGACAAACTGTCCTTGCGGTGGTAAAATCCTTCGATAAAATACCATACCATCGTAGCCATGACAGAAGCTGTCTTGAACCTTCTATCGTCATAGGAAGGCTGGTAACCATAAACCCCCATGGAGCTGAGTTTCTCGTTCATTCCCGCAAACCAAGCAATTTGACAGGCCTCCTCCGCCGTCAACCCAAAAGGTTGCGCATCACAGGCTCCTGGTGCATCTGCAGATTGTATGGCGCAAACGTCAAAACTCAACAGGTCAGCATTACGGATGAGAGGTTCCACCTCTTTAAAATTATCCCTTAGCTGTCCCAGCCTTACATGATCAAAATACAATTTTTCCATGACATTAACTAGGTCTCGATCAGTCAAAAAACTTTGGTAAGCAAGCTGGGTATAATTAAACAAGAAATTGGGCTGGTGCAGGATAATGTCCTGGGAATGCACCTCAAAGGGCCGGCCCTCATCATCCATATCTATTTTGGCATCCACGGTAAGCATGCTGACCAATTTCTTCATCCCCTCATAAGAAAGGTACTGGCCAATATCCAAATCATGGGTACCACCGATATAAATAGGAAGGATCTGTTTCTTCATCAACTCTTCCCCCACTGTCTTGATCCGAATATACGTTTCCTTAAGGTCCACACCGCTTCGGAGATTGCCCAAATCGGCTATTTTATAATGGGCCAAGCCGCGCTTAAGCTGAAAAAGACGTTTCCGTACTTCATGTGCCGCTTGATCAACGGACTCGGCATCATCCGTCCCACGCACCTCTTCCAGGCCAATGATCGCAATCTGTATTCCCTTTAAGTCAGGAAAAAGCTCACCGTGGTAATTGATATGCTTAAAGAAGGAATTGTGCGCATATTTATGTTGCGTAATTGATTCCGGAACAGGGTCAAAGAATAGCTTAAGATCCATAATTGATAGTTTAATGCCATCGGGCAATAAAATGATGGTCGCCCAATAAGATGGAAACTGTCCAAGCTCGGAAAAGCGGACTTTCCTTCAAAATTAAACAAAAAAGTCAAGGGGGGAATTAAAAAAGGCCCTGCATTTGCAGAGCCTTTTTCTTTTAACCACCGAAGTCGTCAAATCTAATATTTTCCTTGGGAACACCCATGTCATCCAACAGCTTCAACACGGCTGAGTTCATCAACGGAGGTCCGCAGAGGTAATACTCTACCTCATCTGGTTCAGGATGGTCTTTCAGGTAATTATCATACAGTACCTGGTGGATAAAGCCCACATAACCATCTCCTTCCCTATCTTCCAAATCCTTCTTGATCTTCCAGTTATCTTCCGGAAGTGGCTCAGAAAGCCCGATATGGAACCTAAAGTTATCAAAGTCTTTTTCGATATCCCTGAAGTGAGGAACGTAGAACAATTCTTTCTTGGATCTACCACCGTACCAGTAGGACACTTTTCTATTGGTCTTTTCAGTATGGAAAAGGTGGAAAATGTGCGACCTCAACGGTGCCATACCTGCTCCACCACCGATATAGATCATTTCTCTTTCGGTAGGGTTGATGTGGAATTCCCCATAAGGTCCGGAAATCGTCACTTTATCACCTGGCTTACGAGAGAATACGTAAGAAGAGCATACACCAGGGTTTACATCCATCCATTTGTTATTTGCCCTGTCCCATGGTGGGGTCGCGATACGAATGGTCAGCATGATGATGTTACCTTCTGCAGGGTGGTTGGCCATGGAGTAAGCACGGAAGAGCTCTTCATCATTCTTCATCACCAAATCCCACAGTCCAAACTTGTCCCAATCACTTTGGTAAACGTCGTCAGGGTGCTCCAGCTCAGGGTGAGGAGCGATGTCGATGTCCTTAAAGTTAACAGTAATTTCAGGAACGTCGATTTGAATATATCCACCGGATTCGAAATCCAAGTTTTCGCCTTCAGGAAGTTTTACCTTAAATTCCTTGATGAAGGTAGAAACGTTGTAGTTTGAAACCACTTCGCATTCCCACTTCTTAATACCAAAGATTTCTTCTGGAATACGGATTCTCATATCCTGCTTCACCTTCACCTGACAGGAAAGCCTCACGTTGCTTTGCTGCTCGGCTCTGCTAAGGTGCCCTACTTCGGTAGGCAGCACTTCTCCCCCGCCTTCTTCGACAGTACATTTGCACATCGCACATGTACCACCGCCTCCACAGGCAGAAGGAAGAAAGATTTTTTGGCCACCCAAGGTAGATAACAAGGTAGAACCCGCAGAAGCCACCACAGGGTTGGACTCATCTCCATTGATAATAATGTTTACATCTCCCGATGCTACCAGCTTAGACTGTGCAAACAGCAGAATAAAAACAAGTAGCAATATGATCAAAGTAAATGCTACAATTGACGTAATAATTACTGAACTCATTTAATAAAGCTTTTTCTAGTTCTCTTTCAGTATATAATGTGCCTTTCTAGAGGCACACAAATATATTTATTATTCCCTAAAATTGCCGTGTGATTGCATAAATTTTAAAGAGAATAATCCTGGTCCTGCTAATTCTTCAATAATCCCAGCAATGTAGACAGCCTGGACTTCAGCTGCCTTCTATCCACGATGAAATCCAAGAACCCATGCTCCAAAACAAACTCAGCACTTTGGAATCCCTTTGGAAGGTCTTTTCCGATTGTTTCGCGGATTACACGTGGCCCTGCAAAACCAATAAGCGCACCTGGTTCGGCGATATTAAAATCACCCAACATGGCATAAGAAGCCGTCACCCCGCCTGTAGTAGGATCCGTAAGCATGGAAATATAGGGGATCTTGGCCTCCGCCAATAGTGCCAGCTTCGCAGAAGTCTTCGCCATTTGCATTAAGCTAAAGCCGGCTTCCATCATTCTGGCTCCACCTGACTTTGATATCATTAAAAATGGAATATTGTTTTTCAGGGAATGATCTATGGCCCGGGCGATTTTTTCACCTACCACGGATCCCATCGATCCACCAATAAACCCAAAATCCATACATGCCACGACAATGTCCTGTCCGTCCAGCTTGCCCACTGCAGACCTCACAGCATCTTTCAGGCCGGTCTTGTTGATGGTCGCTTCAATTCGGGATGTATATGGCTTGCTGTCCACAAAATCCAAGGGGTCGCCAGAGATCATATTTTCATCAAGCTCTTGAAACTTATTGCCGTCAAACAATATTTCAAAGTACTCCTTCGAGCCTATCTTTACGTGATAATCATCATCCGGACAAACATAAGCATTGCTTTTCAGCTCTCGGGTGTGAATGATATTTCCTTTGGGAGTTTTAAACCAGAGTCCATCTGGTGTGTCTTTTTTCTCCTTTGTTGAGGTCTTTATACCTGCGTCTTTTCTCTTAAACCAAGCCATATATGAAGTTTTAAGGCTGAAAATATCTTTTCAGGACTACAAATTTATAGGTAATATCCGGTAAATAAAACGAAATGTAGCATTCTCCTGAACTTGGCTCAATTTAAGTATTTTTTACTTCTTCCTGTTTGTCCATTAAAACACGGGCTTTTGGCAGGGAGCCGGGATATTTCTCTTGAATATAGGTAATCATTTGCTCCCTTACCAGGCAGCGCAAATCAAAAGCTGAAGGACTGTCCCTGGCACTCATAAGACAGCGTAACTCGACCGTTCTTTCCCTCACGTCGGTCACCTGGAGCACCTGTACCTTCCTGTCCCAGAGCGCGGTACCGTCCAGAATGTCCTTTAGTTTGGCCTTTAAGTCTGCCACCGGGATCGTATGGTCCACGTATAAGAATACTGTCCCCCAAATATCAGCAGTATTCCGCGTCCAATTCTGAAAAGGCTTCTCCAAAAAATAATTGATAGGCAGCACCAACCTGCGCTGGTCCCAGATACAAACCACTACATAGGTAAAATTAATCTCTTCGATTTTTCCCCATTCCCCTTCCACGACGACTACATCATCGATCCGAATAGGCTGGGTAAAGGCAATCTGGAAACCTGCCAGAAAGTTGGCAATGGACTTTTGTGCCGCCAGACCAATGATGATACCGGCTATCCCTGCGGAGGTCAGTAACCCTTGCCCAAACTTCTTAGCTTCGTCAAAGTGCATCATAATTGCCGAAAAGGCCACAATGACAATGATGGCTACTACTATTTTCTGGATGAACGTCACCTGCGTATACAAGGACCTCTCTCGAAGATTATCCAGCTTGGCATAAGAATGGCTGTCCAAAAAAACATACTTCAACAACTTCAGCAAAGAAACCAAAATCCAGGCAAGGTTAATGATAAACAGGATCTGAAAAATCTTAAACTGGCTCAGATAAGCCCATCCATCTGGCGAAATATAGGGCTCTAGCAATGGAAAAAGCACAAAAAACAGTCCCCATTTTATGGAGTTGCTCATTTGAGCCATGGCCTTTTCTCCGGCTGTTGAGCTAGGCTTATAAAAGATCCTGACCAACGGCTTAAAAACAAACCATAGCAGCAGGTGTGTCCCCACGAGCAACGCTAATCCAAACAAGACAAAATAGAGCTTGTCATTCATTTTTTAAAATGCTTTTGGTAAGAAATGAATAGGCAAGGTTATTGGGTTTGGCGTAAACGGACCGGCTGGCCATTCTGTTAATCAACAGTTTTCGACTTTTAGAAACTTCACAAGTCAAAATAGTTTAATTACATTTGTCAGTTAAATGATAAATCAAAAAGATAGACCACAAACCAACTCAGTCACCACATAATATACAGACTACCAACCATAAATCCAAAGCTCTACATGACCCTGTCTTCTCTATTGCTCATCGCTGCCATCACACTCATCGCCGCTTATTTCATTTACGGGAAGTTTGTTTTCAAGAAACTGGACATCCGGAACGACCGTGTCACTCCTGCCCATAAACACCAAGATGGCGTGGATTATGAGCCCAGCCGGCCAATTGTGGTATTGGGACATCACTTTGCTTCCATCGCTGGTGCAGGCCCTATCGTGGGGCCTATCATTGCGGTGACTTTTGGGTGGATTCCTGCGGTGATCTGGATTTTGATTGGTGGAATTTTTTTCGGTGCGGTACATGACCTGGGCAGCATGGTAGCATCCTTGCGCAATGAAGGAAAATCCATTGGTACCATAATCAAAAATTACATCGGACAAAGTGGTAAACAGCTCTTTATGTTGTTTAGTTTTTCCACACTGATTCTGGTGATCGCAGTCTTTGCGGATATTATTGCCAAAACATTTATCAATAACCCCGGTGTGGCTTCTGCATCGATACTTTTCATCCTCTTAGCGGTCGTTTTTGGACTGGTAAACAGATCCGTCGCCCATCGCAAAAGCCTATTTCTACTTACCTCAGTAATCGGAGTGGTACTAATGTATTATTTCGTTTACCTGGGGATGCAGCTGCCTTTTGAGCTGGATTACCAAATATGGCTCTATGTCCTTCTTGCCTATGCCTTTATCGCTTCCGTGACTCCTGTATCCTTATTGCTGCAGCCCCGTGATTACCTGAACAGCTTTCTCCTTTATGGCCTGATTATCTTTGCAGTACTGGGGATTCTTTATGCCAACCCTGAAATAAAAATGGACAACCAAGTCCATATTGCCTCCGATAATCTTGGCTATTTGTTTCCAGTCCTGTTTGTCACCATCGCTTGTGGGGCTATCAGCGGCTTTCATAGCCTGGTGGCTTCTGGGACTACTTCCAAGCAAATCGACAAAGAAGGAGATGCTAAAATCGTAGGCTTTGGGGGCATGCTTATCGAATCCTTCCTGGCGATCATTTCTGTAGGTGCTGTGATCGTTCTGAGTCGCGAAGAATACGCTGCGACCCTTACCGCCAAAGGCCCCGTCACCATGTTTTCCGATGGACTGGGCGCAATGATGGCTACCTTGGGCATTCCAGAGGGACTGGCAGTAAGTTTTGTGGCCCTTACTGTCTCGGCCTTTGCCCTGACCACCCTTGACACCTGCACCCGTTTGGCACGGTTTACTTTTCAGGAGTACTTCGAGGGAGCAAAAGGACCAGTGGGAAAAACTTTTTCTTCAAATAGATATATAAGCACGAGCATTGTCGTTATTCTTTCTATACTTCTGATAAGCTCTGGAGGATTTACGACACTTTGGCCGATATTTGGCTCTGCCAATCAATTGCTTGCTGCCCTCGCCTTACTAGCTTTGGCAGTGTGGCTGATCAAAAAGAAAGTAAACGCCACATTCGTCATCATCCCGATGTTTTTCATGTTTACCGTTACCCTCACCTCATTGGGAATATTTGCATGGAAAAATTTTCAGGACAAAGCTTATATTCTATCCATAATAGCAGGAGGATTGTTTGTACTCTCTGTGGTGTTGGTCATCCTTGCCAAAAAAAGTTTGACTTCACAGTCCTCCCTTTCACCCTCCCAAAATTAGCCACTGATGTTGCTGGCATTTTGGACTGAGTTTTGCATGGATTAATTATTGTTATTATTTTAAGGGAAATATTATACATACAAAATGCATTTTAATACCGGCAAAAAACAGTCACACATAAAGTATCCATGGATATTCATTTTGGGACTTTTACTGATCAGTACGTCCTGTTTTAAGGATAATGAAGTAGACGAGCGCGTACATAGTATCAAGGCGGCCAAACGTGCTCCCGGAATTTCTGCACACGAGATACTATCTTCCGATACTTACAAAAGCATTAAGCTGGAAATTCACCATATGGAAGGTTATCCCCTCAGCCCATCCACTGCTTCTACCCTTATCAACTGGCTGGAAGGCTTGGTAAATAAGCCCTCGGGCATTCAGCTAGTCACTAAAGCCATTCCAGCGCTGGGCAAAGAAAAATACAGTGTACAGGAAGTCCGGGATATCGAAGATGAAAACAGGACAGCCTATAATACAGGCGATGAACTCGGAATGTATATTTTGGTGGTTGACGGCTATTTCGAAAAGGATACGGAAACGGAAGCCAGTCTTGGCTTTGCCCACCGAAATACATCCCTCGTTCTGTTGGGCAAACGCGTGGATGAAAACTCCAACCGCTTTGGCAAGCCTGACAAAGACCGTCTGGAAGCCACTGTGCTAGAGCACGAACTGGGCCATCTCCTTGGACTGGTAAACCTCGGCACAGAAATGACCCAAGGACATGAAGACAACGAAAACACCGGGCACTGCGACAATGAGGATTGCCTGATGTACTGGGCGGTGGAAACCAACAATATCTTCAATACCCTTAATCAGCCCGTCCCGACCCTGGACGAGAATTGCCGCAATGACCTGAAGGCAAACGGGGGTAAATAAATTACTAAAATATCTTGAGCAAGCCTTATTTATGCACAAAATGACTGTAGATTGTTTAGCTAAATGAGTTTACTATCGGCTTGAGGTTATGCTGCATCTATATCCACTTTAAAAACCTTCATTTAGAGCCAGCCCGGCACTAAACGTAGCTTAAACCGGGAATCAATCCGGATCAAGCAATATTTCTGGGGGCGGAGAAGATTTATATTCATTTGGTATGTCGCCACGAAGTCGCCAAGACACGAAGTGTTTTGTAGGCGGATTCCAAATTTCATGGAAAACAAACAGCTTTGGGTCTTAGAATCTTTGTGGCAAAAAAACAAAAAAGAAATCCTTTTAAAATAAAGGGATTCATGCCCTCAACTTTTTCGCTTGCTTCCTTTTTAGCACATTTTGAGGACCAAACAATATTTCTGGAAGATGAGAGATTTCCAGGTGGTTTTGGTAAGCATATTTCTCTTTAATGTAGCAATAGGAATGTGTAGATTATAAAATCAGTATTAATCCGTCATTGCGAGGAGCTTGCGACGTGGCAATCCCGTATTAAGAAAACGAGATTGCTTCACTCCGTTGCTCTGCATTCGCAATGACGGTATTTTAAATCGCGTTTATTATAAAAATCAGCGTAAATCTTATTAATCTGCATCATCTGCGTGCTATCGAAACCAACCCTAATCCCCCCAACTTTTCCGCTTGATCCATCAATCCATCAAACTGTTTTTACAGAAACCTGGGTTGATACTAACAATGCGGGGAATAAAGAAAAAGGAGCCCGATATGAGCTCCTCTTCATTGTTTGTATGGAAATAAGGTGAAATCTTCGTCAGTCCTTCACCTCTTCATAATCTACGTATTCACCGCCTTTAATATCCTTGCTTCTTCTTTCGTCATAGGACTTGGGCACATAGTCCACATGAATGTCTCCATTGTCGTTGGCCCTTCGTTGTGCTTGCTCCTGCTCCTTGGCCGCCTGGTTTACCTGCTGGGCAAAACGCGCCAACTTAGACCTTAGAAAATAACGGACCAACTGCCCGAGCAACCACCCAACACCAAGAACTATTAAAAGAAATTTAATCAAAACGATGTAATTTTTGTTGACAATTATCTACTTAGATAAAGGTTTCTCTCTGAGTAAATTTTCAGGAAGTAATCATCCATCAAATCATCAATGAAGTAAATTGCCTCCCCTGTAGATTTCATTTCAGGTCCCAACTCTTTATTTACGTTGGGGAATTTATGGAAAGAGAAAACCGGCTCCTTGATAGCATAACCTTTTTTGAAAGGTTTAAATTCAAAGTCGGTTACTTTATTTTCTCCCAACATCACTTTTACGGCATAATTTACATAAGGTTCTCTATATGCCTTACAAATAAACGGTACCGTCCTGGAAGCCCTGGGATTAGCCTCGATGACATAAACCTTATCATCTTTCACTGCAAACTGGATATTGATCAGTCCCTTGGTCTCCAGTGCCAAGGCAATCTTCTCCGTAAACGTTTCGATTTGTCGCACCACCAAGTCTCCAAGGTTATATGGAGGCAATACGGCATACGAATCCCCGGAGTGAATCCCTGCCGGCTCTATATGCTGCATGATACCGATGATATAAACATTCTCCCCGTCACAGATAGCATCGGCCTCTGCTTCAATGGCTCCTTCGAGGAAGTGATCAAGCAGTATTTCATTATCAGGAATATCCTTCAATACCTCCACCACATGTTGCTCCAGTTCCTTTTCATTGATCACGATCTTCATCCCTTGTCCACCAAGGACATAGGAAGGTCTTACCAAAAGTGGGAAACCGATCGTCTTACAAAGTTCCAGCGCCTCATCTGTACTGTGGATGGTACCAAATTCGGGATAAGGAACGTCATTTTCTTTCAGCAAGCTGGAAAATTCACCACGGTCCTCTGCCAAGTCAAGTGCTTCGTAACTTGTTCCCAAAATTTTGATTCCATATTTGTCGAGCTTTTCGGCCAACTTAAGTGCCGTCTGCCCGCCAAGCTGCACTATCACCCCTTCAGGTTTTTCGTGCAGGATGATCTCATAGATATGCTCCCAGAATACAGGCTCAAAATACAGTTTATCTGCAATGTCAAAATCCGTAGAGACGGTCTCTGGGTTACAGTTGATCATGATGGTTTCATAGCCACACTCCTTGGCGGCCAAAACGCCATGGACACAAGAATAATCAAACTCAATTCCCTGCCCTACCCGGTTAGGACCAGAGCCCAGTACGATGACTTTCTTGCGATCAGAAACCTTGGATTCATTTTCTTCGCCAAACGAAGAATAGTAGTATGGCGTCTGCGCCTCAAATTCCGCAGCACAGGTATCTACCAACTTGTACATCCGCTTGATGCCCATCTCTTCCCTTCTCTTATTGAAGACCTCACTTTCCAGGCAGCCCAGCAAGTGCGCAATCTGACGGTCCGCATAGCCTTTTTGTTTGGCCACCATCATCAGGTCCTTAGGGATGGTATCCAGGGTATATTTGTCAAGGGTAATGTCCAGGTGTACCAACTCCTCGATTTGCTTCAGGAACCACTTATCGATCTTGGTAAGATCGTGGATAGTCCTGAAAGAAATGCCCAGTTTGAAGGCATCGTAAATATGGAAAAGCCTGTTCCAGCTAGGATGCTCTAGGCTATAAAGGATCTGCTCTTGATTTTTGAGCTCTTTACCATCCGCACCCAGGCCATTACGTTTTATTTCAAGTGATTGACAGGCTTTTTGGAGGGCCTCCTGGAAGTTTCCTCCGATACCCATCACTTCACCCACAGCCTTCATGGAAAGTCCCAGACGACGATCAGATCCTTTGAATTTATCAAAATTCCAACGAGGGATCTTTACAATTACATAATCAATGGCCGGCTCAAAGAATGCTGAAGTATTGCCTGTAATGGAGTTTTTAAGCTCATCCAGGTTATAGCCTATGGCAAGCTTGGCAGCCACTTTGGCAATCGGATATCCTGTAGCTTTAGATGCCAGGGCGGATGAACGTGAAACTCGTGGATTGATCTCAATACCAATGATGGTTTGATTATCAGGGCTCACGGAAAACTGCACGTTACAGCCCCCTGCAAAGTTACCAATGCCATTCATCATCTTAATGGCGAGGTTTCTCATTTCTTGATAAACTGTATCCGGAAGCGTCATGGCAGGTGCCACCGTAATGGAATCCCCCGTATGGACACCCATTGGGTCAAAGTTCTCGATAGAACAGATCACCACCATATTTCCTTTGCTGTCCCTCAATACCTCCAGCTCATACTCCTTCCAGCCAAGGATACTCTGTTCGATCAGCACTTCGTGGGTCGGTGAGGCTTTCAAACCGCCCATTAGGGCATTTTCGAACTCTTCTTCTTTTTCCACGAAGCCTCCACCGGTACCACCAAGGGTATAAGAAGGCCGGATCACCAATGGAAAACCAATTTCCTGGGCGATTTCTTTGCCCTGTAAGAAGGACGTAGCTGTTTTACCTATACAAACTCCCACATTGAGTTTTTCCAGAAGTGCCTTGAACTTCTCACGGTTTTCAGCCGTCTCGATGGCATCGATATCCACACCGATCATCCTGACATTGTATTTGTCCCAGATACCGGCCTTGTCTGCCTCTATGGCTAGGTTCAGTGCTGTCTGTCCTCCCATAGTAGGAAGCACACAGTCGATGTCAGGATGCTCTTCTAGAATTTTTATGAGAGATTTTTTCTCCAATGGAAGCAGATAAACATTGTCTGCGGTAACCGGATCGGTCATGATTGTCGCCGGATTGGAATTGATCAGCGTGACGGTAATCCCTTCTTCTCGAAGGGACCTTGCTGCCTGGGATCCTGCATAATCAAATTCACAGGCTTGGCCAATTACAATCGGACCACTTCCAATAATCAGTACATGTTTAATGCTATTGTCTTTAGGCATGCTTAGAGAGGTTTGGAATAAGAATTTTACTTATGGCTAAATTGGTGCAAAATTAAGTAAATTATTCAAAGTAGCAGGTATTCTGTTAAAAAACATTCCACTTCAGAAGGATATTTTATGGGGATCGCCTCACCATAATCAAAATATAAATCACCACTCCAATGGGATTTTCACAAAAATCCTGCTTTATTATCCACAAAAGCAGTTTTTTTCCGTATTGGAAGATTTGATGTATAGGAGGAAAAGATTACAAAAATGGCTGCCTTTCCGTAGAAGAGCAGCCATTCAGACTTAATAGAAGAGTCAATAGACCTAGTTTAATTTTCCTTCAGTATCATTAAATTCACCTGTTACCGTTGCGCCGTTGTTCCACACATTACCATACACTGTAATGGAAGAATCATCACCCAAGAACTCCAAGCTGGCACCGCTGTTCAGCGTCAGGTTGCCGTAGATCACCAGACTTCCCGCTATCTTCATGGTGCTATTGATCTGAAGACCGGTATCCTGACCATATTGGCCTACTACCATGGACCCACGCATGTTAAAGGTTCCGCCGGAATTGATATTAGCCCAGCCTTTTACCGACAATGAACCACAGTAGGTAAAGTCATCATTGACATTTAAGCCATCTGCCACCACGGAACCTGAATATGCCTGCGGCTCTCCAGAATTGATATTCATCCAAGTGCTACCCGTATATGCAGGCAGATCTGTACACACATCATCTATTATATCATCGGCAAGGTTGATTTTCAAAATTTGGAGTCCTTGCAAACCAGACGCTACAAATAGGTATTCGTCATTGGCCCTTACATAATTTGATGAACCATACAGGTCAAGTACACCAAGGGTTTTCACGTCTTCACCAAGTGCTACAGCACTCACACCTGCGGATCCGTTTGCCATAAACAAGTGCCGCTCATTGGTCGTCACGGCATTCGTAACGATCTCTTCAGTAACTAAGCCGGTAGAAACCACTGGGATCTCGATTCTACTTTGCTCACTACCATTCGAAAGGGTATAAATACCAGCTCCATTGGCGCCTTCTGAAACCACCAAAGTCTCCCCATGGACATCCATGGTTCTCTTAGCTCCAGAATAGTCAGCGCCCAAAGCGATAGAAAATTCCTTCGCCAATGTAACTGGATCAAGCGAGTTTACGCCTTCTTCACCGTCCAGTACAAACAGCTTTCCTCCCCCGTAAGTTACTGATCTCAAATCAGCAAATGCCGCTTGCGCAACAACTAATGAGTTGCTCTTGTCAAACAGCGTCACCATACCTTCTGTACCACTCACATTTACTATATTGGCATCCGTATGCGCCACATCCGTACTTACATAACCTTCTACGGAAGAAAACTGAAAATCCGAAGTAAAAGCACCGTTAGAAGTGGACACTGTAATCAAATTGGCCGGACCATCCACACCGTAATCGGCGTCTACATCCACGGCAGCAGCAATGTATAGCCTACCCTCTACAAAATCCACCGCATTCAAGTCAGCATCTGTAAAAATCGCTTGGCTCTTGATCACGGGGTTATGCACGTCACTGATATCGAAAATATCAATAGCACCTAAATACTTCGCACCTATGGTGTTATAGGTCACATACGCATAATCTCCATCAATATCCACATGGGTAGCTTGCAAAACATCCCCATCATGTGTAGGAGCCTCCACTTTGGCTATCAGCTCCAAAGGAAGGGAACCTGCAGGTATCTCTTCCGCATTGATCCGTGCATTTGCAGCGGCCTCAGAAGTAATCCCCACGACTCCTGTATTATTTTTGCTGAAACGCTTACTTAAGGACTCAGCATCACTGCTCAAGAGGATCGCATCATTTCCAGTTCCCGGAACATCATCTTCCCTGTTACAGGATGAAAACACCACAATGGCCAATAAAACCATTGACAGTAAATTATTTTTCATATTAATAGCTTTTTTTTGTGTATAAATAGGTACTTTTAGTCTATGACCGCAAAGATAATACTAAACTTAGTCCTAATATACTTTTCACCAAAATTCTTAATCGATTGATATGCAGAACACTAGGACATCTGTACAAATTACCTACTAAAAACCGCTGCATACCTGGATTGACGGCATATTTCAAAAAGGATCCTTAAAAAATATTTTTTACAAAAACTAACAAAACAATCAAATCAGCGGAAATCAAGCCCACATACCAGTCCAAAACATAGAAAATTTTCCCTTCTATGGAATAAAAATCAAAAAAAGAGGCAGCCTCATGCCCCGGTAGGGATCATCATAAAACCGCCTCTTTTAGGTTTATTATACACATTTCATTTTCAGAGCATATACTTATACGTGCAGTGCCCTATTTTCGGTTGCTGCCAAACATGCTTCCTTAAAGGCCTCTGTGTAGGTGGGGTGGGCATGGGACATTCTCGCAATATCCTCTGCTGAGGCCCTATACTCCATGGCGACTACAGCTTCTGCGATCATATCTGCTGTCCTGGGCCCTATCATGTGTACGCCCAAGATTTCGTCCGTTTCCGCATCAGCCAATACCTTCACCAACCCATCCATGTCCATGGAAGCCCGCGCACGGCCGGAGGCCATAAATGGAAACTTCCCCGTCTTGTACTTGACACCTTTTTCTTTCAGCTCTTCTTCTGTATGGCCTACTGCTGCCACTTCAGGCCATGTATAGACCACACCGGGAATTAGGTTATAGTTGATATGTGGCTTTTGGCCTGCCAGCTGCTCCACGACCAGTACACCTTCTTCTTCTGCCTTGTGTGCCAACATAGCACCTTTTACGACATCACCGATCGCATAGATATTATCGGTAGAAGTTTTCAGGTGTTCATCTACCTCTACCTGCCCACGGTCATTCAGCTTCACACCGGCAGCTTCAGGGTTCAGCCCTTCAGTATAAGGCTTCCTGCCGATGGACACCAATACATAGTCACCCTTCACTTCCACTGCTTCACCTTTGCTGTTTTCAGCAGTTACGGTCACCTGTTTGGCCGTGCTCTTGACAGCAGTCACTTTATGCTTCAGGTAAAATTCAAAGCCTAGTTTTTTGAGGGATTTTTGCAATTCCTTACCCATGGTCTTGTCCATGGACGGAATCAACGAGTCCATAAACTCTACCACAGAAACTTTAGCTCCCATCCTGGCATACACCGATCCCAGCTCCATTCCGATCACGCCTCCACCGATCACGATCATGTGCTTGGGCACTTCTTTCATTTTCAAGGCCTCAGTAGACGTAATAATGCGCTTCTTATCGATTTCGATAAAGGGAAGCGAAGCTGGTTTGGATCCAGTTGCAATGATGATGTTCTTCCCCGTAATCTCATCTGACTTGCCATCATCCTTGGTCACCTTCACGGTGTTCTTGTCCACAAAAGAACCAACTCCCTGGTGTACATCGATTTTGTTCTTTTTCATCAGGTACTGAATTCCATCGACGTTCTGCTTTACCACATCATCTTTGCGGGAAATCATTTGCTTCAGGTTTACCTTCAGATCCTTCAGGTCAATACCATGGGTTTTAAAAGTATGGGCAGCATTGTGGTAGTGCTCTGTCGAGTCCAACAGTGCTTTCGAAGGAATACAACCCACATTTAGGCATGTCCCTCCGAGCGTAGGATATTTCTCGATAATGGCAGTTTTCATACCGAGTTGAGCCCCTCTGATAGCGGCCACATAGCCTCCCGGCCCAGATCCGATTACGATTAAGTCGTATTTCATGATTGTTTATTTTGAACAAAGTACAAGGTACAAAGTACGATGTACGAAGAATATGTTATTTGTTTAAACTCCGTTTCAGTCCAAAGATCATATTATGAATGGTCTCTAAATTCTTTGACACTTTCACATAATCACTTTTCTCTATATAATCCAGCTTATTGGAAATGATTAATTGTGTGTCCAACTCAAAGGCTGACCCTAATGCAATACCTAAAAACCGATCAAAGTCCTTATTGGAATTTCTGCCAGCCCCCTCGGCTATATTTGAGGGAATAGAAACAACAGCTCTATTAATTTGACTGATTAATCCAAATTTTTCCTGTTTAGGTAGCTTCTCTGTTATTTCATAAATATCAACAGCTAATTCAGTAGCATTTTTCCAAACCTGAAGTTCTTTGTATCTGTGCATGATAAATAAGTTAAATTAATAATGATAAAAGGCAGGCAGTAAGCCTACCTTATTAATTTAATAATTATTTATCACACGAAATATTAGGCAAAATAGCAGGTGGTACATTGTACATAGTACCTTGTACTTATTCTACACCCCAAGCAGCAACCTCGCCGGGTCTTCCAGCAATTGCTTCAATCTCACCAAGAAGCTTACCGACTCGCGGCCATCGATGATCCTGTGGTCATAGGACAGGGCGATGTACATCATAGGAAGTATTTTCACCTCGCCATTTACCGCCATTGGCCTTTCCACGATGTTGTGCATCCCAAGGATGGCAGACTGTGGCTGATTGATGATCGGGGTGGACATCATGGAACCAAAGATACCTCCATTGGTGATGGTAAAGGTGCCGCCGGTCATCTCTTCTATGGTCAGTTTTCCGTCCCTTGCCTTGGTGGCCAATCGAACTACTTCTTTCTCCACTTGGTCAAAAGACAGGGATTCCGCATTTCTAATGACAGGGACTACCAAGCCTTTTGGTGCGGATACGGCAATGGACACATCACAGAAATCGTGGTAAATGATCTCATTGCCATCAATCTGTGCGTTTACTGCCGGCCACTCCTGAAGGGCTACACATACAGCCTTGGTAAAGAACGACATAAACCCAAGGTTTACATTGTGCTTCTCTTTGAACATCTCTTTGTACTGCTTTCTAAGGTCCATGATCGGTTTCATGTTGACCTCGTTAAAAGTGGTGAGCATGGCCGTTTCGTTTTTGGCCGCTACCAGTCTCTTGGAAATGGTCTTTCTGAGGGAAGACATTTTCTCCCGCTTCATATTTCTTTCTCCTGCTACTTTCGGAGCCTCAGGAGCAGCTTCTTTTTTCTCTGATTTAGAAGGCTGCGATGCGGCAGGTTTGGCTGCGGGCTTTTGTGCTTTTTCAGCATCTTCCTTGGTAATTCTGCCATCTTTGCCCGTACCTTTCACATCCTTTGCATCAATGCCCTTTTCGGCCAGGATCTTTGCCGCAGCTGGTGAAGCATGGCCCTCGGCATAGCTTCCCGATCCTCCAGATGGTGCAGACGAAGAACTTTCTTCTGATTTAGCAGCATCATCGGCTTCAGGAGCATCTCCTTCTACCACCTCGATCTTACAGATCAAGCCACCAATCTCAAGCGTATCGCCTTCCTCAGCCACACGTTTCAAAATCCCCTGGGCCTCTGCAGGCAATTCAAAGGTCGCTTTATCGGAATCTACCTCAGCAATGATTTCATCCATTTCGACAAAATCTCCGTCTTCCTTTAACCATGAAGCCAAGGTCACTTCGGTGATGGATTCCCCTACGGTAGGCACGACCATTTCCTTCACTTCCCCTGTTTTGCCGGATTTACTTTCCGCAGGTTCCTTGGTTTCCTTACTGTCTGAAGGAGTCTCTTTCTCTTCTTTGGCGGGAGCGGTATCTCCTTCGGAAGCCTTGGTATCGATCTCGCAGATCACGGCCCCTATTTCAAGGGTCTCACCGGCTTCTGCCTTCACGGTAAGTACACCGTCGGCTTCCGCTGTCAGTTCAAAAGTGGCCTTGTCAGATTCCAATTCGCAGATTACCTCGTCCATTTCGACGTATTCTCCGCTATTTTTAAACCACTGACCAATAGTTACTTCAGTAATGGATTCGCCCACAGCGGGGACTTTGATTTCTAAACTCATGGCTTTTTATTTTTCCCCCAAACCTGTTGGTTTAAGGTTAATTTCTAATTATCGATTTAAAATAATAAAATTAAACCCAAAAATGGCACTGCGAAGGTCAAATCGCAGTGCCCTGGGGGATTACTTGATTCTTAAAGCTTTATTGATAATGTGCTGTTGCTCTTCCTGGTGTACTTTGAAATACCCTGTCGCCGGTGAAGCACTGGCTTTTCGGGCGATCACGTCCATAGGGAAATCCCTGAACAGCGCACGCATCATATACGTCCAGTAGCCCATATTTTCCGGCTCTTCCTGTACCCAGACAACTTCTTTATTTTTGCTATAGGATTTTACAACTTCCACGATTTGCTTTTCCGGAAGTGGGTGCAGTTGCTCCACTCGGACGATGGCCACATCTTTTACCTTTTCCTTTTCCCTGGCCTCGATCAGTTCATAGTAGATCTTTCCAGAGCAAAGTAACACTCTCGTGACATCTTTTTCTTTTACCGTGCTGTCGCCTAGCACTTCCCTGAAGCCACCTTTGGTAAACTCATCGATCGGGGAGACTACCTTGGGATGTCTCAAAAGCGACTTAGGTGACATGACGATGCACGGCTTTCTGAATTCCCAAGCCAACTGCCTTCTTAGCAAGTGGAAGAAGTTGGAAGGTTCCGTGATATTGGCCACCACCATATTGTACTCCGCAGAAAGCTGTAAGAATCGCTCAGGACGGGCATTGGAGTGCTCCGGCCCCTGACCTTCATAACCATGCGGCAATAACATCACCAAACCATTCATCTTTTGCCATTTGGACTCACCGGAACTGATAAACTGGTCGATCATGGTCTGGGCGCCATTGGCAAAGTCCCCGAACTGTGCTTCCCATATGGTCAGGGCATTTGGATTGGCCATGGCATATCCATACTCAAAGCCCAACACGGCATACTCCGACAAAAGCGAGTTATAAATATGGAATTGCCCTTTATTATCCTTCATCTCCTTGAGGGAGTTGTACGATTTATTGGTATTCGCATCGTGAAGGACCGCATGTCGGTGGGAGAAAGTACCCCTTCTACAGTCCTGCCCCGTCAATCGCACGGTCTTGCCTTCCAATAACAACGACCCATAAGCCAATAGCTCCGCAGCCGCCCAGTTTAGGGATTTGGAACTATAGAACATGTCCTTACGCTGCTTCATCTGTGCTTCGATCTGCTTGATCGGCTTAAAGCCTTTTGGCAAGGAAGTAAGCGCCTCGGCCACTTTCTTGATCGCATCTTCTGAGATGGAAGTATCCGGAGACTTGTCAAAGTCGGCTGGCTCGGATTTCCTCAGTTCTTTCCATGCCTGCTCAAAAGGAGAAGATTTATAAGGTAGCGGTTTTTCCTTTACCATGTTCAGCCTGTCCTGGAGAAGCTTTCTGAATTCCTTGTCCATTTGCTTGGCCAGCTTGGCATCCACATCACCTCTTTCGAGCAATTCTTTATTATATATTTCCCTTGGGTTGGGATGCTTCGAAATGATATTATAGAGATTTGGCTGCGTAAACTTCGGCTCATCGGATTCATTATGGCCATGACGGCGGTAGCACACCATGTCAATAAAGATATCCTGGTTGTATTTTTGTCTGAAATCAGCCGCCAAATTGGCGGCAAACACTACTGCCTCGGGATCATCACCATTTACGTGGATCACCGGCGCATCGATGATCTTCGCCACATCGGTACAGTAGATAGAGCTTCGCGCATCGTCAAAGTCCGTGGTAAAGCCCACTTGGTTATTGATCACAAAGTGGATGGTACCGCCGGTGTTATAGCCTTTAAGGTTAGCCATCTGCGTCACCTCATAGACAATTCCTTGCCCTGCTACGGCGGAGTCACCGTGGATCAAGATCGGCACCACTTTATCTTTATTCCCTTCGTATTGGTGGTCGATCTTAGCCCTTACGAACCCCTCCACCACAGGATTTACAGCTTCGAGGTGAGAAGGATTTGGTGCCAATTTCAAGTTGATTTTTTTCTCACTTGGCGTGGTAATTTCACTGGAAAATCCCATGTGGTATTTCACATCACCATCGCCCATGGTCAGGTCAGGCTTGGCCGTTCCTTCAAATTCTGAAAAAATCTGCTCGTACGTTTTGCCCATGACATTGGCCAGGACATTCAAGCGGCCACGGTGAGCCATGCCGATCATCACTTCTTCAGCGCCCAAATCAGCAGATTTATTGATCACCGCATCCAAAAACGGGATCGTACTCTCTCCACCTTCCAGCGAAAAACGCTTTTGTCCCAAGTATTTGGTATGAAGGAAGTTTTCGAATACAACCGCTTCATTGAGCTTATAAAGTATCCTTTCCTTTTCCTCCGCAGGAGGATCAAAGGCCAACGCTTCCTTTTCGATTTTTTGCCTAAACCAATCCAACATCTCCGGATCCCGGATATTCAGGTATTCAAAACCCATCGTCCCTTCATAAATCTTCTTCAGGGACTCCAAAATCTTGCTCAGTTTCGCATCACCGATACCGATTTCGTTTCCAGCCTGGAAGTCGGTGTTAAGATCCGATTCACTTAAGCCAAAATCTTCAAGGTCAATCAGTGCTTTTCTGTCCCGTCTTTCCCTTACAGGGTTAGTCTTGGAACGAAGGTGTGCCCTGGAGCGATAGGCATGGATTAATGCCCTCACTTTGATTTCCTTCGGCAATTGCTCCATGTCCATGATGGTGCCTTTTGTGGCCAGTGCACCATTTTTTGCAGTACCACTGGCTCCTTCAGCACTTGCCGCCCCTCCATTCTCATCTTCTCCAAACTTGGTGATGGCAAAGTCAAATCCATCAAAAAATGTCTTCCAACTTGGCTCGATTGATTCTGGGTCTTTTTTGTAGTCCTCATATAGCTCATCGATGTAGGCTACATGGGCATTGGAAATGTATGAATATTTGTCCATGATTTGTTTTGTTCGCTTTGCAAATATATATGATTATGTATTTTTAATAAAACCGCTTATTCGTATATACAAATATTACTGGTTTTCAGTAAATTACATTTATCACGTCAGAATATAAATTGCAAAATGGAGGCATTTGTCTAATATAAATTTGGTAATCGGTTATTTTTAAAAGGAGGTTTGGATTGTAACACTCAATTCCTCCCGTTTAGGTATTGAAAACTTTATTTTTTTTTATTCTACAGTGTATAATAAAAGGATAATGGATTTTTATACCTGAACTCAAACCCAGTCTTACGGATTTTCTCAGCATTTACTCTCTTCCAGTCTGGCTGATCACTTTGTGCCCTATAACTTGAAGGAGGAGCAAAGCCCAACTCATTTGCATTCTTCTCATATACTGCTCTCTTCAAAGGATGAACAGGACAAACACCATTATACGTCTCCTCCCAAAGCCCCTTATCGATCACATGGGCAAGCAGCCGCACTGCATCTTCCTGATGGATATAATTTACCGGAATATCGCCTGCCACCTGCTCTTTCCCTGAAAAATATCTGCCAGGCACCCGGTCCATTCCCAACAAACCTCCAAAACGAATCACGGTCAGATCGTAATTTCTATCCGCCCACAGTATTCTCTCCGCTTCGTAAACGGCCGAATGCCCTGTACTATTAAGACACAATTCTGTCGATTCGGTCACTTCTCCATTGACATTGGGATAGACCGAGGTAGAACTGGTATAGATCACTTTACCTATTCCTGCCTGTTGGATAAGTGTCTTGAGGTATTTTATTTGCTCGGGATGAAAAGTTTCCGGCATTGACCTGCGCTTTGGCGGAACATTGACCACCACTAGGTCAGCATCAAAAAGGCGGTTAAATCCTTCACCAGAAGGGTGGGGATCAAGTCTGAACAGCACATTATCGATGCCTTCTTCCGCTAATTGCCGATGCTTTTCCGGTGAAGTCGTACTTCCCAAAATTCGGTGACCTTGCTGTGCCAAGGATTTTGCCAAGGGCAGTCCCAGCCATCCAAGGCCTATAATACTTATTTTCATATCTAATATTGATGACAGCAAAAACCAATAACAGTGCTACATTCGCCTCTGAAGCCCATTGACATTTTTCTTCCTTTCCTAACGTAAAGTATGGGCATAAAGTTAAAACTAATTGGAAGACTTGTTTTTAATTGCCCATAGAATATTTAGGCACTTTCCATATACAGGATTCACTATCACAGCCAAAACTGACCATCTTAAGGAAATGAAATCGCACGGTTTAAAAAGACAACAACATACTAAAGAGCAATGTTTTCATAAATATTTCAATGATGATATATTAAGATTAGTCAATACCTTTTAACTGTGCTTTCGTTTATAAATACTATTTACCAAAAACAAAATAATCATACCGTAATCAGGGAATCGCTTTTAGATGAGTGACTGCGTATTCCACTAGCTATGCCATTTTAACTGCCTTTATCATTCCGATCCCGATACATCGGAAAGGAATCTCTTATTTAAAATTGAAATCCCTCCTCAAGTCGGGATGACATCGAATTATAAATTGTGATTTATACAACATTTTTTTAAAAAGCGATTGCCCTGATACTGTAATTAAAAACATCCCTACTCCAAGTACGTCAATAATACCACCTTCATTAGCACCCTTGGGAATACCGATTATTTTCCCACTTAAAAATAAGGCGATAAATATCCCTCCACCTATTGCATTGACGATTTATTGTTCATTAAATTTTTCATATATCAGATTTTGCTTTCATTATTAGAAGTGAGCAACATTTGAGCTGCTCTAATTAACCTCAGTTCGGGCTAACAACGATAAAAAAACGTTCCCTAATCAGTATCAGGGCAGGCTATTACGAGCCTCTCTGCACCAGGCAGACCCTTCTGGTAGGTTTTGTGAGCTGGAAAGGGCATGGCAAAAAAAGAAAACAAATTCCCCATCGGCTTGCGCCCCCCTAGGCAACCATCTTACGGACATGGGCAAAGCGTCTGGATTTCTCGCGATCCATGAAAGCACGGGCATACCGATGCCGCGAACTGGTTTGCTGTACATAGTAACTACCCAACGACCGTAAATAGGAATCTAGCCCAAAGATAGTAGCTGTCACTCGGTCAGCATCCCTCAGATCAGAAAATCTTATTGATCTAAGAACGTCCCTTATCATTACTCCAGAAGCTCCCCACAGCACCATAAACAGGGGATAGAAATCGCCCCCCTCAAAATAAGTTATCCCTAAGCTGCCCACAATGACCCACAACCAAAAACAGCAGGCCATAAGCAGCATATGCTTCCATTGCTTGTGCGAATATATCGCTACAGCCACCTGCACTTGCCATTGGGAATCCGAATCCATACCTTTCCGAAAGTTCTTCCCAACGACCAATATGTCTGTAAAAGGTATTCTAACTATACGTTTTTGGTTCATTTCGGTATATAGCAAGGTTACTTCCTGCTTCTTATTGCCCGATATGGGAATAATCACTCGCTCAGTGATGTGACCTCCTCCCCCAAATACGTAATACAACCATTTTTTTCCGACATACAAATAAAAAGTAACAAGCAATACACCTACTCCGGTTATTGCCAGAAATAATGGAAAATTACCCTTATATAAGTCATCCATCCGATGACCGTTAGCGGAAACGAGGTACATAAAACCAAACAGCAAGGCAGCTTCAAGCAAGATCGCCAATGCCTTTTTAAAGGTAAACCCGCTTAAAAAAGCATTCTTCCCATTGTAAAAAAGCTCCGTGGTCAAGAAAACTAAAGTCAGCCCCAAAGAGGCCGAGATCAAATATAAAACAGGTGTCATATTAATATATTATTCTTCCTCAATGGTCCCAACTTACCAATGCATTACATTGCCGTAACATACTACTTCAAATAATACTTTGCTAAAATCAAAGGAGTATCTTCCGTCACGTCTTTGGCAAACCGGTAAAAAGCACTGTTCTCAGGTATTCCTCCTTCTTCAAATCGGTCAATCACCCAAGAAGGCTCCATTACCAAAAACAATACCCTATCCCTTAACAATACTGGGCGCATCCATTCCAAACCAAAGTCCACATCATTTTCAATTTTGGAAAAAACCATGCTCTTCCCCGTCTTCTTGGAATAGATCAACTCTGTAAGAATCCCCTTGTCCACCAACCGCGTAACCAAATAATTATCATTCTCCAGTAAATTGGGGAAATGGTAATAGTATGACATTCTTATTTTGTCGGGAATATTACTCAAGCTTTTCTGATCCTTCACCAGGTCTAGGGGAAGGTACTGCTTATCAGACTTGAAATATCGTCTCTCGATAATCTCACCACTAAAATTATATGAATAAATAGTATCGCTAAAATGGGTAGAAAAAAGAACCTTTTGACCAAATAACCGCAAGTTATTGTATTCCCTGACAAATGGAAAACGAAAGTCCTGCATCGGCGAAGATACTGGGGCAATTTGTCCATCCTCAGCACCCCATATCCATAATACGGATTGAATGTCGCCCCCCTTTAAACTAGGGTGGGAACCTGTAGGCGTATACACCAAGTACTTATCTGCCGACAGGTGCTGAATTTTATAGAAAAAGAAAGGTGTCCTGAATTCATTTACAAAGTTCCCTTTAAAGTCATACTGAATCAATTTATTTAAAGACAGTATATCCACAGTACTTTTATCCGTATTGATTGTAAAATCAGAAATGTCACGAAACTCACCGGGCCCCTCTCCATAATTCCTGATATTCGCAACATGGTTCATTGAACTGTCAATGACAGAAACCGACATCGTCATATCATAATCCCCCAAGAAATAAAGTGAATCATAGACCAAAGCCTTACTTACGCGCAGGGCAGAAATGCTTTCCGGAAGTAAAAAGTATTCAATTTTTGACACAAAGTCGCTTAGCCGGGCAGTTCCCGATGAAGGAACGGGAATGGGGCTTTGGAGAAGATTTACGTTTTCGACGTTATTATCGCCCTTGCAGCCAAAATTCAAAATCAACAGCCAAAGTGAAAACCACCGCAAATGTACCATTCTTATCTTCTTTTACCAGGTCCAAACTGCACATGCTTCTCCACAAGGTATTTGTTCAAATACTGCACAGTAATCACCTCCTCGTGGTTTACATTTAATCACGATCGACGTACATCCTTGAATATACATTCCGCAATAATCGTCTTGTACATGATACTCGCATGAAACTCCATCATAACAACCACTCCCCTTGGTAGTAGAAGGCATTATAATAATGGTTGAACTGATCACTGCCATCAAAATGAATATTAGCTTTTTCATAATGCTATTATTTAAATTTTCAGTATATAAGTTAATTCACTTGACTTAAGATATAGATACAAACACAACTTTGCAACCATATATATGATCTTTTAAATATAAAATTCCAATAAAATATATTTTTTCAGAATAATACTTAACAATTACCATAAATAATTAATAATAACCTATTAATTAAAAGTGCAATCAGTGTTCAACCAATAATTCCAAAGAGTGATTATGCTATAGGAGGGGAATCAGGGAAGTATAAAATAAAAGTTAGGAGTATCCTGCATTTGGTGGCAAGAGAAACATGTCAAGTATCAGCCTTCTGATGAAAACGTTAAGGATTATTTTTACCGCAGTGACGCGGAGGACGCAAAGTTTTTATTGGCTCGATATGAACCATCTCCTAAATTAAAGGGAAAAGTGGTGAGAGATGGGGGCAAATACTATTCAAGTGATCATCGCCCGCCGCGGCGGGGTGCACAGCTAAGTCGATTGGGGAAGTATAGTTCTATTGTGCACTATGCTCCTCCTATGTGGTTAACCTAAAGACATCCCCCAGAAATATGGCTTGCCCCCAACCTCCACGTAGGGTTTTGAAAAATTCATTTGATGACGAAATAAAAAAGAGGCTGTTTCATAACTTGTCATTTCGACGGTAGGAGAAATCTCATCAATTTGATTTCATTTGATAATCAATCGCTTGAGATTCTTCCTCTCGTCAGAATGACATACGACTCCGACTTATGAAACGGCCTCTCCTAAATCATTTGTCTTTTTTTGGCATCGTTCCTAAGATCACGTCCCAAAGCGGGGAACTTACCCCAAAGGCCACATCAGGATCTTTATAATGATGGATGGCGTGGTTTACCCATAGGATCTTCAAGGCATTCTTAGGAGGCTGGAAAGCATGTACGATATAGTGCACTCCCAAATACAAGGCATAACCAGCCAAAAAACCAGGAAGAAAATACAGCGCATAATCTCCCATTATGAACGTAAATACGAAGTAGAAAATACATGCGTACAGCCCACTGATAAATGGCGGCATCGCCAAGCGGTCCTTGTCCTTTGGGTAATCATGATGGACACCATGAACCGAATATTGCAACTTATCCTTCATCGGTGTGTCAGGCACCATATGAAAGAAATACTTATGCATCAAATATTCCACGAGCGTAAACACCAACAATCCAATCAAGGCAACCAACAGCCCTGTCCCTATAGCAATAGTAGTGGCAGTAAATGCATAATATAGTGAAACACCACCAATCACAAGAAACATGACAATAGGAATACTTATATGTGTTCTGGACATTTTCTCCAGCACAGGATTCTGGAACATGTGTGCCGATCCATTATTATCAGGCCTCTCCAGTCTTCCAATTTTTTTCATCCTAATATTTTATTTTTTTTATATACTCACTCAAGAGGTTGATATGCAAATATTTACCCACAACCACAAACAACACCTCAAGAATTTCACCACAAATTTAACGGATTGAATTCAAAAGAGGTTATTCTTTTCGGGAAATAATGACCAAAATCAGTTATTTGGACAGTGAAAGGGTTTTATCGATGGTTTTTTTATAGAATTCTTCGTACCGGGGAAGAATATTGGACACATCAAATTCCTTTGCCCTGGCCAATGCCCGTTTCTTGAAAGCTGGCAGATTTTGGTCTGAAAGGATATGTAATGCCTTTTCGGTCATGTCCTGTATATCCCCTACCTCACAGGCAAAGCCCGTCACCCCGTCAATGTTCAACTCTGGAATACCACCTGCATTGGAAGACAACACCGGCACTTCACAGGCCATCGCTTCCAAAGCGGCCAGCCCGAAGCTTTCTTTCTCAGATGGAATCAGGAACAGGTCTGCTACGGAAAGGACTTCCTCCACCGCATCCAATTTCCCTAAGAAACGGGTATCTTCACAGGTTCCCAGCTCCCTGCAGAGCCTTTCCATCTTATCCCTTTCGGGGCCATCTCCCACCAACAACAACTTGGCAGGAACCACTTTTCGCACTTCATAAAACACTCTGATGACGTCCTCTACACGTTTTACCTTCCTAAAATTGGAAGTGTGTACCAGTAATTTCTCATCATCTGGACATATTGCTTTTTTAAAGTGTTCTTTCCGTTGTTTTTTAAAGCGGTCCAGATCGATGAAGTTGGGAATGACCTGAATCCCGTTCTTGATATCAAAATGATCATAGGTCGCCCGCTTCAAATCCTCGGAGACAGCAGTCACCCCATCGGATTGGTTGATGCTGAAGGTCACCACGGGCTCATAGCTGGGATCTTTGCCCACCAGCGTAATGTCCGTGCCGTGCAGAGTCGTCACCACCGGAATCTCGATGCCTTGGGTTTTCAGGATCTGCTTGGCCATATACGCTGCCGAAGCATGCGGAATAGCATAATGTACGTGCAGCAGATCCAGCTCTTCGAACTTCACCACGTTGACCATTTTACTGGCCAATGCCAGCTCATATGGTGCATGCTCAAATAACGGATAGCTTTTGATGTCTACTTCGTGATAGAAAAGGTTTTCGCTCAAAAAATCCAACCGGGTAGGCTGCTTATAGGTAATGAAGTGAACTTCATGACCTTCCTTGGCAAGGGCTTTTCCCAATTCTGTGGCCACTACACCACTCCCACCAAATGTGGGATAACAGACAATTCCGATTTTCATGTTTTCAGTGTTAAAAAACTATTGTTCTTAGAATTTAGAAGCTATAACCTTTCCTTTCGGAATTTTGTTCACCAAAGGCTCATTTTTTCACTTCCGGATGGACCGGTAGATAATATCCTGAATATCCGTCCGTACATTATCTCTCAGCAATGAATTGTTACTGGCATTGGGATACACCCTATTGGACAGGAACACGTAGATCAGGTCTTCATCAGGATCAGCCCATACGGCGGTACCGGTAAAACCTGTATGTCCAAAAGTGCTCTTGGATGCCAACTTTCCTGCCGGCCCGCCTTTATCAGGCGCTGGATCAGGTTTATCCCAGCCCCAGCCTCTCCTGCTTTGGCTGGACTGTCTCTTGGTAAATTCTTTAACGGTTTTGGCATCCAATAGGTTTATCCCACCATACTCGCCTCCCTGCAGCATCATCTGCATCATCACCGCCAGGTCATGGGCAGTACTAAACAATCCCGCATGGCCAGCCACGCCGCCATACATGGCCGCTCCGGGGTCATGCACATAGCCACGGATCAGCTTATGCCTAAAGACCAAATCATTTTCCGTAGGTGCAATCCTGTCAGCAGCAATCTCCTTCAATGGCCAATAAGTCAAGGTGTACAAGCCCAAGGGTTGGTAAAAATTCTGCTCCAAAAATTCATCCATCGGCTGGTTAAGAATCCGCTCCACTACGCGCTGCATAATGTACATGGTCAAATCCGAGTATTTGTAATCATGCTTATTGCTGCCGGAAGATTTTCTTCTGAGCGGTGAATCCACGGTCCATTTCCATACACTGTCCGGTAGGGCATCCATGCCATACATTCCTTCGGCCACCTCTATGCTGTAACCACTTCCTTTTTGGGAATGATAATAAACAGGGTCCCACTTGCCAGAAGAAATCGTCTTGGTATAATGCGGCAACCACGCGGCTAGCCCAGCCTCATGCGCCATAATGTCCTTAATCTTAAGATCTGCCTTGTTGGTGCCTTTTAGCTCAGGAAGGTACTTAACCACTGGATCCTTCATATTGAGCAGCCCCCGGCTTTCCAGAAACATCACCGTTTGCGTGGTGGCCATGACCTTGGTGATCGATGCCAGGTCATAGACGGTCTCTGGTGTTACCTCCTGTCCTTTGTTATAATCCAAATGACCATATCCCTTTTCGAAGACCACCTTACCATTTTTAGCTACCAAAACACAGGCTCCCGGTGTAGATTTTCTTCGGATGGCCCGATTGACCACTTTGTCGATGCCATTGAGCGTACGGCTGTCCATGCCTTCATTCTCAGGAAGACTGTAGCCCAACCTGTCACGGGAATCAAAGGGCACGGAAATGCCTGCAGGCAATCCAGTGCTTACCGTAGCCGGCAAGGCGCCATTCACACCCCTGGCACCAAAAATCACTTGGGGTGCCAGCTTCTCTGTGTATTCATTCTCTTCATAAGCCACCAGCACATTGGGCATGTCATCGAGGTATTTGGCCGCATAGGCATTGCCGAAGAGGACCGTGATGACATTGTACTTTTCACTGAGGTTTTTAATAAAGTACATGTCCTCTTGCTTGATCCCGAAATTACGCCTCGGACTGTTGCTTACATCTGTAATGCCCACCACAATGGTATTATAATCACGAAGATTTTGCTCTAGCGCTCGATAAGATTGGTTATTGCTGTTTCTGGTGAGCCTATAATGCTTGAATTTCCCAAATTTATCGAGGTATTTCTGGAAGGTCTCACCGCCATTTCCCAGTGTAATGGAAGCCATTTTCAACAAGTCCTGATTACGGATAGGCAAGAAGTTCCCTTTATTGGCCACCATGGTCATGGATCCAGCATACAGCCGCTCCACCAATGCCGAAGTCTCGTAGGTGCTGAGCCGCTCCACCAGCTGATTGGTGTCTACATGTTGCGGTTTGTTCAGCCCTGCCCAGTATTTAGCCTTGAGGATCTTTCTTACCCGTGCGTCAATCTGGTCTTTGGAGATCCGGCCATCGGCTACCGCCTGAACAATCAAGCGCTTGGACTTGGGAACATCCTCTGCATAAAGCAGCACGTCATTTCCTGCCAGTAGTGCTAGTAGATCTACCTCTCCTGGTGCATGTAAATTACTCACACCTCTCATGTTCAGCGCATCGGTAAACACCAATCCCTCAAAGCCCATGTCCTTCTTGAGCAAGTCATTGACCACGGCAGGGGTGAGCGTGGTCGGCTTGCCGGAAGTGGTACCCAAGCTGGGAATATGCAGGTGGGCGACCATGACACTCATCAGGTTTTCCTTGATCAGCTGACGGTAAGGGTATAAATCAATGTTTTGAATCTGTGATTTGGAATTATTGATCACTGGCGTGGTGTAGTGGGAATCGGAATCAGTGTCTCCATGTCCAGGAAAATGCTTGGCATTGGCCATCACACCGTGGTCTTGAAGCCCTTTCATGTAGGCGACAGCTTTCCTGGCTACCTTTTCCTTTTGCTCTCCAAATGCCCGATAGCCAATAACAGGATTGTTTGGATTGGAATTGACATCCACTACGGGGGCAAAGTTGATGTGCATTCCCAGTTCCTTAAACTGCCTTGCGATCTCGGTACCCATGTCATATATCAGCTGATCATCGCGGATGGCACCCAAGGTCATTTGTTTGGGAAATTGGAGGACACTGTCCAGCCGCATGCTGACGCCCCATTCGGCATCCATGGCGATCATCAGCGGTGTCTTGGTGATGGATTGGTAATAATTGGTCAGGTGCGCCTGCCTCACGGGCCCTCCCTGGAAGAAGATCAATCCGCCCAGTTGCTCTTCCCGGATGAGTTTGGCTATTTTCTGTTTATGGGCTTCTCCACGATTGGAATAAGCCGCCACCATAAACAGCTGCCCCAAGCGCTCCTCAAAGGTCAGGCTGTTGAAGACACTGTCCACCCATTTCTTCTGGGCCACATAATCACGCGTGCGAAGTGGATCGCCCGGATTTTCACTACTTTCCTTGTCAAACCCAAAAGATAGTTGAAAAAAGACCATCCCCCCGATCAGCATCAAGACGAACGGCACCCGCCAAACTTTTTGATTCATCCGATTGTTTAATTTTTATTGCTTAAAATTTAAAATAACTTTGTATAGATTACTTTCAACAGTTTCTTGCAAGTAATCTCCAAATTTACAAATATTCCAGCTTTTCTCTACCATAAATAGCGACAAGCAAAACCAACATTACCATATTTAACGTTATGATAGTGTAAACGAATTCAATTATCAGCATGAAATTTCCATCCATATTTAGAACTGCCCATCCTATGCGCTTTGACATCAAGCCAAGGCACTATGATCCTGTGAAAGAAGAAATCGAACAACGCACATCCAGGATCAAGCGACAGCTGGAAGCTGAGGGCTTGCTCTCTAATGGAAAAGACCAAGATATTGAAGAAGCCTATCGAAGAGCCGAAAGTTCTTCCATTCGAGGCGCCTTTACCCAGGGAAGCCCCATTCGAAACAAGCCTTCTGAACTCTTTTCCAGTGCAGGAATGCTGAGAATGATTATCCTGCTGATTTTAGTTGGTACGATCACCGGTTACTTATACTGGGGAATAGAAGCATTGTACACGCTACTGTATGTTGGAATCGGAATAGCCGTCGTGCTGTTCTTGTTAAGATTGAAAGGCAAAACAAATGAGTGATATTATCCAACTGCTGCCGGATGCTATCGCTAACCAGATTGCCGCCGGTGAAGTAGTGCAACGTCCCTCATCAGCATTAAAGGAACTTTTGGAAAACGCCGTTGATGCGGGAGCCACAGATATTCAAGTATTGGTCAAAGAAGCGGGCAAAATACTTATCCAGGTCATCGACAACGGCAAGGGCATGAGCATCACCGATGCCCGAATGTGCTTTGAGCGTCACGCCACTTCCAAGATCAGAAGTTCTGAGGACCTCTTTGCCATCCGGACCTTTGGCTTTCGAGGGGAGGCCATGGCATCCATCGCAGCGGTGGCCCAAGTGGAACTCAAGACAAGGGCCAAAGGAGAAGAACTGGGCACATTGATCTGTATCGAAGGCTCGGAAGTCAAAAAACAGGAGCCCGTCGTATGTCCTGAGGGCACCTCCATTGCCGTAAAGAACCTTTTCTTCAACGTGCCTGCTCGAAGAAACTTCCTCAAGTCCAACCCCGTGGAAATGAAGCATATCGTCGAGGAATTTCAGCGGGTGGCCCTGGCCAATCCCGAAGTGGGCTTCAGCCTTGTGCATAATGACATGGAGCTGTTTAAGCTCAGTCCTGGAAAACTCAGCCAGCGAATAGTGGGGATATTTGGAAAAAACTACCAAAGCCAACTGGTCGCCTGTGAAGAAGAAACTCCGCATGTCACCATAAAAGGTTATGTGGGCAAACCTGAAAATGCCAAGAAATCGCGCGGAGAGCAATTCTTCTTCGTAAACAATCGCTATATCAAAAGCAATTACCTCAATCATGCGGTTTCTAACGCTTTCGAAGGGCTCATGGCTTCTGACCAGCATCCTTTTTACGTCTTGTTCCTAGCCCTCGACCCTTCGCATATCGATATCAATGTCCATCCCACCAAGACAGAGATCAAATTTGATGATGAACGCACCATCTACTCGGTGGTCAGAGCGGGCGTGAAGCAAGCTTTGGGAGCACATAACGTCGTCCCCATGCTTGATTTTAGCCTGGATGTCAATTTTACCGAAAACTGGAAAAACGACGAAATCAGGAAAGACGAAGTAAGCCGGGAAAACAGTTATAAAACGTACAGCAGCCCTACCATCAAAAAACAGGACACTGCTGGCTGGGAGAGATTGTTTGAAGGAGAAAAAAGCGACGACGTTAGGGAAAGGGCCATGAAGGACACGGTTGACGATTCCTCGGAACTGCTTACCTTTTCCAGCCGTGCCAACGAAGAGGAAGTAGAAAGCACCATCACTCCTGATCCCGTGACGGCTGTATTACAGCCTGAAGAGCGCAACGCCGGGACGACCTTTCAGGTGGAGTTAAATTATATCGTGGCACAGCTGGGCACAGGCCTTCTACTGATCGACCAGCAAGCAAGCCATGAACGCATCTTGTACGAACGTTACATCAAGCAACTGAAAAACACCGGTGGCGCCTCACAGCAATGCCTCTTTCCTCAAAGCTTAAGCCTGAGCTTGGCAGATTATACCTTGGCCATGGACCTTCATGAGGAGCTCAACAGTTTGGGGTTTGTCATAGAGGAATTTGGAAAAAACACCCTGCTTATCAAAGGGGTACCTGCTGATGTGCAGATCAACAATGAAAAAGCCTTGTTTGAAGGTTTGCTGGAGCAGTTTAAGCACTTCAAATCCGAATTATCGCTGGATAACAAGGAAAACTTGGCGCGGTCTTTGGCGAAGAAATCATCGATCAAAAAAGGCACCAAACTCAAAAGCCAGGAAATGGAAACCTTGGTCGGGCAGTTATTTGCCTGCCAAAATCCAAATTATGGACTTTCGGGGAACAAAACCTTTGTAAAACTTGATTTAAGTAAAATACGTAGCTTTTTTGAAAAATAATATATGTTTAGATCACTAACCCCCGTCGTCAAAAACCTATTACTGATCAATGTGGGCCTTTATGTCGTCGCAAGCTTCCTTCTGCCGCAATTGGGAGGGTTCTTTGCCTTGTACTACATCGAGAGCAAATATTTTATGCCGTTTCAGTTTTTGACGTACATGTTTATGCACGCTGGGCTTTGGCACCTGATCAGCAATATGTTTGGACTGTTTATCTTTGGCCCCTTGCTGGAGCAATTCCTCGGCCCCAAAAAACTGCTTATCCTATGGATGGTCTGTGGTATCGGATCGGGGGTCCTATACTCTGGCTACACGGCCTTTCAGATGAACCAGCTGAACCAAAAGGTGGAGACCTTCTATAACAATCCCGACCCGGAGGTATTCAATCAATTTGTCTCTGATAACAGCTACATGTTTAATACTGGTGTTTATGATTTTATAGACAAATTCAGCCGTGATCCAGGCAATAAGACCTATATCCAAAATGCCAAAACAGTCATGAACGACATCCGGGAGCAAAAATCCAATATCCCAATGGTAGGTGCCTCCGGCGCCCTGTTTGGAGTACTGGTGGCCTTTGGGATGCTGTTTCCAAACACCCAGCTGTTTTTGCTCTTTCCCCCTATGCCGATCAAGGCCAAGTACCTGGTGCTTTTCTATGGTCTCTATACGGTTTATAACATTATTGTCAACAATCCCACGGATAATGTGGCCCACTTTGCGCATTTTAGTGGTTTAATAATCGGCGCGATTTTGGTAACTTTCTGGAAAAAGGATAGAACTAGCTTTTACTAATCATGTACGGAGGATTCTGGTATTATTTGAAAAACGCATTTAACCAAAGAGACAACAGTCTATACAAACTGCTGGCCATTAATATCTTGGTCTTTCTGGTTTTTTTAGTGCTTAGGGTGTTCCTTACCATCAGTGGTGAAGGAGCGCTTTACCAACAAATCCTAAGTTACTTTATGATGCCTGCCGAGGTGGGCAGGATCATCACGCAGCCATGGTCCATCTTCACCTACATGTTTATGCATGAAGGCATTTTCCATATCCTTTTCAATATGCTTTTCCTGTATTGGTTTGGACTGCTGATTCAGGAATACCTGGGAAGCAGGAAGCTTGCCAACCTCTATATTCTGGGTGGACTCGCTGGCGCAGTACTCTATGTCATCATGTATAATGTGGCACCATTCTTCATCGAACAAAGAGATATGGCACTCATGCTGGGAGCCAGTGCAGGTGTCTATGCCATTGTCGTAGGGGCGGCGACACTTACCCCTGACACGACATTTCATTTGATCCTATTAGGACCTGTCAAGATAAAGTATATCGCAATTTTCTATGTGCTCATTGCCTTCGCCAACAGCACTGGTGCCAATGCCGGTGGTGAATTGGCCCACTTGGGCGGCGCAGCCTTGGGTTATTTATATATCACTATGCTTCGCAAAGGAACCGATTTGGGAGCTCCTGTTCAGGCAGTAGGTAAGTTCTTCGAAAACCTCATCGCCGGCCGACCAAATGTCAAGGTGTCCTACCGCAAGAAAAACGCTCCCTACAAAAGCGAGCCGCTCCGTGATACGGAAACGAAATCCACCAAAAAAGATGGTACCACCCAGGAAGAAATCGACAAAATCCTCGACAAAATTGCCGATAAAGGCTATGACAGCCTGAGCAAAGAAGAAAAAAGGAAGCTGTTTGAATACAGTAATAAATAGACGTAAGTCTTGAGATGTGAGTATTGAGACTTGAATCCGATGTTCCTTTCCGCCGCGGCGGGGGAGGTTAGGTGGGGTAGATTGGAGCAGACAAGCACAATTCGTTATGGATGGTTGCTGCTCTCGTTATAGCAAAAATGATCAAAAGTACGGAGGAGCTTGAAAGGAATTGGTCAAAACTTCCGTCCAGGAAAGAACCGGTTATTATAATGTTTGACAATGAAAACCAATAATTAATCCGGTCAACTATAATCAGAGAAGCACATCACTTTTTTTCTTTGCTCTTGTACATCCATCTTGATACTTGTATTTAGCTACTAAGCTCAGCTTGACGCTGTAATCAAGCATGAAGGATTGGTTTAGATGGTGTTTTTAAAAGACTCCCCTGAAAGGGTTATTTAATCCAGCTCAATGAAACGCATTGGGCTAATTGGTAGGAATGACACTACCTGCGGCCTGTAAGGTCAGCTAAAAATTATCACTATTACAAGTATTCCCGTGAACATTGTTTGGCTAGATGAAAGTGGCGTGAGCTAGGCTTTCAGCCTGCAATAGGGGAATGGGTTTGGGTCTATTCCCCAGGGTTAAAGTTAGGAAAGGCTTTCAGCCTTCGACTCTTGACAGGGGAATCACACTTGATATGGGCATAAGCTAAATTTCGGGTTTAGATTAGCAATGCAGGATTTACTTCGACAGCTAAGATGTTATAAATCGAACTGAGGTTATTAGATAAATTAGAAAACACATATGAAATAAACTTTAAATCACTACATTATAGTCATAAATACCTTTTCTAGATTATAATGAAAGGTCAATCACGCCATTTACTACTGGTGATGTTTCTAGTGGTTTTGTCCATGCATTCTACCGCTATCGCCCAGCAATACACCTACGCCCCTACCAATCCAGGATGTAATGGACAGTGGATTAACGGAGACTGTTGGGATATTACCTACCCCGACCCTTCCTGTACCGTCAGCAATTCCTACCCCCCTGGGGCAAGCACTTGCCATACCGAAATCATTATTAATGACGACTTGTCGCGTCTCACTTCGATAAGCTTCCCCGGCAATACAGACATCTATATCAATGATGGCGCTTCGCTCACTTTTGGCAATAACGTCACCATAGATGATGACAAAACGATGAACGTAGTTTTTGAAGAGCCCATGTCCACATTAACTATCGGTGGGAACCTAACTGTGAATGACCAAGCTACCTTCTCCCTAACTGGAGACACCGACCGGCTACCATCAGATCCTACATCCAATTTTTCCAATATCGGCAATGTGAAGATTGATGGAACAGGCACGATCGCCATTGATGCCAATGCCGGTATGGATATCGAAGGTAACTTGGATATCCATACGCCATCCAACAATTCTGCAGACTTTGCCTTGATTGATGTAGATGGTATTTTCAATACCACGTCCATCATTGTTCGTGGTAACTCACACCTGGTATTTGAAGTTGCTGAAAACAGTACGGTTATCGCTTCAGAACCCGAAGGGACGCTTGAAATGAACGGCAATTCAAGTATGACATTCATCGGTGACTATAATGAACCTGGAGGCGATGAAGATGGGGATAGCATCGTAGAAGTGGGCGGCAACATCGATACCAATGGCAGCGGTGCACTGATCACCGCTGATGATGCCACTATTTACACCTGTTATGAATTCCCTTCCGGAATTTCCACCGAAGAATTCCGCGAAGGGCAGTTTTTTGAGGGAGAATGTTCAATATTACCCGTGATCTGGCTGGATTTCTCGGCTGAATTTGATCCCACTACTGGTTATGCAAAACTCCATTGGTCCACTGCAAAGGAATGGGAAAGCAGCCATTTTGAAATAGAGCGGGTGCATGCTTCGTTGGATTCTTTCCAGATAGTCGGACAGCTTACCGCCAAAGGATGGTCAGACCAGCCTTCCTCTTACTCTTACTACGACAAGATTGACACTTTCCTGATCGATAAGTTACATTATCGTATAAAACAGGTGGATTTCGATGAAACACACACATATACTAAAGTCATCGCACTTACTATCCCCATAAATGCTAAAAACACGTGGACCGCGTACCCTAACCCCAGCACTGGCCAGCTTTTTCTTCTACGACCAAAGCACTTTTCCGGCACCATCCAAGAAATCAGCGTTCGTCTCTATTCTCCTGCCACTTCCAATGAGATCGGCCATCTAAAACTCCCCGCCCAACAGATTATTCCAATTTATTCCTTGATGAGCAAAGCACCGCTGGGATTGTTGATTCTAGAGATCAATTGGGATGATAAAACCGAACATATCAAGATTCTCCACCAATGAATCGAGCAAAGATGAAAAAAAATTAATCAGATCTGAGTACAAATTTGTCATGTCTCGCATCTTGCTACTACCTTGCTTTGCCCGTTTTTACTACCATAAGACACCTTCAAGTCCTACTGGTAAATACTACTGCTTTTTAGTTTAGTGTACATTAGTTTGGTTTTTCAAAAATTCATTTCCCTTGAAAAGTTGATTAACTTTAAGGATTGTAGAATGACTAAAGCAGCGCATGATTACCCCAAAGGAAGTACTGAAGAATTTTTATGGATACGATAGTTTTCGCGGTCAGCAAGAGGCCATTATCCAGAGCATTTTAAAAAAACAGGATACTATTGTCCTGATGCCTACCGGTGGGGGAAAATCCGTTTGCTATCAAATCCCAGCCATGGTCAATGAGGGCCTTACACTGGTCATCTCCCCGTTGATTGCGCTGATGAAGGACCAAGTGGACGCATTAAATGGCATTGGCATCGCCGCGGCTTACCTGAATTCTTCGCAGAGCACCAGCGAACAGCGCTTTGTATCCGAAGAGATCAAGTCGGGCAAGCTGAAACTCCTGTATGTAGCCCCAGAAAGACTCTTTGGTGGTGTTTTCCCACTGACTGAGACCCTAAAGACGACTCCTATTTCCCTGGTGGCCATTGATGAGGCACACTGTGTCTCGCAGTGGGGGCATGATTTCAGGCCTGATTACCTGATGATCGGTCGGCTGAGACAGGAGCTTCCTTCTGTACCCTTTGCTGCACTCACTGCCACCGCAGACAAACAGACCCGGGCTGACATCGCTGATAAGTTAGGGCTAAAAAATCCAAAATGGTTCATCTCCAGCTTCGACAGACCAAACATCACCTACCGCATTGTACCCAAAAGAAACTCATTTGACAAGCTTTTGGGGTTTCTGGAATACCACCACAAAAATTCCGGCATCATCTACTGCCTGTCCAGAAAAAACGTCGAGGACATGGCTGATCGGCTGCAAGCAGCGGGCCTCTCGGCCTTGCCCTACCATGCTGGCCTCGACAGACAGACCCGGGCAAAGCACCAAGAAAAATTCATCAAAGACGAAGTAAAGATCATGGTGGCCACCATTGCCTTTGGCATGGGGATCGACAAATCCAATGTGCGGTTTGTGGTACACATGAACATGCCGCAAAACGTCGAGGGCTACTATCAGGAAACAGGGCGTGCCGGCCGGGATGGCCTTCCCAGTGATGCGCTGCTCTTTTACAGCTATGCCGATGTCATGACGCTCCAGCGCATGATCGATACGCCTGAGAACCCTGATTACTCAGAAGTAATGCTTGCCAAGCTGGATAAGATGAAGCACTTCTGCCAGTCCACCACCTGTCGCAGGCGCTATCTGCTGGGCTATTTTGATGAAGAAGAAAAAAAAGACTGTGGCAATTGCGATCGCTGTCTGAGCAAAGGCAACAAACAAGACATGACCATGCCTTCCCAGATGTTACTGTCCGCTATCGTCCGGCTTAAAGAAAGCTATGGCCTTGGCTATTGCATACTGGTACTGCGAGGATCAAAATCTGCCAAAGTCCAAGAAGACCACAAAGCCCTATCGGTCTATGGCGTGGGCAAAGACAAATCAGAAGATTTTTGGAAAAAGCTGGGCCAGCACCTCCAACAGGAAGGGTATTTGGCAGAAGCCGGCACACAGTTTCCCACCTTAAAACTCACTACCACCGCTTGGGAAAAATTGAAAAGCCGAGAAAAATTCCTTCTCAACATGGAAGAGGGAGCGCTAGAGCATCAAAAGAGAAGTACGCCTTATGAAGAAACACTTTTTGAGGAGCTGAAGCGTATCCGTTTTGGTCTAGCCCAGAAGGAAAACGTACCGCCTTATGTGATATTCTCTGACAATACCCTTGTGGAAATGGCCACCTATTTACCGCAAGACCATGACAGCTTTTTGCAAATGTCCGGTGTGGGCCAGCTAAAAGCCGAAAACTATGAAAATCATTTCATTCCAGTGATCAAGGCCTATACGGAAGAGAACCAACTCAAGCCCAGAAAAAAACTCTCTGCCAGTAAATCCTCGAAGTCCAACAGCACCGGCATCTCCAAGACAGAACTGGTGACCCTACAATACCTTAAAGATGGGTTGAACATATTTGAAATTGCCAAGGCAAGGGAAATGAGTCTTACCACCATCGAAGGGCATATTGCCAAATTGGTAAAGATGAAAAAACTGGACGCCGAGAAGTTTATGTCAAAGGACGACCTGCTGAACATCCGATTATTCTATAGAAGGCAAGAGGGTCGGTTTCTAAAACCAATAAAAGAACATTTTGGTGACCGCTATTCATACTTCCAGATAAAAGTCGCCATTGCTGAGGAACAGTAAGAAATACTGGTGTAGTTAAAGCGTCACTGGCCACAAAAGTACCAGGATGAAAAGTCAAGTGAAGACCAACACCCGGATCAAGTGAAAAAATGGGGGGATTAGGGTTGGTTTCGATAGCACGCAGATGATGCAGATTAATAAGATTTGCGCTGATTTTTTATAATAAACGCGATTTAAAATACCGTCCTTGCGAGGAAGTATAGCCTGTCCCGAGCTATCGGGAACGTGGCAATCCCGTATTAAGAAAACGAGATTGCTTCACTCCGTTGCTCTGCATTCGCAATGACGGATTTATACTGATTTTATAATTACACATTCCTATTGCTACATTAAAGAGAAATATGCTTACCAAAACCACCTGGAAATCTCTCATCTTCCAGAAATATTGCTTGGTCCTCAAAATGTGCGAAAAAGGAGGCAAACGAAAAAGTTGAGGGCATGAATCCCTTTATTTTAATAGGATTTCCTTTTTGTTTTTTTGCCACAAAGATTCTAAGACCCAAAGCTGTTTGTTTTCCATGAAATTTGGAATCCGCCTACAAAACACTTCGTGTCTTGGCGACTTCGTGGCGACATACCAAATGAATATAAATCTTCTCCCGCCCCCAGAAATATTGCTTGATCCCAACACCCTCCCTCACTAAATGCTCCTCCCTCCTCCAAAGACCGATAAAGGATCAAGGCGAAAACAGAGATCAACTAGAGAACAAATGATAACCACTAGGAAGACAGGGAAGTAAATCAAGTGGAGTAAATTGATTTACTTAATCTTAAAAACTCAGCTATTAGCCGTTTCAATAACTAAATTCAAGCAATTCCCAGAAATATAGCTTGATCAAGTTTTAACACTACTCCCCACACAAAGCCCCCTTTAACCCCCATAATAACCTATCGAACAATCGGTTACATACAAAAAACCCATTTTTTACCAACGCCCCTAAATAATAAACGAAGTGCATAAAAACCAAAAAATACCCCAAACTGGGTATTTTTTGGGAAATCTTTATGGCCTACCTTTGGAGTAGGGTGATTAAGCAACTTTTTCCACTTTGTTTTAAGTGAATAACGAAATATCAAGAGGCCATTTTAGTTCTTACTTTTTACGGCCTCTTATTTTCAACCCACATTCCAAGACTTAGAAAAAAGTAACGTAAAATAGCTGTCTTGGGAAAGCAGCACATTCGATAAATGAAAAACCTCCCTAAGTTAGAAGGCATACCGCAGTATATTTTCTAATGCATATTGTGGGTTTACTTTCTGTTCAATAAAAAAGCCGGCAAATTGCCGGCCATATTTAAAATTCACTACATCTCATTTCAACTTACTTTAACCAAGCAAGGCTAATTTCATCTGGCGTTTTCAGCCTGTCAGCAAGGCGCATGTAGCGATCAGCCAATCCTGACAGGTATTCCTGCGCTTTAGCCGCTCTTCCTTCTAAGCCTGTAAGGTTTTCGATTTTCCATAATTTGACCAAATGATCAATAATTCGTGCATAATCCCATCCGGTATACACACCAATTTTTTGGGTAATGGCCGAAAACTGATCGAAAAGTGTGGGATTTGGCCCTCCTTTGCCCATCAATACCGCAGGCATCACGATCTGCTTTCTCATCATCTTTTCGAATGCCAACACCGCTCCATTTGGATCTATTTCAAAGATCCGCGACATAAAAGACTTATAAGCCTTTTCGTGCCTCGCTTCATCTCCAGCGATAGTTTTACATATCCTTGACAAGGAGATATCCCCCGCCTTATCTGCCAACTTTCCGGTATTCACGTGACTTACTTTGGTGGCACGCTCCTGAAAAGAAGTATAGATCATGGCCTGATAGGGATCTTTCTCTGATTTAGGATCAAATCCATTATATATCAATCGATGGATGGTCTGTTCTACGAGCTTCATATCGGCCCTTCCTGACAAATACAAATACTTGTTCAGCAAATCACCATGTCGGTTTTCTTCTGCCGTCCAAGCTTTTGACCACCTTACCCATCCGCGATCCGAGAGCAGACTACCTTCCGGATTGATCCCTTCCAGCAGGTTAAAATAAGTTTGGTAACTAGGAAGCGCTTCTTCTGTAATCATATTACCAATCAAGCTGGTAATCACCGTGTCTGGTATTTCAGCAGCTCTTTCCTGAATTTTCCTAATCTCATCAAAGGCATCGGGCTGGCTCATATCAGGCAGAAAATCTGTAGGCTGCCAGCACTCATCTGGATTGACCAACACCGAATCCACCGTTTCACCGACAAACTTATCCAGTTGGTTGGTTACTTCGAGATTTTTCTCCAATTCATAATTAATGGGTTCCGTACCTTTCATACTAAATTTCTTCTATTTGGGCGTTTAAAGAGTATGACCTGCTTCCTCTACGCATATTCTTTATTTACACCACCTCAGGTCTTCTTCTTTACAGTAAGTGTGGTATTAGTGAAAACGTTTAATCAGGTCAATATGTTTTCCAAAACACCACAAGTTAGCTATTTAATAGCAAGACACATAAAAAAGAGAAAAAATTCTATCTGTAGACAGGATAAAGAAGGTTTTTAGGTAAATAATAATAATCTATTTTCCCAAAAAAAAAATGCTACCCACATTCGCAGGTAGCATTTTCTAACTTCTAAAGTATATAAAGGTATTAATTTACGTCCCAGAACAGTGCAGTTTCACCACTGTCACCACCAATGGCTTCAGCGGCTGCTGCCCTATTTGCTCCGTTCAATGTCTGCTCGTTGACAGGATAGATCATTCTCAATGGAATAACAAGAGCACTGGCACCGTCCACTTCAGGAGGCTGCAAATTAGGAGCGTCTAGCCTTCTCCACTCAAGCCATGCATCATAGCCTCTGTTGTATAGTGCTATCCACTTTTGCGTCCCGATCACCTGTTTCCATCCTCCTGGTGCGGTGATATAGTTCACTGAAGGCTGCGCCAGGTAGGCGGTCACATCACTTGCAGATCCACCCCAATAGGTGATCGAAGCAGTAACGGCACTGGTATAATGCTCCACTGCTGTACCGCTCACACTATATCCTCTCTCCGCTGCTTCTGCCAAAAGGAAACTTACCTCTGCAAAATCCAACAACACTCCCTCTTGAGTAGGATCAGCAATTTTTTCACTTACAGTGGAAAAATTCGCATAGCTGTTCTCAAAACCATATCTTCCTCCAATAAATTCTCCGTCAACTTGACTAAAATACTGGATTCTCCTAGGGTCATTTCGATCGTTCATCGCATCTACAAGTGTACTTGCCGCTACGTAATCTTCCCGAGTAGAATATTGTCCTTTTACATTGGATGAAACCGGGTTATTATTTGGTTCGGCACCCATGTAAGGAAAAGCTGCATTATCGTCGTTACTTGTAAAGACATTTGCGGCAGCTTCCTCAGCTAACGTCTGGGCCTGGGCAGCATCAGAATCAGCAATGACCAACGCCAACTTAAGCTTTAGGGAATTTCCGAATTTCACCCATTTCTCCATATCTCCATTGTAGAAGAGATCGCCGTCTTCAAAACCATCAGCATCCACAGAAATCAGATCCAGGGACTGGTCAAGCCGCGAAAGGATATCATTATAAATGGTCTGGGCATCATCATACTTCGGCAATGTAATATCCGGATTCAACGCCTCAGTATAGGGGACATCCCCGAAGGTATTCACCAAAACAGACCATGCATACACCTCCATGATCCCAATCTGGGCCATTTGGTTATTTTTGATGTCCTCTTCAATGAAATTGTCGGCAGACAATAACCTTTTGGACTCCTTAAGGTCCATCAGTGTATTTCTGTAAAGCCTATCCCACATATTTTGGGGGATAAGCCTGGAGGTCATATTGTAGCGAGGCTCGTCCAGATATTGTGTGGAAGTCCAATGCTGCGCATAAAACCTGTAATTGTTTACGTTCACATTCGGAGTCATTAACGCATCCGAAAGTTCCTTTACGGCATTCGTAAATAAAGTAACGGGCGGCACTTCATCTGATGCATTTTTCTGATCCACATTGTATTCATCCAAATTATTGACGCAGGATGATACCAGGATCAGAAAACAAGATAGTAATGTTATATGTATCTTTTTCATGTCCGTCGATTTAGAAATTTAATTTGATGTTGAAGCCATAGTTTCTCATAGCAGGATAGGCTCCACTTTGATAGCCGCGGGCGGCATTTCCTGAACTCAATCCTTCTTCAGGATCGGAGTATTCCATGTTCTTGTGGATGATCCACAAGTTACGTCCTACCAACTGCAGGTCTATACCCTTGATGGCTCCCATTCTTGAAATAAGTGATTGTGGTAAAGAGTAAGACAATACCAGTTCACGAAGTTTTACGAAACTTCCGTCATAAACGTACATTGCACGAGGAGCACCTGCATAGTTATTGGCAGCATAGCCAAATGGTGTCAATCCATTTCCATCTTGGTTTTCCGCATAGATGTCATTTGGTGAACCATCTTCCTTGACACCAGGAAGCAAAACACCACCTCCTTCAGATACAGGATCCCTTGAAGGGTTTCCTTTTGCATTTAGGCCAGCACTATTTGGGTACAGGCCGGTAGCTTCTCCGTACCACTGGTCAAGGGAGAAAACATCACCGCCTTTTTTGATATCAATAAGAAATGCAAGTGATACGCCTTTATAGGTAAGGGTGTTGTTAATACCACCCATCCAATCTGGATTAGGGTCACCAATGATCTCGTTAGCCGACCCTGTAGCCATGTAATAGCCATTCTCATCTACTGTTCTTTGACCATCTGTGAGGAAAAAGTCCGTACCTCTGATCACCCCATATGGTTGGCCTACAGCTGCATTCACCGACACGCCCCCTTGGAATGATTCGATGGGTATATTATCCACCTTGTTTTCACCTTCACCGTATAGGCTAATTACTTTGTTACGGTTCAAGGTGAAGTTCAGGTTCATGTTCCACATAAAGTCACTGGTCTGGATAGGGGTGACATAAGCGGCTATTTCAATCCCTTTATTCTCCATCTCACCGGCATTTACAAACCTTTCGGAGTATCCAGTGGCAGTGGTAGTAGCAACTGGCAGGATTTGGTTAATAGTACTGGACTTATATACCGTAAAGTCAAAGCCAAACAAGCTGTTGAAGAAGTCCATTTCCACACCAGCCTCAAAGCTTCGTTGTCTTTCCGGTACTAACTGGTTATTGTTTCTTGTATCTGGAATAGAGAAAAGAGGAACAGAACCAAATGAAGTCGGTTTGCTATATACATCATAGACACTTAATGGAGGAGCATCATTACCCACTTCTGCGTAGTTGATCCTTGCTTTGGCATGGGATAACCACGGTGCGTTTTCGATTACTTCTGAAAACACGAAGTTGGCACCAGCTGCTGGGTAGAAATAAGTGTTATTGCCATCCGGTAATGTAGTGGATTTATCTTGACGTGCAGAAAGCTCCAGGAAGAGCATTTCTTTGTATCCCAAGTTAGCATTGGCATAGACACCATCCACTCCTCTTCTTGTATATCGTTCTACTGGTGGTTCGATAGGACTTGCGGAATTGGACAATGAATACAGTCTTGGTACCACCAATCCGCCGTTAGTTTCCGCCCTGATATCGCTGGTTTCTTCCCTACGGATATTACCACCCAAAAGGCCGTTTATCTTAAAGTCCTCAGAAAGTTGTTTGTTGAAATTCAGGATCAGGTCATAGTTTGATTCCCTATGGGACCTGTTATACCTTGCATACTCGGCCACTCCGGCACTTCCTACAGCAATGCGCTCTTCTTGCATGTCAAAGGTAGAGTTCAGCGTCGCCCGTCCCATGATGCTCAACCAATCTGTCAGCTCATACTTAGCCATGGCAAAACCATAAAGGTTGTCCCTGCTGTCGTTTGAGTAATTTTCATACGCTGACCAATATGGGTTGTCAGAGTAAATCGGTCCTGTATTGGAAGAGTTCCAGTTCCACGTGTCGTTTTGTCTGTTTCTAAAATAAGCAGCTTCTTGCTCCTTAAGGTCCACATTGGTTTGCCACCACTGTCTGAACTGCTGGTTAGGATTTCGTCCATTGTACCCAGTTCCATACCTTCCGATACCATCTACACGGCTGTAGTTGGCAGAAGCACTTACCGTCAGCTTTTCTGTGGCATCATAAGAACCTGAAAAATTAAGCATATTCTTGTCAATGCTACTATTGGGCAGGTTTCCCTTGATATCGTTTCTGGTGTATCCCAAATTAAAAGTACTCTGCTCTCCACCGCCACTTACGGCAATGCTTTGATTGGAGTTTAATCCGGTCTCATAGTAAGAGCTAGGGCCGTTTTGGGCCATAACCCAAGGTCTTGTCTGACCATAATAAGGAGAAGTCGGATCCACGGCATCCCAGTGGTAAACCTGTAGGTTTGGATCATAAGCAGGACCATAAGAAGCATCATCCTGGAACCTTACCACAGGCGCTACTCCGTCACCCCAATCTTGGGAAGCACGGAAATCCTGGGAATATCCACCACCGTACTCCGTCTGGTAGGTAGGAAAGGTACTTTTATCCATAGAACTCCATATCACACCACTGTTGATAGAGATGTTCATGCTGTTCTTTTTCCCTTTTTTAGTGGTAATCATGATCACCCCGTTGGCAGCTCGTGATCCGTAAAGTGCAGTAGCGGCAGCACCTTTAAGCACGTTTACCGAAGCGATGTTGTCAGGGTTGATATCCGAGGCAGCATTACCATAATCGGTACCTACCCCACCACCTGCTTGATCAGTGGTATTATTATTGGCGTTACTCACAGGGACGCCATCAATCACAAACAGGGCCTGGTTATTACCAGAAATAGAAGAATATCCCCTGATCACCACGTTTGTGGCTCCACCCATGGTATTGTTGGTCCGGATATCCAGGCCAGCCACTTTACCGGAAAGGGTGCTTACAAAATCTGCAGATCTGGCACGTGACACCTGATCACCTTTTACTTCCTGAGCTGCGTATGCAAGCTCGTTTCTGTTTCTTTCTACACCCAAAGCTGTCACGACCACTTCCGATAATTCCTTTGCATCGGAAGCCATCGACACATCAATGACCGTTCTGTTATTAATTGGCACCTCCTGAGTGGTCATGCCAATAAAAGAGAAGATCAATACTTCTCCACCTGCTGGTACTTCTAATGAGTACTTACCATCCAAGTCTGTGACGGCACCACGCGAGGTACCTTTCACTAGAATGCTTACGCCTGGGATCGGCTCTTCGCTATCAGCTGAAGTAACCGTCCCTGTTACTGATGTAGTCTGTGCAAAAGAATATTGCAAAAACATACATAGCAAGAGGGCTAATTGTACACTTTTCTTCATATGCGGTTGATTTGATTTTGGCACAAAGTAGAAATCTCCATGCTAAAAAAAAACTTTATGATTTTTTAACATTTTGATAACCCTAAGCCATACCTCGTCAAATTATTGGTTTTCAGTAATTTAACGATTTTAAAATTAATTAAAAAAAATTGTCCTTTTCTAATAGTCTATAGCACTAATTCAACCAAGGGATAATTGTATGGAAATCGATTTCCTAAAAAATAAATTGAAACAAATTCACATGTATACACAAGAAAATTTCATCAAAATACAGAAAACCCATCTTTAATTTTTAAGTTTCCAAATTAAATTTTACAACCAAATGCCTTTTAACAGGATGCTTTTTATTACAGTTAGCATAAATTCAAAATCAAAATAAAATTCTGATTTTACCGATAAAACAAAAGCAGGCAATTTTAAAGACAATCCTATTTCCACATGAAAATAAATGAAATTAATGGATCGGTATTTACCCTATTTTCTTTATGAAATCACACTATTTAAAGAAACAAGTTCTTAAATATGGCCTAAAGCCCACAAATGCCATTCCAAGTAGTTTAAAATTTTTGTAGCAATAATCCAAAAATCACCTCATAAAGCCGATTCAAAATATCACTTCGTATTGACACCATCTACAACAACTTACTGCTTTCGGTCCTTCACGAACCCATTCGCTGTTGCCCCAATAAAATAGCCGTACCAAGAAACCTATTTGGTTTCCTGATACGGCTATTTGCTACATGCATTTCTAAATCCGTGCTCAATTAAAGATAAGCGAAGTTAGCCACCCAGCTCGACTCAGATGAGAACAAAACCATTGGGAAAAATAAGCACTATCCACATTTCTATGGAAAATTGATAATCCATTCACACGTGGATAAGACCTGACCAAATCAATAACTCAGTTTATACGCAGCCACCTTATTCTTCATGAAGGTAGGTACCAACACTAAATTCTCCTCCTCCAAGTATCCAATATCAGCAGTATTGGACTGGACATCCTTGGTATCCAGGAGCTTGGTCTCGCTGTCACCTTGGATGATCCATACTTCACCTGCCCATCTGCTGGCCAAGTAATTTCCTTCTCCCAAGATGATCAATCCATCACCACCTGTCACGGTACTGTTCAGTACTTCTGGGGTTCCATCGGCTGAGTATCTCTTCAGCCCTTCACCATCGAGTCCATACAGGATGCCATTGCCATCCACTCGCAGGCCATTGATATTTGTCTGACCCTCTGCCAAAGTACTGATCTCGCCGTCTTCCAATACATGGATCAATCCATTTTCCATATCAGAGAAATAAACTTTATTGCCATGCACATCTAAGTCGTTCAAAAAACTCGCTCCCTCCACAGGATACGTATTTATAATTTCACCTTTTTCGATATCGATCTCTACGATATCATCGATATCCGTCACATAGAGCTTTCCGTCCAGAATACCCATACCTTTGGGCCCGTCCATTCCGGCCACCCATTCTTTTTCCAGTATTTCACCATCCTTCGAAATAATGGATATAAACCCTTTACCATCATGCTCCCGGGCGTCCCCATCAATATTGGCCACGTATATGGTACCTGTGGACGGATCCACCAACACGGACTCACAGGTGGTGAGTTCTGCCGGTGTTTCCCAGACCAAGGTCATACTTGGTGCTACTTTTTCCTCCACCACAGTGATTTCCTCTTCCTGAACCTGCTCTTTCTTTTCACCGCCACATTGGCAAAAAAGCACCGGTGAAGCGGCCAATAGCATTAATAATTGATTGCGTTTTTTCATGTCTTGTGTTTTTTATGGTTAATGTAATTTCAAAAATATTTTATTAAAATTAGTAAATTTCCATACCTTTTAATAAGTTTTGCCTACTCCTATATTCAGTAGCTATACGAATATTTGTTTATACCCATTATACACCGCTGATCATTATCTTTTCGGCACCTGTAAGGTTTTGCTGTACCTTATCCTAAAAATTATCAAACGTATGAAACAAACATTTCTACCAAAAGCTAGTACCTTCTTGCTCCTCGCTGCACTTAGCTGTAATGAAAAAACGACCCAAGTAGATTATACCACCCTTTCAGACGAAGCAAGGCTTGAAGCAGCCAAGGAAATCGCCCATGAGACCATCATGGTGGACGGCCACGTAGACCTGCCCTATCGTATGAAAGTTGGCGGCTTTACCCTGCAGCGGGAAATTCTCGACGTATCAGAAAGAACAGAGGGGGGGAACTTTGATTTTCCCAGGGCGAAGGAAGGTGGTCTGGATGCTCCCTTTATGTCCATTTATCTGCCTGCCCGCTATCAGCAGACCGGTGGTGCAAAAACCTTAGCAGATTCGCTGATCCTAATGACCAAACGCCTAGCAGAAACATGGCCTGAAAAGTTTGCCATGGCCTACGGCCCCGATGATATTGAAGCCAATTTCAAAGCAGGAAAAGTCTCCCTTCCCATGGGCATGGAAAATGGTGCCGGCATTGAAGATGACATAAACAATGTGGCCTACTTTCATGAAAAGGGCATTCGATACATAACCCTTACTCACGGAAAGGACAACCTTATCGGTGACTCATCCTATGACACCAGCAGGACCCATGGCGGGCTCACTACATTTGGCGAGCAGGTGGTAAAAGAAATGAACCGTGTCGGCATCATGGTGGACATCTCGCATGTCTCGGATGACACATTTTACGATGTCATGAAATTAACGGATATACCGGTCATTGCCTCCCACAGCTCATGCAGAAAATATACTCCGGGATTTGAGCGGAACATGGATGATGAAATGATCAAACTACTGGGCAAGAAAAACGGCGTGATCATGATCAACTTTGGCGGAAGCTTCATCGACGGTGACTATAATGAAAGAACCGCGGCAGTACGCGAACATATCGTCAACTGGCTCGCAAAAAATGAGCTTAGCCGCTCTGACTCCACGGCCAAGGCGTACATCGAAAAATATACTGGGGAAAACAATGTCTTTCCAGACGTTAGCCTGGTGGCAGACCATATTGATCATGTCGTAGAAATCGCAGGCATTGACCATGTAGGCTTCGGATCGGACTTTGATGGAGTAGGCGATTCCCTCCCCAATGGTCTTAAAGATGTTTCCATGTATCCCAACTTGCTCGCTGAACTGCTCAAGAGAGGTTACAGCAAGGATGATATCGAAAAAATCTGCTACAAAAATGTCTTCCGCGTGTGGCGGGCCGTAGAAGACGCGGCAAAGGCTTCCTGAGTGCATTGAATAGTGGATAAACCCGGATTTAGCACCGTTTAGTTAACGCATATCCCCGATAGTCATGCGGGGCAGGCTATCTTGATCCCAACAGATCGGGAAAGGATCTTTTCAATTGTGTTATAGGAGAAAGATTCCCTCGCCACGGCGAAATGACGGCTTTATCACTGTCTGCTTATCTAAACGGCATTGAATTCAGGGTTAATGTCGTTTAGACAAGTGCCTTTTATATAAATAAAAGGCAACCTGAACAGACCTGTCTAGTCGGCCATAGCCGTCAGTTTAAGCTGCTATCGGTACGCCAACTGCCACGAATAGCCCCGACGCGCACAGTGCGGGACGGGTTAAAGTTGAGCTCGTACCTTCCCCGTATTTGAGCTGAAAGCTCAGTTTCAAAGTTCCCGCAGTACAGCTGCAGGAACAACAGGTGGCCTGTTTTTTTGCCACGAAGACTCGAAGTCACAAAGTAGATTTGTTGGGAAGTGTCGTGCAGTCTGCACCTTTGATTCCCCAAAAAAACTTAGTGCCTTGGTGACTTTGTGGCTTACCCATATCTTACTCGTTACCAAGCTGGCCCACCTAACGGCGGGGCAGACCAATTGGCGGTGATATACCACTTAATAGAAAAGACTAACGCTCTATGCTGCCCGTACTTTGACAAGTGTATAGTAAAAACCCAACGCTAGTGGTTCCGCAGCACAGCTGTCGGAACAACAGGTGGCCTGTTTTTTTTGCCACGAAGGCTCGAAGTCACAAAGTAGATTTGTTGGGAAGTGTCGTGCAGTCTGCACCTTTGATTCCCCAAAAAAAAACTTAGAGCCTTGGTGACTTTGTGGCTTACCCGTATCTTACTCGTTACCAAGCTGGCCCACCTAACGGCGGGGCAGACCAATTGGCGGTGATATACCACTTAATAGAAAAGACTAACGCTCTATGCTGCCCGTACTTTGACAAGTGTATAGTAAAAACCCAACGCTAGTGGTTCCGCAGCACAGCTGTCGGAACAACAGGTGGCCTGTTTTTTTTGCCACGAAGGCTCGAAGTCACAAAGTAGATTTGTTGGGAAGTGTCGTGCAGTCTGCACCTTTGATTCCCCAAAAAAAAACTTAGAGCCTTGGTGACTTTGTGGCTTACCCGTATCTTACTCGTTACCAAGCTGGCCCACCTAACGGCGGGGCAGACCAATTGGCGGTGATATACCACTTAATAGAAAAGACTAACGCTCTATGCTGCCCGTACTTTGACAAGTGTATAGTAAAAACCCACTGCTTGTGGTTCCGCAGCACAGCTGTCGGCACAACAGTTGGCCTGCTTTTTTTTGCCACGATGGCTCGAAGTCACAAAGTAGATTTGTTGGGAAGTGTCGTGCAGTCTGCACCTTTGATTCCCCAAAAAAAAACTTAGAGCCTTGGTGACTTTGTGGCTTACCCGTATCTTACTCGTTACCAAGCTGGCCCACCTAACGGCGGGGCAGACCAATTGGCGGTGATATACCACTTAATAGAAAAGACTAACGCTCTATGCTGCCCGTACTTTGACAAGTGTATAGTAAAAACCCACTGCTTGTGGTTCCGCAGCACAGCTGTCGGCACAACAGTTGGCCTGCTTTTTTTTGCCACGATGGCTCGAAGTCACAAAGTAGATTTGTTGGGAAGTGTCGTGCAGTCTGCACCTTTGTATTCCAAAAAAAACTTAGTGGCTTGGTGACTTTGTGGCTTACCCGTATCTTATTTGTTACCAAACTAGCGCAGCTAACGGCGGGGCAGACCAATTGGCGGTGATATACCGATTAATAGAAAAGACTAACGCTCTATGCTGCCCTTACTTTGGCAAGTGTTGAGTTAAAAACCCACTGCTAGTGGTTCCGCAGCACAGCTGTCGGCACAACAGTTGGCCTGCTTTTTTTTGCCACGACGACTCGAAGTCACAAAGTGAATTGGTTGGGAAGTGTCGTGCAGTCTGCACCTTTGATTCCCCAAAAAAACTTAGTGCCTTGGTGACTTTGTGGCTTACCCATATCCTATTTGTTACCAAACTAGCGCAGCTAACGGCGGGGCAGACCAATTGGTGTTGATATACCACATAATAGAAAAGAACTAACGCTCTATGCTGCCCGTACTTTGGCAAGTGTTGAGTTAAAAAACCAACGCTAGTGGTTCCGCAGTACAGTTGTCGGAACAACAGTTGGCCTGCTTTTTTTTGCCACGATGGCTCGAAGTCACAAAGTGAATTGGTTGGGAAGTGTCGTGCAGTCTGCACCTTTGATTCCCCAAAAAAAACTTAGAGCCTTGGTGACTTTGTGGCTTACCCGTATCTTATTCCTTGGCTTTTAATACAAAATATTTATGCACTTGTAACCTCACTTCGATTAATGGAATTTTGATGAAAACGGTTATAACGTCCCCGAAAGTATCGGGACAGGCTATTGCGAGGAGCTTGCGACGCGACAATCTCGTTATCAGATACGGAATCGCTTCACTACGTTCGCGATCACGGTTTTTCCTACGTTGCGAGCCTGTCTACAGCCAAAGGCAGGCTTGTCTGGTGCCAAACAGGCCTGTTGCACCAGGCAGTCCCTTTTATAATGGATAGTGCATTGGAAAAGGCTGTGGCAGCTCCTTTACGCAAACTCCCTTCTCACGCTTCACAGTGACGATTTTTAAATCGAACGGAGATTTGTAGCAATATTTTTTGTGCTCAACTATAGGGTCACGCTCTATTCATCAAAAAGATACCAGCCATTCGGATCCACTACGATCTTCTCATCACTCTTAATTCTCACAGCATCCCGTGACAACTCCACCACCTCAATACCATCAGAGGTTTTGATTTCCACGGGCAGGCTAAAATCAATATTGCTCAAGCGCACATCATAGCGCCTTTTCCGCTTGCGCTTCACCTTTAGCTTGGGCAGCTTGGTAGAGTAAAGGTACATGTCAAAAAAACCTTCGAGGTCTTTTCCTGAATATTCCTCTATGAAATCCACAAAGTCTTTAGTATCGACCTGATGTGCGTAAGTAAAGCTATCTTCTTGCAAAAATGCCTTTAGCATAGGAAAGAACACCTCATCTCCCAGCACAAACCTAAGCGAATGCAACACAAAGGCTCCTTTTGTGTAAATATCCGGGTGATAGGCCTCAGCACTGCTAATGTCCCCTCTTTTTACCAGCGGCTGATCATTTTTGATCTGTGTTCTCGTATCTGCAGCTTTCTCCAAATAAGCGTTCTGTCCTCCATGTTCTTGGTAAAACAGCATATCACCATAAGAGCATATCCCTTCATGGATCCAAAAGTCCTTCCAGTCTGCCACCGACACTTTATTTCCCCACCATTCATGTCCAAGCTCATGGTGCAAGAGCCAATCAAAGGCCGTAGTACCCACTTGAGTATATTGGAAGTTATTGCCGTAGGCATTGATCGTCTGGTGTTCCATTCCTAAATACGGTGTCTCCACCACCGCGATCTTATCCTTTGCAAATGGATAAGGGCCAAAAAACTTTTCCTGCGTCTCCACACTCGTTTTCAGTACATCCAATAGCCCCGGTGCTTTTTCCTTGTGCTCACTCAGCACATAAGCATGCATCGGAATTTTACTACCATCTACCGAGGTATACCACTCGGCCCCTTCAAAAAAACGCCCCATGGTAAAATTGATATTATAGTTGCTAATCGGATAGGAGGTCGCCCATTGGAAATAATTATATCCGGAACTGGTGGCCTGATTTAATAATCGTCCATTAGCCGCTACGAAGTACGGAAAGGGCACTTTAATATAGAGATCCACGCCATTGCTAGCCTTACTGGATGGATGGTCCAAGCAGGGCATGAAAACCTTAGCTCCTTCATGCTGACAGGAAAGTCCTACCCAATGATTTCCTTCATTGTCCTCTGACCAAGTGAAGCCGCCGGACCATGGGGGATTTTCCGCGACGGGCGGTCTTCCCCTGTAAAAAATCTTGACGCGCCGGGAGACTGTATCTGGATAAATGTCCAATATATCACCACGATGGTCAAAATCCAGTGAATGGCCGTAGCTTTCCACCCTGGTTACTTCATAATTGGAAATCAAGTCTAGCCTAAGTGTGTCCAGGGATCCCAAAGGATTGTAAGTCATTTCCATCACGGCATTGATACCTTGGATGCGAGGAAGAATCTCCAGGTCCAGCGAATAATGTACCACCTGAAATTGCTCTTGGAGCGGATCCATTTGCCCTCCCCACATCCAGCCTGCATCCTTCTGTGCAAACACATCATTTGCCAAAAGCAAAAAAATGCCCATACTGGTCAAAAAGTAATTTACATACTTTCTCAACCTATTGATTCCGAATAACTCTCTTTTCATTGTCGCAGAAGTCGCCTTAAAGTAAAACTTAAAAGTAGAACGTTATTTACACATTACAAAACGGTTTGGCCATGGCCAAGAGTACCAATAACAAGCATCTTTTCATCACTTTCTCTAATATATTACTTTTAAGGATTTATTTTGAAGGAAAAGCAATAATTAAACCGACATTAATACAATTTTCATTGGGATTACTCCCTATATACCTTATATTTATTGTGGTTGCTGAGCGCAAAATTGCTTTTCAGCTCCTTTTTTTAAATTGGCAAAACTTAATATAGCATGTCATTTTGGAAATCATTTCTATTCTTTCTGCTCACCTTCTGCACATGGTTGTCTTTGGTCTATCCTCAGCTTGGCTATACTGCACCATTCCGACAGGACACAACCATTGAAAACCAATCTCGCTTTGGACTTTTCAAGAAAGATCACGGCAAGCACAAGGCCACTATAGAAAATACCGTGGAATCCCACAAAGAAATGAACCGCGACACATCATGGCTAAAAGTTGGTGGCGCGCTCCGCTTAAACACGATCTATGCGATCTACGAAGGACAAACATTCCCTTTGGGCACCAATTCCAGAAATGAATGGACCTGGGATACCTGGAGGATCAATGTCGACTCTTACTCAGACGGCCTCCAATTTGCCTTTGAGTATCGCTTCTATCCCACATTCAATACCCATTTTGTCAAATACGGCTGGATTGGCTACCGTTTTTCAAAAAAATATAACCTCCAATTAGGCATTACCCAAGTTCCTTTTGGCCTACTGACGTATGCCTCGCATAGTTGGTGGTTTCAGGTTCCCTATTACTTGGGACTGGAAGATGACCATCAGATAGGACTTAACCTGACACATAACCGGGACAACTGGACCTTTAACCTTGCCTATTTCCCCTTATCCGAGCCCAGAGGCACCAATGATCCTGCTTTTGGGGAATATTCTACTGCGCGCTATTCTTACGATGTGGTTCCCATTGAGGGGAATAGTAATATCGAACGCAACCAGCTAAACCTTCGGGCCAATTATCACTTGGACGACTGGAAAATTGGCGGTTCCTTTCAAGTAATGGAGATCTACAATCAGCAAACCACCAATCGCGGCAACCAGCTTGCTGCTGCCCTTCACGCCGAATGGACCAAGGTACCGTGGAACTTTAAAACTGAAGTTATCTATTACGGTTATAATGATGTAAGGGATGATGACGGCAGGTTGCTGAACAGTGTCCAGATGGGCGCTTATGGGTTTGGAACCTATGACGTGGCAAGCGAAGCAATCGTCTATGTCATAGGATTGGCGCATGATTTCCCTGTAAGCTGGGGGCCTATTTCCAATGTCCAAGTGTACAATGACTATAGTTTAATCCAGAAATTTGGAGAAATGTCAATCAATGGTGTTTTAACACCCTTTCAGAAAACACAACAAAATGTCCTGGGTGCCCTGATTACTGCCGGCAAAATCTACACCTACGTTGACGCAGCCATGGGCTATAATCACTCTTGGATCAGTGATGCATTTGGAGGCAACTCAATGGGCCCCGGCAGAGGAGTAAATTACAAAGCTCCCGTATCGGACAACAATCCCATTGATCCGAATCCGGGCTGGAATACACGAATTAACATTAATATAGGGTACTATTTCTAAACACCTTTTCTATGCTAAAAAAATATTTTGATGTACACGCACCAGTTTTCTGGCCAGCATCCATACTGATCATTATCTTTATTACCGTGACATTGATCGTGGGGGAGCCAATGGAAAAAGCCTTTGATGCGATAAAGTTCTTTATCACGGACAAGACGGGGTGGCTTTTTATCATAGCCATCAATATTTTTATTGTATTCTGTTTCTACCTGGCCTTTAGTAAATACGGCAACATCAGACTGGGCGGCAAAGACGCCGAAACGGAATTTTCGACCTCCGCATGGTTTGCCATGCTCTTCAGTGCGGGGATGGGAATCGGCCTTCTATTCTGGGGAGTGGCCGAGCCAGTTTCCCATTACGCAAAACCTCCTTATGGAGAACCCTTTAGCATCGCCTCTGCCCAACGCGGCATGAACCTTACCTTTCTGCACTGGGGATTCCATGCATGGGCCATCTATGCGGTAGTAGCCCTTTCATTGGCATTTTTCACCTTTAACAGAAAACTCCCGCTCACCATCCGCTCGATCTTCTATCCCATTTTGGGCGACCGCATCTATGGTTGGATTGGCGATGTCATTGACATCATGGCGGTACTGGCTACTTTATTTGGCCTGGCCACCTCCTTGGGATTTGGGGTGAGACAGATTAATGGCGGACTAAATTATCTTTTCGGATTGGACATTTCAGTGAACGTTCAGGTCTTGCTGATCTGTGGCATCACCCTCATGGCTACGATCTCGGTATTTTCTGGACTGGACAAAGGCGTTCGCTTCCTTAGTGAATGGAACGTCCGAATTGCCGCTGCCCTTTTGATTTTTGTATTAATAGCTGGACCTACAGTGTATATTTTGAGGGGATTTGTCCAGAATCTTGGAAATTACCTTAACCAATTTATCGCTGTATCCACCTGGACGGAAGCATATCGTGCCAATGAATGGCAAGGAACCTGGACCATATTTTACTGGGCATGGTGGGTTTCTTGGTCACCTTTTGTAGGAATGTTTATCGCTCGTATCTCAAAGGGAAGGACTATTAGAGAGTTTATTTTAGGGGTACTTTTAGTACCGGCCTTACTGACATTCTTCTGGCTTACCGCTATGGGGGGAAGTGCCATCTTTATGGACATGCAAAACGAAACCCACGAATTTGCGAGCGCCATCATCAAGGATGAATCGACAGCCTTATTTGTTTTTCTTCATGAGTTTCCGCTCAGTACCCTTGGCTCAGGTATCGGGGTGTTATTGGTCATGAGCTTCTTTGTCACTTCTTCTGACTCTGGATCACTGGTTATCGATAGCATTACAGCAGGAGGAAAACTGGATGCTCCCGTAGGACAGCGGATCTTTTGGGCACTTACAGAAGGTGCCGTGGCAGCTGTTTTGCTGATTGGCGGCGGTCTGACAGCGCTCCAGACGGCTACTATCACCACAGGTTTGCCGTTTTTGATCATCCTACTAATCATGTGCTATAGCCTCTTTAAAGGGCTTCAGAAAGAACACGCGCGAAAAGAAACCCTAAAACAGGACATCAACCGGAAAAACTATGAAAAAAACCTCACTGAAATCATCAAAAAGAACCTCCCTAAAGACACGCCAAAATGAAAAACCTAAATAACATAGCGCTCTGCGTCGACCTGACTGATATGGACAACCTGCTATTGAGCTATATCAAAAAACTGGATGATGCCTTTGATTTTAAAAGCCTTACCGTCCTCCACCTTATTGAACTGGAGGAGCTCCCCGACAATATCCAATCTCTCCTTCCCAATCTGGGGAAAAGTATCATTCAGATGATCGAATCTGAGATCCAAGAAAAGGTGGACAGTGTTTTTGATAGCAACAGCAACATTAAAATCCATATACACAGTGGTGGCAATGTGGAAGATTTTGCAAATTATATTGATTCCCAAAAATTCGATTTACTGCTGATGGGCAAAAAAAGCAGTCACTTCGGCGCGGGCATCCTAAGCGGCAGGCTGGCCCGATTGACCTCCTGTGACACATTATTTTTGCCAGAAATCGCTGTGCCCACTTTTGACAATATTTCCTTGGCATTGGATTTCAGTTCCTATTCTGAAAAACTTCTGCAGATAGGCACCAACCTATCTAAAAAAGTCAACGGTGAACTTCACCCTATCCATGTGATCAAGATCGGAATGCAGTATTTTCCCTATATCAAAAACTACCAAAAGATCAGTGAGGAGCTGGAAAAAGAAGCCTTAAAATCCTACAAAAAACTGCAAAAGCAGTATGGACTGTCCAGCCCCTTGACCATTATCAAAGACAATGAACAACACATTAGCCGACTGATCTATAACAATGCCGTCCTTACTTCGGCAAATTTGATCCTCGTGGGAAACAAAGGGAAAAAGGATGAGGGCGACCTCCTGATCGGCAGTGTGGCAGAGCAACTGATCGCCTATGACAAAAATCTCCCGGTATGGATCGTTAAATAACCCTTTTGAATAAGGATCAAGCCATATTTCTGGGGGCGGGGCAAGGTTTCCATTCATTTGGTATGTCGCCACGAAATCGCCAAGACACGAAGTGTTTTGTAGGAGGATTCCAAATTTCATGGAAAACAAACAGCTTTGGGGCTTAGAATCTCGTTGGCTTACTATTAAAATAGTGAAGGGGCCGGAAAGCCGACTAGCTGAATTTACCCCTATCGTGTCCTATGTTCCTATGAACCTCAGTTAGACCATGAATTCGATGTCAATCCGTTGCGAACTTGTCTGGTAACGGTAGCAGGAACGGGTTCACTCCAAATGCCCCGTAGGCACATTACCAAAAGGTGCGTGCACAGCTGATGTACCTACGGCACATATTAGGTTCACCGTATCTTGTTCGTTACCAAGCTAGCCAACCTAACGGCGGGGCAGACCAATTGGCGTTGATATACCACTTAATAGAAAAGACCTAACGCTCTATGCTGCCCGTACTTTGACAAGTGTTGAGTTAAAAACTCACTGCTCATAGTTCCGCAACACAACTGTCAGAACAACAGGTAAAAAGCAGCCTTATACCTTGGCTTTTAAACACAGAATCTTTGTGGCAAAAAAAGAAATCTTATTAAAGATAAAGGAGTTCATGCCCCAGCTTTTCCGCTTGCCCCTTGAATAAGAAGTTTGAGTGGTAAATCCATCTAAATGTAATTTCTGAAAAGCTAAAAAAAGAGGCTGTCTCATAAGTTACCATCATTACTTCATTCCATGAATATCGAATGAAGTAATCCTTTCCTACGTACAATGAATACACATCGAGATCACTTCGCCTGGCTCGTGATGACGTAGCTTCTTATTATGAGACAGCCTATTATTAATCTTCCAGGGTGTTATAGCTATCCACTTGCTCCATCACCCAGTCTTTATATTTCTGAAGGCGATAATCAAGCCACTTCTGCTTATAGGTGTTTGATTCCTCGATTAGAAAGGTAAATCTCTCCATGGCCTTACTTTTGGTGAGTGCGTCATAAAGGTCTTCCTGAAAGGACTTGCTCTCCACAAACCGTTCAGCAAATTGATCCATTAAGAGCGATTCCTGGGCAGGTTCCATCTTCACGAATTCTGCATAGTTCATCGGCTCTGCATCAATTTCATCCAGCAGATCCTCTTCTTCAGGAGTCAGGTTCTCATTGAAGTTTTCCTCCTCGTCGGGAAGGTGATGAATGATTTTTTTGTCCTCCTGATAATAGCAAACCTTGCCCTTTAATAAATAATTGGCAATGGCGGCAATTTCTTTTTCTGTTAGTTTAAGCATTGGTTTATGTATGTGAAACTAAAATTACTAGAAAAATAATTAATGGTCCATAAAAATCAAATAAGTGCTAGACTCAATTGAAAATATATTTTAACGTGAAGGCTAAATCAAAAACCTGAAAACCCTAAATTCTCGCCTAAATATTGATTTACACCTACATAAAATCACCAATAAACTGGCCTCATGTAAGTAAAAACCCCAATAATTCATACCTTTTTAAGGGGGAATTTATCCGATGTCAACAAAGCAAACCAACAGATCAATTGGCATCGATTATATCCTGTGAAACAATCTTGTAGATTTCGGCTACCTGATCATTATAATTTAGAAATTGGTAGTGGAGATCCAAGACATTTAAATCACCTCGAACGGCAGGTCCCGTTTGGGCAGCTTTTGCTCCCATTTCCAGGGTCTTGCTGATTTGCTCGATGATGAGCGGCTGCAACATCCCAAAGTCCAATCCCTGCCGCCGCATGACTTCTTCTGCTATTCTGATCATATGATTGGTAAAGTTGCTTGCAAACACTGCAGCTATATGCAGTGCCTTTCGATCTTTGGACTTCACAACATAGCAATTGGGCGAAAGGCTTTTAGCGAGCTTTTTGAGGCATTGAAGGGTCTCTTGGTCATCAGATTCCAAGAGAAAAGGAACCTCATCTATGTCTATTGGACGTGACTTGCTAAAACTCTGCAAAGGATAAAATATCCCTGTATAGCTGGCCGAACTATAATTTAGTGTATCCAATGGCATACTTCCTGAAGTGTGTACGAGAATGCTGTCTTCCGGTAAAATAATTCCATCTGCTATCTGGCCGATGGCCGTATCACTGACAGCAATAATGTACACCTGAGCTTTGCTTTCAGAAAAATCAAGGTCGGTTTTGACTTCAGCAGTATAAAGCTGATTCACGATTTTTTCGGCCCGGTGAGTATCTCTGCTATAGATTTCGGTGATGGTATGTCCTGCATTTTCCAATGCCGGTGCCAAATGCCAAGCGACATTCCCTGTGCCAATCACTGCTATATTGTACTTTCCCATACGGTTAAGCTTTAGTTCAGTTGGCTTCTAAATTACAGTTTTAACCCGAATTATCAATGTCGTTTAGTTAAGGTTTATAAGTTATAAAATTGCTGGGTCTAGCGCTATACCTTTTTATTCTTGGAACTGACCTGTTGGGCCGCACTATTTCAAGCTGAAGCAATAGTTTGAAAGCGTAATCGGATATTTTTCCGATGATTTTGTCGATCCCTTTGTTCAGTTGATCAAGTATAGGTTTGGTTTTACGATAAGCCTGGGTTCTGTTGATCTGATAAGTATTTTTCCGTTTTTTGTTACAGTAGTCAACCCCTTTTTTGGTAAGTGTTTTACTGAGGATGTTGCTCAAGTTGGCCCTGAGAATGATGCTGTTAAAATCTTGGAGAACGGCCCTGGCCGTCTTTCCGCTCAGGTTTTCAAGTTCCGCCCTGGTTTTCAGTAGTTTGAACGACTCTTCAACAGGCCATCTTTTCCTATAAAGCTCACGGATTTCCTTGACAGGGTACTTTTTATGGTCAACCAGGTTGGTTACCAATATATGGTCTTCTCCTGATTCAATCGGTACCCGTACCAGTCTTAATTTGAGTGCCTCAGTAGAAATATTCCTTTCCTTACACCTGTATATGGCCTCTTTGGAAGGGGAGACCTCTATTAACTGCTGTTTTTGGGTAGATGCTAAAAATGCCTTTGCCTGTTTCCACCTGTTTGCCTTTACCCTGATGACAAAAGATTTTTGTTGCTGAACCAATGAGGGCATGAGCCAAAAGGCCGCATAGGCCCGATCCATTATAAGCAGGTCTCCCTGCCCCAGACAGGGAAGGTGACTTTCACAGAGAGAAAGTTCACTTGTCCTGTAATGCTTGATTTTGGCATCTATGCTGATTTGATTGAGTACATCGTAGGCTTGGGAAACACGGGCCAGGACTACTTTTCTGCCGTTTTCAGTCCGGGTTTCGAACTGGCCAAAACCTTTTGCCAGTTCTTTACTGTAAGGAAGCTGCAGAGTACTGCCGTCAATACCTATAAGCCGAAAACCTTTCCATCTACGGACATGGCTGGCTTTATTATAATAAAAAGAACATTGTTTTCCATTCAGCCAGGTAAACACCTTGGGGTTTAGTTTGGATCGCTGCTGACTGAAAGCTCCTTTGGAACAGCTGACCAATTTATCCGAAAAAAAATCATCCAGCTCTTGCTGAACACTGGATTTACCTAAACCTAACATAAAGTAGATAAGATCAGTAAACCCCAAACACCGCTGGCGAACAAATGCTTTGTTAGTCGTACGGAACCTGTCTCGTGTCAATCCATTTTCTATATTGTTTTTTAATAGTTTTAAAAAGTCCTCCGAAAAGGAAAAGGACTTTCTCGTTGTCAGATTTCTTTCAAAAAAACTACGCTCCCTTTGCTTACCCAAAAATTAAAAAAAATCCTTAACTAAACGACATTGCCCGAATTATGCATTAGGAATCGTTAAGAGACTTGAAACTGCAAGAAAAGCAGGCTATTTGGAGATTGAGGCATCGCCATGGCATAATCGAAAACAGCAGCGTAGCAGCTGATTTTGAAGCAGTTTCAGGTCGTAATAACCTGTGCGCTCCCGAAATAGTCCGGGACAGGCTGTGGCATAGATAGGCCCATGCCTATTCGGGTTTAACACAAATCATAAAAAAGCCCGCTCCTGAATTAGGAAGCGGGCAGCATTTTATTTACTCGAGACCTTTATCACGCATCTTTATAAATTCATCATAGCGCCTGTAAATTGCCACTGCAAATCCCATCAGCAGGATGATTGTGCCCACCCAAAGCACATTGATATACGGCTTTACCAATGCTTTCATCACCACATAATCCTTCTGATAGCTATTCACGGTAAAGATGAACTGGTTGCTTTCGGGGCTGATATTGTCCACTTGGACTTTGATGCCTAAATCATGGTTGGTCACAGGTATTCTTCCTACCTGATTTCCCCGGATGAGGAAAATGGGCTCGAGACGGATTTGTTTGTCATGATCCTGAATGACCAAGTTTGCTTTTACGGCGACATCACCCTCTTTGAGTTCCACTCCTTCTACACTTTCCACGACTTCTCCTCCTTCAAAAGTAGTCACATAATCACCAAGGTGAAACTGCTCTCCCGGAGTGGCTTTGTACTCCTTGTCCTCACCCCATTCAGGGTCTTCATAATTGTTGATCGCGGAGATGTGTGTATAGAGGTCCTTGTTCAGGTAATGCTTAGAGTCGGGTGAGGAGATCAGCCCCATCGTCGGATTGGGCTGTGACATGGGAAATAGGGTAAATTGCAGCTGCTGATCTTGATAATATTCGATTTCGAAATAACTGTTTTCCTCCAGTACAATATCCACTTCATCACCTTTCTTGTGATAGGTTTCTCCATCCACCACGATATCCTCCAGGGCAATGGCTTTGTTTTGTTGGCCTGTCATTTCGAGCTTGCCTACACTGACATAGCCGGGCACGCCTTCCAGTTTCTTGTTCCTTCCACGATAAACCACTTCATAATCTTTCATCTGTAGTGGCTGGTTGATCCAGAGCAGGACATTTTCTTTGTTCAGCTCATCCTCCCAATCCCGCTTGTAGGTGAGTCCGGACATGTTAATGCTGACTGTATCTGAATAGCCTGAAGAAAACATCACTCCAATGAGCATCAAGCCAATTCCAATGTGAGCCAGCGATCCACCAGCCAGTTTAAAGGTGGATTTTCGGAGAATTTTGATGAGTATAGTGGCATTGGCCACCACCGTGAATGTACCTGCCATGACGATGATCATGTAGGTGATGTTCCATACTTGGGCCAAGCTGATGATAAGAGCCGCCAAGAGCAATGAAATAATATATGGAGTCACCAAGGCACTTTTAAGGGCTGCCTTGTCCATTTTTTTCCACCAGAAGAACTGCCCCACTGCTGTGAGCAAGGCAACCACTACGCCAAACCAAAGTTGGAATTTGGTATAAAATCCGACTTGATCTGCCGGCGGTGCCATGTTGGAGATTCCTCCAAAGGCCTCGATGATGGCATTATAGACCGGAATAGAAGTCGGCAGGATAACCTGAAAAGCCATCAATCCCAAGGTCGTGGCACCGATAAAGATCCAAAACTCCCGAGAGTAAACCGAGGCTTCCCGCTCGGAACTTGGAATATCCTTCCACGCCCTGGCAGAAAAGAAGATCGCCACAAACAGGAAAAAGAAAAGATAAATCAGCAATTGGCCTGAAAGGCCTAAATCCGTAAAGGAGTGTACCGAAGTATCCCCCAGCACCCCACTTCTAACCAAGAATGTGGCATAGAGTACTAATATAAACTGAGTAATCACCAACACAATGGAGGTCTTCAGGGCAGTACTGCTTTTCTTAAAGGTGATCATGGTATGGATGGAAGCCACAATGATCAGCCAAGGTACATAAGAAGCATTTTCCACCGGATCCCAGTTCCAATAGCCTCCAAAGTTCAGCGTAACATAGGCCCAATATGCGCCCATGATGATGCCCATGCCCAGAATCAAAGCAGAAAATATGGTCCATGGAAGTGCTGGCCTGATCCATTCCTTATAGCGTCCAGTCCACAATCCTGCCATCAGGTAAGCAAACGGCACAAGTGTAGAAGCATAACCCAAGAAGAGTGTCGGCGGATGGATCACCATCCATATGTTCTGCAATAGCGGGTTAAGACCTGTACCATCTTCCGGCACGAAGTCAGGATTCATTTGGAAAATGGGCGCATTGGCTACATCCCTCAATAATATGAAAGGGGAACTACCAATCTTCAAATCACCAATCACCACCCCTAGGATCATGGACACCAGGAATGCCTGCACCAGTGAAAACACAACCATAACAGGCCCTTCCCAGGACTTATTGGTATGGATCAGAAACAGGCCCAACAGGACATCCCAAAATATCCAAAGGATAAAACTTCCTTCCTGACCTTCCCAGAAACTGGAAATCATGTAGTGTACAGGAAGTGCTTCGGAAGAGTGGGAATAAGCGTAGAAATATTCGAAACGGTGATTGTAAATAATGTTAAAAAGGATCACGCCGATGGACACGGCGGATACCGCATGGATATAAAAGAAAACCCTGCTGAATTTTCTCCAAGAGGCTTTTTCCGTTTCGGGAACTATCGTGTATTGATAATAAGACCAAGCGGTGATGATCGCACTAACAAAAGCCAAGATCACCATGAAATGGCCCAGGTTACCAATAAAGGTATTAATCATAATTTTTTACAGAAATCAGGTTGAGCAATGGGACAGGTCATTTATTTTTTGGAAGCGGTAACATCTCTAAATTCATTGTCCTGGTATTTTGAGGGGCATTTCATCAGGATCTTGTCAGCTACAAACATCTGATCGGTCTTATAAGCACCGATGACTACCACTTGTTCTGATCTGGTAAAATCAGCAGGGACTGGCTCGTTATAATACACTTGCTGCTCGGTACCGTCATTATCGACCATGGTGAAGGTAAAGGAGGTTTTGTCCTGGCTGACTTCCAGTCCAGTTACCGTGCCTCGACTGTCTTTTTTCAAATGACCGACCACATGGATAGGGTCTTCGTCACCATTGCTGGCCATGTCCTTTGCGGTGGAGAAGCTTTCGTAAGAGCTGGCGTCACCTATGGAAGAAATAATGATGACGATCGCCACTGCGATAATCCCAAGACCGATGATATGTCCTTTTTTCATGAGTTGTTTACGTTTATCAGCCGATGATATTCTGCTGATGGATGTACTTAGAAACCTTACGCAAATCGCAATCGTAGGTTTGCTCAGTTTCTAAATTCTTTTTCAAGTCGGGACAGTTTTTTGTCTGTACCTACAAGGTAGACCAAAATCCCACCCATTACAATTCCAATTACCCCTACTAACACGTAGATCTTTCCATTGGACCGCATTTCGTCGGCCATGTCTACACTATAGTTTTCGTAATCTTCAGTATTGATTTCTTTTTTTTCCTGCGCCATCACCTGAAGGCTGATAAACAACAGAAAAACCACTAGCCACTTTTGCATTTGCTATTGATTAATAAGTTTGTCTTCTAATATTCTTTCCAGTCGTTTGGCCCTGATGCGCAGGCTTGCCAGCCACACCCCCAGTAAAGTCCAAGCGATAATGGCCGGATAAAAGACCATTCGGAGGTTACTGTCAAGGTCATAAGCATTAAAGCCTGGATTGCCACCATTTCCTGGGTGAAGGCTGTCTGTAAGCCGCGGCAAAACAAAAATCAACGGAATAAATGCGGCAAAAGCAAAAATATTATAAACAGCACCGATCCTGGCACGCTGATGGACATCCACCAGTGAGTTTCTCAGGATGAGGTAGGCAAAGTAAATGAGCAAACCAATCGCCGCTGCATTCTGCTTGGGATCCCCACTCCAATAATCTCCCCAGGTAAACTTGGCCCACAGCATCCCCGTCACAATCCCCAACACGCCGAATAGGATGGCAGCATTGGTAAATTCAATGGCAATGTCATCATCTTGTAGATTTCCCGACCTTAAGTATTTCACGCTATAAATGACCGCCACGACCAGCATAATGATCATACCAAACCACATGGTCACATGGAAGTGCAGGGCTCGAATGGTTTCGTTGAGAATGGGTAATCTAGGTGCTTCGAAGAGAAGGCCGGCGATGATCGTGTATGCTAATAGAATGACCGCCAATACTTTCCACCAATTTGCTCGCATGGTAATTACTTTGCTATTGTGGTGCAAAAGTAAGGGATAACTTCTTCATTTTCGACCTTTTCACCAAAAAGTTGACCAGCGGCGACTGTTCAGGACTCCTAAAGGGCAAACTTTCTCCCTCCCCGCACCCCTCAATCCCCTAAAAGGGGAAGAACCCTCTCTCGGTGATCGGTAAGCAGTAACCGGTAACCAGTAGCAGGTCAGATGCTGGGCTAGCCATCGTCGGTGGACAGCAAACTTTACAACATTAAACATTCCTACATGACCCTCCCCGAACCCCTCAGTCCCCTAAAAGGGGAAGAACCCGCCCTCGGTGATCGGTAAGCAGTAACCGGTAACCTGTGGCCGGTCAGATGCTGGGCTAGCCATCGTCGGTGGACAGCAAATTTACAACATTAAACATTCCTACATGACCCTCCCCGAACCCCTCAGTCCCCTAAAAGGGGAAGAACCCGCCCTCGGTGATCGGTAAGCAGTAACCGGTAACCAGTAGCAGGTCAGATGCTGGGCTAGCCATCGTCGGTGGACAGCAAGTTTACAACATTAAACATTCCTACATAACCCTCCCCGCACCCCTCAGTCCCCTAAAAGGGGAAGAACCCGCCCTCGGTGATCGGTAAACAGTAACCGGTAACCAGTAGCAGGTCAGATGCTGGGCTAGCCATCGTCGGTGGACAGCAAACTTTACAACATTAAACATTCCTACATGACCCTCCCCGAACCCCTCAATCCCCTAAAAGGGGAAGAACCCGCCCTCGGTGATCGGTAAACAGTAACCGGTAACCTGTGGCCGGTCAGATGCTGGGCTAGCCATCGTCGGTGGACAGCAAACTTTACAACATTAAACATTCCTACATGACCCTCCCCGAACCCCTCAGTCCCCTAAAAGGGGAAGAACCCGCCCTCGGTGATCGGTAAACAGTAACCGGTAACCTGTGGCCGGTCAGATGCTGGGCTAGCCATCGTCGGTGGACAGCAAACTTTACAACATTAAACATTCCTACATGAGCCTCCCCGCACCCCTCAGTCCCCTAAAAGGGGAAGAACCCTCTCTCGGTGATCGGTAAGCAGTAACCGGTAACCAGTAGCCGGTCAGATGCTGGGCTAAACATCGTCGGTGGACAGCAAACTTTACAACATTAAACATTCCTACATCACCAACATTCAACCCTCAACTCCTCCACAGATAAGGAAAAAGGATGTATGCGGTAGTTCCAATGATGGCGTTTATGGCGAGGAGGGTCAGTAATTTGTCTGCACTAACGCCCCTATCCAATCCATCGATGGCGTTTTTGGAAATGCGAATGGCCATGAGTAAGATAGGAATGATAATGGGGAAGCTCAGGATTGCCATAAGAGTGGCGTTATTGCTGGCCTTGGAAGCGATGCCCGACACCATGGTCAAGCAAGCCGAAAAACCAATCGCCCCCAATAGCAAGTTCAACACAAACAGCCCCTGGTCCTGCACGGGATTGCCCAGAATAACGCTAAAAACCAAATATCCCAAGATCGCCAAAACAGCCGTCAACAGGGTATTATAGATGATTTTGGAGATAATGATTCCTTCTGGCGAAGCGATCATATAATAATAGAGCTGTCGACCTTGGTGCTCCTGAACGAAACTTTTGGCGACGGCATTAACAGATGAAAAGAGGATGATGATCCAGTAAAGCGCATTCCACGTAGGAACGGAAATATTGCCTTGCTTGGCCCCCACACTCAGATAAGTGATAAAAACAGCACTGACCACATAAAGCAAGATGCCGTTAAGTGCATATTTTTGGCGCCATTCCAGCGTGACCTCTTTTTTGATCAGTACGATGATTTCTTTCCACATGCTGCCGCAAATATAGCAAAAGTGAAAAGCATAATCGTAGAAGACATCCAAAAGTCTAGGGCAAACACATTTACCAAGGATGAGCAAAATTAATGGTTTTATGAATAACAGGCCTGACTGTCCGATCCCCAAGGGTTGGGCAATTCAGCATTGGTTGTGCATATTAACCCTTTCTGCGGTTTTTGGAATATATCAACTTACCGATAAGGATCAGCGAAATTGTTTTTGCATCACTCCCCTGAAAAGGGGTGCTTAATCCAGCCCAATGAAACGCATTGGGCCAATAGGTGATGATGAGACTGATCGCGGCCTGTAAGGCCAGCTAAAAATCTTAACGGTTAAACCTGAGTAGATTATGGATACAATATCATTCCGTCATACTAAGTTAGTATCGGGAAAAATGTTGTAAAATTATCGGAATATTATTTGGTTTGCCTGAAAAGCGGGACGCTGCTACCAGGTAAAGGTATTCCCGTACATATTGTTTGACTAGATGGAAGAACTGAGCTGGGCTTTCAGCCTTAATGGCTACGAGCGATTTTCTGATAATAGGGCTCATTAATAGGGAATTATTGCTATTTTTAGAAATGGTTTTTTTAGCCAATTAATAAACATGTATTTTTACATCAAACCCAAGTATTTTATGAAAAGTAAATTGTTTTTGTTGCCACTGCTGGCGTTGTTGGCCTGTGGAAAGGCAGAAAAGAATCCTGCTGTACAATTGACCCTTGATCTGGAAAACATTGATGATGCTTCAGTGTTGAATATATACGACTTATCGGCCCAACTGGGAGGAGATTTACTGAGCCCAATATCCAGCATTGCTGCAGATTCCACGGGGACATTTCAGGTCACAATGGACTCTATCCAGCCAGGATTTTATGGACTGGAAGTCAATGACCAAGGATTCACAACACTCTATTTGTACGATGGTGTAAACATGGCGGTCAAAGGAGATCCTAAGAAACCCAAGCAACTGGCATATTCGGGTGAAGGTGCCGGCGAAGCTATATTTTACAGGGACTTTGCGGCCCTTTCCACGCAGAGCCTAGGGGTATTTGTAGAAGAAGACGAGTCAAATTTCGTAAGGAAACTGGATTCTGCTTATCAGGCGGGAATGAACGAAATCAATGAAGCGGACTCTTTGAACAATACGTTTATCACAAACGAAAAAGCGTTGCTCACAGCAAGGAGAGCCTTATATACGAGCTATTATCCAAGGGGACGCCAGCGCTTGATGCAGTCAGCGGAAGAAATCTTACTACCGGATTCTGTTAAGGCCTATAAAACCATGGCTATAACCTTGGCAAACGAAGGGTTGTTAATCCCCGAATACCGAAGGGTAATGGATAACCTCCATCAGACTGCGTTTAACAAAGTGATGAACGAATACTCGGAAGCACATCCCGATGAGAATTGGGGAATGACTGAATACATCGAAATGCGCAGGGATTATATCCTAGAAGATGAAGATGAAGCACTAAAAGATTATCTGCTAGCCAAGCTGGCCCTAGATGCAATCAGCTATTATGGTGATGAAGCAGCCGCCTTAGCGTACGATACATATCTGGAAAAGTACCCTGACTCCCCTTTTAAGGAATACTTGGAAGCGGTGAACAAAAAGTGGGAAAAGCTAGCCAAAGGGAAACCTGCTATAGAAGTGGAAGGTTCTGCACCTGATGGCAGCAAGGTAAAATTATCCGATTTTGAAGGGAAAGTGATCTATCTGGATACTTGGGCGACTTGGTGTGGGCCTTGCCGCGGGGAGTTTCCTGCAGCCAAAAAGCTTAAGGAAGAGTATAAAGATCAGAAAGATGTCGTATTTATGTATGCTTCCATAGACAGTGATAAAGAAGCTTGGGAAAAGTACCTCAAAGAAGATCCCGATTTCAAAGGCATCCACCTCTATGTAGATGGTGCTTGGCAGTCTGACCTTTGCCATGATTACATGATCAATGCCATCCCCCGGTATATCCTGATTGATAAAAACGGAAATATAGCCAATGTAAAAGCCCCTAGGCCAAGCAGTGGTGAAACTATTAGAAATGAGATCAATGCACTGCTCTGATAGCATAAGTGGGCCAAGAAGTTGTTTTCAATAAATGAAGGCTGTCTTATAAATCCTCATAGCGAGCCTGCTACGCGACAATCTCGTCTTCAAAGGAAAGATTGCTTCAGCTGCGTTCGCAATAGCCTGCCCCTATAGTTTCGGGACAGGCTATTGCAATCGTAGCGAAGAGAAGCAATCTCCTGATACCTGCAATGAGAATACATTGAGATCACTTTTCCGTCACTGAGTAATTGTGATCACCGGCCCCGATGGCTATCGGAGACGTAATTTTAATTATAAGACAGCCTCTTTTCTTTTCAAGCCTAATCAATCCACTCAAAACCCAAATAAGGAACCAGTACTTCTGGCATTTTGATGCCTTTTTCGGTCTGGTTATTTTCAAGAATGGCCGCGACGATCCTTGGCAAAGCCAATGCGCTTCCATTCAGTGTATGAGCGAGTGTGGTCTTCTTGTCATCATCCTTAAAGCGCAGCTTTAGCCGGTTGGCCTGATATGTCTCAAAGTTACTCACAGAACTTACTTCCAACCACATTTCCTGGGCGGCAGAGTACACCTCCATATCGTAGGTCAGGGCAGAAGTGAAGCCTGTATCCCCTCCACAAAGCCGGAGTACACGGTATTGCAAGCCCAGCTTTTTCAGCAATTCCTGAACATAAGTGCTCATGTCCTCCAGTGTCTCATAAGACTTGTCGGGATGGGTGATTTGGACCAGCTCTACTTTGTCAAACTGGTGAAGCCTGTTTAGCCCTCTTACATGTGCGCCCCAACTACCCGCTTCTCTTCGAAAGCAAGGCGTGAAAGCCGTGTTTTTGATCGGCAGATTACTGGCCTTTAGCATCACATCCCGGTACATATTAGTTATCGGCACTTCTGCGGTAGGGATCAGAAAAAGGTCGTCATGGGTAATGTGGTACATTTGACCTTCCTTGTCCGGAAGCTGACCGGTGCCATAACCGCTTTCTTCATTGATAAGGATAGGCGGCTGCACTTCATTGTAGCCATGTTTGGTAGCTTCATCCAAGAAAAAGTTCACCAAAGCTCGCTGTAGTCGGGCGCCTTTGCCTTTATAAATGGGAAATCCCGCTCCAGTGATTTTATTGCCCAGCTCAAAGTCAATGATGTCGTGTTTTTTGATCAGGTCCCAATGGGCTTGCTTGCCCTCGTAAAGTGTTGGTGCCTCACCATGCTCCAATACCACTTCATTGTCATCAGCTGATTTTCCAGCCTTTACGCTAGCATGTGGCACATTGGGAATGGTATAGAGCAATTGCTTCAAGGCCTCCTCTATTTCACCGTATTTTTCTTCCAGGGATTTTATCTGGCTTTTGATTTCGGCAGTACGCTTTTTGATCGTTTCGGCCTCGTCCTTTTTGCCCTCCCGCATCAATAGACCAATTTGCTTGGAAATGGAATTGGATTCAGCCTGCAGCTGGTCCCTTTGCAGCTGGGTTTCTTTTCTTTCTTTGTCTAAATCCAGGACTTTTTGCAGTCTTTCCTTTGGCTCGGCAAAGAAGCGTTTCTGCAATCCTTCCACTGCCTGGTCAAAATTTTCACGGATAAAATTTACCTGTAGCATGTCGTATAAGCTTTATTTTAGAAATGCAAAGATAGTGATTTCAAACAGAGCTCAGGAGCGGAATGGTAAAAAATCGAAATGAGATGCCAGTAGCAGGGGCTCTCATGGATGGCATGGATCTTCGTCGATGAAATTTCGGAAAACACACAGATGGAAACAGCCTTTTCCGATGCATTCCCAGGTATCCATATCCTTTTATTGACAGGGCATTCTCCGAGATAAACCTGACAAGAGCCTTCAATTGTTACCTGTGTACAGAAAGTTTCAAGGGATTTGATAATAAACGGAATCTTTTTTCCGTTTTTGGTGTAAAGAAAGAGAAACAGGTAAAATCAGTCCATTTTAACTGGATACTAATCTTTTTCTTGTATATTTGGAAAGCATAAACTCGCTAATTTTCTGATAAATACACATCCTCAAAGAAAAAGTTTGCGTATTAAAATTGCTTACTGTAATATTGTGAAGTCAAAAAGTTCATAATCCACGCCCTGTGGATTCATCTTATTTCATAAGACACCTTTTTATACCAATCAATTAAATAGTCACAGTACTCATTTCTATTAATCACATCAAGTACCTCTTATACGTTTTTTATGTATAATATTGAAGAACTAAAAATTAGATTGCTATCCGAATTGAAGGAGATAGCAGAAGAACTGGGGGTGAAAAATTTTAAATCCCTAAAGAAGGACGATCTCATCTATGCGATCTTAGATCAGCAAGCAATCACCCCCGAGAAAGCCCTTCCCAAGAAAAAGCCGGCCAAAGCAGAAGTGGAGAAACCGGTACCGGATACTCCTGAAAAGAAACCTGAGCATAAACCATCCGCCGAAGACAATAAGGAAACCAAGCCTAAGTTTAAGCGGGAGAATGTAACGGAATCCAAAAAAGAAGATTCGCCAAAAGCGGAAGACAAGCCGGCCAAAAAACCAAAGGATAGTGCCAAGGACACTCCTAAAGAAAGAAAGCCTAAGCGGAGTGAAGCGCCTAAATCTGAAAACAAGCCGGAAAGCAAACCTGAAAGCAAGCCCGTAGGAAAGTCTGACAGCAAAGCAGAAACAAAACAGGACAAACCTTCTTCTGATGAAAATCGACCAAGAAGCTTCAGACCCAGAAGGAAAGCAGTGATAGATGAAGAAGCCCAGCGTGTGGCAACAGAAAGGCCACAGGAACCAGAGGTCGATCTTCCAAAAAGAAAAAATTTCAAAGAGGTATCTGATGAGCAGCCCAGCCAACCTTCCATTGGCAGCAGCAGAAAGAAATATGCTTCTTTGGTAAAGGAATTTGATGGAATAATAGAAAACGAAGGGGTCTTGGAAATCATGTCCGACGGATATGGCTTCTTGCGCTCTCTCGATTATAACTACCTGGCTTCACCGGATGACATTTATGTGTCGCCGTCCCAGATCAAGCTTTTTGGACTGAAGACCGGTGATAATATCAAAGGACAAATCAGGCCTCCTAAAGAAGGCGAAAAGTATTTCGCTCTGCTGAAAGTGTCTTCTGTAAACGGTAAGACCACCGAGGAAATCCGTGACAGGATACCATTTGAATACCTTACCCCATTATTCCCCGAAGAAAGGCTAAACCTGACCACGCGAGCGGACAATTTCTCTACCCGAATTGTAGACTTGTTTGCTCCTATCGGAAAAGGACAGCGGGGCATGATCGTAGCGCAGCCAAAAACAGGCAAGACCGTCCTACTGCAAAAGATTGCCAATGCGATTGCAGAAAACCATCCAGAGTGCCACCTGATGATCCTTCTGATCGACGAGCGTCCAGAAGAAGTCACGGACATGGCAAGGTCAGTAAAAGCAGAAGTGATTTCTTCCACCTTTGACGAGCAAGCTGAGCGTCACGTGAAAGTATCTTCCATGGTACTGGAAAAAGCCAAAAGAATGGTGGAATGCGGTCATGATGTGGTAATCCTATTGGATTCCATTACCAGGCTGGCCAGGGCCTACAATACCGTGGTACCATCTTCAGGAAAGATCCTATCCGGTGGTGTGGACGCCAATGCACTTCACAAGCCTAAGAGATTTTTTGGTGCGGCCAGAAACGTGGAAAACGGTGGCTCACTGACCATCATTGCCACTGCACTGGTAGAAACCGGCTCTAAAATGGACGAGGTGATCTTTGAAGAATTTAAAGGTACGGGCAATATGGAACTGAGCCTGGACAGAAAACTCTCCAACAGGAGAATTTACCCTGCGATCGATGTACCGGGATCTGGTACACGAAGGGAAGACCTCTTGATGGAAAAAGAAGAGATGCAGCGCGTTTGGATTTTGAGAAAACTTATGTCTGACATGACCTCCCAGGAAGCCATGGAATTCTTGCTCCAACGAATGAGAGGCACACGCGACAATGCCGAATTCTTGATCAGCATGAACGGATAAAATCAAGTGCTTCAAAAGTCAAAAGCCTCAAACCTCTGGGTTTGAGGCTTTTTTGTTGTATTATGGATTTCGTTTTCTGTTGTTTTATATCAAAAATATGCTTTTTAAAATATTATTTTGTATTATTTTTAATTATGTGGTTTTTATTCTATCTATGTAATGAAAACGTTCATCACAACACATAGTACTAATAAGATTATTGGTTACTCCCAACAGTAACTAACAACACCAAATTCATACGCTATCACAAGCAATCACAGGGGCTTCGCTTTATGGTACCAACCTATCAACGAAAGCCGCTGAATACCATGATCAAGCAGTGGTAATAAGTACCTGTTTTATTTAAAAATCAAAGGTGCATGAAGAAACACGCTACTCGAAAATTTAAATTGCAACTCCTCTTTCACGTAATAACGGTGATATTACTGGCCGTGCAGGTGGATCATAATTCCTTTGCCGAAGGATCTGGTGATTGGGGCACGGCTCCCGACCGAAGGAGCTGGCTATGGATTCCCGCAAATAGCAGCAACGACAACGGTGGATATGGAAGCCGCGGATACATGATGATGCCCTCCAAGACCAATAACTATAACGCCGCCCACAGGATGTTTGTCTATGTAAAGCCGGGAGAGAAGGTATATTGGGGCTTTAGAAATGAAGAGGAATTTGATTTTTTAGGATGGAACTATTACAATAACTACTCAGACATTAGAGTGAAGTGGTTTTACGATGATACCGATACTGGCTTTTTTCCTGACAAAAGGTACGGTATCGAAGTGGATAACGAGTATTATGATGCCCATTCCAATGGAGGAAGAAGAGGAAGACCAGCAAATGCCCAAGCAGCAGCCAATGGACCGTCGGATTTGGTAGGAGCTACTGGTTATGAAGCGTATTCATTTACCAATACTACAGAAGAAGCACGGGCCTTTTGGGTGGAGATTTCCCGAACTAACGGGGATCCCATTAGGGACGGGCTCCCCATTAGTTTTTGGGATGTCACCGTAGCCAATGATGCAGGAGAAGTACAGCCGGGAAGGTTGTATTGCAAGTATTGGAGTATCCTGAACGGGTTGCCAAGGGAAGCCGGTGAGGTAAATGACCGTGCATTCCATTACGATTTTGGCTTTTACGTTCCGGTGGATGACACGTTTGGTGGCACAGGCGATACCTATTTCGTGAAGCACGCCCAGTTCCCCAATTCCAATGGTGGCTTTGTAAACTTCTTTGCCAATCAGGATGGCCCACGAAATAACACCGGTAGTCACGTGGAAAATCGTAAATCCATTGAGGGTGTCTCTTCCAATTACCAGTATCCCCTCTTTCTTAACGACCCCGACCTGGAGTTTTGGCCTACGACAGTAGAACCAACCGCTAACTTGGACATCACTTATGAAGAAAGAGATCCCACAGGCAATGGTGGGCATGCATGGGTGGATATTGATATCAGCCTGCCTGGGATTGTGGATGTATTGATCGACCTGAATGGAAACGGCACGTATGATGCAGGAACTGACCTGATCATGAGTGAAAAATACGATGCCAGTGGAGAATACACCATTTATTGGGACGGAAAAGATGCCAATGACAATGTCGTCACAAGTGGGTCCCCCATAGGTGTTTTTGCCGCGGTAATATTTTCCCCTGTCCACTTCCCCGTCTATGATATGGAGCAAAGTTTAGGAATTACCATCACCAATGTCCGGCCTGGTGACCCGGAGGATAATACTATTTATTGGGATGATTCATTGATTCCAAGGGACGGGGAATCTGGATTTGAAGAACTGGATGATTGGTGGAAAACCAGCGCTGTTTCCCTTCCAGTCAATGTGACCGGTGAAGCGGGCGACAGTCATATCTGGCACGCTGACGGGAATAATGGCTTTAGTGAAACCAACACCATCAACACCTGGGCAGCATCGTACTATGCAGAGGTCAATGAAGACGATGAGTACCGCTACCTGACCTTTCAGGGCAATGTCTATGACGATGACGATGGCGTGGAAGATGGCCTCATCCATGGTCAGCCGACTGCAGCGGAAGGGCTTTATGTGCTGATCGTGGATGAGAACAATGAAGTGGTGGCCACCGTGCCCGTGGCGGCAGACGGAAAGTACTGCGTCGATCGTGTGCCGGATGGCACTTATAACGCAATCCTCTCCACGGTGACGGTCATCCCGGGCGAGCAAAGTCCAGGACCTATCCTGCCCGAGGATTGGGAGAATACCGGCGCCCAGCTGGGAACAGAACAGGACCAAAATCTATATGAGCCATCTGGGGTACTGGGTGAATTGATCCTAAACAACACCTCGGTAAGAGATGCCAATTTTGGCTTGAGGATCATGGGGATACTCCCAGTGGTTTGGCAGGATTTTGATGCCAAGAAAGTCACCGGTGAGCGGAAGGTAAAACTACAATGGAGTGTCAGCAAGGAATGGGAAAACAGCCACTATGAGATCGAACGATCAAAAAATGGCTCATCGGATTTTCAAAAGATTGGAGAGATTGCCGCCGTGGGCTGGACAGATGAACTGACCCAATATCAATTTACCGATGAGGAAATCCCCTTGTCTGGCGGTCAGTTTTACTACCGCCTAAAGCAGGTCAACTTGGACAATAGCTTTTCCTATAGCTCACTCCGCCAGGTGACTGTTCCAAAAGTCATTTACACCACAGGTGTTTGGCGGGCATTTCCAAATCCGGTCAAGGGCCATGAACTGAAACTGGAGTTATTAGATGACAGCACTTATCAGGGTGGGAAAATTAGCCTTAGGGTCATTAATGCATTGAATAAGTCTGCAGGAACTACAGTCGAATCGCTGGATCAACTGAATCCCAGGGTCGCTCAGGTGCTGCAATTCTTTGGCAAGGGACTGGTAATCCTAGAGGTAAGGTGGGAAAACAAAGTGCAATACTTAAAAGTATTGCTCGAATAATCTTTTAGAATTACTAAACCAACGACACGGCTCAAACTATTTTTGAGCCGTTTTTTTGATAAGTCATGTTTTGAAAAATCGGTACGTGAACACACGGTTAAGAGAAGTATTGACACAATTTCCGAAAGGGCTGGTGGTCGTAAAAGCGCATTGGGCATGTGAGTTTCAACTCATCAAATTATTGCTTTAGGAATTAAACAAAATGTAATATATCATATACAGAATTAGATTATACAAGAAACCTATTTTGAGTTCCTTAGTTTTTGTATGTTTGCATAACACACCTGTTATCCCTAATGTATGAGCATCCTTTATGGTCGATTAAAGTATTCGATTTTTTATTTTAACCTACTTATTGCAATAGTTGGCTGGCTTTTCGTAATGGCAAGCGAAGTGCAAGCACAATGCTCTAACACCATTACCATTCCTTCTGGTGACAGCGAGATCAACATAGAGCTCGAGCTTACTGAAATCATTACTCACAACACTTATTGCCCGAATGGTTTTGAATATCGTGTGAAGATCGATTATAACGTGAATTTCACTGGCCCTGCCCCTACACTGTGGACACTTCAGGGGTATTTGATATGTGATAACGGCACGGAACGTGATGAAAACTATTTTGACCTTCCGGAAGGAGGAGGCAGCGGTTCAGTATTGGCCGCTCAAAGCGATTGGCATACCTGTTATTCCAATCCTCCACATCCAAGCCCTGCTGATTTGGGCTGTTTTGAATTTAGGTTGAATATAGATGGCCCCGATATTGATGAAGATAATGAAGAAGTTATTGCAGGGGTTTGTGGGAACACCAATTCCTGTATGGAGGAAGTGCAGGTTTCTGAATTGGAGCGATTGTATATATACCGTTGCGATGGACCATTTACGGTACCAGCTGAGTTTGATGATGCCGAAGTGATGCTGGTCGCTGGAGGAGGTGGCGGCGGTTATGGAGAAAGCGCCGGTGGTGGCGGAGCAGGCGGGCTGGTTTATGAGCCATCGGTTTCCTTAACCCCCGGAGAGACTTATCCAGTATATGTGGGCAACGGAGGCACGGGCGCCACTGCTCCCAATGAGACTGGCCAAAACGGCATGAATTCTTTTTTTAACGGTATTACGGCCATCGGTGGGGGAGGTGGCGGTTCTTATTTTCCCAATGCTGGAATAAACACGGGCAATACAGGCGGCTCTGGTGGCGGACATGCCAGTAACTCGTCAGCTAGCATCCGCTCACAAGGATCCCAAGGTAATGGCGGCGGACTTGGCGAGGAGAGTGGTAATGGCAACGGTAACGGTAACGGCAACGGTAACGGCAACGGTAACGGCAACGGTAACGAAGGCGCCCGATCAGGTGGTGGTGGTGGCGGTCATTTGTCCGCTGGAATAAACGGCAACGGAGCAAGAGGCGGCAACGGAGGCGAAGGAGCAGCCTCTCCTATTTTGGAAGATCTGTCCGTGGATGTGGGCATAGATAATATATTTGCGGCAGGCGGTGGCGGTACGGGCAGACCTGGACAGGGCAATAACCAAGGGACTGGTGGAAGTGGTATTGGTGGTGACGCCGATACGGACACGGGCAGATCTGGTGCACAAAATACTGGATCGGGTGGAGGCGCAGGTTGGGATGGCGGAGGAAATGGAGCTGACGGTATGGTGATCATTCGATTACGTCTGTCCAGCTTGCCGGTGGAATGGAATGCTATTAAAGTAGCCTATCAATTGGCCAAAAATACCGTCCAATTAGACTGGCAAGTTAAAGAAGAGCCTACTACCAGCCATTATGAACTAGAGCGCTCGCTAGAGGGAATTGGAGATTTTCATCATATAGCCAGCGTTGATGCTGTGGGATCGACAGATGGCTTGACGGACTACCAGTACGACGATCATCAATTACCATCCTCAGGAGGACGACTTTATTACCGGATCAAAGAAGTAGATATCGATGGAAAAGCATCCTATTCGGAGGTCTTTTCTGTTAAACTACCTGCCTCCCAAAAGTCAAATAAGGCCTGGAAAGTATACCCTAACCCAGCATCTGGTCATGATATAAACGTTTCCTATTCAGGATCAGCTGAAAACCCAGGAACTATTCGATTTCGATTGGTTTCACCTTTACAGTCCACTGACTATTTCCAGATAAATGAAGAAAGCGAGCTTGAAGATGCCCTAAGGAGGGTTTTCACTACACTGGAGACTGGTGTATGGGTGCTGGAAATGAGATGGAATGAAAAATCCGAGTTTATCAAACTTGTAAAAAAATAGGCCACTTCAAAGCACCGATACAGTAAAAATCAGTCTTTACCATGATGGGATAAAGTAATTTCCGCATTACCTGAAATTAGATAATGCCTACCTGAAATAATTTCTTCGCACAAAATCCTGGTCCTCCGGGGCTGTACTTTTTTAAACTTCCTACCCCTGAGTTCAAATACCGTTCCTATGGTAATTTCGTTGAGATAGGTAGCTTTTATGCCATTTCGTGTTGGATCGTACTTTCTCAATTCCCGGTTTAACCAAAAGTCCGCACTGGAACTTGCTTTTGGATTGTCCATATGCCTTTTTAGTGGAATGAGCAAGTCTTTGGGAAACACCTCGTCCGTCAGGACCGGGATCATCAAATTCCTGAACATGCTTTTCCATTCCCGTCCATGGGGCTTGATACGCGTACCATGTGCTTTGAAAGCACGATGATGCGCCACTTCGTGGATATAGGTGATCAGAAATTGGTATGGGTTGAGGTTATGGTTTATCGTGATGGTTTGGACGGATTGGTCGGCCCTAAAGCGAAAGTCCCCCAGCTTAGATAACCTCGACTTGGACACGGTAAAGTGAAACGGTGACTCCTTCCACAGCTTCAAGCAATATGAAACGGCAGTTTCTGGCATCTTGGCCATTAAAATTTGGGCTAATTTAGCTGTTGCACTCGATTTCATCTCCTGCTAATATAAAAAAAAGCACCGATTGCTCGGTGCTTTGACGAATTTCACTTTTAATGAGAGGATTAACCGTTGATTTCTTCAGTTACCTCTTCTACAGTTTCTTCAACTGAATTTACAGTATCTTCTACTGTTTCCTCAAGTTGCTCCACTGATTCCTCAATCACCTGCTCAGTTTCTTCGATCTGAGTTTCGATCGTCTCTTCAGTTTGTTCAACTTCCTTTTTTCCACAAGAAGTGGTGAATGCCAGACCAGCCAGCGCAAACAATACAATTGTTCTTTTCATGATTTTGATTCTTAAAATAAGCATGCAAATGTACTGCTGCGGATGATATTTACAAGCGAAATAAGAATAAATATTTTTTATTTTTTCTTATAGGTAACCTTGATCGGAACACCCTGAAAATCAAAGTGATCCCTTATCCTGTTTTCCAAATACCTGGTATATGGTGCCTTGAGGTACTGCGGCAGATTACAGAAGAATGCAAACACCGGATTTTTGGTTGGTAGCTGGGTGATATACTTGATTTTGATGTACTTTCCTTTCCATGCCGGTGGCGGATACCGTTCGATTTCTGGCAGCATTTTATCGTTCAGCTGAGAAGTGGTGATTTTCCGGGTCTTGTTTTCATACACCTGCACAGCCAATTCAATTGCCTGGAAAATCCGTTGCTTGGTCAGCATAGACGTAAAGATGATGGGAATCCATCGGTTTTCTCCCAATTTTTCCATCATGTCATCTTTAAACTTGTTCATGGTCTTATGATCCTTTTCGATAAGGTCCCATTTGTTGACCATAATCATGACGCCCTTGTTGTTTTTGATAGCAAGAGAAATCAAGTTAATATCCTGTGCTTCAAGTCCACGGCTAGCATCTACCATGACGATGACCACATCAGAATCTTCCAAGGTCCGTAATGAACGCATCACGGAGTAAAACTCAATATCTTCTTTTACCCTTGACTTTTTACGGATTCCGGCGGTATCAGAGATGATAAAGTTTTTCCCATAAAGAGTATAATGGGAATTGATGGTATCCCGTGTAGTCCCTGCTTCGTCGGTGACAATGGTTCGTTCCGTGCCCAACAGCGCATTCAGGAAAGAAGATTTCCCTACATTGGGACGGCCCAGGATGGCAATTTTGGGAATTCCTTCATCTGGATTTTCTATGCCATCATCATCAAAATTGGTAATCAGCTCGTCCAATAGGTCACCGGTGCCACTCCCACTGGCTGCTGCGACCGGATAGACAGCACCATCTCCCAGTCCCAGCTCATAAAACTCATTGGCCATAAAGGACCTCTCTTGTGTATCAGCTTTATTAGCGACGATATATAGGGGCTTCTTGGCACCACGTAATTCATTGGCAAATTCCCTATCCAAATCTGTCAATCCATCGATACAATCTACCACAAAAAGGATAACAGAAGCTTCTTCCACTGCCAGCTTTACCTGTTTACGGATTTCCGCCTCGAAAACATCCTCCGAACCGGTAACATACCCGCCGGTATCGATCACCGAGAAAAACTTTCCTCCCCACTGGGCATGCCCGTAATGACGGTCTCTAGTAACCCCACTTTCATTGTCTTCGATAGCCTTACGCTGTTCGACGAGACGGTTGAAGAAAGTGGATTTGCCCACATTTGGCCTCCCTACTATTGCTACAATATTTGCCATTTTTTCTACGCTTTGTTAGGTTACTGATCGTAACCGAATTTTCTTAGTTTGTTTTTATTTTTCCGCCAGTCGTCCTCTACCTTCACATGGGTTTCGAGAAATACCTGTTTGCCAAAAAAAGCTTCCAGTGCTGCCCGGGACTGAATGCCCACGTTCTTTATGGCTTTACCTTTATCACCTATAATGATGCCCTTTTGACTGGATCGCTCCACAAAGATAATAGCTCTGATGCGGATGATCTTATCATCTTCGGTAAATTGGTCAATAGCTACCTCAGTACTGTAGGGAATTTCTTTTTTGTAATTGGTGAAAATCTTTTCCCTGATGATCTCAGAGGCAAAAAAACGCTCTGGTCTATCAGTAAGTTCCTCTTTGTCATAATAGGGCGGATGAACAGGCAGCCTGTCCAGGATTTCCTGCATGATCCGCTCAATATTAAAGTTTTCGAGGGCCGACACGGGAATGACCGTATCCGCCTTCAGCCGCTCAGTCCAGTATTGGGTGACTTCTTCCAGCTTATTATCTTTAGAAAGATCAATCTTATTGATGACCAATAATACGGGCGCTCCAGAAGCATTGATTTTATCTATGACCTCCTCTATTTCATTGTCTGTTTCGAACAGATCTGTTACAAACACGATGACATCTGCGTCTTCCAACGATAGGTTGACAAAGCTCATCATGCTTTTGTGCAACTCGTATTTGGGCTTCAGCATCCCAGGTGTATCCGAAAAAACGATCTGATAGTCAGCATCATTCATAAGCCCAAGAATACGGTGCCGGGTAGTTTGGGCTTTGGAAGAGATGATAGAAAGCCGCTCACCCACCAGTACGTTCATCAGGGTGGACTTACCGACATTGGGTTTGCCGATGATGTTTACAAAACCAGCCTTATGTGTTTTTTCGGTCATAGAAATAAATTTTTCACAAAGGTACTTGATTTTTCACAGATTCTACTTACCTTTGTATCACAATAAAGGGAACAAGGTATTGAAAAAGTCAAACCACCTTTAATTTAGACAAAAGATATAAAATAATTATAAGATATATCGCGGGATGGAGCAGTTGGTAGCTCGTCGGGCTCATAACCCGAAGGTCACAGGTTCGAGTCCTGTTCCCGCTACTACGAAGGATACTGGAAACAGTATCCTTTTTTTATGCCAAAATCTAGGGAAAAATAATAAGCCCTGAGCAAAGTCCGGGCTTATCTGTTCAAATTTTATAGTGCAGCCCATAGGCTTGCTATGCGGGACACTCAGGATTATCAAGAATGTTATAGAACTATTTTTTGATGTTGACTTTTTCTCCTTAACTTTTTTTGTCTTGAATCAACTTAGTAATGTTTATGGGAGGAAGGAGGTATCCGCCGGGATTTCGATTCAAACTGTGCAGCTGGAGATTCATGTTGACCAAATCTTGAATCTGCTTATCCCTCTTGTCCACTGTCCTGTTGGAATGTTTTGGCTAATATTGACGGTCAATTTGGATATTCTGGATGATACTGACCCCTCTCCGGGGATATTGACCCCTCTAAAAGTTGGTTTGGTCCTGTGAATCCAATGGTATGACAATTTTACATTTTTTTTCTTAGACTATCACCTTTAAGTTCGATTCTGTATGATGAGTGTACCAATCTGTCAAGAATGGCGTCGGCTATCGTTTCTTCACCGATCACCTCATACCAGCTGGATATGGGCAACTGGCTTGCGATGATGGTGGATTTCTTCCCGTGCCGGTCCTCAATGAGCTCCATAAAGTCCATCTGATGCTGTTTTTCCAGATGTGTGAGCCCAAAATCATCCATGATGAGCAGGTCGGCTTTTGCCAACTTGTCAAAGAACTTGATAGCGGTGCCTTCCAGCCTTACCATCTTGGTTTTGAGCATCAGTTTCTGGGTATTAAAATAGGCGGCCTTGAACCCTTGGATACAGGCCTGGTGTCCCAGTGCGGATGCCAGGTAACTTTTACCACAGCCGGTGGCCCCTGTTATCAGCACCGATTCCCCTTTGGTGATGTAGTCTCCGGTGGACAGGGATGCCAGCACCATATCGTCCAACCCCCTGGTTTTATCAAGCTTGAGTTCTTCCAGGGAGGCCTTATACCTGAATCCGGCATTGGACTCCAGCCTTCTGAACCTCCTGTTGTCCCTTTCCTGCTCCTCGGCCTGGAGCATCATCTCAAGGCCTTCTGTCAACGTGAGGTTTTGGGTTTTGCGGGTTTCCTTCAGGGCTGTCCATGTTTTGGACATGCCGTGCAGTTTAAGCCTGGTCATTTGTGCTTCGATCTGGTTCATATTCATTAGGTGTTAAAATTGGAGTTTCTGTTGGTCGTAATATTCCTTGCCCCGGACATTGTCGTGTTTGGGCAGGGCTTTTTGTGTAGTATCGGGCTGTTCATGGGCCATGTTGTTTTCAAGGATGTTCCTGATAAACCCATAAGAATAGACCTGGTGATCCATGGCTATTTTGCAGGCCCTGTCAAAGGTATCCGGGTCGGACTTCCTGCTTAAGGCCAGTAAGCCATCACAGGTTCTGTAAAGCTGCTCGGGATACCGGTTCTGCTCAAACAGCAAGGATACATATTGATAAAGAACTGCTGATTTTTTACGGGCAAGCTCCCGGTAGTATTCAGGGCTCCTATCCCTGTAATGCCCGTGCTGGGAACACAGATGGTCTTCAACGGTAGAATAGCCGCCCTTGGTGCTTCTGGCATGGACGGCTACCTTTTTACCTTCATGGTACACATAGAACATGGACCTGGTGTAGACTACCTTCACTTTCTTGCCAATAAGGGTATACGGGACACTGTAATATTGCTTGTCCCTTGCCAGATATACATGATTGTTTTTTGCCACAGTCAGCAAGGCATGGTACCGTAGCTCAAACCGGTCCTCGGGAAGTTTTCCCAACAGGGGTTTTTCATCGGCCAAAAACTTCTCTTCCCGGCAGTAGGGCTTGCGCTGCATCCGTGTCTGGTTATGTGCCCTGATCCGCATTTTAATGGCCTGGTTGAGTGCATAAAGGTCAAAGAACTGCATGTTCCTCAGCTTGGCATATACTCTGGAGTAGAGCATGTTGACCTGGTTCTCGACCAGGGCCTTGTCCTGAGGCTTTCTGACCCTTGCCGGCAGGACAGCCGTACCGTAATGATTGGCAAAGTCTTCCAGTGCCCGGTTGATATCCGGTTCGTACTTGTCGGCCTTGTTCACTGCTGACTTCAGGTTGTCAGGGACCAGCAGGGAAGGGACTCCGCCCAAATGTTCCAGGCAGCAGGCCAGGGCATGGAGAAAATCAGCTATACGCTGGCTGGGCACGGCCATGGCAAAAGCATAGTCCGAACAGGGCAGGCAGGCCACAAAAAACTGGCAGGAAATGACTTCTCCGGTTTCCCGGTCTATGTAGTCAATCGTTTTGCCGGCAAAATCAATATAAAGCTTTTCCCCGGGCTGATGATCAAGTACCATAGTTGGTTTTGATCGGGCAAGATCATGCTGGTCAAGGTGATGGCAGAACTGTGAGTAGCTGTAACCATCCGGATGGGACTGTCTGTATTCTTCCCATAAAAGTGCCCTGGTAACCCCGGTACGCTTCAGCTCTTTACGAAAATATTCAAGACGCATTTTAAAATGATCGTACCGGGGATCCTTATAGGAAGGGTTGCCAGGATGGAAACGGGAATGGATCTCCGGCTCTTCAAGGGCGAGCAGATCATCTATGGTTAGGCTCGTACCTGTCTGCCCCAGCAGCTTTTCCAGCTTGACCAGGTAGGCTTTTACGGTATTCTTGCTCATGCCAAGCATTCGGGCAATGGTCTTGATCCCTTTGCCCTGCTTGTTGAGAATGATCAATTGTTTTATCTGACTCATTGGTTTTGGTTTTCCTGCCATTGGATCACGGTTAGTGGTATATAAATCATCCGCTAAAAAACCAAAACCAGCATTATGAGGGGGCAATATGTTCCGGAATCTGACAACAGAGGGGTCAATATGCTCCGGAATTATTGCTGAAATATTACTTTAGGGGGTCAGCATCCGCCGGAATGGCAGTTGAAAACAGCCGCTTAAGCCACTTTTCAACCTCCGGTTCATTCCCGGATCATGGGGTCAACATGCTCCGGAATATCCAGTCAATTCAATAAAAACCAATCTTTTATACTTTATTTATCCCCAAAAAACCGTGGATAACCCAGCTTGAAACCTCTTTTTCCAAAACACCAAACAAAATCCAGCAACATCGCACTCAAAGACAGGTAACGAAGAAAAAACCTGACCAAGAGTTAATGAAATTACAACCTGAGTAATTACAAATCATTTTGTAAATCATGCGTGATATACAACTTATACTCAATAGCATCCTAAATAAAAAATGAGAGGCTCTATTTTTTGCCCAAAAAAGTTATTTTGGGTTTGCACCAAAAAACACGAACCTCTCATGTGTAATATTACATTGTTTTCACAGATTATTAAAAAGATAGACCGATCAATTTTCAAGAAGTTGGTCAAGGAAAAGCAAACCGATAAGGGCTGCAAGGGATTTGACAGCTGGACGCATCTTGTCTCGATGTTGTTCTGCCATTTTGCCAAGAGCACCTCGGTAAGGGACATTTCCAACGGACTCCGGTCTGCTACCGGGAACCTTAACCATCTTGGTATTGCCAAAGCCCCCTCCAAATCAAGTATCAGCTATCAGAACAAACGAAGGGATTCGGACCTGTTCAGGGACCTTTACTATTCCCTACTGGGAAGTTTAGGACAGCAGGCAGCTGTCAAGAGGTCCAAACTCAGGATCAAGGTCCCCGTTTACCTGCTCGATGCCACGGTGATCAGCCTTTGTCTTTCGGTGTTTGACTGGGCTACTTTCCGTACCAAAAAGGGAGCTGTAAAGATGCACACCCTGCTGGAATATGACGGGAAACTCCCTGTTTACGTGAACATTACCGAGGGGAGTGTCGGGGATAATAAAGGAGCTTACGACATTCCCTTGGAAAAGGGCTCGGTGATCGTCGCCGACCGGTATTACAATGACTTCCCCATGCTCAACGTCTGGGACAGCAAAGGGGTGTTCTTCGTGATCAGGCACAAGGGAAACCTTGCCTTCAGCACCCTCGAAGAACGGGAGCTGCCCGAAACAACCGCCCAACATGTGCTCAAAGACGAAGAAATCGAACTGACCAACCCACAATCCAAAACCAAGTATAAGGGAAGGCTCAGAAGAGTGGCCGTGTGGGATGAGGAAAACCAGCAGACCATAGAGTTGATCACCAAAACTTTGTCCTGGGCCGCCCAGACCATTGGGGACCTCTATAAGTCAAGGTGGGAGATTGAGGTGTTTTTTCGGGACATCAAACAGCTGTTGCATATCAAAACCTTTATCGAAAGCTCCAAAAATGCGGTAATGATCCAGATATGGACTGCTTTGATCACCATCCTGCTGCTCAAAGTCATGAAGGCAACAGCTAAATTCGGCTGGCACCTGTCCAATCTGGTCGCCTTTATCCGGCTCAATATCTTTGTTAAAATCGAACTGCAAAAATGGCTCGACAGCCCTTTTATGGAACCCGACAAACCACCCCAGAACACATCACAGGGGGATCTGTTTCTTCAAGCCCCTTAATATGCCCCTAATTTGAACCCAAAGGCAGACCAAATTGCCAATCAAAAATTATTTAGGACAGCATTGACCGATAGTCATTTAAACTAATTTGGAATATACAAACGCAAATAGCACCCTTTTTTCGTTTGTTTTGAGGAATTTATTAAGGTTTACGAACAGTCTATATCCTATTTGCACTAAATCAATTAATACAGTGTAGTTTTAGTTAATCACCATTATTATATATATTGTAAATATTATGAGTAAGGAAAATTTAAAATATATCAGCACCCGTTTGGTGGAAAGGAAATCATCCAAGGCATTCAAAGAAGGAGCCAAAAAGGCCATGGAAATCAATGGCTATGTGATGGTAGCCGAGAATGGTTGGGTGGTCAAAAAATTTAAAGATGGGCAAATAGAAAAAGTGAAAGAAATCAGTCATGGAAGTGAAAACCAAAAACTGATTCTCGACTGATGACCAAACGAATGCGAATATTTGCAGGGCCCAACGGTTCAGGCAAAAGTTCCATAATAAAAGCCATTAGAAATACCGAAGTTCAAGCTGGTAAAACACTGGACTTCGGTATTTATATTAATGCCGATGATATAGCCCAAAATCTCTATGTCAATGGGCTTGATTTTTCTACTTATAAAATAATGTATGGTCAGGGCGAGTTTGAGGAAATTGTTCAAAATTCTGGATTGCTTAGAAGGGAGTTTCCACTATCGAGGCTACTTCAATGCATAAAAGTATCCAATAACCGTTTAAAGGTTATTCGAAAAGTTGCCGATGAAAAGAACGACAACCCCTATGAAAGAATCGCCCAAATACTGGCTGATTTTTTAAGAAAGAAGCTATTAAAAGAAGGAGTGAAATTTTCCTTCGAAACGGTTTTTTCCCATCCGAGTAAAGTAGCCATCATCAAACAGGCCAAGGAAGAAGGGTATAAGGTTTACCTTTACTTTGTTTCCACAGAGGATCCAACAATAAATGTTCATAGGGTAAAGAAAGTCAGAGTTCCCCAAGATGGACACGATGTCCCGGAAGGCAAGATTATTGACATGTATTATCGCTCCATGGATTTGTTATACGAGGCAGCTCAGCATTGTTACCAGGCCTATTTTTTGATAATTCAAAAGAAGGAGAACGGCATAACCTATTTGCACAATTCAAGCTGAATGCAAGTGGGACGAAGGTTTGGAATGATATCAAAAATGAAGAAGTGCCGCAATGGTTCAAGCATTATTATTCGGGGAAAATAGGCTAATTGTGGGGCTGATATTTAATAGATTCTTACGAAATTTCTATGGAAATCAACAACGCTAAAAATGAAGGCAATGATTTGTTAGAACGTGTTTAATTTATAGCACTTTTATTGAACAGCACTATCTAGAAAAGGAAGGTCACTATATTTTTGACCTTGCAAAACTCAACAAGGAACTACATGGTGATTATGCCTCCTTTTTATCGGATGAAGACAAACAAATGGTAGTATGGAATGACGCTTCGGAAGACTGTCTGGAAGCCTTTATGGATGGAGCCAATATAGTGGTCGAATATTGCCTTGGAGCCGGCTATGATGAGGAAATCAAATCATGGGTCAATCAATGTAAAAAGATGGAAATTGAAACCCAATGGGCTCAAGTCTCCTGTAATACCGAAACCGCTAAAAAAAGGATAGAAAAAGCCTGGGGTACCCCAATTATTTTTCTTCCATTAACTATATGGAAGACACGACAACAGTCTTTACCGAAATTTTAGAATCCATCCGAATAACCAAAGATTTGGGGTATACGGATAACATCAACTGATAAACATTAACTATGTCATTTGAAGAAAAGTTGAACAAGTACCAAGGATGTTTGCTTGGTGGAGCGGTGGGTGATGCCCTGGGTGCTCCTATAGAATTTTTGTCCCAGGGACATATTCTTGATCGATTTGGTCAAATGGGGGTTACGGACTATGTAGAATTTGGTAATGGAACGGGAGAATTCACTGACGACACCCAGATGACATTATTTACTGCAGAAGGGCTTTTGAGAGCCAAGCATAGGGCCATGCTAAAAGGAATCGGTGGGGCTTTGCACCAAATCACCTACCATTCTTACCTAAGGTGGCTGGAAACCCAGCACTTTCCTCGTCAGGGCAATTCCATCAATCCACAACAATTGTCCACTGGATGGCTAATTAACCAAAAGGGACTTTATACCCGAAGGGCTCCCGGAAACACTTGTTTATTGGCCTTGGCCAGCGGAAAAACAGGAACTATCAACAAGCCTATCAATGACAGCAAAGGCTGCGGAACAATCATGCGAATGGCACCGGTGGGATTGACTTTTTCTGATGATGCGGTCAAAGCTTTTGAGGAAGGATGTCACCTCTCTGCAATCACCCATGGCCACCCAAGCGGCTATTTGAGCGGAGGCTTTTTCGCTGCATTGATTGCTTACCTGACACAGGGAAAATCCTTATTGGAAAGCATACAGCTCTGTACCGGAATTCTTGAGGAATGGGAAAAGCATACCGAAGTAAAACAGGCAGTCCAAACGGTACTGATATGCCACAACCAAGGAATTTCAGCAGATTTAAAGCCTGAAGATATCGCACAATTCGGTGAGGGCTGGGTGGCAGAAGAAGCCTTGGCTATCAGTCTGTATTGCGCACTAAGGTACCCTAGTAATTTTGATAAAGGGGTGATTGCAGCTATTAATCATGGTGGAGACTCGGACAGCACCGGCTCCCTTACTGGCAATATTTTAGGCCTGATCAATGGTCTGGGAGGAATTCCTGAACCTTGGAAACAAAAATTAAAATACGCAGACATCGTTTTGGATATGGGAAAGGACTTGGCCATTGGCATAAAAGGTAACAGTTATGAAGAGGATGAAGATTGGTGGGAAAGGTATCCTGGATTTTAAAGATTGAATATTATTAAAGCATAGAAGATGAAGAAAAAAATTGTTTACATAGACATGGATAATGTGCTCGTGGACTTTCCTTCAGGGATAGACAGGCTGGACAACGAGACGAGGGAAGCTTACTCAGGCAGAATGGATGAAGTCCCTGGTATATTTTCAAAAATGGATCCTTATCCATTGGCGATCGAATCGGTACAAAAATTGGCAGATAAATTCGATTTGTATATACTTTCAACTGCTCCTTGGCTCAACCCAACCGCATGGATAGATAAAGTAAAATGGGTACACAAGCATTTTGGAAATAAAGAAGAAGACCTGTTTTACAAAAGATTGATCCTTTCCCACAACAAGCACCTCAACATAGGGGACTACCTTATAGATGACCGCCCTAACAATGGAGCAAAGGATTTTAGTGGAGAATGGCTGCACTTTGGAAGCGACAAGCTTCCAAACTGGGAATCGATTACTGATTATTTATTAGAGGTTCAAGTTGATCGTATTTCCAAGTAAAAAGCACCCTTATCAATTTTATTTACCCGAGCGTGATGTTTTCACTTTTGCCGGACTTTGGTCAAAATGCGTGCTCCCTGATAAATCCGAGTATTATTCCTTTACCATACTAACTACCAACCCAAATAGGTTGACTAGTGAGGTTCATGACCGGATGCCAGTAATCCTTTCCGAAGAAGATTCAAAATATTGGATGGATATGGACCAAAATCCCAACGACCTATTGGAACTACTTACTCCCTACCCAGCCGATGCCATGGATGCATACGAAATTTCTATGGTCATTAATAATGTTAGAAATGAAGGGGAGGAATCATTATGTCGTTTATGATATGCAAGGTTAGTTTGTGTCTCATGAATAAGACAATAATAATTACTGATTTACGATGTCAAAAGAACTACAATTGACGACATTTTAAGTTGCCCAGGCAGGCAACTCCTGCTGCAAAAGCTTCACAGAGCCATAGAAATAGCCCAAAATAAACTGAATAAAGAAGATAGGTAATAAGCCCGATGAAAAAATTTTTGATATCGAATTTAACCTGTTTTTATGCCGGGGAAATCGCTTTTAAAAAAATATTGTATAAATCACAATTTCTAATTCGTTGTCATCCCGACTTGAGGAGGGATCTCAATTTTAAATAAGAGATTCCTTCCCGATGTATCGTGATCGGAATAGCCTGCCCCGGTGGATATCGGGGACAATGGCATTGTTAGAATGGCGTAGCTAGTGGAATACGCAGTAGCTCATCTAAAAGCGATTGCCCTGGTTTTTATGCAATTTCTCCCCTTAAGCTATGTAATTCTCATTTTTAGAAGTCCCTAGGCTATATAAATGATGTTTATTATGGAATAAAGGCCTTTTTAGCGACTATTTATAGCTCGTTGAATACTAGGCAATTTCCTGCTTTTTGAAAGAATGCAAGTAATGGAACTGTTGTAAACTATGCAATTTGCTGAATATTCTTTAACTGGCAGAAAAGCATATTGTCTAATCTAACGAATTTTAGCCCATTAGCCGATTCATTCCCCTTCTAATTACTTAAGTCCACAGAGGTTAAAACACTATTTTAACGATGTTTTTAGCATTATTTTATCGTTGAATCATTTGTGATCTCTGATCTTAATCATTTTTATCTAAAACAAACTAGCAAAAACCACATGATTTATTCGATAAAATCCAATATTTGGCATATCCGCCTATTAAAGGCTGATGGCTTGTCAATTTTAAAGGTTTAAATTGAAAATTACTGTGTATGTATTACATAAAATAATATATTTATAACTAATTTATCCTTATAACCAGTTTTGGCATTTATAGCATTTAATACAAATTGATTACCTCCCTACTGCCCTACCTATGTTGCAAGACATTAACATATTTTACGTTTCTATCTCATTGGTTCCAGCATTGTTTAATGCAGCTATATTTTGCTATATCTTTTATGTATACCCCAGTACCAGGGAGACCAATATTTTTCTGTTGTTTTTGGTTTCATTAATTGTTTGGCAAATACAAGATACCTTAATGAGGTTGAATATTGATTATGAAACCGCCTGCCATATTTCCCGATCATTGGATTTTGGATGGATGTTCATCGGTGCCTTGATACTTCATTTTTTGTGTTACTATACCAACCACCATGTCATCAAAAACCGATCTTTCCTTATAATTATTTATGGAGTTTCGGCCTTATTGTACATTTGCTATCTGGCCAATTTGGATGAAGTAATCCTCAGCTATGACAAAAACTGGGGATACATTACCGGGATTCGTCCAGGTTCTTATGACCTGCTTAGCCGGGCTTGGGTAGCAATTTTGGCCTTGGCTAGCCTGGGGATACTGGTGGTAGAATATTTTAACAAGCGAAATAGCCCCATCATGAGAAAACAGATACTGGTGTTATTTTTGGGCGCATTTCTTCCCGTCCTTCAAGGTGCCGTTACCCAACTTTATTTTTCTGCAGTAGGCATGACTGATATACCGGTAACTTCTACTACCCTTACTTGTTTTTCCTTTGCCTCAGTTATTGCGCTGAGGAAATTTAAACTGTTTGACGTATCATCGTCGATCGCCTCTGGCAAGATCGTAAAACAGATCGAAAATGGTGTGATGGCCCTTTCTCCTGATGACAAAATCGTATACCTCAATCCCAGCGCATGCAAATTATTTGGAGTAGACAGGCATGACGGGGATCTCGGCACCTTAAAGAAGTTTTTTGAAACGGAATCAGCATATAAAAATTTCTTGAAAGACCTTCGGTTCCAATTGGGCAAAAGGAAAATGGAAAGCTGTAGCGCCCAATTGATCTCCCAAGACGGAAAACTGCTGCAAATACTATTTACCGCCAGTGTGTTTGACTATGGAATGGGCAAAAAAGGCACCCTCGTGATTTTCAATGACATCACCGAACTAAAAGAGGCCAACCACGTCATTCAAATGGTCAATAAACGGTATGACTTTATCACCAGGGCATCCGAAGAAGCAGTTTGGGAGTGGTCATTCGAGGATAAAACGATCTATTGGAATGAAAACTACGAAGGATTATTCGGGCATAAAGCCCCCTTTGGGAAGTCCTCATACCAGCATTGGATAGACCAATTGCATCCAGAAGACAAAGACCGTGTTTTGGACAAGATGAACGAGCATATTTCCAAAAAGCTAGAAACACGCTGGGAAGAAAAATACCGTTTTCGCAAATCTGACGGCACATACGCCAACGTATTTGACAAAGGGTTCATCATCTATGATGAACATGGAGAAGCCGTAAGAATGGTCGGCACGATGCAAGATCTCTCCAAGATAAAAGTTTATATAGACAAGATCGAGCGTCAAAACCAAGAATTCACTGAAATTACCTGGATGCAGTCCCATGAAGTAAGGGCTCCGCTATCAAGACTGATGGGAATGGTAAATTATATCAAAGAATACGGATATGACGAGGAAGCTGACAAATGTTTTTTAAATGAAATAGCAGCTTCATGTGACGAGTTGGACCGAGTAGTGCACCGTATAATCGACAGGGTCCAGAAACTAAGAAATTAAACATCCTACTGGTATACATTCCAAGGATCATTTCCTTTAACACTGATGACCGATAGCACTTAAACTTCCAGGCTATCTGTTTGGCATAGACGCGCAGGTTAATGGAAGCGGCCTGCTGAAAACTGCACCCGAATTACCTTTCCTTTGGCATCTTTTTGTATCTTTGCTGATTGAATCGAAATCTGAATTTCCCGGTAATCTCACCTTATATTAAAAGGAAAAATCAAAGCATGAATAAAGAAGTACGCGTTCGTTTTGCCCCATCTCCCACAGGAGCCCTTCATATTGGCGGTGTCCGCACGGCCCTATACAATTACCTTTTTGCCAAGAAAAATCAGGGGAAGTTTCTTCTGAGGATAGAAGATACTGACCAGACGAGGTTTGTAAAGGGTGCGGAGGAATACATCAAAGAGGCATTGGAATGGATTGGGATCACTCCAGACGAAAGCCCTTGGAAAGAAGGACCCCATGGCCCTTACAGGCAATCTGAGCGAAAGCCCCTTTATATGCAGTACGCGATGGACCTTGTGGATAAAGGTCATGCGTATTATGCTTTTGATACTTCCGAAGAACTCGATGCCATGCGGGAGAGGCTTACTGCAGCGAGGGTGGTTTCCCCTCAGTACAATTCGATCACCAGAACCCAAATGAAAAATTCCCTCACACTTCCAGAAGATGAGGTGAAATCCCGGTTGGAATCAGGTGATCCCTATGTGATCCGCCTAAAGGTTCCAAGAAAAGAAGAAATCCGTCTAAATGACATGATCCGTGGCTGGGTAATGGTGCATTCCAATACCTTGGACGACAAAGTGCTGATGAAATCTGACGGCATGCCTACTTACCACCTTGCCAATATCGTAGATGACCATCTGATGGGAATCACGCATGTAATTCGTGGAGAGGAATGGCTGCCTTCTGCACCTATTCACGTTTTATTGTACAGATACTTGGGATGGGAAGACACTATGCCGCAGTTTGCACACCTTCCACTACTGCTAAAACCTGACGGTAATGGCAAACTCTCCAAGAGAGATGCCGATAAGAATGGCTTCCCTATTTTCCCAATGGACTGGACCGATCCTCGTACGGGAGATTTCTCCCAGGGATTTAGGCAAGCAGGTTATTTCCCGGATGCATTTGTGAACTTTCTGGCCTTCTTGGGTTGGAATCCCGGCGATAACCAAGAACTCTTCAGCATGGAAGAACTGATCAATGCATTCTCCGTGGAGCGCATCGGTAAATCAGGAACGAAATTTGATATCAATAAAGCCAAATGGTTTAACGAACAATACCTTAAGGCAAAGTCAAACCATGATCTGGCACAATACCTGATCGAAGACCTGAAGAAGGAAAACATCGAAATCCTCCAGGCCAAAGCCGAACAAATCGTGGCCATTATGAAAGAGAGGGCCACTTTCCCAGGAGATCTTTGGAAGGAAGGACGTTTCATGCTGATCGCTCCTACTGAATTTGACGAGAAAGTAGCGGATAAAAAATGGAATGATGATGTCGTGACCGTACTTACGGCCTACAAGGCGTCCCTTGGTAAATTTGAAGGAGAATTTAGCCCTCAAAGTGCCAAATCAATGCTGGAATCTGCTGCGGAAAGCCAAGAAATAAAGCTTGGAAAAGTAATGCAGGCAGTGCGTCTGGCTGTCACGGGAGTGGGTGCCGGCCCTGACCTGATGGAGATTTTTACCATTATTGGTAAAAATGAGTTAATCAAAAGGATCGATTTTGCGTTAAATACCTTAGAGGTCAAAGCAAAGTAATCGTACGTCACTGCCATTTGCGTAGCTTTTGATCTTTTGATACCAAAAAAATGGCTGTATAAACAGAAAGGATGCGTCATGGCTAAAAAAAGCAAAAAAGAGGAAAACCCTAAAGTAAATCCCGAATTAGATGGCTTCAAAATGAACATCGATTCATTTGGGGAAATTTCAAGCTCTTTTCCCATTGATAAAATCAATGAGTTTTTGAACAAAAATGTAGAGGATAAAAAGCTCAAGGACAGGGACGACCTGGACGAGATCAAAAATGACAAGAAAAAATAGTCCGCCACGGCGGGCTATTTTTTCCTTTTTTACCTTACTTGGCAAAAAAAGCAGTTTAATCACATCATATTGAAATCAAGCATTACACCTGTCTATAAATTTATCGTTCTCTGCCTGCTGCTGACAGGAACGACAACATTGGCACATGCCCAACTTAGCGTGGGCTTCCGTGGGGGAATTTCTTACTCCGGCATGTCATATCGACCTACAGTGGCCATTCCAAAGAAAAAGGTCCATGGGGTAAAGAGCAAGCCGGTTTACGGCATTGCGATCGAGCACTACTTTAAGGACCATGCAGGAGTGGAGCTGGATATCCAATACTTGACTACCGGCTACGTCGAATACAATGATGATGAAACGCTCTCTAACGAAACTGAACTGGATTACCTAAAAATCCCTCTTCTATCCAGTTTCTATTTTGGAAGGACAGGAAGATTCCATATTAAAATGGGCCCCCACTTTGGTTACTTGCTAAACGCTACTGATGTAAGGAGGGAATTCGAATCAAACAATGCTGACCTGCCTATTTTACCTACCTACGGCCAGCCAGGAGATGATCCCAAGAAATTTATGTATGGACTTACTGCCGGTGCTGGTATTTCCAAGGTTTTTGGCAAAAGTACCATCGTCGCTGAAGTAAGGGCTTCTTATGAACTGGGCAGGCCGGAAAGCCAAGACCGGATTTTTGATATGTCCGTCACTAACCTGGAATTTACGGTTTCCTACCTCTTCCAAGTGATGGAGAGAAAGTAAGGGAGAACCTCAGTTCGATTTAAAAATCGTCATGCGAGCCTGCCTTTGGCTTGTCTGAAGCCAAACAGGCTTGTCTGGTGCCAAACAGGCTTGTCTGAAGCCAAACAAGGCTTAGAACCGGACTTGAGGGATATCAAAATGTGAGTATTGAGACAATGAGACAGGAAGCGGGATCATGTGCGGAGTTCAAAGGAGTGCATCTTCATCCATAGCCAGTAATATTCGGAACAAATCGGAAGCTGAACAAGTCGAATCCGAGGAATCACACTACCCCATCCCGGGCAAAACAATCCTTGCATATCCTATTTTATCATCACTTTGCTGCTGGGCAAGTTTCAGGTAAAAACCATTGGGTGTAAAAAATCCCAAGGCTGAAAACTCATCAGATGTAAAGGTCAGCTCAGCGGTTTTTGCTAAGCGTTCATCCAGAACAATAAAGCTACGGCTTTCAACTTGCCGCTCTAAATCCATCCCTAATTTGACCGCTCTTACCAATACCTTATGCCAAGGGCTGTACTGTAACGTTCCATATTGGCTGGATTCAGGATTAGGATTGAAGACAATATATTCACCGCTTTTTTCGGTTGTCCCTCTAAGAAATTCCATTGGCTCTTCACTTCCCGCATCCACCCAAACACGTTTTCCATCTTTAATGCAGAGTAGTTTATCATCCGCTGCAAATGAAACATAATGCTCCTTTTTGTTGTCCGAATAAGCGTGGGAATAATGACAAAATTCCGAGTCATCCAAAAAACCTTCATACTTCTCAGGAAACGTAAAACGTACGTAACCCTCCTCACCAGTCTCCAAATCATACTTCAAGAGCCACTTTTCATATTCCAACATAGGTGCTTTCAGTACAAAGGGGACATCAGTAACAGTGACTTTGTTCCCTTTTAAGTGAATCGGATTATGGACAAACGTAGCATAATGGGAGCTTCCCCGCACGGTGCTTTCATGGGTAGGAAGGTCGTGTCTGCTGAGCACCTTTCCACCATGATCTGCTATGATCAGCTGCTTTCCTCCTGATAGGACCAACATGCTGTCTTGGCTGATCAAACTGCCCGAAATAAAACTGCCAATGCCATTGGGGCCTTCCTCCTCAAAGGATTGGGCAGACAGGAGATCACCCAATGTATAGTCATATACCAACAACCTGCGGTCATTAAACTGGCAAAGCAGTTTCTTTCCTCCTTTTTCCAGGTATGTAAAATCAGTGCCCAGCCATTGTGTATTTATATCTTTCTCGAGATACAAAGTATCCTTTACTAAATCCGTCAGTGTGCCGGACGTAAATGCATTGTTATTGTCTGATTTACTATTGCAGCTGAAAAGAAAGCTGGCAAGTAAGAAACAGGTAATATATCTGGTAAATTGGTAGAACATGGCAAAAATTTTGTAAAAACTACTAAAAATATAGTCGTCAGGCAATCTTGATTCTATATTATTTAGGGGTAAAACCTATTTTAAAGATGAATGCATCGATAATCATATATGCTTTTCTTGCCCGTGGTTAGTACCTACGGCACTATTAAGATGCTGTATCCACTTACTGTTACCTACCCATGCTCCATGTGGTGCCCCAATAAGTTAGCTGTTTTACATTACTATTTTTTCTAAATCTTGGGATGTGGGGTGAAGCGCGCATTAAATAAAGTCATCCTAAAACAAAAAAGCCATCCGCCGCAGCAGATGGCAATATTCAACTATTACAATATTTCAATCTTCTCAATCTTCCCCAAGGAATGGATAACGATAGTCCGTCGGTGTGACGAAGGTTTCCTTGATGGTCCTTGGAGATACCCAACGCAGCATGTTGATCATCGCTCCGGCCTTATCGTTGGTACCGGATTTTCTGGCACCGCCAAATGGCTGTTGGCCTACTACCGCTCCGGTTGGCTTGTCATTGATATAGAAGTTACCCGCGGCATTTCTCAGCTTTTGGGTAGCCAACTGCGCAGCGTAACGATCATGGGAGAAAATTGCCCCTGTCAATCCATACGGGGAAGTCTTGTCCACTAGTTCGAGTGCTTCCTCGAAATGGTCTTCCTGATACACGTAAATGGTCAGTACAGGACCGAAGATCTCTTCACACATAGTGGTGTACATTGGATCTGTGGTAAGCAGCACCGTTGGCTCCACGAAATAGCCCTTTGACTTATCATAGTTGCCGCCAGCCACGATTTCCAATCCATTAGCCTTGGCATTATCGATGTATTTGGCGATTTTATCAAATGATTTTTCATCGATTACGGCATTGACGAAGTTACTGAAGTCTTCAGGCCCGCCCATTTTGATAGTGGCCAAGTCTTCTTGCATATATTTCTTCACATCTTCCCAGAGATTTGAGGGGACATACGCCCTGGAAGCAGCAGAACACTTTTGTCCTTGGAATTCAAACGCTCCCCGCACGAGGCCAGTGGCCAATTGCTTGGCATCGGTAGACTTATGGGCGATCACAAAGTCTTTGCCGCCAGTCTCCCCAACGATTCTAGGATAAGATTTATATTTTTCGATATTGTTACCGATCGTCTTCCAGATGGTCTGGAATACAGCAGTGGATCCTGTAAAGTGAATACCTGCGAACTCAGGGTGTTCGAAAATCACCTCACCAGCAGAAGGCCCATCTACATAGACCAAATTGATAACACCATCAGGTACACCCGCTTCCCTGAACACTTGCATCAAGACGTTGGCAGCGTAAATCTGCGTATAGGCAGGTTTCCACACCACCGTATTGCCCATCATCGCCGGTGCTGTGGGCAGGTTTCCTGCAATGGCAGTAAAGTTAAACGGCGTCAGTGCAAAGATAAACCCTTCCAATGGTCGCTGTTCCAATCTATTCCAAACACCATCTCCCGAAATTGGAGGCTGTTGCTTGTAGATTTCGGTCATATATTTAACATTGAACCGCAGGAAATCCACGATTTCACATGCCGAATCAATCTCAGCTTGGAAAGCATTTTTTGATTGGCCCAGCATAGTGGCTGCGTTCATTTTATATCGATAAGGGCCTGCGATCAGGTCGGCGGCTTTCAGAAAAATTGCGGCTCGCTGTTCCCATTCCATAGTTTCCCAGGCTTCCTTGGCTCCCAAAGCGGCATTGATCGCCTGTTCTACATGAGACTTGTCCCCTTCATGAAAATGCCCAAGAAGATGCTGATGGTCATGAGGAGGTGACAGTGGAATCTTATTCCCTGTTCTTACTTCTTCACTTCCAATGTACATCGGAACATCTACCTCCTTGGAGCGGGCCTCTTGAAGCGCTGCTTGCAGCTTGGCCCGTTCTGGTGTTCCTGGTGCATAATCGAAAACCGGTTCGTTTTTTGGTTCCGGAACATTAAAAAAACCTTTTAGCATAATGATTTGAGTTTTATATATTCTGTATGAAACAAATATAGGAATATAGCCTAAAATTCCATGCCAAAGTAGGTCTTTGGAGGGATTATAGTATCTTTTTCAATTCCTCTAAATCACTAATGGTATACGTCGCCATTAGCGCATTGTTTAGCTTGGAAGGATTAAAAAACACTTGGTCGATGGAAGCATTCCGGGCTCCTTCTATATCTGAAACTGGATTGTCCCCGATCATGAGGCACTCATCCGGGGAAGTCCCTAATTGGTTCATAGCATATTCAAAAATCCGTCTATCAGGTTTTTTATGCCCTGTGGTTTCCGACGTGACCACTAGCTGAAAGAACGACTGGATGCCGGAAGAGGTCATTTTCAGTGCTTGGCTTTCATTGAAGCCATTGGTGATGATATGGAGCTCGTATTTGGGATGAAGGTAATTCAGGATTTCTTTTGAATATCGAAACAGGTGCGGTTTTGAGGAAGTACGTTTCATAAAATCCTCTTCCATGGCCTTGGGTACTGGCACATCATGTGCGCCAAATTCATCAAATATTCTCCTAAATCGCTCCTTTCTCAGGGTTACCTTGTCCATGGTGCCTACATTATAATGCTCCCAGAGACCATAGTTTACCTGAAGGAATGTGTTGTAGAAATCATGGTTCGTGGGCACGCCTAGCCCCTCAAGAGCATATATTTCATACAGTTCTGATAAGGACTCCTGCACATTGCGGTCATAATCCCACAAGGTGTGGTCTAGGTCAAAAAAAAGGTGCTTGTATTTTTTCAAAATGTTACCTTGGTTTACCGATATGGATGGTTTACAATTTTATTAATGGCCAGTTCCCGATTGGAACGTAGTATCTCATAAATCTCCTGATCACGTAAAAGGTTCGCATCTTTTTCAATAAACTTAAAAATCTGGTTAATGATATCAATGGCTTCATCCAAAATGTAATAAAATGTCCACTGGTCAATCCTTTTACTGCCCACTAAGCCGGCATTTTTCAGGTAAGCAAGGTGTCGACTTGTTTTGGTTTGGGTAAAGTCAAGGATATGTTCCAAATCCGAAATGCACATTTCCTTATTTTGGATCAGTAGGTGGATGATCCTTACCCTCGGCTCTTCAGAAAGTGCCTTAAATACCCGCATCCCATAATTCAAACTGATATTTTTAAGTCGCATTTAATAACTTTTAACGAAGAAACCTGCCTGAAATTAAGAAAATACAGTGAAAATAACCTATAATAGCAGTTGAATTCGCGGGGTGTAGGACGAACTATTTTAGCGTCCCATCGTTTCTTTTAAAAAAGGGCAATTTTGAAAACATCATTTACATATCTTGGTTTCTTTTTATGTTTTGTACTGGTTTTCTTGCTAAACTCCAATGCACAGGCACAGGATACGCAAGAAAGAAAGGTGGTCCAACTGTCAGGGATTATTCTAAATGCTGACAGTACCAGTGCTGTATCTGGCGTAAATGTGTACGTACCACGAAAAGGACGTGGTACAAGTTCCAATCAATTTGGCTATTTCTCGATGCCGGTAGCAGAAGGAGACAGCGTGGTGTTTAGTTTTGTGGGCCTTAAAAACCAAGCGTTCAAGGTTCCAGAAAAAGTAAATGACGATAAACTCAGCCTGATCCTTACCATGGCCCAAGATGAAATTGCCCTTGGTGAAGTGGAAGTAATGCCCTACCCAACGGAAGAGGAATTTAAACAAGCGGTATTGGCAATGCATGTCGAGGAAATGCCACTTGACCGTGGCAACCTAAGCCCTCAGATGCTCCTCCGATGGGCTGAACAGATGCCTGCTTCTGCCAATGAAAACTTCCGCACCTTCCAAAGCGGCCAAATGCAACAGCTTCAAGACCGGTATGGTCCAAGGTCTTTCCCACTGCTTAATCCTTTTGCATGGGCAGAATTTATCAAATCCATCAAGCGCGGCGACCTGAAAAATGATGACTAGCATTCTCTAAATGCTCATTTTGTAAAAGGCATATTCAGTTATTGGTAATTTTACAGTATTTTAAGTGATTTTAACCTTCAATAGTTGAATTGTATTATAAGAAACTATTATAACAATTGGGAACTATGATAATTTGGTCTGGAAGAGGGATATTCTCCATTTTGGTTTTATTGCTTTCTGTTGCACTTTTTATGAGTGTATTGGGCAATGCTTATTTGCAATACGCTTTTTCATTGTCCTTTTTTGTGGCAGGTGTATTTAGCTGGGTGATGGGCAGGAAATGGAACAGCGATGAGGGAAAAACCTTGGTGGACAAAAAGACCGGACAGGAGTTTTCAGTAAAACCCCATCACAGCATCTTCTGGATCAAAATGCAATATTGGGGACCTGTTTTTATCATTTTGGGATTGCTGGTGATGTTCTTAATGGGTCAGGAATGACTTTTCCCTCCCTAGCCGCCACCACCGCAAGTGAAGGAGGGATCTTTCCCATACTATTTGGGATAGAAAGATCCTTCCTATCGACAGAATGCCACTTACAACTGATAGATATTAATTTAATATTATAGCTCAGGCAGTACCCAATTTTCGAGCACACTCGGCTTTGCCATCATGGCTTCTACCTCCTTGCTGGTCCTTGGGGCATCAGATGACAAGTTCTCGAAACCATCTTCGGTAATCACCACATCATCTTCTATTCTGACTGCGATGTTCCACCATTTTGGGTCGCAGTCACTTCCTTCGGGGATGTAGACTCCGGGTTCTACGGTCAGTACCATGCCTTCCTCCAGTGGACCATATGCACCACGGTCATGCACATCCAGCCCAAGATGGTGACTAGTGCCATGAGGGAAATAGCGGTGTCGTTGTCCCCGGATAATGATACCAAGTTCTTCCAATCCTTCATTGATGACCCTTTTGGCGACTTGGCTGATTTCACCAAACTCTACCCCTGGCTTACAAGCCTGCATGGCGGCTTCTTGGGCTTTATACACCAAGTCGTAAATGGCCTTTTCCTCAGGAGTAAATTTTCCCGAAATAGGGATTGTCCTGGTCACATCAGCCGTATAGCCTCTCCATTCAGCTCCAAGGTCCATAAGCATCAGGCGCTTGTCGGGATCTCTGAGGTCATTGGAAATATAATGAAGAATACAGCCGTTTTTTCCCGCTCCTACGATAGAGGGATAACCGACATTTTCGGCACCATATCGTTTGTAGACAAATTCATGGATGCCCTGTACCTCACGTTCGGACATACCCGGCTTCAATGCTTTCATGACTTCAATTTGGCCAATAGCAGAGATTCTTATGGCCTTTTTGAGCATTCCGATTTCTTCCTTGGTCTTGACTCCACGGAGTTTGGTCATGATCTCTGGGAGTGCGGAGATGTTCAGTTGCTGTGAAGGAATTTTTTTGGCCACGTCCATTCTTTTTTCGGGACTGTCTGCATTGGCAAATTCCATTAGGACATCATCATTTTCCACCTCTGGATAGTACTTTCTATATCGACCAATGACCTGTGCGACATTGGCAGAATTTTCCTGGTCCGTGGCCCGGATGAGTTCGTACATTTTGCTGGTGACAGCAGACATTTCCTCGGGGTATGCTGTTTCGGTTTTGAATTGTTCACGCATATCGAGCATGGCTTTGTTTGCACTGCTTTCCTCGATGTTTTCCGAGAGGCTAAAAGTGAGGATTTCATCGAATTGGTCAAATTCAAGTACAGGATCCGTCCCAAAGTCCTCATTAAGGTAAACCGCTTCAATTCCCAGCTTGGCTTTTACCCCTGCTACGCCCAATCGCTTGCCATTCCACATTTCAGCATCTTCATCACGGGGCTGGACATAGATGATCTCCTCGGTCATTGTTCCTCCTATTTCGCGCGCTTCACTAAAGACCAGCAGCACCGCGTTTGGTTCGCGGAAGCCTGTCAGGTAAAAGAAATCGGTATTGGGGTGATAAATAAAATCAACGTCATTTGACCTGTTTTTGACCGGGTTGGTAAAGATCATCGCCACTGAATTTGCTGGCAATAACTGCCTAAGCGCCGCTCTTCTTTCCCGGTGAAATTCCTGGTCCAGTCCATCGTCAAAGTATGACTGGGAAAAGGATGGTGAAACCCCCATGGAAATGAACAAGCCAGTGAATAGTAATTTTAATATTCTCATAATGATAAAATTTCCCGAATATAAAGAGTAGTACTGTATTTCGCGAAATATTTTACATAAAGGCCTTAAAGCGTTTTTTAAACCACCATTCCTGTACAGCATAAACCTTTTGTCTCACCAATTACAAAGAAGGTAGACTTCACCAAAAGTTTACGTTAAAGTAAGGGCATAATCATTAAATTTGTCTGTTACGTTTCATCAAAAAACTATTACCCATGAAAAAAGCTTTTCTTACCGGCCTGGCCGTGTTAATCACCCTTGCCGGCTTTGCCCAAGATTCCAAAAAACCAAAACTGGTAGTGGGGATTGTCGTGGATCAAATGCGCTACGAATATTTACATAAATTCAATGACCGTTTTACCGATGGCGGATTTAAGCGGCTTATGAACGATGGGTTTGTGATGAAAAATGCACACTATAACTATATTCCTACCTATACTGGTCCTGGCCATTCCTCAGTCTATACTGGAACTACTCCAGCTACCCACGGTATTATCAGTAATAATTGGTATGTGAGGGACCTGGGAAAGATGATCTATTGCGCGGAGGACAGTACGGTTACCAATGTGGGCGGAAGTGGCGACAGTGGTGAGATTTCACCTCGAAACTTACTGACCACGACCATTACCGATGAGCTTCGCCTTTCTACAAACCAGCGCTCGAAGGTGGTAGGTGTCGCCATCAAAGATCGTGGGGCTGCGCTTCCTGCCGGTCATCTGGGAGATGCCTACTGGTTTGATAAGGAAACCGGTGATTTTATGACTTCCACCTACTATAAGGATGAAGTGCCTGATTGGTTACGGAAGTTCAATAAGAAAAAACTAGCCGAAAAGTACCTGTCCAATACTTGGAAGCCACTTTATAAAACCAAAACCTATATCCAGAGTGTAGCTGACAATAATGACTTCGAGGTCCCCTTTACCGGAATGGAGACACCCGAATTCCCATATGATCTTAAGAAGCTAATGGATAAGAATGGCGGCATTGGCTTGATTGCCAGCACGCCTTTTGGCAATGACCTGACCTTAGACATGGCCTATGCGGCTTTGGAAGGTGAAGAACTGGGCAAAGGTGATGAGACAGATTTTCTGGCTGTCAGCTTCTCTTCCACCGATTATGTAGGACACCGATTTGGTCCTTCTTCCATGGAGCTTGAAGATACTTACCTGAGGCTAGACCAAAGTTTGGAAGAGTTCTTTGAATATTTGGACAAGGAATATGGCCAGGGAGAATACATGGTTTTTTTGACGGCTGATCATGCAGTTGCTGATGTAGTAAATTATATGAAAAGCATCGAAGTGCCCACAGGAAGTTTTAATTCCCGTTTTGCGCTGACACAGCTCAAAGGGTTTACGAGAGAGCACTACGGTGAGGGTGACTGGATCCTAAACACTTCCAATGAGCAAATTTTCCTTAATAGAAAGCTGGTTGCCGAAAAGGGCCTTGACCTGGAAAAGGTACAGCGGGAAATTGCCGATTTTATGCTTCGCTTTGATGGAATCAAAGAAGCTTATACCGCGTCAGACATGAAGCGCTTTGAGTACACAGAAGGCCGTAAACATTTACTTCAGATGGGTTTTAACCACAAGGCTTCCGGCGATGTACTGCTGATCTTGGAACCGGCCTGGCTAACCAATTCCTCTAGAGGAACCACGCACGGCACGGGATATATTTATGATACGCATGTACCAGTATTGTTTTATGGCTGGCAAATTAAACCTGGATTTAGTACTCGCTACTGTACCATTACGGATATTGCTCCGACAGTTTCAATGTTACTGGATATTCGCATTCCAAATGGTGCCACTGGCCAGCCCATTCAAGAAATCACTGATTAATTTCTGGAATGATACGGCACTCGATTCGAAAAAATCCCAAGCTGACAAACTTGGGATTTTTTTTACTTTTTTGATAAAATCAAACAAAAATCAATTACTTTATCCACACTTTATCCACTGTCTTTCCTGCCGCTGTTTCGACTTCAATTAGCCACAATCCAGCGGGTAAATTTTCGATATAAAAATCAAATATATCGTGATGGGGGGTGATTTTCCGTAAATATTTGCCCAAAGGGTCCACCACTCTTATTTCCCTGACACTTCCTGCCCCTTTTACCTCAATGTGGATATTTCCACTGGATGGATTTGGGTAGATTTTAACCTGTGCATTTTCAGCTTCTTTTTCAATGCCTGTAATGAGGTTCACGTTGACATTAAGCTGCTGTGAGGCACCTTCATTACAGCTGTTGCTTGGGGTGACTTCCAGCAGAAAATCACCTTCTCTCTCCCAGTTGACTAGGGCCGAATGAGTGCCTTGTCCTGAGATGATGCTTCCTCCCTCTGTGGACCATTGGTAATTTATACCATCTACTGCAGTGACTTCATACAACTGCTCTTCCAGTCCGACTTGCGCCAGTCCCATGATGGTCTCCGGTTGTGCAGGTGCCCGGGTAACGGTGATTGCTTTGTTGGTCGCAGAGGTTTCCCCGCAGGCATTTTTGGGGAAGACACTCAGCTGCTGCTGCCCCTCTGATTCCCATTCGATAGCGACATGGGCAGTACCTTGGCCTGACTGGATGATTCCGTTATTGGCTGTCCAGATATATTCCATCCCCGGTATCGAATCTACTTCATAATTGCTGACCCTTTTTAAACAGGCCACCCCATTACCGGTGATTTCCATTATCTTTTCCGGTGTGGTGGAGACAGTGACTTCCAGTGCTGTGGTGGGACCATCACCGCAAACATTTTGACTTTTCACCAATACACCATTCCGGCCAGGGCTTTCCCATTGGACGACAATTCTATCCGAACCTTGTCCTTCGATGATGCTGCCACCGTCCACACGCCATTCGTAGGTCAAGCCTTCGCTTCCCTCATTTTCCAAGGTGTAAATCTGTTGGCTTAGGCAAATATTATCTTGCCCGGTGATAGTCCCGGTAAAGGTGGGCACTTCACAGCTGTACTGATAAATCATTCCATACTCGCCCACTGCATAGCCTGTATTGACATCACCAAAGCTAATTGCCCTAAAGTCCTGAAAAGTTTCGGTGTCCACCTGCCTCCAGGTTTCCCCTTGGTCAGTGGTCTGAAGGAGCATGCCTTCATCCCCTACAATAAACCCGGTCAGACTGTCCAAGAAGGCTACATCGCGAAGGTGTTGAGTAGAATGGGTATTAAGCTGTTTCCAATTCCCTCCCTGATCTTCTGTCAAAAATGCCTGCCCATTATCACCCACCATGACGGCGGAGGTCTCGCTGATCACAAAAATCCCGTTCAGATTGCTGGTGATGCCAAGATAAACCTCTTGCCAATCCTCCGCACCGGAATTTCTAAACACACGGCCTCCTTCGCCGACAATGATCCCGGATCCATCTTGAAAAAAATCAACATCGTAAAAATCGAACGATTTATCGCCGGCATTGATGGTCGTCCAGTTTATGCCACGATTTTCTGTTTTGGCGAGATATCCATCTTCGCCCACAATATAGCCCGTGTCAGCATCAGAGAAGTATAGGCCAAAAAGGTCCTTCTCGGTGTTGGGGTTTAAGGCAGTCCAAGACCCTCCAGAGTTGGTGGTGTTCAAAATCGTCCCATCATTGCCCACTACATAGCCAAAAGCACTGGATACAAAAGCGATGTCATGAAAATCGGTTGTTAGCGGACGGGAATAATCAGCAAAGGAGTTACCACTATTGGTAGTCCGTAAAATCACGGCTTCCTTGCCAGCGATATAGCCACGACTATCGCTTACAAAATCCGTAGCCAAAAAATCTTTGGGATTACCTGTAAATAGTGACGTCCAGGAGCTTCCCGAATTGGTGGAGCGGAGGATAGTCCCCGCATCAGCCACGGCAAAGACCGTGTTGGTGCTCTGCTTGTAGGCAATATTGTTAATGTCTTCTACGGTTCGACTGTTTCGAATGGCGAAGGTCAGTCCTGCATTATTGGTAAATAAGACAGTACCTGCTTCTCCTACGATAATGCCCGTATCAGGGCTGTCCCTATTAAAAGCTACCCGCTTATAATCGTAGTTGGTCCCACTCTGGATAAACGCCCAATTATCCCCTGCATCAATGGTCTTTAAAATCACCCCCTCATCGCCCACTGCATAGCCGGTAGTATCATTGGTGAAGCAGAGGTCATTTATAGGCGTATTGATCGATGAGGCGAGTGGCTGCCAGGTCTGCCCTCCATCTGAAGTTTTGTAAATCGCTCCAGAGGAAGTCCCCAAATAGCCCCTGTCATTGCTCGGGAAGAACAGCGTGCTGATATCAGCAGTGATTCCAGGCTCCACCGATGTCCATGAATCTCCGCCATTGGAAGAGTATTGTAAAGTACCTGATGTTCCCGCGATCCAAATATTATCTTTGGTAAGGTACTTGACCGTTAGTAAATCTTCAGTGGAGCTCAGCTCGACGGCCTTCCAGGACTGGCCACCGTCTTTGGTTTGCAGAAGTACGCCATTTTCGCCTGACATCGCACCATTTTCGTGATCATAGAAATCTACTGAAAGCAAACTGGCCTCCATCGGCATGGATATTTCCGTCCAGCTGTCACCACCATCGGTAGTTTTGAGCATAATTTGATCCCCTGAAGCAAAAGCCACGTCTTCATTGACCCAATGGATGTCTGTCAGTTCATTGCCCCGGTCACTGATCCTTTGCCAGCTTTGGGAAAAAGCTGATTGAAATAGTGACATAGAGAAAAAAATCAGGAGTAAATGGTTCTTCATATGATCTTGGAACGACATGGTTTTACCTACAAAAATAAAGGTAAATTACGGTTTACGGATAAGCGCTTGGTGTTTATTGGCTTTTCTCTCCTGATAAATTACAAAAAAATCCCGCATATACCAGTATGCGGGATCTTTGATTTTGCGCTATATCTTCCTTAGGCAATCAGGGGTATTGCTGAACACTCACTTTCCCCTGTTCTTTACCCATTTGTCCAACCACTCATTCATCTCATATAAGGTGTGCATAATGGATTCCTGGGCGGCATAACCGTGGCTTTCGTTTGGCAAAAACACCAACCTGGCAGTAGCACCATGTCCTTTCAGTGCGTTGTAATAACGCTCCGACTGGATGGGGAAGGTACCGGAATTATTATCTGCTTCGCCGTGGATCAGCAGGATTGGCGATTTTACTTTGTCAGCGTGCATGAATGGGGACATATTGAAATATACTTCCGGGGCTTCCCAATATGTGCGTTGTTCATATTGAAAGCCAAAAGGGGTCAGTGTACGGTTATAAGCACCGCTTCGGGCGATTCCGGCAGCAAACAGATTACTGTGTGAAAGGAGATTGGCCGTCATAAAGGCTCCATAAGAGTGGCCGCCCACAGCTATCCTGTCTCGGTCACCAATGCCCCTATCCACGATATAGTCAATGGCTGCTTCGGCATTGGCCACCAATTGCTCAATGAAGAAATCATTGGGTTCTTTATCTCCTTCACCGACGATGGGCATTTCCGTTCGGTCCATGATGGCGTAGCCCTGGGTGACCCAATAGAGCGGAGTCCCCCAATACAGCCGGGTAAATTCGTATTTAGATCCTCTCACTTGAGCGGCCACTTCCTTCGACTTGTATTCTCGCGGGTAGGCCCACATCAGCACGGGAAGGCTACCGTCTTTTGTTGGCTCATAGTCGGCAGGCGTATAAATGGTAGCAGATAGGTTCAATCCGTCATTTCTGGTGTATGTGACCAGTTCTTTCTGTATCCCTTTCAGGGAAGGATAAGGATCTTCAAATTCAGTCAACTGAATCGGAGCGATTCGTTTTCTTGTGTTGACCAGCCAGTAGTTTGGCTGGATGTCGGTACTTTGCTTGCTGGTGATGAAGCTGTGCCCCTTATCATCCAGCACTTTTACCACTTGCTCGTAAAAAGGTGCTTGGCAGCGCCAGAGGATTTCCTGCTCACCTGAGCTTACATCAAAGGTGCTAAGGAAAGGCATGCTTCCTTCAGGCGAGCCACCTTCACTGGTCATAAATAGTTTGTCGCCATTTCTAAGAAGGACATATTCACCAAGTTCGTTGGTCGTCATCACAGGATCGCCCGGGTCATTATAAATATCCGAATAGCTTCTTTCAATAAATATTTTCTGGGACTGACCAGGCAGGGAAGGATTGATGAGGGATCGTTTTTCTTGTCGGGAATCAAACCACCGTTCGTTCAGCACCGCAAAATCATCATCCGACCATTGTATGCTTGAATATCGTAAGCTGGTAGAGGCCAATTTTTGCTTATTTCCTGTGAATGGCGCATCCAGTGTGTAGATAATATCACGCTCTTCGATTTTCACTTTGGGATCTCCACCATCCTGCGCTTCTGCCCAATATAGGGTAGCAGGAGTATCTCTTCGCCAAGTGATCGATCTCGGTCCTGTTACAGTAGCATCAAAACCGGTAGGCCTTACTTCGTCCAGCGGGATTTCCGCGATAGTTACTTGATCTGACCCATCGATACGCCATGCTTCTACATGGTAAGGAAAACGGTAAGCTGGTACCAAGTAAGAAAACGGGGGCTGAATGGACTCCACAAGGACGTATTGGCCGTCAGGCGAGACATCCATGGATTTGATCATGGCCGGTTTTCCCAGGGGCTCGGCACTTCCATCCAAATCCACGATCATCAGCTGGGTATCCATAAAATAGGCAAAAAGCTGCTCATCGTATTCGTTTTCCAGCAAGTCCTGATACGTCCTGCTGGGAGCGGCATTGCCGGAAGTCTCTTGGATGATGGGACTGGAAGGCACTTGTGGTTTTTCGGGAAGGGTACCACGGTTTGGATTAATGGCTTTTACCAAAAGTGAATGGTCTGGTAGCCAGGTAAAGGCAGTCCCATAGGCATCGTTAATGATTTCATCCGTTACTTGTTTGGCGGTTTTGGTGGCCAGGTCAGCTACCCACAGGCTAATGCCCTCATCGCCCACCATGCCAAAGGCAAGATATTGCTCATCATCTGACCAGCTGATCCCGCTGATTTTAGCATTTTCGGGCAACCCTGAAACGGTCATCTCTTCACCTGATTTTACGTCTTTCACCTTGATGCCGCTGTAGGATGATGATCGGCTGGGCCCATTGGTCTTCGGGTTGATACGGATCCCGCCGATGCGCAATTCTGGCTGTGACACTTCCTTGAGGGATTTGTAGCCGGGCCTTTCCAACATGAGCATGATATCTCCCTTCTTGCTGAAATAGACAGAAGGGGTCACAGGGGCATTGACCAGGTCTTGAATTGATTGGGGAGGGGTTTTGTACCCTGTGTTCTCTTGGGCAATGGCATTTCCAAATAGAAAGGCCAAGGCCAATAGGCACATAAAGTGCCTTGGGATTAGAAAATTTAGGTTCATATTCTATTCGTTTATCTTAGCAAATTACAAAAAAATAGCGCAGCCCGGGCACTATACTGGGTGAGTCAAAAAGTAAAATTGATAAGCGGTAAAAATCAAATAAAAAGGGATGCTTCAAGCTTGAAACATCCCCTGATCAATCAGTTAATTTTTATTTTTACATATCGTCTGCACCTACAGAGATCATTGCACATCTAAACCCGATATGGTTCGTGGCAGAATCTTGGTGCATAAACCGTCTCGTTCCTGGTGATAGCCAATAAGCAACATCTCTCCAACTGCCACCCTTGTAAACACGATAATTGTCATCTATTAAGGAAGTCCTATAGGCTTCTGCTTCATCGTTAGTACCATCTCTCCTCAGCGGATTGAGGTCTTCAAAGTCCTGATAAGATAGCGGCCTGTAAACATCCTCTACCCATTCGTTCATGTTACCGGACATATTGTATAGCCCAAAATCATTTGGAGGGTATTCGTAAACGTTGGCAGGGATGATGTCGCCATCATTGGTCACACCACCGGCGATACCGGCATAGTCACCACGGCCTCTTTTAAAGTTGGCCAAAAGGTCACCTTGTCGGCCTTTGCGTTTAACGTCGTAGGGGTTTCTGACACCACGTCCATCCCAAGGGTAAATACGTCCATTTTCTTGGTTTTCGTCCAAGTACTGCGTGCCGATCATTGCTTTGGCAGCGTATTCCCATTCGGCTTCGTTCGGCAGCCTGTAGTTTGGCAATACTACTCCTCGCTCGATAAGCAGGTTTTTGCTCATGGTAGAGTCAAGGCCTTCTTTTTCGCGGTAAAGCTCATTCACGTAAGCAGTTCTCCATTTACAATATGCATTGGCTTGCTCCCATGTTACGCCCGCTACAGGATAGAAGTTAAAGCCAGGGTGCCTGAAATAGTAGGTGGAATAAACGTCATTGTAAGAAAGTGCTTCTGTCCAGACGTCTTCTCGAGGTTCCAGTTGTTTTACCGAGTCCGCATTGGAGCGCTTTCTCATGTCAAAGAGAAATTCCTTGTAGTCCAGGTTGGTCACTTCTGTCTCGTCCATGTAGAATGAAGCGATGGTCACGGTTCTTTCGGCATTGTCACGGAAGGCCATGACATCCTGTTCCTGGGTGCCCAGTACTGCACGCCCCCCTTGAATGTACTTCAATTTAGGGCCTTTGGCAGGCTCTTTTAACTTGACTACTGTAAATTGGGTAGTATCTTCCAGATCAAAGTTTAACTCAGCACCTGTGGCTGCACTGACTTTTCCGGGGCTTCCTGCAGTCCTTCGCCCGTAAGTTGGGCCGTTGTTTTTGGAACACGAAGCCAAAAACGTCATTGACAGCATCAAAAACGCCGTAAATATTATGTTTATATTTTTGTTGCTTTTCACCATGTGAAAGTTGGTTTATTCCTCGCCGATTAATACTGCTAATATATAATCAATAATGACATATAACAATATTTTTACTTTACGTTCATTTTATTAAACTAGTATTAAGCACCATAAATGAACACTTCATAGAGCATAACAAATAAGGGAATTGAAAAGATAAAAGCAAATTTAAGCACTCATTTCGCTGAGCCATTGCTTGGCTTTGTCTACGGATTTGATGCCACCAATGGTAAGAATTAAACGATTTTTATGTTCTTTTATTTTACAGAACTTTCCATGACCTTGAATAAAGCTAATGATATTTCCAAAAACATCGGACTTAAAGTAGCTTTCCCGCGTGCTGGGCACGAAGTAGCACTTCATCTGGCCATTCTTAAGCACCAGCTTTTCAAAACCTAGCCTTTCTGCAAACCAGCGTAACCGGACCGTTTCAAAAAGGGCTTCCACTGCCGCTGGTATTGGGCCAAACCGATCCAATACAGAATTGGCAAATTTGGCCAGTTCTTCTTCTGTCTTGATATTGTCCAGTTTGGAATATAAGTTTAGCCGTTCTGAAATATTGGTTACATAGTCCTCAGGAATCAATAGTTCCATGTCCGTTTCGATCACACAGTCCTGAACCAAAACTTTCACTTTTTCCTTCAGGTCTACTTCGAAGAGACTGGCAAATTCATTTTCCTTGAGCTCTTGGACTGCTTCGTCCAGGATTTTGTGGTACATCTCAAATCCCAGATCAGTGATAAAGCCACTTTGCTCGGCTCCCAAAAGATTGCCGGCACCACGGATGTCCAGGTCTCTCATGGCTACTTTAAAGCCATCTCCCAGATCAGAAAACTCCTCAAGGGTCTGAAGCCGTTTACGTGCTTCTGCCGTGAGCCCTGACATGGGGGAAGTGAGAAGGTAACAATAGGCTTTTTTATTGCTCCTGCCTACCCTGCCTCGCATCTGGTGAAGGTCGCTGAGGCCAAACATATGGGCCCTGTTGATGATAATGGTATTGGCATTGGGGATGTCAAGGCCCGACTCGATAATATTGGTCGATACCAGCACGTCAAATTCGCCTTCAATAAATCGGATCATCACTTTTTCCAGTTGTTTACCGTCCATCTGGCCATGGGCTCCGGCCACTTTGGCATCGGGGATCAGGCGCATGATAAGATTGGCGATGGAGTCAATTTCACCTACCCTGTTATGGACAAAAAACACCTGGCCACCGCGCTGCAGTTCTCTGGAAACTGCGTCTCGGATAACTTCTTCCTCAAAAGTGTGGATTTCAGTGGTCACGGGCTGCCTGTTGGGTGGAGGCGTGGCGATCACCGAAAGGTCACGGGCTCCCATTAGGGAAAAGTGCAAGGTCCTGGGGATGGGTGTTGCTGTCAAGGTGAGCACATCCACGTTGACACGGAGTTCTTTTAGTTGGTCTTTTACCTTTACACCAAATTTCTGTTCCTCATCGATAATGAGCAGCCCCAGGTCTTTAAACTGAATGTCTTTGTTGACGATGCGGTGTGTGCCTACGAGAATATCGATTTCCCCTGAAGTTACCTGTTTGGTAATTTCCTTGACTTGCTTGGTACTGCGAAAACGGTTAATATAATCCACCTTAACGGGAAATCCTTCCAGTCGTTCCTTGAATGTACGGTAATGCTGCATGGCCAGAATGGTGGTAGGCACCAATACCGCCACTTGTTTGCGGTCATTGATAGCTTTAAAGGCAGCCCGGATGGCTACTTCTGTCTTTCCGAACCCCACGTCCCCACATACCAGTCTGTCCATCGGGTAAGGTTTTTCCATATCGGTCTTTACATCGCCAGTAGCCACTGCCTGATCAGGGGTGTCTTCAAAGATAAATGAACTCTCGAGCTCCACTTGGAGCACACTGTCCTGAGCATATTGGTGACCTGGAGCAGTTCTCCGTTTGGCGTAGAGATCAATGAGATCTTTGGCGATATCCTTGACCTTTCGCTTTACTTTTTTCTTTTTATTTTCCCATTCTGGAGAGCCCAGCTTGGACATGGTGGGAAGGGTTCCTTCCTGGCCGGAGTATTTTGATATCTTGTGTAGGGAATGAATGTTCACATAAAGGAGATCATCATCCCGAAATATCAGCCGCACGGCTTCTTGGAAATTGCCGTTGACTTCGACTTTTTCCAGCCCGGCAAAACGGCCCACACCGTAATCCACGTGAACCACATAATCCCCTGCCTGTAGGGTCTTGAGTTCCTTAAGGGTAAGCGCTTTGGTCTTGCTGGCTTTTTTGTTGCTTTTATACCGATGATAACGCTCAAAAATCTGGTGATCGGTATAACACGCGATCATGACAGAATGATCCACAAAACCCTCTCTGATGCTTACAGGCAAAGATTGGACTTTCAGGGTAGGATCCAGTTCCTGAAAGATGTTCTGTAACCGCTCCACCTGCTTTTCGCTCTCTGAACAGATAATGTTCAGTAAACCCTTGCGCTCATTGTCCACCAGGTTTTCGACCAAAAGGTCAAAATTCTTATTGAAAGATGGCTGGGGCTTAATGTCAAAATCAAAAGTTTTGGATGGTGGCAGGTGAAACTGATTGCCAAATTCAATTTTGGTCAAGAGGTCAAGAGACTGCAAGAATGCCGCCCCATCATCAAAAAGATTTTCTGGCTTGAGCACCAGGCTCTTGCTTCCGGTTTGGTCGACGATCTTTTCAAATTGCTGGCTGGCCTTTTCGAAGGCATTGTCCAGCATGTCCATGGTGAACTGGAGGTCTTTGATCCATACACAGGTTTCTTTGGGCATGAAGTCCGTGAAGGATTGCCGCACCTCCTGCATCAGCTTGGTCTGTACATTGGGGATGATGCTGATGTGGTCGAGCTCTTCCTTGGATAGCTGGCTTTCAGTGTCAAAAGTCCTGATACTCTCTATTTCTTTCCCAAAGAGCTCTATACGGTAAGGAGATTCATTGGCAAAGGAGAATACATCGATGATGCCGCCGCGTATGGCAAATTGGCCTGGCTCATATACAAAATCCGTTTTATCAAAGTCATAAGTGCTAAGTAGCTCGGCGATAAACCCAATGTCCACTTTCTCGCCCACCTTTGCGACGAAAGTGTTTTCTTGGAGAGACTTTTTGTTAATGACTTTTTCGTAAAGCGCCTCGGGATAGGACACGATAATCTCCATGTCATTATCCTTGGTGAGTACTTTGTTCAGGATTTCTGCACGCATCAGCACATTGGCATTGTCCACCTCTTCGTGCTGATAGGGACGCTTATAGGAAGAGGGAAATACCTGTGGTTCCACTTTATCCAACAGACTACTGAGGTCACTTGCCAGGTAGGCCGCTTCTTCCTTGTCATGTGCGATGATCAGGTGGCTGCTACGGCGGAGGTTTATAAATGCAGCCAACAGAACCATGTCCATACTGCCTGAAATGCCCTTAAAAGCAAAGTTGCTACCGGCAGATGACTCAATGGCCTTTGCCACGGTTTTGATATAGGAATCTTGCTCGTATAGGGTGAGAAACGCTTTCTTTTCCAAAATAAATAGTTCTTGTTTAAGAAGATAATCCGGACATTGACTTTCAAGTTGCAAGTTATAAAAAAGCTGTAGATTCTGGCGCACAAAAGGAGCCATCCTGGAAAATGTCTAAAGGATACTCGGTGGACATGTAAAGCGTCACTTCAACAAGCCTGGTCAAGAAAGCTGAAAAATTTCAACCCACCAGTGGGCGGTTTACTGAAAGAGTAAAATTGTGCTTGCTGCTGCAACCACAAACCATCAGAAAAGTCAGTATTTGGAAAAATAGAAGCAAGCCTGATCGCCATCCTTTTGTTCATTAAGGGACCGGGCTTGATTTTCAAAATCATTGATTTCCTGCTTTAAAAAATGAGATGCATTATCTGCTTCATGAAAGGGGATGTTACGTTGGTACAATTCGCTTCCTGTAAATTGAAATGCGGTACTGTCATAGATAACCTTGTCCAGTTTAAGCCCAGCACTTTCTGCGAGGTTTAGAATGGAAGCTTCACTATGGATAAAAAGATGTCTTGGAGCGTCCAATTGTACCCAGTCTGTACCGTATTTTCTCCAAGCGGCTTTTTGGGCCACAGGAATTCTGATGAGTAGCTTTCCATTTGGATTTAACAGCTGGACAGTTTTTTTGATAGTGGCGGCAGGATGGTCCATATGCTCAAAAGAGTGATGCATCATGATACAATCAAATTTCCCTTCCAACTCAAACACTGATTTTTTAACCAGGTGGATATGGGAGTTTATCTGAATTGATTTTTCCATGAAAGGATCTGCTCCTGTGAAGTGAGAGTATCCACACGCATAAAACTCATACAACAATTGGCCGTTTCCACAGCCCAGATCAAGGATCTTACTTTCCAGGGGAAGGGCCAGGTTTTTCAACCAATCACCATAGTGGTAATGTTTGAAAATATTCATTTTAGTGACACGAAACAGCGAATACCTCAGTCTTTTTATGCATCGTACAGGCCAGCTGGAAAGGTTTATCTTCCCTAATGAATAATAGTCACTTGGGTAATGGCGGCAAGATTATCAGGTATCGTAAAATTCTGTATGGAATGGCACTTTCCACATTCCAAGTAACTAAACTTGTCACGAGTGCCAAACATCATTTCCCGGACTTCATGGACCTTGTTCCCCCCATTATTTCCACACAGTTTGCAGGCAGCAGCAGTAGAAGCTTCCATGCTTAATATACGTTTTCCCGGTTCAGTCCCATTTCACGGATGGTTCTGAAAACAATCCTTAAGTCCATCCACATGGTCCAGTTTTGGATATAAAAATAATCCAGGCGCACTCTTGATCGGATTTGGTAGGGTTTAATGATTTCGCCACGATAGCCTTTTACCTGAGCCAGTCCAGTGATGCCAGGTTTGATCTTATGGCGGGCATTGTATTTTTCGATTTGGGTCTTGAATGTCTCGTTCATGGGGACCGTATGCGGACGAGGGCCTACGATGGACATGTCACCGATCAGAACGTTTAAAAACTGAGGCATTTCGTCCAAAGACGAGCTACGAAGAAATCTTCCTATGCGTGTAACCCTCGGGTCGTTTTTGGTAGCCTGGTGAGTGTCGGCATAATCGTTTGGTGTCATGGACCGGAACTTAAGGCATTTAAAAATGCGGTTGTTTTCTCCGTTTCTCAACTGAATGAAGAAGATGGGACCCTGTGATTCCAGTCTGATCAGGAAGCCTACGAGCGGGATCATCCAGCTCAATATAAAGACTGTCACCACCAAAGAAAATAAAATGTCGAAAACCCGCTTGCCCACCCTGTTAAAGGCATTGTCAAGCGGTATGGCGTTTACATTGATGACGAAGAAGTCCCCATACTTGGAGAATGATAGTTTTTTCTCCAACTGCAGACTCCCGCCCGGGATCACTTTGACTTTAATATAATGTTCGTCAGCATAACGGACAATTTTCTTGATAGTAGGTAGATCAAGGCGCTCGTTGATATAGATCAGGTCAAGCTCCATGTTCCTTACTTCAGCAAAAAAATCATCTAAATTTCCACGTGTCTCCACACATGAACTCATTTCGTCATAATAGCCCAGGAAGTTAATCCCAAAATCCCTTCTGGTCTGGAAGACTTTTGCCAGTTTATAGCTTGTCCCTCCCTTTCCTATGATGACCGCATTCCTGTAATTTCCGCCACGTGATCGATACTGCTTAAGTGCGATATGTGTCCCCACCCTGTACAGACTTAGCAACAGTGTCATGGACGCCGCATCGACCAATAGGAACAATCTACTTAAGTGGTAGGCCTGAAAAGCTATCCAAAGCACAGAAACGATGGAGAAAAACCATAAAATGGTTCCAAAGAGCTTCTGAAGGGTAAAGAAATAATCTGTCGTTCGCCCTACTTTATAATCTTTTCTAAATGCAGCCAATATTCCCCAAATAAGTAAATACAGCCCGTATAAAAGCGGATTCATGTTATTGATAACAACTATTTTACTGACAACCCAATTCGTCAGAAGTAGGGAAAGTGCTATTACCAAAACATCACCAAGGAGAAATAACCAAGGAAAGTATTTGTAAAACCGTCTCGCCATAAAAATTTTTTACTTCACTAAAATTTTGCAACGCTACAGCAATTTAAATACCATTTTCTTTTCGTTGTAAAAAATTGCCAATGCTCTCTTAAAATAGTAGTTATTCATTTTTATAATTGTGAGGTAAAATTATGAAAATTTATTTTGTAATCAGCATTAAATATCTGTTAATCTAAGTTTTTGAGGAGCAAATTCAAGCTGACACATGATAAAATGCCATTAAACTGAAATATTTTGTGGTTGAATTTATCAAAAAGGTATCAGGATGCTAAAAACCGAGCTTCTCCTGTTCATTCATTTGGGAAATTTTGCAGCTAGCAACGATCAAAGTCCTTTCACGTTCAGTTTTTCGGTCATCAAAACCGCCTTTTCAGCAAGAAACAAAACGTTCATATCTACACATTTGTTTTTTACATACGTAAATTTGCTTTTAAGATTATAGTTTCTTTCTTTTACAAAACCAATTGCAGGTACTGTAACACGTCAATCGCCTTTCAGGAAAGGTATTTTATAGAAGGGGCGCTGACGAAGCAAGTGAAAATTAAAAAATGAATGTACTTAATGGCCTTATGTTAGGTTTTTCTTATGCTGACCACGTCATTAGAGTTTGCCATATTCTTGCCCATTGTATTTTTTCTGTATTGGTTTGTTTTTAAAAACAAGCTAAGGTTACAGAATGCCTTGATTTTGGTGGCCAGCTACGTATTCTATGGCTGGTGGGATTGGCGTTTTTTGATACTTATCGCTATCAGTAGTTTTGTGGATTTTTTGGTCGGCCTTGCACTGAATAACACTCCCGAAAAACAAAAACGAACCATGCTCCTGGGCATCAGCTTGCTAGTAAACTTAGGAATGTTGGGCTTTTTCAAGTATTACAATTTTTTCCTTGACAGTTTTGTAGGGGCTTTTACGCTCTTTGGCTATAACATGTCGCCCGAGCGGCTCAATATTATATTGCCTGTCGGTATCAGCTTTTACACCTTGCAGACCCTCAGTTATACCATTGATGTATACGATCGCAAACTAAAGGGAACAAAGGATTTCTTTGCTTTTTTTGCCTATGTGAGCTTTTTCCCCCAACTGGTAGCGGGTCCTATCGAGCGGGCCACACACCTCCTGCCCCAGTTTCAGCGTAAGCGGGAGTTTGATTACACAAGTGCTGGAGACGGTATGCGCCAAATATTGTGGGGGCTTTTTAAAAAGATCGTGGTGGCGGATAATCTGGCAGTGTACACCTATACGATTTCCATGAATTATCAGGATCATAGCGCGAGTACTCTGGCGTTATGCCTGCTCATGTTTTCATTTCAATTTTACTGTGATTTTTCCGGATATTCCGACATTGCAATTGGTACAGGAAGGCTTTTTGGATTTCGGCTGATGAAGAATTTCGACTATCCTATTTTTGCAAGGAACGTAGCTGAATTTTGGCAAAAATGGCACATTTCACTGTTTACCTGGTTTAGGGATTATATCATTCTACGCCTGAAGAGGTTTAGAAAATGGCAGGTGGCAAGAAATGTTTTGGTGATTTTTTTGATAACAGGGCTTTGGCATGGTGCTGCGTGGACTTATGTGACCTGGGGGCTGCTTCATGCCCTGGTTTTTATGCAATATATCGCGTGGAAACGGGAGAAGTTTCGGACCCCCGTGGCTGCAGGAAAGCTATTGCCCAGCTTAAACGAGCTATGGATGATGTGTCGTACTACCTTGCTGTTTACGCTCTTGGGACTTTTCTTTTTTATCCAGCCTGTTTCCAAATGCCTTGATTATCTCGTGTCGATGGTAGATGTTTCCATTGTCAGCATACCATTGCTGCCTGAAAACAAGGCCTTGGCAGGCATTGCCTTATTGATAGTAATTGAGTGGCTTCAGCGGGAAAAAGAACATGGGCTGGAAATTTCCGGAAGGTATTTACCGAAATTTGTGCGATGGGGTGTTTATTATGGTTTATTGTTCGCCATATTTTATTATGGAGGTAAGCCACAGGATTTTCTATACTTTCAATTTTAGTTCGCAATGAGGAAATTTCTGATCAATATCGCTGCATATGTTTTCCCATTGGCCTTGGTATTTATTCCCATGGAAATGTACCTTAGGGACAACATTTACCAAGCCAAAAGCGATTACCTGGAAAACCACATGGAGGAGATCGAGGCACTTATTTTAGGCCCTTCCTATTCTTGGCGGGCCATAAATCCTGTGAGCATGGAAATCCCGACTGTCTCATTGGCCCACGAGGCCAGTGCCATTAATACCAATTTGATGCTTTTTGATAAGTTTTCACCTCAATTGCCAAGACTGAAATATGTCCTTTTTGATCTCTCATTAGGGTATATGGAAAATGATAACGACGACCGATGGGAAAGCAACCACCTGTTTAATATCTACTATGATATCCAAAATTACGAGCCTGATGTGAAAAACAATTTTCTGCTTACGGCTAATTTCCGTTTTTACGTTAAGCTTTTTTGTGCCTACATGAAGGACAAAAAAAATGTAGAACGGTTTAATGAAAGTGGTTTTATCTATGAAGTTTCCGATTATAATAATCTGTTTGGCGAATATGAATATGATACTGCTAGGCTGAGAGCCTCGGGTGAACTTTTTAAGCGACTGTCATTCCAAAACTCCATTCACGACGAATGCTACTTTAAGAATGAAAAGCTGTTAGTGGATATGGTGGAAAAATGTAAGGTTAGGGGAATCCAAGTGGTGTTCATTGCTCCTCCAAAATTTTGTCTGAACAATAATGCGGCCACTCCCGAAGTCATAGAGCGAAGGGATCGATTTTTAACTACCTATGTGGATGATGATCAAGTCGTCTTCTGGAACTATGAGCATGTCCTTGAGGATAACCCCCATTACTTTCTGGACAACACCCACCTCAATCCTCAGGGAGCAGAAATATTTACAGAGATTCTGAACAAGCGCCTCAGCGGACTTCACCTCAGCAGACGGCAAGCCCAAGATACCAATTAGCACTAGGAAGGCTGTTCGAAAACAGCTTGAACACCATGAATGACGCCATTTGTACCTATTTTATTGATATAGTTGGTATCAAGACTAGCTCCATTAACGGATCCTGCTTCACTGTCTATTTCTAATGGAGCAGCATTTAGCCAAGTAGAAAGTAGTTGCCCATCTTGAAAATCTTGAGTGAAATACCTACCAACAGCAATATGGTATAGTAGCGTTTCCCGGAGCAGTGTTTCATCCACCTCATAATATCCGGCCACTCCAAGTTTTTCGTACCAATCTTTGAAGGCCTCGTTATCTGGGGCAAATATCGTCAAGGGCACATTCTCTTCCAGAGCACTTAATAATTGGGCATAGATCAGGGCCGCCTTGAACTCGGCATAACCATTTCCCTGGGTGCTTTCCGAAACGACTGTAGCAAGTGATTGATCCGGTGCTGTGATGACATGGTCCAAACCATGGATAAGTCCATTACCTCCTTGGATGTCCTTTTCTTGGAGGGAGCCGTTTCCATTAAGCCAAATTTCTCCTTCCTGATTACTGATATAAAGCGTGTCGCCTGTGAGGCTGATACGCGGCCCTGCTGCCAGCTGTGCACTGTCCAAGGATTCATCCAAAACAAAATACCTCATAAAATCCTCCAGCCTGGAAAAGCCAAGCCAATCCTCTTCAGAAATCTCATTGGCCTGAAAGTACATTTCAAACGCCTCATCAGTGGGAGCGAATAAAGTGAAATGCTGTTCTCTATCCTCCAAAAATTGATCCAGCCCTGACTGTAAAAGGCCTTTTACGAAAATATTGAATCCTCGATTTTGAGCCATGAAGGTGACATTCAATGCTTGGGGTTCCAAGAGCCCTTCGAGGATGTGGACCACACCATTTTTCAGGTCAATATCACCGGAAAGCATCTTGGTTTCGCCATTAATATCGATCTCATTTTCATTTTTATTGACCAGCCAGTAATAACCTGGCAATAGACTTTCCTGCACCGTTCCTATAAGCTGGTCACTGCTGAGCGCCCCAGGCACAATGTGGTAATCCAGTAACCGCTGCCATTCATCGGCAGAAAGATCATTTACCGATTCGATATTTTCTTCTGAAAGGGCCTTGTCACTTGGCAGGAGCATGGTATAAGGGCCATTTTGGTCAAGACTATCTTTCCAGGTAGTCAGCTCGACGGCATCTGCAATCACACTGAAATTGGGGTCTTGCGAAACGAAGACACCTATGCTGAGCGCGTTGAAGTCTGGAGAAGGCTCATCATCACCACAGGCTCCCACTGAGAGAACGGTGCATGCTGCCAGTAAAAAGCGAATGCTTGATAGTAATGGGGAAAAAGCTCCTTTTGCCATGAAAATTTATTTACCTTTTCTTTTGGAGAACCGCAAAAGCCATGCTTAAGTTTACACTAAGATGCTACGGGGCAAGGCCTTTTATGCAGCGAATAGTTTACTTTACTTTTGCAAAAGTACATCAGATGAACAGAAATTCGGGAATATTCCTTCTAATTTTAGCATTATTCTTTGCCTGTAAGCAGGAGCAAGAAGACTGTACGATTTCCGAAAAAGTGGGCGATATTCCATTGGATCTTACGATAAAGCGCTTGGAGCAGCCGCTATTCGAAGCCAAAAGCGAAGAGGATATTGCTTATTTTTTGGAGGAACATCCTTATTTTTCTGAAATGTACCTGAGAGATGAACTGTATCCCAGCAAGGAACATTTGGTTTCCACGTTGTATGGCATTCCCAAGGATACCTTGATGCAAGAGCTCTATCAGGAGGTCAATGCCAACTTTCCTTCTATCGACAAGCTGCAAACAGATTTGCTCCATGCATTTAAACATATAAAATACTACTATCCCGATTTTGAAGTACCAAAGGTGTATACTTTCGTCAGTGGATTTACTACGGACCTGTACATGGATAATGACATGATCGTCATTGGGCTGGATTACTTTCTACCTTCTGATCACCGTTTTCAGCCACCAGATCTTCCCAAGTACATGACGGACCGTTATAACAAGGATCATTTGGTGCCGATGATCGTTACTGCCATTTCCTCGCGGTACAACAAGTCGGATTTAGAAGATAATTCACTCCTTGCCGAAATGATTTTCTATGGAAAGGCCTACCATTTCACCCAGGCCATGCTTCCCTGTACACCAGAAGAGCAGATCATCGGCTATACACCAGAAGAGCTTGCGGCATGTTATGCCAATGAGGACTTTATCTGGACGCAGCTGATCGAGCAAGAAGCAATTTATGAAACCAACCCCTTTGAGGTGCGGAAGTATACCGGTGAAGCACCTTTTACCGATGCGATCAGCCCCGATGCTCCTGGAAGAGTAGGGAGATGGGTTGGCTGGAACATCGTGGATGCCTATGCTGAGAAAAAGAACATTGATCTGGTCCATTTGATGGATGAAAAAAACACACAGAAAATTTTCATGAATTCTGCTTATAAGCCTTAAAGGGGATGTGGCTTAAGGTTGCAATGTTTTAAGTTTTCAAGGTTGGAAATAAGTGGGTGGCAGAATGGAGTGCAGTCCACGGTCTACTGGATGCATTTACCCTCTGACATCCTTAAAGAGTAACCGATTACGGAGGGCTGGTCCTTCCCCTCTCAGGGGATCGAGGGGTGTGCGGTAGGATGTGGTTTAAGGTTGCAATGTTTTAAGTTTTTAAGGTTGGAAATAAGTGGGTGGCAGAATGGAGTGCAGTCCTCGGTCTACTGGATGCATTTACCCTCTGACATCCTTAAAGAGTAACCGATTACGGAGGGCTGGTCCTTCCCCTCTCAGGGGATCGAGGGGTGTGCGGTAGGATGTGGCTTAAGGTTGCAATGTTTTAAGTTTTCAAGGTTGGAAATAAGTGGGTGGCAGAATGGAGTGCAGTCCACGGTCTACTGGATGCATTTACCCTCTGACATCCTTAAAGAGTAACCGATTACGGAGGGCTGGTCCTTCCCCTCTCAGGGGATCGAGGGGTGTGCGGTAGGATGTGGCTTAAGGTTGCAATGTTTTAGGTTTTTAAGGTTGGAAATAAGTGGGTGGCTGTTGACAGTCGTCTGTGGACTCAATATTATTCCATAACATGGCCGATCTTGCGACTTCGCAAGAGAACTAATACCGGCATTGAAGATGACAAATAGGGATTCCATCGGCCACTACTGCTTCAGGATACGGCAGGATGGCAGGCCAAGGCAAAATGCCTAATTTGAAGGATCATAGGACACCCGAAACTCAAAATTGACCATGAAACCGATCCTAAAAGAAACTGCTTTTTTGCTATTATTGCCCATTCTGCTGGCCGCCTGCTCAGGAGAGGCCACGAAGGAATCACCTACCTATTTTCCCCTGGACAGCCTCATGACCAGGGACCAGGTAGGGGCGTCCAACTTACCAGAAGAAATAGCACCCGTGGAGGCTCCATTTGCCATGCCAGAATTCAAAAAACCTGTTTTCCCGGATTTGACGATCAATATCCAAGAGCACGGTGCCGAAGAAGGAAAATTGGCAACAAGTATTATCCAGGGAGCCATTGATGAGGCCAGTGCCCAGGGCGGTGGCATGGTGGTGGTGCCAGCCGGAAAGTGGAAGACTGGTCGGATCAGCCTAAAGAGTAATGTCAATTTCCATCTTCAAGAAGGCGCTGAGCTTTACTTTAGTGGCCAGTTGGAAGATTATAGACCTGCAGTCTTTACCCGGCATGAAGGAGTGGAAGTGATGTCACTGGGTGCTTGCATCTATGCATATCAGCAAGAGAACATTGCCATTACCGGAAAAGGCACTTTGTACGGACCGGAAGAAGGCCCCGTGAAGGAACAAATGATGACCGAGGATGTTACCGAGAAATTTGTGCCCATCGAAAAACCTGTGGAAGAGCGGGTGTACGAAGGCTACAATGGAGAGTCCATTTTCTTGCCCATGTTCATTTCCCCTACTGATTGTAAGAACGTTTATATCGAAGGCGTGACCCTGGAACGCACGGCATTTTGGAACATCGTACCCGTGTACTGTGATGGCGTGATCATCCGTGGGGTGACGGTCAACTCGGTGGGAATTCCCCGTGGTGATGGCATAGACATTGAGTCTTCCAGAAATGTCCTGATCGAATACTCCACACTAAACAATGGCGATGATTGTTTTACGATGAAAGCTGGACGAGGCAAGGACGGTATACGGGTAAATAAACCAACCGAGAATGTAGTAGTCCGCTATTGCTTGGCAAAAGAAGGGCATGGTGGCATTACCATTGGCAGTGAGACAGCAGGAAAAATCAACAACCTCTATATACACGACTGTGTATTTGACAACACAGGTGTAGGCATCCGCTTCAAAACCCGTCGTCCCAGAGGTGGTGGAGGGCAAAATCTCTACTACGAAAGGCTGAGGATGAACCTTCGCCAGACGGCATTCCGCTGGGATATGCTTGGACAGGAGCTGTATGTAGGGGATCTGGCCAAAAGAAAGCCACTCCGGGAAGTCAATGAGCTTACACCAAAGTTTAAGGATATCACCATCAAGGACATCTTAGTGGAAACAGCATCTACGTTTGTCAATATTAATGGGATTCCTGAATCGCCATTGGAAAATCTACATATGGAAAATGTGGTGGTCAAAGACAGCAAGAAATTTTTCAATGCTGATGATGCCAAGAATTTGACCTTTAAGCATGTGGAAGTGACCAGTCAGGATTCGTTGATGAAGTTTTTGGACACCAGGAATGTAGTGTTTGAGGATGCTGTATTTCATGTGCCTGGAGGAAAGGTTTTTACCCAGATGAAAGGAGACTTGACCGATAGCATTCGTTATATAAACACCCAACCACAGCAACCGGAAAATTGGGAAACATCAACTTATGTGAAAAATGAGTAGTTTATCGAAACGCATCGTAGTCGCTGCTGTCCAATTTTTGGCCATTTCCACCTTGGCCATGGCCCAAAGCGAAAAAACCCTCTCCTGGAGTGCCGCCCAAAGGCAAGATCAGGCGTGGTACAGCAGTGATGAGGCCAAGAGAATTGCAGACAATGTATTGGTTTACCAACATGAAAATGGCGGCTGGTATAAAAATATCGACATGGCTGAGCCACTCAGCAAAAATGGGCAGAAACAGCTTCTAAAAGAAAAAAACGACCCCAAGGGAACCACCATTGACAATGGTGCCACCATTTCCCAGCTGGAATATTTGGGAAAGGTCTATCACACTACGCAGGAAGAAAAGTACAAAGCAGCTTTTCTAAAAGGCATCGACTACCTGCTCGAAGCCCAGTATGAAAATGGTGGATGGCCGCAGTATTACCCTATCCGCAAAGGATACTATCAGCACATTACCTATAATGACAATGCCATGATCGGGGTGATGCGGCTGCTCCGCGAGGTGGCGGAGGAAAATTCGTCTTATGACCTTGTGGATGCCAAAAGGAGGGCTGCTTCTAGAGAAGCGATTGACAGAGGGCTTGAAACGATCCTGAAAACCCAAGTGAAAATCAACGGAAAACTCACCATCTGGTGTGCCCAGCATGATAAAAACACGCTGGAGCCAGTGAATGCAAGAGCTTTTGAGCTGGCCAGCCTCAGTGGGGCCGAGAGTGTAAATATCGTACGATACCTCATGCAGTTGCCAAATCCAGGTTCCGCCGTCATCAATGCGGTAGAAAATGCCGTAGCCTGGTTTGAGGGGCATAAGGTCGAAGGTAAGGAAATCAAAAAGGTAAAAGATGCCAGCTTGGCAAAAGGATATGACCTCGTCGTGGTGGATCAGCCGGAAGCATCACCGCTTTGGGCACGGTTTTATGACCTGAAAACACAGCAGCCGATTTTTGTTGGCCGTGATGGCATAAAAAGAGCTGAGCTCAAGGACATCGAATATGAGCGGCGCGTAGGTTATAGCTATTTGGGAAATTATGCAGGACGCTTGCTTGAGAAGGAATACCCTCGGTGGAAGGCAGGGCTGTAAGATTGTAGTCTAGGTATCTGGGAGTTTCTTTGATATAAAACCCACCTATATCAGATTGAAAGAATAGAATAGTGGAAAATCTGATCAACCAACGGTACCTTTCCCCCTGAGTTGAATCTGTGTGCAATCAAAACCGACCTCGGTTCTAACTGATGTTTAGACAGGCACGCCCTTATCCCCTAACTTTCCCCCTCTATCCAACTTTCATGAGGAATATTTAGACAATTGTAGGGATTATAAATTCCTAACAGTCAATTTTTTAAAACATTATTAAGCTGAAGTAACCTTCAAATTTTATGATTTCTGGAAAAAATTGCATTTAAGTGGATGCATGCTTATAGCAGCAGGTAAGTACAGGGAGGTTTTTTATTGGAGGAAAATAACTTTGTATAAGCTACAAAAACCCAATGAACTGTAGTTCTTTCAATTAGAAGTCTTGCCGCTTGATCTGAAGTGTAGGATGGGGTCAGAAGAGACCATGCTGTAACAAAACCCAGAAGCAATGAATTATGAAGGACTAAATGATACGCAAATATGGAAGCTGATTTCGGCGGATGACAGGAAGGCTTTTGGCTATTCATTTAAATTGTACGCCAAAGCCCTCTTCAGGTATGGTCAGAAATTCACCAGTGCCCGCCAAGTGGTGGAAGATGCCATCCAGGATGTCTTTTTGGACCTTTGGAACAAGCGCAAAACCACGAATATCGACCAGTCCATCAAGTTCTATCTATTTACGGCATTCAGAAGGGAAATCATCAGGAAGCTGTCTCGGCTGAGGATGCAGGAGCCCATGGACTATTTTACACCCGAACACCTATTGGAGGCTTCTTACATGGAAGGGCTTATTGTGCAGCAGGGGAAAAATGAATCCAACCAGAAGTTGTACAAGGCCATCAGAAACTTGTCAGAGCGACAGCGAGAGGCGGTTTATCTCCGCTATTTTGCCAATTTGACGTATAAGGAAATATCAGGAATGATGGGGATTAGTGTAGAAGCGCTGTATAACCTGATCTTTAAATCCATCAAAGTGCTCAAGGCTTCCCTGCGGGAAAGCGTACAGTATCAGACAAAATAGTTTTTTTTAATAGATATGCTGTTTGAGCAACATGATTCTTAACAATTGACTGAAAATTTTAAGTTTTATGCAAATATCAAATTTTTCTTACAAAATAATGATGAGAATTTAACGATATACTCCCCTTATGATTAAAGGGCAATAGATTTTGAACAAATCATTTCGACATATAGAAGATTTTCTCGAGGACGAGACTTTCCGCACCTGGGTACTCAGCAAAGGAAATATGAGGAGTTTGTTCTGGGAGAATTGGCTGAAAGACCATCCCGGCCGATCGGCGATCTTGTATGAAGCAAAGGAAATCTTGCTTGCTTTGGAAGAGGAGAATGTAGAGGAAGAAGTCTGGAATGAAGCCGATCAAACGAGGCTTCTGAACACGATCAATACGGCTATTGATTTACCCGACCGGCAGCCTGAAAAAGGTAAAGTCAGAGAGCACTATTCCACCAAGAGCAATCAATTTATTTGGTTGAAAGTGTCGATGATTTTATTGGTAATGGTGGTGAGTGCTGTTATTCTCAGCAATCTTGGGGTATTCCGCGAGCCTTTACCAGCAAACAAGGAGGAGCTTGGTTGGATTACACGAGAGGCTCTTCCTGGAGAGAAGAAGAAGGTATCTCTCCCCGACGGAAGTAGTGTGGTTTTGAATTCGGGGAGTATGCTTCGGTATAGAGCGGACTTTGGAACTATCCACCGGAATATCACCCTCCATGGGGAATCCTATTTTGAGGTGGCTAAAGATTCGTTGCTGCCTTTTAAGGTCTACAGTGGTGAGCTGATGACCGAAGCGGTGGGCACGGCATTTAATATTACCGCCTTCGACGGGGAACCCACAGCAGTGAAATTAATAAAAGGGAAAGTAAAGGTAGAGCTGCAGCCAAAGAACACTACAGAAGTTGACCGAATTTACCTGGATCCAGGGGAGCAGGCCCTGGCATCAGCGGAGGCCTTTTCCAAAGGCACGTTTGATCTGCGCACGGCACTGCTCTGGACAGAAGGGACATTGTATTTTGATGACCAGCCATTGTCCAAGGTCATAAAGGCACTGGAAAGATGGTATGGTGTAACGATAAAAACGGAAGGGCAAAAGCCTTCCGCGCTACGGGTCTCGGGGGAGTTTCACCGGGATAATCTGGAAAATGTTCTTCAGAGCATTTCTTACTCGTTTGATTTTGATTTTAACATTGATCACAAACAGGTTTCAATACATTTTAATAAGCATTAGTCAGTATGATAACATAACCCAAAACAACAATTTATCCCAATGGAACGCTGAAAACTCGGGCATTTAGGATCCCGGGCGGCAGCATTAACAATTAACCTAAATACCAATGATTATGAAGAAAATGTTACACAGCCTTTACAGCCTGGGCAGGTTATGCCTGGTGGGGTTTGTAATGCAGGTGTTTTTGATCAGCACCTTGCATGCTGAAAGGCATGCAGACCAAGACCCAAAAGACCTAAATGAAATTATGGTGAGCCTCAATGTAAACAATACCTCCATGGAGGATGTGCTGGCCACCCTGAAGACCAAGACAGATTTTTCCTTTGTGTACAATAAGGGAATGGTCAGCAAATTGGCACCGGTAACCTTGCATGTGGCCAACGAAAGTTTGGAGGATGTACTGCTTCAATTAGCAGATTCACACCAGCTTTCCTTCCAGCAGGTAAATGACCGTATCAGCGTCAAGGCAGCAGAGGTCAACAAACGCGAAGTGACACCCGCAGCAGTAAGAGTGACCATCACCGGTACCGTGACCGACGAAGAAGGAGAGCCGCTTCCAGGAGCGACTGTGACGGTAGTAGGAAGTTCTAAGGGAACTGTTACAGATGCAGATGGAAAGTATTCACTTGATGTAGAAGAGGGCGAGACGTTACAGTTTAGCTTTATTGGCTTTGAGAAGCAGCAGCAAGTAGTGGGTAACCAGTCCGTGATTGATGTAGTCCTGAAAATGGATGAGAGCTCGCTGCAAGAAGTAGTGGTCGTAGGTTATGGAGAGCAGAAGAAAGAACACTTGACAGGAGCGGTAGAAACGGTAGATATGGAGGAGCTTGAAGATCTTCCTGTTGGTGACCTTGCTACTGCTATGCGAGGAAAACTACCGGGTGTTAATATCTCAGGTGGTTCAGCTCGTCCAGGAAGAAAGCCTGTCCTTACGATTAGAAATCCTATTTCAATGTCAAAAGATGGTGGGAATAACCAGCCTTTGTACATTATCGATGGAGTGCTGCAGATCGATGAACAGGGGCGAAATGATGCTACCCTATTTAACCAACTGGATCCATCTGAAGTAGAAAGCATTAGTATTTTGAAAGATGCAGCGGCGGCCGTATATGGATCCAGAGGTGCCAATGGAGCCGTAGTGATAAAAACAAAACGTGGTAAAGCAGGCCCTCCCAAGTTTAGTTATAATGGTTCCTTTGGTATCACCGATGAACAGTACCGTACAAAAATGCTAAGCGCAGCAGAATATGGTCGGTTTATGAATGAACTTAATGGCCCCTATGGTAACCCAAATATCGATAGAAATGCCAGTAATAGTGCCAATTATTTCTTTTCAGATGATGAAATTGCCCATTTTGAAAACAATAGTTATGACTGGCTCGATCGAGCGTGGTCTTCAGCCACCACACAGAGACACTCTGTTAATGCCAGCGGTGGTGCAGAAGGAGCAACCTATTTTGCGGGTGTTTCTTATTATCAACAAACAGGGAACCTGGCAAATGTAGACTATGACAAATGGACCTTCCGTGCAGGGACAAGTGTCGATATTGCGACCGGCTTGAACGCAAACTTACAGGTGTCTGGTAATTTCTCGAACCGCTCATCCACTTTTAATAAAGTAAGCGGCGAAAATGAAGAAGATGATTATAACAACCTCCTTCGTGCACCGAAATATGTCCCTCCTTATATTAACGGAATGCCTGTGAATATTCCTCAAGGCGGAGTTGGTGGAGATGGCTATCATTACTTTGCCATCCAAGACCTTAATAACTTCGCAACTAATGAGAATCAGACGTTAACGTTTAATATGAACGTAGCGTATGAGGTTCCTTTTGTTGATGGATTGGCATTTAGAGCTACTTACGGTAGAAATATGGGAAACGGAAAACTTCATCAATTAGGGACCGTCTATAAGCTTTATAATTTTGAGCAAAGCGGGGAAAACGGTCATATTTATTTGCCGGATGCACAGGTGATCGGTGATCCAGTGGAAGTAGAGAATGGAGACCGTATCTTCTATAGAAATTCCGATAGTTTCTCCCATCAGATGAATTTTGTAGGTACTTATAATAAGACATTTGGAAAGCACACCATTGGTGCTCTGGCTACTATTGAGCGTAGTGAATCCGAAGGCTCGCAACAGCAAGTAAGAAGAGAAGAAGTGGCACCCAATTCAAATGGTGAATTTAACTCGGCATTTGGCCCACAAGAAGGATATACTTGGAAGTATGAGTCAGGTGCACTTTCTTATGTGGGGCGTGTGAACTACCGGTATGACGATAAATACCTTTTTGAGTTTTTGTATCGCTCTGATGCATCTACCAAGTTCGCTCCTGAAAATTACTGGGGACACTTTTACTCCCTTTCAGGTGGTTGGATTATCTCCGAAGAGGACTTCTTCGATTCCAATGTGATTGATTTCTTCAAAATCCGTGTATCCCATGGTAAGTTAGGAAAAGACGATACCAAAATGTGGGCTTGGAGGCAGCGTTATACATATCAAATAGCACAGGGTGCTGTATTTGGTGGCGACGCGGGTACATCTGATGGATTTAAGATGGAACTATCGCCAAACAGAGACGCCATCTGGAGTGATGATTATAAGAATAACCTCGGTATTGATATGAGGTTTTTGAACAACAGGTTATCTGTTACGGCTGATGCGTTTTATAACAAAGGACGAAACATGCTGATTGAACGAACAGGCTCCATACCATTCTCCATTGGTGGTACTGTGGCAGCAGAGAATTATGGTGAAGTTAACTTCTGGGGTGGAGAGCTTTCTATTGGATGGCAGGATGATATTGGCCCGGACTTTAGCTATGGTATTGACTTGAACAGCGGCTGGAGTACCAATAAGGTACTAGTGGGCAATTTTGATGAAAGCTCAGCTTTGCCTTGGAATAATGGCCCTGGAGAGTCTTCCATGATCGGGACATGGGGCTATGATTACCTTGGAATGTTTAAAAACCAAGCTGAAATCGACGCCTACGTAGATCAGTATAATATCCAACAAGTGTTTGGTACACCGGCAGATCAGCTTAAGCCTGGCATGCTGTATTACCGTGATGTTCGCGGAAATCATTTGGGTGATGGTGAGTTTGCCGAACCAGATGGTGTGATCAATGATAATGACCGTGTAGAGATTCAGCGACCTAACTCTACATATGGTATTGGTTCTACTATCCGGTTGAAGTACAAGCAGTTTAGTTTGCAGGCAACACTTGGCATGTCTTGGGGAGGATATCATGATATCGACGCCCGGAACATTGATATCGAACCAAGAATTGACCAAAGTTTCCAAAGTGTGCCAAAAATATGGAACAATATCTATAACCCGGATACCAATCCGAATGGCACCATGCCCAACCCCTATTTTGCTGAAATCAATAACAGACCGTCAGAATTTTGGAGGGTAAGTAGTTTTAGGTTTTCCATGCCAAACTTAAATGTAGGGTATTCCCTGCCAAAGCAAACTGTTGAAAAATTGAACCTGTCGGCATTGAGTGTAAGGGTTAGTGCCATTAACCCGGTGAACTTTGTGAATCCATATTCCTATAAGAGTGCTAACAGTTCATGGTATGGATACCCAACGTTAAGTACCTATTCCCTAGGTCTAAACATCAGACCATAACCTAAAAATTGAATATAATGAAGACAACTAATATAAATAACATAAGCAGATTGTTCTTGCTGGCATTTGTAGTCCTGTTTGCCTCTTGTAATGATGATTTCCTTCAGGAAAAGCAGGACTGGACAGGGGTTAACGAGCAGGTGTTTCAGGATGAATTACGGGCTACAGCCTATGTTGACTATGTTTACGGACTGTTCCTGCCTTCAGATGGAAATGTACCGCAGTGGTATTACAGTTCCCATAATGATGACCTGATGCAGACCAGTGATGAGGCCTATGGACAAACCAGATGGAACCAAGTGTGGGCCGCGATTTCTCCCAGTGAATACCACTGCTGGGATTATATTGGGAGGAGGATGGATACCAAAATTGATAACGACACCTATACCAGAATTCGTCAAATCAACTTGTTTATCAATAGCGTAGATGAATATGATGGAATCGAGGAACCCATGAAAAGTTATCTGAAAGGACAGATGTATTTCTGGAGAGGGTATCAGTATTATGATTTGGCTACTTGGTATGGTGGTGTTCCAATTGAGTTGGAAGCCGAGAACCCTATCGTGAATCCTTCAGGAGGTACGCCAAGGGCATCTGCCAGAGAAACACTGGCACAGGCTATGGCCGACCTCGACAGTGCCAAGAATTTACTGCCAGGCTATTGGACGGATGCTTCCGATTGGGGACGCGTGACCAGTGGAGCGGCGGCTGCGTTGAAAGGACGTGCTGCCTTGTTGTGGGCAAGTCCTCAGTTTAACAGGGGTGATGAAAGAGAACGTTGGGAAGCTGCCTATCAGGCCAATAAAGAAGCCATAGAGATTTTGGAAGATAATGGCTTTGGCCTTTACCAAGGTGAGTGGGCCGATATTTGGAATGAGGAAGTCGGCAATCCAGAAGCTGTTTGGGTTTGGGGCTTTAATACGATGACAAATGATTCTGAGATGAACAGTGGATGGGAAACCGTTACCCGTCCCAGTGATCAGGAGGCGTTTAACCAGCTGAAACCTACCAAGCAAACCGTAGATGCTTTCCCGATGAAGGATGGTCGCCCAATTGGCGAATCCGATGCGTATAGCTATGATCTACAGACTTTCTATAAAAACAGGGATCCCCGCTTTTACGCAACATTTGTCGTTCCAGGCGACAAATTCCCTTATGCGGATGACGCTGAATACCGTTCATGGAACTATACTTGGTTCAGCGAAGAAGGATTGGACAATCCTGATGAGGATACTGGTGACGCAGCCAATGGAAGTGGTTTTTACGTGAAGAAAATGACCAAGGCTGATGAATCCGGAGAGGATTTTTTTAGAACTTCCGGAAATGATTATATCGAAATACGTTTTGCCGAAGTGGTCTTGAACCTGGCAGAAGCAGCAATTGGCTCCGACAGATTGGAGGAAGGCAAGCAGGGCATCATGGAGATTCGTGAGCGTGCAGGCATCGAGAACCTTGACGGAAGCTATGGCTTAGCTAATGTGAATACCAGAGATGGATTGTTTGGTGCCGCAGTAAGAGAACGTCAGGTAGAATTAGCTTACGAGCGTCAGAAAAGGTACCATACCTTGAAGCGCTGGATGCTGTTCAATGATGATTACAATACCTGTACAAGGTTGGGCATTGAGCCTCTTGACGGAACCCGAAGAACTGGTTTCTATTTTATAGCCCAAGATGGAAATGGTGCTGACTATGTGGGTAGCGAAGATCCGTTTGGCGGTGATGATGCTCCTGTAGTAAATAGAGAACCAGAGGAATTCCCTGAGGGAATTGCCAATCAAGATGAGTATTCTGAATGGCTGAGAGACAATTACTTCCGTGTCCAAGAAAGGGACAATTTGGATCCAAACGAAAATGACTGGACCTTTACTTGGTATAACGAATATTATTTCCTCGGAATTTATCAGGATTTAGTAGATACCAACCCTTACCTACAGCAGTACCAAACCGAAGGTTGGGGAGGAACTTGGGATCCTTTGGCAGATTAATAGAAATTAAAATGGTTTAATGATAACGAAAGCCTTCCCGAGCCGGTATTCCGGTGATCGGGGAGGTTTTTTTATTGGCATTAATAATAAGACAGAGGCAAATAGCCGTAGGCTCCCTGGACCGTATTGGGTGATCATCTCAGCTGCTATTACCAATGCATCTCCCAATGAACAGTCAACGGATGGCTTTTGGAATTGCGAACAAAGAGCAAATTAGGGGGAGAAACATACCAGCTACAGGACATGGCAAATTGGTAAGACAATGCCAGATCAGCTAAAAAGGCCATTTCCAAGGCCTGATCCTGATGCGAACCGGCTGAAAGCCGGGCTTTAGCTCCGAAAGGGCTACTTTTTTCTTTCGTAATAACCCTTTTTTGTAGGGCTTTCCTTTAAAATAATTTCTCACAATGACCCTGGCGGCAAATGCAGAGCTTACTCCTATCACAGAGCCAGCTAGCACATCAGCAATAAAATGCTGCATAAGGTACACCCTGCTAAAACCGACCAATACAGCGACCAGGAGAAAAACCACCTGAAGCCTGTGCCGTTTTGGATAGAGCATGGCCAGCATGGTCATCAGGGCAAAGGCTGTTGCGGTATGGCCGGATGGAAATGAATGCCAGTGGTACATGGGGACACCAGCTATCTCCACCAGATCGATGTCCTTGAAAAATTCGGCCGGACGAGGTGAATGGACAAATACCATTCGCTTTAGGATTACTGAAAGCACCATATGGATGGCCGCATTAAACACACAGAGGAGGCCGTGGGCAAACCGATATAACAATAACACTGGAAATACTGCCAAAAAGATCAACCCATCACCGATATGGGTGACTAAAGAAAAAAACAAATCGGCCAGTAAAAAATGATGCCGATTAATAAAAAGCTCGTAATCCCCTTTGGGCACATTTAGTAAAACAATCCCGCCAATAATGAAAGTCAAAAAATAAAAGAAGAGATAAACTTCAGGTATAGATTTCTTTTTCATCGCTTTACGTTACTGTATCAAAGGTAAAAGCTTCTCATAACAAGTACGTTAAGTAAAAATCATGGCTACGTTAAAAAAACAAAACCCGCTCACTTGAGCGGGTTTGTCATTGCATTATTTGGAATTGGGTTATATTGTCATTGTCGTGCGAGTACCATTTTTTCCTTGAACTTTTTGATCTGTCTCCTGAGGCCTTCGATAGCCTCATCAGCAGCGCCCTCAAAGCTGTCTGTCTGATGCTTTGCAAACAACTGCTTTCCGGGTACATTCAATTTGATTTCAACGATCTTGTTCTTATTATTCTCGTTTTTATCGAGCCTCATAAACACCTCACCGTCTATAATGTGATCATAAAACGTATCCAGCTTGTCGGCCTTTTTTTGGATAAAATCAATCAGCTTTTGATCAGCGTCGAAATGGATTGAATGCATTTGTAATTTCATAGTGTTAACGTTTTAAAAGTTAAACTTTTATTTAGGCTTTAGGATGTGCTTGATCAAACACAGCCTTAAGTTTCTCCATAGAATTATGTGTGTAAACTTGCGTGGCAGCGAGGTTAGCATGTCCAAGCAAGTCTTTTACCGCGTTGAGGTCAGCGCCTTTGTTGAGCAGGTGCGTCGCAAAAGTGTGTCTCAGAAGGTGAGGACTACGCTTGGACGTCTGCGCAAAAAGGTCTAAATATTTCCTCACTATCCGGTAAATTATCATAGGGTATGCTTGCTTTTTACTAATAGTAACGATAAAATAATCACTCTCGTTTACATTTGAAAATGTTTCTTCAAATTCTTTTTTATATGAAATAATATTCTTTAATAACACATCTGTTAGTGGTATTATTCGTTGTTTTTTTATTTTTCCATAAACTTTTACCGTTCGCTCAGGCAGATCGATATCTTTCCACCTTAAACCGATCAATTCGGAAAGGCGGACGCCTGTCATGTATAAAAATTCCATGACCATCTTATCGCGCTGTCCTTCGAAGCCTGCTTCGTATGTAACTTCATTGAGTAATTGCTCCATGGTGGATTCTTGGACAAACTCAGGAAGCTTCTTTGGGGTTTTTAGGGCCCTTAACTTATAGGTGGGGTCTTTGGAAATCTCTCCTGATCGGAGCAAAAATTTATAAAATGACCTTAATGTAGCCATCTTCCTATTGACAGTAGTGGCCGAAAGCCCCTGCTCTACCAAGTCCACCATCCATGCCCTGATCTCTCCGTGCCCGGCCTGGGTGATGTCTTCTGTGTCAAAGGACAGTTTTAAAAATTCCTTGAACTGTTCAAGGTCCTTTTCATAGGCTAGCACAGTATGCGCGCTGGCCCGTTTTTCATGTTCGAGATAGTTTATAAAAGAAAAGAGCATATCGGTGTAAATCTTACACCAATATGCTCAATTATTTTCAGGAAGGAAAATAAATTATTTACCTTCTTCGTCTCTCAGTCGTTGTTTGTAAGAAGCTTTGATCACTTCCGTTCTTCTTTTTACAGAAGGCTTTTCAAAATGCTGACGAGATCTCAGTTCACGGATTGCTCCTGTTCTGTCAAATTTCTTCTTAAAACGCTTCAGCGCTTTTTCGATAGATTCGTTCTCTTTTACGTTTACTACGATCATATATAACACCTCCTTTCGGCTGCAAATGTAGGAAGATCATTTGGCAAAACCTATATTCCGTGGAGAATTATCAAGACAGCCCCCAACTATGCTTCTTTTGGGACTTTCTAGGAACATAAGACACAGGCAGGGCTAAATCCCCAAATTGACCCGCAAAATTAAACACAGCCTAAATGTCTGCTGGGAGCTTTTAGACGTTTGTTGCAGAGAAAGCTGGACGGTTTGGCACTGGAAGTCAGTGCTGGGATCATGGCGGATGCAAACATTTCCTATATTTGTATTCAAGGAAAGAGGAAATATGAGAGAAGATTATCTAAAGGGTGATGATGAGCACATGAACCAGACGGACAAGGAGTTTGAAAAAGCTTTGCGGCCGCTGAGTTTTGATGACTTTACCGGACAGCAAAAGATCGTGGACAATATCAAGATATTTGTGTTGGCTGCCAAAAAACGGGGGGAGTCGCTGGACCATGTGCTTTTGCACGGGCCTCCTGGTCTGGGAAAGACTACCCTGAGCCACATTATTGCCAACGAGCTGGAATCCAGTTTGAAGATTACTTCAGGTCCGGTATTGGACAAGCCTTCCGATCTGGCGGGGCTCTTGACTAACCTCGAAGAAGGTGATGTGCTGTTCATTGATGAAATCCACCGGCTCAATGCCGTCGTGGAAGAATATCTCTATTCGGCCATGGAAGATTTTCGCATTGACATCATGTTGGATTCAGGGCCTAATGCCCGTTCAGTCCAGATTTCCCTAAATCCCTTTACGCTCATCGGGGCCACGACCAGGTCTGGTTTGCTCACTTCTCCGCTGCGCGCACGATTTGGGATCAATGCCCGTTTGGAATACTACGACGCCAAGCTTCTGACCACCATCGTCACGCGGTCTGCCAATATTTTGGGAGCACCGATGGACGAAGTGGCAGCATATGAAATCGCACGTCGCAGCCGTGGTACGCCAAGGATCGCCAATACGCTCCTGCGGAGAACGCGTGATTTTGCGGATATTAAAGGTAATGGCACCATCAATCTTGAAATCGCCAAATTCGCCTTGGATGCCTTGGATGTGGATGAAAATGGCCTTGATGAAATGGATAACCGGATACTTACCACCATTATTGAGAAATTTAAGGGCGGGCCTGTTGGGATTTCGACAATCGCCACTGCCTGTGGAGAAGAAGGAGAGACCATCGAGGAAGTATATGAACCCTTTTTGATCCAGGAAGGTTACTTGAAAAGGACTTCCAGAGGGAGGATCGCCACGGAATTGGCTTATAAGCATCTTAACATCCGCCCCCATTTTGGAGGTAACAGCGGCAGTCTCTTTGGAGAGTAATGTTTTGGGGCTGGGATAAAATGGAGCAGAGGTAATGTCAGCAATGATCCAAGAAGATAAGCATGCAGCAATCATCAAGCGACTCGCCCGAGAGTTGGGCTTTGACTTTTGTGGGATTGCGAAAGCAGGTTTTCTGGAAGAGGAGGCGCCCAGGTTGGAAGCTTGGCTGAACAACCATTATCATGGAAAAATGGCCTATATGGCCAATCATTTTGACAAAAGACTGGACCCTACCAAACTGGTAGAAGGTGCTACTATCGTGGTCAGCCTCATATATAATTACTTTCCCGAAAAAAAATTGCCCGAAGGTGAGAAAGATTATAAAATAGCCAAATACGCTTATGGCAAGGATTATCACTTTGTCATAAAAGATAAGTTGAAAGAATACCTATATCGCTTAAAAGAAGAAGTGGGCGATGTAGAAGGCAGGGCTTTTGTGGATTCCGCCCCTGTCATGGAGCGTCAGTGGGCAGAGAAGGCAGGGCTCGGCTGGAGGGGCAAAAACAGCCTCTTGCTAAACCGGAATATGGGGAGTTTCTTTTTCATTGCTGAACTGATCATTGACCTAAAGGCTACTCCGGACGACCCCGTGACCAAGGATTATTGCGGCAGCTGTACCAGATGCATGGATGCTTGTCCTACTGATGCCATTGTCCAGCCCGGTGTGGTGGACGGTAGTAGCTGTATTTCTTATTTTACGATTGAGCTGAAAGATGAGCTGCCCTCTTCCATGAAGGATAAATTTGCCAATTGGATGTTTGGCTGTGATATTTGCCAGGATGTGTGCCCCTGGAACCGTTTTTCAAGACCTCATCAGGAACCCGAATTCCTACCACACCCCGAAATGGAAGAAATGTCCAAGCGGGATTGGGAAGAGATCACCCAGGAAACTTTCAGTAAGGTGTTTCAAAAGTCCGCTGTCAAACGGACCAAATTGACTGGACTTAGGAGGAACGTCCGATTCTTGAAAGAATCCAATAAGGAAATTACGAATGGCCAGGTAGAGGATTAAGGACCAAGCAATATTTCTGGGGCAAATAAATTTCAATCTTCTTTTTTCAAAATTCCTTTTTCCTATTGATTATGGAAATAGTGCTCCACTGGCGTGGATCGGGTTTTAGTGTAAATTTGCGGGCATTGGTCAGGTGATCGATGCTAAAACCTACATCGGTTTGCTAGAATGGTTACCATAGGCGTTGCCCAGGGCTATGGATATAGCACCATTTCAAGTCTTGATTTATCTCCTTGTGGCTTTACAATTTTAAAAAAATCAGCGGAAATCTGCCCAACCTGTCCCGCCGAGGCGGATCAGCGTTACCTACATTCCATATAAAACAGCTTCAGCTCTAACTCACGCTTAGATAGGTATGCCCAGCCCCCAGCTTTTCCGCTTGATCCAGGATTAAGCCCCGGTACTTTTGAAATTGTATATGCCAATGCTTAAATAAAAATAAAGTCCGGAGAGTTGGCTCCGGACTTTGGTGAATTTAAATTATTACTACCAGGGCTTGTGCTTGGTTTACTTCCTGCTAATTTAATTATATACTGCTAATGCTCAAAGTTTTATCTTCGATAAAATTGTTACAAATTACCTAAACACCTTAATTATAGCCCTATATCAATTTGATGACGTAAAATATCCGAGAAGCTCTCGCGCGCTCGGATCAAGTGTGCTTTTCCATCTAGCACCAAGACTTCCGCCGGGCGAAGCCTGGAATTATAATTGGATGCCATACTGAAGCCATAGGCACCGGCATTTTTGATCGCCAGGACATCACCTTCCTTGACTTCTTTGAGTTTTCTGTCCGCAGCGATGGTGTCCGTTTCACAAATATACCCCACGATGGTATATACCCTATCCGGGCCAGTAATACGGGAAATGTTTTCCACACCATGGTATGCGTCATACATCATCGGTCTAATCAGGTGGTTAAGTCCAGAATCAACCCCGATGAATGTAGATGCAGGAGTAGATTTTACGACATTGGCTTGGACAAGGAGGTAGCCACACTCACTGACCAAAAATTTGCCCGGTTCAAACCAGATTTCAAGCTCCCTGCCGTAGTTTTTGCAAAACTCCTTAAAAGCCGCAGAGACTTTTCTCCCTACTTCGGCCATATCTGTGGTGATATCGCCTTCCTTGTAACCTACCTTAAATCCCCCTCCAAAATCGAGAAATTGCAAATCTTTGAATTCTTTGGCAGCGTCAAACAGGATTTCCGCACCTTTTAGAAAAACCTCCGCGTCCAGTATATCAGAGCCGGTATGCACGTGGAGCCCTTCGACTTTTAGATTATGGACTTCTACGATTTTGAGCACATGCTTCAACTGAAGGATAGAAATACCAAACTTACTATCAATGTGTCCTACGGAAATCTTGGCATTTCCCCCTGCGAGGATATGAGGATTTAGCCGGATGCAAAGCGGTACACTATTGCCATAATAGGTGCCAAAATGCTCCAGCATAGGAATATTATCGATATTGATCATGACGCCCAAGTCCACGGCTGCTTGAATTTCTTCAAAAGCCACACAGTTTGGCGTGAACATGATTTCAGATGGATCATAACCGACATGAAGACAAAGCTTCACCTCCTCGATAGACACCGCATCCACACCAGTCCCGGCCTTTTTCATCAGTTTAAGGATGTTGATATTGGAAAGGGCCTTGGTGGCGTATTTTATCTTCAGGTTTACAGAAGAAAAGGCGTTTTGTAATGTGGCTACTTGATCCAGTATTTTCTGTCCGTCATAGACATAAACTGGCGTGCCATACTCCTTGGCGATGTCCAAAAGCGGAACACCCTGAATCTGGTATTGTTGGTTGTCAATAGTCATGATACATCCATAATAAATTAAGAGGGCAAAGATAGAAAAGGCAGGCCAACAAAAAAAGGAAGACTTTGCCTTCCTCTTCTCTAATCAAAACCTTGTCATGAAGTCCCAGTGCCTCCTCGCGACCAAATGCCAGGGTATTTTACATTACGGTCATTCTTTCTGTTTTTTGGACGCTTTTAGTTCTTCGATAAGCTTTTCGAGCCGTACGATGGTCTTGTCAGCCTCTTCTTCGTTCATTTGGATCTGGCCATTTTCATCTTTATCAAATGCAAAAACCTCCACTTGGCGATCTTTGCTGTACACCATCGCATTGCCTCCTTCTATTTCATCAGTGTCAAAATCGAAATCTCTTTGATAGGACGGCACACCAAGGACTACTTTCTTGGTGGATTTGGGAGCGGAGCTTTTAAAGGTCTGGACCGATTTTCCATCTTTGATAATAGCCATTTCTACATGGTCGTCCCGATTTACCCATGTGACATTTTTGCCCCTGTGGCTGGTAAACTGCATCGTAGAGAGGCTTACTTTTTTATGGTCTATGGTGGTTTCCAAAACCAACTTCTCGTGCTCAACCTTCGGTAGCACTATTCCCAAATCCTTAAAGAAGGCATCCTTCTCCATCACAAGGCGGCTATCATAAGTCTTCGTAACCTCTTCTTTTACACCATCTTTTTCAGAAGAAACATTCAGGTAGTACCTGATTTGTGTATCGCCTTCTTTTTCTTGGCCGAATGATACTCCTGAAATAATAAAGCAGCAACATGCAACCAACATCCATCTTAATTCTGTTTTCATAGCGGTATGGGTTAGGTGGAAAAACAGGTTTAGGGGTAAGATCCACTAAAACATCATTGGCTTGCTAATGTAGCATACAATTGAACATTATAAATATAGCTGTTTCCAAAATAAAATTCTAAAAACGTACTGCTAAGCGTTGTTAAAAATTGTTAAGCTTCGGGCTTACTTGGCAAGAACCTATAAATTTGTAACATGTCTAAGACAAAAATGAAAATTATCATTCTGTTAATGTCGCTGGCCTGCTTGGGTTTGGTGGGCTTCCAGTATTACTGGGTGGCCAATGCCATCAAGATCAATCAGGAGCGATTCGAACAGAACGTTTACCAGTCTTTGGCGGCGAGCATTACCAAATTGGAAAAGGGCGAGACCAGTGATATAATCCTCAGCACCATGGCCAGGGACAGCACTTTCAAGCAGATGCTCTTTCAAAAAATAGAGCCTATAGAGGTCAATATCCGCCGTAGACTGTCCTTTGAAAGAAGGCCTTCGGTGATGGATTCCGTTTTTAAAGAACCTTTGCCAAAAGTTTCCTCCACTTTTGAACGTATCATTGCCTCTAGGGGCGGTAAGCCAGAGGATGAATTTGAGCTGCAGAAGTACTTTGAGCTTCCGGCTTCGGTGGCCAGGCAGCTGTTTACGCCAGATGAGATGGCGATTTACCTGAAGGAAAAGGAAAAATACCTGGAATTTGTCAGCCGCAGGGACAGTTTTGTCCAGGCGCAGGATTATATGATGAACCGCAAAGCGATTATCACCGAAGAGTATGACATTTCTGAAGATGTCGCGGAAAACATTATTAAGGCCAATAAAAAAATAGAACTGATGCAGGTCGTTTTTACGCAGCTTTTGGCAGACACACAGGAAAACATCCTCTACCGAGTGGATACGACAGAACTTCACCGCGATATTTCCAGCCAGTTGAGGAAAAGAGGCATTACAGGGGATTTTGAATTGGCGATTCTAAGCAATAAAGGTTCATTGATTCCCATCAATAGGATTTCAGATCAAATGGGATTCAGAAAAAACAGTATCAAAGCCGAACTGTTTCCAGGGGATCTGGTCGGTCAGGAAAATTTCATGGTAATCCATTTTCCCAATAAGCAGCTGTATGTGCTCAAGCAGATCTGGCTACCACTGTCCAGCTCGCTTGTTTTCTTGCTGATCATTATTTTATGTTTTGTCTATGCGATCAAAGTCATCATTCGCCAGAAGAAACTTTCGGAGACCAAAAATGATTTTATCAATAACATGACCCATGAATTTAAAACGCCAATAGCCACTGTAAGCTTGGCGGTGGAAGCTCTCCAGGACCCAGAGCTGATCAATCAGGACACCTTCCGCAACCGCTATCTGGGCATCATTAAAGACGAAAACAAACGCTTAGGTTCGCAAGTGGAGAAAGTCTTGCAGGCAGCAGCACTGGACAAAAAGGATTTCAAACTGAAGTTTGAACAAGTAAATATAGTAGACTTGATCAAGGATACGAAGAAGCATTTTGACCTACAGGTAGAGAAAAATGGCGGGCGTATTTTGTTGGATATTGATGTGAAAGACCCTTACCTCGAAGCAGATGCCTTTCATCTTTCCAATATCATCAATAACTTGCTGGACAATGCCAATAAATATTCAGCTGATAAGCCACAAATTGCGTTAAAGGTAAAGGAACTGGCAGGACGTTTTTCTATTACCATCAAAGACAATGGGATGGGCATGTCCAAGGAATCCGTAAAGAAGATCTTTGATAAATTCTATAGAGTGCCTACAGGAAATGTCCATGATGTAAAGGGATTTGGTCTAGGTCTGGCCTATGTCAAAACCATGGTGGAGGAGCACAATGGAGAGATCGCTGTAGAAAGTGAAATCAATAAAGGAAGTACATTTACGATCACGTTACCCCGAAAAAAATGAGCAAAGCAAAACTTTTAGTAGTGGAAGATGATCCCAACCTGGGAGACATTTTACAAGAATACCTGACCATGAAAGGATATGATACCATGCTCTGCAGGGATGGTGAAGAAGGCTGGAACAACTTCAAAAAAGGCAAATACGATCTGGCCATTTTGGATATCATGATGCCCAAAAAGGATGGGTTCACCTTGGGAAAGGATATAAAGAAAATAGAAGAAGGCCTCCCTATCATCTACCTGACAGCCAAAAACATGAAAGATGATGTGATCGAGGGGCTTAAGATCGGTGCGGATGATTACATTACAAAGCCCTTTAGCATGGAAGAACTGCTGCTTCGAATTGGCGCGATCCTCCGGCGTACCCAGAGGGAAGACGATGTAACGCAGGCTTTAAAAAACTATGCTTTTGGAGACTTGGTACTGCACTATGATGAGCAGATGCTGGAGAGCAATGAGGGAAAGCACAAGCTTACTTCCAAAGAAAATGAATTACTTCGACTTTTGGCAGCAGAGCTGAACAAGCCTGTAAACAGAAGTTATGCGCTCAAGCAAATCTGGGGTGATGACAGTTATTTTAATGCTCGCAGCATGGATGTTTACCTCAGCAAAATCCGTAAACTCATCAAAGTAGATCCAAAAGTGCAGATCATCACCTTGCATGGAGAAGGCTTTAAGATGGTCGTCAGTGAGGAGTAATAGTTAGAAAATATTGTATGGATTGCTTAGTTCCAGTATTCGGGTCAAGCGTATAGGTAGAGCTCCCAATTTTGGCAATAATGAAATCACGGAAAAAACTCGTTAATTCCGTGATTTCTGTAAGCCATTTTTTTGCTCCATACGCCATTCTAAAACAATAGTCCTACTTTCTCAATTAAACGTTTTATTCAAACAAATCCCTCGTCCGTCGCGGCGGATGACAGCGTATTTTGTCCCCAATATTCTTCTACGGAGATTACGGATCAAACGAAAAGTTGGGGGTAAATACAATTCAAATGGTCATCTCCTAAAGCATAAGGCGTGCAACTAAGTCAACTGGGGAAGTATGGTCCTATTGTTCCTATTTGGTTAACCTAAAGACACTCCCCCAGAAATATCGCTTGGTCCGAGATTACCTTTACATTTTTGTAATCAATTTTCCTTTTTGGGTTTTATTGCCCTGATTTTGAATTTTTGGTAAGCCTTTGGAGCCTCTAGATATTAGCCTGAATTCGATTTAAATACCGTCGCTGCGAGCTTGTCTGAAGCCAATTTGCTTTCAGCCTTCATTTTTTATTAAAAACCCGGTATCATTTCCGGTTTCCTGCTCTTGTATTGGTAAACGGCAGCTAAAAGAGTGGATCATAAGAAGAAAAACATATTCTACGAACTTATCGCAAGGAGAGACTTTGTCGATTGGGTAAAGCATCCATCTGGTAAACGGAATTATTTCTGGCAGAAATGGATCCAAGAGCATCCAGCTTGTCACGAAGACTTCCTAAAGGCCAGGGAATTTGTCGGGCGCCTTCAGGTCAACCAGCACCAATTGGATGAACTAGCCCTGGATAGCATCCTTGACAAGGTAGTAGCGGCAGATAAAGAACTTCCAAAACGTGATTTCTTCACTAAGGGCCATGGCTATTTTGGCCAATGGCTCAAGGTGGCGGCCATTTTGTTCTTTTGTTTGATATCAGCACTCATTGGTGGCAAGGTGATCACGGATCCGGAGGTGACTCCTCAACAAGAAATCACGTGGAAATCAGTGGAGAATCCCCGCGGCAGAAAATCGACGGTCAACTTACCTGACGGTACCGTTGTCCACCTAAATTATGAAAGCAAGTTGGAATTCCCCGAGCAGTTTGATGCAGATCGGCGGGTGGTAAAGCTCGATGGTGAGGCGTTTTTTGACGTCACCCACGCTCCCAGCCATCCTTTTATTGTGCAGACAGATGGCGTAGAGACCCAAGTACTGGGAACATCCTTTAATGTGAAGGCGCCAAAATACAGCCATGGCACCGAAGTGTCTCTGGTCACGGGAAAAGTGAAAGTAAAACTTAACGACCTCAAAGAACACCTCCTGGCTCCGGGTCAGCAACTCACCTATGACGACCAGAGTGGCTTGCTTTCAAGAAGAAATTTCGATGTTTCACAGGTCACCGCTTGGAAGGAAGGAGTGATGATCTTCATCGATACGGGCTTTGAGGAATTTATTGATAAGCTCAGCAAATGGTACGGTGTGGATTTTCAGATTTATGGAAGTACTCCTGAAAATTGGAAAGTAAATGGCCGGTATGAAAATGAAAAGCTAGAAGATATCCTCACGGGGATGCAGTTTATGTACGATGTAAAATTCAAGATCGATGGTAATAACGTAACCCTAAAATTCACCCCATAAAACCTCAAGAGAACACCTATTCAAAACTGATCAACCAATTAACAACCCAAAATTATGAAAGGAAAAATACAAACGATCTGCTGGCTAAGCAGCATTTGGCTATTGGGGCTGATGCTTATGAGCAGCACTGTAAGTGCTGCCATTGCCCAAGACAAGCCCCTCCCGGCCATGATTGCAATGAACAACCAAGCAAAAGATTTGAACATGACCCTCTCGGTCAATTATGACCAGGCATCCGCCAAAGAGGTGTTTCAGCATATCGAGTCACAAACGGGCTTTCGGTTTGTTTATGACCGTCAAGCGGTTGCTTTGGGCAATCGTTTTACCATTCAGGAGAAAAACATCAGGCTGTATGATCTTTTGATGGAAATCTCCCAAGTGTCCCCACTTCGTTTCAAGCAGGTGGATGATCAAATCAACGTTCGGTTAGAACAGCTCCAGCCCACCCAGAAGGAAGAAGTGGCCAGAGAGATCACCGTAACCGGTAGCGTGACCGACACCGACGGCGAACCCCTCCCAGGGGCCTCCATTGTGGTGGACGGCACCCAAAATGGTACGGTCACTGACCTGGACGGTAAGTACTCCATTGAGGTTCCTGAGGGGGCCACACTGACAGTTTCCTATATTGGCTTCCAGAGCAAACGCGTGGAAGTAGGCAATCAGACCACCCTGGACATCGTCCTGGATAGTGACCTTGCCGGCCTCGATGAAGTGGTCGTAGTGGGATATGGGGAAGTCAAGAAAAAAGACCTTACAGGAGCCGTATCCTCCATAGGCAACAGGGAAATCAATAGTGTGGGGGCGACCAACCCCATGAAAGCCCTTCAAGCCAATGCTGCCGGTGTCAATATCACCCAGCGGACAGGTTCTGTAGGTAGTGGATTTGACATCCAGATCCGTGGTGCCAATTCCCTGACGGGTGGTAATCCACTCTATGTGGTGGATGGTGTCATGACCGATAATATCGACTTCCTGAACCCCAATGACATCGAGCGTATAGACATCTTGAAGGATGCTTCTTCCACCGCAATTTACGGATCCAGAGGATCCAATGGCGTCGTCATCGTGACGACCCGCTCCGGCGAAGGGCTGTCCAATCAGAAGCCTACGTTTTCCTATTCAGGTTTTGTAGGGGTAAGGAACTTTACTAACATGCCTGATTTCCTCAACACCTATGATGAAAGTGTCCAGTGGAACATTGACCGTCAAGCAACCCGTGATTTGGTACAGGGCGTACCTATCGTCGATTCACCTACCTATAGTTTCCCAGAGGTAATTTCCGATGATGGCACCAATTACTGGGGGGAAGTATTGTCCAACAGACGTGGGACTGATTGGCTGGGAGAATTTCTGAAGCCAAGTATCCAGCAAAACCATTTCATCTCCGCTGCTGGAGCTACTGACAATGTCAGTTATGTCGTCGGGTTTGGCTATCAAAGTGACGACGGAAATGTGGAAGGCCAATATTTCAAGAAATATAATTTTAAAGCCAGCGTGGATGCCCGTCCAAATGACATGTTTGCCATTGGGGCAAATATCAATTTAGCCTTCTCCAACAGAGAGCTGATCTCTCGTCAGGGCTATACCCAACAGCTTTTCCGTATGCCTACTTATGCTCCGGCCTTTGACGCTGATGGCAATGTTATCCAGTCTCCCATGATCGGTATCTCAGGAAATGTAAACCCTTATGCTTTTTTGGAAAGTGGCTCAAGGTATAATGAAGAGCAGTTTTATGCCATTACCAATTTCTATTTGAGGTTTAGCCCCATCAAGGATCTTAGCTTTAAAACCACCTTTTCTCCCAATGTGAAATTTGGCCGGACCGGGGAGTATTTTGACCGTTTTGCGACACGCTCCATTTCAGTGGCCAGGATGTGGAACGACAACAACATCTCCTATATCTGGGACAATCAAGTGAATTACAAAAAGGAGTTTGGCGATCATCGTATCTCCTATGATTTTATCCAATCTGCCCAGATGAACCGTATCGAAAATGCCTTTGCCTATGGTAGAGACGTGCCGTTTAATTCCCTTTGGTACAATGTACAAAGTGCACCACAGCGGGATGCGACGACAGCTTATAACAAGTTTACGCTCCTTTCATTCACAAACAGGCTAAATTATTCCTTTAAGGATAAATTTCTCGTTACCGGTACCATCCGCTGGGATGGATCCTCCAAACTTTCCGAAGGTAACAAATGGGCGTCTTTCCCCTCCGCGGCAGTGGCCTGGAGAATGACAGAAGAACCTTTTCTAAAAGGCTCTCCGGTAGTCGACAATTTAAAGCTACGCGTAAGCTATGGCTATACTGGAAACAATAACATCCCAGCATATTCCACTCAATCTTCACTCAACCGACAGAAATACTACGATTGGGACGGAACTACCGCAGATGGTTTTGTGCCTAGTGCCATTGCCAATTCCAACCTCACTTGGGAGCGTACTCGGGAATGGAATTTTGGTGCCGACTTTGGCTTCTTCAAAAACCGCATCAGCGGTGAAATCAACGTTTACGACAGAATGTCCCTTAACCTGCTGATGGAACGAAAGCTCGCCATGCCCACCGGCTGGGAGGTCATGATGGACAATGTAGGTTCTGTCAGCAACAAAGGGGTGGAACTACAAGTAAAAACGGTCAATGTGGAAACGGGGGATTTCACTTGGGAAACCAATTTCATCTTCTCCAAAAACACCAATAAGATCGTGGAGCTGTACGGAAAGAAAGAAGATGATGTGCCCAACAGGTGGTTTATCGGCCAGCCCGTGGATGTAGTTTATGCAATGGTCTTTGACGGAGTATGGCAAAGAGATGAATTGTCCACAGAAGATCAGCAGGCCATGGAAGGTACTGCCAAAGTAAAAGACCTCAATGGCGATGGCAATATAGATATTGACAATGACATGACGGTATTGGGATCTCCTGCACCAAGCTGGATCGGTACATTCACGACTAATTTCAGGTACAGAAACTGGGACCTTTCGGCTTCGGTCTACACCAAACAAGGGGTCTACACTTACAGCCCATTCCATGGAGAGTTTACCGATTTTAACAGCAAAGTGATTTTGGATGTCCCTTACTACTTGAGGGATAGTGAAGTGACCACCCCGCGCTACTCCAATGAATACCCCCAACCAAGCTACATGGGCCAATACTACGGCGAGGACTCCGAGGACTATGGCTATCCGGGCTTCAATAAGGATGCATCATTTGTCCGCATCCAAAACATCACCTTGGGCTATAATTTCGCTCCTGGAGCATTGGAGCGATGGGGAGTGACGTCGATGCGAATCTATGCCAATGCACTGAATCCATTTCTATTCACCAATTACGAAGGCTTTGATCCTGAATGGGCCGGTGCCGGTATGTCAGGCGTGGATGCCACCAATACTTCGTATGCCATTTATCAGCTAGGTGCAAACATTAAATTCTAAGATCATGAAAAGCATAAAAACAATCATATATACAGCAGTGTTGGGCTTGACGGTTTCTGGCTGTTCTGGATACCTGGATGAGGAAAATCTGGGAAACACCACTGCTGAAAACTATTATGGAGACCAAGCAGGATATGAAGGGCTTATCAATGCCACCTATTCTACCTTGAGGGACGTTTACCAACCGACACCTTACATCTTTTGTGCTGGTACGGATTTATTCTTTGCCGCCCATGCGGAAGTACCTTTGGGTTTGGCGTCTTACCAAACCTTGACACCTGGCAATGGCCAAGTGGAGGAACTCTTCAAGACCCTTTATCAAAGCATCCAAATTGCCAATATGGCCCTAGAGTATTCGGATGAAACTACGCCTTACACAGCGCTGGAAACGCGAGTGGCAGAAGTGAGGGCCATTCGTGCCTATTATTATTTTCTGTTGGTCCAAAACTTTGGCGATGTGACATTGGTGACCGATTTGATCAAAGAACCCATTGTCAGCTTTGGGCGTAACCCTGCTGGTGAAGTGTATGATTTTATCATCAGCGAACTGGAGACCGCTATCGAAATGCTACCGATGGACCAACCTGATTTTGGCCGGGTAGACAAGCGTGTCGCACAGCATATTTTGGCCAAAGTCCATCTCACCAGAGGCTATGATACCGAAAATGGTGGTTCAGCTGCAGATTTCACTCGAGCAGCACAGTTGGCCGACGCAGCCATTGACGGTCAAGCGTTGAATTTAGCATTTGGGGAGCTGTTTGAATACCAAAATGACAATAACGAGGAAATCCTTTGGTCCATTCAGTATGCAGAAGCATCCACCTTAAATTCCCCGGCCCACAATTGGGACTATCCATGGGGGCCACTGGTACAAGGCAGCGACGATGGCGTCAATAAGAAAAATGCGCTGCACCCTACCGCGTACCTGTTTACTCTTTATCAAGATGCCGATACCCGCTTTGAAGGAACCTTCCTGAATATCAAAACCAGCCCTTACACCGGCTATATCTTGAATCCTGAAAGTACTCCTGTAAATTATTATTACCCACGCACTGCAGCCCAATTGGCTGACACGACCGCTTGGCGAGCAGCTTCTCCTAATCGCACCGAGACCATTATCACGCCGATTGGCCCATATTGGTGGGATGGGCTTAACCAGACCGATTTTCCTGCATTGAAAAAATTTGACCGCCTGCAGTTGCCGGACATCCGTTATACGCATGACTTGTATTTGGCGAGATTGGGCGAAACGTATTTGATTGCCGCCGAGGCCTATCTCCAAGCAGGAGATCCAGGGACAGCCTTGGCCAGGGTGAATGAAGTACGACGAAGGGCTGCTGCCCCTGGAATGGAAGCGGCCATGCAAGTATCTTCCGTGGACTTGGACTTTATACTTGATGAACGTGCCCGGGAACTGGCCGGTGAAGGGCTTCGCTGGTTAGATTTAAAGCGAACCGGGAAGTTGATGGAGTACACGGCAGTTCGTAATCCCGATATCAAAACGATCTATGACAGCGGTACAGACCCGTTCTTAGGCGCCAATGGTGAATATAAAATCCTGCGTCCCATTCCATTGTCGGCCATTTCACTCGACGCAGGTGATTATCCACAGAATCCTGCTTACGAATAAGAATTTCATTGGGATTTTTTGATGCTGACCAATCTCTCCGCTTTTCCACTTCTGAAATGGAAAAGGGAGAGATTTTTTTGTAAAGTTTTCCCAATGGCAGGAATGTGCAGGATGGGAATGATTGGTCCAAATAGGATATTAGACTGTGACAATAAGCTGAAAAGCAGTTAAAAGCGCATTTTCAGCAGTCTTTAAGTTTAGGTGAAATTAGTTTATCTTCTGATGGATGCATTGATCCTAAGCTATTACCTGATAAACCCCGAGGGCCCGATATGAAATGCCAATTTCGGTATGTTTTCATCAAGGCCATGCAGCTGTTTAGCTGCCTCCTTTTACTATTTATAAAGTCAATTATACAAGTCAAATCAAGTGACAGACACTGTGAACGCGTTCCTAGTGGCCTGCTACCCAAAACCGAGAGAAAGTAAAATGCTATTTACAGGTAAAACCTTAAAGCCCATGACCTTGGGCGTAATTATAGGGAACCGTGATTTTTTCCCTGACAAGCTGGTGTCCGAAGCACGGAAGGATGTGTTGGAATTGTTGGAAAAGCTTCATATCCGTCCCGTCATCCTGGATGATCAGGAAACCAAGCTCGGAGGAGTCGAAACCTTTCAGGAAGCCACCAAATGTGCCCAACTATTCAAAAAGCACCGAGATGACATCATGGGTGTGCTGGTAGTCCTCCCCAATTTTGGTGACGAGCGTGGTGTGGCGGAAACACTTAAACTGGCCAATCTCAATGTACCCGTATTGGTCCAAGGGTATCCTGATGACCTGAATAAACTGGACGTCGCCCGAAGAAGGGATGCGTGGTGCGGCAAGATTTCCGTATGCAATAACCTTTACCAGTTTGGAATCCCTTATACGATTACCACCGACCATGTAGTGCATCCCTCGGACCCTAAATTCACAGAAGACTTACAACGGTTTACCGCCGTTTGCCGCATTGTAAAAGGCCTGCGCAATGCACGGATTGGTGCCATTGGTGCCCGGCCAGGCGGGTTTAATACGGTACGCTACAGTGAAAAACTGCTCCAACGAAGCGGTATCTCTGTGACCACTATTGACCTGTCGGAGATCTTGGGCAGGGCAGAGCGGCTGGATGCTGAAGAAGCCAGGGTAAAGGAGCGACTGGAAAAAATCCATGCCTATGCATCAGTGGGCAAGACCCCTCAACATGCCTTACATCAAATTGCCAAGATGGATGTAGTGCTCAATGAGTTTATGGAAGAAAATGTATTGGATGCTACGGCCATCCAGTGCTGGACATCGGTACAGCAAAATTACGGCTGTAATGTCTGCACCAGCATGAGCATGATGAGTGAAAACATGATGCCCAGCGCCTGTGAAGTGGACGTGACCGGCACGCTGACCATGTATGCCATGCAGTTGGCATCTGGTTCTCCAAGTGCTTTGGTGGACTGGAACAATAATTACGCCGACGACCCTGAAAAGTGCGTACTTTTCCACTGTGGCAACTGGGCCAAGTCTTTCTTACCGGACATCGAAATCAGCACGGCCCCGATCTTGGGCACTACAGTGGGCGAGGAAAATACCTATGGTGCACTTTCCGGCAGAACGCCTGCTTCACCTTTGACCTACGGGAGAATCAGCACCGATGACCCACAGGGCAAAATCAAAGCCTATATCGGCGAAGGTCACCTGACAGACGATGAGCTAAACACCTTTGGCAATAGAGCGGTCTCCAAAATTCCTGACCTGCAGGGCCTGATGCAGTATATCTGCAAAAATGGCTTTGAACACCATGTAGTCATGAATGCCTCCCATACCGCCAATATCCTCGAAGAGGCCTTTGGCAATTATATGGGCTGGGAAGTGTACCGACATGGCTGAGGTTAGACATGAGACAAATTCCCCCTTTTAGGGAGCTAGGGGGTAAACAACCAATAACAAAACAACCATGACAACCAAAGAACTCGAAATAAAGTCGCTGAATTACCGCAAGAAGGTACTTCAGTACATAAAGAAAGCCAAAGCGGGGCATACTGGAGGAAGCCTTTCCTGCACCGACATCCTCAATGTGCTCTACAATGAGGTGATGAATGTCTCTCCAGAGAATTTCCAAGACCCAAACCGTGACCGCTACATCCAAAGCAAGGGCCATTCTGTGGAAGCACTGTTCGTGGTGTTGGCAGATCAGGGGTTTTATCCGGAAAGCAATATCGAAACCCTATGTCAGTACCAATCCCACTTCATCGGCCATCCGACGCGGAAAGTGCCCGGTGTGGAGCAAAATACCGGAGCTCTGGGACACGGACTTCCCATCAGCGTAGGAACTGCCCTGGCCGGGAAAATGGATGGCTTGGATTACCGGGTGTTTACCCTGATGGGCGACGGGGAATTGCTGGAAGGCTCCAATTGGGAAGCAGCCATGGCCGCCTCGCACTATAAATTGGATAATCTGGTGGCGATCTTGGATTACAACAAATTGCAGATCACCGGTGCAGTAAAGGATGTCTGCAATTCCGAACCTATAGACCAAAAGTTTGAAGCCTTTGGCTGGAGTGTAAAGCATGTGGACGGGAATAATGTGGAAGCGCTGAGCGAAACCTTAAAATCAGCACCATTTGAACAAGGAAAGCCCAGCTTTATTATCGCCCATACCGTGAAGGGCAAGGGCATTAGTTTTATGGAAAACAACATCAAATGGCACCATGGCGTGCCCAGTGATGAACAATATGCCGAGGCCCAAAAAGAACTGGACAGCCAGCTGGAAGAACTTTCAAAAGAAATTATCTGATGACAGTAAACATAACCAATACATTAAAACAAGGCCAGGCCAACCTGGAAGTCTTTTCGGCTACATTGCAAGACTTGGCAGAAGCGGATAAAAATATCATCGCGGTGACCAGCGATTCCAGAGGATCGGGAAAGCTCGTGCCTTTCGCAGCCCAATATCCCAAACAGATCGTGGAAGTAGGCATTGCAGAGCAAAATCTGGTGGGCGTATCAGCCGGATTGGCCTCTACAGGGAAAAAAGTATTTGCCGTTTCCCCGGCTTGTTTCCTGACTGCCCGTTCTCTCGAGCAGATCAAAAATGACATTGCCTATTCAGATAACCCGGTGAATGTCATCGGCATTAGTGCAGGGGTGAGTTATGGCGCATTGGGTTCTACGCATCACAGCCTTCATGACTTTGCCGTCCTACGTGCGGTCAATAACATCATGGTGGTAGCACCTGGAGATAATTTTGAAACAGAGATGGCCATCCGTCAGGCCGCGGCGTTGGAAGCACCCGTGTACCTCCGCTTTGGCAAGAAGCCCATGCCCTTTCTGAGCGATAACAAGGATTTTGCCCTTGGCAAGGGACGAGAAATCCGTGAAGGCAATGATTTAGCTATAGTGGCCACAGGCGAGACTGTTTGGCCGGCGATGCAAGCAGCGATGTTGCTGGAAGAGGAAAAAGGCATCGAAGTAGGCGTGATCAGCATGCACACCATCAAACCGCTGGATACAGCCCTGTTGGAAAGCATAGCCAGTAGATATTCTGCGATCATCACGGTAGAGGAACACAGCATTTATGGCGGCCTCGGCGAAGCCTGCGCTTCATTCCTTTTGCAATCGGGCTATCAGAAGAAGTTTAAGATCATGGGAATCCCTGATGAATATACCGTGACGGGTTCGCAATTGGACATCCTTGGCCATTATGGCATTTCTGAAAAAGGAATTGCCGCTGAGGTGCTCAAATTGCTGCGGTAAATATCGACCAAAAGACCTTGCAGTTTTTCAACACCTACAAGGTCTTCCTTAAAACAGAATTGATGAAAAAAATAACCCAAAATACCCTAATGTGGTGCTTGCCTCTGCTGTTGCTGGTAGGCGCCTGTGAAAGTAAGTCGGCTACAGACGCCAAGGGAAAGATAGCAGTCATCGTCTCTACCTTGAATAACCCCTGGTTTGTGGTACTGGCTGAAACGGCGGCGAAGGAAGCAGAAACACTGGGCTATGAAGTCAGCATCTTTGATTCGCAGAACAACACGGCCTTGGAGAACAACCATTTTGAGAATGCGATCACAGCAGGCTATCAAGCCATACTTTTTAACCCCACTGATGCCGAAGGCTCGGTCAGCAATGTGGCAAAGGCAGCAGAAGCCGGTATTGCGGTGTTCTGTATGGACCGTGAAGTAAATTCCACCTTGCCCACTTCCCAAATCCTCTCGGACAACTATGCAGGCTGTGTGTCGCTTGGAAAATACTTTGTCGATCAATTGGACAAATCGGGCAACTATGTCGAAATCCTCGGGCTGGTCGGTGACAATAATACCTGGAACCGCTCAAAGGGTTTTCATAGCGTGGTGGATCACTATCCAGGTTTGAAGATGGTGGCGCAGCAAAGTGCAGATTTTGACCGGAACAAGGCCATGGAAGTGATGGAATCCATCCTTCAGGTACACCGGGACATTGATGCGGTGTTCTGTGGAAACGACGCCATGGCAATGGGAGCCTATCAAGCCCTCAAAGCGGCAGGCTTGGAAAATAAGGTAGAGGTATTTGGCTTTGATGGCGCAGCCGATGTGGTGGATGCTGTAAAGGATGGAAGAATCGCCGCCACCGCTATGCAATTCCCAAAAGTAATGGCCAAAACGGCTGCACAGCTGGCAGACAAGTTTATCCGGGGGGAGAAGGCCTTTGTCAAAAAACTGCCGGTAGATGTGGAGCTGGTGCATCCGGGGAATGTGGAGCACTATGCCGCTTATGGGAAAAAAGAATAAAGCGTCGAATCCGTAATATGAATTATGAATCGTAATAGATAGGTTAATGCATATTCCGGGTTGAAAAGTTTGAAAGTTGCCAGGTTTGAAGGCTGGCCTTCGAATGGTGTTAAGGAGAGAAGTTTACCGGAGGCGAACCAGCTTGGTAACCGGTCAGATAATAACCGATTCTCATGTGCTGACGGTACCTGACCCCGAAACATGCCATTAATTCACGCAGTGACGAATTGGTTCTAAGACTCAATACTCATGACTCAATACTAAAGAAATGAAACGAAAATGGATTAAAAATAGCATCATTGGCGTCCTCTTGCTGGTCGCATTGGGCAGCTCGATAAGCATCAAAAAACTGGATGAAGTACGCGCCAGTGCCTCCGAAGAGGAATTCGACGCAGTGGCTTATGCTGAAGATTTTTGGGAAAAGGAGCTGATCCCTGATTTGGAAGAGGCAGTAGAAGTGAACCACTTGACCCATTTACTCAGAAACCGGCCTAAGGAAGCGTTTGAGCAGCATTCAGAAGCTTTGGGCATCGGTAATATTCGTTTTTTTATGATCCAGGGAAAAGGCGAAATCCGTCAAGTCGGTGAAGATGACCTTACAGTGCTGGTGGAGACTGATACCAGTAGCCAAGTGGTAAAAATCGAAACCGAGTACATCTTTGGCAATGCTGTCCGCGATGCCAGTGGCAAGGTGGACCTGACCAAGTTTGAGCAAACCATGGACTTTAACAACGTTTCGGCAGCTATTAACCAACTAGTAAGGGAAAAGGTCTTGCCTTCCTTGAAAGCAAATGCTGAAGTGGGAAAAGAGATTGCTTTTGTAGGGGCCGTGGAAATGAATCGCGAGCAGGTGGATTTGAGCGAAATAGCCTTGATTCCAGTGAATGCCACTTTTTTGGAGGGAAAAGATCAGACCGTCTATGCTGACCGTTAAAAACATCACCAAGGAGTTTGCCGGAGTAAAGGCCTTGGACAATGTCAGCTTGGAGTTACAAGCAGGGCAGGTTACAGCCATCTTGGGTGAAAATGGTGCAGGAAAATCCACGCTCATGAAAATTCTTTCCGGGGTTTACCCGGACTATGATGGCACCATTTATTTTCATGGAAAGCCTGTCAAATTCCAAAATACCAAAGAAGCCCAAGAAATAGGCATCAATATTATCCATCAAGAGCTGAACCTCATCCCCTATCTCGGTATTCGGGAAAACATCTTTTTGGGCAGGGAGCTGGAAACGGCCATCGGACTACTGGATGTGGCCAAGATGCACAAGGAATCAGTGAAGCTGCTCAAAAAACTCAAGCTGGACATGGATCCAGAAACCCCCGTCAGCCAACTCAAAGTAGGTCAACAGCAGCTGGTGGAAATTGCCAAAGCGCTTTCACTGGAAAGTCAGGTGATCATCATGGACGAGCCTACTTCGGCGATTTCCGACCAAGAGGTGGAAATTCTGTTTGAGATCGTCAGGCATTTAAAGGAGGAAGGAAAGGCCATTGCCTATATCTCCCATAAACTTGACGAGCTTTTTGCCATTGCTGACCGCTATGTCGTGCTCCGGGATGGACAGATGATCGAAGCAGGCAAAATGGAAGGCATGACCGAGGACGCCCTGATCCAAAAAATGGTGGGCAGGGAAGTGGTCATTGAACGGTCCTGCACCGACAGACAATTTGATGAAAAGATACTTTCTGTAAAAAATTTAACTGTCAAGCATCCCAAAATTGTCGATAAGTTCCTGCTTAAGGATATCAACTTTGAGTTAGGCAAGGGAGAGGTGCTGGGCATATTTGGCCTGATGGGAGCAGGACGGACCGAGTTGATGGAAGCACTCTTTGGGGTACTTCCGCATCAGGGAGCAGAGATCACACTTGCTGGAAAAGTCCATGAATTCAAAAAGCCCCTGGAAGCGATGGATGCAGGATTGGCCTTGGTGCCGGAAGACCGGAAACATGATGGTCTGGTGCTGTGCATGGATGTCTGTACCAATTCCAGTTTGACCGTAGTGGACAGTGTCCTAAGTGGAGGACTTTTGGACGAGAAGAAGGAAAAAGGCCTTGCCCAAAAGTACATGGGCGAACTTAAAATCAAGGCTTCTTCCCACCGACAAGTCGTGGAAAAACTAAGTGGGGGCAACCAGCAGAAAGTGGTCTTGGCCAAATGGCTGGCAACACGTCCAAAAGTACTCATGCTGGACGAGCCCACCAGGGGGATCGACATCAATGCCAAAAATGAGATTTATAAGCTGATCAGACAATTGGCCAGTGAGGGACTCGGATTGATCGTGGTTTCTTCGGAATTGCCAGAGATCTTGGCCATTTCCGATCGGGTTTTGGTCATGGCAGAGGGAAGGCTGACGGCCAATATCCCCATCAGTAAGCAGACTTCAGAGGATGAAATCCTGCAAGCTGCCATTCCTAAAAACAAGGAAAGAATCAAGTAGCTAGTATCAAGATGTGAGACTTGAGACAAAGTAACCAAGGCTGTTCCGGATTTGTAATCCGGAACCTGTGATAAAGGGGATTTACAATCCCCAAAACCAGTCCACCTGAGAACTGATTTTCGTCAAGCAGCTACATTTAAACCTTAAAATTAACAACCAATAACCACCCCATGATTACCTTAAAAAAACCAATGCCATCGATGGCAAAATTCCAATCACTGATTGCGTTGCTCATATTGTGCCTGGTACTCAGCCTGCTTTCGGACCGCTTTTTGACCCTGGCCAATGGTTGGAATGTGATGCGGCAAGTGTCTGTCAATATCTGCATCTCAGTGGGCATGACCCTCGTAATTCTCACGGCGGGCATAGACCTCTCTGTTGGATCCATTTTGGCCCTTTGCGGTGCTGTGACGGCTTCACTGATCAAAAACGGCATTGCCGTGGAGGGGATGAACTTGCATATTGGCTTTGAACCGCTCGGGGCAGTCATCATTGGTGTGGGGCTTGGGTTTGGTCTGGGCTGGTTTAATGGCTGGACGATTACACGCTTTAAGGTGCCGCCTTTCGTGGCGACCTTGGCCATGTTGACCATCGCTCGTGGGCTGACGATGCTGTGGACGGGAGGATTTCCAATCAATGGCCTTGGGGCAGACTTTGCCTTCTTAGGTACAGGATGGTTTTTGGGCATTCCCATGCCCGTCTGGATCACGGCGGTGATAGTGGCATTGGCGACCTTGCTGACCAAAAAGACCAAGTTTGGTCGATATGTGTACGCTATCGGCGGCAATGAGCGGGCAGCAAGACTATCAGGCATCAATATCAGCAGGGTAAAAATGACCGTTTATGCTATCGCCGGTGGCTTGGCAGCCGTGGGCGGGATGATCGTCACGTCGCGCTTGGATTCTGCACAACCCAATGCAGGGATCAGTTATGAGCTGGACGCCATCGCAGCGGTAGTCATCGGAGGGACATCACTTTCGGGAGGCAAAGGTACGATTATGGGCGCCGTCCTAGGCGGCATTATCATCGGAGTCCTGAACAATGGCCTGGTCCTGCTCAATGTTTCCCCTTTCTGGCAGCAAGTGGTCAAAGGAGCCGTCATCTTGCTGGCAGTGGTGATCGATAAGGCAAACAGTAAGGAGGATTAAAGTGAGGTTTGAAGGTTAAAGGTTGGAAAGTCGATAATACCCTTGGCGTTGGGCTTCAAACTAACTTATGAAAATAATAATTGATATATATCCATGAATAATACTAACCAATTTATCCTTTCCATCGACCAAGGAACCAGTGGAACCAAAGCATTGGTATTCGATGAAAACGGTCAACAAGTGGTCAAGGCAACTGTGCCACTCAAAACCCACTACCTGGACGGAGGTTTGGTGGAACAGGATCCGGAGGCCATTTATCAAAATGTCCTGGAGGCCGTTGGCATCTGCTTGGCGGATTTCCAGTTTCAAGGTCATTCTTTGGACGCTATTAGCTGTGGAGGCATCTCCAACCAGCGGGAGACCTTCTTGCTTTGGGGCAAAGATGGCAAGCCGCTTTACAATGCGGTAGTCTGGCAGTGCAAGCGTTCAATTGGGGTCTGTGATCGGCTGAAGGAAGAAGGGCTTGAATCCATGATCATGGAAAAAACCGGACTGATCATTGACCCGTATTTTTCAGGCACCAAGCTGATTTGGTTATATGAAAATGAACCGGACATTAAAGCCGCCATCGATGTGGGCGAGGCATATTTCGGCACAGTAGATACGTGGCTACTGTATCGGCTGACCAACGGAAAAGCCTACCTCACTGATTATACCAATGCCTCCAGAACCCTATTCTTTAACCTGGACACCTTGGAATGGGATAAGGAACTGTTGGCTAAAATGGGACTTTCTGGACTACATCTACCAACAGTAAGACCGTCTTCGACCAATTTTGGGCAAACCGATTTTGAGGGACTGTTGGACCAAGCATTGCCGATATGTTCGATGATCGGCGATTCGCATGCGGCTGCATTTGGGCAAGCGTGTTTTGAACCGGGCACCGCCAAGGCCACTTTGGGAACCGGCTGCTCTGTGTTGATGAATATTGGTGCAGCACGTAAATCTTCCGGTCACGGCATGGTCAGTACCATCTGCTGGAGCACAGAAGGTCAGGTCAATTATGCCTTGGAGGGCGTGATCGTTACCTGTGGTGCCACGATCGAATGGCTGAAAAATGAACTGGGGTTGATTCAAGACAGTAGCGAAACCGAGGCCATGGCCAAAGCAGTTTCATCCAATCAAGGGGTATATTTGGTGCCGGCATTTAGTGGATTGGGAGCACCTCACTGGGACATGAAGCGAAAGGCTTCCCTGGTTGGGATGACCTTTGACAGCGGTAAAAACCATATCGTCCGTGCTGCACTGGAATCCATTCCTTACCAGATCAAAGATGTGATCGGTGCGATGGAAGAAGACGCTAAGCTCAGATTGGAAGTACTGAATGTAGATGGTGGCATCAGTGCAAACGGTTTTGTCATTGATTTCTTGGCGGACTTGTTGGAAAAGCCAGTAGCACGTGTGGGAATCGCAGATGTATCTGCTCTCGGGGCAGCTTATTTGGCCGGCTTAAAGGCGGAAATATTCAGGGACTTGGCATATCTCCAACAGCTACAGCAAAAGCAATGTACCTCTCCAAATGGGCCATGCGAGGCCATAAACCTTGCTTATGAAGGCTGGAAAAACGCTGTTAGAGGAATTAATAGGTAGGGGAGTGGTACAGGGCAAACGTATTTGCCAAGGAAAATTATTTTTAAATCCCTCCCCTGAAAGGTGTGCTTAATCCAGCCCAATGAAACGCATTGGGCCAATAGGTGATGATGAGACTGATCGCGGCCTGTAAGGCCAGCTAAAAATCTTAACGGTTAAACCTGAGTAGATTATGGATACAATATCATTCCGTCCCCGATAGTATCGGGGCAGGCTATTGCGACAACCGGAGGGAGGAAGCAATCTTGTATTCTTAAGACGGGATTGCCACGTCGCAGGCTCCTCGCAATGACGTAAATAAACCCAGGTTAAAGGTATTCCCGTGCATATTGTTTGGCTAGATGGAAGAACTGAGCTGGGCTTTCAGCCTTAATGGCTACAAGCGATTTTTCTGATTTTGAAGCAATTTCGGGTCACAACAGATAGACAAATGCATATGTTTCCCCGGAAATTCCAAAAGAGCGCTCCCCTCCATCCCGTAAGTGCAGGATAGTCATTTGTCGTTAAAGGCTAAGTTTGTACCATGTTCTTTTATTAGCGGGCAACCTGGGGAAGCGACAAACTTCTGCAATAGCCTTAAACCCACAAAAGCAGTACTTTAACTGATGAAAACAATACAACCTTTACCGCGCCCTTTTAAGGGAATCGTGCCTCCGATGATCACACCATTGGTTGATGATAACCAACTTGACGTTCCTGGATTGGAGCGATTGATCAATCACATCATCGCAGGAGGCGTTCATGGATTATTCATTTTGGGGACTACGGGAGAGTCTACCAGCCTATCATATGAAATCCGTCATGAACTGGTAAAGCGTACTTGCGAAATGGTGGACAGACGAGTGCCCGTACTGGTGGGAATCACCGATACCGCCGCCACGGAAAGTCTGCGACTGGCCGAAACCGCAGCAAATGCAGGTGCTGCCGCTGTAGTGGCCGCTCCCCCCTACTATTTTAGCCTTGGCCAGCCAGAATTGATCGAATACTATGAGTACCTGGTGGAGAGACTAGCCCTACCATTGTTCTTGTACAATATGCCTTCCCATACTAAAATCGTCATCGAGCCAGCTACCGTAAAAACACTCAGCCAGTATGATAATATTGTCGGCCTCAAAGACAGTTCTGCCAATAATGCCTACTTCAACAAGGTGATGACCAAAATGAATGATCGACCAGACTTTTCACTTTTTGTAGGACCGGAAGAAATCATGGCAGAATCGGTTCTGTTGGGTGCCCACGGCGGGGTAAATGGTGGAGCCAATATGTTTCCAAAGCTGTATGTGAAGCTATTTGAAGCAGCCGAGTCAGGCGACATGGAAACGGTCAAAAAGCTCCACGGCATCGTCATGCAAATATCGACCAAAATGTATTCCCTTGGCCAGTTTGGCTCCAGCTATTTAAAGGGCATCAAAGGTGCATTGAGTCTCCTTGGAATCTGTAGTGATTATATGGCATCGCCCCTGCATCGCTTTAGGGAAAAAGAACGTGAGGTCCTCGCTGCCCAATTAAAGGATATCCAACAGCAGCTTTAGTCAAAACGCCCAGAAACACGACAACCTAACCCAATAGACCATGCAACTACCCATTATTGACCTGATCATTTTTTTGATTTATATGCTGGGCATCCTGCTGTTTGGAGCATCATTCTACTTCAGAAAAGGCAGGACTACGGACGATTATATGGTCGGGGGAAGGCGATTACCGTCTTGGGCCATTGGCATGTCGATCTTTGCGACCTTTGTGAGCAGTATCAGTTTTTTGGCCTTGCCGGGAAATGCTTATCTGACCAACTGGAACAGCTTTGTTTTTAGCCTTTCCATTCCCATCGCAGCGCTGATTGCGGTCAAGTTTTTTGTTCCACTGTACCGCGGGGTGCAGAGTGAGTCTGCGTATTATTATTTGGAAACACGATTTGGCCCTTGGGCAAGGACATATGCTTCCATCTGCTACCTACTGACACAGCTGGCCAGGATGGGAACGATCCTCTACTTGCTGGCTTTACCGATGAATGCATTGCTAGGTTGGGATATTGCCACCATTATCATTGTCACGGGAATCTCAGTCATCATTTATGCAGCCATGGGAGGAATTGAGGCCGTCATCTGGACCGATGCCATTCAAGGGATCGTGCTAATCCTTGGTGCCTTGACCTGTTTGGGGATCATTCTCTTTTCCATGCCGGAAGGCCCCATGCAAGTCATAGAAATTGGTCAAGCACATGATAAATTCAGCCTTGGCAGCTATGGCTTAAGTTTGACAGAGGCTACATTTTGGGTGATTTTGATCTATGGCCTGTTTATCAATCTCCAGAATTTTGGCGTGGACCAAAACTACGTGCAGCGTTACATGAGTGCCAAAACCGAAAAGGAAGCCATCAAATCCACTTGGTTTGGGAGCAGCCTTTATGTGCCGGTATCGCTCCTGTTTTTCTTTATCGGAACTGCCTTGTTTGCCTATTACCAAGTCTTTCCCGACTTATTGCCCGAAGCACTTCACGCCAAAGATGCAGCGGATAGAATATTCCCCTTCTTCATCGTAGACGGCCTTCCAAAGGGCCTTACGGGCCTACTGATCGCCTCTATCTTTGCTGCCGGAATGAGTACCATCTCGACCAGCTTAAACAGCTCCGCTACGGTCATTTTAACAGACCACTACAAAAAATACATGAATCGAAATCCTACTGGCAAGGACAATTTCAGGATACTGACCATAGCAGCAGTGATCATGGGATCACTTAGTATTGTCGTATCCTTGGCCATGACAGAGGTAAAAAGTGCACTGGATGCTTGGTGGGCATTGAGTTCTGTATTTAGCGGAGGGGTATTGGGCTTGTTTCTCTTGGGCTACTTCTCCAAAAATGTCCAACAAACCGAAGCCGCCATTGGCGTGGTAATCGGTATCCTGGTCATTGCCTGGATGAGCCTCACGCCCATCTTCATCACCGAAGGCCCTTGGCTGTCTTTCCGAAACCCCATGCACGCCAACCTGACCATAGTGATCGGAACCTTAGTCATCTTTTTAACAGGATTTCTCCTATCAAAAGTGTTTAACAGAAAGAAATTACAACCATAAAGAAAATCGAGCATGATGCTTAACCTCCCACAGAGGAAAGATTACAAATCCTGCGAGGTTCCATGCGGCCTTTGAAAGAAAATCATAAAACATGAAAGCAACCTTATTATCCAGATCCGTCAAACCCGCTACCGGAAAACCGGTCATTGGCGTGTTTGCACCTTGTGACCCACGCATAGATGCGGCCAGCAGGGAACGTAGCACCAACATCATCAAGCACACCGCAGAGTCCCTTGCCGGAAAGATCAAACTGCCGGATGGAACTGCCGCGGAGGTCGTCTATTCAGATGTGCTCATCGATGCTGAAGGCCAAGCAGACCAAGTGGCCAGCCAATTTAAAGAAGCCGGTGTCAGTGTGCTCGTATGTGTGCCGGACACCTGGTCATTCCCGCAGCTGACGACCATTTCGCTTCTTTCCCATTTTCCAAAGGATATCCCTATCAATTTTACCACTGGTAATAGCGCCACACGGCCTGGAGTGGTCTATACCCATGCCACCTCAGGGGCTATAGCCCAGTACGGAAAATTAACACACATCAACGTAGGCAAGTGGCCTGATGAAGGACAAAACCCACAAATGAGCGCTCCTACGCTCAAAGCCCTGGTGGACTGGTGCTATGCTGCCGTGACCTTCCAAGGCCTCAAAGGAAAGCGTGTGGTGGTCTTTGGGCATGATTCCATGGGCATGGAGACGGCACTTCCCCATGTATTGGAAACCAGAAACCAGTTTGGCATAGAAGTGACCAGACTGGACATGAAGCTCTTGGCGGATATGCTCAAAAAAGAATCTTATGACAAAGAAGAGCTCAAAAAGCTAAGAACGTGGCTGGAAGAACACGCTGGCGACCGCATCGAACTTCCTGATGGGGAAAAAGACAGCGAGCTACTTGACCAAAGCCTGGCACTATACCTGATCGTCAGAGACCTGATGCAGGAAATAGATGCGGTGGGTGGTGGCTTTATGAGCCAGCTGGAATGGGGCTCTGATGATCGTGGCATCCAGCTTCCAGTAGCAGACATTATGGAGTCCCTTTTCAATAGTACCTTTGACCACAACGGACCAAAAGCCGTGCTGCCCTTTGCGACAGAAGCTGATGTACAGGCCTTGTTGACACAGCTGTTTATGACATGGCTGTCAGGCGGTCATCCTCCACTCTTTATGGACTTTAGAAAGGCCTGGGACAAGGAAGACATCACTGAACTGGCTGCACAAAACAGCTACCAGCCAAACGGCGGCGAGCCTTGGCTCCAGAAAGGCTTTGTGGATGGTGTAAACTCAGGTTCGGCTTCTTTTAATTGGGCGGCCATGCCCGGCACCGAAGAAAAGGAGATCATGAAAAAAATCACCTTCCCCAAGGCTGTGGATTACTTTTATTACCTGGGCAATTCGGTGCACTTTATTTCACCGGGCAATATCAAAGGGCTTGCCGCCAGATTGGCCTACAGCTCACTGTCGGGAATGTTCTCAATGATCTGGGACGAAGCAGAAACAGTAGCACTTCCAGATAACTTGGCCAAAAAAATCTGTGATGGTGCCAACCCAACTTGGCCACATACTTTCGTTGTGCCCAAATACGCTTCCATGACCGAATACAAGCAATATGCTCCAGCCAATCACTTCCACATGACCTGGGACTTGGAACCGGCAAGACTGCAATTCTGGATGGACTTCTGTAATGTGCTTTCTGTTGCTCCATGGCAGAAGCGACCGGCATTTATCGAGAAAGTTGATCGGCCAGTACCGCTATTGTATTTGCTGAATGGTGGTGAAGATGCCACCAAAAAGCTTAAAGCAGGAAAACACTGATGGCTTTATAAGAAACGTTACCATTTCGGCCTTGGAGACAATTCCAAGGCCATTTTTTTATTGTTTTGGATCTAAATACTCCTATATTTTTTGCCACAAAGGCTCGAAGGCACAAAGAGGATTGATAGGGATTTGCCGTGTACTTGGCCCTTATTTTCCCAAAAAACTTGGGGCTTGGGGACTTGGTGGCTCCTATGTTTTTTGCCACAAAGGCTCGAAGACACAAAGGGGATTGATAGGGATTTGCCGTGTACTTGACCCTTATTTTCCCAAAAAACTTGGGGCTTGGGGACTTGGTGGCTCCTATGTTTTTTACCACAAAGGATCGAAGACACAAAGAGGATTGATAGGGATTTGCCGTGTACTTGGCCCTTATTTTCCCTAAAGACTTGAGGGCTTGGGGACTTGGTGGCTCCTATATTTTTCGCCACAAAGGCTCGAAGGCACAAAGGGGATTGATAGGGATTTGCCCTGTACTTGGCCCTTATTTCCCAAAAGACTTGAGGGCTTGGGGACTTGGTGGCTCCTATATTTTTCGCCACAACGGCTCGAAGGCACAAAAGGGCGCCCGTGGAGGCAAAACTTGATTCTAGCAAGCTTTAATGGCTAGTGGTATTGGCCAGGACACCCAACTCACTATTATCGCAGACGGAAGTGTCAGCAGGGATGCTCCGCTAGGAGCATTAGCTTGGTAACAGAAAGGGGAAATTGGATCCTAACAGTGCCGTAGGTACTGACCACGGGGAAGGAAAGCATATATGGTTATCAACTCTTTCAGGAACATGGAGGACAAATTCACACCTATTAAGTCCTTTGTTCCATGTAATTAATATCAATCATAATCCTAAGAATAATGTGGTACGTGGTGTTGAGTTAAAAACTCAATGTTCGTGGTTCCGCAGCACAGCTGTCGGAACAACAGGGGATTGATGGGGATTTGCCGTGTACTTGACCCTTATTTTCCTAAAAGACTTGAGGGATTGGGGACTTGGTGGCTCCTATATTTTTTGCCACAAAGGCTCGAAGGCACAAAGGGGATTGATGGGGATTTGCCGTGTACTTGGCCCTTATTTTCCCAAAAAACTTGGGGCTTGGGGACTTGGTGCCTCCTATATTTTTTGCCACAAAGGCTCGAAGGCACAAAGGGGATTGATAGGGATTTGCCGTGTACTTGGCCCTTATTTTCCCTAAAGACTTGAGGGCTTAGCGGCCCCTTTGTTTCAAAAAGCCGTTTGAATATACTGATCCATACAGTCGAAGGGCTTTGAAGTTTGAGCATTAATAAAATTTAACACACGATTTTTGTAATTCTTCGGCCTTGGCATCTTGATTTTCATCATGATTCGTTATTCTTGTAAGCCCGAAAAGTTCATTATGAAAAGTAATCTCCTCATCATCAGTATTATTCTGCTGATCATTTCCTGTAAAAGCATCAATCCTGAAAAGCCAAAGTTTTCAGGAGAACCAACAGCATTGCCTGAGGCTATGTCCCGTGTCAATGTTCCTTTGGAAATCCCCCTGGACTATATCGAGCGCAACCTGAACCGCGAGCTCAGCGAATTACTTTATACTGAAAAAGGGTTAAACATGGGCAATGGCATTTTAGCTGACCTGGACGTTAATAGGACTGGTGATATTTCACTTTCCTCCCTCGGCCAAAACAAACTGGAAATCAACCTCCCCCTACAGCTAAAAGGGCAAATCAATATCCAAAAAAAGATTTTCGGCCAGAGCATTTCTACAGCAGTGCCCTTTGACGAAGATCTTGCGCCACAGGTGAGCTTTGAGCCTGTCATCGGGCGAAATTGGGACATAGGCATCTCCAATGTGAACATCGAAAGCTGGGGGAGATCACTGAAATACAATTTGCTGGGCTATGAGATTGACTTTGGTCCAATGCTAAAAGAGCATGTAGAAAAAATGCTCGACGAGCAACTCACAGGTGAAAACCTCAGCCGTATCAGCTTCAAAAGCATGATGGAAGAAACATGGCAAGCCTATGGCAAGCCGGTAAAATTTGAGCAAGACGGCATCGATGCTTACATTTACACGGTTCCTCACAAGATCAAAGTCCGAGAGCAGTTCACTGCGGACCAAAAACTCAAGCTTACCATTGGCATCGAGGGAGAAGTGTTTACCCAAATCGGAAGTGCCCCGGACATTTCCCCCAGCCCACTTCCCAATCTTTATTTTAATGAAGACAGCCGAAACTATATTGACATCATGCTTCCGCTGTCGATTCCTTACCAGGACCTGGACAAGTACCTTAACGAGATGCTTTCCCAACAGCAATTTAGGATGGACAGCAAAACGGTCTTAACGCCCAAGGCCTTTGAAACACAAAGTTTTGGGGACAAAGCCTTGGTAAAGGTGGACTTTACAGTCACGCGAAATGACAAGAAAGATATAAACGGCAATATATACTTGGTAGGAAAACCTACCTATGATCCTTTGCGCGAGGCCATCATTTTTGAGGACATTGATTTTGACCTGAACACCAAGAATATCTTAGCAAACAGTGCCAGCTGGATGAAGCAAGGGGCGGTTTTGGAAGAAATAAAAAAGTATGCCATTTATCCGATTGGAGAGTATATTCAAGCGGCCAGGCTAGAGCTCCAACAACAAGGATACATCGAAACTGACTATGCTTCTTTTAGGGTAAAAAGACCTGCCTTGGACGTTGAAGGCATTTACACCACCGAAAAAGACATCCGTCTTTATTTACGTTCCAAAGGTGAAATGGAGGTGAAGTTGAAGTAAGAGCTAAAATGCTATTTTACCCTTATACAAATCCGAAATTGGAAAAATCATTTCATAGTCCCCCCATTGAAGGTTATCATCCTTAACCTTAAAATCTCTAAATTGATCTTCATCTAAGTACTTTTGGATTTCCGGATGCGTATAATGGCTTAGAAAAGGCCTAAAATCAACTGTCTTTTCTGTTTTGTCCTTGAAAAATATCCTAATGCGAAATTGTCCAACATATTCTGCCGCTTCTATGCCTATAAAAGTTGCCCTATATGCTACAAACTCTTCCCGAACTTTCATTTTAGTTTCGTGGTGATTTTTTCAAAACTTACTTTTCTTTGATAAACGAAATAATCGACCCAATTTGTTACAATCTCATTGCCATATTTTACTACAAAATTTTTTTAAATTTTGTAAATCTTGGCCTTTAAGGGAACTCCTTCCTTGTACATTTGAAATAATAATCTCATCTATTACACCTTCTCTCATTATAAATGAGACTTTAGTTTCCTTTCCCGATTTTGCAGCGTGGTCATAGACTGGTTCGTGCTCATTTGAATAGAAGTATAAGACAATACCTAAATATTCGAAAATCTTGGGCATCTAAAAATATAAGAAGTTTACACCCGCATTCAAAATTCATCAACTATTACCACCGCATCAAATCACCATACGTAACTACTCCTTTCTTTTCAGCTTCCTTAAGCAACTTGATGAGCAGTTGGGCGGTCAGGAAAGCATCTCCTGCTGCGGTGTGGCGGTCATGCACGGGGACTTTGTATCGTTCACACAATTTATCCAGGCTATAATCGCGCAGGTTGATCCGGGAAGGGTCATAATGAATGCCATGTTCCAGCCTCATTGCCAGATCGCCTGTGTCCACTACTGGATTTTGAAGCTTTCTAAGCCCAAGGGGCTCGCATATTTTTTCTAGCATCGCAAGATCAAATCCGGCATGATGTGCCACTAGGATATCGCTCCCCAGATAAGGCAAAAATCCCCTTACAAACTCCCTTGGAGAAACCGCATTCTGCGGCTGTAAGATTTCATGGATTTTGATGCTGGATGCATTCTTTCTCTTCGATTGCACAAATTGCTCCCGTGAGCTCTGTACCAGGATTCGGTTATTCGTGATTTTTATCCCACCAAAAGCCAAGATATGATCTTTTTTTGGATCCAAGCCGCTAGTTTCCGTATCCACCACCACAAAAGTCAATTCACTAATAGGTAATTTCTTCGAAATTGGCTTCGTGAAATTTTCCTCATAATGCTTCACCATAGCGGACTTCATCGGCCGCTTTTTGAAAATTTTCCACCAGCTCATTTTGGAATATAATCGGTTTGAAATCGGATTGTAAGCACTTCCTGTATTTGATGGATGGGTGCAAAAGCATTTTTGAGCAATTGCCGCTGTAGCTTGCCCAGTGACCGTGGAGTGATGTACCGACCGGATGTACCACTGGCAATCCCCTCCAATGCCCTTAGCCTCAAAAATATCTCATACGCACTGGCTGCTTCTTCATAAAGTGCCGCATTCTTTGGTTCCAGCAAAGCGAGCTTCTCAAAACGATCGAAGGTATTATTGATTCCCAGTACTTTATGGCTCAGGATAAGTAAGCGTGCAGCGTCTGCCAATGGCATCATCGCCCGGAGTTTGATGTCAAACTGATCCTGGTGTTCCCCGGATTTTTCCACGATAAAATTCTTGAAAAAGCCCAATGGTGGGGGATTGAGCAATGCATTTTTTGCCAGAAAACCCAAAAAAGTTTTCCGCTCCTCGATGACTTGGTAAATATGATGCGTCATATCTTCGGCTAAGGACTTGGCACCATAAACGGCCCTAAAATCAAAGAAAATCGTCGCCTTCATTAATGATTCTTCCTCGGGAAGGTTCACCCAATGGCTGAAATATTCCTTCCAGACAGCAAGTGGTTGGCACCATTTAGGGTTATTTGCCATCACTTCATTTGGACAGGGGTGGAAGCCACAGGCAATCAACGTCTGAATCACGTCTTGGGACAGGGCCTCAAAATAGGCTTTGGTACGCGGCAACTTATCCTCTTCGACATCCTTAAAAACCAGGGCATTGTCCAGGTCAGTGCGTAATAACTGTTCCTGCCTTCCTTCACTTCCCAGCGACAGGAAACAAAATGGCACTTTACTTTCCTCCTGGTAATCTTTATCCAGTTTTTTCCTGGCCAAAAATACCGCCCTTCTGATGATCACATCATTGATTTCTGACAAGATGCTTGCGACAAAATCTATGGCCACTTCATTTTCCAGAAAATAGCCTAATAACGATTCCGCCCGGTCACGGATACCTTTCATTTCCTGCACGTCCCAGGTATTCATAAGTCCGTGAATCAACACCGCGGGGCTGTTGCCATGGGACAAAAACACATCGTGATCGGAGATGATCCCCGTCATTTTACTTTTGTCCGTACCGTCCTCGGTGAGCACCAAGTGATGCAAGCGGTTCTTGATCATGGTCAGGTAAATGCCGGGAAAGTCACTTTCGTGATGCATGGTCAATACCGGCCTGGTCATGATTTGATCCACCTCCACATCATAAGCCAGACCAGATGCTACCAATCGGTTTCTAATATCCTTATCTGTAATGATGCCTACGGGAAAATCCTGCTGATTCACCACCACAATGGAGCCAACATCCTTTAGCTGCATCTTTTTTGCAGCCTCTCCAACCCGGGTACCTTGTTTGCAACTCAACACTTCGGTAGGGAAGTTCAATTTGCGCTTTTCCATAAACAGGGAAAGGCCATGGTCGGAACTGGCATCCCGGAGTAGCTTTCTGGCTTTTTGGGACTGGGAAAGATCCGTTCTGACCACTACTTGCCCTGCGGCAAATCCCGCCGCAAAGTACAGACTGACTTCGCTGTTTTCCTTAAGCACGGTGTCAAAAACATCTACCGGAACTGCATAGAGCAAACTGTCTTCTGCCACATAGCCATTGAGCACATAAGGGCGTTGCCCCAAAAGGGCCAACACACCAAAGACTTCCCCTTCATCACAATAATCCTTCACCACCATCTTTCCGGAGTCTTCTTCCGTCAGATAAACAGATCCTTCTTTGAGCACAAAAAAATGGGGGCTGGCCGGATTTCCTTTTCTGAAAATATATTCCCCTTTGGTGAAATACATCAGTTCTACCTCCCTGGCGACACTTTCCAGCAATGTATCTGACAGAAAACTGAATGGCGGATACCTATGGAGAAACTCCTTTACCCGATTGACAATGACATTTGACATGGCTATTTGGAAAAGGGACTTGATTCAACGGTGTTAAGCCCTAATAGGGAAGCAATCTACTCAAAAAGAGGCGAAAGGAAAAGAGATGGAACGCAGATGACGCTGATAAGAAGGATGAGGCAGATATTCTTGAGGGACAGTGCTGGCAGGACAACGGGGATAGACGGTGGACAGTGGCCCGTCGACAGTGCACAAGGAAAGATAAACAAAAAAAGCCGCCCCAAAGCGGAGCAGCTTCTATTTATCATTACAAACAAAGCAAACCTATTCCACCCTTCCCTTAATAATGTCTTCGACCACAGAAGGATCCAGCAGGGTGGAAGTATCTCCCATATTATCAAAGCTTCCTTCCGCCACTTTTCTCAGGATTCTTCGCATGATCTTACCGGAACGGGTCTTTGGTAAACCCGATACGATCTGGATCTTGTCCGGCTTGGCGATAGGCCCAATGATCTTACTGATGGTATCCTTGATCTCTCCTTTAAGGTTTTCTTCTGTTCTGTTTTTCATATCACAGATCACGTAGGCATAGATTCCCTGTCCTTTGACCTCATGGGGATAACCCACCACGGCAGATTCGATCACTTTAGGGTGCTCGTTGATAGCATTTTCTACTTCGGCCGTTCCCATGCGGTGGCCGGAGACATTGATCACGTCATCCACACGGCCCAGGATTCGGTAATAGCCATCGTGGTCTCTCTTCACGCCATCACCTGTAAAATACATCCCCGGATAGGCCGAGAAATACGTTTGCTTGCAACGCTCATGGTCACCGTAAGTTGTCCGGATCATGCCCGGCCAGGGGAATTTTATACAAAGGTTGCCCTCCACAGAATTGCCTTTCAGCACCTTTCCTTCCGGATCCACAATTTCCAGCTGCACGCCCGGCAGAGGCAGGGTGGCATAGGCCGGCTTGGTGGGGGTTACGCCCGCCAATGGTGAAACCATGATCCCGCCGGTTTCGGTCTGCCACCAGGTATCCACGATCGGGCAGCGGTTTTTACCAATGTGTGTATGGTACCAGTGCCAAGCTTCCTCGTTAATGGGTTCACCTACTGATCCCAGTACTTTGAGCGAATCCAGTTTGTAAGGTTCGATAGGTTTGGTACCGTGTGCTTCCAATGCCCGAATAGCGGTTGGTGCCGTATAAAACTGATTGACTTTATATTTATCCACAATGGCCCAAAACCTTCCGGCATCCGGATAGGTGGGTACACCTTCAAACATGATGGAAGTAGCACCGGCCAAAAGCGGACCGTACACGATATAGGAGTGGCCGGTAATCCATCCGATATCCGCAGTACACCAGTACACATCCCCTGGCGAGTATTGGAATACATTTTCAAACGTGTACTTTGAATATACCATGTATCCACCCGTGGTATGTACCACGCCTTTGGGCTTTCCAGTGGATCCTGAGGTGTACAGGATGAAGAGCATATCCTCACTGTCCATCACTTCCGCCTCGTTGGTATCTGGCTGTTCTTTGATGGCATCATGCCACCAGATATCGCGGCCTTCGACCATATTGATATCCTGTTTTGTTCTTTGATAGACCATCACCGTTTCCACGGTAGAGGTTCTTTCGAGCGCCTCATCCACCACGGCCTTTACCGCTATTTTTTTAGTACCGCGGAAGTTTCCGTCTGAGGTAAGCACTGCCTTTGCCTCGCAGTCATTGATCCTATCGGAAAGAGCATTGCTGGAAAAACCCGCAAAAACCACCGAATGGACTGCTCCGATCCGCGCACAGGCCAGCATCGCAATGGCTGCTTCAGGGACCATCGGCATATAGATGATTACTTTATCCCCTTTGCCGATTCCTTTGGATTTTAAGGCATTGGAAAACTTGCAGACTTCATGGTAAAGCTGACGGTAAGTAAGCGTCCTACCTTCCTCATTCGGGTCGTTGGGTTCCCAAATGATGGCTGGACGATCGCCCATTACAAAAAGGTGTCGCTCAAGAATATTTTCAGTGATATTTACTTTTCCATTCACAAACCACTTCACATCGGGACCTTCAAAGTTCCAGTCCAACACTTTATCCCATCGCTTTTTCCAGTGAAAGGAATCCGCTATTCTGGCCCAAAAACTTTCCGGTTCCGTGACACTTTTTTGATACTCATGGAAATAACCACTAAGGGTATGAATTCTATCACTCATCGTCAAATAATGATTTTAGGTTTTATTATTAATTCAATTTTGCCTTGTCGAACACGACTGCACAAACGAAATATTTTACTCAACTGGTTTTTATTAAAGGAAAATTTCCAAAAAGAACCAATCGATTTTCAATATTTAATCATTCCTAAATCTAAGCAATTAATTGTTTTTTTCTAGGAGAAAGCAGGAGGGTTTTTGAAGTAAATTACTTTTTCTTCTTCAGCCTTTCAGGATTTTGGCGTGCTATCCCTGATTGGTGTTGACCGGATTAATCATTGGTTTTTATTGTCAAACATTATAATAATTGGTCTTTCCCTAGATGAAAGTTTTGACCGATTCCTTTCAAACCTTTCCAAGCTTTTGCCCATTATTGGTTATGACGGGGGCTATGCCCAGGCAGGGACTCAATGTTTCTTAGTATCGGCAGAAAACCGGTACAACCGCCTCTTAGTGTTGTCCCACCGTCTCTGACGCGGGAGCTCAAAGACTGAGCCTCCCGACTCAACCTTATGTTTTTGCTATCTGCATTTTTACTTTACTCTTTTCTCCGATCTACCCCACCTAACTTCCCCGCCGCAGCGGGAAGGAACATCTCACTACTCATATCTAATATCCTAATGCCCCTGCGCTTGTCCCGCTCCTCTCGGGATTCGAATATCTTCTACCATCTCCTGTACCGTTTCAGGTGGAGCCGGTGTTACCCTGGACACTACAAAGCTCACCAGAAAGTTCAGCGCCATCCCAATAGAGCCGATGCCTTCTGGAGAAATGCCAAACCACCAATGCTCTGGCGCGAGACTTTCGGCAGGAATACCAAACAGGTCAGTCCCAAACTTGAAGTAGATGATATAAGAAAGCGTAAATACCAACCCCACCAGCATGCCGGCAATGGCTCCTTCTTTGTTCATACGCTTGGAGAAGATCCCCATGATGATCACCGGAAAGAAAGATGCCGCGGCCAATCCAAAAGCAAAAGCCACCACTTCGGCCACAAATCCCGGAGGGTTAACACCGAAATACCCCGCTACCACTACTGCCACTGCTGCTGCCAATCGGGCTATCAACAATTCCTGTTTATCAGAAATCCCAGGATTAAAGTTTTTGACCAGATCCCTGGAGACAGAGGTCGAAATGACCAATAATAAGCCGGCCGCCGTGGAAAGTGCCGCGGCCATCCCTCCGGCTGCCACAAGTCCAACCACCCAATTGGGCAGTTGGGCGATCTCCGGATTGGCCAGTACCATGATATCCTTATCGATGGTAAATTCATTCCTGTCTGGATCCGCTACATATTGTACCACACCATCCTGGTTTTTGTCATTGATCTTGATCAGCTGGGTCTGCTGCCAATTGGTCACCCACTCTGGTAAATCGTCAATTTGCTTTTCAGAAACGGATTCTATGGCATTATAAATACCAAATGCAGAAACAGCCGGTGCTGTGGTATAAAGAATGGCTATAAATCCCAACGCATATCCTGCGGAAAGTCGCGCGTCTTTCACCCTTGGTACCGTAAAGAATCGAACGATTACATGTGGCAAACCTGCAGTCCCCACCATCAAGGCCAAGGTGATCGCAAACATGTCCCCCATAGATTTTTTCCCACTTGTATATGCATTAAAGCCCAGATCTGTTAACACCCCATCCAGTTTATCCAGCAAATATGTTCCATCCTCCACTGTCCCTCCCAGGCCAAGCTGTGGAATAGGATTACTGGTCAATTGCATGGAGATAAAAATAGCGGGCACCATAAAAGCAAAGATCAGCACACAATACTGGGCCACCTGGGTGTAGGTAATCCCTTTCATCCCTCCCAAAACGGCATAAAAGAACACGATGCACATACCGATGATCACCCCGGTATTAATGTCCACTTCCAGGTAGCGGGAGAAGACGATCCCGACCCCGCGCATCTGCCCGGCCACATAGGTAAACGAAATAAATATAGCACAGAAAACGGCCACCACGCGGGCTTTATTGGAATAATAGCGATCCCCAACAAAATCAGGAACGGTGAATTTCCCAAATTTTCGCAGATAAGGAGCCAGCAGAAGTGCCAGCAATACGTAACCTCCTGTCCAGCCCATCAGATAAACGGAACCGTCATAGCCCATAAAGGAAATCAGTCCGGCCATGGAAATAAAGGAAGCCGCAGACATCCAGTCTGCGCCTGTTGCCATGCCATTTGCCAATGGAGAAACCCCTCCACCGGCCACATAGAATTCTTTGGTAGAACCTGCCCGGCTCCAGATCGCAATGCCAATGTACAGGGCAAAAGAAAGCCCTACAAGTATATAAGTCCAAGTTAAAATATCCATTGTTTAGAAGGTTGTGGTTATAAAAAACAGTAAAAATTATTCGTGCACATCAAATTCCCGATCCAGCTTGTTCAACAGTCGGACATACACAAAAACCAGGATCACAAAAACATAAATGGATCCTTGCTGCGCAAACCAAAAGCCCAGCTTAAAACCTCCTAGCTGAACTTTATTTAATACATCTACGAGCAAAATACCACATCCAAAGGAAACGGTAAACCAAACAGCCAGAAGGGAAAGCAAAATTTTTATATTTCTCCTCCAATAGGCCTTCATCTTTTCTTGTTGACTCATGTCAGGCATTGATTATTATGGGTTATAATGTTGAATATACGTGGTCAAATCAGAAAATAAGCGGAGCAATGTTCACCTCTTCCATCCTCTAATAAATTGAACCGATTCTTTTCAGCTTATTAATTAACGACAAAAAGCCTGATAATCCAGTTGAATCCAAAAGATTTTTTCGCCAAACCATCACACTACAGCACACTCGACAGCCCTCCGTCAGCAGCTTAGTGTAGCACTTTTCCGCTTGAATGCGTATTGATTCTTTATACCATCCAATCATATTCTGATGATAAATATCAATGTGAAATTAAGGGTTATTTCCATTTTTATGGTGGCAACAGATCTGCTAATACATTTTCGGCTCAAAACGTAGCGAAATCAGGATGGACTTTCCAATTCGCCTTGTTTTCCCTTATCTTTGGGCTGGACCAGGAAAAGAGACATGTTAAAGAAAGAGCGTTACGAAGCATTTATTGACCATTTTTCCACGCACATGCCCACTGCAGAGACGGAACTGCAGTATGAAACGCCGTTTCAGTTATTAACAGCAGTCATCTTAAGTGCCCAATGTACCGATAAGCGCATCAATATGGTCACACCAGCTATTTTCAGGGACTTCCCGACTCCTGAGCATTTGGCTGCATCGCATTTTGACGAGCTTTTCCCTTATATCAAATCGGTTTCTTACCCCAACAACAAAACCAAGCACCTGCTGGGCATGGCCAAAATGTTGGTGGAGGATTTTAACAGTGAGATTCCAGATACGGTCAAAGAGCTGATCAAACTCCCTGGGGTGGGCAGAAAGACGGCCAATGTCATCACATCAGTGGTCTGGAACCAGCCCAATATGGCGGTGGACACCCATGTTTTCCGCGTTTCCAAACGCCTTGGACTAGTGCCTCAGAATGCTAAAACACCCCTTGAGGTAGAAAAACAGCTGATCAAGCATATCCCCAAAGAACACATCCATGTGGCCCATCACTGGCTGATCCTGCACGGCCGCTATGTCTGCCTGGCCAGAAGTCCAAAGTGTACCGAATGTGAGATCACGCACTTTTGCCGGTATTTTGAAAAAAACCAAGCCAAAATAGAATCCGGGAAAGAGTTACTTCCCAAAAGAAAATAGCCATGTGCGGGATCAACCTGGCAATGAACTTTTCCAAAGATGGGGAAACCGCCATTCAGCAAATGATGCAGGCCACCGCACACCGTGGACCAGATCATTCCGCCTGGTGCAGGATCAACGATCAGTTATTCGTGGCAGGAAACCGTCTGAAGACCGTTGACCTGGGTGATTGGTCCAACCAGCCTGTGCAAATCGATGACGGGGCATTTACACTCGTGTGGAACGGGGCCATTTACAATTCCGACGAACTCCGGAATGAACTTTTGAAGAAGGGAGTCGTTTTCGAAAGCCGCTCCGACAGTGAAGTCCTGCTTCGATGGCTAAAAATGCATGGGACTTCAGGCATAAGATCCCTTCAGGGGATGTACGCATTGGTTTTTATCCATAAAGAAAATAAAGAAGTCATCATCGCCAGAGACCCACATGGTAAAAAACCACTGTATTACTTTCACCAAAACACCCGTTGGCTCCTTTCATCGGAAGCACGCAGCATCATTTCTTCCGGGCTTATCCCAAAGCGGCTGGACAAAGCCCAATTGTTGCCCTATTTTTACTCCAGGCACAGCTTTCCGGACAAAAGTTTCTTCCAGCAAATCCAGCAAGTATTTCCCGGGAAAGTAATTCAGCTGGATTTTGAGGGAAATATTACGCGTGAGCACTGCACTGAAATCCCCACACAGAGCCAAAAGCTCCCTGACAAAAACCGCTTCCGGTCCCTTATAACCGATGCAGTATTGAAGCATTTTCAGGCGGATGTACCAGTGGGTATTTTACTGAGCGGTGGTGCAGACAGTAGTTTGCTTCTGCAATGCTGGGCACAGGAAACAGATATCCCACTACATACGTTTACGATAGGTTTTGAGCAGAAGTACCTGAAAAAATATCCTGATCCGGTCTATGCACGTAACGTCTCCGAAAAATACCGCTGTGCCCACCATGAAGTTCTCATCACCCCAGAACTTTTACTTCAGCAGTTGCCCGATTACATCGCATCGCTAGACCAGCCAGTGGGTGACAGTGCGAGTTTCCTCAGCTGGATGATTGCCAAAGAAGCCAAACAGCATGTCCGCATCCTCATCAGCGGTGCTGGTGCAGACGAGCTGTTCAGCGGGTATAACCGACACGAAGCATTTAAACACTATCTGCAGCACAAAGCACTTGCTCTAAAAGTAGCCAAATCCATCGGCAACCTTCCGTTCTCAGGCAGGCATTCCCGGAAATTGGGAAAGGGAATAAAAGAAGATGAAGCCACTACTTTCTTAAACTTCAGTTCACTAAACACTATTCCAGAAAATCACATTAGCGCATTCTCTGGCTACTATCCCAAAGGTTTCACGCCATACATGGCTGCCCTGGAGTGGGACCGCAGCTATTATCTGGTAAATGACGTACTCAAAATCCACGACAATGCCCTGATGGCCCATGGTGTGGAGGGCAGGGCTCCTTATTTGGACAGGGCATTGGTCAGCCTGAGCAAATCACTCAGCCAAGAACAGCACCTCTCCCTAAAGCCTAAAGAATGGATCAAGGCCCTCTTGGTTGATGGGGGACAAGCAAAGGTCGCTTCCCGCAAAAAAATGGGCTTTGGTTTACCCTTGCGGGAATGGCTTGAAGAAGACAAAACGCTCCAGTCTTTGGTTTTTCAAACGATCAAAACCTTTGCCCAAGAGCAACAGGGCACTATTCCTGAAGAAATGCTTACCTTGGCACTCGAACCAGGCAAAAACCTGAAGGCCCATTTTCTGGAAATCTGGAACCTGTATATCCTCGCCGCCTGGTGTAAGTATCATAAACTATGAGAATCATCTACATCCATCAATACTTCGTCACCCCAGAAGAAGGCGGGGCAGTTCGCTCATATCACCTGGCCAAAGGGATGGTAGAAGCCGGCATGGACGTGGAGATGATCACCGCCCACAATGAAGGGCGATATAAGCTGAAAGAGGTCGATGGCATAAACGTCCATTACCTTCCTGTCCCTTATGACAATTGTTTTGGTTTTTACCACCGCATCTGGGCATTCTATAAGTTTGTACAGCATGCAAAAAAACTGATAAAACAGCTTCAGCGTCCTGATCTGCTGTATATCACCTCTACACCACTGACCACTGGACTGATAGGATTATGGGCCAAAAGGAGCCTTCGACTACCCTACGTTTTTGAAGTACGGGACCTATGGCCGGAAGCCCCCATCCAGGTAGGAATGATCAGAAATTCGTTTTTGAAGAAAGCACTTTACCGGCTGGAGAAAAATATCTATGACCAAGCAATAAAGGTCATTGGACTATCTGAAGGGATCTGTGCATACATTTGCGACAAAGTCCCCAATCAAAAAGTAAGTTTGATTCCAAATTTTTCTGATGTGGATTTCTTCTCCCCATCCGCAAAAAAAAATCACGGCTTTCTGCATGAGATGGGCTGGAGCCCCGATCACCTGACTATCGCTTACACAGGGGCAGTGGGTGATGTAAATGCTGTGGACGAATTGGTATCACTTGCGGCACTATCGCAAATAAAACAGAAACCCTGGCAATTTGCAATCATGGGGAAAGGCAAGCAGCTGGATGCTATCAAAGCCAAATCATATCGTTTGGGACTAAAAAACCTCCGGTTTCTGCCTTTTGGGGATAAAGAGCAGGTCAAAAAACTGCTTAGCCACGCTGACGTGTCATTCGTTTCCTTTGACCATTTACCAGTACTGGAAACCAATAGTCCCAACAAATTCTTCGACGCCATCGCGATGGGCAATGCCATCCTGATCAACCACCGTGGGTGGATTTTGGAACTTGTAATGGCTCATGGGCTTGGACTGTTCTTCGATCACAAAAAACCACAACAGACACTGCTTGAACTGGAGAAATTAGAAAAGAATCCCGAGCTGTTGAGAGGCATGAAATTACGATCCAGGGAATTGGCAGTAAGTCGCTTTTCCGCACCAATTGCAGTCGAAAAACTGTTGAAATTCCTTGGGGACAGTCCACCTTTCTAAATATCTCTCCCCATGATCGATCTCTGTTTTAAGGAAACTATAACAGAAATTATCAATTAGCAGAATCGTTTTTTAAGCGCAAATTAAGTATATTAAAATACTGTCGTCCGACTAAATTTCACATACGCTGAAAAAGTAGGTTTAAACGAAAAGAGAAAAGATTTTTTCGATTTCCTAAAACTACCCCTTCCGCTGAAGGGCTGATCAGAAAGTCCCCCTTAAGGGGATTTAGGGGTAGGTTTTGACGAATTTCCTTCGAAAGGAAAATCTTTACTCGGACGCCAATGATATTAAAATACAAATACGCTGATTTTTAACCCGGTTTATCAATGTCGTTTAGTTAAGGATTTTTTTTAATTTTTGGGTAAGAAAAGGGAGCGTAGTTTTTTTGAAAGAAATCTGACAACGAAAAAGTCCTTTTCCTTTTCGGAGGACTTTTTAAAACTATTAAAAAACAATATAGAAAATGGATTGACACGAGACAGGTTCCGTACGACTAACAAAGCATTTGTTCGCCAGCGGTGTTTGGGGTTTACTGATCTTATCTACTTTATGTTAGGTTTAGGTAAATCCAGTGTTCAGCAAGAGCTGGATGATTTTTTTTCGGATAAATTGGTCAGCTGTTCCAAAGGAGCTTTCAGTCAGCAGCGATCCAAACTAAACCCCAAGGTGTTTACCTGGCTGAATGAAAAACAATGTTCTTTTTATTATAATAAAGCCAGCCATGTCCGTAGATGGAAAGGTTTTCGGCTTATAGGTATTGACGGCAGTACTCTGCAGCTTCCTTACAGTAAAGAACTGGCAAAAGGTTTTGGCCAGTTCGAAACCCGGACTGAAAACGGCAGAAAATATCCGATTACGCTTTCAAACTATTGCTTCAGCTTGAAATAGTGCGGCCCAACAGGTCGGTTCCAAAAATAAAAAGGTATAGCGCTAGACCCAGCAATTTTATAACTTATAATCCTTAACTAAACGACATTGCCCGGTTTATGCATTAGGAATCGTTGTGGCCTGTCCTCCCGAAATCCTTCGGGACAGGCTGACGGATATCGGGAAGAGCTGAAACTGCAAGAACATCAGTTGGTTTGGAGGTATGGGCGTAGCACCGTTACGGTGTACCCTGTCTGGCCGCCAGGTAAAACCTAAAACTAAAGCGTAGCGGCTGATTTTAAAGCAATTTCGGGTCACAATAGATAGGCTAATACATATTCCGGGTTTAACAGCTTACAAACCCCTCATGCTTCTTTTGCCATGAAAAACATTCGACATATATGGTTTTTCTTGCTACTGCTTTTGGCTAGCTGCACTTCTGGTCACCAGGAAAAGAAAACGTTTTCTTCCGAACTGGGGGCTGAAAAAATGCAGGCTCTCTCCATGCTCATTGATTCGTATGGGCGGTTTTTGAAGGTAAATTATGCTGATATCTCTAGCCAGGAGGAAAAGACAAGGCACTTTCTTGAGGACATTTTTCGTCAACGCCCCATCACTGCTATCAAACAAATGCCGGGAATCACTGAAGCGCTCCAAGCCATGGAAAGCTCAGGTCTCCGAAAGGACATTTATATCTATGAACATGAAGTGGATAACTATCCCGAATATCCTGTCAAGCAGCTTATGCCCTCCAACTTTCCTGATTATTCCCTAAGCAGTCATCGATTGAGGTCTGGGATCATTGCCCACACTACTTTAACAATTTCATCACCTTCCACTGTAACACTCCGCAAAAAAACTTCACTTACATTTAACAAAGATGGGCTCTTTATGTATGCTTTGGCCACGGCCAAGTTAAACGATGGGACTTTTATGAACTACCTAAAGTTACGGTACAAAACCTCAGATATCCACCCCTATTTTTCAGCAGAGAATTTTTTGGACAATCAGCAAAGGAATGCTCCTTTATGGTTTGAACAGCTGCCGATCATCATTGACATCTATTACAAAATGCTACTAACCGATGAAAAAACGATCGATGGAGGACTGATGAGCTATCGCTAATAATATCAAGTCCCGTAGGTGATCCCAATATACCTAACAAAGACCTTAGTGAATTTGTGGCAGGAAAAGATGTTAACCAGGTTTGGAGCTAATCATGGAAAAGTTTTGTTGTGTAGTAGGAATTATTTAAGCGTAATTTCAAAACCAATTATAAATTCGATTTGAGAAATAAACTTCACCGATCATGCTAAACTGGTCAAACGTCATTCATTTTGCAAACAACGGTAGCCCGGCTCCCAAGAAAAGGACAGAAAAAAGTGAAGAGGAATGGAAAGGCCTCCTTACTCCAGAGCAATTTAATATCACCCGTCTAAAAGGCACCGAGAGAGCGCATAGTTCAGAGATGTGTAGCCTTTTCGAACCTGGAAAATATGCCTGCATCTGTTGTGACACATTACTTTTCGATGCGGGGGAAAAATTCGAAAGTGGCACGGGCTGGCCCTCCTTCACCCAGCCCGTGGAAGAAAGTGCAGTGGCTTATCATAAGGACGTAGGCTTTGGAATGGTTCGCGTGGAAATCACATGTAATTCTTGTGATGCACACTTGGGGCACGTTTTTCCAGACGGCCCCGAACCTAGTGGACTCCGCTACTGTGTCAATGCCGTTTCCATGAAAAAAGTTACTTAATCCGGTAATAAGCAACCACCATATTACAAACCTCGGTATTTGGGGGAGGATGCCATTGGGGTACTGAAGCAGTGTTACAGCATTTGGAAGGCGTCCAAGAAGGGCAGCAGGGCTGAGTATTCTAATTTTCCGAAGCCCTGCTTAAGCTCCATGCTGTTTTAACGCCATCGTCTGGCAGCATTGAGGTATTCCTATAAATTGGTTCTTACTGAAAATATTTATACTGTTGCATTACCCAGGGCTCGGTCTTCATATTGATAGCCGTATTGCTCAACAACGGACTTAAAGGATGTTTTCCCCTCTTCTGTCATGTAGGGAATAATAAGTTCCCAAATATGATGAGCCATTTCCCCCTCAGGTTTATCCTGTTGATTCCCCAATACCTCTCGCTGAGCCAACCAAAATGTGATTATAATACGAATGGTCCTTTTAAGCCTTTCAGCATAAGTTTTTATTTCATCCTTTACAAAGCCATCCTTCATAAAGCGTTCAAAGAACTCGGCCATTTGCTTGTTTCTCAATCCTATGGTTTCCTTCAGCAGCTGACTTACTTCTGGATAGGATCGTGAGATTTCTAAAACATCCTGATTAAAAAACCTGTACTTAAACTGAAACGCTTCCAAATGAAGCAAAAGCATATGGAAATCGGCAAACGAAGAAGTAGATCCCGTCCCAATTTCATAGGAAGCGCTCATTTCTTTCCTCATTTGCTTGTAGATTGCTACAAGAATGGCCTCACGGTTTTTATAATGGTAATCGAGATTACCATGGCTTATCCCTAATTCCGCAGCAATATGCCTGCTTGTAATATTGTGGGCTCCATGTTCATTATAGAGACGAATGGCCTCGTTGATAATCCGTTGTTTTGTAGAGACTTTTTTCTTCTTTTCCATAATTTTAAAACTAACGCACGGTGCATTTATTATTATACTGGTTAAATATCACTAAAAATGCTTTAAATCACCAATTTAAAACACTTTTCACTGTTTTAGTGATTCTTTTCACTCTAAAAGAAGTAGTTTTTTTTACTTTATACCGTTTATTTATGTTTGGCGAATTCGGTCTTTTCGTAATATAAGCTTGCCAGAGGCATATCCATTCACAAACAAGACCTGTGGAACCTCCTTTGGTTTATGTTAAGCTTATTGAAACCTCTTCCCGAAGGATTTCTTAACAATGATTTAAAATAGTTGTTTTTTTAAATCATTAGGAGTAAAGTATTTCGGTTCTATATGATTAATTGGGTAAACTGAGCGCTAGGGGCTATGGAGATCGAAGAATCGTGTGGAGGGATGAATTGGTTGCCCATGCTCCTGACGCAGTCGATAATCATATATGTCTTCCGTGCCCATCCTCACAGTACCTACGGCACTGTGAGGATGCTATATCCAATTTCTGTTACCAAACTAATGCTCCTAACGGGGCATTCCTGCTGACACTTCTGTCGGCTAAAATAGTGAAGAGGGATTCCTGACCAATGTCACTAGGCATTTAAACCTGGTAAAATCAGGTTGCCTCTAGGGGTTTTTGTGCCGTAGGAACAAAACTATTTCCCTGATCTATCCGCACAAGCAGGGGGCAGTCCCGTAGATAATTTACCCACTGTATTCCATATAGAACCAGTATTTCATTACTCAAACCCCAAACATTAAAGGTTTGGGTTGTTAAGAGCTCAGATCTATTAATTTGGTTTGCATGTTAGGCGGTGTTGATTTACTATTTCACCTCTAAAATAAAGCCAATTTTAAAAATAAAAAACCAATACATAATTTAAACAATTAGAACAATCGACCTAATTATACTATCAATTCTTGGATTTCGGCAATTTCTATCATATCCTTTGTCATAGCTTAAAACGCCATAGACACTAAAAAACATTGCCAATGAGCACGTAATAAACTATTATCCAGTTTATTACAAAAGAAACGGAACATGTCTGCCCAAGGAGAAATCCACGCTAAGGTCACCTATTTTTTAATAATCAACCCGCAGGTTCGTCCAAAGTTCATTCCCCTTATCAATCCCCAATTTTAAAAACTGTCCATTTAAGAGCTAGTACAAAACACCCATTTTAGGTGGATTATCTCTATCCTTCGATTTCACGTAGCAATTTTACTAACTCACTTACTTTTTCAGGATACTTCCCATAGAGATTGTCTTGCTCACCAGGATCCCGGTCCAAATTGTACAATTGTCCATCGGTAGCAATCCCATAGCCATCAGGGAATATTCCATCACTAAAGCCTCCTGATTTTGGTGAAAGGATAAGCTTCCACGCTCCTTTCCGGATAGCAAAGACGCCCTGGTGGGAGTGGTGTACCAAATGTTCTCTGACCGGCGCATCATTGTCCTTCAGGGCTTCCAGCAGGCTAACACCATCCGGAGAAACATCCGGCTTGGAATCCATCCCCAGGATATCCAGGACAGTAGCCATAATGTCCAACGAGGAAACCAGACCATTATTCCACTCTCCCGGGGCCACATGACCAGGCCACTTTACCATAAAGGGCACGCGATGCCCTCCTTCCCAGGCATCCCCTTTAAGGCCTCTCCATGGACCATTGGCCCTGTCGCCGTAATCTTCTATGACCGATGCAATGGGGCCCGAAGAGTTTTCTCCGTTCCTTGCCGGTGATCCATTATCACTGGTAAATACCACAATTGTATTGTCTGCAATACCTTTCTGCTCCAGTACTTCCATCACCTGCCCTACCGTCCAGTCCACTTCCTGTACAAAATCCCCATAAGCACCGGCTTCGCTGGTTCGCTTAAATTGCTCCGACGGAGCAATAGGTGTATGTGGTGCGGTCAGCGCAAAATATAAGAAAAACGGCTGTTCCTTATCAGCTGCCTCTTCTATGTAATCGACAGCCTTTTGGGTAATGGCCGGCATCACTCCTTCCAGTGTCCAACCCGGAGCCATAGCCCCGGAATGACCAAATAGTCCTTTTGGTTTCTGGACTGTTGGCAGCACTTCCACATTTTCGTTTTTGATAAATGTGTAAGGAGGAAAGTTAGGCACATCGTCTCCAAAATAATAATCAAATCCAGCAGCAAGTGGACCACCAGTGATGGATTTGGAATAATCTACCTCCATTCCATTATTCTCTGTAGCGGGCATATTATCCTGTGTAGGCCAGTTCCATCCCAAATGCCACTTCCCTATCGCTGCCGTACGATAACCGGCAGTTTTGAGCATTTTCGGAAGCGTTTCTCTTTCTTCCTCGATCAATGGCCCATCCCATGGCCAAAGTACTCCCTTTTTCAGTCCTGTCCGCCAGCTGTACCGCCCCGTCAAAATCCCGTACCTAGTTGGTGTACAGACTGCAGAGGGAGAATGCGCATCTGTAAATGCCATTCCTTCTGATGCCAATTTATCAATATAAGGTGTCTTGACCTTTGCTGAAGGATTATAGGCTACGACGTCGCCATAGCCCATGTCATCGGCCAAGATCAGCACAATATTGGGCTTTCTGGAATCTTTTCGGGGCTTGGAACTACATGAAGCAAACAACTGCGAGAGCAGCATAACTGTCACATAAAAAACTGATAAGCGAATGATCATTACTGGTCCTTTTGGACTAAAAATATAGAAAAGTTTTCAGACAACCTACTTTATTTAAACCCCCCCCCTTAACTTACAGCATTTTCTTTCGCTTCAAGCGATTCTACAAAGCCTTTGATATCCTCAATCTTTTCCAATAATCTTACATTCCCTGGCAGCTCGACCGGTGTTCTCAAAATCTGATACCCCGAAACAATCAATTCGCTGTCACAAAAAATATCACCCAACTCATCCAAGTAAGCCTGTAAATCTTCGGTATCAGGGGAAGTGGTGATGACCGTGATCAAAAATTCGGGTTGATGATAATTATACACTTCGATCAAGTCATCCTTAGGGGTACTTTGGCCCAAATAGATCACCCGATGTCCTTCGCGCTTGATCAAGTAAGAAGCAAATAGTAAGGATATTTCATGCAATTCTCCTTCCGGAAGAAAAAGCAAAAATTTCTTTCCACTGCCCTGGTAGACAAACTGGTCAATGGCTACGATTAGCTTTTGGCGAATAAGGTTACTTATAAAGTGCTCCTGCGCAGGACTGATACTGCCTATCTGCCATAGCAAACCTATCTTAGCCAAAAAAGGATATATCACACGAAGCATCGTCTCATCAAAACCAATGCTGCGCTGGTTAATGGACAATATCCTATCGAAACTCTCTTCATCTATTTCAATCATGGAAACGGTCAATGCATGGATCTGATCTTCATATGCAAGTGCCCCTTCAGTGAGTGAAATCACCTTATTCCGAATGTCTGCTGGTGACATTTTGACAATTTTCGAAATCTTAAAGCCATTGTTATTGAGTAGCGCAACATTTAGAATGAGCTTTAGATCTGTATCGTCATAGTATCGGATATTCGTTTTCGTGCGTTTAGGCTGCACCAAATTGTATCGCTGCTCCCAAATTCTCAATGTATGGGCTTTGATACCAGATAAGTGCTCTAGATCTTTGATCGAATAGCTACTCATTTCTCTCCTGCTTTGAAATACTTAAATGGCACAAAGAACAACCCGTAGGCCTCTGAACCTCTTCTCTTGTTATCCGCGTGATGAGCTTGGTGCGCCCTTACAAAACCTCTCCAAAAACCCCTTCCGGGTCTTTTGAACCATTTCACTCTTCGGTGTATAATGACATCATGAAAGAAAAAATAACTCATTCCATAAGCGCTTATCCCTATCCCAAGCCAAAACCGGTAGTCGAATTGATCGTATCCCAAAAGCATCAAGGCAATCGCTATTCCACCAAACAAGGCAGAAAACACATCATTCCTTTCGAACGGGCCTTTTGTAGCCTGATGATGGGTTTTATGGATATTCCAAAAGATTCCATGCATCAGGTATTTATGGATGCCCCATCCGGCAAGTTCCATAAAAACAAAGCCAATAACCACATACAATACTGCTTCCAACATGTTTCAATAACTTTCCTCGGAGTCCAATTGTTTATTTAGCGTGATGATAAAAACCAAGCCAAGGTTCCTTTTATGCCTTTTCCACTTATCAAATCAACTGAAATGGCTACTTTTGCATTGGCATATTAAAGCAAATCTACACCTTTTGTTTAACAAGATCACTAATAAAGATAAACAAAATAATAATGATTTTATACAACGTTACCGTTAACATCGACCAATCAGTAGAAAAAGAATGGATCAAATGGATGAAGGACGAGCATATTCCGGCAGTGATGGCCACTGGCCTATTTGTCGAAAACAAGTTTTTCCGATTGATGCACGATAATGAAGATGGTGGGGTGAATTATTCTATACAATTCTTCGCCGATTCGATGGAAAAAATAAAGGAATACCAAGAAAAACACGCAAAGGACCTGCAGGAAAAATTCAGACTGCGCTTTCAGGATCGTTACGTTATATTCAGATCACTACTTGAGCAGGTGTAAACTAGTTAAACACTAAAATGTATTATTTTAGCCAAACCCCTCATAGCCTCCCCTGATCAGTGCAGGAGAGGCTAAGGGGGATCCGGCTAGATACTCGTGGCCCGATACTTTCTTTTTCTTTCCTCTTGGTTCTATATTTACTGCCCTAGCCGCTCTCTAATTTCTGTAGACTGCAGGTGGCAGTTATACCATCCGCCTTCTATTGCAGCGTTATATTTGTTGTAAAAATTGATTGCAGGGTCGTTCCAGTCCAGCACTTGCCACATCATACCAGTGCAGTTCTCTTCAATGGACTTTTTCATTACCCTCTCAAAAAGCAACTTGCCGGCACCCTTTCCGCGTTCTTTCTCCGTCACAATATAATCCTCCAAATACAGCCGTTTGCCTTTCCAGGTACTGTACCGATAATAGTATATCGCCGTACCAATGATCTCTTGGCTACTGTCCTTCTCCAATACAAAAAAGCCGTACACCGGATTGGGACCAAAACCATCCTTTTCCATCATTGCCACCGTATTGGTCACCTCTTCAGGGGCTTTTTCATACAATGCCAGTTCTTCAATAAGCTCAAAGATCCTGGGCAAATCTTCTATTTTTCCTTCTCTGATCGTATACATATATTCGAAATTAGAAAATTTTGGAAAAAGAACTAACCTCGCACTTCTTTTTGGGCATTTCAGATGCTAGATTTAGATGGAATGCACATAAGGACTGATAGAAGCCTTGGTGCCACTAGTTTGACAACCGAATCTGCTTTTCTAAAAAACCATTATTAAATATCATAGTTATGTTTTTGTCCATTGATGCAGGTAATTCTAATATCGTTTTTGGTTTCTATGATTCCAAAAAGCAAAAATGGGACCCGGTGCTCCGTATTGACACACAGCGGGCCAGGGAGTTTAACTACCTGCAGAAAAACATGAATCTATTCTTTTTGGAATCCCACATTTCCCCATCGGACATTTCCACCGTTGGTATCAGCTCTGTAGTCCCAGAGATCAATGATAACCTTAAAAAGGCAGTAAGAACCTTTCTCCATCAAGATGCCTTTTTCATCACCGAAAGGAGCTACAAGCCTATGACAGTTACCACCAAAAAACCGGCAGAAATGGGTACTGACCTGATGGCAAATGCCGTAGCGGCCTTTGACTACTACGGATCGGCCTGTATTGTCGTTGATTTTGGTACTGCGCTGACCTTTACCATAATTGACAGTAAAGGCGAAATTCTAGGGGTCAACATCGTCCCCGGCCTAAAGACAGCAATCAATTCTCTTTTCACAAATACTTCAAAATTACCAGAAGTCCAACTAGAACTGCCAACATCAGCCATTGGGAAAAACACTGTTCACTCCATCCAGGCAGGTATTTTATATGGCTATACCGGCCTGGTTCGCGGTATGCTGGAAGCCATCAGAAAGGAACTTCCCCAACACTTTAAAGTCATGGCCACTGGAGGATTGTCTAAAATTCTTACCAATCTAGAAGGGGATTTTGATAAGGTCGATAAAAACCTTACACTAAAGGGCATAAAACTAATCACTGAAAAAAACAGCTAATATGATTTTTATAACGCTTATTCCGGCATTAATGCCGTTTTAGCTAGGAGCAGACAGTGACAAAGCTGTCATTCCGACGAATAGCCTGTCCTGATACATCGGGAAGGAATCTCTCTCACACATACTGATTGAAAAGATCCTTTCCAGATCTGTCGGGATCAGGATAGCCTGCCCAGCATGACTATCGGGGACATACGGTAACTAAACGGCATTGATTCCGGCACCCTAATTCTTCCAACTTTCACTCTTAACACTCCTTAAAACAACTGCAGAAGTCTCCCAATGTTTTCATGGTATTATTCAACAATATGAAGTATAATTTAATAATTATAATTAATATAAAACTATTTAGGCTATTTTTAATTAAAAATTATACTTTTTGAATATTACTTTTCATATATTAAACCTGTTCGAATCATTATTTAATTATTATGAGACCCTTATTTAAAGATAGGATAGCAAGCGTTAAAATCCATTTACTTTCATTCTTTTGTTTATTTCAATTGCAGTTTTCCTGCGGCACCATACCTGATTTAGTACCTCCCGCTACCCCAGACCAAGTCCAGAATGTTTTCGATGAATTGGATTCCAGGTACGTTTTTGCCAGTGCACTATCTTCAATTCTGTCTGATGCGGACATTCGGAAATTTATCAAGGCAAAGGTTATGGAGCAATTTGATGGTGATTATAATTTTCTATATATCCAAGCAAAAGACGAAGCTATTGGGGGATCAGCACTTAGTGGTCGTACATTAAAACAGGCTTTATCCGAAACAAGTGCCGAGAAAAAACCAATATTCGAGCACTTTGAATTTGATCCTTTGTTACAAATCGCTATTCGTGGAATACCCGGTGCCGCCGAAAATTGGGATCCAGATACATACCAACCATTAGTGCTCTATATTCCGGAAAAAACAGATCCGGACAAAGCCCCTTTCCTTCCCGCCATTACCCCTTCTGGAGAGTTAATCGAGTTCAATCATAAAGAGGCATCCGAGATGCCCGTTATTCTCATCGATATAAATGAACGCATTATTAAGACCCCAAAAGAAATAGTCCTTGGAGAAAAAACTTCTTTTTATGATGGTAATGTTGCGCCGTATTTTAGTGATCATCAATTTAACTACTTTCTTATCACACAGCTCAGTAATTCCAATACTGAACCAAATACGGAAGGAAGTCAAGAAGGCCAGACTAAGGAAAGACAATACGCTCACTTTTTTGAAAAAGAGCTTCTCGAAGCGTTTAAGTTTACTACGCACCGTGCGCTTATAAACGCCGTACCATGGCTTGATGGTAAACCTGAATTAAGATTTTTTGTTATCTGGAACATCCACTCAATCGCCAATATAGATTATTTTCACAAATGGCTACCCATGTCAAAGGACAGGAGTAGATACAAAGATTGCGGCTTCCTAGGTGGGTGCACCACTGAATGGGTTGATTCGGGTGAATCGTTATTTCATTGGGATTTGAATGCCCACTCAGAAACGGTAGTTTATCATTGGTTTGAAGTGGACGCCGGTAGAAACGATAATTTTAGATATATCTATTCCAATAATGTAATGGGAGTAAATGATGTTCCTCAAAAAATGCAAATTACATTAAGGGGAATAGATAGTAATGATGATGACCTGGGAAATACAAAGGTTAATTTTTATGACGAGCTAAAAACAGTGTACTCCACTGGAATCATTGACTTTTCTTTAGGCATCAAATAATCGTGTCCTCTTTTCCTGTAAATTAGTGATCAATCCATCGAATACCTTCTGTTCTCGACTGGTACACCTTTCTAATCCCTAATTGGTGTCGAGGTAATTTTGGACGGAGCGCAGGAGATCTGAGATGGCAGGACCAGTCGCGTAGATTGGGCAGATTTTCGATAATTCTCTTTTTTAGCCACAAAGGCGCCAAGACATAACAAATGAATGAAAACCTTACCCCGCCCACAGAAATATGGCTTGACCACATATTTCGTGTTAATCGACATTCCAAAAAAAAACGGAGCTTATTCGGCTCCGTCTTTTACATTAAGTTCTATTTCTTCTCCTGTTTCATCCAGGAATTTATACTCCGTCACTGGTAATGAAGAATCTTTGATCAGTTTTACCCACTTGAAATACTTAAAAAACCATTTCACCCTTTTCGAGAACATGCCTTGGGTAAAGTAGGCATGAAGATAAGGGTGCAAACCTATTTTTATACTTGGTAAGTTTTGGTGTACTGCAGTATAATCAAGGTCTCTTTCCAGTTTATCAGCCACCAGGATGGAAGCCTGGATTTTTCCTGTACCATTACATGAAGGACAGGTTTCTTTCGTTACAATGTTTACTTCGGGTCTTACACGCTGCCTGGTAATCTGCATTAGACCAAACTTGGTAAGGGGCAGCACTGTATTTTTTGACCTATCGTCCTTCATTGCAGTTTTCATCGCATCATAAACGGCCCTTTTGTTATCGGCCTTTTTCATGTCGATGAAGTCAATGACGATAATCCCCCCCATATCTCGGAGGCGAAGTTGTCTGGCAATTTCTTTGACAGCCACCAGGTTAGTTTTTAATGCTGTTGTCTCCTGGTCGCTTTCTTGATTGGACTTGTTTCCGCTGTTCACGTCGATGACGTGTAGCGCTTCGGTGTGCTCGATGATGAGATAGCCACCGTGGGGTAGGCTCACCGACTGTCCAAAGAGACTCTTTATCTGCTTTTCTATTCCAAAACTTTCAAAGAGCTTAGCTTTTCCGTTGTAAAGCTTAACAATTTTTTCCTTTTCAGGGGCGATCGATCTAATATAAGATCGAATCTGATCATAGATTAATTCATCCTCTACCGTGATTGCATCGAATGATTCATTGAGCAAGTCTCTCACAATGGAGCTCGCCATGCTCATTTCTCCTATCACCTTGTCTTTACTCTTGGCCTTCATCAGCTTTTTCATGCCATCATCCCAGGATTGCACCAGATTTCTGAGGTCTTTGTCCAGTTCTGTGACGGACTGGCTCTCTGCTACTGTTCTGATGATCACCCCGAAATTATCGGGCTTAATGGAAGTGATGAGCCTGGCCAGCCTTCTTCGTTCTTCAGCTTTTCGGATCTTCTTGGATACGTTTACTGCATTAGAAAAAGGCACCAGTACCAAATAACGACCGGCTAAGGAGAGCTCACAGGATAGTCGTGGGCCTTTCGTGGAGATCGGCTCCTTTACAACCTGAACTAATATTTGATTATTTTTAGAAAGGACTTGGGAAATCTTTCCCAGCTTTTCTATCTCAGGTTCTAGTTTAAACCCTTTAAGTGTAGGTTGCTCTGTGTGATTGTTCCTGATCTGTTTGATATACTTGATCAGGCTCTTCACCTTCGGCCCCAAGTCCTGGTAATGCAAAAAAGCATCCTTTTCGTATCCGACATCAATGAATCCTGCATTCAGGCCATTGACGATCTTTCGGACCGTTCCCAGGTACATGTCCCCCACTTTAAACTGGTTGTTCTCTTCATCGGAATGAAGCTCTACCAGTCCTTTATTTTTCAAAAGGGCTATGCGACTACCGTTTTGAGCAGAATCAATTACTAATTCCGTACTCAAATCGTGTCTCCTTTCTTATGTTAATGAACGTTTTTGTGTAAAAACTCAAAAAGAAGAAGTGTATTACTTCTTCTTATGTCTGTTTTTTCTCAGTCTTTTCTTACGCTTGTGCGTAGAGATCTTATGTCTTTTTCTTTTTTTACCGCAAGGCATAATCTTATGGATTTAAGTTTAACAATTTTTTATAGTTGTCCCAGATAGTTGTCGACACTGGAGAGGATCATAGGATCTTCGGTCATGTCTTTCACCTTCTGAAACTGATTTTTTGCTTTTTTCTTTTGCTTCGATTCAAAGTAGCTTACTCCTAGGTAAAACTGCCCTTGAACATTCTCAGGATAATAACCCACCAAGGTCTCAAAACGTTCCACCGCCCGCTTGTATTGGCCTGACTGCATGGAGAGTATCCCCATATTGTACAAGGCTTCTTGATTTTCCGGATCCTCTTCTAGCACCTCACGGATCATCATGATCCCCTGCATGGGGTTAGAAGAAGACACATAGGTCATGGCCACCTTGGTCTTCAGGTCAAGCCGGTCAGGATTTGCTTCCAAGACCTGGTTCAGGTAAGCTCTGGTCTTTTCGGCCAGCATGCTCATTTTTTCCTGATCCATTGCGAAACCGTATGCTTCGTAATATGCATTACCTGCTTTTTCTTTTAATTCCATATCCGAAAACTGATCAGCCCCTTTGCCCAAATAGTAAGCAGCACTGTCATACATACCGGCTTTCTGGTAAAAAGCAGCCAATGAATCTGCAAAGATAGTAAAATTTTCTTTACTTTCAGCGTTTTCCAAATTGGCTATCAGACCACTAACGGTTCCACGCTCCGTTTCAGGAATCTGGACATCGTGTGCCTGCACCACAGAATCAGATGCCGCAACATCCTCCTGACCGATGTTTTCATTGTTTTCTTCGTTGTCAACCACCACACGTGGCAGGGAATATAATACCCCCACAACGACAATGACCACAACGACCAGGATGATTTGCGTCTTTTTCATACCGTCTTGTTCATCTCAGGATTAATCCTGAAAAGCTACCTCTTTAACCTTTTTACTGTTTTTGATTTTGTCGATAAACACTTTGGAAGGCTTGAAAGCCGGCACATAATGCTCATCGATTACGATAGCAGTGTTTTTGCTGATGTTTCTGGCGATCTTCTTAGCTCTCTTCTTGTTGATGAAGCTACCGAATCCCCTCACATAAATATTCTCTCCCTCAGACATGGAATCTTTTACAACTTTGAAGAATGCCTCAATGGTTTGAGTTACATCGTCCTTCTGAATTCCTGTCTTGTCCGAAATCTTGGTAATTACCTCTGCTTTAGTCACTGTATTTAAATTTTAATTTGATTAAATTGCTTAACAATCTATTAACCAACTAATTTTGGGATTGCAAATTTAAATGATGGTTTTCAATATAAAAACAAATTGACGAAAATTAGCGTCTTTTGTTCAACGAAAACTTAATTCTTAAAATTCCAAAAGTTTTGACTTTCAGCCATTTTCCCCATAAGCTACTGCATTGGTACCCCCAAAATAAAAGGGATCTGCCTTGGAGAAACACCCAAAATCCATACATCATTTGGTTATCAGAAATAATCTTACAGCAAACCCGTGTCGCTCAAGGACTCCCTTACTTTGAAGAATTTGTTAGGCACTACCCCACTGTGCAAGAACTGGCCAAAGCACCAGTAGAAGAGGTCCTCAGGCTTTGGCAGGGACTTGGGTACTATAGCCGAGCAAGGAACCTGCATCAGTGTGCGCGTCAAGTGAGTGAGGAATTTGACGGGAACTTTCCGGACAATTATAAGGCACTACTAAAGCTAAAGGGTGTCGGCCAGTACACCGCTGCTGCGATTGCCTCCTTTGCCTTTAAGGAAAAAGTGGCCGTGCTGGACGGCAACGTCTTCAGGGTACTCAGCCGCTATTTTGGCATAGATTCGGACATCAGCAGTCCGAAAGGCAAAAAGCAATTCCAGGAACTTGCCGATAAGCTAATCCCTTCCGGCCAGCCGGATGAATACAATCAAGCCATTATGGAGTTTGGCGCCCTCCAGTGCACACCCAAGAGGGCAGATTGCCTGCATTGCCCGCTGCGGGACAGCTGCTACGCCTATGCCAATGACCAAGTGGAAACCCTTCCCGTGAAGATCAAAAAGACGAAAGTTACTACCCGTGCCTTTTTGTACCATGATATTGACTGTGGCAATAAAAAAATCGTAAAAACACGAGGCCCTAAGGACATTTGGCAAGGACTAACGGACTTTCCACTGGTGGAATTTGCCGACCCTGAAAAGATCGATCCCGAAAATTCAGATTTGTTTCAAGAGCTTCAGGCATTTAAGCCTCTCATCGATTATAAAAGTGAAAAGACCTATAAACATATACTGTCCCATCAAAAAATTTTTTCAAACTTTGTCTCGTTAACAATAGCGTCCGAAAAGCTCCCTGAAGTAAAAAAATGGGCTGACACCAAGGGCTATCAATGCTGTGATGCAGACCAGCTGGAGGCCTTGGGCAAACCACAACTGATCGTGCGCTATTTGAACGATAAAAAATAATCCTTAATTTAGACTAAACGCTCTGATCGCTCCATGGATTCTGGTCAATATTTAAAAGAACCCCTGGAGCAATCAACATCAAATAAATTTAAATACTGAATATTAACGCAAAATATGGCCGGTGTAAACAAAGTAATATTAGTTGGCAATTTGGGCAAAGACCCAGAAGTGAGACATTTGGAAAGTGGCAGTGTGGTGGCCAACGTAGCACTAGCGACAACAGAAGCCTACAAAGACAGAAACGGAAACCGAGTAGAAAATACCGAGTGGCATGACCTTGAAATGTGGGATGGCCAAGCCAAAGTGGCTGAGCAGTACCTCAAAAAAGGGAGCCAAATTTTCGTAGAAGGAAAAATCAAATCGGATACCTGGCAAGACGAACAGGGCAATAACCGTAAAAAAGTCCGGATCCGTGTGCTGAGCTTCACCATGCTGGGCTCCAGAAGCATGGACGGAGGGGCTCAAGGGGGAAGTTCCGGCAATACTGGACAAGCTCCCCAGTCCGCCCCTAGTAATGCGCAACCTGCTGCCTCCATGCCATCATCAGGAGGCAATACCGATGACGTAGAAGATGATCTACCATTCTAATACAGTCAGTATGAGATTTATAATGGATAAATCATTATTTTTGCCAATCAACATTTGAATCATTTAATGGACGATCCATACCCGAGTATTTTATTGCTGGCTGAAATCAACCAGGTTTCGGCCGGCTATATCATTACCAACAGCCTTATTTTTCTTTTTCTGTTAATGGGGTCTGCCTTGGTCTCAGGATCAGAAGTGGCTTATTTTTCACTCTCACACGACGATCTCAATTTACTCAATACAGAATCGGACGAGAAGTCAGCATTGGTTATTCACCTGATAGAAGCACCCCAGCGGCTCCTCAGCACCATATTGATCCTAAATAATATGATCAATATCGGCATTGTGACCTTGACGACTTTCTTTACGCTTACCCTCTTTGGGGCCAATGCCACCGGAATAGTAGTAGTCTTGATACAGACCATCGGGATCACCTTTGCCATCGTGTTCTTTGGCGAGATCGTACCAAAGGTGTACGCGAACAACGCCAGGGTTACCTTTAGTAAACTGATGGCCAAAACGCTGAATTTCTTCTCCATCATATTGGCTCCGCTTTCGTCGTTTTTGATGACCATCAGCAATGTCATCGAACGGAGGATCGAGCGCAAAGGCTATACGCTCTCTGTCAATGAGCTTCACCAAGCCTTGGAAATCACCTCTGAAAACACCACTGAAGGCGAAAAGGATATTTTCAAAGGCATCGTGAACTTTGGGACCTTATCTGTCAAGCAGGTAATGTGCTCCCGTATGGACATCACTGCAGTGGATGTAGAAATGGACTTTCACGAGCTCATGGACAAGATCAACAAAAGCGGCTACTCCCGTATCCCCGTGTACCGCGAAACCATTGACAATATCGAAGGTATTCTCTATATCAAAGACCTCCTGACCCACATCGAAAAAGACGAGGATTTTCAGTGGCAGACCTTGCCCCGCAAAGGGTTCTTCGTGCCTGAAAACAAAAAAGTGGATGCCCTGCTCAAGGACTTCCAGAACAAACGGGTGCACATGGCCATCGTCGTGGACGAGTATGGTGGCACTTCTGGCCTCGTGACACTGGAAGACCTGATCGAAGAAATCATCGGCGAGATCAACGATGAATTTGACGATGAAGACGATATGTTTTATAAGCAAATTGACGACAGCACTTATGTCTTTGAAGGGAAAGTGTCGCTTAATGATTTTTGCAAAAAACTGGAGCTGGATGCTCAGGTATTTGACGAGGTAAAGGGAGACAGTGAATCACTTGGAGGCCTGCTGCTGGAGCTGAACACCAAATTCCCCAACACAGGCACGAAGATCCAGTTCGAGCACTTCACCTTTACCATCATGGCCGTGGATGCCAGAAGGATCAAAAAGGTGAAAGTACATTTAGAACGTCAAGAAGCCAAAGGGGCAGCCCATAATGAGGATTAATTAAATCACAGATAGCTTACAACCTTGATTTTGTGCTAATTTTGAATTTTTCTAAATAGTGTATAAACAGTTAAACCCCTGTATCTTTACCCCGTCAATCCGGTGTTATTCAATACAATTAGGTTTTTTTTACATTTTTAGCAATAATTTCTTTGCAGTGTGTCAGAACCGGAAATTTTAAAAAAAATTCAATTTTTATCAAAAAATCTTAAACTTCAATTTTATGAACCTTTTTTCGAAGTTTTTACATTTTTTTCAATAAAACGAGCGTAAAAAAAAGCCTATTTCAACAATTTTAGCATAAAATTACAAATACTGGACACGTATCACTTCCATATTTACATTTTAATAATTGTAAAAATCAAGGGGCAACTTGGTTATTAATGCATTTTTTTCGTTCTTTTGTTGCCGAGATTTTAAAAAAAGAAAAATTCTTTGTAATTTATTCAATCGAATTTACAAACCTATATTAAATAACACTAACTATGAATGAAGGATTATACCGTTCACAGTTTGAGCATGACGCCTGTGGGATTGGCGCCGTGATCAATGTGAAGGGCGTGAAAAGCCATGAGACGATCAGCGATGCGCTATTTATGCTGAGCAATATGGAGCACAGAGGAGGAAGAGGCAGCGATCCTAAGACCGGTGATGGAGCAGGCATTTTGATTCAAGTACCCCACGATTTTCTGAAGATAGTAACCCATCGTGCTGGCTTTGAGCTGCCTGAAGAAGGAAGCTATGGCATAGGCATGACATTTTTTCCCAAAAACAAACAGCTACATAAAAAATCAAAAACGTTGCTCAACAAAATCCTGGAGGAAATGGATTTTGAGCTTATCGGCTATAGAACAGTGCCTGTGGACGAAACCGTGCCGGGTTCTGGTGCACTGGAGGTAATGCCTAATATCGAGCAGCTATTTGTAAAACACAAGGAAGGGCTCGTAGGAGCTGCACTGGAGCGTAAGCTATATGTCCTGAGAAACTACGCTTCCGAGGCCATCAATTCCAGTATCCCAGGAGTAAACAGGTCTTTTTATTTTGCCAGTTTCAGTTCAAGAACCCTTATCTATAAGGGCCAACTTAAAACGGATCAGGTATTGGCATTTTATAAGGATCTCCAAAACAACAAAATCACCTCTGCCCTGGCACTGGTACACTCCAGGTTCTCCACCAATACTTTCCCTAACTGGAGACTGGCACAGCCATTCAGGTACCTTTCCCACAATGGCGAGATCAATACCATCCGTGGTAACCTGAACAAAATGCGTTCTAAGGAGTACCTTATGAAATCTTCATTGTTTACAGATGAAGAACTGGATAAGCTGATGCCAGTGACCAATTCCACCTATTCGGATTCAGCTAACTTGGATGCGATGGTCGAATTGCTTACCCTCAATGGTCGGTCATTGCCACATGTTATGATGATGCTGGTACCGGAGGCTTGGCAGGACAATAAGGGTATGAACAAGGCCAAGAAAGCTTTCTATAAGTTCCACGCAGCCCTTATGGAGCCATGGGATGGCCCTGCTGCCTTGCTCTTTACCGATGGCAAGTCACTGGGTGCGACTCTTGACCGAAACGGCCTGAGACCATTGCGTTACTTCACCACAAGTGATGACCGCTTGATACTTTCTTCCGAAGCAGGAGCTTTGCCAATTCGCGAAGCTACCGTAACCGAAAAAGGACGCATCAGTCCGGGCAGAATGATCCTTGCCGACCTCGAAAAAGGCAAAGTGATGTTTGACGAAGAGGTGAAAGCTGAAGTTTGTGAAAACAAGCCTTATGATGCCTGGGTAAGAAAAGAGCGATTAAAGCTGAGGCTTATGCCTACACCCAAAAAGCTTTCTCAGCCTTACAATACACAAAATATCAAGCAGCGACAGTCTGTATTTGGGTTTACTACCGAGGACGTAAACACGATCCTTGCGCCAATGGGCGATACCGCTTATGAGCCACTGGGATCCATGGGAGCAGATACTCCTCCTGCAGTCCTTTCCAAGCAGAGTCAACATATTTCGAATTACTTTAAGCAGCTATTTGCGCAGGTAAGTAACCCGCCAATCGATCCGATAAGGGAACGACTGGTAATGTCACTCTTTACCAGACTGGGAGAGAGTTATAATATCCTGGAAGAAAGCTCGCTTCATACACGTCAGATCCACATTTCTCAGCCCGTATTGCTGAATGAGGATTTGGAAAAAATCAAACACTTAGAGAGCAAAGGCTACCGTGCCAAGACACTCTATGCCCACTTCGTGGCCGACCACAAGCCGGGCAGAATGCTCGAAGCACTGAACAAGCTTTGCCAAGATGCCGTAGATGCCATCAACGATGACTATAACATCCTGATCATCTCTGATAGAAATACCTATGAGGGCATTGCTCCCATACCTTCCTTATTGGCCATTGGCGCTGTCCACCACCACTTGGTGAATACCAAAATGAGGACCAAGGCCGGACTGGTAGTCGAAGCAGGGGATATCAAAGAAACCCACCACTTCGCCACGGTGATCGGATATGGTGCGAGTGCCATCAACCCTTACTTGGCATTGGAAACATTGGTACACCTCAATGAGACCGAGCAGCTTTCCAAAGTTTATGAACAGCAAGAACTCTTCGAAAACTATCAAACAGCTATTGGTAAAGGCCTGCTAAAAGTACTCTCCAAAATGGGGATCAGTACGCTGCAATCTTACCAAAGTGCTCAGATCTTCGAAGCAGTAGGTTTAGGGCCAGAAGTAATCGAAAGATGCTTTAAAGGAACCATCAGCCGTATCAGCGGGATTTCTTTTGACGAATTGGCCGAGGAGGTCCTTACCCGTCATAATGCTGCCTATGGCTATGAAGGGCCAAGGCTGGAGACCGGTGGTATCTATCAATGGAAAAGGAGAGGCGAAAAGCACCTTTTCAATCCGGAAACCATCCACTTGCTGCAGAAATCCACTGCAAACAACGATTACGGACTATATAAGAAGTTTGCTGAAAAAATAAACAACCAAACCAAAGATGCCCTGACAATCAGGGGACTGTTTGAGTTTAAGAAAAGAATCTCTATCCCAATCGAGGAAGTAGAACCAGCAGAAATGATCATGAAGCGATTTGCCACTGGTGCGATGTCGTTTGGTTCGATTTCCCACGAAGCCCACTCTACCTTGGCCATCGCCATGAACAGAATCGGCGGCAAGTCCAACAGTGGTGAAGGTGGAGAGGATGAAATACGCTTTGAAGTAAAAGAAAATGGTGATTGGGAAAGATCTGCGATCAAGCAGGTGGCTTCAGGTAGATTTGGAGTGACCAGTAACTACCTGACCAACGCCGAAGAGCTACAGATCAAAATGGCCCAAGGAGCCAAGCCTGGTGAGGGTGGACAGCTTCCCGGCCACAAAGTGGACGACTGGATCGGTCGTGTAAGACACTCCACTCCGGGTGTAGGTCTTATCTCGCCTCCACCGCACCACGATATTTATTCCATTGAGGATTTGGCACAGCTCATCTATGACCTTAAAAATGCCAACAGAAAAGCACGTATCAACGTGAAGCTTGTTTCCCAAGCAGGCGTAGGTACTGTAGCAGCTGGTGTGGCCAAGGCCCAGTCGGATGTTATCCTGATCTCAGGGGCTGACGGCGGTACTGGTGCTTCGCCACTAAGCTCAATCAGGCATGCGGGTCTTCCATGGGAACTTGGATTGGCAGAAGCCCACCAGACTTTGGTGATCAACAACCTCCGAAGCCGTGTGACCTTGCAAACTGACGGACAGGTAAGAACCGGCCGTGACTTGGCGATTGCTGCCATGCTAGGAGCCGAAGAGTGGGGCATCTCCACCGCGGCACTGGTGGTAGAAGGCTGTATCATGATGAGAAAATGCCACCTTAACACTTGCCCGGTAGGTATCGCTACACAGAATCCCGAGCTGAGAAAACTCTTTACCGGTAATCCAGACCACGTGGTGAATTTCTTCAAGTTCCTTGCTGAGGATTTGAGAGAGATCATGGCATCGCTTGGCTTCAGAACGGTAAATGAAATGGTAGGCCAGTCTAATGTACTTAAATCTACCGGTCACCTAAACCACTGGAAGTGGGATAAGCTGGATCTCAGCCCTATTTTCCACATGGTGGAGGTTCCTGAGCACGTAGGCATCTATAAGCAGATCGATCAGGATTTCAAACTGAAAAAAGTCTTGGACAGGAAGCTGATCAAGGCGGCGCTTCCAGCACTGGAACAAGCCAATTCGGTAAAGGAGAAGTTCCAGATCAAAAATATAGATCGTTCGGTAGGCGCCATGCTTTCCAATGAAATCTCCAAGATTTATGGAAGTCCAGGTTTGCCTGACGACACCATCCATTTTAAGTTCAGTGGGTCTGCCGGGCAGAGTTTTGGTCTTTTCCTAGCCCAAGGGGTTACATTCGAATTGGAAGGAGAAGCCAATGACTATTTTGGAAAGGGACTTTCTGGTGGCCAATTGGTAGTCTATCCTAGCCGAAATGCCAACTTCAAGGCAGAAGATAATATCATCATCGGAAACGTGGCCTTCTATGGTGCCACTTCCGGTAATGCTTATATCAATGGTAAAGGTGGAGAACGTTTCTGTGTGAGAAATTCCGGTGTAAAGACGGTGGTAGAAGGAATTGGTGACCATGGCTGTGAATACATGACCGGTGGCCAAGTGATTATTCTTGGTGAAATCGGCAGAAACTTCGCGGCAGGTATGAGTGGCGGTGTTGCCTACCTGTTCAAGGAAAATGTGAAACAGATCAATCAGGAGATGGTAGACCTCGATCCGCTTTCTGATGAAGATTTTGCGATCATCAAGGAGGAACTTGAATTTCATCACAAGTACACCAATAGTAGCGCCGCAGCAAGATTCCTTGAGAACTGGGACACGGAGAAGGAGAAATTCATCAAGGTATTCCCTAGGGATTACAAAGCCGTGCTACAAAAGAGAGCTGAAAAACAAGAAGAACAATCAAAAACGTTAGTGTAAGATGGGTGCGAAAGACGGATTCTTAAAATATAAAAGAGAATTAGAATCAGATAGAGACCGAAACGAAAGGGTCAAAGACTATAACGATATACATATTCCGATCAAGCCTGAAACCCTGAACAAACAGGCAGCCAGGTGCATGGATTGCGGCATTCCTTTTTGTCATCAAGGGTGCCCACTGGGCAATATCATTCCGGAATTTAACGATGCCGTTTACCGCAAAGAGTGGGGCGAGGCATGGGACATTCTGAGAAGTACCAATAACTTCCCGGAATTTACCGGTAGAATCTGCCCTGCACCCTGTGAGGCAAGCTGTGTATTGGGGATCAATAAAGATCCTGTGGCGATCGAGCTGATCGAAAAGAACATTGCCGAAAAGGCATATGAACATGATCTGGCCAAGCCATTGGTTCCTGAAACCAGAACGGGCAAAACCGTAGCGGTAGTAGGTGCAGGTCCCGCTGGAATGGCTGCTGCCGATCAGCTGAACCAAGCCGGCCATGAGGTTACCTTGTACGAGAAGGACCAAAAAGTAGGTGGCTTGCTTAGGTATGGGATCCCTGATTTCAAAATGGAAAAATGGGTAATCGACCGCAGGGTAAAGCTGATGGAAGAAGAAGGTGTAAACTTTGCCACAGGTACAGAGATCGGCAAGACTATTACTGCTGATGAAATCCTGAGCAAATTTGACGCTGTGGTGATTTCTACCGGCGCGCAGGAGCCAAGAGACCTGAAAATCAAAGGTCGGGAGTTTAACGGTGTGCACTTTGCCATGGATTTCCTTGGTGAGCAAAACCGTCTGGTAAGTGGCGAGAGGGAGGGCGATAACCCCATCAGCGCCAAAGGTAAGCACGTCATTGTCATAGGTGGTGGTGATACAGGAAGTGACTGTATCGGTACTTCCAACCGTCATGGAGCGGCTTCTGTGACACAGCTGGAGCTATTGCCGAAGCCTCCACAGCAGCGAGCGCAGCTCAATCCTTGGCCGGAATGGCCCATGACGCTGAAGACCACCACTTCGCACGAAGAAGGTGCCGAAAGGGTTTGGTCTGTATTGACCAAGGAATTTACCAAAGACGACAAGGGCAATGTAAATGGCCTGGTTTTGGTGGACATCGAATGGAAAGAAAAAAATGGCAGAATGCAGTTCGTAGAAGTAGAAGGTACCGAAAGGACCGTTCCTTGTGATCTGGCACTACTGGCCATTGGCTATACCGGACCTAAGCAAAACGGTATGCTGGAGGCATTTGGAGTGGAATCCATGGAAAACACTCTGCCAAAATCCAAGGACTACCAAAGCACCAATAACAAAGTGTTCCTGGCAGGAGATATGCGCAGAGGCCAATCTCTAGTGGTCTGGGCCATCTCTGAAGGTCGTGAAGCAGCCGTGAAGGTGGATGAATTCCTAATGGGAAAATCCAACCTTCCGCGCAAAGATAGATCGTTCTTCGAGAACGTAGAAGACGCTGAATTCTGTGAATAACAGTAGTTTAGTTTATTTAACATAAGTTTGTTAATTCGATGAAAAGCTTCCTGCGTTAGCGGGAGGCTTTTTTTATTTTCAAGGAAATGCTGCGCAAAAAAGGGATCAAGCGGAAAAGTTGGGATAAATATGATTCAAGTGGTCATCACCTAAAACATAGGGTGAGCAGTTAAGTCGATTGGGGAAGTATAGTCCTATTGTTCCTATTTGGTTAGCCTAAAGACATTCCCCCAGAATTATGGTTTGATCCGAAAAGGAGGGGGGAGGTAAAAATTCCCTTAACGAAACGGCATTAAACCCAGGTATAGACAATCATGCTCAAAAAAAAACTTGGGAAACAAAAAAAGGTGCGGCCATAGGCTACACCTTGAATCTTAAATCATCATTTATTTTATTTAACGGATATTTAAAAGCCCTTTTAAGCTCTTGAGATCCTCGTATTGTTCCACCTCGTAAAGCTCCGGCAGTTTGTGCATTTCCAACTCCATTTCCTTCGCCTCCTGGGTCAATTCGCTGATCAGGCTATCAGACTTCCAATCATTGTGATCAAACACTTTACCATGAACCTGGCTCATTCCCAAAAGATAAATGGTACCGTCATGTGCGGGACCGACCACCAGGTCTTGGTAGCTCAAGGCTTCAAATGCCTCGTCCAAAATATCGATGGAAAGCTCCATCGTTCCTGCCACGCGAATAAATAAGGCTTTCTCATAGCCTTGGTCTAGTACATCAGCAAATGAACGCTGCATCCGCTCACCCAAGAGCCCTTTGCCTTGTAAGCCAAGGTGATATTGGTCATTTAACAGATAATCTTCATCGACATCGTCAAGGAAGTAAACAAACACATCAGCTGGGTAATTCTTGACCAAATCGTGGGTATGATGGAGGAGGTATTCATACACTTCCACCGCCTTTTCACTGCCAATGACCTCGCCCAATCTGGTCTTCACCTTTCCGGGCACCGGATTTTCCTGAAAAATTATTATCGCATGTTCTTTCATAGTAATAGCTGTTATATTCGGGTAGTCAATTATAAACAGATTTTATGACATATAGGTTATCAAAACCACTGCCAAAACAAAAAAAAAGAAGACCAAATTTGATCTTCTTTATGTTTTTTAACTGAAGCTGGCACTTTTCAATGGTTTCACCGCACAGCTTTAGAGTTCCATACCGGGTTTTCTACGAACTTTTCCTCTCCTGTCCCGCGTACGCTCTCTGGACTCCCTCCGGTATTCCTTCCATTTTTCCAATTGCTCGGGAGTAAGGATTTCTACCAATTCCTGATCGTGTTTGTCTTGGTCTGCCTTCATCTTTTCGCGTATCGCCTTACGCTCATCCTTGGACTCTTGAATGGCTTCCATGCGCTCATTGGTGCTTTTCAGGGTGAGCTCATAGACTTCTTTTTGTTGTGCCTCATCCAGCGAAAGCTCCTCGGTCATTTTTTCAGTGATTCGCTCGGCCATTAATTCCGGAGATACGTCCCTTCTTCCTTTTCGCTGCTGCGCATTGGCAGCAATAGCCGTAACGGTCATCAGGGCAATTACAAACAATAGCTTCTTCATAGTTTTCAAATTTTGTTTATACTCCTTTGACCTCAACTTTTAAGTTAGGTTTAAAAAGTGTTGGAGATTTTTACACATGCGTACATCTGCGTAGCCGTATTTTTGCCACGAAGTCAGGAAAGGAATATCTTGTTTATGAAGGGCTTACAATGGGTTGCAACTAGTGACCAAAGCCAAAATGTGAAATCCAGTATTTACAATTTTTATGTCGCCAAAGGCCATCAATCTAGTAAGGTCAACTAATGTTGTGACATTTTTAAAAGAAAACTACTCACGGAATGGAAATCATTGCCAAATTCAAACAATTCCTGATCAAACCCCGAAAATCCGAAGAATACACGGATATAGGATTCTAGGATTTTATATCCCTGCTTATCCTCAATCTACTGCTCATTATTCCCTTTGTATTTATTGATCAATTCCTCAACTACGAAGATCTTGGTCACAAGCTTGAGAAGCTATTGACTGAAAATAAATGGCTGTTTCTGATCATGGGAGTTGTTATTGCGCCTCTACTTGAAGAGCCTATTTTCCGTCTCCACCTTAACCTAAAAAAATCTTCCATCTGGTGGGGATTGGTACTGTCACTGTTAATTGTCTTCTCCGATTGGTTTATTGGTCTGGCCTTTATGATTTATTTGGTTTACCTCCTTATTATGCTCGGTGAGAAATCAACACCCAACCTGAAAATGGTCGTCTATACCTCCTCAGCCTTCTTTGCGCTGGTCCATTTAAGCAACTTTACCAATTTTGAATTCGGAGACCACTTTTACCTGACTCCTTTTTTGGTGGGCTCTCAGTTCATTACAGGGCTATTCCTTAGCTATATCCGGCTAAATCATGGAATGAAATGGTGTATCCTCTTTCATGGTACTTTTAACGCCGTACTCCTAATTCCGATGGCGTTGTTTATGGAGGTATAGGAAATTCCCTGTAATGAAGTTCTTGACAATACTTCTACTAACCATGGCCACATTGTTTCTTTTCAATACCATTTACGCCATGTTCTATCCGGATAAATTATAGGATTATTAGTTTTCGGTCAATAGGACTGCGCTTGTCATGTATAATTTAAGTTTAGTTATTGGAATATACTTTTCGATATATCGAAAATGGAAGGGGGGAATAATTTGGGCTTCTCTTAAAATCCTCATTTACCTTACGTCGTACATCTACGTATCCCATTATTTCTTACTTAATCGCCTACTTATTATTTTAAAACAACTAAAAACGCCGCTATATAAGCAAAGAAAATCATAAAAGTAATATTGGCAGCACTAGCAATTGCCTTTGCTATCGACTTAAGGATCAATTGGGAAGATGCCAAAAATGGATTTCTCGCCCGATATAACTCTGTAGAATGTCAGGTTAAGTAGAAATAGCGTATTTAAAGAACTAGAAGCTATAAAAAGAGAAATAGTCGCTTAAAAAATCACGTTACCATCCTGACAATCTTTACGGCTATGGTGCTCATTTCATGACCTATAATTATTTGGCTGATATAGGGATTTGATATGCATTAGATGCTTTGCGCCCTCCGACCACCATGGACATCTCCACTTTTTTCATTAGCTTCATCAAACCAATAACACAACTTATGTCTACACGTCTGTATTTTGGTTATGCCAGCAATCTGGATCAGGATACATTGGTAGGAAGATTACAGCATCCTCCCAAACTGATCGGGATCGGTGTGCTTCTCCATCATGGCTTCCGCTTTAACCATCCCAACCCCGATGGCTCTGCCCGCGCCAATATCGTTCCCAGCCCAAATGAAAATGTGTACGGGGCCGTTTATGAAATTGCAGAAGCCGACGTCTCGTACTTTTTGACTTCAGAGGAGGCCTATGATTTTACAGAGGTCCGCGCCCAAACACAAAAAGGTGAAGTCCCTGCTTTCACCTTTATCTCCAAACAAAATGTATCCAATATTTTTCCTGAACAAGCTTATTTTGATACCATTATCCGGGGTGGGAAAGCACTGCAGTTACCCAGCACCTATCTTACCAGTATCATGAACAGACTGCCAAACGAACTGTTCTAAATCAATATTGAACTGTATATTTTACAGCATGAAACAACGTGTTGACTATTCAATTTATTGTGTGTTCAGCTTACTATTTTGCAAATTTGAATGCCATTGACTGTATCGGATAGGACCTTTTATTGATTCGGAGACCTGTTTAGTGCCAGACAAGCTCAATGCTCATCTGGACTGAGGCGGTGCCCACCGCACTGGTTTTGAAGTCTTTGCCCTAGAATAACCCAACGTACCTCTCCTTCAAGGGGAGTCTAAAATCTAAGTTCTCACATCTTATACTTCCTTCTAATCGTGTTTTTCCTCCACCAGCTCTTCCTGCTCCTTGGGCTTGACGTAACGAGGACGGATGAGCAGTCTCAAGGCCGGGTCAAATGACAGGTAATTCCAAGCCCAATCAATAAAGATAAGAATCCTGTTCTTTACGCCCACGATGGCCATCAAGTGCACAAACAACCAAGTGATCCATGCAGCGAATCCCTGAAACTTGATAAAAGGCAAGTCCACAACCGCCAATTTTCTCCCCACTGTGGCCATAGAACCAAGATCCTTATATTTGAATTTTTTCATGGGGCGGTTATCCGCGACGGCCTTTAGGTTATTGCCCAGATTGTCTGCTTGCTGGATCGCGACTTGGGCCACCTGCGGATGGCCTTTAGGATAGTCTTCGTCCATCTGGACGCATAGGTCTCCTACCACATATATCCCTTCCGCTTCTTTCAGCTTGTTGTACTGATCGACGATAAGGCGACCATTTCGGATCATTTGGTCTTCCCGAAGTCCCTTTATATGGTTCGGCTTGACACCTGCAGCCCATAGCAATGTCTTGGTCTTTAGACTTTCGTGCTCCTTGATTTTGATCGTCAGCCCATCATAATCCTCCACGGCAGCATTGACCATAATTTCTACTCCCAGTTTATCCAGGTAAACGACGGCCTTTTCACTGGCTTCTTTTGACATTCCGGCCAAAAGCTTCGGGCCGGCCTCTGCCAGCACTACGCGCATGTTTTTAAAGTTGAGCTCAGGATAATCCTTTGGAAACACATTATTGCGCAGCTCAGCGATGGCACCTGCCAGCTCTACGCCTGTGGGCCCACCACCTACGATCACCACATTCATCAGGGCTTTGCGCCGATTGACATCCTCTATGTTGATGGCTTTTTCATAGTTGGAAATGATCCTGTTCCGGACGTATAATGCTTCGGATACGGTCTTCATAGGCGTACCGTATTCCATGATATTTTTCATTCCAAAATAATTGGTATCGGCACCCATGGCCAGCACCAGCTGATCATAATCCACATAACCAACATTGGTGAACAATCTTTTTCCCTCTTGGTCTATTTCAAGGGCTTCGGCCATACGAAAGGAAACATTGGGAGTATGGTGAAAAACCCGCCGCAATGGAAAAGAGATTGCACTTGGCTCCAGGGAAGCAGTGGCCACCTGATAGAAAAGCGGCTGAAACTGATGATAATTATTTTTATCCAGAAGGATTACCTGATAATCGGACTTTACCATCTTCCGCGCTAGCTTCAGGCCTGCAAAGCCGCCTCCGAGAATGACCAGTTTTGGTCTGTTTGAAACTGGCAAATTTGGAATCGGATTGTTTGCAATTACATGTTCCATAGCTTTCATGGTTTAGATGTAAAATCAGATAGAAAAGGTTACTTCAGCGGGGTTGTACAAATATAAAAATACCTGTAGTGAAAAGCACTTGTTTTGACCATTAAATTCTAATTAAAACGAAATGTAATGGCAGTATTTTTTCATGAATAATAATAAACATAAGACTCTATTAATTATTTGCTATTAAAACCAGCAAAATATTAACAGTAAACAAACTTACCGTTTACTAGATCAACCTTATTTATCCAATTGTTATCAAGTAGTCTACATGACCACACCTACAGTACGATTTTCCTAACAAATGGTTGATTGATCTACACCTAAATTTAGCTCAATATTAATCGTCCCGGGGCACAGCCCTCGGTACAACCGTTCCCGTTCTTATATGACTCATGGTTCTTTGTACTTACCTGATTATAGTTGACCGGATTAATTATTAGATTTCATTGTCAGACATAGTAATAATTGATCCTTCATTAGATGAAAGTTTTGACCAATTCCTTTCAAACTCCTCCGGACTTTTGCTCATTTTTGCTATAACGAGAGCTGTGACCAAGCATGACGAATTGTTTGCGCCAGGCAGGAACAGCTTGTCCCGGAAGCTATCGGGAACGAGGCAGTCTCGTCTAAAGAGAAGGAGATTGCTTCTCTTCGCTACGATTGCAATAGCCTGCTCCGATACTTTCGGGGACGTTATGCTCAGGTCTCAATCCTCATGTCTCACTACTTGATACTTCGCTCTGGAATCTTTCTTGGTACTCAAATTACGATTTGGTATAGTGCAAATGATGGGGCAATACAAAAGATTTATTATTTTTACGCACCTGAAAAGTAAATTATGTATGGGAAGAGCATTCGAATTTAGAAAAGAGAGAAAATTCAAGCGTTGGAGCAAGATGTCCAAGGTCTTCACCCGGCTGGGCAAGGAGATCGTCACAGCGGTAAAGGTGGGAGGCCCCGACCCGGACAGTAATCCCAAGCTAAGGACGGTCATGCAAAACGCCAAAGGTGCCGCTATGCCCAAAGACCGTATCGAAGCAGCCATCAAGCGGGCCAGCAATAAGGATCAAAGCAATTACGAAGAAGTCGTATATGAAGGCTATGCCCCCCATGGTGTAGCCATTCTGGTGGAAGCCTCCACCGATAACATCAATAGGACCGTGGCCAATGTAAGGCATTATTTCACCAAGGGTGGTGGCTCATTGGGAACATCCGGTTCTGTGAGCTTCATGTTTGACCACAAGGCTGTTTTCCGCTTTCCTATAGGCGAACACGATATGGAAGAATTGGAGCTCGAGCTAATCGATTTTGGATTGGAGGATATTGACGAAAACGAAGGAGAGATTTTCATTTACACTGAATTTGAGGACTTTGGCAATATGCAAAAGGCCCTTGAGGACAAAAACATTGAGGTGACCAGTGGAGATTTTCAGCGTTTTCCCACCACGACTGTAGAACTTACAGAGGAACAAGAAGAAGAGGTCAACAAGATGATCGAGCGCATGGAAGACGACGATGATGTCAATAACGTCTACCATAATATCGCTTAAACATACCAGTCCAAGCCTTTGGAAAAGCTCCAAAGGCTTTTTTATTTTTATATAAACAACATGGCATTTCCAAAAAGAAAAAACATCCAGCCCGAGAGGCAGCGGGAAAGAGAGCTCCTCGTGGTCGTAGGCAGCAAAAATCCCGTCAAGGTCCAATGCACAGAGAATGGTTTTCAACGGGCATTTGGAGAACGCCATTTTATTGTGGAAGGATTGAACATTAATTCAGAAGTCAGAGACCAGCCATTTGGGGATAAAGAAACCTCTCTCGGGGCTTATAATAGGGCAAAAAATGCCAAAAACACCTTTCCTGAGGCCGACTATTGGGTAGGCATAGAAGGGGGAGTGGAAGAATTAAATGATGAAATGGCGGCTTATGCCTGGATAACCATCATGGACAGAAACGGTAAAGTGGGCAAGTCCAAAACGGCTACTTTTATCCTTCCCGGGGCTATTAGCAAACTGATTAGTAGCGGCATGGAGCTGGGAGAAGCAGATGATAAAGTTTTTGACCGTGAAAATTCCAAACAAGGAAACGGAGCGGTGGGAATGCTGACCAATGGCACTATCGACCGAACAGAATATTATGAGCAGGCAGTGGTATTGGCACTGATTCCTTTTATCAGCGAGAAGCTCTATAAATAAAATCGATCCGTGATAGTTTTTATCAATTGGACTCAAAAAACTATAGGCGTTATCTTTGTGTTAGCAAATAAGAAAAACAGCTAAATCAAAAACGATATGTTACAAGAATTAGAACAAGACAACTTAAAAGAAATCATTGCTGACAATGATAAAGTGATCGTCCAGTACGGTGCTACTTGGTGCGGTAACTGTAGAATCATGAAACCTAAGATGAAGCGATTATCAGGCGATTATGAAGGGATTACCTTTTTATACGTGGATGCCGAAAAACTTCCAGAATCCCGCAAGCTGGCCGAGGTAAACAACCTGCCAACTTTCGCTTCTTTTAAAGGCGGTGAATTGGTAAACCAAACCCAAACAAATAAAGAAGATAACCTAAAAGCGCTAATAGATGAGATTGCCAATAATTAAGCATGTCCTTACCTTCATCGAAGAAAATGACGAGGATTGGGTAAACGAAACCATTGAGCTTCTGGAAAACATGACGGAAATCTCCTCACTCAAAGATGAGGAAATAGAAGTGATGGGCGAACTCCTGTCCAATCTCCACGGAACCCTCGAGGTCAATAAAATGATCAAGGAAGGAATGGATAAAAAAGAAGCCATGAACGCCTTTATGAAAAGGGTCATGGGTTCGATAGATAAATAATAAAAAAGAGGATGTCTTATAACTGAAGGACATCCTCTTTTTACTTTTTTGGCAAGTGTGTTAACTTACTCCCTTACCCAGGTGACTTTATCTTCGATTGGCTTTCTCCTTCCTGCTGGCCATCCGTCCAAGGTAGGCTTGGCCACAAAGAAAAATCCCATAAACAAGTCGTCTTCTTCCAGGCCAAAATAGGACTTTGCTTCTGGATAGAAAGTCACTCCACCTGTGCCCCAATACGCTGCTAACCCATGGGCACTGGCGGTGAGGTACATGTTCTGGACAGCCATGGATACTGCGGCGATTTCCTCCATATCAGGGATTCCAGCAGTCAGGTGTCGTTTCATACCGATGGCAATCACATGGCTACACTTTAAAGGGTTCTGCTGAAGTTTCTCATAAACTGCTTCCTTGAACGTGCCATTCTTCTCTGCTCTTCCTTTATAAAGCTCAGACTGAAACCTGGCCAGTTCTTTTAAGCCCTCCCCACTGAAAACCGTAAATCGCCAAGGTTCTGTCAATTTATGCGTCGGTGCCCAATTGGCATTTTCCAGCATTTCGTGGATGATGCTGTCTTCCACTGGATCATTTTCTTTGAATTGTGCCACAAACATGGATCGACGGTTCCTTATAATATTGTTCACTTCTTCGATATCAAACATCGGTTTCTCCATAAATAAAATTGCTAATGCGGTAATTTTGTTGTTGAACTTGATTTTATAACTGAGACAACAAAATTACAAGGTGTTAAGTTTTCTACGATAACCGCACATGTAAAATCAAGTGTTGAAAATCACCATAATTACTGACAAACAAGTAATTAAAGCAAATTTTACTTTAAATTTCACTAGTGATTAGCTGGCAAAAATCCTATCTTCAAAATCCTAACCATTTCTATAACCAAAATCAAATTACCATGCCTGCAGTAAATCCTTATCTCACTTTTCTAGGCAACTGTGAAGAAGCCTTTACCTTTTACAAGTCTGTTTTTGGTGGTGAATTTTCCTATATAGGTAAATTTGCAGATATGCCTCCCCAGGAAGGCGTTACCCTTTCGGAAGAAGAAAAAAACAAGGTCATGCACGTGTCCTTACCCATCGGACCTGATACCATTTTGATGGGAAGTGACACGGGTGGGGAATGGGCGCCACCTACCGTTATCGGCAATAACATCACCATCTCTATCACGGCAGATACAAAAGGAGATGCTGATCGATACTTTAACGAACTCTCCAAAGGCGGAAAAGTCACGATGCCTTTGGCGGACACCTTCTGGGGAGATTATTTCGGCATGTTCACTGACAAGTTTGACATCAACTGGATGGTCAGCTTCAATGAAAATCCCGGTAAATAAAGAAAAAGAATACACGGACTTTATTCACTAGGCAAATATTGCTTTGGAGGCTGTCTTCTCAGGGACAGCCTTTTCCATGGTCATTCATAGAAACTCCAAGAAGCGATTTATAGTCAGTGCCACAACCTTTTTCAGCTGCTTTGCCGTATTAATAACTAAAACTTTCTTAGACATGGCCTTCGAGATTGACCCGCAGACCATCAGGGATTTAGAACTTTTCAATGACAAGCCTGATGGTAAAAGCATCTTTTCCTTTTTCAACCGCACCCAGACCTTTGGTGGCAAGCTCCAGCTCAAAGGCCTGATGCAATCTCCCTTGGACAACATGGAGGAACTCCATAGAAGATCCGGCATCATCAGGTTTTTTATGCATCAAGGATTTACCCTACCCATAAATTCCAGCCAGATGGACTTCATTGACCATTATTTCAGGGTAAATAAAACTGTGCTAAAGCCCAATTCAATTGATGGTTATTTCCAAAAGCACTTTGTCCGACAAAACAATAAAAACGACCAATACCTGATCGAAACAGGAATAGAAAAGATGATTTTTTTATTGTTGGCCTTAACGGGGACTTTAGAAAAAATCCCAAAAATAAAAGTCCCTGTAAGCCTTCGTCAGTACTTCTCCCTTATCCAAAATTATCTGGACAAACCGGAGATCAAGGCAATGCTTAAAGAGCTCGGGCCAAAGCCCCGTAAAATCAAACACTATCGCTACGATTACCTTTTTAGACACAAATACCTACTCGAAACCCGAGATTTGGTCAAAACGATATACCTCTTCGATGCGTTTAATGCCGTCGCACAAACGGCAATAAGTCACCAGCTGTGCTTAGCGGACTATTCTGAATCCCCGCTCCCGCAGTTGACAATCACCCAACTCTTTCACCCATTCCTGGAAAAACCCGTAAGGAATTCGATCAGCACAAAAGCACATCAAAACATTTGTTTCCTGACCGGCCCCAATATGGCCGGAAAATCCACTTTTCTAAAATCCCTGGGGCTGGCCATTTACCTTGCGCACCTTGGTTTTCCTGTTCCCGCCACGAGCATGAAAACCCCCATTTACAAAGGTCTCTCCACCACAATCAACTTACCGGACGACATGGGGCTCGGTTACAGCCATTTTTACTCAGAAGTAAACAGGATCAAAGACGTCGCCCTTCACATCCAGCAAAAGAAGCAGGTCTTTGTGATCTTTGATGAACTCTTCCGGGGGACCAACGTCAAAGACGCCTATGAAGCGTCACTGGCAGTCCTGGAGGCCTTTTCCTGTATCAAGGGAAGCACCTTTTTTATCTCATCCCATATTTTGGAAGTGGCCGAAAAGCTACACGAAAACAACAGTATCCTGTTCAGGTACTTTGATGCCAGCCTGAAGGACCAAAAGCTCCATTACACCTATCAACTATGCAAAGGCATCTCCCATGAGCGACTGGGCATGTATATTTTACAAAGGGAAAGCGTCATCGACATCCTACGATCTCTGAAGTAATTGCCAGAAGTCGCTAAAATGGATTTCTCCAATTCTTATTGCCCCATTGACTTCACCATTTTATTTGGTTAAATTACGTTTCACCCAAAACCAAAAAAATGGCTTTTAACACACTTTTGGCAAATCGTATAGAAAACTTGCTCTCCCGAACAGAACAGGCTTTTGAAGCCAAAAAGATGATGGGAGGAATCTGTTTTATGGTCAATGGCAAGATGTGTATTGGCGTGCACGAAGATCGCATCATGGCCAGGGTAGGGCCAGACCAATACGAGGAAGCCCTTCAGCAGGCAGGCTCTATGGAGATGAATTTCACAGGAAAAAGCATGAGAGGATACGTATTTGTAGATGGGAAAGTAGTGGATACAGAGCCTCAGTTGGAATATTGGGTGGACAAATGTCTTCTTTTTAACCCCATGGCCAAGTCCAGTAAAAGAAAATGATTTTTTGGCTATTTTTGGACAATGAGCCAACAGCGACCCGTCCTTACCATAATTGTTACAGCCCAATTTTGCTGCACTTCCCTTTGGTTTGCCAGCAATGCCGTGATGGGCGCTCTGTTGCTGGATTTTGGATTAGAAAGCACGGCACTGGGGCATCTTACCACTGCTGTTCAGGTTGGATTTATTGTCGGCACTTTGATGTTTGCACTGTTTGCTGTTTCGGACAGGGTGTCTCCATCAAAACTATTTCTCATCTGTGCTATCGTGGGGAGTACTTTAAACCTGTGCATCCTTTTGCCGGAAAACAACCTATCCAGCCTAGTTGCCAGTAGGAGCCTTGTGGGCTTTAGTTTAGCGGGCATATATCCGGTGGGCATGAAAATCGCCGCTGATTATTTTGAAAAAGGCCTGGGGAAATCTCTTGGCTTCTTGGTAGGCGCATTGGTGCTGGGGACAGCTTTTCCGCATTTTATCAGTGCCTTCACCACAGGACTTGCCTGGAAATCGGTCATCATTGGTACCTCTGCTTTGGCTGCCATCGGGGGACTTATGCTATGGATTTTGGTCCCGGATGGTCCTTATCGAAAAGCTTCCCAGAAGCTGGATCTATCAGCCATTTTTAAAATTTTCCAAAAACCAACCTTCCGAACTGCCGCCCAAGGGTACTTTGGCCATATGTGGGAGCTTTATGCTTTCTGGGCTTTTGTGCCAGCAATGCTCACCATCTATGCAACATTACACAATTATCCTTCTATTTCAGATCGTTCGGCTGTATGGTCATTTTTGATCATTGGCATTGGAGGAATTGGCTGTGTGGCCAGCGGTATGTTTTCAGAAAAGTGGGGAAATAAACGAATGGCTTCCATATCCTTGGCATCCTCTGGGATTTGTTGCCTGATTTCACCTTTCCTTTTTATGACAAGCCCTGCTATATTTCTGGGATTTTTACTTTTCTGGGGACTTACTGTCGTGGCTGACAGCCCAATCTTTTCTACCATGGTAGCCCAAAATGCCCCATTGCAGTATAAGGGCACCGCACTGACAATCGTAAACTCCATGGGATATGCTATTTCCATTTTCAGCATTCAGCTACTTAATCACCTAATACTCACCTATGATGCCAGGTACATATTTGTTTTTATGGCCATTGGGCCTGCTGCGGGGCTTTGGAAACAATGGATTCGTAGACGATAATGACCAGTCCAATTTTCCCCTCGCTATAATTCAAAAACGATGGTAAATCGAGCTGCTCCCTTTTGCTCTTGAGTGTAACAGGTGATGATTTTGATAGGCTTCGGTAAGCGTCAAATACAGCTACATTTTTAAGGTTATTTTATGCATAAAACTAGATAAAATCATTATCAATTGTCAAAAAAAGAACTTAAATTATTTATATTGTCCATTCTTTTTTAAGTCACCTACAATAAACAAAAATTAATTAATCCTCATCATAATTTATATATAAACACCGAAAAAGAATTTCTTTATGGCATTTCATATATAAAATATGATTTTCACACATTCTAGGATCTATAGAAATCAATCATGTTTGTAGAATTTATACAGGATGTTTTTCGATATAGTATATTTTTTATATATATTGAACTAAGTTAATTGAAAACTTAAGTGATTTTTTTCCCGAATGGGATGAGAATCCAATTCTTCTTTGGGGAAAGCCACTTATTTTATCGGTAACTATTATCAGTTACCGTAATAGCAAAATGGTTCACCAATTCGCTTGGTGATTTTAAATCTCATTAAATACAACCTTTACCCTTAACAAAATTTTATGAACGCTAAATCTTTACCATTGCTTAAACCAGTAGCTGCATTGGCTTTGGTCGGTTGCTTCCTGCAACCGATTGCGGACAATAACGTTCTGGCAAGAGAGATGACGGGAAAATTTACCCCAAGAGCAATTGACATGGCTGAAGTCACAGTCACAGGTACTGTCACCGGCAGTGAAGACGGAAACCCCATCCCAGGAGTAAGCATTACCATCGTGGGCACATCGAAAGGAACCATTACCGACTTGGATGGAAATTACAGTATTTTAGTGGACGAGGGACAGACACTAAAGTTCTCGTACTTGGGTTATACGGCCCAAACCATTTCGGTGGGAAGCCAAACTACTATCGATGTTGTTTTGGAGCAAGACACCGAAGAACTTAGTGAGATCGTCGTTACAGCTTTCGGTATTGAAAAGGACAAAAAATCACTTGGATATGCCGTACAAAAAGTAGATGGCGAGGACATTAATACCGTAAAAGCTTCTACCAGCGCAGTATCCAACCTGAAAGGACGTGTAGCAGGGGTCAATATCACCGAATCTGGATCAGGACCTGGAGCTGGTGTTCGTGTGATTATTCGTGGTAACAATTCACTCACCCAAAGCAATCAGCCCCTTTATGTAGTGGACGGTATTCCGATGGACAACTCCAGCACCAACGAAGGAGGCAATATGTACACCAGTACCAATACAGGATCAGGTATCTCTGACCTCAACCCAGATGATATCGAATCGATGACCGTGCTGAAAGGGCCAAACGCTGCTGCCCTATACGGCTCCAGAGCTGCCAATGGTGTGATTATGATCACTACCAAAAAAGGTACGCACAGAAAAGGTGTCGGTGTAGACTTCTCCAGTAGTTCTGTTTTCTCCAATCCTATGCTCCTGCCAGAATTCCAAAACGAATATGGACAGGGAACGCAAGGACGAACCCCCACCGATTACGCTGAACTGCGTACCACTGGAGGCTCTTGGGGTGGCAAGCTGGACGGAAGTGACCAACTTTATTGGGATGGAAGTACCAAACCATACGCTGCACAGCCCGATAACGTGGAAAACTTCTTTAACACCGGCGGAAACTTCGTCAACACAGTAGCCCTTACAGGTGGCACGGAAAAGGTAACAGCCAGATTCTCCTATACCAATACCTATAACGAGGCAATGGTAGAGAATTCTTTTCTTAAAAGAAACAACTTTAACTTAAGGGCAACTGCCAAACTATCCAGCAAACTATCCTTGGATACCAAAGCCACCTACACCAACCAATTTACGCGAAACAGGGTAAATCAAGGTTCTGAAGGCTTGCTTGCAGGTGTGTACAATGTCCCAAGAAATGCCATCATGGATGATTTTAGGGATTACCGTGACGAAGAAACTGGATTGGCAAGGAATTATGCAGAGAGTGCCATAAATCCGTACTGGACCCTAAACTATGACAAAGCAGAAGACACCCGTAACAGATTTATAGGTTTTGCGAAGATCCAGTACCAATTTACCGATTGGCTTTCTGCCCATGCCCGTGTAGGTACGGACTGGACCGACATCCGCTATGAAAGTGCCACACAGCCTGGCCATTGGTTCTACCCTGATGGTCGTGTAGGATTCTCTAATAATCGCTACCAGGAGACCAACGCGGACTTCTTGTTCATGATCGATAAAAGCATCACGGAAAAACTAAGAGTAACGGCCAATATCGGTGGCAATCACTTAAAGCAGCTTTCACAAGGTATGAGCCTAAACGGCCAAAACTTGAGAATCCCTACCAAAACAACAATTGGCAGTGCTGACCAAGTAAATTACAGTGCCGGCGTACCCACAGAACGCGTGACCAATTCCCTTTATGCTTCTGCATCATTTGATTATGCAGGATTGGTGTTCTTGGATGTGACAGGCAGAAATGACTGGACTTCTACGCTACCATCCAATAACCGGTCTTATTTCTATCCATCTGTAAACTTAGCAGTAATGGTCAGCGAATTTATCGATCCTGACCAAACATTGATGGATTACTTGAAAGTAAGAGGTAGCTGGGCAAGCGTAGGTAAGGACGCCTCAGCATGGAGCCTTCAAAACAGCTATAACCTGAAAAACAAAAACAACAGTTACTTGGGCATTACTACGCTGACTGTACCTTCTGTATGGTATGACCAGAACCTGAGTCCCGAGTTTACCAAAACGTATGAGGTCGGCCTCGAAGGTAGTTTCTTCAGAAACCGTTTGTACTTTGACTTTGCCTACTATGATATCAGTTCTACTGACCTGATTGATATTGTGGAAACTGATAACTTGGCCGTAAACCCTCTCGGTCGGGCTGAAGTACATACCAATGTAGGTGAAATAACCAACAAAGGGATTGAAGTAATGCTAGGAGGCACTCCTATCCGGAACGAACATTTCACTTGGAATACCAACCTCAATTTCTCCCACAACAGAAATGAGCTGAAGGAATTTTTACCGGATGCCTTTAACCGCCAGTGGAACGTGAACAATTCAGGTTCTGCTGAAACACGTGCCACTGTAGGATCAGGGTACGGTGAGATTTGGGCCACGGACATCATGACTGACCCAGAAACAGGTGATTGGATCCTCACTGCCAACGGCATGCCACAGGCCACCGCCCAGCGTGTGAAAGTTGGCGACTTCCAGCCTGATTACCTGCTTGGTTTCAACAACTCGTTCAGCTATAAAGACTTCACCTTGAAGTTTTTGATTGACGGCCGATTTGGTGGAGAAATGTATGCCGGTACACAAGCTGCCATGGACGGTGCCGGTATCTCAAAAAAGACTCTACAATACAGAGAAGAAGGCATCATCGTAGATGGACTGATCGAAAACGAAGATGGTAACTTCACCGAAAACACACAGCCTATCACGGCCCAGCAGTATTGGGGAGCTATGAGTGGCATCGGGTCAAACTACATCATGGATCAGACCAATGTCCGTTTGAGAGAACTTTCACTGACCTACCGCCTGCCTACTTCCTTCTTGGGCAACAGCGTGGTGAGATCCGCTTCCATCAGCTTTATCGGAAGGAACCTGTTTTTCTTCTACAAAGGATTTGACGGGGGATTTGATCCGGAATCCACTCTTGGGACCAGCAATGCGGGACAAGGTTATCTTTATTACGCCATGCCTACGGCCAGATCCCTTGGATTTAACCTGAACGTGAAATTTTAATTTCCCTTAACGAGCCAATTATGAATATTTTACATAAAACAACATTAGTGGGACTGATGACATTGACCCTTGGGGCTTGTACATCGAACTTCGAGGAGATGAACACCAATCCCAACCTGATAGGCGAGGATGATGCCAGTGCAAAATACTTCCTTACCGAATTGATGATCAGGCCGTACATTCCGGCCAGATATGCCTATTGGAGGGCAAACCTTATCCATACCGACCGTTATGCCGGACATTTTACCTTCGGCCAAAATGGTAGCTGGTGGAGTGATGAACTGGGCTATTCGTATGACGTAGCCTATACCGACGCCGCTTGGGACCATTTCAGTGGCCTATTGGGTACTGTCAAACAGTTACTGGAATTTACTGCACCAGATGGTGCTTTTGAAAATGAGCTTACTCATGCGGTGGTGCTGATCCTGAAGAGCCACTATTTTCAGCTATACACAGACACTTTTGGGATGATCCCTTACAGTGAGGTTTTTTCCGACAAAAATATCTCTTTACCAAAGTTTGATTCCCAAAAGGACATCTATAAAGGCATCATCGCTGACCTGGATGCGGCCATGGCAGCCATCGGTGACAATACCAGTACCGGAGACGCCCTGGAAGATCTTGGTGACAATGACGTCATCTATGATGGTGATCTTCAAAAATGGAAGCGATTTGCCAATACGCTGAAGCTAAAAGTGGCCATGCGGGCCTTGGGAGCAGAAGGTGATGACTTCAGTCAAGTAGCCATCAATGAAGCACTGGCAGCTCCTCTGCTAACGGAAGGAGAAAGTGCCTTGATAGAAAAAGACTTGGAAATTTCCCAATGGGATTACTCTACCTATGCTGATGTGTGGCATAATTTTGGAGTAGGTTCTGATTGGGTACTGGGGCGAGAATTGATCGATTACCTCAGGGACAATAATGACCCACGTCTGGAGCAGTACGCCAAACCTGCTGAAGGAGGAACGTTTACCCTTACCCGTCCAACTGAGTCCGAGGATGGTGAAGGATATGCACTCTTCCCCAAAAGGACCAATTTCCTTAAGGGACTCTTTGACCAATCTGGAGCTGAGTACACTTGGGATGACCAAGGCGACGCCATCGTGGTAACCATGCCAGAAAACACCAATTTCATCGGCCAGCCAGTAAGGCTCAGCGGAGAAATGTCTTCGTTACTGCAATTTGGGTTCTTCAGTAAACCAAGTAACCTGGTGATCCAACAGAAAAACCAAGGTGGCTCTGCAACACCAGAAACCGTATTGCTTTCTGCAGAATCCTATTTCTTACAGGCTGAGGCTGCCCTCAAAGGAATCGGCGCAGGCAATGCTCAGGACCTGTACCAAATGGGCATCAAAGAAGCCATGAGAGTCTGGGCGGTAGACGATGCTGCCATTGACGCTTTCTTGGCCGCTGAACCTATCGCTCAGCTGGACGGAACAGTGGACGAAAACCTGGAAAAAGTAGCTATCCAGCGATGGATCGCCCATTACACCGATGGCTATGAAGCGTGGGCAATTGTAAGGGATACGGGATATCCAGCTTCTCTAGCAGCCGGGGTGAGTGACTATGAGCTGTATGGGCCGGGCACCATTACAGCCGGTGGCTACCCTCAGCGTCTCCGCTATGGAAGTAGTCTTCAGGCTTCCAATCCAGATAATTATGGAAAAGCAATTGACGTGCAAGGCCCTGACATGCAGGGCACCAAGCTATGGTGGGCTAAATAAGGCCTCAAAAACAACTTAATATCGAAAAAGGCTACTTCGAGTATGGAGTAGCCTTTTTTATATCAACTGCCTTTAAAGGGTAATCAGAAGGTAGTATGTTGGAACATACCATGATCCAGGACAATTGCCGAAATAATCATAAGCATTGATTAGTTTTAATTACCTGTTTTACAGAACATTACATTTGTTAAGAGCATTTTTATTTGTTAACTTAAAGGATTAAACAAATTCCCTATGCATCCGCCTATCCACACCAATCCGGGAATGACAGTTATTAAAGACTACGACATTTCCTATGAACTCATTTCTATGGAATGTGACGAGGAGTTTAAAGTGATTTTTCCTCGGATAGGGTACTTGGTTCTAAATATTTTTATAGGTGATGGGCTTTCTTGTCGTTTTTTAAATTATAGTCAAAAAAGCATGATCGTAAACAAAGTTTATATGACTGGACTATTTACGGACAGTTCCTTGCACTTTGGTATGAACCATAATGGAAAAGGATATGCAATAAAAATTCATCCCGTCATAGGTTACCACATTCTAAAATGTCCCATGCGTGAAATGACCAATATGCCAGTGATGATAAGCGAGGTGTTGGAAAAAGAAGGAAAGCACCTTAGCTATTTGGAAAACAATGTGAAGGTCAAATCCATTCATCAGTTGGAGCTGCAGAAGGCTTTCATGTCCTTACTTCCAGACAAATCTAGTTTTGTCGATGACCCCATCTTTCATATTGTCAATGAGATCATTCGAAAAAAAGGGCTGATAAATGTTAAAAGGCTTGGCCAACAAGCATGCATGTCCGAGCGCACACTAAACAGGCATTTTTTACATAAGGTAGGTATTTCTGTACAGGCTTACGCCAAAATCATCCAATTGGAATATGCCATATTTTTGTTACGATCTGCTAAAAACAGGAGTCTTTCTGAAATTGCCTTTGAGGCCGGCTACTATGATGTAGCACATCTTGCCCATGATTTTAAATCCAAGGTGTCCCTTACGCCTTCCGGCATGAAAAAAGATGACAATCCATTGGCTTCTTCCTATCTGGATAGATCAACGATTTTGCATTAAGATCTAAAATTGGCGGATTTTTACAGTAACACCGGATTAGGACTTTGGTAACTTCACCACTGTAAGCTATTGGTTACCAATACCAAATAGCTAATGTCAATTCTTCTGATTTTTAAGCATCGCTTTAACACGACAATTATGCAAACTCCAAATTCCACTTCTTCGGTAATTTCAGCAGATCACCTCAAAACGCTAATGGAATTGCTACAAGGTTCACTAATCCAACCACACGATGATGAATATGAGAGCACCAGAAAGGTTTACAACGGCATGATCGATAAATATCCTTCCCTTATTGCAAAGTGCAAGGATGTAGCTGATGTCCTGCACTGTGTCAATTTTGGGCGTGAGCACAATCTGACTGTGGCTGTAAGGTCCGGTGGCCATAATGCGGGTGGACTGGGCATTGTGGATGATGGATTGGTTATTGACCTTGTGGAAATGAATGGGATAAGGGTCAATCCGGACAGGGAAACGGTCCGCGTGGAAGGAGGCTGTCTACTTCAGGATGTCGACCATGCCACGCAGCCCTTTGGCAAAGCCGTACCTACTGGTATCCTATCCACCACTGGAATCTCCGGTCTCACACTTGGAGGGGGGCTGGGCCACCTTTCCAGGGCGTACGGATTAGCTATTGACAGCCTTTTGGAAGCAGACGTAGTACTTGCAGATGGTAGCCTGATTACTGTCAGCGAAACCCAGCATTCAGATTTATTTTGGGCGATTCGCGGAGGCGGGGGAAATTTTGGCATTGTAGTATCCTTTCTCTTTAAGCTACATGATGCTGGCATGGTTCAGGGCGGGCCCATGCTTTGGCACCTAGAAGAAACAGAAGAGATGATGCGCTTCTATCAGGATTTTATCCTAAAAGCCCCAAAACATATATACTGCTATTTTGCCTTCCTGACTGTGCCCCCAGTGGATCTTTTTCCCGAAGCTCTCCACCTCAAAAAAATGTGTGGCCTAGTCTGGTGCAATGTAGGCAATAAGGCTGACTCAGAGGCTGCACTTCAAAAATTCAGGGACTTCAAAAAACCGGCACTGGATTATGTAGACTCAATGCCGTATGCCTCGCTACAGCAGCTATTTGACGGTCTTTACCCAACGGGATTACAGTGGTACTGGAAGGCCGACTTTATCAAGGAGCTTTCCGGTGAGGCCATTCAAGAAAATATCCAATTTGCCAAAAAACTTCCTAGCGTCCATTCCACCGTTCACTTCTACCCTATTAATGGCGCATGCCATGACAAGAACAATGCTGACACTGCTTGGGCTTACCGCCATGCGAACTGGTCACAAGTGATCGTAGGCGTGGATCCAGATCCAGCCAATAAAGACAAAATCAGCAGCTGGGCCAAAAGCTACTGGGAGGCCATCCATCCCCATTCAGCTGGTGGTGCATATGTAAACTTCATGATGGAAGAAGGCCAAGATCGTGTAAAAGCCTCCTACGGAGACAATTATTCGCGTTTAAGCCAAATCAAGACCAAATACGACCCCAAAAACTTCTTCCATGTCAACCAAAACATAAAACCAACTTAGCCTATTTCAACTCTTATCAAAAAAAGCAATTTCCAAAAAAAACTAAATAAGTAGATTATGTGCCACTAAACACATGTTTGCTGATGGATTTATAACTTCTCAGCAAGATCTAAAATCTCCTCCCGTTTACCTTGCAATGCCTGTAGCAATAGGCCTTGGTTTTTGGCTCGGTGGAGGTTTTGTTCGGGATAGCTGATGGGATAATAGACATTGCCATTGAGATAATCGGTCAAGAACCGAAGCCCCATGATACAGGCCATCATTTCCCCTCCGAAGGTCAGGGATGCTTTTTCGTCGGCGGTCAGCTTATCGCCCAAGGCCTCTCCAAAACCCTTCAGCAAGGCAGCGTACTTCTCCAAGTCCACATCGATTTTTTCCCAATCGGTGGACGCTTCCTCCTCTGTACAGACTACCGTGCGTACCAAATCCCCAAAGTCATAAAAAACATAGCCCGCCATCACTGTATCCAGGTCTATCACCGCATTGATCTTATTAAAATCATCGGCATAGATGACATTGTTGATCTTGGTGTCGTTATGGGTTACGCGAAGCGGAAGGATATCCACAAAGCGTCGAAATTTTCGCACCAATAAAACCTGCTTTTTATAAAACTCCACCCATTCCTTCACTTCTCCTTCGAGTTTCACCTGGGTGCTTTTCAGGGCATTTTCAAACTGTCGATAGCGAAGGGACAGGTCATGAAAACCCTCAATCACTTCTTCCATGCCGTCGGTCTTTATTGCTGAACAAGCGTTGATAAAACCGCCAAAAGCGCGTGCCGCCAAATAAGCCTGCTGTGGATTCTCGACCTTATCGATACACTTGCCTGGCACAAAGGGGAACAGTCGATAAAAACCATCCCCATGACCCGAAAAAAGCGCTCCTTCGGTAGTTTTCATTGGCAAGGGCAATTTATAATCAAGCTCGTTTTCCTTCAGGTGATCTCTTACCAATTGGAGATTTCCTGATATCCGGTCAGGATAGGGAAACACTTTTTGGTTAAAACTCTGAAGAATAAATTGCTCTTTGGAACTGTCCACTAAAAAAGTCTTGTGAATGTGGCCCGAGCCATATCGGCTCACTTTGACATCCAGTGTGTCGTGGCCGTAACTTTCCAGAAGCTGCCCGATTATCATATGTATAGCGTTGTCTATTGCACTGAGGGAAACCATAATTGTCCTTATGAGTCAGATCAGCTATGTTAAACCTGTTTTATTTAAATTAGTTCCTAAAATCTAAAATAAAAAAGATTATGAAACATTTCATACCTTAAAACGAACGTAAAAATAAAAAATATATATTGGAATATATGTTTTCGTTAATATTTCTTTTCTTTGGGCAAATGAAAATATTTATCACTGAAATACTTTTTTTGTATTTCGTGAATTATTGAATACATTAGTAAAATTTCTTCGTTAAGTAGGTTTTGTTAATTATAAAATTTTATAAAACTTATTTTTACAAAGGAAATAGTCATCATTAGTGAATAAGCGATTACAGTTAAAGAATTATCAAAAGACAATTATAGACTATGAACATTTCTCCTATCGACTGGGGCATTATCGCTGCCTTTTTCATTATTTCGTTACTGATAGGCATATTTACTTCCAAATCCGCCGGTAAAAGTTCTAAAGACTTCTTCCTATCCGGGAGGAATATGCCTTGGTGGTTACTGGGCGTATCGATGGTAGCCACGACATTTTCTGCTGATACCCCAAACTTGGTTACGGACATTGTCCGTGTAAATGGTGTATCTGGCAACTGGGGATGGTGGTGCTTCCTACTGACCGGTATGCTGACTGTTTTTGTCTATGCCAAACTATGGAGAAGGTCAGAAATCACCACTGATCTGGAGTTTTACGAACTTCGCTATGGCGGCAAACCTGCTGCTTTTCTGCGTGGTTTTAGGGCCATTTACTTGGGCGTTTTTTTTAACATCATGATCATGGCGACCGTTTCACTGGCAGCCATTAAGATCGGCGGTGTGATGCTTGGATTGACACCTGTTCAGACCTTACTGATCGCTTCTATCGTAACGGTAATTTACAGTTCACTGGGTGGACTTAAGGGCGTTTTGCTTACAGACTTCTTTCAGTTCTTTATCGCGATGGCCGGTGCCATCGGTGCAGCTATCTACATCATTGACTTACCACAGATAGGTTCACTCGATAACCTCCTGACGCACCCCAATGTCTCAGACAAACTTTCGTTCTTTCCTGACTTTAGCAATATGAACGAAGTGATCCCTATGCTTTTGGTTCCCATTGCCATCCAGTGGTGGGCCACTTGGTATCCAGGTGCTGAGCCAGGAGGGGGAGGATATATCGCCCAAAGGATGCTTTCTGCCAAAAACGAGAAAAATGCCATTGGCGCGACGCTTTTCTTTAATGTGGCCCATTATGCGCTTCGTCCTTGGCCATGGATTATTATTGCCTTGTCTTCATTGATCGTGTTTCCGGAAATCAGTGATCTGCAAAAAGCATTTCCACACATGCCCGCCGATAAGCTTGGAAATGACCTTGCCTATTCTGCTATGCTGACATACCTGCCCACAGGCTTGATCGGAATCGTATTGGCATCCTTGATCGCTGCGGTGATGTCCACGCTTTCTACCCACCTTAACTGGGGATCATCCTATGTCGTTAATGACTTCTATCTGCGTTTTGTAAAGCCAGAGGCTTCTGATAAGGAATTGGTAAATGTGGGAAGGATTTCCACTGTGATACTCATGGGACTGGCGGCATTGCTGGCACTGGCTCTTTCCAATGCCCTGGAAGCCTTCAATATTCTGCTCCAAATCGGTGCCGGCACTGGCTTGATATTTATCCTGAGATGGTTCTGGTGGAGAATCAATTCCTACACCGAAATCTCCGCGATGATCATTTCCTTTATTGTTGCCCTATTCTTTGAGACCATTAACCCTAAATTTAATATTATCAGCATCCCTGAAGGAATGGAATACCTGAAGCTGCTGTATGGCGTGAGTATTACCACCGCCACTTGGCTGACGGTAACCTTGGTGACCAGGCCCGAGAAGGACGAGGTACTCCTTTCCTTCTATAAAAAAGTAAAACCCGCTGCTTACGGATGGAGAAAAGTCCTGGACAAGCATCCAGAAGTAGAAGCCGAGCAAGGTCAGTTACCATTTGAAATCGGGCTGATGGTTACCGGTTCTGTGGCCATTTATTCGGCGCTGTTTGCCATTGGATTTTGGCTGTATGACAATCTTCTCTCCGCAAGTATCGCCACGGTCATCAGTGCCATTGGCTTCTTTATCCTCTTTAAAAGCTGGAATAAAATCAAACTGTTTTAGGTAGCATATTTTAAGCTATTGAAAAAAGCTGTCTATGAAAATAGACAGCTTTTTTTGTATTCGTACTAAATCCGTTTTCTATCCTCCTGACTCATAAAACAAAGGTGCTGTATGAGCTGCTTGGCTAAATTTTAGCACTGACGCGCCAACCTTCCAGTAGTTCCTGTATCCAAACCTCATAATCAGTGAGTCACCCTCCTTTTTAACCAAGCCTATTTCTGGAAGCACCCCTACGGCTTCCACACGTTCATCTGCGAAAGCTCACCATAGTTTCCCATAAAGCCCACTGCGAGGTATTGGTAATTCTGGATCATAAAGCTATCGAAGGCAAAAGTCTCCCCATCAATCGAAGTACTCGTACGCTGACTTTCTACGAGCTCCCATTTGCCACTTGGCGATAGGCCAAAAAGGACAACCGCCTCGGACAAGTAAGCATTGGTGATTTTTAATTGCAGCCCCCTGTCGGCCAGGTGGGAACTCTCCACTTCGGGCACCAAGTCCCGCATCACGCCAGAACTCACTTGGAGTGCTGGCGTTAATACAGGGTTGATGTAATTATTTTGGAGCAGGAGATTGGCCACGTCCCGGTTATTGCCCATCATGGACTTTGCCCTGAAAAACACATTCCCTTTGATGCCGGGAATGTTTCTTCCCAATGCTACCTGATTGGGGATTTCGAAACTGCTATTCCAGCTTTCATCAGCATCACTACGGATTTTATAGGAGGCATTGCCCACATAGACTTTCGTGTTGTAAGCATTATCCGACCACCATTTGATAAGGGTTTTATAAGAGGCAGCCGGGAAGTCCAGGCTCCAATAGATTTGTGGGGCAATATAATCGACCCAGCCATTTTTCATCCACACAAGTGGATCTGCATAAAGATCATCATAGTTGGTATGCCCCGCTCTGGTGTTCGAACCGCGAGGATCTACCGAGGCATTGCGCCACACGCCAAAAGGACTTACGCCAAACTGTACCCAAGGCTTTTCATCCTTGATTGTCTCACTGACATTTCGGATAAGCTGATCAACATTGGTGCGCCGCCAATCGGCCAATGATAGGCTATTGCTATACTTTTGAAAGGCACTTTTATCATCGAATTCGACTCCTTTGATCTTATAAGGATAAAAATAATCGTCAAAGTGAATTCCGTCAACATCATAATTTCTGGTCACTTCCTTAACGACCTCCACTAAGTGCTCCCTTACGGCAGGAAGACCGGGATTATAATAAAGTTTGGTGCCGTATTTCACCATCCATTCAGGATGGCGGTAGTAATCATGCGAGGGACTTAGCTCATCTACATTGAGGTTAAAGGATGCTCTGTATGGATTCAGCCAGGCATGGAATTCCATTCCCCGCTCATGCACGGCCTGCACCATCCACTTCAATGGATCTATGACAGTAGCCGGCTCCTTTCCTTCTTTTCCAGTCAAATACCGAGACCAAGGAGCCAACTTGCTGGGATAAAAAGCATCTCCCGCGGCCCTTATCTGGACAAAAACAGCATTAAAATTTCGCTGTTTATAAAAATCCAATATTTGGATAAAATCGCGCTGCTGCTGTTCAAAACTGTCCGTACTCGAGGAAGGCCAGTCTATATTGGCCACCGTGGCAATCCACACCCCTCTCATCTCCCGCTCGGGAGCAACAAACATCGGCAAAGTCTCTGGTTGCGGTGCATCGACGGTCTTCTCATCAGGGACAGTTGGCACTTCAGGAGCTTTATCATTGGGCAAAGGTGCGGGTGATGGTGCTTTGCTGACCTTTTTGGAACCTGCACAGGAAGCCATCAACAGCACCAGGGCGATGATACCGTAAAACCAAATCGTACTTTTCATGTAGTAAATGTCAACCTTTAGTGATAAGCAGTGTCAAACATCAAAAACCAGACCTTAATTTTTAAACTCCAGTGTATTCATCAGATGTACCATATCCTCCTTGATGTATTCGATTACAGGAGCCAAGCTATCGTTTTTGACCGCGGTATTAAAATACAATGCACCTCTTAAAAAATTCTGGGTAGAATCGGTCACAAAAAACTGAAATTGGGTAGGCACCTCCCCACTGAGTTCTGCCACCACACCGACATAGCCTTTCGGTGTCCTGGTCACTGCCTCATCGATGCTATAGGCTTTGATTTGGTGTTTTGCGGTCAGCTTGAATGCATCATCCAAAATATCCCTGAGTCTGGCTTCATTTCCATTGATCGCCTTGTATGTCAGGTGGACTTTTGCACCCAGGGAATGATAAGCCAAGTTGATCCAATTTTCTTCGGCCAGGTTAAAGGTGTCCGCCTCCACCATACTGTGAACCGATCGTTCAAACTGGTACGGGTAATCTTCCTGAAGGGAAACAAATACTCGTTCAGGAAGGTCTATGCGGTTGTAGCCTTTGGGTTTTGGTAAATAATCTCTCCCTCCACAAGCTACCAATACCAAAAGTACCAAACCGAAAATCACGCTGTTTCTCATGCTACCAAAGTTAGGAAAATGATCCCAATCTCTCATTTTACATGGTAGATATTGTCTGTTCTCATGTTTAAAATGATTAAATTAGGTGCGTCAGTGGCCACATAGGGCTATTGACATCGCAAAAAAGATTTTCTAATGTGAAAATGATCCTCCCAATGATAACTGGCAGCATTCTTTTCATGACAACTAACCAAAACCTAAATATTATGATCAAAATTTTCAAACCCATCGTATTATCGCTTTGCTTGATGCTAAGCGCTTTTTATGCCAATGCCCAAACCAATCAAGAAGAGTTCTCCTCAAAATGGAACACCATGAAAGAATACACGGTAGAGATTCTGGAAGCCATGCCCGATGACAAACTTGACTTTAAACCTGTAGATGATGTCATGAGCTTTCGCGAAATGGTCATGCACATCGCCGGCGCCAATATCATGATGGCCAATAACTTTCTCAAAGAGGGTGATGCAGGTGTGAACCTGGAAAAGAAAGACATGAGCAAAGCCGAGCTAAAAGAGGCTGTGGAGAAATCTTTCGATTTTGTAACCGAGACCGCGGCTTCCTTGACGGATGCTGAGCTTGACGAAGAAGTTGAGGTCTTTGGAGGAAATAAAATCACACGCAGACAAGTGGAAAACCTCATCGATACCCATGGCATCCACCACAGGGGAAACCTCATCGTCTACCTAAGACTCAATGGCATAGAGCCTCCTGCATTCAGGGCTTGGTAACAAAAACTATTTCTCACGGATTACTCAGGTTTACATGGATATAATACATTGGCGTCCGAGTAAAGATTTTTCCCTTGGAAGGAAATTCGACAAAATCCACCCCTAAATCCCCTAAAGGGGACTTTCTGACCACCCCTTCCTCTGAAGGGGTGGTTTTAGGAAATGGAAAAAATCTTTTCTTTTTTTGTTTAAACCTACTTTTCGGCGTATGCGAAATTTTGTCGGACGACAGTAGATATAATAGACAGAAAAATCCTAAATAGTGATTTCCTGAGTAATTCGTGAAAAGTTTTTTAACCTGATTTTCAATGTTAAAAACCGTCATTGCAACGCGCCTTTGGCCTACAGGCAGGCCTGTTTGGCACCAGGCAGGCCTGTTTGGCACCAGGCAGGCTCGCAATGAATGACGGATTGGCAGCGAATTTATGGTCGAACTCAGGTTTTTATTTTGGCTCCACTTGGCCACCAAGTTTTTTGGAACAAGGGGCCAAGTGTACCGCCAATCCCAACCAATCCTCTTTGTGCCTTCGAGCCTTTGTGGCAGAAAAGATTAAGTGTTTTTTTGGTTTGACTACATAGGAACCTAGGCTTAGTAGGCTTAAACCCGAAATAAGCATAATACGGGTTAAACTCACCAAACCTAGATATCCTGAGACCTTTGTGGTCGGGCAACTGATTTGTATTTGGGCAAAACACTTATCAGTTTTCGTGTATTTTTGACACTTTATGTTTTTGAAATGGATCAATATTGATATCTTTACCCGAATTGATCAACCAAATACCTTAAAAATGAACCTCATTAAAATAGCCCTTGCAGTGGCTTTGGCCATTTCCTGCACCGAAAACCTCATCGGACAAGAACTTCAATTTGATAATCCCATTGCTGAACAGCGCGCCGATCCATGGGTATATAAAACAGATGATGGCACCTATTATCTCATCGCCACAGTTCCAGATTACGACCGCATCGTCCTCAGAAAAGCCAGCACCATAAACGGTCTAAAAACTGCCGAAGAAAAAACACTATGGACCAAGCACGAAAAAGGAGTGATGGGGCACCATATCTGGGCTCCTGAACTGCATAAAGTAGATGGCAAGTGGTACATCTATTTTGCCGCTGGGGAAGCGGAGAATATCTGGAACATCCGGATGTGGGCCCTTTCGAATGATGCTGACGATCCTATGGAAGGTGAATGGAAAGAAGAAGGCCAGATCAAAACGGATATTGAATCCTTTTCACTGGATGCCACCACTTTTGAGCATAAAGGCAAAAGATACATGATCTGGGCACAAAATGTCCACGGGGGAGAGCACGGCACGGCTTTGGTCATGTCCGAAATGAAAGATGCCACCACCCTCACTGGCCCTGAAGTTATATTGACAGCACCTGAGTTTAACTGGGAAAGAGTAAAATACAATGTCAATGAAGGCCCTGCAGTCATCAAGCATGATGAAAAAATCTTCGTCACCTATTCTGCCAGTGCCACTAATGACAATTATTGCGTAGGCCTATTGTGGATCGACGAAGCTGCTGACCTCCTGGATAAGGATAATTGGAACAAGTCACCGGGACCAGTATTCTATACCAATGAAGATGTCAAAAGATACGGCCCCGGCCACAATTCCTTCACTACTGCTGAAGATGACGAAACATTGATCATGATTTACCATGCCCGTGATTACAGAGAAATCCAAGGCCCTGAACTATCTGATCCAAACCGAGCTACCCGAGCAAGAGTCGTGAAATGGACGCCAAGTGGTTTCCCTGATTTCATGCAGAAGGTAGGGGATTAAACCCGGAAATGCGTTAGCCTATCTATTAAGATCTGAAACTTCTTCAAGATCAAAAGGTCTTCTGGCTATTTGGCCTTTGGCTTTAGGTACATAGCTATAGCCGAATTCAGCTAATATTTTCCCTTCCAGTCATCCATACTAAAGCAGATATTTAGGGAATCCCTTTCCAGATTCGCAAAAGGCTTTGCTAATCAGTGAATACTTATTTATATTTGAGCCCCTAAAAATGCATATTTTATAACTATCGATATGGCGAAAAAGAGTTCGACAACCACTAAATCCAAAGTAAAATACTCCAAAGAGACCTATACCTTTTGGTATGAGAGCATGTTGCTCATGAGGAGGTTTGAAGAAAAGGCTGGCCAACTTTACGGTCAACAAAAAATCAGAGGTTTTTGTCACTTATATATAGGTCAGGAAGCTTGTGCTGCAGGTGCTATTACTGCCCTTGAAAAAGACGATAAGTGGATCACTGCCTACAGGGACCATGCCCACCCGCTGGGATTGGGAACAGATCCAGGCGCAGTGATGGCTGAGCTGTTTGGCAAGGCTACAGGCACCACTAAAGGAAAAGGCGGATCCATGCACATCTTTGATAAAGAGCGTAACTTCATGGGAGGCCACGGCATTGTAGGTGCCCAAGTACCAATGGGGCTTGGAATTGGTTTTGCCGAGAAGTACAAAGGCACCAAAAACCTATGTATCTGCCATATGGGAGATGGTGCCGTAAGACAGGGCGCCGTACACGAGTCCTTTAACTTGGCCATGCTTTACAAAGTGCCTGTGATCTTCGTGATCGAAAACAACGGCTATGCCATGGGAACCTCAGTGAAGCGTTCTTCCAATGTAAATGACCTTTCCACGCTAGGCGAATCTTACGACATGCCTTCTTTCGCAGTGGACGGCATGAATGTAGAAGAAGTACATGAAGCAGTAGCCGAAGCAGCTGAAAGAGCGAGAAAAGGCGATGGCCCTACCTTGCTGGAAATAAGAACTTATCGCTACAAGGGTCACTCCATGTCCGACCCACAAAAATACAGAACACGTGAGGAGGTAGAAGAGTATAAAGCAAAAGACCCGATCGAGCAGGTGAAGAAAACCATTCTGGACAATAAGATCCTGAGCGAAGATGATATCAAGGAGATCGACACCAAAGTGAAGAAGCAAGTAGCTGATGCGGTGAAGTTCGCGGAGGAATCTCCATGGCCTGACGGCCAAAAAGCATTTGAAGATGTTTACATGCAGGAGGATTATCCTTTTGTAATGGAATAATATAGTTTACAGGGAAAAAGTCAGCTGAAAGAGGAAATATTTCCGCCAAAACAGCTGACTTTTTTTGTTATAGTTTGCAGATAAACGAAAACCGTTATCTTTGCGACTGAAATTTTAAAAGAATGGCTAAGAAAGAAATAAAAAAAGGGCAGCATCAGGAAGAGCATGATCTGCTCGAAAACCCTGAGGCAATTGCCGATTCGTTGGGGAAAGGTGAAGCTTTCTTGAAGAAAAACTCACGTATCGTTGGTGGAATTATCATCGTAGGAATCCTGGTCATTGCAGGCATTCTTTACTTCCAGTTTGACAAAGCCAATAAAGACAAGCAAGCACAAGCAGATATGTTCCAGGCGGTGTACTATTACGAGCAGGACAGCTTGGGCCTAGCATTGAATGGTGACGGTGTCAATGACGGTTTCCTCCAAATCTTGGACGATTACAGCGGAACCAGTTCTGCTAATCTTGCCCATTTCTACACGGGCTCTATCTATCTCACCCAAGGGGAATTCCAAAAAGCAGTAGATCATTTAGAGAACTTCTCTGCAGATGATTTCTTTGTACAGGCTAAAGCGCTCAGTCTTTTGGGAGATGCCCACTTGGAGCTTGGCCAAACCAGCGAAGCCATCAGTGCTTACGAAAAAGCAGCTACTTATAAGGAGAATAAGTTCTTTACACCAATGTATCTGAACAAACTTGCGGTTGCCTATGAAGCAGATGGGCAGTTGGAAAAGGCGATCAGCACCTATGGAAAAATCGAAAAGAATTATCCAGAGTCATACGAGTTTACATTAGCACGAAAGCATAAAGCACGCTTGGAGGGCCTTGCTTCTAAGTAATGCTTTAGTGATATAACAGCATTTAAATAGAGTAAGGCCAGACGGTCTTACTCTTTTTGTATTTATACCCATTTAGAAAATACCAATAACATATAAAAAATGGCAACATCACTTAAAAACCTCAGCCAGCACTCTGACACAAACATCACCGATATCAGTAATAAAACGTTCGGGATCGTAGTTTCAGAGTGGAATGAAGAGATCACCGAATCCCTTTACGAGGGAGCCGTGGAAACCCTAAGGAGCCATGGAGCTAAAAAAGAGAACATCTTCCGGAAAAATGTCCCAGGTTCCTTTGAGCTTTCCCTTGGTGCCCAATGGGTGGCAGAGGTAAAGGAAATCGACGCGGTCATTTGTCTTGGATGCGTCATCCAAGGGGAAACCAAGCATTTTGATTTCATCTGTGACGCCGTGGCACATGGTATCACCAACGTAGGACTGAAATATAATAAACCAGTCATCTTTGGTGTGCTTACTCCTGACAACCAACAACAGGCATTGGACCGCGCCGGAGGCAAACATGGCAATAAAGGCGATGAAGCCGCTATCACTGCCATCAAAATGCTGGGATTCTAATCCGAACAAAACAAACCATTAACATACATTCCACTTATCCCATGAAAATCATGAAATTTGGGGGCACCTCAGTAGGCAAACCCGAAAGAATGCACCAGGTAAAAGACCTGATCACACGTGATAACGACAGAAAAATCATCGTACTTTCTGCCCTTTCTGGCACAACCAATGCCCTTGTAGGCATCGGTGAAGCCCTTGCTGAAGGCAAAAAAGACTTGGCAAAGGAGCGCATCGATACGCTACATGCCCATTATCAAGAATTCTATAAGGAACTGCTCGAATCAGAAGCCGGGCGCAAAAAGGCCGAAAAAATCATCAAAGAGCACTTTGAGTTCTTAAACATCATCCTCAAAATCTCTTTCAATGAAGCCATCAACAGGGATATATTGGCACAAGGGGAACTGCTTTCCACCAAGCTTTTCTACACCTTGCTAGAGGAAAAGGACATTCCAGCTATCTTCCTGCCTGCCTTGGAATACATGAGCATTGATGAAAATTCTGAACCAGAAGTAGCCAAAATCAGCGATCGGCTTAAAGCCATTCTGAAAAATTACGATAAAGACACGCTCTTTGTCACTCAGGGATATATCTGCAAAAACCATCGCAATGAAGTGGATAATCTGAAGCGCGGCGGAAGTGATTACACGGCATCACTCATCGGTGCCGCCATCAAAGCCAGTGTGGTAGAGATCTGGACGGATATCGATGGCATGCACAATAACGACCCAAGAGTGGTGGACAAAACCCGTCCTATCGCCCAGCTGTCATTTGACGAAGCTGCCGAGCTAGCTTATTTCGGGGCTAAGATCCTCCATCCTGCTTCCATCTGGCCAGCACAAACATACAATATCCCTGTAAAACTGCTGAACACCATGCAGCCTGAAGCTCCCGGCACCACCATTACCGCTGAGGAAACAGGCAAAGGCGTAAAGGCCATTGCTGCCAAAGACGGTATCATCGCCGTAAAAATCAAATCCAGCAGGATGCTCTTGGCCTATGGGTTCTTAAGAAAAGTATTTGAGATTTTCGAAAAATACAAAACGCCAATCGATATGATCACCACTTCTGAAGTGGCGGTATCGGTGACCATTGATGATGACACCCACCTGAAAGAAATCATCATGGAACTTGAGAAATTTGGCAATACTGAAATTGACTATCACCAGACCATTGTCTGCGTGGCCGGTAATATGATCGCCGAAAACACTGGCATGATCAAAGAGGTAGTCGTAGCACTACAGGACTTCCCTGTCAGGATGGTTTCCTATGGCGGTAGCCGAAATAACGTCTCTATCCTCCTAGACACCAAGTTCAAAAATGAAGCCCTCCAACGGCTCAATGACGAGTTGTTTCAGTGGTAAAACATTGATTTAGCTTATCTACTTGAGTCGACTATCAAATTGATATCAAGCCCTCATTGCGAGAAAGTATAGCCGTCCCCGACAGTATCGGGGACGGCTTTCCTTACGTTGCGAACGTTAACTTTACTCTGGACTTTTTATCTGAAAGAGTTTTTGAAAACAATTTAATCGCATATTCTTTAAGTGATTTTCCAGCGGAAATCCCACAATCGGGTTATTTGATAGAATCGTTTCTAATTCGACTTAAGCTTAAAAAGGTCCTCCTGCTCTTGGGGAATAACCTGCAGCACATTGGCGAGCACCAATCTCACGAGGGTCTTGGAAGCGATAAACCGTGGCAATCTCGCCATTTTTGAGTATTCTTTTAGGGTGATCGTCTCTCGCTCGCCAAGGGCATGCATCAATTTAGTTTCCTTTTCACCATAATTGAAGATGATATCCTTCTCTTTCTTGCCTCTTCTTAAAATTTCCCATACTTCCTTACTGGCCTGGACCGTCCTGTCCTCTACCCGCACAAAGGACCTTTTTCGGCCTTCATCGTATAAGTAATGAGGCCTTTTGGGGCTTCTATAAAAATGGTAAATCGCCACGCCCTTCTTTTCCGTGATAGGAATGACAACGTGCTCAAAATCCACCAAAGGGCGGATCAGTTCCTTGATGGCCTTGTTCAGCACATAGACATCCTCTTCCACATAACGCTGGCCACTCACTGTCCCATCGTCATCCACTCCTACCAGCAAATAGCCTCCTTCCGTATTGGCCAGGGCAATCACTTCACGAACGATCTTGTCAGGGTGAGCGACCTTCTTCTTAAATTCGATATGTAGCCCTTCACCTTGACGTGCCAGCCTGGTGATCTCCTGAAGTGTCATGTCGAGAATTGTTTTAGTTGATCAATATACCAATGGCGGCCCTCAAACCAGCCACATTGGTCACGGCATAATAATCCACCATCCCTTCTAGCCGCACACGGTAAGAAAGGTTAACCGTATACCCCGCACCAAGTGCTATGTCACTGTCCTTTCCGATCATGCCTCGTACCCGTAGAAAAGCAGGTTCTAGCGGATAATACCTTCCCCCAAGTGTCACTTGGTTGGGTCGGTTATAGTTAAATTCATATCCACCCGAGAAGGAAATATTATACCAGTGAAAATAGTTGGCTTCCAAGCCAAATTGATAGCGTTTGATTACTCCTGGTGCATCCGTACGCACCAAATCCAAGGCACCAGAAACCAAATAACTGCCTTCGGCCTGCTGTGCCATGACTTCCTGACCTCCCCACAAAAACAGTGGGAATGCCAGTAATATTAAAATTTTTTTCATCCATCCATTCGTTTGAGCTCTTCCAATCGTTTTTTGAGTCCCTGCCACTCGTCGCGCAAGCGGGCCGCTTCCATAAAGTTGAGTTCCTTGGCGGCTTTTTCCATCTGCTTTTGCGTTTGGGGGATCAGCTTTTCGAGCTTGTCCGTGCTCAAATATTGTACCACGGGATCTGCCGCGTAGGCATTTTCTTCCGTAAAGTGATCATCGTAGAATTTGGCATTTTTCTTACTATCTGCCACCTTCGTTTGCCCCATGATTTTGTCCTTGGACTTGATGACAGTTTTGGGTGTGATGCCATGTTCCTCATTATAGGCCATTTGGATGCCTCTCCTCCTTTTGGTTTCATCGATGGCACGCTGCATGGAAGCCGTCACGCGATCAGCATACATGATGACCCTTCCATTTTCATTCCGTGCCGCACGGCCAATGGTCTGTACCAAACTACGCTCATTTCTTAGGAAACCTTCCTTGTCCGCATCTAAAATGGCAACAAGGGAAACCTCTGGCAAGTCCAGCCCTTCCCGCAGCAGGTTTACCCCCACCAATACATCAAAAACCCCAAGGCGCAACTCACGCAAAATCTCCACACGATCCAGGGATTTTACCTCTGAGTGGATATAGCGGGACTTGATCCCGGCCCTTTCCAGAAATTTATTGAGCTCTTCGGCCATTCGTTTGGTAAGGGTGGTCACCAAAATACGGTCGCCGCTTTTTATAGTCTGATCGATTTCCTCCAGGAGGTCATCGATCTGGTCGCCACTGGGCCGTACCTCTATCAATGGATCCAATAGGCCTGTAGGGCGAATGATCTGTTCCACCACCACACCATCGGTCTGGTTCAATTCATAATCTGCTGGGGTGGCACTTACATAAATGACCTGATTGGTCAGGGATTCAAACTCGTCGAATTTCAGTGGCCGGTTATCCAAAGCTGAAGGAAGTCGAAATCCGTACTCCACAAGGTTCACTTTTCTGGAACGGTCACCGCCCCACATGGCCCGTACTTGGGGCACGGTCACGTGGCTCTCATCGATCACCAGCATATAGTCATCCGGAAAATAGTCCATCAAACAGAAAGGACGCGCCCCTGCCGACCTCCGATCAAAATACCGGGAATAATTCTCCACTCCTGAGCAATAGCCCAGCTCCCTGATCATCTCCAGATCAAATTCCGTACGCTCCCTGAGCCTGCTGGCTTCTTCAAGCCGCATATCCTTTTCGAAAAAAGAAATCTGGCTCATCAAGTCGTCCTGAATTTCCTTGATGGCCACATCAATCGTGTCCCTGCCCGTCACAAAGAGATTGGCAGGGAAAATGGTGATCTGCTTTTCACTGCTGATCCGCTTTCCTGTCCCAGGGTCAATCCGCTGGATCGCTTCGATTTCATCCCCCCAGAAATAGATCCTATAGGCAAAGTCTGCATAGGCCACAAAGATGTCCACTGTATCCCCCTTTACACGGAAAGTACCATGCTTAAACTCCGCATTGGCACGGCTGTACAGGATGTCTACCAACTGGAACAGTAGCTGGTTTCGCGGTATCCGTTGTCCCTCCTCCAGGTTCACCACGTTCTTGCCAAACTCCTCCGGATTACCAATGCCGTAAATGCAGGAAACAGAGGCCACCACGATCACATCCCGTCTACCGCTCAGCAAGGCCGACGTAGCACTCAAACGAAGCTTTTCGATCTCCTCATTGATCGACAGGTCCTTTTCGATGTACACGCCGCTGGTGGGTATAAATGCCTCTGGCTGGTAGTAGTCGTAATAAGAGATAAAATACTCTACCGCATTGTCCGGAAAAAACTGCTTAAATTCCCCATAAAGCTGCGCCGCCAAGGTCTTGTTATGACAGAGTACCAATGTCGGGCGCTGCACCTCTTGGATGACATTGGCTACGGTAAAGGTCTTTCCTGAGCCGGTAACCCCCAACAGTACCTGCGATGGCTCTCCGCTGGAAATCCCTTCGGTTAGGTTTTTGATCGCATTTGGCTGGTCACCGGTGGGGCTATAATCTGAAATGATCTTAAAATCCATAGTATTTCTTCGGTATCCTTACACTAACGTATCGGAACGGGTGAAAAGTTTTTTAACCGCTGATTATCCTCCTTTGGGCCTTGATTCTGTCCACATTATAATACAGGTAATTGGTCCGCAGGATCACCACTAAGATCAGCGGCAATACGCTGGGATGGAAAGACTGCCATCCCAAAATCCAAAACACAACCGCCGCATCTGCCATGATCAGCGCAAACAACAGGTACTTCTTGAGCCAAGGTGCGGGAACTTTCATCCCCAAGCCATAAACCAACAATCCATGTAGCGGAAATGCCCAAAGCAAATTCCAATTGTACTTGGTAGCCGTGTGCTCGGTAAAAAACCAAAGCAATACCACCACAATGCCCAACACGCCCAATATCCCAAAGAAACCCTGATCAAAACCAATAAAAAGTCGCTTTTTCCTAAATCCAATATAGGTAATCACCATAAAGAAAATGGCAATACCCCAGAAAAGAAAATAAGGATTGAAAAGACTAGGAGCCACATCCACCGGTGGCAGGTCCAGCAGGGTCATATGGCTTTTTACAAGAGGCCGCGTGGGTCCATCTCCCACGATCTCGGCCCTATCAAATGCCGCTTCCATATAGTCTGGCAAAAACTGCTTTTCACGTTCACTTGCCTCCACATCGATCACACTGCCCAAGGCCAGGTCAATCCCCAAATCGCCCCAAGGAAGCGGGTACACGTATTCATCAATGAGGTTGCGGAAGGTACTTTCTTCTTCCCCCTCTGGATCATTCCACTCCAATTGCTTGCCCAGCACGGTTTCTAGCATATCACGAATCCGTGTAGCACAATTGTCATAAAAAAAATCATAACGGTAATAGCGGTTATCCGGCTGGTAATTGATCTGTAGAAACTCCACCATTTTGGCGGCCTGCTGGTCATTGAGATCAAGTACTTGCTCACGCACAGCCTGCCCCAGATAGGTATAGTGTCCGATAAACCGATCGTAAGGACTTACAGACAGCCAATAGTCCAATTTTCCCCTGGCGAATTTCATATAAAAACTAGGGTTAAAATCAAAGGTGCCATAATTATACACCAGATCCCTACCCGTCTCCATATCGGTTACCCGCACAGCACTATGACCAAACACACTGTAAAGTTCTCCGCCTGGATCACAGGTCAGAAGGCTCACCCTGTAATTTTTCGCATATAATTGGCTAAAAGCCAATAGGATAATGGTAAAAAGTAAGACGGATTTTTTCATTGTCAGACTTATATTTATGGATGATGATGTTCAATTTTTTTCAACTTGATTATAAAATACTACTTACCAACCAAGCCGGTTTTAATCCAAAACGAATTTACAAGATATTATTCGTAATTTTTATTGTATCTGGTATATTCTCAGCTCCTACATACGGTCAAGAAGTCAATGCATACAGGACGATCACAAGCGGGGATTATGACCAAGTGGCCATTTGGGAAATATACAATGGAAACACCTGGAACACAGCTACCCAGCCTCCCAATGAGGCCAATGATGTTTATATCGATTTTGACCATGAAGTCACCCTCACCCAAAATGAAACTGTCAAATCACTCTACCTGAATGCTGAAACGGGAACTGGCAAAAAACTAAATTTAAATGGCTTTGAGCTAGCTCTCCTTGGTAGCCTGAATGCCTTTTCAGGGGCTGCTCCAGGCTCACCATCAGGAACCTGGAACAATATCGACTGGATTGGTGATAGTGAAGAGAGCAAACTGATATTCAAAGGAACATCAAGAGTCGCCGTACCGGAAGGAGCGTGGAGTGCTTTTTCCACACGGAGCCGGTATACCCTGGTTTTCGCTCCCGATCCTGGAGCTACCCTCACGGTCCAAGAATCTATAAAGGCCAGTAGGATCGTGGTCGCCTCAGGAACCGTCATCCAAGAAACATCAGGGGGAGCTTGCTCCACATTCTCCTTCAATAACGACCCCGCCGTACCTGGAGCATATGGCAGCCTGGTCATCGAGGACAATGCCACGCTGGAGAGCTATTGCAGTGAAAGCATTGTCCAACGATCCGCTTCCCTACCCGCTCTAGAAGTCACCGTTTCAGATCGCGGGACATTGGTTTTACATGGCCCAAACCCCGAGATCAATGCTGCAAATATACACCTGCTGGGAGAAGTACGCTATGTTGGAGCTTCAGGTACCCAGGGGTTTATCACCAGCACTATGCCTGGCGTCCAGCAACCCATACAATACCATGATGTTACTTTTAAAGGTGATGCTGAAAAAATACTTCCCCCCACTCTCATTCTTTTAGGAAACATGGCCAATACCGGCACGGGAGACATTAATGCCAACACAACTTCACTGTCCATAGAAGGGACAGAAAACCAAGAAATCACCGGCATGGCACTACTTGCAAGGGATTTGGAAATGAATAAATCTAACGGAAAAGTACACCTTGACAGTGACCTTACTATTTTGCGTGACTTTATTATGACGGCGGGGGAGTTGGATTTTAGCGGAAATGAAATGACGATCAACGCAGCCGGATCGGGAGAATACCAGTACTTGGCTGGGAAGTGGCATGATCTCCAGTCATTGCATTACCACAGCACACCTCATTCTTTAACGGTCCAAAATGCCAGCTTCCCCTTTGTAGATAAATATGAGGAAGGAGTGAGACTGCTACAGGTTTTGGGAGCCAACGATACTGGTGGCGAAAACCTCACGATTCAGTACACCCAACTTCCCGGTGTCGATCATGATGCAGACTTCTTCGACAATGACGGCACGTGGATATTATACCAATTGTATAGTTATTTCAGTTTCTCAGGATTTTCTAGTGGAAACAATTTCATCAATATTCGCATCGCTGCCGATGAACTTATAGTCGATGACGTGAACGATCTGAGAATCGTCGCTGACCACGAACCTGCAGCAGGCAGTCATCTAAGTGGCCTGGATGAAAACGGTACTTTTTGGGCAAAAAGAAGACTACGGCGCAATGCTCTCCACCATAACAAATTCACCATCGGAAGTGAACGGGTGGCCACTATCTTACCCATCGCTTGGTTAAACTATCAAGGTGAAGCCATCGGAAAAAGCAACATCCTACAATGGGAGGTACCTGCAGACAGCCGGGTGAAAGGCTTTACAATCTATCGCTCTGCTCACAATGTGGATAACTTTATACCCATAGGCACAATCACGTCTGAAAGTATCTCTGGGCGAGTTTTGACCTATCAGTTTACGGACGAAACACCTCCAAATCATGGATATTCCTATTATAGGATAGCCAGTTTTTCCCCTTCAGGAAAGGAGGACTTTACACCGGTCTTTCATGTGTATAGAAAACAAGCACAGACCAATTACAATACCATTTCCCCAAATCCCCATTCCGGCGGAAATGTCCACTTAAGCATCTCCCGCCAAATGCAAGGCGACCATATTGAATGCATCATCTTGGATGTCCAAGGAGGAGTAGTCTTTGGGGTAAATGGAAAAAGCGAAAACACCATCCGGAGGGTAGAAGAAAAATTACCCCTTCTCCCTAAAGGGATCTACATCATCCGCATTTCGGACAGCAGTATACATCAAACTATTCGTTGGATAAAGTTATAGCTGACTAGCTCATGTTAATAAGGATACATTGCGGTATACAATTTTTTACACTATATTCCTTTGCTGTTATCAATGTAAACCCAAATCGCATGGAATTTACCCTAACTGAAGAACACCTAGCTGTACAAGCTGCTGCTAAAGATTTTGCCATAACGGAACTACTTCCCGGTGTGATAGACCGAGACACCAACGCTATGTTTCCCCATGCACAGGTCAAGAAAATGGGAGAACTGGGTTTTTTGGGCATGATGGTCTCTCCTGAATACAACGGCGGAGGAATGGACACCCTTTCTTACGTGCTTGCTTTGGAGGAAATTTCCAAAATAGATGCCTCTGCAGCGGTGGCCATGTCTGTCAATAATTCCCTGGTATGCTGGGGACTGGAAGAATACGGCACAGAGACCCAGAAAGAAAAATACCTAAAGCCCTTAGCGGCAGGAGAAATTTTGGGAGCATTCTGTCTATCAGAACCTGAAGCAGGTTCCGATGCCACATCCCAAAAGACCTCTGCCGAAAAAGAAGAAGATCATTACATTCTGAACGGCACCAAAAACTGGATCACCAATGGCAGCACCGCTAGCGTGTACTTGGTCATGGCACAGACCGATCCAGCGTTAAGACATAAGGGTATCTCCACGTTCATCGTAGAAAAAGACATGGAAGGTTTCCAAGTGGGCAGGAAAGAGGACAAATTGGGAATCAGAGGATCTGACACCCATTCACTGATGTTCAATGACGTAAAAGTGCCCAAAGAAAATAGGATTGGAGATGATGGCTTTGGTTTTACCTACGCCATGCACAGCTTGGATGGTGGACGAATAGGCATCGCCGCACAAGCACTGGGAATAGCCGGTGGAGCTTATGAGCTGGCCCTTGCATATTCCAAGGAGCGAAAGGCATTTGGAAAAGCCATTAGCCAACACCAAGCCATCCAGTTTAAGCTAGCAGACATGGCCACAGAAATAGAAGCGGCAAGGTTATTGGTGTGGAAAGCAGCCTGGCTAAAGGACCGGGGCGAATCATACGCCCATGCCAGCGCCATGGCGAAACTGTACGCCTCCAAGGTCGCAATGGAAACTACCATTGAAGCTGTACAAATCCATGGCGGTTATGGATTTGTCAAAGAATATCATGTAGAACGACTCATGAGAGATGCTAAAATCACCCAGATATACGAAGGAACGAGTGAGATTCAAAAAATAGTTATATCCCGTAACTTATTAAGATAAAATTCCAAAAACAAAAAACAGCCTCATAACCTTAAAATTCACATAATCATTCGGCTGATGTTGAATTTTTCGTTAATTTTATTATATTTTAATTAAAAAAGTCATACTTTTACAAGTATCAACATAATAACATCTGTCATGGAATATTACAATAAAGTCATAGAATCCGTGGGTGTGCGGTATACGAGGGGGAATAACTACAAAGTAGAGCGACCTATTACCGTGACGGACTACTTAGAACCTGAAAACACCGTTATTCTATTACATCAAGGAACATTGAAGTTTGGTGATGAACAAGAACTTGTCAACGAAGGCGAAATTTTGTTTATTCCAGCCGGTAGAGCATGTAAGGTCTCCTTTGGTCAAGCTACCAAAAGGAATGAGATGTCTAACAACAGCTTTTTGGAAAATAAAAAGAAACACTTACAATCCGTAAGCTTTAAGGACATTAAATCCATCGAAGAAGACTGCATCACATTAGTAACATTTGAGGCCAAAGTCTTCGATGTTGTTAATTTCTTCAATTCTCTCGGTATCCCTCCATTCATTATTAGATTTAACGATCGCCTTGCATCCATTATTGAAGATGTGGTCAAGGAATCTGAGCAAAATACACCTGGTAAGGAACGTGTCATCAAAATCCACACTGAATTACTGGTCGTGGAACTGGTAAGGCACATTTTGAAAAACCGATTGTTTGTGGAAGAAATGTCGACGAACAGTACTTACTTCAAAGACCCTCGCTTGATTGATATGTTTAATTATATCAAGAAAAATATCGGAGGTGATCTCTCAAACAAGATCTTGGCAAAAGTAGCCAATGTTTCTGAGGATTATGTAGGCCAATACTTCAAAATGCTTACAGGTATCAACCCGCAGGATTACATCGAATACCAGCGTATGGAAGCTGCTGTCGAACTACTCCGCACTACCAAGAAAAGCATTCGAGACATTGGAAAAGAGGTAGGCTATAAAGATACCGCTTATTTCTGTCGACGATTTAAAATGATGTACGGATTACCAGCAGGAAAAATGCGAAGGAGGGAGTCACTAATTAACGTTCAGTGATAAATTATAAACCTTCGCTAAATCAGTCACCTCGGCCAGTAGGCCGGGGTTTTTTTCGGTCCCATTGCCCAAGACAATAAGGTCTGCACCTGCCTCCCAAGCATTTCTAGCTTTTTCCACCGTATCAATTCCTCCACCCACAATCAGCGGGGCATCGATCTTCTTACTGACGGCACTGATCACAGATTTATGCACAGGAGCTTTGGCACCGCTTCCAGCATCCAAGAAAAAATACTGCATTCCCATAAATTGCCCGGCCAGGGCTGTTGCCACTGCTAATGCAGGTTTGTCATTGGGCAGGGGAATGGTCTGACTAATGTAACTGGCACTTGTAATTTGGCCATCATTGACCAGCATATACCCGGTGGGGAGAACCTCCAGTGATGATTTTTCCAATAATGGTGCAGCCGTCACCTGTTGTCCTATCAGAAGCTCTGGATTTCTTCCAGATATCAGGGACAGAAACAAGATACCATCGGCCTTGCTGCTTACTTGAATGACATTTCCAGGAAAGAGCACCACGGGGATTTTCTGGGCATAAATCCTGATCTTTTGGATAAGGGCATCCAAATTGTTCTCGTCAATAAGGCTACCGCCCAAAAAGATAAAATCAACCTTCTGGGTCACTGCCAATCTGACCAATCGCTCCAATGCTTCCTCTTCTCCACACTTCTCCGGATCGATCAGCAGCGCCACACCTTTCACACCATTCTTATGTAGCCCGCTTAGCGCAGCAGCAATAATGGACTTACTTTTTCTTGGCATCACTTGCTTGCTTGGACAAAACATCAACCAATTTAGCCTGGCCCAGTGTTAAGGCCACCATAAAAAGACGCTTGCCCAAACCACCTGCAAAAGAGGATTTCTTAGGCTTTGGCGGGGCAATGTAATCAGTTGAGCCCTGCTTGCTTTGCTTCGCTTTTTTTGAAACCTTTTTAGATTTCTTCTTTTTGCCTTTGAACAATTTTTTTGTTCCATAAACAAGCATACTGCCGGCCAATACGGCACCACCAACTTTTGCCCAGGAAACAGATTCCTGCTTTAGAAGCCCCAGCTGCTGGTCCAGTTGCTTTTCCAGGTCCTCTTCTTGTTTTTTAAGATCTACTTTACTCATGGTCGCCACTGTTTTTTTTGCGAAAGAAAAGGAATGCGCTCAGCACAGCACCCACATTCTTCTGGATCCCCTTGGAATCCTTGGTGATGTAAAGGAAAATCAGGATGCCCAAATACATCAGGCCTACATATAAAAACCCAAGTGAATTGGAATAGGTAAGCTCGGCAAAATAAAAGGCAAGGGCAATGCTCCCAAAAAGCAAGATCAATACCGACACAATCACCATCATAGAAAGAATAGCTACTCTCGTGATGACGGCAGAAAGTTCATCCTGCATATCTTTTTTGAGCATCTGAATCTTTACTTCGATGAGCTTTTTTACTGTATTGATTATTTCAGAGAAGTTAAGCATCATAGTTCGGTTATTATGAAAAATTATTTCTTTGAGATAAATTCAATACAATATACATCAAAAACCATGCTTTAAAAATTTATACCGCCTCTCCTTCTATGTAATAATAAAAGGAATACACCGCTTCCAATGCTTTTCTGATGGCCATATTGATGGGAAGCTGCTGCTCAGCAAGATGAAAATCGATCGCATATAAGCGAGTATAATAGTCAGCACTTCCCGGTACTTCCATTCCATTTTGGATCGCAGTACTTACCATTTGGTATCGGTCATGCTGGTCCTCTTTGATCAGCTTACAGGTAATCAACTCTTTTTTGCCTTCCCTATTCCGCCTGGCCGAACTACCAAAAAGCCGGCAGATCAGTCCACGATGGGAATAGTGACTACAAAGCCCTCCACTTCCTCCAATGGTCATCTGGTGAAGCACGACACAATAACTGTCTTCCCCAGATTCCTCTAGCTGAGCCAGGAGTCCCTCTGCAACCCCGGTGTGATAAAGCTCAAAAGCCAATGGCAAAAACTCCAGCACGGTAGCTGGTACTTTAGGATTGGCGCAACATTTCCCGCAGCCGGTAAGGCATTTTAATTGGCTCTGCTCATTAAACTGTTGGGTTTCAATTGCCAGGTCTTTGAATAGCTCATTGACAGCCAGGGACTTTTCTATCAGGTTCATTCATATACTTAAAAGAGCACGAAAGTACATGAATGACCGAACATTCACAACAGTTATTTTCACTGAACCAGCCTTTTTTCTATACTTTACTAGTGTAACAATTTATCGGTTAACTTCATCTATAAAAAAAGCACATTTTCCATTGATTGTAAGCAAGTTGGGGTACAGCTTCCGTCACCATCATATGGATAATTGGCAAATCCATTTTCTATTTATCATCAAAAAAATTAAATTTAGTACCTGAAAGTAGCCACTTTTAGCAGTTTATATCGTATTAGTTTTTTAACATCAGTCAAAAAGTTATGAGCGAAGAATCAGAAAAAATCAACTTGGAAGAAGAAAGAATCCGTAAAGCTTTTAAAGAAAAAGACTGGAGCGAGATCAAAAGTGCCAACTCTTGGGTGATCTTCAAGGTAATGTCGGAGTTCGTAGAGGGCTTTGAAAAGCTGGCGAAGATAGGTCCTTGTGTATCCATTTTTGGTTCAGCCCGAACTCCCCAGGACAATAAATACTATAAAATAGCCGAAGAGATCGCTGCCAAACTGGTAAGGCATGGCTATGGTGTCATCACTGGTGGAGGCCCTGGAATCATGGAAGCGGGCAATAAGGGAGCCCACTCTGAAAAAGGAAAATCCGTAGGGCTTAATATTCACCTGCCTTTCGAACAGTTTAATAACATGTACATTGATCAGGACAAATTGATCACTTTTGATTATTTCTTTGTCCGAAAGGTGATGTTTGTAAAATATGCCCAGGGATTCATCGTTTTACCGGGAGGGTTTGGCACGATGGATGAGCTCTTTGAAGCATTAACGTTGGTGCAGACCAAGAAAACAGGGAAATTCCCCATTATCCTCGTAGGCAAGGAATTTTGGGAAGGATTGATCGACTGGATCAAAACCATTATGCTAGAGCGACACATTAACATCAGTCCAGAGGACATGGAACTGTTTTCGGTAGTGGACACTGCCACCGAGGCCGTGGAGGCCATCGATGAGTTTTACAACAAATATTTACTCTCTCCAAATTTCTAGTTTTGAAAAATATTCATGCATTTATCTTGTACGGCCTAGTAGCCGTACTTTTTGTTATGATCATTCGTAACCAAGCTGGACCAAGGTCCGATGAAAGGGAACCTGCGTCGCCAGATCAATCTGATAATTTCTTCCGGAGTAACACTTCATCAAGCGAAGATGAACAAAACCTACAGGTAAAACTCTTTGACCTTCCTAAAAAGGTGGAGTTTGCCGGTGAACGGGTGCCCTTGGACAAAATGGATATCAAGGAGCGATTTGAACGCGAAATATATGTGAATGCCTTCTGGGAATCCAATATGCTCCTCATGATGAAGCGGTCGGCCAAGTACCTCCCCACCATCGAAAAGATCCTTGCCGATTATAATATTCCTGACGATTTTAAATACGTGGCCATGATCGAATCGGGCCTTCAAAACGTGGTCTCTCCAGCTGGTGCCCGTGGATTTTGGCAATTTCTGGATGGCACCGCCAAAGACTATGGCCTAGAGGTAACCCGGGAAGTGGATGAACGCTACGATTTTGAAAAAGCCACGCACGCTGCCTGCAAATACCTCCAACAATCCTATGCCAAGTTTGGCAAATGGACCAGTGTGGCTGCCAGTTATAACATCGGCCAAGCTGGACTGAGGCGAAGAATGAACGACCAGCAGCAACCCGACTATTATGAACTATTGCTAAATGAAGAAACAGGCCGATACATGTTCAGGATATTGGCTTTTAAGGAGATTTTTGAGCATCCCAAAAAATATGGTTTCCATCTCACAGAGAAGGATTATTACCATATGCCGGCAACGAAGACCCTGGTCATCAAAAACACCGAAAAGGACCTGGCCGATTGGGCAATAAAAAATGGCACTAACTATAAACAGCTGAAAATTTATAATCCATGGCTGAGAACACCCAAACTTACTGTAAAAAGTGGCCGGGAATACCATATAAAACTTCCTGCAGATTGACTCCGTGCCCATCTTTTTGAATAATATGCATATATTGCGCAAGGATTTATAACAAAGCTAATCCCAAGAGTGATGCTTTTAAACCAATTGGGGGAGCATTCTCATTTACGTCAGTTTATCCCGATTACCCTATAGAGACAGCCCCTCCTGTCAAGTCCAAATGATTAATCACCGTGCCATGTTTGATTTCAGACTTCAGGTTTTTCATACGGTAGCCAGGCGCTTGAACTTTACCAAAGCTGCCGAAGAACTCTATATCTCCCAACCTGCCGTCACCAAGCACATCAGACAGATCGAATCCCACTATCAGGTGAAGCTTTTCGACCGGCAGGGAAGCAAAATCTCCCTTACGCCCGCAGGAAAAACACTCTTTGAGCATGCAGAGCAAATTTTTACGATCTATCGTGATCTGGAGTTTGAGCTTAATCACTTTACCAAGGACCATCGTGGTGAGCTGCGCATAGGTGCCAGCACTACCATTGCCCAATATGTATTGCCGCCTATTTTGGCTGCATTTCATGAAAAATTCCATGATATCAGGCTTAGTCTTAGCACACACAATACAGAGCAAATTGGTAAATCCCTGGAGAATGGGGAAATCGATTTGGGGATCATCGAGGGCCAGACCAAGCAGTCCCAGTTTAAATACACGGAGTTTACCAAGGACGAGATTCTACTTATCGCCCGGGCAGATCACCCGTTGGCCAAGAAGGAGTCCATCGATACCCAAGAACTATTGGAAGTGCCGCTGCTGCTCAGAGAACCAGGATCTGGCACCTTGGAAGTGATCGCCCATGCACTGAAGCCATTGGGGCTAAAGCTGGGCCAGCTCAAAAAAGAGATGCAGCTCGGAAGTACTGAAAGTATCAAAGGCTACCTTATGAACTCCAATGCCATGGCCTTCCTTTCAGTTTTTACCGTTTTGGATGAGCTCCACAGCAAAAAATTCAATGTAATCGAGGTCAATAACCTGAACATAGAACGGTCGTTTCTTTTTATCCAGCCCCATGGCACCAAAGAAGGTATCGCCGATCTCTTTATGAAATTTGCCCAACGTCATAACTTGAGGTAATCGATCATTGCTAAAAACGATTTCCTTTGACCTCTTTGTTTTTGCATTTTTGTATGGTGCAAAACAGAAGTTATGGACATGGAAAAAGCAAAGACCCTTTTCTTAAAATGTAGAAGCATCCAATATCTGCTGGATCGCGGGCTGACCATTCGAGAAATTCTCTTTTGGTTGACTGCGATGGGTTGCCTCTTGCCTGGCATGACGGCTCCGATAGCCTTGTCCATGGGATTGCTTTTTGCGAATCTCCTGGGGCATCCATACACCAAAACAGGATCGAAGGCTACTGACTACCTGCTACAATTTGCCGTAGTCGGCTTGGGCTTTGGTATCGGAGCAGAACAGGCCTTCTATGCCAGCAAGGAGGGTTTTTCGATGACCATCATCGCAATTGCCTGTACGTTGGTACTGGGGTTGATTTTAGGGAAATTTCTCAAAATAGAGCAAAAGACCTCCTTTTTGGTAGCGGTAGGGACAGCCATATGCGGTGGCAGTGCCATCGCAGCTGTATCTCCGGCCATCAAGGCACGGCAGCATCAGACTTCCATGGCCTTGGGCGCTGTCTTTGTCCTGAATTCCATGGCATTGTTCCTGTTTCCACCGCTCGGAAAATTCCTGGGGTTAAGTGCTGAGCAGTTTGGTACATGGTGTGCCATCGCGATCCACGACACTAGCTCAGTAGTGGGAGCCGCCAGCCAATACGGGAATGAAGCCCTTAAAATCGCCACGACCGTAAAGTTGGCCCGGGCACTCTGGATCATTCCTGTGGCCTTCTTATCAGCCGTTGCTTTTGGACAAGGAAAAGGTAAAATCAAGGTTCCCTATTTCATTGGACTGTTTATCTTGGCTGTTTTGGCCAACAGCTATTTGCCTTTCGTAAAACTGATCGCTCCCTTTATAGACCGCTTGGCGCATATGGCCCTGTGTCTTTCCATCTTCCTTATCGGCTGTGGGCTTTCCAGAAAACTGTTGTTTGCAGGTGGACTGCGGGTACTTGGTCAGGCGAGTATATTGTGGATAATTATTGCGGGCTTGACGCTATTGGTAGTGGCTTTGTAATCAGGACGTAATCACTGTTAATGTGGTTATTGGATAGCGGAACCCTCTTCGCTTTATTTACTGCGAATGCTTTTTAAGTATTCTTCAGCGGTCATAACAGGAATCAGGGACTTTTTATAATCCAAATCATTGGGAATACTGTTTCCGGAGGAAATACTTTTCTCAAACCTCCCGGGATGCTGTGCGGCCATACTCGGGATGGGCATGGTTTAATAATTGATGTATTCCTAAGAATCGATTATGTAAGAAGAAAATAAACCTGTCTTCTTCGTTCTTTCACCCAAAAAAGGCAAAGCAAAAAAAGAGTCCAATGAACAGTTTTACTTTCACTCCTCAAACGCTGCCTTGGCCTTGTCCAGAAACTCCACGAAATTTTGGGGATTGGTGTCATAGGCCTTTGGCTTGACCAAAGGGTTTTCGTCATGATCCAGGATCACATAATACGGTTGTGCGTTATTGTTGAACCGGGTGATCTGGAAGTCCGCATTTTGCTTGCCGATAGTTTTCTTCACTTTGTCATCATAGGCAGAGGTGTACCATTCTTCTTCAGGCAGCTCTGTCCGCTCGTCCACATAAAGGGCCACCAGCACAAAATCATTCTTCAACCGCTGGAGCACTTCTGGTTGCGACCAGACTTTGGCTTCCATCTCTCGGCAGTTGACACAGCCATGGCCTGTAAAGTCGATAAAAAGCGGTTTGTTTTCCTTTTTGGCAACGCTTAGCGCTTGGTCATAGTCAAAATACCCTTGTAGTCCGTGTGGCCAATGCAGCAAATCCCCATGCTTGGGTACTTCTGTCATTTCGCTTTGGACCGTGGTTCCTCCTCCACGGTTTTCACGGATCAGCTTTTCGATGTTAAAATCATGTGTGTGGATCGGTGGCAGGTAGCCACTCAGGGACTTGAGCGGAGCACCAAACAAACCTGGCACCAAATACACCACAAAGATGAAGGTAACCGTCGCCAATAGCAGCCGAGGAACACTCAGCTTTTCCATGGGGGAATCATGCGGCAAACGGATTTTGCCGAGCAGGTATAAACCCATCAGCGCAAAAATCACGATCCAAATCGCGATGTAAATGTCGCGGTCCAGCAGCCCCCAATGGTACACCTGATCGGCCACGCTCAGGAATTTGAATGCCAGCGCCAGCTCCAAAAATCCCAGCACCACTTTCACGGAATTTAACCATCCTCCCGACTTGGGCAGGCCATTGAGCCATTCGGGAAAGATTGCAAAAAGGGTAAAAGGAATGGCAAAGGCCAACGAAAAGGCCAACATGCCCAGGATAGGTTTTAGGATTTCTCCACCTGCAGATTCGATCAATATCGATCCCACTATCGGGCCCGTACATGAAAAGGAAACCAATACCAGGGTGAATGCCATAAAAAACACGCCTGTAAGTCCTCCTTTGTCTGCTTTTGCATCCATTTTATTGACCAATCCACTGGGCAAGGTGATCTCAAACAAGCCCAGAAAAGCCAGGGCAAAGAAGATAAATACCAAGAAGAAAAAGATATTGGGCGCCCAATGCGTCGAGAGCCAATTGGCAAACTCTGGCCCCTGGACAGCTGCCACGATGGTGCCCGCCAACGTATAAATGACAATGATGCTTAGCCCATAGATAATGGCATTTCTGATCCCCTGTGTCTTGCTTTTACTCCTCCCTGTAAAGAACGTCACCGTCATTGGGATCATCGGGAAGACACATGGGGTGAGCAGTGCGGCCAATCCTCCCAAAAAAGCGGCAATTACAAATGGCCACATGGAAGTGGCATCTCCCTGCTTGCCTTCTGGGTCGAGGTTGACCTCTGGTACTTTGGTGCCTACTTTTTTGGTGGAGGATTTAGCGGCAATCTTTTGGCTTTCGTCTGATTCATCTGAGGGTGCTTCAGCTATGTTTGCGGTAGTCTCCTGCTGAGGCAAGGGTGATTCATCAGCAACCTCTTCTCCACCTCCTTGTGCATTTTGAGTTTCTTGAGCAGCTTCCTTCTTGATGGAAGCATTGACAGCCTGGGAAAAATCCTCCTCGTAAGGCACGCATTGGCCTGTCACATCCGAACACATTTGGTAGCTCATCACTCCTATGATCTTCACGGCGGTCTTGGTGATCTTGACTTTCTGTCTGAATTCAGCAGTGCCTGTAAAGTAGCTTACTTCTCCGTCCCAGATTTCATCGATTTTCCGTTTTGGATCGATAGGTTTGAGTTTCCCAATAGGCTCAATGCCTTCAGACCCTTCCAGGCTAAGCTCCGTCAGCATGGGGCCAAGGTCCGGATCAAAATCGTTGGAATAAATGTACCAATCCCGGGGAATGTCAGCCTTAAAAATAAGTTCGATCTCATCATCCACAAAGGGTGTCTGCTCCGAAAGGGTCATTTGCCACTTTGGAGGTTCTATCAGCTGCGCAAACGAAGCAATACTGGTAAGGCAAAACAGGAATACTAATGGGAGGGATTTTTTTAGACTCTTCATAACTAACGTTAAAACTACCTTGACGCATTAAGGGTTTCATATAAAATAAGTAAACCACAAAAACTTGTGCTAATCAACTGGAAGTTTTAGGGCAAAGCCCCAAAATCAAGTGCTTACTTCTTGTGGTTTACTGGAAAAAGTCAATTAAGGTTTTATTTTTCTGACAGTTTCCTAAAATATTTAAAGAAGGCTGCTATTGTTTCAATCCCCAAAAGATAGTTTTTGACCCCATAATGCTCGTTGGGAGAGTGGATGGCGTCTGTGTCCAATCCAAAGCCCAATAATATGGGATCCAGCTTCAGTTCTTCCTGGAAGAGTGACGTGATCGGCACGGAGCCTCCTTCTCTGGTAGGGATGGCCTTTTTCCCAAACACCTCAGTGATGGCCTCTTCTGCGGCTTTATAGCCGACCGATGAAGTAGGCACTACGGCCGGTTTTCCGCCATGGTGAGGTGTCACTTTTACCTTTACCGACTCCGGTGCGAGGGATTCAAAGTGCCTCTGGAAGAGCTCAGAGATTTCGTGGTGATTTTGGTGCGGTACCAGTCGCATAGAAATCTTTGCATAGGCTTTAGATGGAAGGACGGTTTTGGCACCTTCACCGATATATCCTCCCCAGATGCCATTGACATCCAAGGTCGGGCGGATTCCGGTACGCTCCAGGGTGGTAAAGCCAGCCTCACCTTCTACTTCTTTGATATCAAGTTTCCGTTTATAATCGTTCAGGTCGAAAGGCGCTTCGTTCAGTTTTTTGCGGTACGCTGCTGAAAGCTCCTCCACTTTGTCGTAAAATCCAGGAACGGTAATCCTCCGGTCTTCATCCTGAAGCTGCGCAATCATTTTACAGAGGATATTGATCGGGTTGGCCACGGCACCGCCGTAGGTACCACTGTGCAGATCGCGGTTTGGGCCGGTGACTTCCACTTGCATATAGGCCAATCCACGAAGACCTACGGTCACGGAAGGCGTCTCCAGCGAAAGCATGCTGGTATCCGAAATCAGGACCACATCAGATTGTAGCTTTTCTTTATTTTCCTTGATGAAATTGGCCAAATTATCAGAACCAACTTCCTCCTCACCTTCGATCATAAACTTCACATTGCAGGTCAGCTCACCCTCGGCCATCATGGCCTCAAATGCCTTCACATGCATGAAGAACTGGCCTTTGTCATCGGCAGAACCACGGGCGAAGATCGCTCCCTCGGGATGTAGATCGGTCTTTTTGATCACTGGCTCAAAGGGTGCAGAATCCCACAATTCATACGGATCGGCAGGCTGTACATCATAGTGGCCGTACACCAAGACCGTGGGCAAAGTCGGATCGATGATCTTCTCTCCATATACCACTGGATAGCCCGGGGTAGGGCAGATTTCTACTTTATCCGCGCCTGCGTGCGTCAGGCTTTCTTTAACATATTCTGCGGCTTTAAGTACGTCTTCTTTGAATTTGGGGTCCGCACTCACGGAAGGAATGCGGAGTAGTTCCAAAAGTTCTTCAATGAATTTATCCTGGTTTTGCTGGATATAGTCTTTTGATGCCATATTTGGGATTTTAGATTGAACGTTCGAATGATCAAAATTACACTTTTCTTAAGTGATTTCCATGGTATTGGCCAGATAGGATTTTCTACAGAAGCTTGGTGACTTCGTAACTATATTTTTCGCCACTAAGACCCGAAGACACAAAGGGGGTTGGTTGGGATTAGCAGTACACCTAGCCCCTTATTCCCAAAAAAACTTGGTGACTTCGTGGCTATATTTTTCGCCACTAAGACCCGAAGACACAAAGGGGGTTGGTTGGGATTAGCAGTACACCTAGCCCCTTATTCCCAAAAAAACTTGGTGACTTCGTGGCTATATTTTTCGCCACTAATACCCGAAGACACAAAGAGGGTTGGTTGGGATTAGCAGTACACCTAGCCCCTTATTCCTAAAAACTTCGTGACTTGGTGACTTCGTGGCTATATTTTTCGCCACTAAGGCTCGAAGACACAAAGGGGGTTGGTTGGGATTAGCAGTACACCTAGCCCCTTATTCCAAAAAAACTTCGTGACTTGGTGATTTCGTGGCTTACTTTCTTCCACCACTAAGACCCGAAGACACAAAGGGGGGTGGTTGGGATTAGCAGTACACCTAGCCCCTTATTCCTAAAAACTTCGTGACTTGGTGACTTCGTGGCTATATTTTTCGCCACTAAGGCTCGAAGACACAAAGAGGGTTGGTTGGGATTAGCAGTACACCTAGCCCCTTATTCCAAAAAAACTTCGTGACTTGGTGACTTCGTGGCTTACTTTCTTCCACCACTAAGACCCGAAGACACAAAGGGGGTTGGTTGGGATTAGCAGTACACCTAGCCCCTTATTCCAAAAAAACTTCGTGACTTGGTGACTTCGTGGCTATATTTTTCGCCACTAAGACCCGAAGGCACAAAGGGGGTTGGTAGGAATATGCTGTGCACTTGGTGACTCTTGATAGCAATTCCAATCTCTCATGCTCTAAACCTTCTTATCCCATTTTTAATGATAGGAACATTAAAATTTATTAGATATCCCAAATTAAGTTTTGTTAATTTTAGATGACTTATAATTTGAGCCTCCCAGACTGTATTGACTTCTTCCACTGCTTTGAGTTCTACGATTACTATTTCATTTACAAGTAAATCCAGCCTTAATCCTTCATCAAACCTAATATTTTCATAATAGATTGGAATACTTACTTGTCTTTTTACATCAAAGCCATCTTTTCGAAGTTCATGTGCCATACAGGCTTCATATATTTTTTCAAGCAAGCCCGGTCCAAGTTCCGAATGAACTTTAAATGCTGCATTGACGACAGCTCTTCCTATTCTTTCTTCTTCATCTGTTAATTCTGAATATTTCATAATCAATTATACTGAAAATTATTAATAGCAACTATCACAATATTTGATGACTTCGTAACTTTTGTTTTTCTGCCACTAATACCCGAAGGCACAAAGGGGGTTGGTTGGGATTAGCAGTACACCTAGCCCCTTATTCCTAAAAACTTCGTGACTTGGTGACTTCGTGGCTATATTTTTAGCCACTAAGGCTCGAAGACACAAAGAGGGTTGGTTGGGATTAGCAGTACACCTAGCCCCTTATTCCAAAAAAAACTTCGTGACTTCGTGGCTATATTTTTCGCCACTAAGACCCGAAGGCACAAAGGGGGTTGGTTGGGATTAGCAGTACACCTAGCCCCTTATTCCTAAAAACTTCGTGACTTGGTGACTTCGTGGCTATATTTTTCGCCACTAAGACCCGAAGGCACAAAGGGGGTTGGTTGGGATTAGCAGTACACCTAGCCCCTTATTCCCAAAAACTTCGTGACTTGGTGACTTCGTGGCTATATTTTTCGCCACTAAGGCTCGAAGACACAAAGAGGGTTGGTTGGGATTAGCAGTACACCTAGCCCCTTATTCCAAAAAAACTTCGTGACTTGGTGACTTCGTGGCTATATTTTTCGCCACTAAGGCTCGAAGACACAAAGAGGGTTGGTTGGGATTAGCAGTACACCTAGCCCCTTATTCCAAAAAAACTTCGTGACTTGGTGACTTCGTGGCTATATTTTTCGCCACTAAGACCCGAAGACACAAAGGGGGTTGGTTGGGATTAGCAGTACACCTAGCCCCTTATTCCAAAAAAACTTCGTGACTTGGTGACTTCGTGGCTATATTTTTCGCCACTAAGGCTCGAAGACACAAAGAGGGTTGGTTGGGATTAGCAGTACACCTAGCCCCTTATTCCTAAAAACTTCGTGACTTGGTGACTTCGTGGCTATATTTTTCGCCACTAAGACCCGAAGGCACAAAGGGGGTTGGTTGGGATTAGCAGTACACCTAGCCCCTTATTCCCAAAAACTTCGTGACTTGGTGACTTCGTGGCTATATTTTTCGCCACTAAGACCCGAAGACACAAAGGGGGTTGGTTGGGATTAGCAGTACACCTAGCCCCTTATTCCTAAAAACTTCGTGACTTCGTGGCTATATTTTTCGCCACTAAGGCTCGAAGGCTGAAAGACTAGCTCACTTCTTCCAATCCAGTTGTGGTAGGCTCAGTTTGAAACGAACGGCGATCAATCGGATGGTCACTACCAAAAGAAATGACAGGATCAAGTTGATATTGCGCTCTACCCCAATATTCTGGAGGACAATGACCAATATCGCTCCACTTAGACATGCGGTGGCATAAACCTCCTTCTTAAGCAAAATGGGTGTGGCATTGCACAGCATGTCCCTGATGACACCGCCCATTACCGCTGAAAACATGCCCATCATTGCCGCAATTTCTGGCCTTACTCCTAAGCTAAGGGCCTTTTCGGCACCCAGTACAGAAAACAAAGCGATCCCCAAAGTATCAAACAAAAACAGTGTTTTCCTGAGCTTGGACATAATTTTAAAAAATAAAATGGCCGTAAGAATACCAGCAAAGATAGCGTAGAGATAACGGACATCATCTATCCACACTAATGGATAACTGTTCAATAGCACATCCCGTAAGGTGCCACCTCCAATGGCCGTAATAAAGCCCGTAAACCCTGCTCCAAACACATCGTGCTCCCGGTCATGCACTGCCAGTGCCCCTGACACCGCAAAGAAGTACGTACCGACCAATTCGAAAATAAACTGTAAATCCATAATGCTTTAATTATTTGTGTTAATAGAAACAATTTGATACGGGGAGGTCGATCCACCAAGGCGGAGGCAGGGGACTCGACCTTGAGAAGAGAAACATTGTTGATAATCCTTTGGGACATCTAAGGAATAAAAACGAAGAGTTGGACTTGGAAAATAATGCATCACTCACCTTTCTCCATCACAAAAACTCCCATCGCACGAAGGTCATGAACCAACACGGATTTAGGTGGTTCCACATACCTTAGCCTGTATTTTATCATGACTTGTTTCATCAATTCTTCGGTAAGTAAAAAGCGGGTAGACCCGTCCAGCAACCTGAACATACCCTCTCCGACTTTTTCACTGGCGGTCTCCATTCCCCCAAACCCAGTGGTCATCCGCAAGAACAACTTGCCACCGGGCGCCAAAACACGCATCATCTCATCAAACATTGCATAAAAGTGGGCGGTATCCCTGGCAAAATGCAAAACAGCCGAGCTGATCACAGCCTGAAAAGCCCCCTGATGAAAAGGTATGTCCTCCACAGGAGCCACTTGTAATCTCAACGGATCATATTCACGGTCAATGGTTTTGGCATAGATCCTTGCCATTTGGATGGCCGTTGGATTTAGGTCCACACCGAAGACCTGAAAGCCCTCATGTAGAAAGTAAATTAAATTTCTTCCTTCACCGCAGCCGGCATCGAGAATCCGCATGTCTTTCGTAAATCGCCCCTTCAGTATTTGGTCCAGCAGGTAAATGTCAATATTGCCCAGTAATTTATTCAGTTCAGCAATGTTCATGGATTGAGTTGCTTTAAAGTGGCATGGGTAAGGTCTTTTCCCACTTCGATTATTTCCCTGGCACGGTAGAACTCAAAGGTACCACACTGCCTTCTGGACATCTGCACCACGGCATCTACGGTGTGTGCCTGCAGAATATAGTCCGATAGCCTATCCTGCATCATCTCAAAGGAGAGGTTCATCAAATCCAGGAAACTGGGACTCTTGGGCTTTTCTTTTCGCTCTTGTGGAAAGAATTTGCTCATTTTAGTGCGATATTCCGTGACCCATTGTGGAACGGTGATCAGTGGTTTTCCGTCCTTTTGTGCCTGATGCTCACGGACGAGGCAAGCAATGGGCGCATTGACATCGGAAGCGATCAGCAGGTCGCTTTCAAAATCCTTGGCCAAATCAACCGGAATAGGATTGAGCAGGGCACCGTCCACAAATTCCTCCTGTCCGATAACAAAGGGCTTGAAGACCGTGGGAATGGCAGCAGAAGCCCTGATGGCCTGAAATAGGCTGCCGCTGGCAAAAGTCGTTTCTTCACCAGAAGAAATGTTCACTGCATTGCAGGAAAAGGGTATCGGCAGGTTTTCGATCAACCCATCGCCTACCAATGATTCCACCGCTTGGAAAACTTTATTTCCCTTGATAAAACCCCTGGTGGAAATGGTAAAGTCCATCAACGAAAACACATCAATACGGTCCAAATTACAGATCCACTCTTTGTAGGCATTTAACTTCCCACGGGCATAAATCCCCCCGATCAGCGCTCCCATGGAGCACCCGGCGATGGCATTAATTTTATAGCCACGCTCCTCCAGTGCCTCAATGACCCCAATATGTGCCAATCCACGGGCACCGCCACTGGAAAGCACAAGAGAAACTGTTTTATTTGCCATGGTGTTTTTTGTTAACCCCTAATTTCAAGGTCTAAATTACTAAACGTTCCCATAGTTATATATAATGCTTCGCTACATTTTCTCTTATGACTATCTGAAATTTGGTGTAATGTATCAAGTATGTGGTATTTGGTACGTATTAGTCTGGATCTCCAGTGACCGATGACCAGTGTAAGGTGTATTAACCGAAGACGGGAGAAAGTAAAATGGTAAGTGATATCAAGGATGATGTATTAACGAGTTCAAGAAATTTCTTTTAAATTTATGTGCTCCTCTTACAAGTTGTTGTCATGAATAAGGTTTTAAAGTTTTACAGAGAGAACCTACTATTTCTTTTTGCACTAATTATTATATCGGTAATGTATCTCACCGATCTTCAAATTATCGGTACTTATACCTACTATTATTATCCCCCTAAAGTGCCTGAACCGCCAAACTATTTGCTAAGCACCTTAATCTTTTTTAGAAATTTATCAGCACTATTGATGCTAAGGTATATTTATAAAAAGAAAGAAAATATTTTGGATGTGTTTTATAGGATTTATAGTCGATATGATGACCCTACGGATCAAAGCGACATTGTCCAAATGATGGAAATGAATAGAATTAACAAAAAAGCAGGGCTATACATCATGGATAAAAATGAAAAAAGCCTTTTCACCCTTTCTAACGGTTTTTACGTTCCAGCAATACTTCAAAAAAACTATTATGTGGATCTTTCGCAAGAAATAGAAGTAAAACCTAGCACCCTAAAAAACAGTTTACTAGGTTTTATTTTCGTTCTTATCTCACTACTAGTGTTTAAAATGATCCTTGAAACCGATTTTAAAACCAACAAAGATCTTTCCGCCTTCATTGGGCCCATTATTTTATTAATTATTGGCTTATACCTCCTAATAAAAGCGTTTTCTAAAAAATTACTATTTAAAATCACCAAGACAGGAATACTCACTGATAATAAAATGTACAAGTGGTCTGACATCCAATTTGTTTTTTTCTACGAAGTGATTGGAAAAAATAGTTTATTTCGGTTAAATATTATGCTGCATGATAGCGATTCTCCGGTATCACTTCTTAGTGATCTAAGTATGATAAACTATAATAAGAAGAAATTGGGACATATCTTAGAGTCCTATCACAGGAAATATAATAATAAATAGTGCCGGTATTTTAAACCTTTAAATGGAGATAATAGTAAAGGTTAATTTGTTACCCTCAGCCTAGTTGAAGAATACTGATTACCGAAGACAAACTATCTTGGGCAGAACGTCCTATTTTTTTTCAAAAACAATAGCAGCCCAGTTGTCTTTCACTTTTTGCCCTTTGAGGTGTAGGCCAAGGGATTCAGCCTTGTATTGGAGATCAGGGATGTCGTGCTCATAAAAACCGCTCAGAAAAAGTTTTGCCTCTGGTTTCATCAATGAAACGTATACTTCCATTTCATCCAAGAGCACATTTTTGTTGATATTGGCCATGACGATGTCAAAAGGCCCTTTGGGGTTGACTTCGTGGATGGTGCCGTGCCCCATCTTTACTTGGCCCATGTCGTTAAGAGCGAAATTTTCGTTGCCATTTTCCACACACCAATTGTCGATGTCAAAAGCCTCAATGTGAGTGGCGCCCAGTTTATGGGCCATGATGGCCAATATCCCCGTTCCCGAGCCAATGTCAATCATGCTTTTTCCTTCATGCGGCACTTCCAGCTGGTGGGAAAGCATCAGGTAAGTGGTGGCATGGTGTCCCGTGCCAAAGGACATTTTGGGATTGATCAGAATATCGTGTTTGACATCTTCTCTCGGGGCGTGAAAGGATGCCCTGACATATACCTCATTGCCGATGGATATGGGATCATAGTGTTTTTCCCATTCCTCATTCCAATTGACCTTGGGCATTTTACCTTCGATGAGTGAAATACTGGCCAATTCCTGATAGCGGCCAATTACTTCCTGAAACGTCTCCCGATCAAAAAGATCTTCCTGGATATAAGCGTCTACACCATTGTCTGTTTCCAAAAAAGAGTCAAAGCCGATCTCACTTAATTCTGCCATGAGGATCTCCGAAAATTCTTGTGAACAGGAAATTTTAAACTCGAGGTATTCCATCGTTTATAGAAAAGTTTGTGGTGTAATGCTACAATTAAGAGGCTGTCTCATAAATTGTCACTTGGACGATAGAAGAAATCTCACATTCCTATAATTCTAGTGAAATGCATATTTGAGATTCTTCCTTTCGTGAGAATGACAGTCAATTTGACTTATAAAACAGCCTCTATTTGTCTTAGAAGGACTTGATGATGTCTACAAAGTCCCTGGATTTTAGCGAAGCGCCACCGATCAATCCACCATCCACATCTGGTTTGGAGAAAATCTCAGGTGCATTGTCCGGCTTACAGCTCCCTCCATAAAGGATGCTGGTGCCGTCAGCGACCTTCCCATATTTACTGGCCAAGTGCGTTCTGATGGCTGCGTGCATTTCCTGCGCTTGGTCAGAAGAAGCCGTTTTACCAGTACCGATAGCCCAAATGGGTTCATAAGCAATCACGATTTTGGCAAAATCCGCCTCGCTCAGGCCAAAAAGGCTTTCTGTTAATTGATCTTTTACATATTCTTCATGCGTGCCAGCCTCTCTGATTTCAAGTGGCTCACCACAGCAGAAAATAGGAGTAAGGCCGTTTTCCAAGGCCAGTTTTACCTTTTCGGTAAGTTGCGCATTGGACTCTGCAAAATATTCTCTACGCTCACTATGGCCAATGATCACGTAAGTGGCACCAAAAGATGCCAGGATGCTGGCAGAAGTTTCACCAGTGTAAGCACCGGATGCTTTATCAGAGCAGTTTTGTCCGCCCAGGAAGATGTTATCTACTCCACCGATCAGTTTTTTCACATTGGAAGCGTGGACAAAAGGAGGATTCAAGACCACAGTGACATCACTGATCCTTTCGTCTTTGACCATATTGACAATCTCAGAAGTCAGCTTTTGGCCTTCTTCCTGCGTTCCGTTCATTTTCCAGTTACCGGCGACGATTTTCTTGCGCATGATAATTTAGGTTAGGTTTGATATATTTGAATGAGAAAAGACTCCAAGGGTGATTTTGGCCCCTTGAAGATGTTTCGCTGCTAAAATTACATAAAATGTCCTTCCCAAGAAAAGATTATTCCCAAGAGCCTCAGAAAAAAAACCTTACCCCTGGTCAAGCTAAGGTGAAGATTGCGGCATTTTGTGCCTACCAAGAGCGGAGCCAGCAGGAAGTCAGGGACAAACTTTACACCTATGGCCTGTATCAAGATGAGGTGGAGGAATTGATTTCGGTGATGATTACAGAGAATTTCCTCAATGAGGAACGGTTTGCAGAAGCCTACGTCAGGGGAAAATTTCACCTTAAAAAGTGGGGGCGGCTGAAGATTGAGCAGGGTTTGAAGCAGCATCGGCTGTCGGCAAACTGCATTAAACTTGGAATGCGGGAAATTGACCCGGATGATTATTGGAAGGAGCTGTTGCAGCTTGCTGGAAAAAAATGGGAAGCCACCCAAGAAAGCGACTCCTTCAAGAAAAAAGCCAAAATCCACCGATTTTTGATCAGCAGGGGTTTTGAATATGATTTGGTGAATAGTGCTTTGCAGGAGGTAGCCTCAGAAAATCAGGATCGCATGGATCATTAAAATGGCTTTTCTCCCTTTAAATGAAATCGATGTCAATCCGTCATACCGAGCCTGTCTGGTGCCAAACAGACCTGTCTGTATAGGCCATAGGCAGGGAGCATGCGACGCTGAAATCTTGTTTTCAGGCAAGAGATTGCTTCGTTCCCCTCGCATGACGTTTTCCATTCATTGCGAGCCTGTCTGGAGCCAAAGGCAGGCCCTTTTAGAATGGGATGTGGTGAGCGAGGCATTCAGCCTGCGGTAGGGGAATGCGTTTGGGGCTATGCCTTGGGTTAAGATCAGGAAAGACTTTCAGCCTTTGGCTCCCGATAGGGGAAGGGTTAAAAATCACATTTGACGTAGGTATAAGCCAAATTTCGGTTTAACCCGCAACATGCCTTAACCTATCTGTTGCGAACTGAGGTAATTGACTTAATAGCGTTGAAACACCCCGATGGGTAAAGCCCCTTTAAAAAGTTAAATTCAATGGAGCCCTACTTTACAAAAAATTTCCCTGCGCTTATAAAAGTGTCTTTTCTCATAAAGCATTCTTTGATTACCTTGCTGGGATATCGATATTATGTAAATCAACCGTTATGAAAAAAATCATACTTGTACTGACGTTGGCTGGATTTGTTTTTACGGCCTTTGGACAGCAGCAGTACACCACGTTGTTTGAGACATCGGGTGGGACAGAAACCCCGGAATACGCCGATGTGATTGCTTATTACGAAAAATTGGCTGAAGATTTTTCTGAGGTCCAGCTCAAAACCATGGGCGGAACGGACAGCGGCAAGCCCCTGCACTTGATCCTACTGGATAAAAAAGGAAGTTTTGACCCTGAAAGCTGGCGGTCTGAAGAGCGTTTGGTGGTTTTTGTGAACAATGGCATCCATCCAGGAGAGCCAGTTGGCATCGATGCATCCATGATGTACCTTCGGGATATTCTACAGGGAAAACAAAATTGGGATGAAGACATGGTCCTCGCGATAATTCCCATTTACAATATCGGCGGACATCTCAACAGGAATTCGACCACACGGGTAAACCAAGAAGGCCCCAAAGCCCATGGCTTCCGAGGCAATGCCCGTAACTATGACTTGAACAGGGATTTTATCAAGACGGATACCAAGAATTCAGAGAGTTTTCAGGAAATCTTCCAGTGGCTGCAGCCGCATGTATTTATCGACACGCACACCAGCAATGGCGCGGATTACCAGCACGTCATGACCCTCATCGAAACACAGCACAATATGCTTGGCGGAGCGGCTGGAAAGTACATGTACGAAAAACTCACGCCCGGGCTTTTCAGCCAGATGAAAGAGCGCGGTTCCCCGCTGGTGCCTTATGTGAATGTTTGGGGGGATGTGCCGGAAAATGGCTGGTCGCAGTTTAAGGACTCGCCACGCTACTCCAGCGGTTATGCATCCCTTTTTCATACAATCAGTTATGTACCGGAAGCCCACATGCTCAAAACGTACCGACAACGGGTAGAAAGTATGTACAAGCTCTTCCAGTCCTACACCACGATTTTTGAGCGGGACAAAAAGGAGATTGTCAAAGTCGTGCGAGCGGATAGGGGGGCCACTAGAAATCAAGAAAACTTCGACTTTAACTACCAGTTGGTAAAGGAAAATCCAGTCAAAATCGATTTCCTGGGCTACGAATCAAACCATAAGCCCAGTGAAATCTCAGGTAAGTCAAGGCTTTTGTATGATCGCAACAAGCCTTTTGAGGCAGACGTGGATTTCTATGATACCTATTTGCCTTCGCTCACCATCAAAAAGCCAAACTATTACGTTATTCCCCAAGGTTGGCAAAAGGTGATCGAGAACCTGCAGCGAAACCAGGTCCAACTGAAGGCGGTCAAGGCAGACACGACCATGAATGTAACAGCATACTACATCACAGACTTCGAAACACTGCAAAGCCCTTACGAAGGGCATTATCTCCACTCCAGCATTCACGTAAGAAAGACCTCCCAAGAGGTTAGCTTACGTGCCGGTGACTGGCTCGTGCCCATGGACCAGTCCTCCAACGACTTCATCATGGAAGTGCTGGAACCGCAAGGAGAGGATAGCTACTTTGCTTGGAATTACTTCGACACCATCCTTCAGTCCAAGGAAGGCTATTCAGCCTACGTGTTTGAAGATTTGGCAGCAGACTATCTTGCGCAAAATCCTGGCTTGAAGGAAGAGCTGGAAAAGAAGAAGGCTGCGGATCCTGCCTTCGCACAGGACGGTTCTGCCCAATTGAGATGGGTGTATGAGCATTCTCCTTGGAAAGAAAAGGAGCACATGCGGTATCCGATTTTCAGGATAGATTAATCCTGCATTATAGAGATCCCTTCACCATGGCGAGATGACATAACGTTTGTCCCGAGGCATGAGGGATCTCTAAAATGCACTTTCTTAATTTGACAAAGTAGAATCAATATAATTTGTATATTGATCATTTGATCTTGTTATTCAATATTAAATTTCCGGATAATTTACCTGTCCAAATGAAGTGAACCCATCATGAATGAAGAAGGTTTCTTAAAAAGACTCCAACAAAAATGGCAACTCAAAAGCATCTGGCAGGTCCTGTTGGTGCTGTTGGCTTTTGCCTGCACGGGATTTACGGTGCTTTATATCAAGCAACCGATTTTTGATCTATTGGGAGTGGATATGTCCTCAGGAGGCTTTTGGAAGACAGTGATATACTTGCTGCTAGTTTTGCCCCTTTACCAGATCATGCTGCTGTTCTATGGCTTTCTCTTTGGTCAGTTTTCTTTTTTCTGGGAGAAGGAGAAAAAAATCTTCAAAAGAATTGGCGCACTGCTCATCCGAAAAAGAAAATAGACCGTAGCTAAATATAGCATTTACCGACTGGTTCCGCATTTTCTATTGATATAGCGAACGTTATCATTTATAAACCAAATCATGTACATTTGTAGCCGCAAATGTACAAGTAGCCCACCCGATATGGCAAAAAAGAAAAAAACACTGGAAGAACACGAAAAGAGGAAGCTGAACAAGAAAAATCTCAGTAAGCTAATTGGAATTTTTAATTTTGTTTTGCCGTACAAGGGGGTTTTCACGGTAGGGTTGATCTTCCTGCTGTTTTCGAGCCTTACACTGTTGGCCTTTCCGTATGTCGCCGGGAAGCTTATCGATGTAGCCCAAGGAAAGGAATGGATGTTCTCAGATATCAACACCATCGCCTTGGTCCTTATCGGAATCCTATTCGTACAGAGTGTGTTTTCATTTTTCAGGGTTTGGTTATTTGCCTTGGTAAGTGAGCGGTCCATGCGAGATATCCGGCTTTCGCTTTATAGCAGATTGGTCCACCTGCCGATGAGTTTCTTTGACAGGCGCCGCACAGGCGAACTGATCAGTAGGATTACTTCTGATGTCAGCTTGCTACAAGATACGTTTTCCGTTACATTGGCGGAGCTCTTCAGGCAGATCATCACTTTACTGGCAGGTACCGTTTTCCTCTTTGTGACCACTCCACGGTTGACACTGTTTATGCTGGCAACTTTCCCCGTTTTGGTGATCATTGCCATGGTCTTTGGTAAATTTATCCGAAAACTCTCCAAGGAAACCCAAGATGAACTGGCCTCTGCCAATGTCATTGTAGAAGAAACATTACAATCCATCAGTACTGTGAAGTCCTTTGCCGGCGAATCCTATGAAGCAGCTCGCTACGAAAAAGGGCTGAACAAAGTGATCAAAGTAGCGCTGAAAGCGGCAGGCTTTAGAGGTGCCTTTATTTCCTTTATCATCTTTGCCTTGTTTGGCGGGATCGTCGCTGTCATGTGGTACGGTGCCATGATGGTAAGCACCGGCGCGATGAGCATTGGCGATTTGGTGTCGTTTGTGCTGTACACCACCTTTATTGGAGGTTCGATTGCAGGATTGGGTGATATTTACGGGCAAGTGCAAAAAGCCATCGGTTCGTCTGAGCGAGTATTGGAGATTTTGGACGAAAGTCCGGAGGAATCCATGGCTGACTATCAGAAAGTGGCTGTCAAGGGTGACGTCGCCTTCAATGATGTCAGCTTTAACTATCCCACCAGGCCAGATGCAGATGTCCTCAAGCATGTCAACTTCTCGATCAAGTCCGGCGAAAAGATTGCTTTGGCCGGTCACTCAGGTGCAGGAAAATCCACCATCATCCAGCTGCTCATGAAGTTTTACTCGATCAATTTTGGTGAAATTACCATAGATGGCAAACCCATTAAAGACTGGAATCTCAAGCAACTCCGCTCCAATATCGGGATCGTTCCTCAGGAAGTACTGCTATTTGGGGGAAGTATCCGTGAAAACATTGCTTATGCCAAACCAGCAGCCTCAGAAGAAGAAATCATCGAAGCTGCCAAAAAGGCCAATGCCTGGCAATTTATCGGTAAATTTCCCGAAGGACTGGATACATTGGTCGGGGAGCGGGGAATCAAGCTCTCTGGTGGCCAGCGGCAGCGGATTGCCATTGCCCGGGCTATTCTGAAAAATCCGTCCATCTTGATCCTCGATGAAGCCACATCCTCCTTGGATGCTGAATCAGAGGCATTGGTGCAGGAAGCATTGGACGAATTGATGAAAAACCGTACGACGATTGTCATTGCCCACCGATTGGCCACCATTCGCAAAGTGGATCGGATCTATGTCATGAAAGATGGTGAAATCGTGGAAGAAGGCAGCCATGATGACCTGGCCATGCAGGAGGGCGGGTTCTACGCCAATTTGGTGAAGCTCCAGTTTGCCGACTAAGGTTTGGAAACTGGAAAGTTGAGGCACCAAAGGGACTTACCACTTCCTAGCCCCTTATAGAGAGCATCACTGTTGGATATACCATCATCCCTGCTAAATACAGGTTGAAAACGACCAAATACTGGTCACTTCTTATTGAATACCTTCCTGCATATCCAACAGCAGTTCGGGGTCAGGGCAATTGTTCCGGTAAAAATCCAGGTCATTTGGTGCACATACTCCTGGGTAGTCGCCCCAGTGATTTTCTAAGTCCAGTATCAGCTGGAAATGAAGATGTGGAGGCCAATCGCCATTTTCGGGAAATGGGCCGATGTGGGCAAATTCCTGTCCTGCGTGGATGGCTTGGCCTACTTCCAGTCCTTCCAAATCTATTTTAGTCAAATGGCCATAGAGGGAAAATAGGAGCAAATCTTCGCATTGATGTTCTAGGATAATGGTGGGACCATAGTTGCCATAGCCTTCGTTGTTTCGGAAGCTATGTACCCGTCCTGCCAAAGGCGCATAGATAGGCTGTCCGGCCTTTGCCCAAATGTCCACTCCCAAGTGGATAGATCTTTTTTTCTCCTCATCTTTTCCAAAGACCTCACTCCGATGGTAAATGGCCCTCGGCTCCAAGTATCCGCCGATGCCAAAGCGCTTATTGGCCGCATTCAGCTGACCAAAGACATAGTCGTCAAATAATGGTGTGCTGGAAATATCCAAGGTGGCCAAATCTTCGTTTTTAGCAGTAAAATCCAACAAAATGCTGTTTGTAGTAGTTAATTTCACCCCCACAAGAGGGTAAATATCGTTGGTTATTAGTGAATCAAGTGGTTTTTTCATCTTGGATAATTTGGCGAAATATACACATTTTGGGTTCAAAATGTTAACTTTATGAGTATGCAGCAAACCTATAGAATACCACAGCTTATTGATATCAAACAGGCCTATCAGCGGATAATGGCCTATATTCATCACACTCCTATTTTGACCTGCGAAGCAATCAACACCATAGCAGATTGCCAAATTTATTTCAAGTGTGAAAATTTCCAAAAAGTAGGAGCCTTCAAAGCAAGAGGGGCGACCAACGCTATCTTGAAATTGCCTCCTGAATTAAAGCAAAATGGAGTGGCTACCCATAGCAGTGGTAACCATGCAGCTGCACTGGCACGAGCGGCCAAGGAGACAGGAACCAAAGCCTACATCGTGATGCCATCCACAGCTCCTGCCATCAAAAAAGCAGCGGTAAAGCATTATGGTGGAGAAATCATCGAATGTGAACCTACGCTAAAGGCGCGCGAAGCTGCCCTGGAAAAAGTGGTGGAGGAAACCGGTGCAGCATTTATTCCTCCTTATGATTATATGGATGTCATCGAAGGCCAAGCCACCTGTGCCCTGGAGATGTGGGATGAAGGAATTCCCTTTGATGCGATCATCACGCCGGTGGGCGGTGGAGGACTATTGGCAGGGACTGCCTTGACCACGCACTACCTATCACGTAAGACACCCGTTTATGGTGCTGAACCCAAAGGAGCAGATGATGCCTTTCGCAGCCTAAAGGCCAACCGCATCATTCCAATGGAAAATCCTGATACCATTGCGGATGGGCTGCGCACTTCCCTCGGTCAGCGCAACTTTACCATTATATCACCGCATGTGGAAGACATCCTTACAGTTTCTGATGAAGAGATCATTGCGGCGATGAGGCTGGTCTTTGAGCGGATGAAGATCGTCATTGAGCCCAGCAGTGCTGTTCCTCTTGCTGCTGTTTTGGCCAATAAAGCCCTTTTTAAAAACAAGCGGGTAGGTGTGGTGTTTTCAGGAGGCAATGTGGATGTCAGCAAACTGCCTTTTAAATAATCGGTACTTTGTTGGCATTTCGCTCGGAATGTACAGGCTCCGATGGATTCAATGACCAATTGAAAGATTGGAAAATTAAGATATCTCTATGGGAAACATAATCCCCTCGGTTGTTCCGACAGCTGAGCTGCGGAACAGTTAAAAAAAACCCTGCCTTGTATACTTTCCCGGAACCAAGCAGGGATTTGAGAGGAGGAAGCCGCGGCAGTCTAGGTTGCCGCGCCCGTTCCAACGCACGATCTATCCCAAAAGGGCCTGCCTGGAGCAGAGAGACTTGCTTGGTACAGACAAGCTCGTGCCAAAGTCAACCCCATGGGGCAATGACGTTATAACCGTTTTTTATCGAATTGCATAAATTGAACTGAGGTTAATATAATCCATATAGAACCCCCTTATCCACCTACAGAGGATCATGCCGTACGCATGAAAGTTTGGTAACAACCTCGAACATCAACCTCTCATAATGTGCCGTAGGTACACCACATTGGAAGGTGTTCCGGGGAGACCATTTGATCAATTAAATTTTTCAAAAGCTATTTGCCTAAGCAATTTCCCAATCAATTGGATAATACATTGTTTCGAACTAATTTTGGGCAGCCAAAAATACATTCGATTTTCCCGAAGTGATCAGTGCAAGTGATGTGGAAAGCGAATCATTCCCGACTGCCATTGGGAAAGGCCAAAGCACAGACCAATAAAGACTGTAAAACAAGATCATACTCATGAAAAGAGACCAGGTAATATTTGACCTTATCCAAAAAGAAGAAGACCGTCAAAAAAGAGGCATCGAGTTAATTGCTTCTGAAAATTTCACCAGCAAGCAGGTGATGGAAGCTGCCGGTAGTGTCCTGACCAACAAATATGCAGAGGGACTTCCAAAGAAGCGTTATTATGGAGGTTGTGAAGTCGTGGATGACATCGAGCAGATAGCCATTGACCGGGCGAAAGAGCTTTTTGGAGCTACTTGGGCAAATGTACAGCCACACTCAGGTGCACAGGCCAATGCCGCTGTATTTTTGGCCTGTTTGAATCCTGGTGACCATATTCTTGGTTTTGACCTTTCCCATGGTGGACACTTGACACACGGCTCTCCGGTAAACTTCTCTGGTAAGAATTACAAGCCGCACTTCTATGGAGTCGAGGAAGAAACCGGTATCGTCGATATGGACAAAGTGGCCGAAAAGGCTCGCGAAGTAAAGCCCAAGCTGATCATCTGTGGTGCTTCTGCCTATAGCCGTGATTGGGATTATGCCCGATTCAGGGAGATTGCCGATGAAGTGGGCGCATTGCTGTTGGCAGATATTTCACACCCTGCCGGATTGATAGCGCGGGGTCTCTTGAATGATCCCTTGGAGCATTGCCATATCGTGACCACGACCACGCACAAGACCCTCAGGGGCACCCGTGGTGGGCTGATCATGATGAGGGATGATTTTGAAAATCCTTTTGGCATCAAAAACCCCAAAGGAGAGCTGAGAAAAATGACCCAATTGCTGGATTCTGCGGTATTCCCCGGCATGCAGGGTGGTCCTTTGGAGCACATCATTGCGGCCAAGGCTGTGGCTTTCCAAGAAGCCCTTTCTGACGAGTACATGGAGTACATCCTCCAAGTGAAGAAAAATGCTTCCATGATGGCCGAGGCTTTCGTGGAAAAAGGTTATAAGCTGATTTCTGGTGGCACAGACAATCACCTGATGCTGATCGACCTGCGCAACAAGGACCTTTCCGGTAAAATCGCCGAAGAGACCCTGGGCAAGGTGGACATCACCATCAATAAAAACATGGTTCCTTTCGATACCCGTTCGCCATTTGTGACGTCCGGTATGCGAGTGGGCACCGCCGCCATTACCTCTCGTGGCCTGAAAGAGCAAGACATGACCAAGATCGTGGACTTGATCGACAGGACATTAATGAACCATGAAGACGAGGCTGCCCTTGCTGAGATCAAGCAGGAAGTCAACGATTGGATGGTTCAATTTCCATTGTATTAAGTAAACTAGAAATTACGTGGCATTAGATCAATACCGGGAAGAGGAGGAAGAAGAAGGAATGTCGTTTTTGGACCACCTAGAGCAATTGCGTTGGCATTTGGTCCGGTCCGTAGCAGCTGTTCTGATTTTCTCCGTACTAGCTTTCCTTTCTAAGAGTTTTGTTTTTGGACAGGTGATTTTGGGGCCATCCAAGGTGGAATTTTTCACCTACAGGATGCTTTGCAAGGTTTCTGAAGCCCTGAATATCCCGGCGTTGTGTATAGATGAGCTGCCTTTTATCCTTCAGAGTAGGCAGATGACGGGGCAGTTTTCCATGCACATGACCTCCAGTTTGGTGGTCGGTCTGATCGTGGCTTTCCCGTATGTTTTCTGGGAAGTGTGGCGGTTTATCAGTCCGGGGCTCTATTCCAAGGAAAGAAATGCAGCCAGAGGGGCGGTGTTCTTTGTAAGTTTGCTGTTCTTTATGGGCGCTGCTTTCGGATATTATATCCTATCCCCACTGTCCATTAATTTCCTGTCGCATTATCGACTGGATCCATCCATTGCCAATGAGTTTGATATCACTTCGTATATCTCCACCTTGGTGATGTTGGTATTGGCCTCGGCGGTGATGTTCCAGCTTCCCGTGGTGATTTACTTCCTGTCCATGTCGGGACTGGTAAATGCTGCCATGCTGAAATCCTACAGAAGGCATGCCATCGTGGTCATCCTATTGCTATCGGCAATAATCACTCCGCCGGATGTAATCAGTCAGCTGTTGATTGCCATGCCGATATTGGTGTTGTATGAAGCAGGAATTATGATTGCCAAGCGGCTGGAGCGAAGACGACGGGAAGAACGAGAGGAAGAAGATTATTAATCCATATCAATCATGTCAAAAAAAATAGCCATCGGCGGTGACCACGCCGGATTTGATTACAAACAGCAATTAGTGGCCTATCTGGAAGCGGAAGGTTATGAGGTGAAGGACTTCGGACCTTTTTCAGATGCTTCCGTGGATTATCCGGATTATGTCCATCCTTTGTGTGATGCCATCGAAACCGGGGAGTTTAAGCAGGGCATCGTGGTCTGCGGTAGCGGCAATGGTGTCGCCATCACGGCCAATAAACACCAAGGTATCCGTGCAGCCATCTGCTGGAACACCGACCTGGCTGCACTCAGCCGCCAGCACAATGATGCCAATGTGATCTCTATCCCCGCGAGGTTTGTCCCCTATGAATTGGCCCAGGAAATGGTAGGCACCTTCCTAAGCACGGAATTCGAAGGCGGAAGACATGCTAACCGGGTGAATAAGATCGCTTGTAAATAATCGGAAAATGGCCGCCAAAGCGTTGGCTAAGACTGAAGGTGCAAAGCCTAATGTTTAGGGGGCTGAAATTATAATAAAAATAGAAAAGCCTTGCAGCTGTTAGTAGCTGCAAGGCTTTTTGTATTAGGCATTAAACGTCTTTTAGCGGAACGTATATTTTAGACCGATTCCGGCACGGAGGTAGGCAGTATCTGCATTGGGAATAAACAGTGGACTCGTCTCCAACAGAAAGCCAAAATTCCTGGTAGCGGGGAATGGTTTCACCAACACGCCCAATGGAATTCCGAAATAGCCTGAGCTTCCTTCACCGACATTGATGATCCCGGCATGGACGCCGCTGTAAAAATTCACTTCTTCCTTCTGGATAAAATTGTACCCAAAAGTACCTTCAATATCCACCTCGTTGCCACCTTCCAGTCGGCCTTCGCCAAACATCTTTTTGTCCGGATCACTCCCGATGGCAAGGTAGGTGCCGAAATTTTGCTGGTAAATACCAACACTGACTTGTGCCTTGGACTCTTCATGTTGCAGTAGTAAAAATACTGTCAATGCTGCGAATAATAACTTTTTCATCATGTATTACTTGGTTTAATTTGGTTCAGCTTAACAAACACTTTGCCATTTTTATGGCCCTGACAAAAGTTTTGGGAATGATATAAATCATGTTCACTGGCCGGCTATGTATGGGTCCCATAACAGGAGGCAAAGGAATAGTGTGTTTTCGAATGCGTTTACGAGGATTACAAATCCCGAACAGCGGAACCGCGTAAACAGCTGTAGCGTATAACGGGCAAGCGTTCGTCCTTTTCTTTGGAATCTCCTTCTAAGGTTAAGCTTTCAAACGTTCCAACCCACAAATAGCGCTGATTTTCTCTCAAATACAAGGTTGGTTGTTGATCTTTTCCTTGAGGAAAATCCTGACCATTTCCAGGCCATTGTCAAAACTGTCATTGTTGGGGATGATCAGGTCGGCATCGTGCTTGGAAGGATCAATATATTTTTCATAGGTAGGCATGACATGCTTTTCGTAGCGGTAGAGCACATCATCGAGGTCATAGCCCCGCTCTACTTTGTCCCGCACGATCCTTCGTTTCAGCTTGATATAATCCTTGGCGTCGATAAAGACCTTCAGGTCCAGCAGGTTGGTCAATTTGGGGGAATACAGCACAAAAATACCTTCTACCACTACAACAGGAGCGGGCTTAAACTCCAGCATCTGCGGAGTCTTTGCGGGGTTGTTAAAGGTGTATTCCTGGCGAAAAACATGCTCCCCACGCTGAATCTTTTTGATATCCTCCGCATAAGCATCAAAATCAAACGAAAAAGGTGTGTCGTAATTTTCTACCCCCTCCTCATCCAGCGGTTGTTGGTCGATCGGCTTATAATAATTGTCCTGGGAAATGAGGCAGACTTCTCCCGGGTCGAAGCTTTGCAGCAACCTGCTTAGGAAAAGGGTTTTGCCAGAGGCACTTCCCCCCGTGATACCAACGATATAAGGCTTTCTCATGGAGTTACAATTTCTTGCAAAGGCACAGTTATTATTAATGTAAGTATAGCGGAACAACTTATAATTCATTGCGAACGATGCGACAGCAAAGTGAAGCAATGTCCTCGTGAATATATACTTGCGTTGCCAATAAAAGGTGAAGTGCTAGCGATAGCTGTTCAGGAAGTGAATGAGCTTGCGTACGGCCTTTCCACGGTGACTGATCTCATTTTTCTGCTCCATGCTGAGCTCGGCGAAAGTCTCCTCGTAATCTTCGGGACGAAATACCGGGTCATAGCCAAATCCTCCATCGCCTTTCCTTTCTTGTATGATCTCACCCTTTGCCACTCCCTCAAAACTGTATTCCTTGCCGTCTAGGATCAATGCGATCACGGTTCTGAATTGAGCCTTACGGTCGGTTTTGCCCTGCATGTTCTTGAGCAATAGCGCTACATTGCGTTCATCGCTACGGGGTTCACCGGCATACCTGCCGGAATATACTCCAGGTGCTCCTTCCAGCGCAACTACTTCCAGCCCTGTGTCATCAGCAAAACAGCTTACCCCGTAATTTTCGAAGACATGTCGTGCTTTCTGGAAGGCATTGAAGTCCAAGGTATCACCCGTTTCGGGCAGTTCCTCTTCGTAGCCGATTTCCTTCAGCGAGACAATGGTGAAATCCTTGCCCAAAGCGGCCTTTACTTCTTCGATCTTTTTAGGATTATTGGTAGCAAAACAAATTTTCATGTTACAAAAATAAGTAAAATTTTTCCGAAGCGAAGTAAGGTACTGTTTTATATTACAGGGTGGATCAGGAGTGACAAATGCCGTTGGCATGAAAGCTTGGAGATCGTAATAAACACGGATATCTTCCAATGCACAGCAAGTGCATCGTCTTCTATTTGTATTTGATGTAATGTACCTACGGCATATGATGCGATCATAGTATTCTATCCCTTACAAGCTTGCCTACTAAATGGCGGGGCAGACAAATCAACTTTGTATAAGCAAAATAAAAAGCTATTATCTCTCCAAAACGCCAGTTACTTGAAAGGACCAATTACTGGTCAAATCAAAAGGAAACATTTGTGTCTTCGAGTCTTTATGACAATGTTTACTTTTTTCTATACTCAAATTATTTTCCATATTAATAGGCTAACTGACTTTTGAGATAACCCCTAACATTTTTTCTTTTAAAATGCTTTTGTTTTAAAAAATGGCTACATTTGCTGTCTATGAATGGTAAGAAAGGCGCAAAAAGAAATATAATTCACGAAAGGATGGTCATCCTTTTAGTGGCTATTTGCTGCTTTATCATTTCCAATTCTCAGTATTTTTTGAGTTCGACGGATAAGCCACTAGACGGTGACCGCATCGAATACTCCCGGCATTCCGGGGATGAAGATCAGGACAATCAGACGTTTTTGGACGTCGCTACTGACGCAGTCGTTGTTCCCTTTGCGAGCTTGGTGGCTGAGAGCACGATGAAGCTGATCTATGAAATCATAGGTTTTGAACAGCAACGTGCTGTGCCCGAAGCGACGAAGGCACGATATCCAAGTCTTTTTTTAGAAGTACTATTGGAGCAGATCGTGGCTCCCAATGCGCCGTAGAGTTACTTTTTCATCCCGCTAGCAGCAGGCTTATACACCTGCTGATCATTATCCATTGAATTTCAATCAACAATAATTATAGTTATTTCATTTAAGTAAATCATGCAAAATAAAGGGATCATTGTGTTTTTGACAGTGATTGTTACAGCATTGTGCTTGTACTATCTGTCATTTACCTACGTTTCGAGTAATGTCCAGAAGGACGCGATCGCCTATGCGACAGACGCAGAAGGCAATCTTGATTTCGCAAAAAAACAATCTTACCTGGATTCGATCTGGCGCGAGCCGGTGTATAACTTTCTGGGCATAGAATACACCTTTAAAGAAGTGAAAGAGACCGAGCTTGGACTTGGGCTGGACCTTCAGGGAGGTATGCACGTTACCTTGGCGGTTTCTCCAGTGGAGATTGTAAAAGGCCTTGCCGGAAACAGCAAGAACGAAGCATTCAATGCAGCAGTGGACGAGGCAGAAGCACTAAACAGAACTTCCAATGAGAAGTATGTGGATCTTTTCTATGATGCCTGGAAAGAAAAATCCGGTGGCAAGCAATTGAACACCATCTATGCTACTGCTGCCAACCGTGGAAGGATTTCCTTGGAAACTTCCGACAGTGAAATCCTAAGCATCATCGATGAAGAAGTGGAAAATGCCATCGACCGTTCTTTCAATATCCTGAGAACGCGTATTGACCGTTTTGGTACATCGCAGCCTAATATCCAACGAATCCAAGGTACAGGCAGAATCCAAATCGAGCTGCCAGGTGTGGATAACCAAGAACGGGTAAGGAACTTGCTTCAGGGAGTGGCCAAGCTGCAGTTTTGGAGAGTGGCCGAGATTGATGAATACGGTGATGCCCTGCAAAGAATCAACGCGGCATTGGTGGCCGAGGCAAAAACCAACAAGCCTGCTGCGGCATCGGCAGAAGCAGATTCCACTGGAGCTGCATCAGACACGACTATGACCGATCTGGAGCGTCAGCTAGCGGAAGGTGGCGATGAGACCGACTCGCTATCCTCGGAAGTCTCTCCTCTTTTCTCACTTTTGAAGGCGAACTATGGGTTGGTTTATGACGTGAAGGATACCGTTACCATTAACAGAATCCTGAACAGAGAAGACATCAAACCACTACTTCCACGTGGACTGACGTTTATGTGGTCAGTGAAGCCTCGTGAAGTAGAGGGAGAAGAACTCCTCGAGCTTCATGCGATGGAAACACCAAGAGGTACAGAGCAGGCTCCCTTGGAAGGTGATGTGATCACTGATGCCAAGCAAGTGCTCGACCAAAGCTCCAACCCTGCAGTAAGCATGAGCATGAATGCAGACGGTGCTAGAAAATGGAGAAAAATGACTGCCGAAAATATCGGTAGAAGGATTGCCGTGGTACTGGATAATTATGTCTACACAGCACCAAATATTCTTGGAGAGATCCCAGGCGGCCAATCAGAAATTACCGGTAACTTCACCATTGAAGAAGCCAAGGATTTGGCCAATATCTTGAAGTCAGGTACTTTGCCTGCACCTACTAATATCGTAGAAGAAGCGATCATCGGCCCGACATTGGGCAAAGAAGCACAGGCCCAGGGTATCAATTCCATGGTGGCCGGTTTGGTGATTGTGGTGCTGTTTATGATTGCGTATTACGCCAAAGGTGGTTTTGTGGCCATCGCAGCATTGGTGTTCAATATCTTCTTTATCCTGGGGATCCTTGCGCAGCTGGGCACAGCACTTACCCTGCCAGGTATCGCAGGTATCGTACTGACCATCGGTATGTCCATCGATGCCAATGTACTGATCTTCGAAAGGATCAAAGAAGAACTGGCAGCTGGAGCTGGTTTGTTACAGGCTATTACCAGTGGGTATAATAAGGCTTTCAGTGCCATCCTTGACTCCAACGTGACCACGTTCCTGACCGGAGCCATTCTTTACGCCCTTGGTCAAGGCCCTGTGAAAGGATTTGCGATTGTATTGATGATCGGTATTGCTTCCTCCTTCTTCTCTTCAGTATTCATCACACGGGTAATTGTGTACTGGATGAGCAAAAAAGGGGAGAAAAGCAAAATCTCCTTTACTTCGCCATTCTCCAAAAACCTGTTCAGTGATCTGAGTATTGACTTCCTTGGTAAGCGAAAAGTGGCGTACCTGATTTCTACCGGTATCATCGTCATCGGTCTTGCCTTTGCGGCGATCAACGGATTGAAATTTGGTGTGGATTTCACGGGCGGTAGATCTTATATAGTCGAATTTGCCGAGCCGGTGGCTGCATCTGAACTGAAGACTGGGCTCGACAAGGCTTTTGACGGCTCTGTAGAAGCCAAGACTTACGGGTCCAATAATGTTATCAAAATCACCACTTCTTACCTGATCAATGACGATTCTGATGAGGCCAATAGCGAAGTAGCGACCAAAGTACGTGAAGGCATCGCTACTATAACGGGCTTTAACTTCGTCAATGATATAGCCCAGATGGATGACAGTTCTTTTGCCATCACCGGTTCTTCGAAGGTAGGTGCCACTGTGGCAGATGATATCAAGAACTCCTCCATGGAGGCCATGTTCTTTGCCTTGGTGGCCATCTTCTTGTACATCCTCTTGAGGTTCCGTAAGTGGCAGTATTCACTGGCTTCCATCATTGCCTTGGCCCACGACACCTTGTTTGTGGTAGCTGCTTTTGCTATTGCCAGTGCCTTTGGGGCTACATTCGAAATCGACCAGGTATTTATCGCGGCGATGCTAACTGTTATCGGTTACTCTATAAATGATACGGTGATTGTATTTGACCGTATTCGGGAAAACATCTCTAACCGCGGTACTTCTAAATTGGTTAGAATGTTTAACGATGCCATCAACCAAACCATGGCCAGAACATTGATCACTTCATTCACTACCATAATCGTGGTGATTGTATTGCTGATCTTTGGTGGTGAAGTCCTGAGAGGATTCTCGTTTGCTTTGTTTGTTGGGGTATTGGTCGGAACTTACTCTTCCATCTACATCGCTACACCGATTGTAGTAGACTTGATGAAGAGAGAAATCGAACAAGAAAAAGAAGAAAGCCAAAAGGTAGCTTAATAGCCTGCCGTTTTACATAAGTTATAGGGCACCTTGTCTATTGGCAGGGTGCCCTTTTTACTTGCACGCCGTGCATATATTATTTACTGAATTGGTAGTACCCTACTTTTCACTTGATCCAACAATTCTCATTCTTACAGGCTAAAAATACCATGATCATGGTATTTTCCCCTAATTATTAAGCGGTTACCTTAGCATATTGGAAGAAATCAATTATAAATCTATCCTTGTCTTTAGGTTAGATTTTAATGTAGGGGGAAATTTATGAGTCAAACCGCATATTTAGGGGTCATTCTTTGCAGTTTAGTGGGAGGAATGATCTGCTATTTCTATAACAAACCAACTTACAAGTCTACTCACAAATTACTACTAATTACACTCTTGTTTGTGTTTTTGCTGGAAGCAGTGGGTGAATATACAGCCAGTAAACAAATCAATAATCTATTGCTTTATAATGTTTGCTGGATCTATGTTGAGTCTTATCTTATTGTCTACTACTTTACCCTATTAGAGCATAAGAAAAAACTAAAGAGGTTATATTTTGTGCTTTTTGGTGTAGTTTTGATTTGGAGCCTATATAATTCCATGGCTATTCAGCCAATCCAGGCTCATTTCCAATATTACAGTTTGCTTCCTATGGGCTTGCTTATACTGGGATTGTCGGCCAGGTTTTTCTACAGTGTGATTAGCTTGGAAAAATATCCACAATCTGATTTGCTGAGCATCCCACATTTATGGATTGTGGCATTTATTACTTTCTTTTATGCCGAAGCACTTACCTTGTTTGGATTTATGGAGTTTTATGCTGCTGCCAACATAGAGATTATCATTGCCTGGACAAAACTGAACAGGGTTTTAGCAGGAGTCATGTACCTTTCTTTTGGACTGGCCTTTTATACGCCCTACCTTTTTGAGGAGAAATATGCTTAACCAAAAGCATTGTCGTATAACCGGATGTCTCCCTTAGATACAAAAAACAGGCAACCGATTTATGAGATGATTTAAATTAGACACTGAAAGCTCAACTTATGCCTTATTGGTACAAACATGTATCATCCGATCAGGGCTTTATAGTGAAAGTTTAATAGAAAAGGTATAATTTTCAGGAATCATTAATTTATCACCTATAAACATAAAATGACATGAAGGATAAGAAGAACAGCCTCACGAAAAAACAGTTTAAAGCGGTTACGAGAAAGTACAGGAGTGAAATCGGCAGTGGCAAGGCAGGTTTGGGCATAAAAGGGGAAATCACCAACCAAACCCGATGGATATGGTTTGACAGGGAACAGATCGAAAAAGTCCTCAAAAAGACCGATGGGAAGACAGGCGGTATCAAGTTTTACTTTGGTGAATATGATGAAAGTTTTATCGAGGAGTTAGGCTCAAATTATGTAGGCAGAATGATGCTGGCGATGGTGCCTTGTGATCAAGATGATTTAAATAAGAAGGCTGCTAACCTTAAGGGACTGGAGGCCATCGATTTTGAGGATGGTGATGACGAAGAGGAACAAGATGATGAAGAGGATGAGGCTGAAAATGGTGGAAGAATCTGCCCTCCAAATTGTTAGTCGGCGCATGATAAGACTGTAATCTATCCACGGAGGATTTTAAGCAGATATTAGCGAGGCGTCGCCATATATTATAAAAGATTTAACGATCTTTGATGGTGAATTGCCCGTCATTCGGGCAATTCATTGTTTTAATCAGGATCATAATGCTATTTTTTTATGGGATTTAGTGTTTATTTAATTTGTATTTTCCTGGGCTCCATCACCTGTGCAGGAGTATTTTTCCTCCGGGACCTGCAATCAAAAAGCACATCTTATAAGTTGCTTTTTGTGTTACTGCTTACCGTGCTCGTATTTGAGTATGTTGCCAACTACTTGGTTGAAAATCACAACCTTCCCAATTTGGTCGTTTACAATGTATTTTTTGTTTACCTGGAGACCATCCTCCTTGTGCTGTATTTTTATCGGCTGATGACCAAAAAGGGCAAGCAGCTGATCAGGGTTGGTTTGATCGGTTTTCTGATGATTGGTGTGATAAACAGCTTGTACTTTCAGAGCATTACGGAGAAATTCCAAAATATCAGCTTCGCTGTAGCAGTGCTGCTGATCCTGTCATGCTGTATTTGGTTTTTCTTCGACATCTTCCGCCTGAAGCGGTACCAAAATGTAAACATCCTCTCCGTTCCTGAGTTTTGGATTACGACTTCCATTCTGTTTTTCTATAGTTCGGGTTTTGTTTATTTTATGCCCATCCGGTATTTTGATACTATGGAGATGCAATTGCTTGAATTATTGAGTAATGTAAACCGTTTTTTGGCTGGCTTGATGTACCTTATATTTGGGTTTGCATTTTATGCTCCCTTGGTATTTAAAAATGAGTAATATGAATTACGAGCCTACCCAGATTTTCTTCATAGTGCTCAGCGGGATTGTTTTGATGCTCCTGATGAGTGGGTTTATCATCGTGATGGTATTGCTCCACCGTCAGCAGCAGCTGCGTAACCGCCAAAAAATGGACAACCTTAGGGCGGAGTATGAAAAAACCATGCTAAAGGTAGAAAAGGAAATCCAGGACCAAACGCTTTCCTTTATCGGACAAGAGCTACATGATAATCTCGGCCAGATATTGTCCCTGGCCAAATTAACCCTGAACAGTCCGGACGAAGAAAACTACTCAGAGGGTAAACGCTTGATAAACCACGCCATTAAGGAAGTGCGTTCCCTGTCCAAGCGGCTTAATCTGGATTGGGTAAAAGAAGTAAGTTTACTGGATTTTATCAGTGGAGAACTCCAGAAAATCGAAAACTTCGGCTTTTGTAAGACGCAGTTTGAAACAGATGTGGAACCCATAGAGCTGGACCTGGATAAAAAGCTCGTGCTGATCCGCATCATCCAAGAATGCCTGAACAATATTATGAAGCACGCCGAACCGTCGGTTATTTATATTTCGCTGGCACAGAAAAAGGATTCTTTAAGCATAACCGTGAAGGATGACGGGAAAGGGTTTGATGTGGATGATAAATCCAAAGGAATGGGGCTTCACAACCTAAAATCGCGCATAGAAACCATTGGCGGAAAATTAATCCTCTCTTCCATCATTGGAATCGGAACAGAAATCAAACTTTTATTGCCGTTTGAATAGATAAAAGTTAAATTAGTAGCTGCAAACACCCTAAATGGCTTGAATCGATAATCACTGGCACTCTTTTCCTGGTAGATTATTAGGGAAAGAGATATATTTTCCTTTGAGCAGTAAAGTTTGTAAAATCAATACTAAGAGATCTCACCAACCAAAAGATGATTCGAGTAGTTTTAGCTGACGACCATAAAATGTTTGCCAAGGGCATTGCAAACCTTCTAGAAAAAGAGGAGGATATCCAGGTGATGGGTGTTTTTAACAACGGCAAAGACCTCGTGGAGTTTTTGAAAAACAAAAAAGTGGATTTGGTGCTTACCGATATGAACATGCCTGGCATGGATGGATTGGCAGCAATTCAGCAAATCAACAAAGAAAAAATCAGCACCAAACTCATCGTGCTCTCAATGTATGATGATGAGGATATCTTTAAAAAATGCCAAAAGCAGGGAGTGGACGGCTATGTGCTGAAAGATGCCGATCCTGACGAACTGATCTACACCATTAGGGAAGTGATCAACGGCCATCATGTAATGCACTTCCAGCGGGTGCTGAAGCAAGTGGACGAAGACCAGTATTATGATGCTTTTAAACAAAAATTCAAGCTCTCCCGAAGGGAACTTCAGATTCTCTCATTGATTAAAGATGGACATACCAATCAGTCCATTGCGGATGAACTTTTCCTGAGTATATTTACCGTGGAGACCCATAGAAAAAATATCCATCATAAACTTGGCGTAAATACAGTCGTGGAACTGATGAAGAAAGCCATGGAAATGAACCTGTAAATGACACAACCTCTTAAAACAGGACTTGTAGGATTTGGCAAAGTCGCCCAGACCATGCATGCTCCTTTGATTCACCGAGAACCTTTACTTGAGCTGACCGCAGTGGTGGAGCGGCACCATCAATACTCAAAAGAGAAATACCCTAATGTCACCGTTTACAAAAGTCTAGAAGAACTTCTTGCTAAAGCGGAGGTAGACCTGATCGTCATCTGTACGCCAAATGAGTATCATTTTCCGCAAGCCAAGATGGCATTGGAAGCGGGTAAGCACGTGGTGGTGGATAAGCCTATCACGGTCACCTCATCCGAAGCTGAAGCACTCGTGGCATTGGCCAAAAAGCAAGGGATGCTGCTTTCTGCCTTCCAAAACCGACGATGGGATGGAGATTTTCAGACTATCATCAAACTGCTCGAAGAAGAGACATTGGGAAGGATCGTTCATTTCGAATCACACTTTGACCGCTTCAGGCCTGAGCCCAATGACAACTGGCGTGAAAAGGAAGTACCAGGAAGTGGTATCCTCTATGATCTGGGAGCACACCTGATCGATCAGGCATTATTGCTATTTGGGCAGCCTACTTGGATCTATGCAGAGATATTAAAGCAACGTAAGGGCGTCGAAGCTGATGATTTTTTTGACCTTACACTGATGTATCCCGAGACCAAGGTAAGGCTAAGTGCCAGCATCTTGATGAATGCACCGTTGCCGAAGTTTTTGGTGCTGGGCGAAAAAGGCAGCTATAGCAAATACGGCCTGGATGTCCAAGAGGCTGCCTTTAAGGCCGGCGTAGTTCCCGGGAGCGAGAATTGGGGCGTGGAAGATGCTTCCTCCTATGGGAACGTTTACCTTGAAGGCAAACACTTTTCCTATCCTACTGTCAATGGCAATTATTTGGCCTATTATGAGAATATTGCTGAATCCATCCAAGGAAAAGCTTCCTTAAAAGTAAAGCCCGAGGAGGCAATCCAAGTGCTGAAAGTCATCGAAGCAGCCCAGCAAAGCCATGCTGAAGGAAAGCGGATTTTCCTCTAATCAGGACTGCGATGAGCAAGGAAGTGTTGCAAATCCCAAAATGCCTGCCGACGTTAGATGGAAGTATTCCTGATCAAGTAATATTCAGGGAATGTTCATCTTTGTGCCATAAAAATGGAAGCTACGAAGTCGCCAAGACACGAAGTGTTTTGTAGGTGGATTCCAAATTTCATGGAAAACAAACAGCTTTGGGTCTTGGAATCTTTGTGGCAAAAAAACAAAAAGGAAATCCTTTTAAAATAAAGGGATTCATGCCCTCAACTTTTTCGCTTGCCTCCTTTTTAGCACCAAGCAATATTTCTGGAAGATGAGAGATTTCCAGGTGGTTTTGGTAAGCATATTTCTCTTTGATTTAGCAATAGGAATGTGTAGATTATAAAATCAGTATAAATCCGTCATTGCGAATGCAGAGCAACGGAGTGAAGCGATCCCGTATCTGAAAACGGGATTGCCACGTTCCCGATAGCTCGGGACAGGCTATACTTCCTCGCAAGGACGGTATTTTAAATCGCGTTTATTATAAAAAATCAGCGCAAATCTTATTAATCTGCATCATCTGCGTGCTATCAAAACCAACCCTAATCCTCCCAACTTTTCCGCTTGATCCCCAAAATCACTGAGCCGCCTTGCTTTCCACGCGGTTTTTCAGCGCCCTATTCATCGCTTCAAATCCATCATTTGTGGTGGTAAGAAGCTTTTTTTTGAACAATGGAACCAGCAATCCGCTGAATGTTTCACTATGCAAAAACAGGGTGCAGTCATTGTCAGCAGCTTGGAGCTGGAAGCTGTGCTCGCCATCGAATAGCCCTTTTATCAGCAACTTTCCTCGCCAACGGAATTCCCTGTTTGGTTTTAGGGCCAAGACTGTAGGAGTAAAGGTCATGCCTGGTAGTTTTACCTTGATCCTCTTACCTTCGGCCACCTCACCGGACAGGGACTGCACAAAAGGGTTCCACTGGGGATATTGCTTTGTGTCCATTAATACTTTCCAGACCTCCTGCGGTTTGGCGCTAATGTGAATGTGGGTTGCTATTTTCATGCCTTGTTACTTTGATCATCACAAAAGTCAGGAGAAACCCGTAGGATTATCTTGATCTAGATCAAGAATTATAATTTTTTCTGATTCTGCTGAGCGTTTCAGGTGCCATGCCGATCATGGAGGCCAAGTAATGCAGGGGCACTTCATTGAACAAGGGCTTCTTCAATTGAAAAAGCTGATGGTAACGCTCTTCCGCGGTCAGGGCCAGAAAGCCAAAAATCCTGTCCTCCAGGGTCATGAAACATTTGGCAATGAACAGTTTCTCTATTTCCGGCCACTGGGGAATTTCACTGGAAAGGGAGGAGTATGCTTGCTTGTTGATGGTATATAGCTCACACGCTGATATGGACTGAATATGGCGTCTAGCTGCTTTTCCAAAGACCAAACTGCCCAAGTCAGTAGTGAATTCCCCCTTCGAACTTATCCACTGGGTGACTTCCTTCCCATTTTCTGCCGTTTCATAAATCCTCAGGTAGCCGCTTTTTATAAAGCTGAGTTTTTCACATGGCTTTCCCGACCGGGCAAAAAACTCCCCTTTCCCAAGTGTTTCCAGCTGGAACAAGTCAGCTAATTTCTCAAGCTGGTCAGTTGTTAGGGAAAAGTAATTGCTGAGGTAATTTTGGAGCTCAGTCTTGGTTTCATGTGTTGACATACCCGTTGGCCATTGATAGGTGAAATATAGGGATTTTAATAAAAATTATATGAGTCTCCGTAATCATACATGTAGCCAAACATAATTGAATAAATTGTGTTTCCGTCCTTTTATTCAGGTGTAAAATTACTTTCAATAGATCTTCATGAATGCTACGCATTTCCATTGATGAAAAGGACGGAAAATCCAGTCCGGTGGTAAGCCCTTTAAATTGGGAAGGACACGTTTTCCAGTGAGGACAATACGCTACCTAATTTAATCTAAGAAAACTGCTCCGGCCTGCTCATTTTTCTTAAACCGGCATCACCAAGGGACTTCCTTAACCTTCGAAATCGCATTTTGTAATGGTACCACTACGTGTAAAATTACGGATAATCAATAAAAATTATGTGCTCGGAGTAGCGATTGGTCTATATTTTGCGTAATTATAGAAACAATAAACACTTTTATCATGAAGCAGTTACTTTATGGAAGTTTTTTGAGTCTTGTGCTATTAAGTGCTTGTACCAAAGAAAAGTCTGAATTGCCAACAGGCACTTTTTATACCGTTTTGCCTTGTGCCGATTGCCCAGGGATCAGTTATGCGCTTGATTTGAAAGCCGATTCCAGCTATTCCGAAAGGATGGTCTATCAGGAAAGGAGTGAGCAAGTCTCCGAGCATAGCGGCCATCTTTCCTTCCGGGATGACCACGTGTTGGTACTGGACAAGGAAGAAAAAGAAGGCATGCGCCTCTTTAAAATCCATGGTGACAGCCTACAAATGCTGGACATAGAGGGCAAGCCAATCGAAAGTCCTTTTGCCGACCGCTATTTCCTGACCAAGGAAAAGCCAGAGGAATTCAATATGAAACTTAAGGAGAAGTCTTTTGTAGGTTTTAAGGCCAGAGGAAATGAACCTTTCTGGTCGTTGGAGATGGATTTCAGCAAACAAATGGTCTTTAAGCCCATGGAAGGCGAACCGCTCATCACACCCATCCCGAAACCGGTTAGACCGCAAGATGTAAATGCCGTTAGCTATCGGGCAGAAACAGAAAAGGGAACACTTCACGTGACAGTATTCCGTAGAAAATGTCAAGATACCATGTCTGGAGAGGAATTTGGATATGAAGTAAACGTACGCGTCAAGCAAGGCAAAGACAGTGAATTTCGTGACTATTCTGGCTGCGGAGACTATCAAGGGGATTATCGCCTAAATGACATTTGGGCCCTAGAGACCCTAAATGGCGAACAACTAATCAAAGACGGAAAGACTCCCAATCTAGAGTTTAACTTGATGGAAAACCGCTTTTATGGATTTGGTGGATGTAATAGGTTCAGCGGTGCAATTTCCATTAACAAGCAGCAAGTCAGTTTTACCAAAGCAGCAACGACCGAAATGGCCTGTCCAAATTTGGAAGCAGAGGGGATTTTTATGCAGCATATTACCGACCAAACGTATGATTTTAAGATCGATGGACTAAAGTTAACGCTTAGCAATGACCAAGCCATTATGGTCTTTCGAAAAATTGATTGATAGGGTATGGTTAAAATCGCTTACAAAAACCGACCGCTAAGTTCCAGGTATTATAGCCTTTTTTGATGTCAAGGGCAAAGGACGGGATGAACTCCCACTGCTGTCCCATTTCTACCGAGTATTCAGTTCCTATTCTAATGACAGGCAAGTTTTCATGCTTCTCCAGCTCGATTCCTCCCCCTCCAAAAACCGACCAATGCTCCATCAGTTCATAATTGGCAATCAGTGCAAAAAGCATGGACCGCTCCCGCTCTAAGTTTTCGTCCCGAATGATGTAATGCTCCAATTCCCAATCCCACATTAAACCAACTTCCCAACGCTCGTGTACCTTTCTGAAATAATCAAATCCAATGGCAGGCACAAAAAAACCCCCATCAGATTCAGCCTCATCTAAATCATCAGCTTGCGGAATCCACGTATAACCTAAGGAAAACACTACCCTGTTGAGCGTTGCGGTTTCCGCTGGCTCAGCTTCCTCTTGGGCCATGACCTGACCTCCAAAAAACATAAAAAGGAAAATGATGGAAAGCAGGAATTTATAAGTCATGACGGCGCATTTAAGTATAGTGGCAAATCGAGATACGATCCCTAAAATAAATATTTGCCCGCTAAAAATCAGTAAAAATATCAGTTTGGATAGGCTATTGGATAATTCTTTGCAAACTTATAATGGAAGGCCTTCCCTGATCAAGCGGGCAATTTCCAGCATGCCGGTATCACCTGGATGCCTGGCCACTCCCTCATGTTCATATTCCCCCAAAGCCATGTTTACCTCATCTTCACTTAAATACGTAATATCGATTACGGTCCATTTTTCCTTAGCTGCTGCCCATCTTATTTGCTCATTCATCACCGGATTGGCCCAGAAGGTAGTAGTAACGACCACTTTGCTCTCTTGACTTTTCTTTAGATAATCTACAAAACTGATCAAGGCCTTACCGAAATTATGGTCTTCCACATTATCTGTATTGACATTTTCGCCAAGGCGTACAATGACAAGGTCTGCTCCAAATTCCTTTAGGTCAGCATATTCAGAATAGTCCAGTGAGGAAAAATAAACTTCAAACGGATAGACATTCTCACGGATAACTTCGATGCCGGGATTGTAGGCTTTTAAGTCATTTTGGAGGATACTGAAATAGTCATTTTACGGTCTGCTAGCGGCCATTCCCCAACCATTATTCCAACCAATATCAGGGGCCGGCGGATGGTAAGTGATACTATTTCCTATCACAAGCACCCTATCAAGGAGCTTTTTCTTTGGCGCCTCATCATCACATGATGAACCAATCAATATCAGTAAACTGGAAAGGAAGAGAAAAACCGAGCGGGATATAAAAGATCGTGTCATTTTTTAGGAAGACCTTGATAACATATAATGTGCTAAATAAACTATTTTCTGCAATAAAACCGATCTTCCAGTGCATCTTTTAGTCTTAGAAATTGATGCCATTTTGGATAGACCGTTACATCATGAATGGTCATGACCTCATCAAACATCTGTTGGGCGACTTCATATTGGCCTTTTCGGAAAGCACGGAAAGCATGTTTCAGGAGTTGCATGGCGCGTGCGAGTTCCAGCTCCTCCTCAATCTGCTCGCTGGCAAGTCGCTGACGGCTAAACTCCAGGCTTTCGGGACTTACTTTGACACTGAACTGCCTGATGGGTGATTTCAGTACCAATCCATTTAGGGTGGTGCACCTGCTTAGTGCGACATACGCCTGCCCAGCTTCAAAAGACCTGCTGATGTCCAAAATTGCCCGGTCAAAGGTGAGCCCTTGGCTCTTATGTACAGTGATCGCCCATGCCAGCTTAAGGGGAAATTGGATGAATGTGCCGATGACCTTAGCGTCTAGATGTTCTTCCTCTTCATTATAGACGAATTCTACATTCTCCCATACTTCACGATGAACTTCATAGATAAAACCACGACGGTCTTCCACTTCTATCATCTCGTCCTCCATTTTGGTGACCTTTCCGATCATTCCGTTATAGTATCTGGCATCAGGATTATTGCGCATAAAAATCACCTGTGCGCCGATCTTCAAGGTAAGGTCGATCGGATCGAACGGCGCCATATTTAGTGGAAAGTCATCTTTTATCTCTGCTATGTAAGTGCGGGGTTCTTTTCTGAGCTCAGCCAATTTTCGCTTGTTGATTTCGGCAATGGTGGCGTTATGCGTACCGATCAGAATATACTCCTCATCCAATAGGTCAAAGCGATATTTTTGGGCGGTTTCATTTAGGAGCTTGATGTCTGCGGGCGTATGTTCACTTTCCCTGATGCGGTTGAGAATGGCTTTAAATTGCTCATCTTTCTGGCGGTAGATTTTTTGCAGCTCAATATGCAGTGGCTGCAGGGCCTGAAAAGCATGGGAACTGAAGAAAAACCTAGAGCCATAATGTGGGGCGAGGTGTTCCCAATCTGTATTCCTGACCACCGGAGGCAGCTGGAAAGGATCTCCGATAAAAATCATCTGAACCCCACCAAAGGGCAAATGCATCTTTTTCCGGTATACACGTAGCAATTGATCAATGACATCCAACAACTCCACACGAACCATGGACACTTCATCGATGACCAGCATGTCCATGCGATTGATCAGGTCACGATGCTTTTTTCGGTACTGAAACTGCTCAAAAATATTAAGCCCTTTTTCTTTTTTCGTTGGCTGAAGCCTAGAATCCCCCGGCAAAAATAGCTGGCGGGGATCGATCTTAAAGAAAGAGTGAATGGTCTTTCCTTTGGCATTGATGGCCGCTACACCGGTCGGGGCCACCACGGCCATGTTTTTGTCTTGGTTGAGCTTTCGGAGAGTATGTAAAAAAGTGGTTTTTCCCGTGCCGGCTTTTCCGGTAAGAAACAGGGACTTGTCCGAGAACAGCGCTACTTCCAATGCATGGATAAAAGCCTCGTTATCGGTGTCCAATCCTCGAGCAGAAAATTCTTGGTAAAGATATCCCTTGATGGAAAAAGCCATAAACAAAGTTAAGGAATGAAATCCGAAAAATCTTTACGGACCACTTTCTATCAGTAGCTGAACCAATAAAACAAAAGGGAGGCCTACATGAGCCCTCCCTTTTGTCCACATGGCAATTATTTTACTGTATATTTAAAACTCCCTGTAAGGAGCATCCAGTAGTTCATTCACTTCATCTTCCTTGAACCGGGCTTTTTCCGCGTCCCAGTGAAGCTTTTTGTTAGGGAAGCGGCCTGCCAAGGTGCCCAAGAGGATGGTTTCTGTTAATCTGGCAGCATAGGAGAAAGGAGCGCTACACTCATCCTTGCCCAGACAGGCATCCACAAATTGATGGTAATGTTTTTTACCTTCGCTGGCATATTCCCTAACGGGTTCTCCCAAATGTTCCGTTCCGCTGAGGTCCAGTTCTTGGTATTCATTGTCCACGATGAGCTTGGGCAGCTGCATAAAGTGCGGAAGGAGTAACCTTCTTCCATCTTCACCGATAAACATGGCACCTTGGGCAGGTAGTTCATCCCCATTGGGGAGTTTTAGGTCTTTGTGCTTGGCAGGAGCTCCAGGACCATCGGACCAAACCCACTTTAGGGTATCGGTGGTATGGGCCGTGCCAGGGAAGACGTAGGTCACCTCGTTGTTTTCAGGAAACCCAAAGCCCGTAGGCTTACGACACTTGTTTTTAATGGTCATGGGTACATCTAGCTCCAGGGCATTGTATGGAGTGTCAAAGATATGTACCCCCATGTCCCCTAATGTGCCACAGCCAAAATCCAATACTTTTCTCCAATTTCCGGGATGGTAATAACCTTCTTTATAGTCCCTTTCGGAAGAAGTCCCCAGCCAAAGATTCCAATCCAAATTTGACGGAACAGGATCTGATCCCTCTGGAGCCGGGCCATCAAAGCCCCAGTTTTTTGGTGACCAGGCACGCACGGTTTTCACTTTTCCGATGATGCCGTTTCTGATCAAATGCGTGGCCAATTGGTAATCATAAAATGAATGGACCTGAATACCCATTTGAGTAGTGATATTGTTCTCAGCAGCAAATTTGTTCATTGCCCTGGCCTCGGAGACGTGATGGGTCAATGGCTTCTGGCAATAGACGGATTTGCCTTTTTCCATGGCCATCATTGAAGCAGGTGCATGCGTATGATCAGGAGTAGACACTACTACTGCATCTATTCCGTCGGTCATATCGTTGAACATTTCACGGTAATCTGCATAGGTCTTGGCCTTGGGATGCATGGCTTTGGCAGCTGCGAGGGCGTTCTTATCCACATCACACAGTGCCACTACATCTACCAATTCATGACTGGAAATTGCCTTTAAGTCTTCCATGCCCATATTGGATACGCCGATGTGGGCTGTCCGGAGACGCTGGCCTTTGGCGAGCGACCAAACTGATCCAGGAAGCATGGAAACTGCGGCCAGAGCAGCCGTATTTTTGAGAAATGTTCGTTTTTTCATGAAACAATGAATTTATAGTTTGCTGTATTTTCGTCCAATTATTTAACTTTTAAACTAACACATCCAAGATACAAAAAAAAATAACTTAACTAGCGACCATTAGTGTAAGTATTTGAACTTTTTGAAGATGGATAGATTTTAATTTTTCCAACTATCGATATTAACGAATATATTAATCAAATATTCAACGAAAGTAATATGGTTACTATCAACCTTTCTCCTAATCTAATACATGGGACTGGGCTGAAACTCCAGAAAAGACATACAAAAAAATGATTTGTTGTTCCATCATGCCTGATGGGATCCGAAACCCACTCATTTGTAGTCAATCCTGTTTTCCAAAGCCCACAGGATTGAGATTGTTCATATTTCTTAGTATCCATGCCTGGCGCTTGTAATTATAGGCTGTGGGACGGGTGGGAGACCATCGCAGGGGATTGGGCAGTACCGCTGCGATCATGGCTGCTTCCTGGCGGCTGAGCTTGGCAGCCGATTTATGGTAAAATGCCTGAGAGGCTGCCTCCACACCATAAATTCCATCTCCCATTTCGATGACATTAAGGTAAACTTCCATGATACGCTCCTTTGACCATAGTAATTCGATAAGCAGGGTAAAGTATGCTTCCAAACCTTTGCGGACATAGTTTCTTCCCGGCCAGAGAAATACATTTTTTGCTGTTTGATTAGAAATGGTGCTGCCACCGCGAATACGTTTACCAGAACTATTTTCCTCCATTGCCTTGTCAATGGCGTCCATATCAAAACCGAAGTGGTCCAAGAACTTTTGGTCCTCAGAAGCTACCACAGCCTGTGCCATGTGCTTGGAAATACGATCCATGGAAACCCAGTCCTTTTTTAGGCGCACCTCCCGTTTTTCATCTGCCGCCTGCTCTACCATTCTGATGACCATTAGTGGCGTGATGTACACGGGAACAAACTTGTACACCAAGGTCATTCCAATGGAAATAATAAAGAACCAGAGCACGAGTTTTCTGATAAACCGCCAAAATTTTTTCATAGAAGTACGCTGAAATTTCAGGTACAAATTACAGCTATTTCTTGATGTGTCAAGGAAGGCAGGGCAATTATCAGGAATTCAACACTTACGCTCAGGTGGGGCAAAAAAATCAAATTCTCTATATTTGCATTCTCAAAAAACAGCTAGCAATGACCAGTCAAGACTCCCCCAGACTTCCGGAAGCTTTCGAGCACCAGATGGCTTCCTTACTGGAAGCCAACGAATTTATGCGCTTTAAAGCTGCATTATTTACGCCTTCCAAAACATCCATCCGGATCAACCCGAGAAAAAAAGCCCCCTTACCCCAAAACACTTCTCCTGTTCCATGGAATGTCAAAGGCCACTTTTTACCCCAACGGCCTAAGTTCACCTTTGATCCACTATTCCATGCCGGAGCCTATTATGTGCAGGAAGCTTCTTCTATGTTTATAGGCCATATTCTGAATCATATCAAGCCCCCCAAAGAAGGGCTCTATCTGGACCTGTGCGCCGCACCAGGGGGCAAGAGCTCCCTTCTAGCTGATTATATTGGCGAGGAAGGCCTACTGGTAGCCAATGAGGTCATCAAAACCCGCGCAAGCATCCTCCGGGAAAATATGATCAAGTGGGGTCTGGGCAATACAGTTGTGACCAATAACGATCCTGCCCATTTCGGGTCATTGGAAGGTTTTTTTGATGTGGTACTGGTGGATGCGCCTTGCTCGGGAGAAGGCATGTTCCGAAAGGATGCCCAAGCCAGGGAAGAATGGTCCCCCGAAAACGTCAAACGCTGTTCGGCACGCCAGCAGCGCATTCTTGACCAAGCCGGAACACTTCCTGGTGCTGATGGCTACCTGATTTATAGTACCTGCACCTTTAACGAACAGGAAAATGAAGAAATGATCCGCTTTCTCACCGATGAATTTGCCTATGAGCCGGTACAGATCCCGCTGGATCCGGAATGGGGAATCGTAGAAACGGAAACAGACACGGAATGGGGGACTTTTTACGGGTATCGGTTCTTTCCACATTTGGTATCCGGAGAAGGTTTCTTCATTACCGTCCTCAAAAGACCTTCCGATGCCCAGTTTCAGCAGCCCAAAAAAATGAAAGACCTTAAGCACATCCTGCTACAGCGTACAAGCAAAGCTGAGAAAAACCTTCTCAGGCAGGAACTGACGCTGAATGATACGTTTGATTTTTATAAGTTAAAAAAGAGCTTTTTTGCGATTAAACGTGCCTGGACCAAGCATTTTGAAGTCCTTGCCACTACACTAAACATCAAATATTTTGGCACGGAACTGGGGAAATTCAATAAAGACCAGTTCATTCCCACTCATGCCTTGGCGATAAGTATCTTACCAAAAAACTTCCCACATTATGAAGCACGTATCGAGGAGGCACACACATATCTGAAAAAAGAAGATCTCGACCTCAATATCCAGCACGACGGCTGGGTCATACTTACCTACCAAAACCTCCCCTTGGGTTGGGTAAAAAACATTGGAAACCGTATCAATAATTACTACCCCAAAGAATGGCGCATCCGTATGAAAATAGTGGATTAAGTGAATCATTATAATTGGAAAATTAGAAATTGTAAAATTGTCCAATCCCTTTAATTAAGGGATTCAGGGTTTATAATCTTACAATCTCCAATTTTACAACGATGTAATTTTCCAATCCCTTAATCCATGCCCTCAAACTGGGAAAGGTCGTAGGTCTCTGATTCCAGGTAATGAGGATAAATTTTCTTGTGCTGCTTTTTAACCTCCCGCACAAGAGATTTTCTGAACTCCTCGATATTGGTGCCATCCTGCGCGGCCATGAATACCGGCTCGATGCCCATTTTCTTAGCGTACACCTTCTTAAGCTTGTCCAAATCCAAGTAATTGGCTTCTTCCACTTCCAATTCGGACATGTTCATAAGCTCCTCCTCAGAAGGCATCTTAGGCACCAGGTCGATTTTGTTAAATACCAACAGGACAGGCTTATCACCAGCTCCCAATTCATTTAATGTCTGGTTCACCACCGAAATGTGATCTTCAAAACCGGGATGGGAAATATCCACCACATGCACCAAAAGATCCGCTTCCTTAATCTCCATCAAAGTAGACTTAAAGGACTCAATCAAGTGAGTAGGCAGCTTTCGGATAAACCCTACAGTATCTGATAGCAGAAAAGGAATATTCTCCAGCACCACTTTTCTCACAGTAGAGTCTACGGTGGCAAACAACTTGTTCTCTGCCAGCACATGGGATTTGGTCACCAAGTTCATCAACGTACTTTTCCCCACATTGGTATAGCCGACCAGGGCCACACGGACGATTCCTTTTCTGCCTTTCCGCTGTGTCTCGCCTTGTTTCTCGATCTTTCTCAGTTTTTCTTTGAGCAGCGTGATTTGGTTTCGAATGATCCGCTTATCAGTCTCGATCTCTTTCTCACCGGCACCACCCCTGGTAGCGGTACCACCTCGCTGCCGCTCCAAGTGAGTCCACATTCTGGTCAAACGAGGCAACAGGTACTGGAATCTGGCCAGCTCCACCTGCGTCTTGGCTTGGGCGGTTTGGGCCCTGTTCAGGAAAATATCGAGAATCAGTAGCGAGCGGTCGTACACTTGCACCTTCAGCTCATTTTCGAGGTTCCTCATCTGGGAAGGAGAAAGGTCATCGTCAAAAATCACCATATCCACCTCAAAATGCTTTACATAAGCTTGGATTTCTTCCAGCTTACCTGAACCAACAAAGCTCCTCACGTCTGGCTTGTCCAGCCGCTGCGTGAAACGGTAAATTTCTTTGGCGCCCAAGGTTTCCGTCAAAAAAGCCAGTTCATCCAAATGCTCCTCTACCTCTTGCTCAGATTGATTTTGTTTGATCAAGGCTACCAGCACCGCAGTTTCATCTACAGGAGCGGTATCGATCAGTTTTTTTAATTTTCTTGTATATTTACTCATTCAGTTCGTTTCTGATCAGAAATTGTATTTGATTCGATAATCTTACATTCATCGTAATTAGTTCATCATAACAGCGTTTATACTTATTCAACGTACATTACATTCAGGAAGTTATTAACACAATAAAAGCCATTTCCATTCGGCAAATTTCTAAATTATTTTGATGAAAATTAGTCTGTTAAGCAGAAAGAACGGAAATTTATGGCTTGTTTTTGAAAATCGACAGTAAATAAATGGAAATACGAAATACACCCATCGAAGATGTTTTTGAACTCTACCCGAAAGTTTTTAACGATGCCAGGGGATATTTCCTGGAAACATACCGCGAAGACCTTTTGGCAGAAAAGGGCATTAACACCCGCTGGGTACAGGATAACCAGTCTTTCTCTATCGCAGGAACGGTAAGAGGACTGCACTTTCAGCATGCACCCCATGCCCAGGCAAAGCTCGTCAGGGTCATCACTGGTAAAGTTTATGATGTTTGTGTTGATCTGAGAAAGGATTCCCCTACCTTTGGCCATTGTCATGGGGTGATCTTGGACAGTGCACAGCATAACATGCTTTACGTACCGGAAGGTTTTGCTCATGGATTTTCTGTATTGGAAGATGCAGTATTTTCGTACAAGTGTTCCAATTTTTATAGCAAACCCAGCGAAGGTGGTATTATCTGGAATGATAGGCAGCTGGATATTGACTGGAAAGTGGGTGCTCCCATTATCTCGGATAAGGATTTGGAGTTGCCTTCATTGGAAGAATTTAAGCAGCAATCAGGAGGAGGACTGTAAGATGGGATTAATGGATTTGTTCAAAAGTTCAAAAAAGGCTGAACCGCTATGCCTTGAGTGGATGGAAGTGGATATGCACTCCCACCTCATTCCGGGGATCGATGATGGTGCTGAATCTTTGAAAGAATCCGTGGCCCTGATCAAGCGACTGCAGGACCTTGGGCTACGTAAGCTCATCACCACGCCGCACGTGATGACCGAATTTTACAAAAATACACCTAAAATCATCTCTGAGGGGCTATCCAAATTACAGGAAGTACTGAAGGAAGAAAATATACAGGTTGAAATAGAAGCCGCTGCAGAATACTACCTGGACGAAATTTTCGTGGAAAAGCTCGAAAAAGATGAACCACTGCTCACATTTGGGGACAATTATATCTTAGTGGAAACGGGTTTTATGAACAGGCCCCATATGCTTCAAGAGACCTTTTTCGCACTGGAGACCAAAGGTTACAAGCCGATTTTGGCCCATCCGGAGCGCTATCTTTACCTCCAGCAAGACCCATCCATGCTGGAATCGCTGATCGAGAAGGGCATTTATTTCCAAATAAACCTTCTTTCTTTTACAGGCTATTATTCAAAACCTATAAAAGCCATGGCCGAAAAACTACTGGAAAGGAGATTGGTGCGTTTTGTAGGTACAGACTGCCATAATCACCGGTATCTGGACGCGCTCGAGCGACTTCCTGCCACCAAAAGCTACGATATCCTGAAGGACTCCAAATTTATGAATTCCCTATTATGAGAATATTGATCACAGGTATCACCGGTCTGTTTGGCAGCTATCTGGCACGGGAATTTTGTGCAATAGGAGAAATCCACGGACTCAAACGACCAAGCAGTAGCACCAAGATCCTAGAGGACATTGAAGAACAAATCACTTGGCATGAAGGTGATATCAACGACTATCAGTCTTTGCAAAGAGCCTTTAAAGGCATGGATCTGATCATCCATGCGGCAGGTCTGGTATCCTTTTCCAAAAAAGATAAAAACCAACTGCTCAAAGTAAACTATGAAGGCACCACCAACGTGGTCAATGTCATGTTAGCGCTGGGTATAAAGCGTTTGGTCCACATCAGCTCAGTAGCTGCCTTGGGCAGAACTCCCGATCAGCAAACGGTAAATGAAAACCATAAATGGGTGGATTCGCCATGGAACACGCCTTACGCGATCTCCAAATACCTAGGCGAACTGGAAGTATGGCGTGGTGTGCAGGAAGGACTGGAAGCCTTGGTGGTCAATCCCGCGGTGCTCCTTGCCCGCGAATCAGAAACACGCAGCAGTGCAGAAATCTATCGGTATGTGGCTGAAGGCAACCGGTTTTACCCAAAAGGAGACATCAACTTCATCGACATCAGGGATGCTGCCAGCATCACCTACCAACTCTATCGAGACAATCAATGGGAGGAGCGTTTTATCCTCAGCAAAGGGAGTTTGTCCTTCCAGGCATTTTTTACCACCATGGCGGAGACAATGGACAGACAGCCACCCAAAATTGCCGTCAATAATTTCATGATCACCCTGGCCACTACTTGGGGCCAGATCAAGCAGCTTTTTGGTCTCAAGCCGCTCCTGAACAAACAAACAGCCATGGTCGCACAGCTGCCCATTACCTTTGACAATCAAAAAGTTAACAAACTCACTGGGTACCAATACCGCTCCCTGAAGGAAACCTTTCAGTGGGCAGTGAACAAAAAATGAAGGGTTTTCGTTAACCCCAAAACAATTATAGGAATTCCAAAAGGTCCTAAAAATAATTTGATATAGGCATTTGAGCTACCGATTAATTTGGTATCTTAAAATATAAATTCAACCCGACACATATGACTGGAGATTTTGATCACAACAGGGAAGAAGAGCGGGCATTGATAGAGCGGTTTGAGAACTCCCTAAAAGCCAACTTGGATCTTTTCTTTGATGAAGAAGAGTTGGAGGATATTATCCGGTACTATTTTGACACTCAGAAATTTAAAAAGTCCCTCAAGGCAAGTAAAATTGCACTGGAGCGTTTCCCCTTTTCCATAGAAATCAAATTGATGTACGGGCAGTGCTTGATCTTCAATGATGAACTGGAAGAAGGCCTGGAAGTGCTGGAAAACATCAACAACCTTTCGCCAAACAATGAAGAGATCATCCTCGCCCTTTCCAATGGCCTGCTCCTAAATGGCAGCATAAGAGAGGCCATCCAAATACTTGAAGACTTCCTCCCCTTGGCAGAGGATAAGGCGGAAATCTATTATTCGCTGGGCAATTTCTATCGTGCGGAAAACAATATTGAAAAAGCCATCTTACACTATAAAAATGCCGTAAAGCTAAAAATCAACCACGAAGACGCCCTGTTTCAGCTGGCCATGATTACAGAAGAGGAAGGCTCCTTTGATGAGATCCTCCAGTTTTATCAGGAGTTTATCGATCAGGATCCATACAGTGCAGAGGCCTGGTATAACCTTGGCGTGGTGTACAATCGTCTGGGGCGCTATGAAGAGGCCATCAATGCCTACGATTATGCGTTGATCATCGATGACAGCTTTGCATCTGCATATTTCAACATGGGCAATGCCCTGATGAACACACAGCAGTACGAAAAAGCCACCGAGGCTTACTTGAATACCATCAACAGTGAAGGAGCCAATTCAGAAAACTGTTGCTATTTGGCAGCGGCCTTTGAGAAGCTGGATCAAATGGACAAAGCCTTTACCTATTTCAAAAAATCGGCAAAACTGGATCCTGAATACGATGATGCATGGTTTGGGCTGGGCATGTGTATGTTAAAAAAGGATAAATTTTTTGAAGCGATACACTACTTCAAAAAAGCCCTGAAACTCTCCAGCGTCAATGCCAACTACTGGGTGGGACTGGCCGATGCCGAATACCACCTCGGAAACCTTCAGGCAAGTTCGGAAGCTTACGAAGAAGCCATCAACCTGGAACCCGGCCTGATGGAGACCTATGTAAACCTTTCCATTATCTATTTTGACCAAAACCGATTTGAGGAAGCCATCGATGTGCTGAAGGAAGGAATCGATGAGCTGCCTGAGGATGCGGAGCTTTATTATCGACTCGTAGTTTATCTTATTAAGACAGGTAAATACAAGGAAGCCTTTTCATATTTAGAAAATGCATTAACTTTGGATTTTGAAAGACATGAAATTCTATATGAGCTGATGCCCGAAGTAAAGCATCAAAAGGCCATATACAAGATCATCGCTCAATACAAAGAAGGATTATAAGCCGAGTACTATTTACCTAAAATTTTAGAGAATGAATTACGTGCTGAAGAACGTACCCGTACGTACTGAGAAACCACGAACTACCGGATACACAATGGCTATGGACAAAGGTCTTAGCCTAAGAGAAGTAGAAGACTTCATCGATTCCTGCGGAGATTATGTAGATATTGTAAAATTGGGATGGGCTACTTCCTATGTCACCAAAAACCTGAGCCAGAAACTTCAGATTTATAAAGATGCCGGTATACCTGTATATTTGGGAGGCACGCTATTCGAAGCATTTGTGATCAGAGGGCAATTCGAAGATTACCAAAGAGTATTGGACAAGTTTGACCTTGCTTACGCGGAAGTTTCCGATGGATCGATCACACTGGATCATGATAAGAAGTGTGAATATATCCGCATCCTATCCAAGGATGTAACCGTACTTTCGGAAGTAGGCTCTAAGGATGCCGCTAAAATCATCCCTCCATACAAATGGATAGAGCAGATGCAGCAAGAACTGGATGCCGGTGCCTGGAAGGTGATCGGTGAATCCCGTGAAGCTGGTAACGTAGGACTTTTCCGTGACTCCGGAGAAGTGAGACAGGGGCTTGTGGAAGAAATTCTGACCAAAATACCAGAGGAAAAAATCCTTTGGGAGGCTCCCCAAAAGGCTCAGCAAGTGTGGTTCATCAAACTACTCGGTGCCAATGTCAATCTAGGAAATATTGCACCAAATGAAATCATACCATTGGAGACGATCCGATTAGGGCTTAGGGGAGACACCTTTGATCATTTCCTCGATATGGCCAACGTATAGAATTAATCTTGGCGACTGTAGCATACTGCAGTCGCTTTCTTTTAATTAATACATGAGACACACCAAACATTACCTCCTGACGTTCCTGAAAGGGATGGGCATGGGTGCGGCAGATATTGTACCGGGCGTTTCCGGTGGGACCATTGCCCTGATTACCGGCATTTACGAGACATTGCTGGATAGCATCAAGTCGATCGATTTGGATGCGCTAAAGCTATTGGTCCGCTTTCAGCTGAGTGCCCTTTGGAAGCATATCAATGGTAGCTTTTTGGTGGCCTTGCTCTTGGGAATATTTACCAGTATCTTTACGCTCTCAAAGCTGATCACCTATTTGATGGATGAACACCCCATCCCGCTGTGGTCATTCTTTTGTGGACTGATCATTATCAGCTCTGTGCTGATCTTAAGGGACATCAAACGGTGGAATATCATGGTCATTTTGGCCATCCCTGTAGGTGCTTTGGTGGCTTATTGGGTGACAGGACTCAATCCCGTGGAATCACCCAATACGCTGTATTTTACCTTTATTGCTGGAGCCATTGCCATATGTGCGATGATCCTCCCGGGAATTTCTGGCAGCTTTTTGCTGTTGATATTGGGTAAATACGAAGCCATCCTTACAGCAGTGAACGAAAAGGACTTCCTGACCTTAGGAATATTTGCAGTGGGATGCTTGGTCGGACTGTTGTCTTTCTCAAGACTGATCAGTTGGCTGCTGAAAAACCACCATGCAGTGACCATTGCAGTGCTTTCGGGCTTTATGCTCGGATCAATCAATAAGATCTGGCCATGGAAAAAAGTAGTAAGCTTTAGGATTTCCAGCAGCGGGGAGCAAAAGCCCTTCATCACTGAAAACCTATTGCCCAACCATTACCTGGCAGAAACGGGCAGTGAGCCAATGTTCTTTATTGGTCTTTTGGCTTTTCTGTTTGGCATTCTGCTCGTCATTGGATTGGAGAGAATGGCATTTTATTTAAAAAAGAAATGAGAAAATTCGGACTTATCGGTTATCCTTTAAAACACTCATTCTCCGGAAAATACTTTGCGGAGAAGTTTGAGCGTGAAGGCATTCATGACTGTCAGTACGACTTATATGAAATTGATACCATCAGCAAATTCCCGGAATTGATCAAAAACAATCCGGAGCTGGAAGGTGTCAATGTCACCATTCCTTATAAAGAACAAGTTATTCCTTATCTCGATGAACTGGAGCCGGGCTGTAAAGCAATCGGTGCCGTTAATTGCATCAAGGCCAAAGAAGGCAAACTCATCGGATACAATACAGACTACATCGGCTTCAAAGCATCGCTGGATGCATGGCTGGAAGGCCAGCGTCCAAAAGCCCTGATCCTAGGCACAGGTGGCGCGTCCAAGGCCGTAAAACAGGCCCTTGAAGCCCTTGAGATGCCCTATCTCATGGTGTCCCGAAATGCCAATGGCCAAAAAGGGCAAATCACTTATGATGACCTCATCAAAAACGAACAATACCTTCAAGAATACTTTTTGATCGTCAACACCACCCCATTGGGAACATTCCCCAACACGGAAGAAATGCCTGATATTCCGGTCAGCCAGATCGGAAGCGAACACAAGGTGTATGACTTGGTTTACAATCCAGAAAAAACTTTCTTAATGCGGTCCCTGGAGGCACGTGGTGCAGTAGTAAAAAATGGTTTGGAAATGCTCCAACTTCAGGCAGAAGCTGCCTGGAAGATTTGGAACTAGATAGAAGGTTAGAGGCCATTGCAACTGGGATCATGAACTGGTGGTACCAGGCCGCTGAAGCACATACATTCGAATATGAAGTCTGTCCTTCAGCCCTATGGGTCCCAAAGTACTGAGTCCACTTCCTGTCTAGAGAATAAGGTAGTTTGGAGATAGTGTCACCCCGTGGCATCCTACCCGCCACAAACTACCTTGTAACATTCTAACCATTCAAAACTTACAACATCAAACCATGTTCTGGAAAAAATTATCGCACGAAGAAGTAAAAAAAGCCGTATTTGAGGCATTAGATCAAAATCATAACTATAGAGGAGAATATCCTGCACTCGGTGTGCCGGGGACTTATTTGGACACGACGGAATTCTATCATGACGCACCGTTTCTGAAAGATGCGCCTTTCATGTCTGTCATGGTCCGAAACCCCAACCATATCGGGATCCACACCTTGAGTGAGGAATCTGTACTTGACCTGTTTCAGGGCACCCAAAAAATCGAGCGGGAGCTGATCAACTTGGTAGCTGAGGAAGTCTTTACCGGGGAAAAAGGCCAACAGGATGGCTATGTGGCCACAGGAGGTACGGAAGCCAATATCCAGGCCATGTGGGTCTACCGTAATTTCTTCAAAGCAGAATTCGGTGCCAAGACAGAAGAAATCGCCGTGGTATACTCCAGCGATTCACACTATTCCATGCCCAAAGGTGCCAACCTGCTCAACCTCCACAATATCATCCTGGATGTGGATGAGGAGACGCGCCAGATTACCCAAGAGTCCCTGGAAAACAGTATCGCTGAAGCAAAGGAAAATGGCATTAACTATTTCATCGTCATTTCCAACCTCTCCACGACCATGTTTGGTTCCGTGGATGATGTCAACCGCCTGGGCGATTTCTTCACCAATGCCAATGTGACGTTCAGAATTCACGTGGACGCCGCCTATGGGGGGTTTATCTATCCCTTTACTGATGAAGAAAGTGCTTATACGTTTAAAAATCCATATATCACTTCATTTGCCAGTGATGGCCATAAAATGCTCCAAACGCCGTATGGCACAGGGCTGTTTTTGATCCGGAAGGGGTATATCCATCACGTGTGCACGGAGGAAGCTCAGTACATTCCCGGGAAGGACTACACGCTATGTGGGTCCAGGTCAGGAGCCAATGCCGTGTCCATGTGGATGATCCTAAAAATCCACGGTTCTGAAGGATGGAAATATAAAATGGCCTCGCTCTGTGACCGTACCGAAAGGATCTGTACCAGACTGGACCGGATGGGCGTGAAATACTTCCGAAACCCGCACTTGAACATCATTACCATCAAATCTGAATTTGTGTCGCCTAGAATAGCCAAGAAGTACAATCTCGTGGCGGACAGCTATGAGTTTACCCCAAAGTGGTATAAAATCGTAGTCATGCACCACGTTAGGCAAGGTATCTTGGACAGCTTCCTGATGGACCTGGAAGGGGAATTGGTAAGCAAAAACTAACCAATAACAGTATCAAAAGTCGTCATCGCGATAAGGAGGAAGCAATTTCGTATAATTTAAATAAGATTGCTTCACACCGCTGCTCTCCGTTCGCGATGACGGCTTTTTTATGCTCATTATAAGTTGAGCTCAGTTTATGAGGGAACACTTATCCTATAATCTCTCCAGTTACCTGAAGTCAAACCATAAGGTGATCGGATAGTCCCGGTCACCATGATGGCTCACGATCCTTCGATCATAAGACGATGGCCCCATGTCCTTTGCGGAGTGGAACTTGGTGCCAATTGCAGGGATCTTATAAAGGAAAGATAAATCGCCCTCCGGAAAAGGCACTCTCAAGCCATCTGTGATGTAAGGAGATTCTGCCGGTGTAAACAGTCGGAAAAACAATCCAGGGCTCTCTGTGTAGACACTGAAATCTCCACTATCAGTACTTAACCGGTAAGCAAACATATCGGCATGATAGCCTTTAAATTCTGGATATTCCAACTTGCCCAATGAGCTGTATCCTGTGACCGTATTGTTATAATCCTTTTGCCACGCTCCAAACCGGGCTCCTCTAAGACGGTTTTGCCAGACGCGGTATGGGCCATCACCGAGCCATTGGATTCCTGCTACCTGCTCTTCGGGAAAGTCGAAATGGATGCCGACATACGGTTTTCCACTTTGACTCCTGTCTGGTGCAGCTGCCTCCACCTTGAGTAATCCATTCTGGTACAGCGTCCATTTTATGGAAGAAGGATATTGCTCGTATTCGACCTCTATATGATAATTTCCCTGCTCATCCTGGTGAACATGAGTTGCTTTTGAGCTGACTTCATTTATAAAAACCGGCCCTGAAAAAGGTATCACCTGACCATTCCTTTCCACTTTTTCCAAGGCATAATCTGCGTCAAAGTAAACCTTGACATTACCCATCTGAAATGTTCGCGTCCCCTGCTCAATGTGGATTGGCTCTCCAGCATCAGTATGCTCTGCCAGCTGCTTAAAAGTAAATTCAGCAGGGGATGGGATCGGCCAGGACCAGGTGTTGATCAGTCTTCCGGATTTATCTTTTACCGCCACTTCTAACCAGTCCTTGCTACCAAAATCCTCAGGAAGCTCCAATGATACTTGAGAGTGCTCTCCTGGTAAGATACTTTTAAGCGTGACCTCACCGCTTTCAGATTCCTGTCCTTCCCAATTCGTCAAGGTTTTGAGCCTCCAGCATAGCTGCATCCCTTCCAAATCCGTGTACAAGTAGTGATTCTCAAGGATGAGTTTACCGTCAAAGTGGGCATTCACCACCATGGGCTTGACCTGAACGGGTGACCAAATATCCCTGATGGTATAAAAGCTTCCTTCTTTCTCACGATAGGAGCCGACAATGCCGTCAGGAGCATGGTTACCATCGGCATCCAAGCTGTCTGAGCGGTCAGTTCTGACGACTGCCTCATCGGCGAAGACCCACAGAAACCCTCCTGCCGCACGGGGATTTTTCATATAATCCGTCCAATAATCATCTAAGTTAGCGCCATGACCACCATCATATAACCCATGGAGCATTTCAGTGGGCATAAAGATATTTTGCCCGTTGGAGAGGCGATTGATACCATCCTTGTAGATGGGGTAATGGAAGGTATCGACGCCGTTTCGGTTGAGCCAGGGATAGATGACGGGCCGTTTTTGGATATCCCATCGATGAAACCATTTCTCGTTGGCAAAATCCCAACCTCCTTCGTTACCATGGTCCCAGACAATGACCGCTGGATGGTTTTCATCCTTGAGAATGGTTTCTTTGATCACCTTGGGCCCAACAATGGTGTCATAGCCATCTTGCCAGCCCGTAACTTCGTCCAGGACAAACAGCCCCAAGGAATCACACAAATCCAAAAATGCCTCATCAGGAGGATAATGGCTCATTCTGACAGCATTCATGTTCATTTCCTTCATTAGCTGGATATCTTCCAGGTGATTGGCATTGCTTAGCGCCCTTCCGGTGGTAGGAAAAAAAGAATGCCTGTTTACACCTTTAAAAACCACCTTGGTGCCATTGACATAGATACCATCCTTATCCCTTAGCTCCACGGTACGGAAGCCTACTTTCTCAGACTGGATATAGACGGGTTTTTCATTGATCAAGAGCGTAAACGTAGCCTGATATAAATGGGGATTTTCTGGGTTCCAGGTTTCCACTTTTCCAAAGTCATGCTTTACTATGGTGCTTTCACCCTGGAGCGATGCGGTAAACTCTCCCAATTCGGAATTGGCCTGAAGGTCTGTGATGCGGACATTTACATTGGCCTTTTCCAAAGGGATGTTGGTAGTCAATAGTGCTTCGAAGTTTCCCGAAGCTTTGGCATCTATCGCAATTCTGGAAAAGTGGGCTTCAGGCAAAATCTCCAAATATACAGGCCGGAAGATCCCTCCAAAAATCCAAAAATCAGCTTGCCGCTCTGCCCTGTTCACTGATTCATTAGCGGAGTGTTTGGCCACTTTCACCTCCAACAGATTCTCCTGCCCAAACCGTACCAATTTGCTGATATCATACTTAAACTCATAAAATGCCCCTTGGTGTATTTCACCAGCCAATTGCCCATTGATTTTTACTTCCGTATCGGTCATGGAGCCTGCAAAGACAATATTGATGGTCTTGCCATCCCAGCTAGCTGGAACGGTAAAGGAATGCTTGTATTGCCCCGTTTCTTTGCCCAGTGTACGGTCTTTGCGGCTATGGTCATGTCCATAATTATAGATGCCAAAGCCATGCAGTTCCCAGTTGGAGGGGACAGGGATTTTTTGCCATTTTCCGGCTTTTCTTCCATTAGAAACCTTAAAATCCCAGTCCACAGCGCTGGCGGCATCTTTTCCGGAAAGGTATATTCTTTGGTATTCTATGCGCTCTTGAGCTCCTGCGAAGGTGATTGAATATAAAATAGTGAGTGCAAGCAGTAATAATTTTGATCTCATGGGATTATCATTTTTGACATGAGTGACCAATATAACTCATCACTCGGATAATCGGGTGATCTGATTCGAAATATGCAATTTTTACCAGTAAAAAAAGGCAGCAAAATCATTCCCATTGATCTCCAACGATTTACAAGCACGAGCCTGTTTTATCTGCTCAATTTTAGTTAAAAATATGGCAATCCCAGAGATAAATAGCTATCTTATTCTTAACATAAATCACTAACCTTTTTCGCCTATGCCAAGAGCTAAAAAAAATGAAAGTGACCGTAAGATCTTTGTTTTGGACACCTCGGTCATTCTTTATGCCCACAATTCCATTATGAACTTTGCCGAACACGACGTAGTGATTCCGATCACGGTATTGGAAGAACTGGATCAGTTCAAGAAAGGCAATGATTCCAAAAATTTCGAGGCGAGAGAGTTTATTCGATTACTGGACAAGCTTTCCAAGGACAAAATGATCCACAAGTGGACACCACTGAACGGGAAGACCAAGGGAAATTTCAAGGTCATGATGACCACCCATGACAGTACTGGCAAAACTGATCTTCAAAATGCCAATACGATTTTTGGGGAGGAAAAAAATGATCATAAAATCCTAAACGCTGCCCTTGACTTGAAAAACAGTGAAAATGGCCGCAAAGTCATCCTGGTAAGCAAGGACATTAACCTCCGCCTGAAAGCAAAATCCCTGGATATCCAGGCGGAAGATTACGAAACGGGCAAAATCAAAAATATCACCGAACTGGAAAGTACCGGCAAGGATATCCTTGAAGGCATCGATCCAGATGTAATCAATCAGTTATATGATAGCCATTCCATAGAGGCCAAGAAAGTACTGGGTACACGCAAGCGCAAGACCAATACTTATTATATTCTAAAAAGCGAAAAAAATTCAGTATTGGCGTACTATAATGGTGAGGAAAACACCATCGAGCGGGTAGATAAGAAATTGGCCTACCATATCAAGCCCAAAAATGCCGAGCAGACATTTGCCCTACATGCCATCACCAATCCCAATATCAAATTGGTATCAGTGCAGGGTGTGGCCGGTACCGGTAAGACATTGCTGGCTTTGGCGGGTGCCTTGGAGCAAAGAAGAGACTATAAGCAGATATTCTTGGCCAGACCGATCGTGCCTTTGAGCAATAAGGACATTGGTTACTTGCCCGGGGACATCAAATCTAAGCTTAACCCGTATATGGAACCCCTCTGGGACAACTTAAAATTTATCCAGAACCAGTTCAAGGAATCCGATAAGGAATATCAGAAGATCACAGAAATGGTCAACCAGGAAAAGCTGGTCATACAGCCTTTGGCATACATTCGGGGAAGATCGCTGTCCAATATTTTCTTTATCGTGGACGAGGCCCAAAACCTAACTCCCCATGAAATCAAGACTATTATCAGTCGAGCAGGAGAAAACACCAAAATCGTCTTTACTGGGGACGTTTATCAGATCGACACACCTTATCTGGACAGCCAGAGTAACGGTCTGTCTTACCTTATCGACCGCGTCAAAGAGCACCCGCTTTACGCCCACATCAAACTGGAAAAAGGAGAGCGCTCTGAACTCGCCAATCTGGCCAATGAGCTGCTTTAGGTTTTATCGCTTTCATAGGAGGGTAGATGAGAAATGTTTATTTACCCTCCTATGATTCATATCCTTGCAAAGCCTTGTCCAGTGACCAAATTTTTACAGCAAATGCTTGAAAAGCATTTCTCTGTTCCTCCCAATCTTGGATTATGGAAAAATCCCCAAAGCCAATTCCTTTTGAGGCAAACTCTGGAAATTTGTTAATGTTCAGTGATAAAGATTCTTTCTCAGGGAATTTTAGTGGTTTCCAAGGGGCTTGGTTGTCCAATGCTAGTTTAATTTGTTCTGCAAATTCAAGAGACTTAATCCTTTTTAGATCTCCATTTAATTGTGCTATAAAGTTTCCTGTTTCCACTAAGGTGGCATAGGGTAGAAAAAAACTATCTTTGTTCTTTATCCTATTTTTGAAGTCTTCTCTTACCTCCAATTTGTCTTGATTCTTGCCGGGAATGTCAAGAATATTTGTAATAATAGAGGTATCTATAAGCCAAATAATGGGTTTAGACATAAAAAATTATTTTATAGATTCCAGCCATTTGAGAGCTTTTTCGACTTTTTTATCAGAGCTTTCTTGGCTCTTTACAAAACGGGATAAAGTTTCTTTGGTAACCAAATCTCCAAGGCTTCCTTGAATGATGAGCTCTGGATAATCAGGTACTTCCTTAAGGGAGGTAAGCTTAGATGCTCCGTCTTTTTTGTCCCTATAGCAAAAGACCACATCTTGTATTGCATTTGAAGGAACAGCATCCATTAATGCAGGATTATGAGTACTCAGTAAAACAGTCAAATTCCTCCGTTTAGCAGTTTCCTTGATGTTTTTTAAAAGTACTTCAGCTCTGCTAGGATGTACTCCGTTATCAATTTCTTCAATGATGACCATTCCATTTTCTGGAGCGGACAGCAAAGCAGCTCCGATAGCCAATACTCGAAGTGTTCCGTCTGATAAGTTTCCCGCGTCAATTTCTCGTCGATATCCCCCAAAAGTCTCTGTCAAAGTAAGCATAACTTCTCCTCTTGGTCCTTTCAAAAACCCTATATCAGAAATATCCTGTTCCGGAAGGCTTTTAATAAAATCCAGTAAGAAAACTCTATTATCCGAGTTCTTTTCCATGAGTTGAAAAAGTACAGCTGAAATATTACTTCCATTTCCTAAGAGCCCATTGCTATCAATAAAACTATATTCACGCATGGACTGAGGGGATGGGTCTAAAAATAGAATAGATTTAAGTAGGCTTTCTGTTAATTGAGTGACGTGTGGAATTTTTAACCGTGAAGTTTTATGGCTTGGAGCAAATACCCCGATACGTGTAAGCTGGGTAAATATACCAAGCTGGTCTGAGCAGATTACCTGAGGTTTTTTACCTCCTCTTGCGAAATTGTTATAAGCTACCGAAATATCCGTGGCCATACTATTGGTAGGCCTTATAGTATTGTATAAAACTTCACCTTTGCTTTTATTCTCCATTGACTCATTGGATATGTGGATTTCTTTTTTATCACGAATATCCAAATCAATATTTAAATCCCATAATTGACCTTCTTTATTGTCACAAATTGTACAGCCAATAGAAAAGAAGGACGAGCCCTTATGTATCAAATCTCCGGTTTTGCCCCTGATAACTGTATCATTTTTATTTACCTCAAATTGTAAACTTGAAAGTTTTTGTCCTTGTGCTATCCAGCTTAAAAAACGCACAGCCTCAATGGCGTTACTTTTCCCTGAGGCATTGGCACCGATCATAACAGTCAATGGTGCCAGCTTCAATTCCGCTTCACGATAGCTTTTAAAGTTCTTTATTTTAAAGGACTGGATCATTAGTGCTTAATTTCACTTATAAATATAGGAAAACGAAAAGACGGCTTCAATTTAAATTGCTATTTATTAATTGATTTAGATTGAGGGGAAATTCTATTAACAAAAAAACCTCCAAATTGGAGGCTTTTTTTTGGGTCTATGATTTACTAACTAAAGTTACTTAACTCTCCGTAATGGTATTGAGCTTTGCCAAGAAGCTATTGTAGTATTGGCGACCTACCTGTACCACGGCTCCGTCCTTAAGGTTTATTTCCTTAGTGCTGAAGCTGGCGATTTGGGCAAGCTGGACAATATACGATTTTTGCACCCGCAGGAAGAGACTGGAAGGAAGTTTTTCCTCCATTTCTTTCATGGATTTGCGAATGGTATAAGTCTTGCTTTTGGTAAAAATGGACACCATGTTTCCGTTGGCCTCCACATAGTAAATATCACCATAATCCACCCGCTCATAAGCATTGTCGGATTTGATATAAACCGCATCAGCGACCAAGTATGGGCTTTCCGCACTAGGTTTTGGGCTGTCGGAGCTGGCACTTTGGTTCCTTCTATTATAAAGGACGATTTCCACGATCGCATGAATGTCATTGGTATTAAACGGCTTTACGATAAAACCTGCTGGATGAATACGTTTTGCCCGCTCAATGATGGATGGGTCACTGTAAGAAGTAACATAAACAATTGGTGCGTCCACCATTTGCTGAATGATCTCTCCTAGCTCAATGCCATCCTTGTCACCCTTTAGTTTGATGTCCATAAATACCAGATCAGGCCGGTATTTCTTGATCACCTTGATGGCCTGATTGGCGGAATTAGCAATATCAATATTTACGTAACCTAAAAGTTCGAGGATCTCCTCTATATTTTCTGCAATATCCGGATCATCCTCTACAACCAGTATTCTTTCTTCTTTCATGTTATCGTATGGTTGGTCTATGTTAGGTGAAGCTCATGATTCCTAATCATTTACATTCACAAATGAATTCAATTTTTTCTAAAATTTGGACTGAAAATGAGAATATAAATTTAAAAAAACAATTTAAAACCACCATTTTTTATTTATAAACTCATCATGTCTTTAAACCTTGCTGCCTGACGACGGCTGACTTCGATGCGATCTCCTCCCTTAAGCGTAACCACCAATCCACCATTAAACCAAGGCTCTATCCCATCTACCCAGCTTAGGTTAATGATATGCTTTCGGCTAGCACGAAAAAAGGACTTTTCGTCCAATCGCTCATCCAATGCATTCAGGGATTTGTGAATCATGGGTTTATTGTTTCCAAAATAAACTTTTATGTAGTTCCCATCGGATTCAAACAAGCGTACATTTTCAAGCTTGACAAACCAACAACGATCGCCATCTTTTACAAACACCTGATCTTCCAAAGATAGTTTTTTATCTCCGTCTATGGTAACTTTTTCAGTATCTTTGGTTAAATCTACTTTATTTTTAAGTTTGTTTTTTAGTTTTAAGATGGCTTCGGAGAGTCTGGAGGGCTCTATTGGCTTTAGCAAGTAGTCCAGTGCATTCACCTCAAACGCTTTGAGGGCAAACTCATCGTAGGCGGTGGTAAAAATCACGTCTGGCACAGCATCCATTTCAGATAGGAGATCAAAACCAGTCTTTTCAGGCATCTGAATATCCAAAAATATCACGTCCGGACTGAGGCTCCCTATCTTTTCCTTTGCATCATCTACATTTACTGCCTCTCCAATTACTTCGACATCTTCTATAGAAGACAATAGGTTGATCAGTTCTTTTCTTGCCAGTCTTTCGTCATCGATTACTAGTGCGCGCATGCTATAGAGTTTTTAAGATTAGTCTAATTTAGTACTTTGTTTTGGAATTTTAATTTCTGTGACCACAAACTCATTGTCAAAATTCCTCATTTTGAAGTAAGCCTTGTTACCATAGATTAATTTTAGCCGCTGGATAGTATTGGAAATGCCATGGCCGCTACCATCGTTTTCTTTGCGGTTTCCATGATGGCTAAGCTGTCCACTGTTTTTTACTGCGATGTACAAATCATCTGAAAGCCCCACAGAACACTGGATGTGAATAATGCCCCCTCGCATCAGATTCGAAATACCATGCTTAATGGCATTCTCGACAATCGTCTGCAGCATCATGGGAGGAATTTTATAATGATAGGCCTTTTTCTCAATATCATAAGACACCCTCAAGCGCTCTTCAAACCGGATGCTCTCCAAGTCAAGGTAGTCCCGCACAATTTTTATCTCATCGCTAAAATCTATCGTCCGCTTTTTGTCCATGATTAACGAATAACGCAGGATATTGCTCAGCTGGGTGATCGCTTCTTTTGACTTGGGAGGGTTTTCATCCACCAAAGCACGGACGCTGTTGAGGGCATTGAAAATAAAATGGGGATTCAGCTGGTTCCGAAGCTGGTTAAGTTTGACTTCGTTGATTTTGGCCTGATACTTCAGGGTAGTATTGTAATTTTCAAGAAAATGGTACAGAAAATACATCATTGCCCACAGGGCGTAGTACAAGAAACTGATGAACATATTGACCAGCAAGACAATCGGCTTCAGGTCTTCCTGCTCTCTCAAAATTCCAAAAACCCAGTTGATCAATACGGTGGCGATCACATTGGCAAAACTTAGCACCAGCAGTGCACAAAATGCCTGGATCAATAACTTGGACAGGTTAAAGTTAAACCAGTCCTTACGTTTAATGATGTGCCTAAAATAATGCGTGGACACAAAATAAAATGCACCAAGCGACAGGTACGCCCCTATCTGAACCGATGTAATGCCGCGGATCAAAGAGACAAAAAACAAGTTGATCACCGCAAATGCAGCCCAACCGAAGATCTGAAATATCCAATATAATCTGCTTCTGTCCATTCCATCCCAAATATAAGGAAGTCTTCGGATGTAGGCAGTGATTTTTTATCAGTGGATACAACCATTGCTGAAAGGGCATATCCAATGTATTGAAAACCTTAGAGGCCACCACTCCCTTCGGATCTGCTCGGGGCGTGGTGGGTATGGAAATGACAGTCTATGATTTGCTCGGCGATAACTCCATCCGCAGGAACTTCGCCGTGTAGCTTGACGGATGTTTGGCGACAGCTTCAGGTATTCCTTGGGCAAGGATCTGCCCACCTTTGTTCCCGCCTTCTGGGCCCAGGTCGATGATATGATCGGCCACTTTGATAACATCCATGTTATGTTCGATGATCAGCACGGTGTTGCCTTTGTCCACCAGCCTGTTTAAGACTTCCAGCAGGTGCTCGATATCTTTGAAGTGCAAACCTGTAGTAGGTTCATCAAGGATGTAAAAGGTCTTTCCTGTATCTTTCTTGGAAAGCTCAGTGGCCAGCTTCACCCGCTGGGCCTCGCCTCCGGAAAGGGTGGTAGCATGCTGTCCGAGGGTAATATAACCAAGACCGACATCGTTTAACGTTTGGATTTTTCTGAGTATTTTAGGCTGTTTTTCGAAAAACTCCACCGCTTGCTCCACTGTCATGTCCAGGACATCAGAAATGGATTTGCCCTTAAACCTGACTTCCAGGGTTTCCCTGTTATAGCGTTTGCCCTTGCAGGTCTCACAGGGGATATGCACATCCGGAAGAAAGTCCATTTCAATAAGCTTCATCCCTGCTCCTTCACAGTCTTCACATCTACCGCCCTTGACATTGAAGCTAAACCTGCCAGGCTTGTAGCCACGGATTTTTGCTTCCGGCAACTCTGTAAACAGTGCTCGAATATCGGTAAATACACCGGTGTAAGTGGCAGGATTTGATCGTGGTGTCCTGCCAATGGGTGACTGGTCTACTTCAATCACCTTATCGAGATGCTCCAACCCTTCTATGCTGCCATATGACAAAGGCGTCCTCCTGGAACGGTAAAAATGCCGGTTAAGCAGCGGGAACAAGGTCTCGTGGATCAAGGAACTCTTACCACTTCCTGATACACCGGTCACACAGATCATACTTCCCAATGGCAGCTCCAGGTCTACATTTTTCAGGTTATGCCCACTGGCTTGAAGTAACTTCAGGTAATTGCCACTTCCTTTCCTTCTCGCTGTAGGAACAGCAATCTCTTCTTTTCCATTTAAGTAATTTGCTGTAAGGCTATTCTGCTGGAGGATTTCCTTGGGTGTGCCTTTGGCGACGATATGGCCGCCGTGCCTACCTGCGCCCGGGCCTATGTCCACCACATAGTCCGCGTCCAGCATCATGTCCTTATCGTGCTCCACCACCAATACGGAATTGCCCAGGTCGCGGAGGTCCTGAAGGGCTTTGATCAGCTTTACGTTATCGCGTTGGTGAAGGCCGATACTCGGTTCATCCAAAATATACAATACCCCTACCAGCTGGGTACCGATCTGCGTGGCCAACCGGATCCGCTGGGCTTCACCTCCGGAAAGTGTCCGGAGTGGCCTGTTCAGCGAAAGGTAATCCAGCCCAATGTCCAAAAGGAAGCCAATCCGCTTCCGGATTTCTTTCAGGACTTCTTCGCCAATGATCTTTTGCTTTTCGGTAAGCTTATCGTCGATTTGGCCAAACCAGTTGCCAAGCTGCTGGATATCCATCATGGCGAGCTCTCCTATGTGCTTGCCGGCAATCAGAAAGTGAAGTGCCTCTTTTTTCAGCCGGTATCCCTCACAGTCTGGACATCCCCTGGTAGTGGTAAAGTCACTTACCCATTTTTGAATTTTCTCTGATCCTCCTTCCTGCTGTTTTAGGAGAAAGTTTACGATACCTTCGAAAGTAGTGCTCCACTTGGTACCTGGATACTTGACAGAATCCACTTCCACGGTTGTCTTGTCACCATAAAGCAAGACATCCAGGACCTCTTCTTTTAAGTCCTTGATAGGAGTGGACAGACTGGCCTTATGACGCTTGAGAATCGCTTCTATTTTCTTGAAAATCCAGATATCCCGGTATTCACCGATCGGCACTATTCCTCCCCGAGAAATACTCAAATTGGGATCTGGAATGATACTTTCCTTTGTAATCTCTTCAATGACACCTAACCCGTTACAAGTGGGACAGGCTCCATAAGGACTGTTAAAAGAAAAAGTATTCGGTGCTGGCTCATCGTAAGAAAGTCCAGTGGTAGGATCCATCAGGTACTTGGAAAAGTGATGGATACTACCTTCCTCATCCCGCAGCATAATGATGCCCTTTCCGTGCTGTAGGGCAGTCTTTAGGGATTGGGTGATGCGGTAGCGGTCGTCCTCTTCGGCAATAATCCTGTCCACGACGATTTCGATGTCGTGGATTTTGTAGCGGTCCACCTGCATCTTGGGTATCATTTCCATGACCACGCCATCCACGCGGACTTTTGAAAATCCCATCTTTCTGATCTGCTCAAAAAGCTCCCGATAATGTCCTTTACGGCCTTTTACCACGGGTGCAAGGATATAAAGCTTTTTACCGGCAAAGTGCTCTAACAGCTGGTCGATGATCTGATCCTCCGTCTGGCGGATCATTTTTTTGCCAGAAAGATAACTATAAGCTTCCCCTGACCGGGCATACAGCAAACGCATAAAGTCATAAATCTCCGTAACGGTGCCTACCGTGGAGCGGGGATTTTTGCTGGTGGTCTTTTGCTCAATAGAGATCACCGGTGAAAGCCCATTGATCTTATCCACGTCAGGACGCTCCATACCACCAAGAAATGTCCTGGCATAGGCGGAAAAGCTCTCCATATAACGACGCTGCCCTTCGGCATAGATGGTGTCAAATGCCAACGAACTTTTACCACTTCCACTGAGGCCAGTGATGACCACTAGCTGATTCCGGGGAATGGATATATCTATGTTTTTGAGATTGTGCTCACGAGCACCGTAAATCTCTATTTTTTCTTCTACTGCTGCTACTGTTTTTGACATGAAGGGATCGGACCTTTAATTAGGTTTACAATTTCACAAAAATATGGATTATTCACGGAATACCCTTACCGTCTTCTAAAACCGTTTTTGCATCAGAATAGTTTGATTGTAAATTCTTTATTACGGGCGGCCGAGAAAACAATCGTCAAATTGAAAAAATCAACTGTTTTCACGCCTAAATCCCCTAAAGGGGACTTTCCAAAGCTCCCCTTTAGGGGATGGGGTCATTTTGGGGATTGGAATAAAAACCCTCAAATTTCTATTTAAAGACAGTTTTTGATCATATTTGAAATTTAGTCTGACGCCAGTAATTTTTAATAAGAAAAATCGTAATTATAAAGGAAACTTCCAACGCCCATGCGATTCAGACATTGTTATTAGTCCTGCTTTTGGCTTCTTTTTCGTAGGGCTTCTTCATCTTCACCTGTCAGCGTGGATCGCATCCCACTGAGTGTGAGCTTCCACCAGTAGTTAAAAATAAATTTGCTTTGGTCCCGCTTAAAATAGACCACTCCTTTTTTAAGCTCGCCTTTTGGACCGGGATTTTCTGAGCGTATCACCAGCTTATTGGTGAGGAATGAACCGATCTTCTGGAAAATGTTCTGCCCGTCGCCATAGGTTTTTCCACGGATGTCAATGGCCAGGTCATGATATTTCATGATCAACTCCCCGGATCCATCGATGTCATCAGCCGTGATATCAAAAGTCAATTCATCAATCTCACCACTACGGGCTTCCACTTGGGTCGCAGGCCTGAGCATGGGATTGATGGCCGTAAGTTCCATATCACGAATACTTCCATCCATGGTAAACTTCCCTGTGCTGTCTTGTAGGAAATAGGTAACGTTTAAATCGACATTCCCTTTACCCATTATCCTTGCAGTAGCTTCCAAGGTAAGCTCATTGTGCATTTCGAGCATTTCTGGAACATTGGTGATGTTCATGATTTTTGCGTTGATCTGGTCAAAAAATATGGTGCCTGCCTTTGGGCCCTCATTATCGGGACGCTCTTCATAAGAAACATATCCGTTCTCCAACTGGATCAAATCCACATGAAGGTCTTTGGGAATACTACTGATGATTTCGTTGATCATTTTTGGCCTTTTCCGCGTGTCATCGGGCTTTCTTTTGTCCCTGAAGACATTGATCACCATGTCCGAGATCATTAATTTTTCGGACTCAATCAGGTTTTTGCGGAAGTAGGCATCATAGTTCATATTGACCAGCTTGACCTTTCCCTCCACCAATTCTATCCAATCGGTTTCCTTCGTAAAACTCCTTGTATAGGCATACTTATCCAGCTTGTTGTCCAGCTGGACATGCTGTACTTCCAGGGATTTTTTTCCTTTGTCAAACTGGATTTCCTCCGCATGGAGGACATTGCGGTAATTATTAAAATGGATAAATGATTGCGCGATCCTTCCATTAATTTCCTCCACAGAAAACAAGGCGTCAGGTTCCTCAAGGTCCTTTTTGGTAAGGTTAAAATTCGTAGCGACCACATTAAGGTCCTCTAGCTCAAGCCGGGCAGAATCGGTTACTACATCCCTGTTTTCGATCGAAAAGTCACTGATGTCAATATGGGCCACTTGGATGGATTTATAATCTTTGCCAGACGTTGGTTGGCGCTGTTGTTTATCTTTAAGCTCCAGCGAATCCAGTGAAGGCGATCGGGAGCTGATGCGGACATGTCTGAGCTCTGCAGAATCGAGAACGATCGAGTTGTTTAGCCATAGACTCTTCCATAAAAATCCCGAAAGCAATATCCTTTCGGCGAGCAGATTGATCTTTACATTGCTTTCAGCGACATCTTCTGCAGGAAAGATGGCTACCGAATCCAGCTCCAAATAGGTACCTCTGTAATCGTAATCCAACTTGATATTTCCGAACTTCACTTGATGACCGCTAAAATCATTGGTCCGGGTGATCAGGTCACTGACTATCCTGTCAGCATTCTTGTTCAGGTACAGGTTTACCAAAAAAGGCACCCCCTCCAATACAAAAACAATGACGAGCACCACTATTCCCAAAAAAATTAGCCACTTTTTATTTTTCATATATCTTCTCTAAATAATACAATCAATATAACTAAAAATTGGCGGTTTTGTTCATTTTTTGAACAGAATATGGTAGAAAAACACTTACCTATCGCGCTGACTACACATAAATTTCCAGGCCTTCTTCCGTCAATGCACTTTTGTAAACTTTCAAGTCTCCACAGCTGCCTCCTGAAGCCAACATTCCCGTCTTCAAATCAAAACGGTAAGCATGCAACGGGCAAATGATCTCCCCCTGACCATTAATATGGCCATCTTTCAGCATGGCTCCTCGATGGGGACAGTGTTGCTCAAAGGCGTAAACACTTTCTCCCGAGCGTACCACGCACACCTTTTTGGCTCCTAGCTGCGTCACTTTGATCTTACCTTCTGGTAACATGCCTTTTACATCGTCTTTGGATTTGCCCAATGTGAATTTTCCCATAATGCCCCATTTACTTTTCCTAATTGTACTGATAGTTCACCTTCCTACCTGAAAGATCTCCCCTTTAAATTAAAATTACGCGTAATCCCGCCAATAATCAGCCTCATCATCTCACCATTTGTATAAAAAGTATCAAACTTTTCCAAAACAGGAAAGGGTACTAGTGGATTTTTGTAAATTAGTGGAACAACGAAAAAGTCCCTACTCATGAAAAATCTATGCTTAATTCCTTTACTGTTATTGGTGTTCAATGTTTTTGGACAGGACCTGGAAGGTGCCTGGAAATTAACTTACCTAAATGGTGACAAGGTCACTGAAGAAGAAAGTGTCAAGATCTTCCAGGATGGTTATTTTGCCTTTGGCACAAAAAAGGCCGATACCACCAATCACTTCATCGGTGCGGGAGGGGGTACTTACGCATTAGAGGGCGAGCAGGCGTATTCGGAGACGTTTGATTTTTACACCACTGATCCCGAAAAGGTAGGCACTTCCGTAGGTTATAACCTGGACTTCGTGGATGCCAAAATGGTGCTTTCCTACACTAAGAAAGGCCATAACGTAATCGAGATTTGGGAAAAAATCTCCGACAGGGATGATGAGTTAAATGGTACTTGGGTGATCACAGGCCGCAAAAGGGACGGGGAGCTGCACACCATGACGCCGGGTGCACGACGAACCATCAAAATTCTCGGTGGTGGCCGCTTCCAGTGGATTGCTTTCAATTCCGAGACCAAGGAATTTAGCGGTACCGGAGGTGGTAACTATACCGCCCAAAACGGTAAGTACACAGAATACATCGAATTTTTCAGCAGGGATGATAGCCGCGTGGGCGCCTCCCTTGGATTTGACTATGCGGTGAAGGACGGTGCCTGGCACCACAGCGGGCTTAGCTCCAAGGGTGACCCTATTTATGAAATCTGGTCAAACTACCGGGAAGCCTATCTCGAGAAACAAGAAGAACAATAGCGGATAAGTATGAGTTATATAAGCTTCTGTCTTGATAATACCAAAATGTAAAAAACCTTACTCTTCATCGGACTCCTTTATCCTTGGATGAAGTTCGACAGGTTTTTGGGACGTTTTTTTGCGCATCCGTAAATTCACTAGCTCCACTGCCAAAGAGAAGAATACCGCAAAATAAATATAGCCTTTCGGGACCTCCACATGAAACCCCTCTACCAGCAGCATCACACCTATCAAAATAAGAAAGCTCAGGGCCAAAATCTGGAGCGTCGGATGCTGATTGATAAAAGTACTGATCTTACCCGCAAAGATCATCATGATGATCAGGGAGATGACCACGGCAATAATCATGATGCTTACATGATCCACTAAGCCCACTGCTGTAAGGATGCTGTCAAAGGAAAAAATCAAGTCGAGCAGTAGAATCTGGACGATTACGTTTCCAAATGATGCGCTTGTTTTAGCCTTTACCTCTTCCGCTTCGCCTTCCATTTTATGGTGGATCTCCATAGTAGATTTGAAAAGAAGAAACAATCCTCCTCCTGCCAATATCAAGTCCCTGCCACTAAATCCATGGTCAAAAACCGTAAAAAGCGGCGTTGTAAACTGAATGATATAGGATATCCCCAGCAACAGTCCTATCCTGAAAAACATGGCCAGTAGCAGGCCCAGATTTCTGGCCTTTGGCTGCTGATGTTCGGGAAGTTTATTAGAGACAATAGAGATAAAAATGATATTGTCCACCCCCAGTACAATTTCCAAAAAGGTAAGTGTCAGCAAGGCTATCCACGTTTCACTCTGCAAGAATATTTCCATAACGCAAAAGGTAAATTTTTGCATGAATTTACCAAAGGTTTTGATTTCTTGGTCATCGGTGAAAATAATTTTTAATATTTTTGAGGACCTGAAGGTCATCAAAGTCCCTCTTAGTAATATCATTAATTAAAAACACATTGGAGCATAGACACTTAGGCTTATTTACTACACTATGTATCTAACGATACCTGGTGTGGTTCTCCAAGTATACATCACTAAAATCATGATTGCAGAAAAGAACAAAGTAGTTAGCGTGGCCTATGAACTTCATGTAGATGATGGTGAAAATGGCAAGGAATTCAAGGAAAAGGTCACAAAAGAGCAAGCCTTTGCATTCTTATTTGGGGCTGGCAATACCTTACCGGCATTGGAAGAAGTCATTGCCGGCAAGAAAGTAGGGGATACCTTCGAAGTATTTATAGATTTTGAAAATGCGTATGGTGACTATGACGAAAGCAAAGTCGCCATCGTTCCAACATCCAACTTCAAAGAAGACGGCAAGAAAAATAAAGCGTTATTGAAAGTGGGCAGGGTCATCCCGATGCAAGATGATCAGGGGAACCACCTTCGCGGAGAAATCACTAAAGTTGATTATAAAGGCGTCCACATGGATTTCAATTCTCCTTTGGCAGGATATGACCTGTACTTCACGGGAGAAATTGTGGGCATTCGGGATGCTGATCCAGAAGAAATTGACCATGGTCATGTCCATGGCCCAGGTGGGCACCAGCACTGATCAGCTAATTTAAGCCAGGCACCAGATCCAGCATGGTGCCTGGTGTTTTTCTGTTTGGACACGGACATTATTACGGCACAAGCAGAAATGTGGGGGATTTGTGGTTGGTTCCTATAAAACACAGTTGGCGCAGATTATTAAGGTTTGCAATGATTTTTTTTATGGAGCATACACTCCCATTGCTACATTAAAGAGAAATGCGCTTATCTAAACCACCTTGAAACCTCTCATCCACCAGAATTATTGCTTGAACCTGTATTACGCATGGGAGCGAGCGTCAAATTCCCTGTTGACTACTTTGCGCAGGTATTTTAGCACAAAAAACACCACTACACTGGCCATGAAAAGTACCAAAAGCACTATTCCCGCAAAAAACGTTTCTACTAGATCTACATGACCAGGCGCTTCTACTAATTCCAAGACCATATTGATCATAGCATGGCCATTAAACGCCATGATGCTCAGCCACAGAAATAGCCCACCGAAAAAAGCCGCTGTTACTTGCAGAATACTTACAAAAATCCCCGACAATTCTATTATCGGATCCTTAATGATAGGAGTCATGATCAAATTTTTTGATGTCGACAAGCCGACATTGCTACACTTCTCAAAAATTTCACTTGCATAAATTTAACGATAATCAATTAAATTCTGTATAAATAATGCTGTTATATTGGCCTTATTCTATCTTCACTGAATCTGATTCCAAGGGATTTTTCCAAAGTGGCCGGGTTTTGCCTGGATCTACCGGATCCCGGGACAGGTTCGGCATTTGGCCTTTACCACTAAACAAGCGCTTGAACGTCGATATTAAGCCCATGGATGGATTACTGGAAAATAACGTAACACCACCTTCCTGATTGATGTTCTTTAACAGCATATCGTAGCTGCTATAATCATGAAAGTAACTTAGGTCTTTGATTATCATGATCATATTGACATTGCGCTGCATCATATTCATTTCCATAGCATGATCAGCCGTGGTATTCAAGATGGCCTCCTTAAACGTCTGCTCAGAAGGCATCCCGGTTACTTCAAACTCACGCATCTCCAAGGTTCTTTCTTCCAATTGGATCAACTGAAACTGGTTATCGTCGCCATTGGCCACCATGGTGAGCGGCTGGTAAGTTAGATGAACGAAAGTGAGCGAATCTCCCACCTTGGCCCTAATGGTAAACTTCCCGTGATCATCGGTAGATATCCGCTCAAGTGAACTGCTGATCCTCACCACCGAAACAGGTTCCAAGGTAGATTTGTCCACCACTTTTCCCGTGATCTCTTTTTCCTCTTGTGCCACCGCCCAAATAGGCAAAAATAATAATAAAAAGAATACAGTAGAAGATTTTCCCATAGTAAGCTTATCCAGAACTCACCGGCAATCTATAGGATAGTTTTGATGAAAAGCAGCATTTAATTTTATTTAACAGCCTGATTAACAATAATTAATAATTTTCAAAAAGAGATACTATTTTCGCATTAATTGAAATTAATGGAAAGCATGCTTTCAATAATAGGGACTGGCCAATATCTTTGGCCAATTCACCTAGAGTAACTATTTATGAGAAACCTGATCCATGTTTTGTTTTTTGCCCTTGTCGTTTCTTTTTCCTTTTCTTGTAAAGAAGAACCCAGGACTCCGCCTAACATTCTATTTATTGCCGTGGATGATCTACGACCTGAGTTGGGCTGCTATGGAAAGTCCTATGTCCATTCCCCCAATTTGGACCAGCTGGCAGCCGAGAGCAGTTTGTTTGAAAACCACTATGTGACCGTGCCCACCTGCGGGGCTTCTCGCTATAATCTGATCACTGGTCAACTTCCCAAAAATCCCGGTGACCTTAGCAATCAAGCCTCCGTCTCCAATATTGCGAATAAGCCTGCGGGGGAACGGCCTACCACCTTCATGCAAGAGCTAAAGCAAAATGGCTATTACACCGTGGGAATCGGAAAAATCTCCCATCATCCGGATGGTTATGTCTATGGCTATCATGAACCAAAAAGTGATAAAATCGAATTGCCCGGCAGCTGGGATGAAATGCTGCTCAAGGCGGGCAAATGGGGCACCGGACATAATGCCTTTTTTGGCTACGCCGACGGTACCAACCGCAACGGTATGGCAAAGGAAGTAAAGCCCTATGAAGCAGGAGAAGTAGGTGATGATGGATACCCAGATGGACTTACAGCAGAGCTGGCCATCGAAAAGCTAAAATCACTAAAGCAACAGGATAAGCCCTTCTTCTTGGGAGTGGGCTTTTTCAAACCACACTTGCCCTTCACTGCCCCCAAAGGCTATTGGGATTTATATGATGAAGAGAACATTCCACTGGCACCATTTGCCGAAATCCCAGAAAACAGCTCCAAGGCCAGTTTACAGAACAGTGGAGAGCTAAACCAATACAAGCTCGGGGAAGAAAAACCCCATTTGGACAGAGTCGCCTCTGATGCTTATGCCAGAAAGCTGCGACATGGCTATTTGGCCGCAGTAAGTTATATCGATGCGCAAATAGGAAAGTTATTGGATGAACTTGAGGAACAGGAATTGGCCGAAAACACCATTGTGGTGGTGTGGGGGGATCACGGCTGGCATTTGGGAGACCAAAAAACCTGGGGCAAACATACTGTCTTCGACAATGCCCTGCACAGTGTACTGATGATCAAACGTCCAGGGGAAAGTGGCCAGCGCATATCGCAGGTCGTAAGCACCACAGATATCTACCCGACTATCATGGAACTCACAAATGTACCTTCCCAAGCGACCTTGGATGGAGAAAGCATGGTGTCCCTTATGGAAAATCCAGCGGCAAAGCATTGGAGGAATACTGCCTACAGCTACTTCAGAAGGGGAATTTCCTTGCGAACACCACAGTATAGATTGACCAAATATTTCCGCGACCAGCCACCGGCCATGGAGCTATACAATCATCAAAACGACCCTTACGAAAGTAAAAACGTGGCCAATGAGAAGCCAAAAGTTGTGAAGCAGCTTATGCCCATCTGGAAAAAAGGCAATACAGGGATTTTTAAGGAATAAGTGAAAGATTAGGCCATTCGGCTACACTCAGGGACCATCATTGTTCATTGCTTTGTGGCGGTGACTCGATACAGCTGTTCTTGTCCTTTGCTCCAAAACAATCCCACCTAACCTCCCCTACAAGGAGAGGAACATTCTGTCTCAATGCTCACGTCTCATATCTAACATATTGCTACTTAATTCTTTGTGCTATAATTACATTATGGCTCAGTCAGTCACCTTGGTTTTCATATTGATTTCCATGGGCATGGACATACCATCAGGAAGCTGTTCGTTCTTTTCGATTTCTACAAAGCCCTCCATAGTCTGGTCCAGATCAATGGTCTTGATCCAGCCTGTTTTGGCATCCAGCGTAATGGTGGCGTTTAAGGTTCCGCCCATGTCATACGTCATAGGAAATGGCATTAATGCTGGATCTACTTTTTCACTCTGGGCCATTTTGGTATTGCCATTGGCTTTCAAATAATACTGGTCACCTTCCTTTTTCACATAAGTATAGGTAATTTGGTGATCGGCATCCACCCCGTTCATGGAAGAAGTGATCGCAACATCCCAGGTATCTCCTGGCTCGACCTTGTTCTCCGGAAAAACCGGGCTGGTAAGCTGTAGATTTCCCAGCATGCCATTTTTGCCAAAATTCTGCTTCATTTGGGACTTGACCTTGTCCAGTTGGTCATCTTCATGCTCTCCTGCAATCTCGTCAACAGCTGAAGAAAAAGCCTGCTCCATTCCAGTTACTTCAAGGATTTTACCTTTTTTGCTCATCTTAATTCTAAAAGGCTTTTCAGCCATTCTTCCAAACATCTTGCTGAGCGGATTGCTGCCTTCTTTGTCCGCATCCTCAGAGCTGAAAGCCATGTTCATCATGGGCATTTTCATTTCCATTCCCATCTTGTCAAACTTGGCTTCCATCAGGTAAGATTCATTATCTACCTCGAGGACTTTTAGCGACATATCGCCCACAATATTCATATCAATATCGATGTTGTTCCCACCAAACTCTTGACTAATGTGAGATGCCATCGTCGATTTTTGGTAATAGGTTTCGCCTTCCGCCAAATCCAGTCGTAGTAGGACTTTTTTGGATTGGCAAGAAGCCATCAAGGCGCATATAAGCAGTAAAAGGCTTAGATTTTTCATAAAGGTCAAAAATGATATCAATTAAAAATTATTTATGCCAATTTAAGCATTCTTTTTCCGCTGCGGCAGGCCTTTACCGACTTTCTATAGTATTGCCATGAAATTCAGGAGCCGCTACGTTGATTACTTTTAGCGTTCATTTTTTTTGTTCAGATCCATTCCTGCATAAAATCCCAGGTCTTTTCTTCGAAGGATTTTGGTCCAAAAGGCGATTTGTCCGGTGTGGTAGGAAAAATGCTCCACAGCATGGATAATATTTCCAATACCTGAGTAGTGATAGCCCTGGACGGTATATTTACTTTCCAAGCTGTTTTGATCCAGGCTTTGCAATAAATCCGTGCATTGGTTAACCGTGGTATTCAATTTATCTATCAATGCTTGTTTGTCCATGGTCTTACTGGCACTAAACTCTGCGTCCCGGTCACGCTTGTCTTCGACTTTTCCAAGGGAGGACAGCAAGTACTGTGTCAGGTTTCCGCATAGGTGTAAGACCAAGTTCCCCATGCTGTTAGAGGATTCGTTTGGCTTTTCCCATATTTCATCTTCTGACAACCACTCCAGGCAACTTAAAATTTTGGAATTGTTTTCCTCCAAACGAAATACGGAATGCTTGATCGTCTCTTTTACTAATATGTTATTTTGCATGGTTTGTGATTTTTTAAGTTGTTTAAACTATTATTTTATAGTAGCTTATATTCTGTTCTCATAAACGATGTATCACATTAGGATCACCAAAGTCATGCGAAAGTTATCGCTTCTCATTTGTTTTTTGCTTTTAGTGTTTTCATGTACCGAAAAAACATCCAAGACCAAAGAAAAACAATGGTACAAAGGCAACCTACATACCCACAGTTACTGGAGTGATGGTGACGATTACCCTGAAATGATCATGGACTGGTATAAGTCACACGACTATGATTTTATTGTCCTTTCTGATCACAATGTACTGGCAAAAGGTGAGAAGTGGAAACTGATCCCAAAGTCTCCTGTACACAAAAAGGCCTTTGATAAGTATTTGGCAAAATATGGAGAAGAATGGGTAGAGCACAGGGAAGATTCTACTGGGCGAAAAGAAGTGCGGCTAAAAACCCTGGAAGAGTACAGGACGATTTTTGAGGAAGAAGGGGAATTTCTCATTATCCAATCCGAAGAGATCAGTGACAGTTATGACAAGAAACCGCTTCACATGAATGTCACCAATATCCAAAAAATGATCGAGCCGCAAGGAGGTAATTCTGTTGCAGAAGTCCTGCAAAACAACCTGGACAAGGTAAAAGAACAGCGGGAAATCACCGGTGTGCCGATGTTTATGCATATTAATCACCCCAACTTTGTCTGGGCCATCACCCCGGAGGACATCATCCAGCTGGATGGTGAGCGTTTTTTTGAAGTGTACAATGGCCATCCGCTGGTCCACAATTACGGGGATTCACTGCGCCCCAGTATGGAAGCACTGTGGGACAAGGTCCAGGCGGCTTATCTACAGGCCGGCAAGCCACCACTCTATGGATTGGCAGTCGATGACGCACACAATTACCATGTGTTTAATGAAAACAGCAGTAATCCCGGCAGGGGCTGGGTCATGGTAAAAGCCAAAGACCTCTCGCCAAGCTCACTGATCGAAGCCATGGAAGCAGGGCAGTTTTATGCCTCCACCGGCGTTACCTTGCAGGACATCCACTTTGATGGTAAAGAGCTGACGGTATCAGTGTCCGAAGAAGAAGGTGTTGATTATGCCATCCAGTTTTTTGGTACCAAAAAATCATCTCCTGAAAGGAGCGGGGAGCTACTGCACGAAATAAATGGTGCCGAAGCCACCTATAGGTTACAGGAAGATGACATGTATGTCAGGGCAAAAGTGATTTCATCCAAGACCAAGGAAAACCCCTACCAAACCGGTGACAAAGAGGTGGCCTGGACGCAGCCGGTGTTGAAATAAGTTTATTTTAGCGTTATAGTAGAGTTGTTTTTATGGAACGCTGAGCACGCAGATAGGGCTGATGTTCACAGATAATTTTGATAGTATGTATTGGTCAAAGTCACTGGGCCAAGGGAAAAAGTTGGAGGGATTAGGGTTGGTTCCGATAGCACGCAGATGCCGCAGATTAATAAGATTTACGCTGATTTTTTATACTGGAGCACGCATTCCCATTACTAAATAAAAAAGAGAAATATGCTTACCATAACCACCTGGAAATCTCTCATCCCCCAGAAATATTGCTTGGTCCGAAGTCAATGGAATGCGACAGGTTTTGAAGTAATGCCGTTCAGTCACCTTGATAAAAATAGCATCTAAACCTTTAAATGTTCAAACCTGCCTTAGCCACTACCTGCTGGCCAATTCCTTAAACACCTCGATATACTGATCCGTCACATGGTCCCAATCGTACTTTTTGGTTAGGCCTTCACGTGAAGTTTGGCGGAATTGCTGCATGGCTTCTGGAGATTGCTCGGCTTTCTCTATCACCGTGGAGATGGCTTTTTGCCCCTTCTGAAAGTACCAGCCGTGCTTGCCATTTTGGAGCATCTCTTGGTTAAATGGCGTGTCCAGGGCAAGGATGGCACAGTCATAGCCCAATGCCTTTAGCATGGCCGGGTTGGTGCCGCCATACTCATGTCCATGGAAATATGCATAGCAGTTTCTGTACAGCGCGGCCAGTTCCTGCTGGTCTTTGACATAACCCGTGAAGAGCAACCTGTCATCGGGGATGTTTTTTAGCCGTTCGGCAAATTCGTCCTTGTAAGGAACATCTCCCACTACGACAAGTTTTCGGGTACTGCTGGACCGGGTAAAACCTTCGATGATCAGGTCGGCATTATTATCAGGAATCAGCCTCCCTACGATCAGGTAATAGTCTTCCCTTTCCAGTTGCCATTTTTGGATCAGCGTAGGATCCGCTTGCAACCCCGGATTGGAGCCATAGGCAATGACTTTGGAAGGCGCATTGAAAAGCTCTAGATAGATGCGCTGCATTTCATCGGAATCATTGATGAGCTGGTCATAGAATTTGGTGGCCATTTTGGAGGCCCAATAAAAATACTTGCCACCGATACCTTTCCACTTTGGGCGGAGCCATTCCAGGCCATCCACATTGATGGCAGTAGGTTTCCGCATGATACGAGAGATCAGGCCAAAAGGGCCATTGCCACTGTTGACCACAAAAATCACATTTGCACTGGAAAAACAGGCATGGATCATGGAAAAAAAAGAGTGGGTCAGCTGCGTAAAGGACTTGGACTCAATGGCCGGCATATAGACCAAATCGATGCCATTGACCTGCTTAGGCCGCTCCTTGAACAAGGAGCGGTGACAGTACACAGTTACACGAATATTCTTTTTTACCAATCTTTCGCACAGCTCCTTTACCATGGTATCGTATCCTCCATATACATAGGGATAACCTTTGGCTCCAAAGATGGCGACGTGAAGTGGTTTTTCTTTCATATTGGTGTGGAATTGTCAAACTGCTTGATAGAGGGAAACTGCCCCCTAGCCCCCTAAAGGGGAATTTTCAAATGATGGGCGACAGTATATGGTTTTGTCACAACCTGAATGTATGGGACATTTCCTTCCTCATCCTTCCAACTTGGGGCCTGGGAGTAGCCGAAGGCCACCCACGGTTATCCCATGCTTGTCCTTGCCCGGGCAGAGCCCCGGTACAACCCGGTTTTACCCCACCTAACCTCCCCTGCAAGGGGAGGAACTTGTTCATGATACACACATCTCACTTCTCACTACTTTTTCCCATAAATTCCTGAAACACCTTTCCCATATTCTCCATATAAGCTTCTATGGAAAAGTGCTGGATCACCCTTTCCTGGCCTGATTGGCCCATGGACAACCTTTTGGAGGGGGCTTCGATCAGTGTATCAAAGGCAAGGGAGGCTTTTGCGGCATCATCCCAAGGCACCAAGTACCCTGTCTCTCCATCCAGCACCATCTCAGTGGCACCGCCGTGGGCAGTGGCGATCACCGGTTTGCCGGCCGCCATGGCTTCCAGGACGGTGGTGGGCAAAGGGTCGGGCAAAATAGAGGGCAGCATAAAGATGTCCAGGCCGCTCATGATATTGGGGATATCGGTACGGTAACCAAGGTTACTGACTTTTCCAGTTAAGCCATTTTCGTTGATTTTGGCATCAATCTCGTCATAGAGGTATTCGTATCCCTCAAAGGCGTCGCCTACCATGACAAAATGAAGATGATCGTGCCTTGCGGCCAATGCTTTTGCCACATCCAGAAAATAGGGCTGGCCTTTCCAGAAATGCACCCTGGCGATCATCCCGATCAGGATGGTGTCTTGGGAAATGCCGATTTCGGACTTCAGGTCATAGCTTGCCTCCTTAAAGGGAAGGTAGTCGATGCCGTTGTAGAGCAACCTTAGTTTATAATCAGGGACATTTGGCTTCATATTTTCCAAAACAGCTTTAGAGACACAAAGAGACAACTCTCCCGTGTAAAGGATATACTTTTCCAGAAAATTTTTAAACCATTTTGGATTTTGGATAATCTCATGAATGTGCCAAATATGCTTAATCCCGGTAAGCATACTGACAATACCGCCTACTACATTTGCATTGCTATTGGTGTATATCAATGTCACACCCTTTTCTCTCACCAATCTGCGCAATTTCCAGCTTGACTGGATGAGCTGACTGGACAATTTCAAAAGACCTAAAGGAGAAAGGTTCTTCCTTCTCAATACACCGTGATCCAATATATTCACTACTACACCCAAGCTTCGGATTTCGTCGACCAATGGTCCCTCATAGGGCAAAATAACGATCGGCTCCATTCCAAGCTGCTGAATGGCCATGACCGACCTCACAAGGTTTCTGCTGGCGCCATACAAGTCCGCTGCACTGTGGATTACTAATACGCTTTGCACGATCTTCCTTCACTTATTGGTTCTTGGCCGTCCCACTGCCAAAAAATTTGTTTTTTGTCTGTACCAGGAAATTGTAGTTTTTGGCAAACAATTTCTTAAAGGTGGAGCTCTCTTCTTTGGGAAACCAGTCCGTTGTACGTGGTTTTTCGATCAACATCTTGTGCTCTTGGTAAGCATAAGTGGCAATGGACGTCCGGTATTTTCCTTCTGGGAAATTGGTCATATCATAGCCATGAAGTGTATATGGTCCACATTGCTGAATGATCAACCTATTGAAGGGCACATCCAGCTCCGTTTCTTCGTCGGTGCGAAGATCCCTGATTTTAAGTCCTCCCTTGTATGCTGGTTTCCAATCCTTATTGAGATACAAGAGCAGGTTTAATTCACGGTACCAATTTTTGTGGATAGGGTGGTAGTTAAAATCCAAGTGCATGTCCAAAAAGCTGTTCTTTTTACCTTGGTGAAGCCCTCCTCCGTGATTTTTAGGATCCACAAATACCTTCTTGGCCGTGATAAAAGATAGGATTTTGTTAAACCTTTCGGAGCTTAAATCCTCATAGAGTGACCTCAGTTCAGGACATATTTCCTTATAATTTGACTTTTCAAACTTGTTGTTGGCAAAGACATAATCACGGCTCTTATTGTCCAGTTCGGGAATGGCCTCATAAGCTGCTTCCAACTGGGCTTTGTCACAAAAATCATCTATGACCAGATGCGGAAAGGGATGAGCAGCCAAATAGCTGACCCTCAGTTTCTCTAAGTTGTTTTCCAGTTGCTCAAAATTGATCATTTTTCTTTTCGTTTGCTTTATACTTGGCTGGTCGATGCTGGGTTTATTTTCCGGCTTTTGATGATACGGGCAGGGTTTCCTCCTACAATGGAGTAAGGCGGCACATCTTTGGTCACCACACTTCCGGCAGCCACCACCGATCCTTTACCGACCGTTACTCCTGCCAAAATTATGGAATTACTGGCAATCCAGCAATCATCCTCGATTTTAGCAAAAGACCTGGTCACTCCCTGCTCGATCATCGGGGTTTCGGTATCACCAAAGTTATGGTTTTCGGAGTAAATACTTACCCGTGGAGACATCATCACATTATTGCCGATTTCGATATAGCCAGAGCAGCCGATATAGGCGTAAGGGCCGATGCTGGAATTATTGCCCACTTTCAGCCCTACTCCTGGCTCTCCGCCGTAGAGATTGGTGGGGCGGATGATGGCATAGCTGCCTACAGTCACCTTATCACCAAAGACAATGCCCTTTTGGGAAAGGCAGTTGATCTCGCAATTGTCCTGTGCGATAAAGTTCTTGCCCACAGACAGATAGCGGGCTTGGCGGATCGTCACTCTTTTGCCGATCAACAGCATTCCCTCGGAGGACTTGAACCACCATCTGCGGAAGCTGCCCCGGACAAACCACACACTCATGCGCAGTAGAACCCCAAGCGTGGATAGACTGTCCCAATTCTCGTCAAACCTATCGGACAAGTCCATCCCGGTGATGTTATTGATGGTGCGTTGGATAAAATTCGCCATGGTGCATTATACGATTTTTCCATTTAAGGAAACAGGTATTTTATCTTTCAAATAAACGTAAAAATGGCTATTTTCAATAAACTATTTGTGGATAACCTTTAAACTCATTCAATTGATGAAAAAAATGGGACTAATCATGATGGCCTGCATAGTCATTTTGAGTTGCAATACCAATGATGATGACCCGGACTTGATGGAAGTGCGGGAAATAGCTTGGAACAGCATTGATGAAGGAGAGTATGGTCGTGAATCGGTCGTTACGCCTTGGCCAGAAGCCGAGGTAAGAACCAATGATGGAAGTTATGCCGTAACCTTCTATACCGAGCAAGATCCGTTACTTGGCCCTATCGTGGTGTATGTCAATGTGGAAACGTTGGAAGTTACAGGTCAGGCACCAAGGTATTAAGTAAATGCAAGAGAATTAAATATAAAACAGGAATGTCTTCGTCCGAAGACATTCCCGTTGCTGTTTGGTATGGTCAGATTTAGAAGATCAATTCACTTTGGTTTAGGTTTACCTGCCCTCATGCGGAATTGACCTTTTTCATGCCGCTAGGTATGCCAGCTTGGTAACATGAGGCCGGCAAGCTGATCCACTTCTGTGCCGGAGGTACAAAACTATACTAGCTGCTTACTCCTCAAAATTGCACTGGTTTTCTTCAGATTTCCATACCAATTCGATATCGGTCATTTCACTTATAGAGATATCCAAATCCTCCTGAGATTCCCCTTGGCAATTGAAAATTGTAGGCACATAAAAACAATTAGGACAGCAAGAAGAGTCAAAATAATAGAAATCTCCTTCATAATATCCGCTTTGAATAGTAGTATAATGTCTACCCATTTCCGTGGATTCAATCTCAGCAATAAGTTCCTGCATCCATTCCAGTTCTTCAGTGGGATTTTCCACGCCGCATGACATGATAACAGGTTCTTCCTCTTCTTTACATGACAAGGACAAAACCAAGAAGCAAGCAAATAACAAATAGGATAATTTTTTCATGGTGTTAAAGGTTAAAAGATAAAACATTACATTCCCTGTACGAGGATGTGACGAATAATGCTACAGGATATGAAGGTTTTTTAACATTTTGGCCAGTTAAGTAATGTACCTACGGCACATCGGCGACTTATACTTTATTATGCAGTTACCAAGCTTTTCCACCTACGGTGGAGGGTTGGCAGACAAGGTATTCTATGGGGAAGAAGTACAGCTTTTTTTATAACCTAGCTTTCCTCAATCTTGTCCAAATGCGGAATCAGTCCTTTTCATGCCGCTAGGTATGAAAGCTTGGTAACTTGAGTACTGCAGACTTATCAACATTTGTGCCGGAGGTACAACACTATCCTCGCAGTACCTTACTAAAACAAGCCTCTAAATCCACTAAAAATTGCTTTCCGCTAAAACAAGTGAGTCGTTTGTTCCCTTTCTCGATCAGTGTTTTGCGTAGCTTTGGATCCTCTACGACCCGCTGCATTTCTTTAGAAAAGGCCTTTGGTGAATTATCCACAGGACAACTGACGGCATCACCGCCCACTTCCATCAAGGCACCTTGTCGTGATACGATTACGGGAAGTTTATAGGAAAAAGCCTCCAGCACCGGCATCCCAAATCCTTCATTCAAAGATGGAAAAATATAGACAAAGGCGTGCTGATAGTAGCTTTCCAGTGCTCCCCTGCTTACAAAACCCGGAAGAACCACTTGATCCCTTAACCCTAACCGATCGACTTCCTGACTGACATTGTCATAGTCATCCAATTCCTTCCGAGGCCCCCGCTGCCCCACCAAAACGAGTTTATATTCATCATGGCTTGATGTTTTCAGAAAGTGGTCAAATGCCTTGATAAGGGTGACCAGGTTTTTACGTTTTTCCATAACGCCCACATGCAGGAAGTAAGGAGCTGAAAGTAGGCTTTTGGAAGGAGTGGCTGGCTTGGCGACCACATTGGTAGCAGGATAGACCACATGGATGGGCAAGCCAGAGATATTCAGGTACTTTTGGAGTTGTTTTTTGGAGTGTTGGGTGATGGTTACCACCTGGGCATTCTTGCGCAGTGAAACCTTAAGCAATGCCAAGAAATATTTGCGCCAGCGGGGATTATAGTGGTCGGGGTTCTCCCAAAAAAAAGCATCGTGCAAGACCGACACCTTCATTCCCTTCGCCCAAAGTGGCGAAAGTATATCAGGGGAAAAGACCAGGTCACTACGATGCCAATAGGTCAAAATAGGCAGCACCACTGCTTTTCTCAAAAAATAGAGCAGTTGAAAAAGCAGGTTTTTCCATTTTGGAGTTTTGCCTTTAAAGAAGGTGTTCGATTTTAGCGATGAATACTCCGGGCTGATGATGTATTCAAAATCCCCCCCACCTTTTAAAGATTCCACGGCCTCCAAGAGCGATTCGGTATAGGTCCGGATTCCCGTCTGAGCCACATGGAGGTAATAGATGTCGATAATAACTATTTTCCGACTATCTCCTATCATACTTAGAATTGACTAACCTTGGTATTGACTTCCATTTTGAGAGTCTATTTTTCGATATAATCTCAATATATTTATACGTAAAATCTGAATAGATCAATGTGGCAAAAAGAGAAATACAAAGGCAAATCACAGTAGTAACTACATTGTACGGAAAATTTAGTATTCTAAACTCTAAAAAATAAACTACCCAAAGAATCAAATAATGATTAAGATAGATTGAATAGGATCTTTCACCTAAAAATTTAAAAAAATTGTTCTTCAAAAAATTCACTCCCTGACTATCATTGGCAAATATATATACCCCAAAACCAAAAATATATGGCAATATAAGTTTATATATATCTGGAACATTATCAAATACAAAAAGTAAGATCACAAGGAAAAGAATATAAATCCCTTGTAAAATAGATGTATTTAGGGCTTTAATTAAAAATAAACTATAAACCATTACCCCAATTGAAAAATTCAGTATCCCACGAACAAAACCAAAATTGCCCGAAACGGAATAGCTTCCATCCAAAAACAGAAATCCAAAACAAAAAATATGAACAAACAAAAAGAGATAGTTAAACCTATTTTTACCTATCACGAGTACAACTCCAAACAAAAAATAACAAATCATCTCGGCGGATATTGTCCATGTAACAGGATTCATTCCCAACGATGATCCAAAAATGGGATTGGAATTCATTAATGTTAGAGCTTCCAAAATTTCCATACCCCAAGTGCCCCAACTATAGTTAGGATCACTAAATCCGTGTTGGTTAATCAATCCATATAATTTCAATATAGAATACATTAAAACGGAATAAACTAACAAAGGATAGAGTCTTATAAATCGCTTTTTCATGAATGTAGCAAAGGATTTGGTATCATTAAGCTTATCGGAATATCTATGGCAAATAACAAAACCACTTAATACAAAAAAGAAATCAACAAAAATATAAGATTGACTAAAAATAAAGTTACTGAGATAATTTTCTGGATCGAATATATCATATGTAAAATGATAAAAAACAACTAAAATAGCAAAACAGCCTCTCAAAGCATCTAACTTTTCAAATCTACTGACATTACCATCGATACTATATGGCCTAATTTTATTTATCACCCTACAATTGAGTTTATTTTTTTATATTTTATCTAGCTAAAACAGTACGTTTACTTTCTCCATATGTCTTTACACTAATTCCAATCATCCACCAACTTACCCAAGATACAAAACCATATAATTCAGCATTAGCAGTAAACAGTGGGAGCAATAGGCCCACTTTTACGGTAGCTGCCACGAAGGCTATCCTGGCCAAATGGGTGTCATGTGATTTTCGAAATGCTTTTACGGCTGTCCAAATTCCAGTCGCCAAGATGGAAATGTAAAGTAACATCCCCAACACCCCTAGCTGGACACCAAATATCAAAAACTGGTTTTCACCGCCAATTCTTAAATCGTCCGTAACGCCAGAAGCATTACCACTGGTCGCCAGCCCGGATCCCAAAGGAGCAATCACCATTTGATTGAAAGCTTCAATCCACGCAAGAAGGTGTCCCATACTGGAGGCATTCTCGAAAGTAAGGGTGTCCACCACGAAATAATAAAAGTCATCGGAGGCAAAATAAACCACATAGATCACAAAACCCAGCAGGAGCATTATGCCTAGTTTGATCAATCCATAGAGCCGAAAAATCATCGCTATAAAGCACAGCATGATAAAAAAAGAAGCAAAAGAAGCCCTTGATGCTGCAAAAAACAAGCTGCCCAAAGAACAAAGCATGATCGTGATAAACAGCCAGGATTGCTCCCGCTTGGAAGTCAAATATCCAATCAGCCCCACCGAAAAGCCAATTAAGCATGAACTGGCCAAATCCAATGGGTCAGAAAAAAACGATGCCAAGCGCATTCCCGTGGTCTGGGTTTCAAAAGTCCAGGTCAATCCATAATTCCCCGAGGGCTCCACATCATTAATGACCCGATTATATAGGGCATATCCCGAAATATTCTGAAAGTGCATGTGGGTGATTTTTTCAAAAATATTTAAGCCAAATGCACCCACAAAGATGACCATCATCATTAAAAACATAATGCGGAATTCTCCGTCTTTCAGGGATGTGTTCCTACCAAAGAAATACATCAATCCCATTATCACCACATTCTTAAAATATACCGCTTTGGTCGTAAAATCAGCCGTTCCTATCGGAAGGATCAAGAAAATCGCACATAACAGGTAAAAGAACAGAAACAGTTTGTCCGTCATCCTTAGCCGATATCCGTCATCAAAAATATTCTTCCTGTAAAGGACAAAGGACAGCAACGCCAAAAGAAGGACCAGTTCTTTTAAATACTTAAATATATTGGTAAGCAAAACCGAAGAGGTGGCCTGATAGGTAATACTCAAAATTGCCGTGTATGCAGGAAGAAAAAGGATCATAAAAAATATCACCCACTCCCACTTGCCCTTGAAGACGATTTGGTAAACCGTCACCATAAGCAAGGGAATTATATAGATCATTACCAGTAAAAAAAGCACAACAGGTACGTATAAATTAAGATTTACATTCCAACTTTAGGCCATCTCTAAGGCCCTTTAGCAAGGCACGGAATTTTTCCCTCCGTCGACGGACCAGAAAATAAACACCAAACAGCCCCAATTTGACCAGTTGGACGGGCCAAGCAACCAGTCTGTGGGGAAAATCCACGTGGTTTCTTAGCTGAAACAGCTGATTTCTGGTGTTAAGGTAATGGACTTTAGGGCTTAAAACCCCCTCTTTCCCTTTCTTTTTGGCCTTGGAAGAGGCACCAGCCTCATGGTAAATGACCGCTGCGGGAGCCACGGCCAGGCCATGCCCTCGCTCCCGCATTCTCAGTGACCAGTCCACGTCTTCGAAATACGCAAAATAGTGGTCATTTAGCAGTCCTACTTCCCTGATCACCTCGGACCTTACCAAGATGCAGCAACCCGTGATCCAGTCGGTGGGATAAGGTAAGGAATGGTTTTTTTTTTGTGTAATGGAGGTCGATCCTCCCGTCCAAGGATTAAACTTGCCTCCGGCATTCCATACTTTGTGCTTATCATGTAGATAGTACATCAGGGGCTGAACGGCTGCCAGTCTTGCATGGCTTTTGAGTTCATGCAGCAAGTGGCCCAAAAACCCCGGGACTACTTCGGTATCATTGTTCAGCAGCATTATATAAGGGATTTCCCTTTCCAGTGCATGCTTAATGCCCACATTATTTCCCCCGGTAAAGCCAAGGTTTTGTTCATTTTGGAGATACGTGTGCTGTGGGAATTCCGATTTCAGCTTGGCCACAGCGCCATCCTCAGAAGCATTGTCCACCAAGATCACTTCGACATCCTCCATCTTGGCTGCCTGCAGTGATTTCAGGCAGGCGCTGGTATGTGCATAGCCATTCCAGTTTAGGATGATAATGGCCACGGAAGGTGTCTCTTTCACGACAGCGATTACCTTAATAGTTTGGCGTAGTCAATTTCCAGGTGTGCTGCTTGTTTACAGTGACCACTGCCTCAAGGTCCTCCGCAAAAAAACCAAGGCTATTGCCCAGATTGGCCAGCAGCCTGTACCCTTTATGCGGGCCGGAGAGATCGTACTTTCGATAGCTGTACTTTTTTACCTTTACCTCAAAATCATCACTCAGCATCTGAAAATAAGCTTTAATCTCTCCTGCGCTATATTCTTTCCAGTGATGCCCATAAGTCACACTATGGTGGATCATCTCCACGCCGATTCCCACTCCTCGAAAACCCAACAGGTTTTTTAGTGTCCTTACAAATCCCGGGAGGCTTAGGCTATTTGGGGTGGATATATAAATCAAGCCACCATCTTTTACCATTCCGTGAATGGCCTTCCAGAAGTTTATGGGATTAAAGGTAATGTGCTCCAGGATCTCTGTAAAAAGAATGATATCATAGTGCCCCTTTTTTCCTTCGGGAACCGCCAATGTGCTCAAGTCATCCTCGATGACGGGATTAAGGTTATACTTAGCGGCACGTTCTCTCACAAATGGCAGCGACCAAAACGCAGACACATCCATGCTGTCCACTTCGCATCCCATTTCTTTGGCCATAATGGATGTATGAAGATAATGACTGCCTATATCGAGCACTTTTAATCGCTTATTTCCTATCCTATTTTGAAGAAAATCGTACACATGGCCAAACCGCTTATGATGCACTTCAAAATAGGAGATGTCCCCTTCATTGCCCGTGGCGGTAATTTCACTTTTCAGTGCTGCAATAAGGGCATCTTTTTCAATCAAACTCATGTTTAGATTATTATCGGTAATCGGCATTACCGTATTGTACTATAATTTATTTCTATCCCTTCTGTGGTACGGTTTAATCCAAAATATTACACGTAACCATATTTATTACTGTTTTTGCCCTATTGACCATTCCTGCTTTTTCCATAGAAGCCTCTTATCAGTTCCGGGCATTTCTTTAGGATGATCCAAAACGTTAACAAAAATACAAAAAGCTCACTCATCACCATGGCCGTACATAATCCGACCGTGCCGAATAGCGTAGTAGCTGTTACCGCACTCACCAACATCGCTAGCAGCATGATCCAGGATGCGTTGAACAAAAGGTATTTTTTGTCGGCTATTAACAGCAAAACGGTATTGCCGGCATTTAAGCTTGCGATCATTGGTACAAAGACCAATATCCGCAAATATAAAACACTTTCCGGTAAAGGTTCCTTTGCCAAAAGCCGGATGATAAATGGTGCCAGCAAAGAAATGATCCCTACCATAAGCCCACAAAGGATAAGCGTGGAGGCATACACTTTCTTCATAAACCGATAAAACCCCTGAATGTCTGATTCATATAGTTTCGCTGCGTTTGGATATATCGCCTGTGCGATCAATGCCGGGACTATCCGCAATACCAAACTTACCCGCTCTGCCAAACTGTACATGCCCAGCATCTCGGCACTGGCAAAAAAGCTTAGCACTACTATTCCACCATTCACTGCGATGTGGTTAGCGAAAGCTGACAAAAAGAGGTAAATATTATCCTTTAATGAGCTAATGATGCTTCGCCAGTTGGAAAATACCAATGCGATGCGAAATTGGAAATGCACATAAGCGAGCAGGAGAAGATTGATCAGCACCGCCGATCCCCCAAAGAAAAAATTCACCCACTTGGCATCGTCAGGCCCTTGGATAAAAAGCACAATGCCTGTGAGATAAAGAAGCTTGCTGAAGACATTGGCCGCTGACACCAATTTCATCTTTTCCATTCCCTGAAAAAACCACACCGGTAGGGTCGCTTCCGAAAACAGCATCAGCAAAGAATAGAGCAGTATGACCTGATATTCTGGAAAAAGCCCAAATCCCTTTACTGCCACCAACAGGGAAACAGCCGCCAATACCGCCAATACCAATTTGCTGGAAATGACAGTGGATAGGATTTCGGAAAGGCTATTTTTATCTTTTTGGTTTAGGGCGACCTCACGGGGACCACTCAGGTTATAGCCGAAGCCGATAAATACATTGGCAATCAATATCACGGACAACGCCAAGCTCACCAGCCCAAACTGGTCCACACCGATAGACTGGATCAGCAATGGCATGACGATCAGTGAAATCAGGATATTGGAGGACTGGATGATCAGTAAAAAAATAAAGTTCTGTACTGACTTATGGCGGATAAGCTGAAAAAACGGTACAGAAATGAGTTTTTCGATCATTATTGGATGTTGGAAGGTTTTAAGGGTTGGGTTTCTTGTACGTCATTGTAAACCTGCCTGGGCAGGGAAGTATAGCTTGTCCCGGTAGCTATTGGAAACGAAGCAATTTCGCTTTCAAAACGAACGATTGCTTCGTCGCTTACTCCTCGCAATGACATTACCGACAAGACAATATTGTCACTTTACTCTTTGCTATTTACTCTCTTCTCGATACTGAATCACCCCACCTAACCTTCCCCGCCGCGGCGGGAAGGAATTAATCTCGATACTTGCGTCTTGTTACTTGATAATGCTCCATTTTACTCTTCCCTAATATTGGCTTGATATAGGCGGGTGATGTAGAGGTAAAACAGGGCCAGGATAAAAGCCACGACTCCTCCTATAATGATGCCAACATACCATTTCAGCTTGCTCTCTTCCAATGGAAATCGGGGTTTATCGATGATCTGGATCAGTGGGGAGCTGTTCCGGTGGTTGATTTTGGCGACTTCCAGGTTCTTGACGATTTCCTCATACGCACTACTGGATACACGGATGTCCACTTGCTTGCGCTCGGCATCCACGACGGTACGTTGCATAAGGGGATTGGGATTGGGGCGTTTGTCCTGCAGCTGGGCATATTCCTTCAGATCTTCATCCAGCACTCTGCGGACACTGTCTGCTTGGGATTGCAGGATTTGAAGGTTTTCGGCAGTCTTTTTGGTTTTGGTTTCGAAGTAAAACTGGTTGACATTTTCGACCAACTTTTCATTATAGGCTTTGGCAAAAGGTTCATCTTTGGAGGTATTGGACACCTTGATGATGCTCAGTTTACGATCAGGTTTATCCACACCAAGTTCATTTTCGCGGATCAGCTTGGCCAGTTCTTTCATCACACTATCCTGTTCCACAGAAAAATCCTCCCTGGGAAGGCTAAAGTCCAGCTTTCCAAAATCCACCTGTCCGCCCCACTTGTCCTCAAGCTCATGAAACTGGATATAGCGATCTACCAACAGCTGTCCATCAATGTCCTTTGCTGGTGTCAGAAAGGTCTTGATCAGCATATTGTCAGAGCGGTAAAGTTCCATGATATTGTCCCCCTGAAACAGGCCACTGCTGCTGCCCAGCGAGCCCAAGTTGATGCCTGCCAAGCTGGCCAGTCCAGATAAGCTTCCCATGCTACTCCCGCTGGATTCTTCCAGCACAAAAGAAGTGGCTGCCGTATATTTGGGCTTCTTTAGCCAAGAAGCGGCCAACCCAAGCACAGCACCCACCACTATAGCTATGACAATAAACCTCGTCTTACTTCTAAAAAACGTGAGCCAGCCCTTGCCCCGAAGGATAAGTTCACGGAAAGTAATCTTGTCGTCGATAATGTGTTTTTGATCTGCCATTAGTTTCCTGATCCGTTATTAAAGTTGATCTGAGAGATGACCAATGCCACCGTAGCCAAGCCACTTGTCAAGCCTACGATTTCCCCGATCCTGAGCGGTACTCTTGGGCCTTTGGAAGGCACGATTACCTCTGCACCAGGTTCCACTTTAGGATAGGATTTAAGGCCCAGAAAGGTCTTGGTACGGGCCACCTCTCCATTGGCATAAACGACATAGGTGCGTTTTCGCTTGGCCCTATTGTCAAAACCACCTGCCCTGTCTATATAATACTTCATCGTACGGCCACTTTCATACCTTACAGTAGTAGGGTAAATGACATCGCCACGCATTCTCACTGTCTGTAGCTGCTTTGGCACACTAATGATATCACCCTCTTCCAAGATCAAATCATACTTCGATCCCGGCTGCTGAAGGATGGCCTCCAAGTCAATGGCGATGGCTTCCGTTTCTTTAATCTTGATGGCCGTACCTTCTCCTTGCCCAATATCATAAAGGGTCTCCTGCCGGGTTTGGGCGATAAAATCCCGTTTATCCTGCTCACTCAGGCTGTCCCCTGTCTGTGCTTGCAAGCGTCTCATTTGGCTGGCCTGTGCTTCAGAAGGATCTCCTTTGTCAATGCGGTCAAGCAGCTTTTCCAGGTTTTTCTGCTTTCTGAGCTTTTCAGACTCGGTATTGTAGTATTCCGTTCTTCGGATGAGTGTAGCCCCCGCTGGATAAGCATATCCGGTCAGGCCTCCTGCTCTCCTGATGACATCAGAGACTCTTTCTTCGGTGTTTCTAAGGGCAAATTCCCCTGGTGCATTCACTTGTCCCTCCACTTTGATAATCCGCTCCAGGGCAAAATTGGGTTTGCGGCGGACAATGATATTATCATAAGGTACCAAGGTCTGGGGGCTTCCTTTGACACTCAGGTCACTGTTTAATGCTACTGGGATGAGTTCGGCAATCTCCCCGCTCTCGCCATTCTCCTGCACTCTTCGCGCTATTTCTACATCAGCCTTGGAGGCCGATTCAGTAAAGCCGCCTGCACGCTGTATCAAATCTTCCACGGTCATCCCTTCTGCATAAGGATAGATGCCGGGATCCCTCACTTCTCCGGAAATCTTGAGGTAATACTCGTCTTTCAGGTCATAAATGGAAGAGATCCGAATGATATCATCCTCTTCCAGGGTGACCTCTTCCGTTCCGTCCATAACATCTTTTAAATCCACCTGGATGATTGATGTGGAAAGATCATCATTGGTTCTCAGGATATTGGCCCGGTCAAGGTAGGCATCTCCGCGGAGGCCATCGGCACGCCGGATAAGCTGGGAAAGGGTAAGGCCATCCGAAAGGGCGTAGTTTCCTTCCCTAAACACCGCTCCTTTGATCTGCACCCGGTTGTTATAGCGATCAAGGACTGTTCCTACCGTGTATTGGTCGCCGGCCTTGACGCTAAAAATATCAAACTGGCCTTTATAAACGTCAGAGACGGACTTTTCTTTATCGGTAAATCGGGTGACGCTGATTTTGTCTTTATAGGCATCGTCCGTAAATCCTCCTGCGTATGCCAGCACCTCTCCAAGTGTCTCTCCATCCTTCACTTCAAATACCATTGGCCGCTTCACGGCACCTTGGAGGGTCACCCTGGACTGATAAGGCTCCACCAAAATCACATCTTGGTCTTGGAGCTGTAGGCCCATATTGGCCTTGCCGTTGACCAGAAAGTCATAGGCATCCACGGTGGCTACTTGCTTATTGTTGCGCATCACTTTGATGTTTCGCATGGTACCGTTTTTATTGGGACCTCCTGCGGCGTACAGCGCATTGAACACGGTGCTGAATGCGCTGAGGGTAAAGGTACCGGGCAGTCTCAATTCACCCACCAAGTGTACTTTTATACTACGTACATTGCCAAGGGAAATTTGCATAAAAGTGCTTGGGCTATCCCCTTGCATATCAGCATAGAAGCGCGAAAGTCTGTTTTTGATCACCCTAGTGGCTTCTGTGATGGATAGCCCCGACACACCGATGGGGCCGATGTTTTCCAGCAGCAGGTTACCTTCTGGGGTAACGGTGGATTCATAATAATTTTCGGAAGCCCCATAAACATCCACATAAACAAGATCACCGGGCCCCAGGACATAGCTATTCGGAGTGGCCATGTTAAGATTGGGCTCAAAGGTCAGCTGTCGCTCCTTTTGATAGAAAAGGTCCAACCCAAAATACACTTCTGTGCCTTTCACCTGTTCGGGTTGCTTTTGATTGGCATATACGCCTTGAAGAATTTCATGCTGGTTATTTTGCTGTCGGGGTTTGCGATCAGCCAACGTAGCACTACTTCTACTGGTTGTGGAGCCAGTTTCTAACTGCTCGATCCGTTCTGAGAGTTTTTCGACTTCTGCATCGGCCATGCCCCTCGAACGTGCCATTTCAAGTAATTCCGCATTGCTAAGTCCTGCGTCTTTGGCTTTTTGGAGCAATGTCCTTACCTGATCATCCGACAATTCGTCTACCTTGATCGTAGAGACATCTGTCATGGATTGGGCAGCTATCTCTTGCGGTACCGCTAACAGCAGCGCAAACCCAACGAAGGCTCGTATGAGCACCAAGTTCAAAAATTTTATCATTATTCCTGATTTGTTTTAATTATCGTAGGAAGTGGACACAGCTTCGCCACGTCACTCCCACATTTAGTGACCAATGAATTGATTTTCATTATCTAGCCACGAAAATAGAAAACCACCGTAAAGATAATTATTCCGACTGATTGAGGGCAATGTTTGTAATTAAATGCCCTCCTTATGCTAATCAAATAAAATCAGCACCACTCCAGGCAAAAAAGAAACCAAAAAAAGCCCGGATGATATGTCCGGGCTTTGCATTAATTTAGCAATGATAATAATCTCCTTATTCAATAGGATTTTGGATTATATTATCATTGGCGTTACGTTCATCCACAGGGATTTGCCACTGCCAATTGGCTGTTCCCGCTTCTTCAAAGAACTTGCTGTTGATGACAATGCCTACATGGTTACCGCCGTTTCTGTCCAGGGGCAAGTCCAAACGCTTAAGGTCATAGAACCTAAAACCTTCTCCCCACAGCTCCACACGACGCTGGATCATGATCTCATCGATCAAGGCCTGGCCGGTATTGGTGCTTTGAGTATATTCTGGATCCCTTGCGGAGGCCAGCTCAAATAAGGCAGCGGACGCTCCCACATCATCACCAGCCCTGGCGAGGGCTTCCGCTTCGATCAGGATCATTTCTGCTGCTCTCATATAAGGTACGTCTCCTACTGAGCTACCATTCGCTTGGGCCAAGAACTTGCGGTTCATATAATCGACTTTAGCAAAAGATTCTAACGTCACTTCATCGATAAACGGATCTCTCAATTCAGGATCGGAAGCATTGGGATCCCACAGTCTCTTACGGTAATCCGTTTCACTGATCTGGTCATAAAGCGGCTGGAAAATGGCTTTAGGATTACCGCGGATATTGGTAGAGCTAAAGTTCAGCGACATATACGCAAAGAAAGAAGCAAAATACGTTTGCTGAATATCAACTTGATGAAATCCCCACATCCATTCTGGATTGGTATAATCATTAAAGCCACCAAACAATTGCGACTCATTCATTAAATCGAAACCATCCCTGGCAGCATTGGCTACCGTAGCCGCTTCGGAAAATTGCCCTTGAGTAAGCAATACCCTTGCTTTGATGCCTCTGGCTACATTGATGTTGAAGTGAGAAGCATTGTTTCTGCTTTCATCCAAAAGGGCAATGGCATCATCCAGGTCCTGATGGATTTGAGCATATACTTCCTCTACGGTATTTCGTGGACCACCTACGGTAATAGGCTCCGATACTATCGGCACACCCATTTGGTCATTGCCACCATTTGCATCATAGCGTTTTGCAAAGATCTGCACCAAATTAAAGTGTCCCCAAGCACGGTAAGCCAGTGCCTGACCTTTGATCTCATCCCGCTCTTCTTGGGGCCCCTCAGCACCATCAATATTAGCAATGATCATATTGGCATTGCCAATAATCTTATAGTAAAATTTCCAGACAAACTCCACGTCGGACTTTGTTTCATTATTATGCCTCTGCCAAGTGGACATTTCCACAAACCAACCGTTAGCTTGATCAGTCATTACGACATCTTCCGCAAGTACTTCACGCATGATCATTACGCCGTGCTCTCCCGGTTGCCCTTGGGAATCGTAGCGGAGACCCATGGCACGGTGAATACCATTTAATGCTGCCATGGCATTGCCTGTAGTTGTAAATACTACTGTTTCGGAAACGGCATCAGTCGGGGCTGTATCTAAGTAATCACTGGCACAGCCAATGTTTACCATCAAGCCCAATAGAAATATTTTATGGATTAATTTTTTCATGTTAATTCTCATTTAGAAGCTTACATTAAGACCCAACGTGAACGTCCTGGCAGGTGTGTAGGTATTTGAAGTCGTTCCATTGAAACTCTCCGATACAAACATTCCCTTTCTTTTTGAAAGCCAACCAAGGTTTTCCCCGGCAATAAATACCGTGGCCTGGGAAGCATCTACCTTGCCTAGGATGTCTTTTGGTAATCGGTAGCTCAGGTTAATAGACCTTAGGTTCAGGTAAGAACGATCGATGAGCCACCGGTCTGAAGTACCATTGGTTTCGGCCGAATTGATATTATCCATCCTGGGCACATCGGTAATGTCACCAGGCTGCTGCCATCTACCCAGCGCATCGGTATGGAGGGCATCCCCATCAGGGCTGGAGCTCATTAGGCTGGCATACAGCCCGTCGTAGATTTCACCTCCCACCGCGAAGCTGACCAAAACACTTAATTCAAAGTTTTTGTAAGAGAAGGTATTCGCCAATCCACCAGAAAAATCTGGAATCGCTGTACCGGCAAAATGCTGCCTGGCATTGTTATATTCGGTCGTCAGTGTATCCGTTCCGACGATTTTCACATCTTCACGTACCTCGCCATCCTCATTAAGGTATTCATCCGCCGTATATAGCCCATACCCTGTCTCTGGATCCACACCTCTCCAGTCTCTCAACCAGTAGTCGTAAATCGATCCGCCCACCACATATTTTTTGGTGCCGTTGATCTGCTCATCAAATGGCAGCTTTTTGAATTTATTGGTAAAGGTCGAAACGTTCAAGTTAGCATTCCAAGTGAAATCCTGATTTCGGATGATGTCCCCTTGGATCTGGAATTCCACGCCGCTATTGGCCATGGTACCGATATTGATCGGCCTGCTTTCCAAACCAGTCGTAAGGGACAATGGTACATCAAACAACAAGTTTTCAGAAACTCGGTAGTAATACTCCAAGGTACCGGAGAAACGTTTTGCGAAAGCAAAGTCCAAACCGACATCAAAGGTATTGTTAGATTCCCATAGTAAGCTACGTGCTGAAAGGCTTCCTTGTAAAATACCTGGCTCATTCGCATTGTTATAATCAAGATCATATAATGCCTGCCACGGATAATAGTTTGGGGTTCCATCATCCTTTAATAATCCATCATTACCCACTTCTCCATAGGAAGCTCTAAGCTTCAGCATGTCGAAGAAATCGGCATTGAAGAATGCTTCTTTCTCGATGTTCCATGCACCGGCCACAGACCAGAAGGTCCCCCAGCGTACATCTTCAAAGAACCTGGAAGATCCATCCGTCCTGATGGATGCAGAAAGGGAATACTTATCATCATAGACGTAGTTAAACCGAGAAAAATAAGATTCGATTCTGTAAGTATCCACACGGCCATTCGCAGCACTGGTTACCACAAAGTTGCCCGGTTCGATATTACCATCCAAAACTTGATCTTGCTTAGCCAGATATTGGTAATTGTACTTAAAGTCATAATTCTCGTGCGCCACTAATCCTTCAAAGTAATGCTTGCTGTTAAAGGTATTGGCATAGCTTAGGATCTGGTTAAATGTAACGGCATTTCTTCGGGTATTGGTTCTGTTGGTTCTACCAGCAGGAGCACCATCACCGACGATTTTATTGTCATATTCGATTCCCAAATAGGAAATCATATCCGTCGAAACGTTGGTTCGGAAGGTGAAATCTTTCAGGAAGTTTACTTCCGCATAAGCCCTGGCACTGATTACATCCCGGTCATACAGGTCTTCATTTAATTTGGTCTCCTGGGTCACATGACGACCGACTGATGCTCCTGGCCCACGTCTTACGGAACCAAGGTCAATCATATCACCGGTATCATAGATCCGCTGACCATTGGCATCAAGGATATAACCACCTGTTTGTTGGTTTTGAAGGTACACTGGATAGATCGGACCCATATTTCTCGCAAAGAAGAATGGGTTTACATAGCTGGAGCTGTTATTAACAGTTCGTGAACTGTTGCCATCTGCCATCGTAGCAGACAGGTTAATGCCGGTCTTGAACCAATCCGTAGCTTGTGTATTTACATTGATTCGGCCCGTAAAACGCTCCATATCCGATTTTAGCAGGAAGCCTTTTTCATTAAGGTAACCTACTGAGGTATAGAAATCGGTTTTTTCGGTTCCTCCTGAATAGGTCATGTTATATTCGCCACGGTTACCGGTACCGATCAATTCATCGTACCAGTCAAGATCGGTAAAGTTGTTTACAGCAGCGGAGTTTAGGCTACCGTCCAGTCCTACTACTTCTCCGTTAGGAACATTGTAAACATTGTATCCTAGTAATTCGATCAGGTTTTCAGAAGCATATTGGCTAGCCGCGCCATCTTCCAGGCCGTTTGAAGTCATTTGGCCATGTTTGAGAGATTCCCAAACGAGCGGGTAGTACTGACCGGCATTTACCCGGTCGTATTCAGGCAATGCCCTGGAAGAAACACCCTGCCTTACCGAGAGGTTAAAGGTGGATTTTTTAGCTCCTCCTTTTTTAGTGGTGATCATGATGACACCATTGGCAGCACGAGCACCATAAAGGGCTGAAGAAGATGCATCTTTCAGCACGGTCACGTCAGCGATGTCATTCGGATTAAGGTTAGAGATATCTCCAGAGTAAGGTACTCCATCTACTACATAAAGTGGATTCTGGGAGGCATTTACGGAGCCAATACCACGAATACGAATTGTTGGGCTTTCGCCTGGCTGACCGCTGGCAGAGGTGGTGATCACACCGGCCGCCTGTCCTTCCAGTACGTTGGTCACACTGTTGATGGGACGATTCGCAATTTGGGCTTCTTTGATGGCTACTGCCGAGCCGGCAAAATTGCCCTTTTCAGCTGATCCATATGCCACAACGATCACCTCTTCCAGGTTTTGGGTGTCTGGCATCAAGGTGACATTGACAGTGCTTTGGTTGCCAATGTTAATTTCTTGGCTGCTATAGCCAATAAAGCTAACTACCAAGGTATTTTTTCCTTCAGGTACCTCTATGGTGTACACACCATCCAAGTCGGTGATGCCACCCACTGTGGTTCCTTTTACCAGCACGTTTACGCCTGGCATTCCATTCGGCTCCTCTTCGGAAGTTACTTTCCCCGTTACGGTCCGGCTTTGCGCCCAAACCGAGGAAATAGTAAAGAGGGCTAAGATAAGACTTAGTAAACTTTTCCTCATGCGATTGATTTTAAATATTTAATGTTGTTTTTATCGGATAATCATAAAAACTATAGTTGTTGGCATCAATTATCCAATTGAAAGATATAATAGATTTTATTAATTTTTTACCAAAAATTAACATTTATTAAGAAAAACTGGTGATTACCACCTTTAAATAAAACTACAAATTTGAAATAATTTAATATAATGACGATATCATTGGATTTAAAAAGTACTTTTTCTTTGGTGTTTTTACAAGATCATATTATAAAATTCCTATGCTAATCACAGGATTAAAATTGATTACGGAAAAAGCCTAGTTACCAGCTTCATTGCCTTTTCTTTACTAACCCTATCTTCAAAAAAATTGGTTACTCCGAACAATTTTTGCAAATCTCAATTTGACTCCTATCTCGTAACAATTGCTTTCTAAAGGTTTGGTACTTTGCCGTCTGCCAAATATGGCTAAATCCATGTGTGGCCAGATTGCCCATTTTATGGCTGGCATCCTTATCAAAGCAGCAAGGCACCACATCGCCATCCCAAGTCACCACGGTTCCTTGCCACATTCGCCAGCATTTGTTGCGGATGGGCTTTTTTAGCTTCCATTTACCATTTTGCTGGGGCAAGTACCTGGAGTATCTGAGGTTCTTGGGGATCAATTCAGAACCATTTTCATATTCATAAATTTGGGCTGTTTTGAGCTGGAGCTCATCCACTTGGAGAGCGCCGGCCATTTCCTTGATGGCGGGAAGCTCATGTTCATTTTTTCCCGTGACCAGAAACTGGAAGATCACTTGGGGAAATTGCTTTCCGGCAGCATTCCGCTCCGCAATAAGCAATTCGATCCCCACCTTCACACGCTCCAGGTTTCCCCCAATGCGGTACTGCTCATAGACGCCCTGCGATGCACCATCCACCGACACGATGAGTTGCTTCAGCCCAGAAGCGAGCACTTTGGGAACGGTCTTGCTATTGAGAAAATGGGCATTAGTGGAGGTAGCTGTAAAAATCTTCCGATCATCGGCATACTTCACCAACTCCAACAGTGCGGGATGCAAAAAAGGCTCCCCCTGAAAATAAAGATGAAGGTAAGAGAGATGGCCAGCACTTTCCCGGATGATCTTTTGGTACAGTGATTTGTCCAACATTCCAGTTGGCCGCGTAAAGCTTCTCAGCCCGGAAGGGCACTCTGGGCACCGCAGATTGCAGCCTGTAGTAGGCTCTACGGACAGGGCTGTCGGAAGTCCACGCATATGGGGTACCTTCACCAGCCTGGACCAATGAAAAGAACCGTATAATAAAAATACATTTACTATCTTTTTCCACGTCAAGTAGCGTAGAAATGCTTTCGCTAATATAAACTTGCTTTTTACCGTCACTGCTGTCATGGCCTTCAAATGTATTAAAAAAGGCGCAATTTAGGAGGATAGACAAGGGTAATGTCCCTGACAATTGGAAATAGACATTATTTACCGTAGATACCGCGAAGCTATGTAGAATGTCTTCTGACTGCTGATTTTACTAATCGAACCAAGGCTTATAACCTACCTCTTCTTGGCTTCAAAGGTTTGGATCATTTCTTCAAATTCCTTTTGGATAGTGTCAGCAGAAAGGGCAGGGACTGTGGTGGTTATTTTGAAGTTTTGGCCCAGCTTAGGGTACATATAAAAGTAATTGACTGATTTTTGCCCGTCGTTTAGGGACTGGAATTGTGCCCAGAGGGCCGTGGTTCCGTCTATTTGGGTCTTTCCCTGCTCGATCACTTCGAAGCCCTCCACGCCATCGGCCACATTGTACATCAGCTCAAAATCGAAATCCTCCTTAAAAGCCGGCTTATCACCGAGGGATTCTATATAATCATCTCCTTGGGGCCGCTGCACATACGTGAACGATACATACGCCCCATCTATACTGGGAACGTGGACCTCATAAGTATAGCCATCATCCTTTACTTCCCAGCCACTCGGTTTGACGTAGCTAAACTGGATGCTGGGGTCGTTTACCACTACGCGGTCCTGGGCGGATACCACCAAAGGCAACATGCCGAGAAAAAAAAGGACTATCGATCTGAATATCATAAAATTACTTGGTCTGGTTTATATAATTAGAAAGAGCAAAAAAAGTGCCCAGCTTATTCTTCTTTTATTTTAAAACGTACAAATCCCATTTCATCATTTACATTTTGAAATATATAAATCAAGCCATTTTTCACAAAGCACTTTCCAGGATGCCTGTTAAGCGGTATGTCTTTGGTTTCAAAAAGTGGATTCATTTTATGGTCAAAAACTGTTAAGACATAGTCTGCTTCCAATTCACCATCTCCCACCTCCCGGGCCACTCCTTTGGTAAACCGATAATACAACTCGTTTTCAGGATCAAATAGCGGCATTTCGAAACGGACTTCCATCGTTCTTTTCTTGGATATTTCTCTAAATTCTTCCTGAGAGGACACCTCCGATTTTGGATTATCCGTTTGCCTATCAGGTGTGATTTCACTATGAAAATGGTAGCTTGATAGGCTATCTGCTGACAAATCATATATATAAACTGCATTAATTCCTTTGGGAGCAATCATTAAGCTATCATCCTGCATGGCGATATCCACTCCTGGGTAAGAGGCGGAACTACCGTATTCGGTTTTGTGAAAAACCCGAAACTTTTTCATTTCATCCAATCCCGAAATGGGAATCCTATTAAGGGATTTATTCTGGACATCGATGACGCCAACCCACGAGGGTCTCCGAATGCCGCCTCATACAACACCAGAAAGTATTGTCCCGAGGGATCCATCATTCCCCTGGTCTTAGGGTATATATCCTGCTCCAGTGAATCTCCCGAAAATTCCAGTTCATCTATGTTTATCTGAAAAATTCGTTGGGAAGTACTGCCAAATGCATTGATTTTATTAAATGTCGAAAGTAAAAATTTCCCTCTGAAAAAATCAAAACTCTGGATATGATCTTCAGTGCCATTAGGCCCCTCTTTTTCCAGTTGAAATTTTTCCTGTAGTGACAAATCGTCGAGATCGATTACTTCAATGGAATTATCATGGCCATTATAGTTATACAGCTTTGAAAGATCACTGCTCCAATCAGCCCTGTACAATCCATATTGGGTATAGATAATTTCCTCCCCGGGATCCACTAGGACAGTATCCACGATTTCCATAGTGAATTCTCGATCTGAAATTATTTCATTACCTGATGCTACCGTCTCAGATTTGTGTTTCTGAGAGCAAGCTAAAATCAAAAATGGTATCGCAACAAAAAATAGCTTGTTCATCCTATCAATTTCTTTAAATGTTACATTTCTAAAATTATTGTTTCGTGAGGATTACGAAGGGATCAATTTATCAAAAATTCACCTTTTTTCAGCTACCTCTCCGCGAATAAAAGCCAACTCATCACCAATTGCGGTCTTCCAATGGATTTTTCCATCGTTTGCATGGCTGATATTGGGGATAAAATCCTGAATAAGGTTTTCCCCAATTTGCTTGAAGTCTCTATCAAAAACAGTAATGACTCGAATTACTTTTCCATCTTGAGAAGCGATCGAAAACCGATAGAAGTGCTGGCGCTTGGCATCGAAAACCGGCTTTTGAAAAGAAACAGAATTTAACATTTCCAGGTAGAGTGTGTTAAATTCTTCCAAATCCTTCGTCCTCTTCTTTTCAGGCTCGATTTGCTGATTTGGAGTGAACTGACTCTTATAGCTAACATGGGATACTGCCTCTTTTTCAACCTGGTACACAAACAGTTCATTGATTGCGCTATTGGACATCAAAATCTTATCCCCAACCAATTGGAAGTAAAAACTGTTGCCTACACTCATTTTGTTACCATTTTGATTTAACGATACGCTGAACGCTTTTATCCTCCCCAATTCTGGAATGGGAGTTTTATCAAACTGCCCAGTTGACACATTTAACTTGGCGATTCCTAAAGGCTCCTTGGCGCCTTCTATATTATGGTAGTAGGAATAATAGGTGTCTTCATCATACATAACGCCTTTTGTGCTTATGGCTTCGTTTCCTTCCAAAATAGCCCCCTTTAAGTTTTTGTTATCCAACTGTAACGCATACAGTTTTTCTCCTGATGGATCGAAAAGTTTAATATGATCATCCGAATCGTTGATCAACATATTACCATTCCCACAACTTGAAATGTAACCAATCCGGGCTCCTGTTCCATTTGGGCCATTTTCTTCTAGACGAATCCGTCCTTTCAGTTGCATCTGATCAAGGTCTACCTCATCAATGCGGTCTCGGACGTGATCGTAACTGTAAAAGTATTTGAGATCGCCACTAATAGAGGAAGGGCTGCTCGAATTGTTACCTAACATTATAAAATCATCTCCTGAATCCACCACTATGGTATCTGTTATATTCAGGTCAAATTTTCTATCATGCGAAATTCCTTTTTCGGCTACTTCTGAATCCCTGTCTTTTTGGGAACAGGAAAAAATCATAAACAGTAAAGCGATAAAAAATAGCTTGTTCATAAAAATAAGATTAGTTGAAAATTCTTTAGAATAAAGTAATGGTTTTTATCATTATTTACCAAGCATCCAAGGGTTTAGGTATCCTACGTGACGATGGCACTTTTGATCAGATATCCTTTGAATCATTTAAGGACAATCCTAACGGAGGCCACCGTAGAAAGTGAAGGTGTAGAGTACCACGGGACAGTTAGTTCCTTAGGAACGGCATATATATATTGCCCCAAAGGGTGTGGGCAGCCCTAAACTGGATAGATATTTTCTATATGCTCACCATGATCCTTGACACAAAACGGTCAATGCCATCTACTTGACATTATCCTGATCACTGTCCCAAACCCCTAGCTTAGACACAAAATCCCAAATAGCAATGCCCATGCTCACCGAGATGTTCAGGGAATGTTTGGTGCCCATCTGGGGGATTTCCAGGACATGGTCACTGGCCAAGATGACTTCTTCCTCCACGCCAAAGACCTCATTGCCGAATACCAATGCGTATTTACTGTCCTCTATCGGGCCGAACGCATTCAGCTTGGTACTGTTATCCACTTGTTCCAGTGAACAGATGGTAAAGTTTTGTTGCTTTAAATCGGCTATGGCATCCAAGGTGCTCCCGACATACTCCCACTCCACGGAATCGGTGGCGCCGAGGGCAGTCTTCTGGATGTCGCGATGCGGCGGGGTGCCGGTGATACCGCAGAGATAGATTTTCTGAATCCTAAAGGCATCCGAAGTCCGAAATGCCGATCCCACATTGTTCAGGCTACGGATATTGTCCAGGACAATGACCAGGGGAATTTTATCGGATGATTTAAACTCGTCGACGGACAGGCGGTTAAGCTCATCCATGCTTAATTTTTTCATTCGGTTTTTGTTTACCTTCTTGAATCGATTAATTTCAGCCTTTGAATAATTACCAAAATTAACACGAAAGATTTAAAATCCGGTAAAAGATGGCCAAAGCAAAGGCAAAAGCAGCGAAGGAAACGCCCTTGATGAAACAGTATAACAGCATCAAAGCCAAACATCCAGGTGCCTTATTACTGTTCAGGGTGGGGGATTTCTACGAGACATTTGGGGAGGATGCCGTCAAAGCCAGCAAGGTCTTGGACATCGTCCTCACCAAGCGCGCCAATGGTGCCGCCAGTCATATCGAATTGGCGGGTTTTCCACACCATTCACTGGACAGCTACCTGCCCAAGCTGGTCCGAGCCGGAAATCGTGTGGCCATCTGTGACCAGCTGGAAGACCCAAAAGATGTCAAGGGCATCGTCAAAAGGGGCGTTACCGAACTGGTCACGCCTGGACTGTCATTTAACGACAATGTCCTCGACAAACGTCGAAACAATTACCTGGCATCGGTATATTTTAACAAGCAAAGTTTAGGCATTGCTTTTCTGGACCTGTCCACAGGGGAATTTATGTGTGCCGAGGGCAATGCGTCGTACATCGAAAAACTCCTACAAAGTTTCAGCCCTTCCGAAATCATTTACTCCAAGGCCGATAAGGGCAGGGCTACAGAATTGCTGAAGGACGATTATACGACATTCCACTGTGAAGACTGGGTATTTCAATATGATTACACTTATGAAAAGCTGACCGAGCACTTCCAGACAGCCAATCTGAAGGGCTTTGGCATCGAAAACTTAGAACAGGGCATCATCGCAGCTGGTGCCATTCTTTACTACCTGGAGGAAACCGAACACAAAGAAGTAAAACACATTGCTGCGATTTCCCGGATTGCCGAGGAGAAATTTGTCTGGCTGGACAAATTCACCATTCGAAACCTAGAGCTGGTTTATTCACAGCAGGAGGGTGGAGTGCCCTTGATCCAAATCCTGGACCAAACGGTAACCCCGATGGGCTCACGGATGATGAAAAAATGGATGGTACTGCCCCTAAAGGAAAAAGCCCCTATCGAAGAGCGGCTAAAAGTCGTCGACCATTTCCATGCTGAGCAGGAGCTGGCCGAAGAAATCCTCAGTCACCTGAAGCACATCGGAGACCTGGAAAGGCTGATCTCTAAAGTGGCCGTAGGCAGGATCAATCCACGGGAAATGAACCAGCTGAAGAAAGCCCTTAAAAGTTCATTGCCCATCAGGGACCTGCTTAAAAAGCAAAAGAACCCTTCCCTCAAAAAACTTGGTGACCAGATCAACGCTTGCGAATTCCTTCTGGAAAAGATCGACAAAGAACTCAAGGAAGATGCCCCCATGCTGACCCATCAGGGCAATATCATCTGTGACGGGGTGGACGCTGAACTGGACGAGTACCGCAAATTGTCCACTTCCGGAAAGGATTACCTGGTGCAGATCCAGCAACGTGAAATCCAACGTACAGGTATCAGCTCTTTGAAAATTGCTTATAACAAAGTCTTTGGTTATTACCTTGAAGTCTCCAATACCCATAAGGACAAGGTACCTACCGAATGGATCAGAAAGCAGACCTTGGTCAATGCAGAAAGATACATCACCGAAGAGCTAAAAGAATATGAAGATAAAATCCTCTATGCGGAGGAAAAGCTCGTCGTGCTGGAACACAAATATTTTAACTTGCTTGTGCAAAGTGCCGGGGAATATGTCACCCAGATCCAGGAAAACGCCCGGATCTTAGCCACCGTCGATTGCCTGCTCTCTTTTGCAGTCATCGCAGCCCAAAACGGCTACTGCCGTCCAAAAGTGTCGGATACAGATAGCCTGGAGATCAAAGATGGCCGCCATCCCGTGATCGAAAAGCAACTTCCCATTGGTGAAGATTATGTACCCAATGACATCTACCTGGACAATAGCACCCAACAGATCATCATCATCACTGGCCCCAATATGGCCGGTAAGTCGGCATTGCTTCGCCAGACGGCGCTTATCGTGCTGATGGCACAGATGGGGAGCTTTGTGCCCGCTTCGTATGCACGAATTGGCATTATCGATAAGGTGTTTACACGGGTAGGGGCTTCGGATAACCTTTCTAAGGGTGAGTCCACCTTTATGGTAGAAATGACCGAAACGGCCAGCATTCTGAACAACCTCTCCGACCGCAGCTTGGTGCTTATGGATGAAATCGGCCGTGGTACCTCCACCTATGATGGAATTTCCATTGCCTGGTCCATCGTAGAGTTCCTGCACAACCACCCTAAGTTCAATGCCAAAACACTCTTTGCCACACACTATCATGAACTTAACCAGCTGGCAGAGGATTTCCCAAAGGTGAAAAACTTCAACGTTTCCGTAAAAGAGGTCGCCGATAAAGTGATCTTTATGCGTAAATTGAAGGAGGGAGGCAGCGAGCACAGCTTTGGGATCCACGTGGCACAGATGGCCGGTATGCCAAACCCTGTAGTCCTCCGTGCCGCAGAGATCATGGGACATTTGGAGAAAGACAAGGACATGAACCAGCAAAAGGAAAAGATGAAGGATGTACCTAAAAACAACTTCCAGCTGAGCCTTTTTGAGATCGACCCAAAATTTAAAGAAGCGCAGGAACTATTGGACAGCATAGACATCAACACCATCTCTCCGGTCGAGGCCTTGCTAAAACTCAATGAAATCAAGAAAAAACTGGACTAAAAAATCTCCTTGAAAATCAGCAGGGTAGCGAAACAAGGGGAGAAATCTAAAAAAATATTGAGTGTGATATTTGTGGTTTTAAAAAAGCTGCGTACATTTGCACTCACAATGACGGAGATAAAACGGTCAACGTCACGATTTCATCACAAGCGAAAGTAGCTCAGCTGGTAGAGCACGACCTTGCCAAGGTCGGGGTCGCGAGTTCGAATCTCGTCTTTCGCTCTCAAGAGCCCTTAAACGAAAGGGCTTTCTTGTTTCTGGGCATATTTTATAAGCTCAAACACTCAAACAAGAATGCACATTACTTCTATGCCAATAGAAGAAGCCGGGATGGTGGAATTGGTAGACACGCAAGACTTAAAATCTTGTGTCCATTAGGACGTGCGGGTTCAAGTCCCGCTCCTGGTACAGAAAAGCCGCTTTATTGCGGCTTTTTGTGGTTAATATCATTTTTTGTATTTTCTCAGCCATGTTTACTGTTTATGCAATCTCAAGTAAAATCAGGAATTACATTTATGTCGGGATGACATCAAACATAGAAAACCGGATCAATAGACACAATTCCGGTTACGAACGAACTACTAAACCCTATAGGCCTTTCCTAATGATATATACTAAAGATTTTGCTACGCGGGCTGAGGCTCGCCAACATGAGAAATATCTTAAAACTCGGAATGGTAAGCGCTATTTAAGAGGTAAAATCCTTTAGGACGTGCGGGCCTGTCTAGATGGCCAAACTGAATAGCATGCATGCCCGTAAGATCTTTACAAACACCAAATAGAACGTATTGGCTTATGAAAGCCAGGTAGATTCAAGTCCCGCTCCTGGTACAGAAAAGCCGCTTTATCGCGGCTTTTTGTGGTTAATATCATTTTTTGTATTTTCTCAGCCATGTTTACTGTTTATGCAATCTCAAGTAAAATCAGGAATTACATTTATGTCGGGATGACATCAAACATAGAAAACCGGATCAATAGACACAATTCCGGTTACGAACGAACTACTAAACCCTATAGGCCTTTCCTAATGATATATACTAAAGATTTTGCTACGCGGGCTGAGGCTCGCCAACATGAGAAATATCTTAAAACTCGGAATGGTAAGCGCTATTTAAGAGGTAAAATCCTTTAGGACGTGCGGGCCTGTCTAGATGGCCAAACTGAATAGCATGCATGCCCGTAAGATCTTTACAAACACCAAATAGAACGTATTGGCTATGAAAGCCAGGTAGATTCAAGTCCCGCTCCTGGTACAGAAAAGCCGCTTTATCGCGGCTTTTTGTGGTTAATACAGGGAGATCGCTTTGAAAAAAATGTTGTATAAATCACAATTTCTAATTCGTTGTCATCCCGACTTGAGGAGGGATCTCAATTTTAAATTACTGTCGACCGACTAAATTTCACATACGCTGAAAAGTAGGTTTAAACGGAAAGAGAAAAGATTTTTTGGATTTCCTAAATCTACCCTGTCCTCTGAAGAAGTGATCAGAAAGTCCCCTTTAGGGGATTTAGGGGTAGATTTTGACAAATTTCGTTCGAAAGTAAATTCTTTACTCATATGCCAATGCTTTTAAATAAGAGATTTCTTCCCGATGTATCGGGATCGGAATAGCCTGCCCCGGTGGAGGATATCGGGCACATAGGCATTGTTAGAATGGCGTAGCTAGTGGAATACGCAGTCGCTCATCTAAAAGCGATTGCCCTGGTGGTTAATACCATTTTTTATAATTTCTTAACCAGGTTTACTATTTATGGATCAAGCCGAAAAATTGGGGGCTATGCAGGGTCGTTATTGGATAGCACGCAGGTGACGCAGATTGGGAAGGTTCTCGCTGATATGTTTTTTGCAGGTTTTCGGAGGATTTGGAAATGCAAAGTTGCCATAAGCAAAGCCCACAAATTCACGCTAAAAGCCGATCCATGTGGATAGCTGCAAATGCCTTTGGTGGCTTCGCGCCTTGGTGTCTTCCTTTGTTAGCGCCACAGGCGCTAAAGCACAAAGAGGTTTAGTTGAAAATTGTATATGGCTGAGATTACCAATTAACTCGGTAAAGACTGCGTTTCCTTTCCATTATAATTTGTAATTTAGCCTTCCCTGTACTGGCCAAAAGAATGGCAAGCAGGCTAATTCATACATACTAAGCAGATTAAACCCATGCCCAGTTCCGACAAGAAAAAACTCTTTCTTTTAGACGCCATGGCCCTAATTTACCGGGCCCATTTTGCATTTAGCAAAAACCCAAGGATCAATTCCAAGGGCCTCAATACCGGCATAATGCTTGGCTTCACCAATACACTTTTGGAGGTGATCGAAAAGCAAGCGCCCAGCCATGTTGCCGTGGCTTTTGATACGGCTGCACCGACATTTCGCCACGAGCAGTTTGAAGCCTATAAAGCCAACCGGCAAGAGCAGCCAGAAGATATTACTGTCGGTATTCCCTGGGTAAAGCAAATTGTGGATGGTTTTAACATCCCCATCTTGGAACTGGATGGTTATGAAGCGGATGACATTATCGGGACGATAGCCAAGAAGGCCGAATATAAAGATTTTGAGGTGTACATGATGACACCTGACAAGGATTACGGCCAGCTGGTGGAAGAGCACATCTTCCTGTACAAGCCCGCTTTTATGGGAAATGCAGTGGATGTGATGGGGCCGAAGGAAGTATGTGCCAAGTGGGAAATCGAAGATCCAGATCAGGTTCGGGATATTCTTGGCTTGATGGGAGATGCTGTGGATAACATTCCAGGAATCCCGGGAATAGGCGAAAAAACAGCCAAGAAGCTGCTAAAAGCCTATGGCACCATAGAAGGCTTATTAGAGCATGTCGATGACCTAAAAGGCAAGCAAAAGGAAAATGTGGAAAACTTTGGCCAGCAAGGCCTGCTTTCCAAAGAACTTGCCACGATCAAACAGGATGTTCCTATCGAATTTAATCCCAAGGACCTGGAATATGACGGGCCTGACGAAGAAAAGCTCAAGGCACTTTTTGCAGAAATGGAGTTTAGGACATTGACGCAACGGGTATTTGGCGAGAAGATGAAAAAGCCGGCGGTAAAAGTCAATGAACAATTGGGCCTGTTTACCGGACCAGAGGACCAAGCGGAGGAGGAAGAGGAAATAGAAGAAATCAACCCAATGCCGACACCGGAACAGACGAACTCAGTGGCTTCCATGGTGCATTCCTATCACAAGGTGGAAGGACTGGAAGCGATCAAAGAGCTCGTGGACTACCTGGAAATACAGGATGAACTTTGTTTTGATACCGAAACGACAGATCTGGATCCTAATAAAGCCGAGCTGGTAGGCTTGTCCTTTGCCTACTTGGCGGGTGAAGCATTTTACATTCCAGTTCCCGCAGACCAGGAAGAGACCAAAAAGCTCCTGGAACCACTGCGGGGTGTTTTTGAAAATGAAGCCATCACCAAGATTGGGCAAAACCTAAAATATGATGCGTTGGTGCTTAAGAACTACGGCATTGGGCTGAAGGGCAAACTTTATGATACCATGCTGGCCCATTACCTGATCGAACCAGAAGGTAAGCACAATATGGACTGGCTGGCGGAACATTATTTGAATTACCGGCCAGTGTCCATCGAAACACTTATTGGCAAGAAAGGAAAATCCCAAGGCAATATGCGTGATGCCGATGTGGATAAAGTGGTGGAATACGCTTCAGAGGATGCTGACATTACCTTGCAGCTGGCGCAAAAACTGAATCCTGACCTAAAAGAACGTGGTTTGGAGAAACTCTTTTATGAAGTGGAGACCCCACTGATCCCAGTGCTGACGGCCATGGAATATGAGGGTGTAAAGATCGATAAAGACAGTTTGGCCGAGTTATCCACAGCCTTGGAGAAAGACATTATCCAGATAGAAGCCCGTGTTTATGAATTGGCAGGGGTTAAATTTAACCTGGCTTCTCCAAAGCAATTGGGCGAGGTGCTCTTCGTGAAGATGGAGCTGGATCCAAAAGCCAAGAAAACCAAAACGGGCCAATTTGCGACAGGTGAAGAAGTGCTCTCCAAGTTGGCTCCAAAGCATGAAATTGCCCAGGCCATCCTAGATTATCGGGAATTGGTGAAGTTGAAAAACACCTATGTGGACACCTTACCTACTTTGATCAATCCTAAAACCAACAGAATACATACTACTTATAATCAGGTGGTTGCAGCCACCGGGAGACTATCCTCCATTAATCCAAACCTACAGAATATTCCCATTCGTACCGAACGAGGCAGGGAGATCCGAAAGGCTTTTGTACCGAGGGATGAGGACCATGTGATCTTGGCAGCAGATTACAGCCAGATCGAACTGCGTATCATGGCGGCTTTTTCGCAAGACGAATCCATGATTGAGGCATTTAAAGAAGGACGGGATATCCACAGCACCACTGCGGCCAAGATCTTCCAGGTGCCTTTGGATGAAGTGACAAGTGATATGCGTCGAAAGGCCAAAACAGCCAACTTTGGCATCATCTACGGGATTTCTGCTTTTGGACTGTCACAGCGCCTTAACATACCAAGGGGTGAAGCCAAGGAAATCATCGATGCCTATTTCAAAGAATTTCCCGCTGTGAGTCAATACATGAATGATTGCATCGAGAAGGCCCGCAAAAACGAATATGTGGAAACCATCCTTGGCCGTCGACGCTATCTCAGGGATATCAACAGCCGAAACGCCACTATGCGCGGCTATTCCGAGCGAAACGCTATCAATGCCCCCATCCAGGGAAGTGCTGCTGATATGATAAAGGTAGCCATGATCCATGTGCATAAGTGGATGCAGGAAAAACAGCTGAAGTCCAAGATGATCCTACAGGTACACGACGAACTGGTATTCGACGCCCACAAGGATGAGGTGGATCTACTCAAGAAAGAAATTCCAAAACTCATGACCAAAGCCTTAGAGATCGAAGTACCCATGCAGGTGGAAGTCGGTGTCGGCAAGGATTGGTTGGAAGCACACTAAAGGGATTGGAAAACTATAGAATAGAAATTTTGGAAGATTTGTAATCCTGTTCATCTGACTTTGTTTTCAGGTTGCGATGCCAGCTTTTCACCAATTTATTTCGTGTTAATAAGTGAAATTCGTGGACATCATCTTCAATAGGAAATTTTCCACAAACACGTGTTAATTATCATATCAACATGCCAAAAATAAAGACGGCTTATTTCTGCCAAAACTGCGGTGCCCAAAGTCCTAAGTGGGCGGGCAAGTGTCCCGCCTGTGGAGAGTGGAACACCTATGTGGAAGAGGTTATCCACAAAGAAGAAACAGGCCGTGGAAGCTGGAAACAGGGTGCTGAAAAAACAAAACGCAGCAATTCGCCCAGAAAATTACAAGAGATCAACTACGAAGAGCATCCTCGTTTGGTCACGCAGGATCCTGAATTGGACCGTGTTTTGGGAGGAGGAATCGTTCCAGGCTCCCTGACCCTGATAGGGGGTGAGCCGGGCATTGGCAAATCCACCTTGATGCTGCAGATAGCACTGGTGCTGAACCAAACCAAAGTGCTGTATGTCTCCGGTGAAGAAAGCGAGAGCCAGATCAAGATGCGGGCGGACAGAATGCAGTTTCATTCAGACAACTGCTTCGTGCTTTCGGAGACCAATACTCAAACCATTTTCCAGCAGATAGAAACGGTGAAACCTGAAGTGTTGGTCATCGACTCTATCCAAACCCTCCACAGCAAACACGTGGAGTCCGCCGCAGGAAGTGTTTCACAAGTAAGGGAATGCACGGCAGAACTCATGAAATTTGCCAAAGAAACCGGTACTCCGGTTTTTCTAATTGGCCATATCACCAAGGACGGCTCCATCGCCGGACCAAAGATCCTGGAGCATATGGTGGACACCGTGTTGCAATTTGAGGGAGATCGACACCTGTCTTACCGGATACTGCGTACTTCAAAAAACCGTTTTGGCTCTACCAATGAGCTCGGCATCTATGAAATGCGTGCAGAAGGCCTCCGTGGCGTGGCCAATCCTTCAGAGATCCTCTTGAGCCAGCGAGAGGAAGTGCTCAATGGCGTGGCCATCGGTGCCATGCTGGAGGGAAACCGCCCACTGCTGATCGAGATCCAATCGCTGATCAGTCCCGCCACCTATGGCACTCCGCAGCGAAGCAGTACCGGCCATGATGCCAAACGGCTGAACATGCTCTTGGCCGTATTGGAGAAACGCGGCGGAATGCGCTTGGGACAGCAGGATGTTTTCTTGAATGTGGCTGGAGGGATGCGCGTGGATGATCCGGGCTTGGATTTGGCCGTATGTGCTGCGTTGCTTTCTTCCTATGAAGATACACCGGTGTCACCAGACTTGTGCTTTGCGGGTGAAGTGGGGCTGGGCGGTGAAATCCGCGCCGTCAACCGCATCGAAAACCGTATTGCCGAAGCAGATAAGCTAGGCTTCAAAAAGATCATCGTTTCCAAATATGCCGTAAAAGGCGTTGACTTATCCACATTTGGCATTGAAGTAATCCCTGTCACCAAGCTGGATGAGATGTATCAGCGTTTGTTCAGCTAATCTGTGGATGTATTGCCCCCTCGGTCCCCTAAAAGGGGAAGGGGAAAAATAGATCAGCGTAAATCCTAAATAATCAGCGGCATCAGCGTTCCGTATTATTTTAAACTATTCCACATATGAAATTCTTCCAGAAGCATACCACGTTAAGGCCTTATTCAAGAGGTTTTCACCTGATCACGCGAGAGGTGGAGGCTGCTATTCCAGCAATCAGGGAAATCCAAACAGGCACTTTACAGGTGTTTATCCAACACACTTCTGCTGGTCTCACGATCAACGAAAATGCCGACCCAACAGTCCGAAAAGACTTCGAAACGTTCATTAATGACATGATTCCCGAAAGTTATCCACGGTTTATCCACACTTACGAAGGGCCAGATGATATGCCTGCCCATATCAAAAGCAGCTTGTTCGGCTGCTCCGTTTCAATTCCCATTTCTGGGGGAAAACTGGCTCTAGGGACTTGGCAGGGTATCTATTTAGGTGAATTTCGAGACCATGGTGGTTCAAGAAAGCTGGTGATCACTGCCATGGGGCAATAAAAAAACCGTGTAAAAGCCTGCCATTCACAGACTTTTCCACACGGCTTCATCTTTTATATACAGAAAATTGTTTTTAAAAATTATCGTAGCAATTCCTGTACTTTTTCCAAGGTGATTTCATTGTAGTCTTTTATGTAAATATCACATGGCGGCAGTTCCTCCTTGGTATGCGAGGTAAGGACACCGACCACCTTCATTCCTGCATTGATCCCAGCGGAAACGCCGGAGTAGGAATCCTCGAAAACCACACAATTGGCTGGTTTTGTGGATAAGTTTTCGGCTGATTTGAGGTAAACTTCTGGTTGGGGTTTGTGGGTGGTGACATCTTCGCTGGCCATGAGTGATTCCATGTTGGCGCGAATGCCAAGGGTGTCGATGATCAGGTCCATATTGGCGCGGGGAGCCGAAGTGCCTACACCCGTCCTGAAGCCTTGCTCCTTCAGGCCCGCCAAGAACTCCATATATCCTGGCACCGGGGTTACTTGTGAGGCATAGATTTCACGGAAAAGCCCCTCCTTCTCATTTTCCAGATCGACCAGCTCCTCTGGCGTCACCTCTCTTTTCAGAAAATAGCTGAAAATATAGCTGTTAGGTTTCCCGTACATATGATCGGCATATTCTTCTTTGCTGGCTTTCATGCCACGTTTTTCAAAAAACCGGTCAAAGGCCTGAGAATGGAACGGATTGGTATGACAGATCACCCCGTCCATATCAAATATCACTGCAAAATTTTCCATGCCGCAAAATTAGGGCTTTTTATGGGATTGGGAAGGGAAGGGAGGTTATTGGTTTGTTAAGGGAAGACTTGAGACAATAGATTTGAGATTTTAGATGGAGGGTTTTTGGGAATGTATTATCTTGGAAAACAAATATATCCATAGACTATATTTTTTATGATTACAGTGTCGTGTGCATTAATACAAAAAGGAAAATATATTTTAGCGGTTCAGCGAAGTGAAACCATGAAAATGCCCCTTAAGTGGGAATTTCCAGGTGGAAAAGTTGAATTGCATGAAACTGCTGAAGACTGTTTAGTTAGGGAAATTGAGGAAGAACTTCATCTAATGATAGAGCTAAAAAAGCGGTTAAAAGCTGTAATTTACCCTTATGATAATTTTACTATTAATTTAATTCCATTTACCGCAAAAATTAAGTCAGGTAAATTGAAACTAACCGAACACAAAACATACAAATGGTTATTAAAAGAAGATTTATTAAGGTTGGATTGGGCCGATGCTGATATACCTATTGTTAAAGACTTTTTAAATCAAAACTAATGCAAGAAGGAATATACGAGTCTATAATTAATCAATTAACACAAGAAAAGCTGGATCAAATTAATGCTGATAAGTTTTACATTAAATCTGAATCTATTGATAAAGCAGAAGCAGCAAGCCTATTAGCTCAATATATTTATTCAATCGTGAAAAAGGCATTGGTAATTATACCAAAAGAGAATGCTTTGGAATCACAATTGAAGCTAGCAAATCGACTAATCTTTACTATACGAGATGAGTTAGATGATATTGATTTTGAAAGTGACCTTCTAAAATTAGAAGGGAAGATTCTTAAAGCAATTATTTCTAAGGTAGATGCGGATTTTACTGATATAAATCGTCATTTAGGAGAAATCACACCTCACTCTCGTTTAATTTATAGTGAATTATTTACAGGAGGTGGTAAAAATATTCCTCTTGATGGGGAGCTGAATAAAGAAATCTTATCCTCTAATAAAATTGATTTTCTGGTTTCTTTTATTAAATGGAGCGGTCTGAGGCTTCTATTACCAGCACTAAAAGTATTTACTGCGCGCGGGGGCAAACTTCGTATCATTACGACTACTTACGTAGGAGCAACAGATTTTAAAGCAATCAAAGAACTTTCCAATCTTCCAAACACGTGTATAAAAGTTTCATACAATACAAAGAATGAAAGAGTACACGCTAAAGCATATTTATTTAGAAGAAATACTGGCTTTCACACCGGGTACATTGGGTCGTCAAACTTCTCCAAATCTGCCCTAACTAAAGGCTTGGAATGGAACATCAAAATTACCACAAAAGAAATACCTCATGTAATAGATAAATTTCAGAAAACTTTTGAAAGCTACTGGAAAAGCTCTGATTTCGAAGTATTCGACAATCGTAAAGAGGAAGATCTCAATCGTCTTAAAATTGCTCTTCAGGAAGGGAAATTCAATGGTGAAAACACTAAGAATATTACTAGCTATTTTGATATTAGACCTTACAAGTTTCAAGAAGAAATACTGGAAAAACTGCAGGTTGAGCGACAAATTCATCATCGTTCCCGTAATTTAGTTGTAGCTGCGACAGGCACGGGGAAAACAGTCGTGTCTGCATTTGATTTCAAAGCTTACCTTTTAAAGAATCCAAAAGCTAATTTATTATATGTAGCTCATCGGAAAGAAATATTAATAAAGGCCAGAAAGACATTTCAGGAAATTTTAAAGGATCAAAATTTTGGTGAATTATGGGTAGATGGAATTCTTCCAACTGATCGTAGACATGTGTTTGGTTCGGTCCAAACTCTAAATACACAACTACCTGGATGGGAGATAAAAGATGAATACTATGATTTTATTATCATTGATGAAGTTCATCATATTGCTGCTGAGAGCTACCGTTCTATTTTGAAACAGTTTAATCCTCAGATTCTTTTAGGTTTGACAGCAACTCCTGAAAGGATGGATGGAGCAAATATTTTGAAGGATTTCTCAAACAAAATAGCTGCTGAAATTCGTTTGCCTGAGGCAATAAATAAAAAATTAATTTGCCCTTTCCAATATTTTGGGATATCTGACAATACAAATCTTTCAAATCTTAATTGGAGAGGAAAGTATATTCCAAGTGAGCTGAGTAAAGTTTACACAGGAAATGATAAACGGGTCGGTCATATTATTGATAATCTAGAAAAATATGTAACGGATATACACCAAGTTAAGGCTATAGGTTTTTGTGTCACAAAAGAGCATGCCAAATATATGGCGGAAAAATTTTCACTTGCAGGATTAAAATCAAATTATTTAGTAAGTGGTTATAAAGAAAATAGAATAAAAATTTTCAATCAATTTCAGACTAATTCAATAAACTATTTATTCGTTGTAGATATCTTTAATGAAGGTGTAGATATTCCAGAAATTGATACGGTTCTATTTTTACGACCCACAGAAAGTTTGACTATCTTTTTACAACAATTAGGTCGTGGTTTGAGATTGCATAAAGATAAAGAATGTTTGACTGTTTTAGATTTCGTGGGTAATGCTCGTCCTGAATATGATTTTGAAGGAAAATTTAGAGCTTTAATCGGGAAGTCACATAGTTCTATTAAAAATGAAATTGAAGATAACTTTCCACATTTGCCATTAGGCTGTTCTATTGTTCTCGAAAAAAAGGCAAAGGAATCTATTTTGAAGAACATACAGGCAGCATTTAATCCATCAAGAAAAAAGCTCATTGAAAAAATTCAATTATTTGAGCATCAATTTACCTTAGAACTGACCTTATCAAATTTTATAGAGGTACATCATATACCTCTTGCAGTAATATACAAAAAAGGGGCTTGGAGTCGGTTATGCGAAGAAGCCGGAAAATTAGAAAGCTTTAATAATGTAAATGAAAAGAATTTTGTCAGTTGCGTACTAAAGAAATGGCTTTCTACATCTGCACCTACTTATTTCAAATTCCTTCTAAAGTTAGCTAAAAAGAACTTCAATATTTCACTAAATGAACTAGTACCAGTAGAGAAGATAATGTGCACTATGTTACATTATGATTTTTGGCAAAAAGAAGGAGGATTCAATTCGTTAGAAGAGAGCATAAAGGCTATTGGAAAAAATAACGTGATAGTAAAAGAGATTATTGAAGTTTTAACTATTTTAGAGGATAAAGTATCTTTTCTTGAAATAGATATTAAACTACCATATATCCAACCTCTAAAAGTGCATGCTAGGTATACAAGAGATCAAATTCTAGCTGCATTCAAATTGAACACATTTGATAATAAAAGTCCAAATAGAGAAGGGGTAGCCGAAAATCCGAATATAAACTCAGAATTATTGTTTGTGGATCTGAAAAAAACAGAAAAGGACTTTTCACCAACTACAATGTATGATGACTATGCTATAAACGAATCCTTATTTCACTGGCAATCTCAAAATTCTGCGAGGCCTGATAAAGGAAAAGGTTTGAGTTACGTCAATCATAAGTCGAAAAAAAAGAGAGTTTTATTATTTGTTAGAGAACAAGCAAAAGATGAATTTAATAATACCATGGGCTATGTGTTCATTGGAGAAGGAAATCTATCAGAACATTATGGCTCAAAGCCAATGAATATAAAATGGAAACTTGAAGAACCAATTCCCTCTTATCTATGGAACGATGCTGCTAAGCTTTAAATTTACTCCCATTTCAAGTATTTTTCATTAAATGACCAGTTTTCAACATTTGATAGCCGAATTCCAAGAAAGTCTTGATGACCATGCGCTCTCGCGGTCGGAGAAGCGGGAGATTAAGTCATACTTGACATCGCTAACGACGCATGATCGGCAGGTGTTGCTGTCGGATTTGTTTCAGATGGCACAATCCAAAGCACCGGACGTCCACACCGAAAACCTGATTGCTTGGTTTTATGAAGCGGTAAAGATCCTTCAGGAAAAGGAAAGCCCCCAGGCCAGTGCAGAGTAACCGCCCTATTAACCCCGTGTTGTGTGGTTGAAGTTTTGTGGGTATAAGTCCCGGATGTTTTTATGGTTGATGGTCATGATATTTCTCAGCGCATGTTCGAGCCACTGCTGGGGATTCACGTCATGTAGCTTACAGATACCGAAGAAGGAATAGATCATGGCCGCCCTTTGGGCCGCTTTATGGGAACCGGCAAACAGGTAGTTCTTCCGGCCGACCACCATGGATCTGATTTCTCGCTCTACGGGGTTGTTGTCGATCTCCAGTTCCCCGTCATACAGGTAGTTGGACAGCTCGGCCCATCTGTTTGCCGAGTAGAACAGGGCTTTTCTCAGCTCGCTTTTGGGCAGGGCCTTGGGCAGCTGCTTCTTGATCCATTCGGACATTTTGTTGATCACCGGCAATGCCTCATCCAAACGGAGCTTTTTACGGTCTTCGGCAGATAGGTTCAGCTTCTTGGCCTTTCTTTCCACATCGTAGAGCTTGCCGATAAAGCCCAGGGCTTCGGAAGCCAGCTTTTTGTTCTCCACCAAGGCCTCAAAGTACTTCCGCCTGGCATGCGCCCAGCAGGCCAGGTGGGTGACCTCCTTATTGTCGGCGTAGTGTTCATATACGGCATACCCGTCACTTTGCAGGTAGCCCTTAAAGTTTTCCAGGATGGCACTGGGGGCTTCCTTTCCCCGGGTAGGCCGGTAATCGAACAGTACGGTTTTTTCCAGGGGATTATGGTACACCCAATAGTAGCCTGTATGGCAGGCGCCCTTCTTGTCGCCGTCCAATACCCGTATGGTACTCTCGTCCACCATAAGATAGCCCATGGCCTTGGTGTCGGCCACCAGGCAATCGTACAGGGGCTCGAGTTTTTCCAGGCCCTGTTTCACCCATCCCTCAAGTGTGGTGGGTGCTATAGGGATCTTTTCCCGTTTGAATCGCTGCGCCTGCCGGTACAGCGGCATATGTTCCAGGTATTTCCTTGTAAGGATGTCGGTGAGCAGTCCGTAACCCGGGATGCCCTTCGGGATGGCCCTTTCCGGTAACAGGCCGATCTTTACCCCGGCACTGCTGTACTTGTCTTTTGGTGCATATTTGTAACGGATATACCTTCTGCGGATATATTGGGCAGGGATATAGTCCAGCTCTTCGGTCACTTCCTTGCCGATACACTCCATTCCGGTAAGATCGCCTTCCGGATGGATCTCGATCTCTTCTGTAGGGAGATGGTCGGGCAAGGGCTGTCTGCCCGTATGGGCGGGGCGTTTCCTGCGGATGTATTCCACCTTGCGGGAGAACTCCTCCTGCTGTTGCCGCTCCTGCTCTTGGGTTGGCTCAAAGGGCAGGTCCATCTGGTCTTTGTTCCCCTCGAAGCGCTCCCGCTTCTGGGCAAAGGACATGCGCTTGAACTTCTCGATCATCGCCAACAGCTGCTTCTCATAAGCTTCTTTCTCGGCCAGGATACGTTCCTTCTCGGCTATCACCCGCTCACGGTCGGCCACCTGTTGCTCCCTTTGCTCCAAAAGGGCAAGCAGTTCGGCTTTGGTCAACTGATCGAGTGGCTTTGACATGCCCGAAAATAAAGCCTCCCGCTTATAAAACCATGAACTTTTTTTCCACATCCCCTGTGGAAAAAGCTCTCAAGGGATGGTTTCGGCCATTTCACTTCAAAAAACACCTGATGGAGCGAATAGGAGCGCATACGGCTCCAAAAAGCTGAACACCGGTCAGTAAAAAAATCAACCGGGGGTGTAGCGGGGACGCTGCCGGTAGCCGTCCACCTGGATGCCCTCGACCATCAGCACCAGTTCGGGCCATTCCAACACGCCGTCGTCCCGCTCCTCCGGGAGCAGGAAAGTGCCTTTTTCCAGGCGTTTATAATAGACCACGAAACCGCCCTTCTCCCAGTGCAGGAGTTTGATCAGGTTGCGGTTGCGGTTGACAAAGACGAACACCTCCCCGGAAACCGGGTCCCGGTCCAGTTCATTGATGACCATCCCGTAAAGCCCATTAAATCCTTTGCGCATGTCCACCGGGCTGCGGTACAGGAAATATTGGTGCTGGGAGCCCAGTGAAAACATCAGTAGAGTTTGATCAGGTTCGACAACAGCGATAGGTCCCCGCCAGGCACCCGCAGCTTTACCCCGTTCGGATAGACCACTTCCACTGTCTCTGCTGAAAGGCTGCTGCCCTGGGTACGGACAGGCATAAAGCCGGTCGCTCCCCGGGACTGTTCATCCCTCAGCTTTCGGTACCAATAATTGAACTTGGGATAACCGATCCCCTTTTGTGCACTGAAGGTCTTCTGCGTTAGACCGGTCGTTTTAAACTCTTCGACCAGGGCGGCCATTTCTTCTTCTAGGTTCATCACTTTTGCTTTTTCCACAAAGCTATGCGATCAAACCCGTCAATGAAATATGTACTTTATAAGGAGGTTACAGTGCAGAGGTCTTTTTCAGCCCTGGAAATGCCTGCAGAGAGGCTATAATCCGAGAAATCAGGTTGGCGCAGTCCGTTATCCACATCTGTGTCTTTACCATTAGCGATAATCAGATTACGGATGAATTGATCCATTCACATGAGCGGAATGTGGCCGTGAGGGTATTGACGGATGATGAAAAATGCTTTGATCTTGGCTCGGATATTGACCGGATCAGGCAATCTGGCATTTCTGTTCTGACCGACCACAGTGCTGCCCACATGCACCACAAGTTTGCCATCTTTGACCAGAAAAAGGTACTTACCGGAAGTTACAACTGGACCAGGTCAGCTGCTGAATTTAACTATGAAAACATCGTTTTGTTGGAAGATATCCACACGGTGAGGGCCTTCGAAAGGGAGTTTGAACGACTGTGGAAAAGTTTTGAAGGTGGCCTTTAGAACCATTCAATGCAGAATTGAATAAACGTCCCCCGAAAGTCTATGATATTGATAAAAGCCTATGGTATAATGAGCTTGGGAAGCAAAAAATGCTTTTTTCCCATATAACCTGTGCTATTGGCTTGTTATTTGTATTTTCAAGTGGAAAGTAATTAGTCTCTTCAAAATTTGCCGCTTCTGTTACTTTTCTACAGATTGAGAAACCTAAAATTTGTGTCCTATGAACCCTCAAGAACTTGAAAAATTAAAATATCCCATTGGTCAGCACCACGAACACCTAAAATTCACCATGGAGGATGTGTCCAGCTGGATCAGGGATATCGCCCAATTTCCCCAGCAGATCACATCGCTTACCGAAAACCTCACCACAGAAGAACTCAACTGGCTCCATCGTCCCGACGGATGGACCATCAAGCAACTGGTGCATCACTGTGCAGACAGTCATATGAACAGTTTTATCCGTTTTAAATTAGCCCTGACAGAAGATACGCCAAGTATCAAACCGTATTATGAGGATCGCTGGGCGGAATTGCCGGATAGCACAATAGATGATGTTTCTGATTCATTGATGATTATTGCTGGTATCCATCGTCGGTGGACCGTTCTGCTCAATAGCCTTAGTGAAGAGCAGTTGCACCGGACTTTTTATCACCCAGAACACCGAAAGGAAACCAACTTGGGCGTGACCACAAGTATGTATAGCTGGCATTGCAAGCATCACTTGGCGCACATTGAGCAGGCTTTGGCCCATAAAGGAGCATTTTGACAGAGGTCTATTGAACTAACCTTCTCGTCTATGACATTCGTCGCTTATCAGTATGATGAGGGGAAATATATTTTACCCACTGTTAATGTTATGAGCTATGCTGCGGAATGGATTGTTTAGGATCAAGCAATATTTCTGGGGGCGGGAGAAGATTTATATTCATTTGGTATGTCGCCACGAAGTCGCCAAGACACGAAGTGTTTTGTAGGCGGATTCCAAATTTCATGGAAAACAAACAGCTTTGGGTCTTAGAATCTTTGTGGCAAAAAAACAAAAAAGAAATCCTGTTAAAATAAAGGGATTCATGCCCCCAACTTTTTCGCTTGCCTCCTTTTTCGCACATTTTGAGGACCAAGCAATATTTCTGGAAGATGAGAGATTTCCAGGTGGTTTTGGTAAGCATATTTCTCTTTCATTTAGCAATAGGAATGTGTAGATTATAAAATCAGTATAAATCCGTCATCGCGAACGGAGTGAAGCGATCCCGTATCTGAAAACGGGATTGCCACGTTCCCGATAGCTCGGGACAGGCTATACTTCCTCGCTATGACGGTATTTTAAATCGCGTTTATAATAAAAAAAATCAGCGCAAATCTTATTAATCTGCATCATCTGCGTGCTATCGAAACCAACCCTAATCCCCCCAACTTTTCCGCTTGATCCATTGTTTATAGGCGTTGTTGTGGAGATTACCAGTCTGTCTCATAAATCCGCGTCATTGTGATGGTAGCCATAGCGGAGAAAAGCAATTTCCCCATGCATGCATTAAGAATAGCTTGAGATCGTTTCACCTCGCTCGTGATAGCCCACCCCGCTATCGGAGACGTGCTTTTGGCTTTTGGGAAAGCCTGTCGTCCTGCGTCCGCCTTGCATTTCCAAATCTACCGGTTCATTGTACGGCTATCGGAACAACGGAGATTCAAAAAAATCGGTTAGTTTGTAGGTATGAGCGTAGCACCGCTACGGTATATCCTGTCTCGCCGCCAGGTAGAGCCGAAAACTAAAACATACCGGCTGATGTTGAAGCAATTTCAGGTTTAAAATCAATGCCGTGTAGTTAACGTATGTCCCCGATAGTCATGCGGGCCAGGCTATCCTGATCCTGACAGATCGGAAAAGAATCTTTTCAATCTGTGTTGTATGAGAGAGCTTCCCTCGCCGCAGCGAGATGACAGCTTTGTCACTGTCTGCTCCTATCTAAACGGCATTAAACCCGCAATATGCATTAGAAAATCTACTGTGGGTTTAAAATAGCACTGAAAGATCCACTTCGACAGCTAAGATGTTTTAAATCGAATGAGGTTAAAAGATTGGTAATCATCACGCATCAATACATGGATTCTTTTCCTATTTTTAGGGATGAAAGTCTACCTGCGCACCCTCTAAAATGAATTTCGCCGACACGGAAATAATGTCATTGCAAAAGGCCAAAAGTCATATATGAAGGATCATTTTGAATTTATCGGCCTGAAGACACCCTTCAGAAGGAAACTTCAAAAGCCATTTTTGGAAAAAGCAGCCCTACCTGATAAGCAAGAATTATCGGAGATGGTGGAGATCCTTTGGAATATGCCAGAAAGGGAATTCCAGCTTTTTGCACAGGAGCTAGTGCAGAAGTACTTCCGGAAACCGGAAAAGGCCGATATTGACCTGCTGGAGTATATGGTCGTGAATAAATCATGGTGGGATACGGTAGATTTTATAGCGGTAAAGCTAGTGGGTAATTATTTTTGGGTATATCCTGAGCAAATAAAACCCTATGTGGATAAGTGGCTCGCATCGGATAATATCTGGCTGCAACGAACCGCCCTGCTCTTTCAGCACAATTATAAAGATAAACTGGATACTGAGCTCCTTCAGGAGATTATCCACACGCTGCTGGGTTCGAAGGAATTTTTTATCAATAAAGCCATCGGCTGGATCCTCCGCCAATACAGCAAGACAAATCCTGATTGGGTAAAGCAGTTTGTGGATAACACTGAATTGGCCAATCTCAGTCGAAAGGAAGCGTTAAGAAATGTGGATAAGTGATTTCACCTATGTCCATCCATTATTTTTATATCATTGATTTACAGCAATATACATAAATTCGTGTCAAGTACTTTCGGTACCTATACTTACCAATTAGTGATGGACGCGCCGTATTATGTTACATTTATTTGAACAGACAAAAGAATGCTCTTTGTTAACCGCATGATGATCCTTGGCAAGTACAGAATATCGATTCGTTATTACCAAGTTTTATCGATTGGGTTTAATTCTGATCAGTTTTCCCATCGGTTTAGGATGACTATTCAGAGAAATACCATTAAATTTATCCCAATAGGCCATTTATAACCCCAAAGCTTATATAAAAATGAGTTTACTCCAGCTCCATGGAATCAGCAAGAAGTATCCACAGACCAAGCAGTTTGCGGTAAAAGATATCCACATGGATATCGAGGAAGGCAGCATACAGGCCATTGTAGGGGAAAATGGATCTGGAAAGACCACATTGCTAAAGTTGATCGCTGGGTTAGAGCATCCTGATAAGGGAAACATTGTATTCTCAGGGCAGACTATTGTGAACGGGAAGTCATCCGTCCCGGCCAATCAGCGGGAGGTGGGGGTGATCTATCAGGAGTATGCCTTGTTTCCACAGATGACTTTATTGGAAAATGTACGGGAAGCACTGCACCGCGAGCCCCGTAATGCCCGGCAGATAGCCATGGACAGTCTGGCTTTGGCGGGGCTGGAGGATAGTTTTAATGCTTATCCACATCAGCTTTCCTCTGGCCAGCGGCAGCGTGCAGCGCTGGCCAGGGCATTGGCTTCACGTCCAAAGCTGCTGTTGCTGGATGATCCTTTTCGTAGCTTGGACACCCGTTTCAAAAACGAAATAAGCGAAGATATCAGGGACATTGTCAAGTCTACTGGAATTACGGCGATCGTCGCCAGTCACCATGCCAAAGACGCCCTTTCCCTGGCAGATAATATTGCCATTCTTCATAAAGGAACCCTCCAGCAAGAGGGTACTCCTATGGAAATCTATAAAAACCCTGCAAATGCCTACGTCGCCAACTTCTTTGGAAAGCGAAATGAGCTATTGGCCACACCTACCGAGGATGGTTTTTATGCGGGTTTTGGTTTTATCCCGCATCCGGAATCGGCCAGCTTTACGGAAAAGGTAAAAATCCTCTTTCGGTCTGAGGATGCCAAAATCAAAAAAAATGCTGAGCAGCCCCTTAGTGGCATCGTGACGAGGATCCTTTTTTATGGAGATCACCAAATCATAAAGCTGGAAGATGATGAGGGCATGCAAATCAGCATCAAGGCCGCACCTGGGAGAAATTTCGAAATGGGTACGCGGATGTTTTTTACCATTGACAAGTTTGAGATCGAAGCTGCTTTTTGATTATCTCTCGAATTCCTCATTATTCTTGATAAATACAATGTATCGGTTTACTTTGGGTGTATTATTTTGTGAAATCTAATAAAAACCCGAAATATTCCATGAAAAAGAAAAACAAGCCTGGTCTTTCCAGAAGAAAATTTATAGGTGCTTCGGCACTTAGTGCCGCAGGGCTTTCATTTTTGCCCCATCTTGGCTTTGGCAAACCGCAAACACTCACCAACTCCCCGCTAGGGATCAGCAAAGTCCGATTAGGATTTATCGGACTGGGCAGACAGTCTTATGGGATCATGAACGGCATGATGAACATCCCCAATGTAGAAATCATCGCTGGCTGTGATGTGTATGGCGTCAAGCGGCAGCGGTTTCAATATGCTGTGTCCGAGCGATATGGCAAGAAGCCCGCCGACGTCCCCGTTTATGAAAAGTATCAAGAGTTGCTCCAGCGGGATGATGTAGATGCAGTAGTCATTGCCACACCTGATTTTTGGCATGCATTGATGGCCATCGATGCCTGTAAAGCGAAAAAAGACGTATACCTCGAAAAACCCCTTACCTACACCATTAAAGAAGGTCAGGCACTGGTAAAAGCTGTCCGTGATAATAGTGTGGTCTTGGCCGTGGGCAGTCAACAGCGCTCTGAAAACAATTTCCAATATGCCGTCAGGATGGTTCAGAAAGGCCATATCGGAAAAGTACACCATGTCAAGGCCAACGTAGGTCAACCTACCTCTCCAAAACCATTTGATTTGCCTGAGGAGAATATACCTTCAGATCTAAATTGGGACCTGTGGCTCGGGCCGATCAAACCTGTTCATTATAACCACGAGCTTAATCCGCCCATCAGCTTGGATCCAGCCCAAAACGAACAGATTTGGGGAGCATGGCGATGGTACTGGGAAACAGGTGGTGGATTGATGACTGACTGGGGCGCCCATATGTTTGACATTGCTCAGTGGGGAATAGGCATGGATCGGCATGGCCCGGTGGAGATCGCGCCTGAAAAAGACAATAGTCCACTGACCTTTACGTATGATAACGGAATTGTCATGACCGCGGAGCCTTTTGACGGAAATACGCGCGGTGTCCGCTTTATTGGTGACAAAGGCTGGATTCAGGTCTCAAGAGGTGGATTTAAGTCATCTGATCCTAATCTGTTAGTACCGGAAGCCGAAAAGTCATCGATAAATGCTCCGGCACACTATCTTGACTTTATAGAGAGTGTGATCAAACGAAAAGATCCTATTGTCCCCGTGGAGATCGGCCATAGCACCTGTACGGTCTGCACCTTGGGCAATATTGCCAATAAACTACAGCGAAAGCTTCGATGGGATCCTGCTTACCAGGTTTTTAAAAAGAAGGACAAAGAGGCTTCCAAGATGCTTCATTATAACTATGAAAACGGTTATTCACTTGATTATTAACTCACAATAGCCTTTATTCCCCGTGGATAACTAGGTTATCCACGGGGAATAAATTTTTGGTAATTTTCACCAATAATAATCTTCTGATGAAATCTTGTTTTGCGATATAAAAAGTGGTAGTTTGCTTGATTATAAAACACTGCGTGTTTCCCTTTGGGGAGCCGGGCGACTGATAAGGCAAATACCTATGCAACAAAATCAAGAGGCCAAATTTTTTCATTGCTATGCCACAGCCAATGATAATCGGCTTTTCATCAAAGATATCCTTAACCTTGTCCGCTTAAAGCACAGCGATCCAGGTGTGGAAAAAGTGATGCTCTATATTGCAATCAGTAAGGTAAAACCTGTTGGGTTTATGGATCGCGTATTTGTAAACACGGTCAGGAAAATGTTTGCCGAACATCCCAGCATTGAGCTTCAGGACATCTGTTTTAAGGAGAATAAAGGGCGTGACTTTAGCAGTTACGCTACCCTTTATAGAAAGGTGAAGCAGCTTGCCTGCGCAGAAGATTATATTTTCTTCCAGAACAGGAGTGCTTTTGGGCCTTTTGAAAACAACTGGCTAAAAGCATTTGTAAAGCAGCTGAACCGTTTTCCCGACGTAGCCATGTGCGGTAGTACCATCAATTTTCAGGACCATCATGAGCGGAGCAACAGCTTAATGCCACATGTGCAGACCTATGTCTTTATTACAAAGCAAAAGTTCCTCAAGATGTTTGGAGACGCTTTTCCCGCTGAAAGCGAAGAAGAGCGTTTACAGATTATCCTAAAAGGTGAAATTGGCCTGAGTCAATTTTTTCTCCAAAAGGGCTATCGTGTCACCTGCATGGAATGGCCAGAAAAAAGTATTTCGGCAACTTGTTCCTCTCTATCAGGCACCGATATCAAAACCAATGTTTGTGCTAAACACCAATTTTACCATAGAAAATATTTCAGGAGAAATAAAAAACCACAGGTGCAAAATCCATTGTTTCCACCTGTGGTTACCTATATAAAAGCGATGTTTAAGTAAATGCCTAGGCCTAAATAAGCCCTTTACGCTTTAGGATGGTTTCGATGAATTTCCGTTCGTTTTCAGTGTTGAAAATTCTAAATGGCAAGTACACGAACTGGGCTTTTGACATGATGAGTACAAAAGCATCCTTGTTGATTTCTGCTTTTTTGATCATTCCCCAGTTGATCGGCATGCCCTGCTTGGTGTTGATCTTCATTAGGATCTGGCGACTATCGATCTCATAGGCCAGCTTTTCAAACATCACCTTGTTTTGCTCCATTTGGCTGACGCCGGCAAATTGGATGACCCAAAACAGCACGTAAAGCAACAAGGCTACAAAGGCCATGCTGATCCACCACCAGGAAGCAATCCAGAAATACCCACAGCCAATGGCAATGGCAATCAAGACCACCCACCACTGTTCCCTGAGGACATTTTTCAATCCCAATTTGACATACGTTCCTGTTTCGAGTTTATATTTTTTTGTTTTTACGATCATGACACTAGTTTTTCGAACCGCAAATATCTGATGATATGAGGTATTTAACAAATGGATAAGGAAATAGCCTTGAAAAATTTTGCTGTTTATATCGGAAATATGCAGTAGGAATCGTAGTAGCCTATCCTCCCGAAAGACTTGAAGCGGCAAGATAATCAGCCCTATCAGCGTAATCAGCGTTCCATCAAAAAAACACCTGCTCCAGGCCTCCAAACTTTTCCGCTTGACCCGTTTTGGGATCAAGCAATACCGCTGGGGGCGGGAGAAGGTTCCCATTCATTTGGTATGTCGCCACGGAGTTGCCATGACACGAAGTGTTTTGAAAACAGCTTTGGGGCTTTGTGGTTTACCGTATCTTATTCGTTACCAGGCTAGCCCACCTAACGGCGGGACAGACCAATTGGCGTTGATATTCCACTTAATAGAAAAGAACGAACGCTCTATGCTGCGCGCACTTTAACAAGTGTTGAGTTAAAAACCCACTGCTCGAGGTTCCTCAGCACAACTGCCGGAACAACAGGTGGCCTGCTTTTTTTGGCCACGAAGACTCAAAGTCACAAAGTAGATTTGTTGGGAAGTGTCGTGCAGTCTGCTCCTTTGTTTCCCAAAAAACTTGGTGACTTTGTGGCAAAAAAGAAAGCAATTTAAAATAAAGGGATTCATGCCCTCAACTTTTCCGCTTGCCCCCGTTTTGCTCCCAAGGCTATTGACTTATTATAATTTTTCTTGTAAATTATCATAAACCAGATAATCATAGGCGCATGAGCATAATGGTAGTTGATATGATCGTTTTCGGAATGGCATATGTCCTGCTCGTGTACTTGGTCATGACGATGATCAGACCAGCGCATAAGCCCAATAAAAATCGCAACGACGATGGTGAAGGAGGGGTAGAAACCGTAAATCCACCAAAGATCGATTTGCCTCCAGGCGTGATATGGCCTTCAGATGGCCCAAAAACGAAGAAGCCTGCCCCGACTGTAGAAGTTTAATTGCTGCATTTATTACAGGTACCTTGCACCAGTAAACTTTTTTCCTTCACGATGAACCCTTGTGGCAAATGGATATCGGGAAGGGCTATCTCATCAATACATTGTGTCTGACCACAGGTATCACATTTAAAATGCACATGTTCATGGTCATGGTGTTCCTCAGCGGCATCGTGGTGACAGAGGGCATATTTGGTAACACCCGTATCATCCAGCACCTTATGGATAAGGTCACTGTCCAAAAAAGTCTTGAGTGTCCTATAGATCGTCACCCGATCAAAATTTTCCTTTAACTTTTCTTCCAAATCAGAATGGGATAGGGCGATATTCCTATTTAGAAACGTATCCAATACATCCCTACGGCAACTGGTCACACGCAGCTGATGGCTTTTGAGTATTTTTGCTGATTTTGTTGACATATACTTTTGGTGTCCTTTTGGGCAATTCAATAGGGTAAAAATACGCTAAATTCAGCGAATTACCACATCACCTCCTTTTGTCTGTGAGGCCTTTATTAGTTTGTAAACCATACTGGCGGCCTAAATCGTTCAATATTTAATAAAAGATTGAATTTGAGATATTAAGCCTATTTTATCCAACATAAACATTTTTTTACCTACAATTGTCCAGTTTATTCTTTAAAATTTATCTAATTTCACTTAATTTAAGCAATCGTAACGTTTCATCATCCTTTGGCTACCTATTTGTGGCCATCAAAAAATCATAAAATCTAAGTTTTTAACTAATTATTTTATAACCTATGGAAAATATTAATGCAGAGACCTTGCAATCAATGATTGATCAGGGCGTGGAGCTCATGTGGGAAATTATCCCAAGCCTACTTTATGCCATTCTTATCTATATTGTGGGTAAGATGGTCATTAATTTTATACTTAATTCTGTAAAGAAAGTAATAGCTAAAAGGAACCCTGATGCATCTTTGACCAATTTTTTAGTGAGTTTGGCAAGTGGTATACTTTATATATTATTGTTCTTGACCATAGGCTATACGGTCGGTATAGATGTTACCTCCTTTGTAGCCATCTTAGGTGCTGCTGGTTTGGCGATTGGTTTGGCACTGCAAGGTTCCTTGGCCAATTTTGCCGGTGGAGTCTTGATCCTGCTCTTTAAGCCTTTTAAGGTGGGAGATGTCATCGAAGGACAAGGTCACCTGGGTGTGGTAGAGTCCATCGACATACTTTATACCAAAATGCACTCTTTTGACAATAAAGACATCGTCATTCCTAATGGTGCGCTGGCCAATTCAGACATAATCAATATGTCCAATAAACCTACCCGAAGGGCAGACTTTAACGTTGGTGTGGCCTACGGCACTGATTTGAAGAAGACCAGAGAAATTATTTTGGGTGTATTTGCCAAGGACGAGCGCGTGCACCAAGATCCGGCACCTGTGGTATTCTTCAATAGCTTTGGAGACAGTTCTTTGGACTTGGTCATCCGTGTATGGACCGATGCTTCCAATCTGTGGCCGGTATATTTTGACAATATGGAAGCCATGAAAGAAGCTTTTGAGGCCAATGACATCGAAATCCCATTTCCTCAAAGGGACGTTAACCATTTCTATCCTGACGGAAAATCAGAAGCCTAAATCACGGCTTAACGCTATAGAAAAGGAGGACTGCTCAGTCTTCCTTTTTTTTGTTCTTTTTACGGCTGTTGGATGCGCAGCCGATGTTTTTGGTCAATTCCACATCCTCCGGAATACCTCCAAAACCCTCACTCAAATCCCATTCGGCAGCTTCTTCCTGTTGTTTTTTCTTGTCTTTTTTGCTCATAGGTGAGTTTACGAATGTGAGCTGGCAAATGTTTATTGTTAAATGTACCCGAATATCCGTTGCTACGACAGCTGTGCTACGAAAACAATGGGCACTAACAATGGAAGCTACCAAGCCATCAAGTTTTGGGGATCACTGGAACGATGCTTCTTTGGGGTCAAGTGGAAAAGTTGAGGGGGTGGATTTAATAGAACGCAGATAGTGCCGATTAAAAAGATTTGCGCTGATTTTTTTTTAGGAAGGGCTGGACAGGTTAGGCGGAAGCCCTTAAAGGCTTGTCTGCATCCAAGTAGCCATGTCTAGTATCAGATAGAGCGTGATAGCCATGGGCAACGGCCTTGGAAACAATAGCCGAATCAACAGCATTTTATTTTAGCAGCAATTACATTATTATCCAAAAATTTACACTAAACCTTTTTTTGAATAAATGGAGTACCCCTCCCTGCGCTGAACGAAAGAAAAATATACTTTCCTAAACCACCTTGAAATTCATCGCCCCCAGAAATATTGCTTGATCCCTTCTTTGCGCCTTGGAGCCTTGGTGGCCCTCAAATATTCCAGTGGCCCAGAAAAAGAATCAACGTCATCTGTGTGGCATTCAAAACAACTTCGGGTTTAACTGGCGTAAAGCCAGGTTTTCGCTTTATCCTATATCACCTCCACACTACTCGTAAGTGATTCAATTTCCCACCAAAAAGACCGCATTGGCCATGATAAGTTTCCCGTTTTCCCAAAAACTTCTGAAAAGAGGGTTATCCACAAGGTAAATAACTTGGCCTTTGCCCTTGTTTTCCACACCGAATACCAAACTTTCTTTCATATTGGCTTTGGCTTTGTAGCCAATAAAGCCAGCCCTGTGCTGATCCAAGCTATGGATAACTCCAGCATTGATTCCATTATTAAGGAAGGCGTAGCGGTTGGGGCTATTTTTGAGGGTATAGTACTTGCCTCCTGTACCATATCCCAGTGAATAGGTGCTGTCCATGTCCACCTCGAACACTGCTCCTGCTGCGAAATTGGATATGGTCTGCCTTTCCCTATCTCGGTATGGGGAAGTTAGGTCTTCATCAAGGTTCGTTTGCTGAAGAAAGTCTTCTTTTTGCTCGTCCGATAAAAATGTGGATAACCCAAAGCCTTCCTTATTGGCAAATAGCTCCAAGGCTCCTTCTATAGCAATAAGCTTTCCTCCTGCATTGGTCCAGTTGGTGAGATTATCCGTTTCCTCTCCTTCCCAACCATAACTGCCACTGGGCAGGATAAGGACATCGTATTTTTCCAGGTTCAGGTGGTTTACATCCGAGGCATTCAGCACTGAAATCGGATACTGCAACTGCTGCTCAAAAAAATGCCAGACTTCCCCAAAATTCAGGGAAGAGACTCCGTCTCCGCTGAAAATTGCCACTTTTGGGGCCTTGATCACCTTAATAGAAGAAGATCCAAAGTCCTTTCCTTTATCCATAAAACCAGTGCTGGCCGTACCAAGGGTAATCTTGTGCCTGTTTGCTAATTGCGTGACGCTTTGATGAAAATCTTTTACGTATTCATTTCCTCCGCGCGTAATGATGAGGCTTCCGGTGGGATAGTCTTTGTTATCGACCGTAAAAGGATAGCCTGCAGACCGGACACGGATGTCTTCCTGAAGCAATGCCGCTAAAAAAGCGGCTTGTTCCGCATCATTCCATGGGACAAGGTAGGCTAGAGCCGAGTTATCCACATCATTATTTACAAATTCCGGCTGTGTATAAGGGGTACTTCCTTCCAACTTTTCTTCCAAAGCATAGGCTTCCAGTCCATAAGCATAAGGAAGGGCCCAGCTGGTAATATCATAAGTCAAACTATCCTGTAGCTGAGCTTCAGGTTCGAAGAGTACTTGGGTGAGCACCGACTTGGGTTGCCAGGCATTGATGATGATATCTTCTTTAGCTAGGTTAAAACCCTCCTTCTTTCCTTTTTGGTAGGAATAGCCGCGAAGGCTGGTGGATTTTCCACTTTGGCTGTACTTGATTTTATTCTTGTCCAGAAGTGCCAATAGCCCGGCAATCCGACCCTCGGAATTGTAGCCTTTGATAACAAAGCTCTTGTACTTTCCTTTGGGTGATTGGTCAAAGTAGGCTTCAAATTCACTCAAAAGCCGCGAAGCGTTCTTTGAAGTAACTTCGATGGCTGTGAGTCCTGTGGTGTGGTGATGCTTGATACGTTCTTTTAGCGTCAACGTATCACGCTCTGCCGTATGGACACCTATACCAGCGGCTCCTGATCCCCCTTGCTCGATGGTCATGCCGATAGCGCCATTAAACATCGGGTAAGTATCGCCATAACTGGGATAGAGCAGGTCAAACACTTCCTTGGTGAAATAAAACCAATCATTTTCGTCAAAATAAGCAGCATTCCGACGACCAAAAGTTTCCTGAAATTCCAATTGATAGTCACTTAGCTGACGATGGAGCGGAACCGCCGCAGGAGCAAAATAATAGGGGCTATTGATGCCTTGTTCATGAAAATCCAAGTGGATATTGGGCATCCATCGTTGGTAAAGTGCCATACGCTGCTGGGATTCCTGCTGCGACTGCCAAGCCCAGTCCCTGTTCAGGTCAAATAGATAATGGTTTGCCCTTCCACCTGGCCAAGGCTCTTGGTGTTCTGCAGATTGGATGTCTGGCTGGAGCTGGGTATTCATCTTTTGATTGTACCAGTTGACATAGCGGTCGCGGCCATCGGGATTGACACAGGGGTCGATGACGACCACATTGTTATGGAGCCAAGCTTTGTTATCGCTTTTGGCTGGATCCACCAATGCCCAAAGGGTTTTCATGGCTGCTTCAGATGAGACGGCCTCATTTCCATGAACATTATAGCTCAGCCAAGTGATGGGAATGGTGGTGTTGGGATTGCCGGTTTCGAGGCCTGTTCGCCGCAAGTTATCCACACGGATCTTTTCCAGTTGGTCGATGTTGTCTTGTGCGGAAACCCAGACCACCATCAAGGGGCGTTTTTCGAATGTCTCACCATAATATTCCAACGTTACATTGTCATTGTGAGCCGCCACATGTTCGAAATAATCCACAATGCGATGGTGTGGCGTAAACCGCTCACCCAGTTGATAGCCCAAAAATACAGCAGGACTTTTGGTTTGGCCATGTGCAATAAGGCTCAGCGTAAGGATTGACAGTGTAATCAGTAATTTTCGTTTCATATAGCGGGACTTAAGACATGAGATGCGAGCAATTCACAAAATAAGGGCTTTCCTGAAGGAGGACAACTTATCCTTTATGAAATTATTTTATATGAGTCTCCGCAATCATACACGTAGCCAAGCATAATTGAATAAATTGTGTTTCTGTTCTTTTATTCAGGTGTAAAATTGCTTTCAATAGGTCTTCATGAATGCTACGCATTTCCATTGATGAAAAGGGCGGAAAATCCAGTCCGGTGGTGAGCCCTTTAAATTGGGAAGGACAAGTTTTCCAGTGAGGACGATACGTTACCCAATTTAATTTATGAAAACTGCTCCGGCCTGAAAATGAATGGATCTCGCTGTTCCACGACGCGAGCTAATTCATTTTCTTAACGGCCTGCTCATTTTTCTTAAACCGGTCTCACCAAGGGACTTCCTTAACTTTCCAAATCACATTTTGGAATGGTACCACTACGGGTAAAATTACCGATAGTCATTTTATTTTAACTATCTTGAGCTTGCTTGGCTTTTAAACTTCAAACATGAAAAACATCACCATTATTGGCGGCGGTGCCAATGGCGTTTCGGCTTTTATTGAACTGTTTATCCAGGTCACAACGGCCGGTTTGGAACGAAAGGTGCAAGTCACCATTGTGGAAAAGGATGATAAACTGGGATATGGGCTGGCTTTCGGAACGCCGCAGCCCGGTCATATTCTGAATACCCAAGCGGACCTGATGGGGATCTTTGCGCATGAGCCGGCACACTTTGCCAATTGGCTAAAAAAGCAAGGCCACCGCAAAAACCAAAACGTCAAAGGTACTGGCGACATGGACAATGCTTATACCACTCGGATTTTTTATGGTGATTACATTGCCGAACAGGCAGAAATTTACCTGAAACGCGCTAAAGCACTACACTTTCCAGTCCAAGTGCTGAAAGACCATGCAATGGATATTGATACTCAAAAGGGACGGTATCAGGTAAAGCTGGAGAGCGGTGAAATCATCATGAGTGATTTTGTCATTTTGGCCTTAGGGACACCCAAACCAAATAATTTCACCACTTTCAGAAAACATCAGCGGTTTTTGGATTTTCCATGGCCAGCTTCCAGGATCAAGACTAAAATTCCAACAGAAGCCCATGTGGGCGTTCTGGGCTCTAGCCTGAGTGCCATTGATACCGTCATGACGCTTGTGGATAACAACCACCAGGGAAAAATCACGCTTTTTTCACCTGATGGAAAACTTCCTCGAGTTCAGCCATTGGAAAACAAAGCATACGAACGTATTTATCTAACGCTGGAAAATATCCACAAGATAAAGCGTAAAACGTTGAAAAAACCCCGTGTAAAGACCCTTTTACGGCTTTTGATGGATGAGGTGGAGCATTATGAAGGACATCCAGTGGATTGGCTGCAGCATACTTCTCGGGAATCTTCTGCGAAAGCACTGCTCCATTGGGACATTTCCTGCGCTGAAGAGGGCGGTGATGCCTTGCTCAATATCGCCGATGCCATGCGGTATGATGCCTCCACTATATGGAGCTGGATGGGAACGGACCAAAAGCTGCTGTTTAAAAAATGGGTTGGCAGTGACTGGGCCATCAACAGGCACCCCATGCCGCTGCACAATGCCAAAAAGCTCCTGCGACTATTTGATCTGGGCCAATTGGAAGTTTGTGCTATGGAGGATGGCGATGCTGTTTCTCATGAAAAGGATACGTTTAGCGTGAAGACCAATCAGAATAAGTTGGTCTCTGTGGATTTTTTGGTCAATGCCACAGGAAGCTCATCGGCACTTGATCAGATGGAAAGTCCACTTATCCACAATTTGATGGAGCGTCAATTTATACAACCATACAAGGTGGGTGGGGCGATCATCAACGAACGCACTATGCAGGTGATCTCTCCCAGGGGTGGTGAGGGCATCTATGCTGTCGGCCATATTGCCAATGGGATTCTGATGGACATCAATGCCGTCTGGTACAACGTGGAGACAATCGGCACTTTGGCGCGTGATCTGATTTTTAGGCTAGTGGAGAAAGATTAGAGGGAGTTTTCAACAGGCTCTTGCTTTCTTGGCCATGACTATTCAATCGACCTCATCAGCCGGTTTTTTAAATAATCTCATAACTTTGTGCTCAAATGGTCAAGGCATATATGGAAAAGGACACGGTAAGGATCAATAAATACTTAAGTGAAATCGGCTATTGCTCCAGAAGGGCGGCCGATAAGCTGTTGGAGGAAGGCCGGATCACCATTAATGGCAAAGTTCCTGAACTGGGCACCAAGGTAAGCCCTGGTGACGATGTCCGTGTCAACGGCAAGCTCGTGTCACCGCCAAAAGAGGATTTTATCTATATCGCTTTTCACAAACCCGTGGGTATTGTTTGTACGACAGATACCAAAAGGGAAAAGGACAATATCATCGATTATATCAATCACCCCAAGCGGATTTTTCCCATCGGGAGACTGGATAAGCCCAGTGAAGGGTTGATATTTCTCACCAACGATGGTGATATCGTAAACAAGATCCTGCGTGCCAAGAACCATCATGAGAAGGAGTACATCGTCACGGTGGATAAGCCCATCACCCCTGCCTTTATCCAGAAAATGGCCAATGGGGTCCCCATTTTGGACACGGTCACAAGGGAGTGCAAGGTGGATCAAATCGGCAAGCGGAAGTTTAAAATAGTCCTCACCCAGGGCCTTAACAGGCAAATAAGACGAATGTGTACCTATTTGGGATATGAAGTCACCAAGCTAAAGCGCATCCGGATCATGAATGTCCAGCTGGATACGCCAGTCGGTAAATGGCGATACCTCACAGCAGAGGAGCTCGCTGAAATCAACCATCAAGTAGCTAGTTCCAGTAAAACGTTTGAAGGATGAGCCAAGTGAGAAAGTGCCCATAGGTGTCGTCACACCGTTATACAGGGTGATGAGCAATCAACCTCTTTCGAGCCAAGGATGTGGATAAGTCTGATGGTGCTAGAGCCGCTCCCTGGCATGGTCACGATACCAGCCAATTGGGCAAGTATCTGCATATTCTTGGAGGGCCGTTTTCTGATCGATTTTGCCATCATTTGAATCAATGTACAGGATGGATAATTTTTTATTCCACTCCGAATGCATGGCTGAGAGGGATTTTATGGCTGTTTTGGGATTTTCATCAGGCTGTGGAAAACCCGCATCGTCGACCACCCGCTGGATCAGGGGCAAGTGTCTTTCGTCAAAAGAACTTCCCGTGTCTTCTAAGATATCCACATAACTTTTCAGCAATGCCAATAGCTGAAACGAATGGTTTTCTTCAGATAAGTTCAGCAATGCGGTTTCAAACCAGACAAGTGCCGCATCATAGTGACCTAAATAGTGGTAGCAGGCAATGAGCTGTAAGGTGATGATATGATATAAAAAAGGGTAATCAGATGGCTTGAGCAGTGTAAGTGCTTTTTCATAATGGTTTATGGAAAGCTCATATTGATCCGATTCCCAATAGAAAAAAGCATATTGCTCGTTTTTCCTAATAAAGAGCACGTCAGCATCCATCTTACCTTCCTGACTGGCAAAAAAATCATCCAGCACGCTCATCTTCTGCTTCCAATCGTATTGGGGGATATCGCGGTGAAGTTTGAGTACCAGATCTTTGGGCATAAAGTCCCTTTGTAACTGCACTTTGTCCATAATGAAGAATGTGTTAACAGAATAGTTTGTTTCTTCAAAGTAATGATTTAAATCATAAACAAAAGAAAAACCCGGCTTTTTAATCGTTTACAACTGTTATTGAGTCATTTAATTGGCAGAGTTAAAAAGAAAACAAGCCATTGGATACGTCCACTTGGAGTGGAAATTTAGCAAGATTTAACATCTTTCCTTATCAATTTATCCGTTTAGAATTCCTATATTTGGTATAAGGTAAGATAATGCTGTTCACAAGAAGATATACTATAAAGAGGCAAGTCTTACATCACCTTGAATTGGTTTCTGTCCAGGTAAGCTGCTTTCCCTTTTCAAGCCTCAGGTATTATCCTTTAACCAAAAAGCAACAAGTATTTTACACACATTTACCAAGCCTTAATGGCCCACGTTTATAGCCTTAGTAGTCATCCAAGAATTCTATCTCTATATGTTTTAATTCTTTTTTCTACCAATTGGTTCATCTCTAATGAAAAGAGCGCTAAACTGAAGTCACAGGTATTTTCATTGCCTGCACCGAAACGAAATATTTTACCATTTAATTATATTCAATATTAAGACTATCCGATTTACGGAATCAGCACTGTCTGATTTCTCCATTACGCTAAGAAGCCGGGTGAATGCTCATTTTAAGCAAACCCAAAAGTCCAGATATGGCAATCTGGAAATGATCCTCAAAACGTTATTCATGCTTTCCCTCTATTTTGTACCAGTATTGTTGGTGATCTTGGGAGTAGTGAGCCAGACATGGCAGCTTTACCTTTGCTTTATTTTAAGTGGTTTGGGAATGGCAGGAATTGGCATGGGGGTCATGCACGACGCCATACATGGCACCTATTCCAAAAACAAATCGATCAACAAGCTGTTGGGCTATACGCTGAACCTCGTCGGAGCAAATGCTACCGTGTGGAAAATCCAGCACAACGTTCTTCACCATTCCTTTACCAATATCCATGAAGGGGATGATGATATCAATGTGCCTTTCTTTCTTCGCTTTTCTCCTAATGCCAAAAAGAATGCAATGCATTCTTACCAGCACTTGTACACGTGGTTTTTCTATGGGCTTTCTACCCTATCATGGGTTACGTCCAAGGACTTTGTCCGGCTCAATAGGTATTACAAAATGGGATTGCTCAAAGGGAAAAATATCTACCGCAATACCGTACTGAAGATCATCGCATGGAAGGTGATGTATTATATTTTCATACTGGTTCTGCCGATACTGTTTTCCCCTTTCAGTGTGGGGCATATCTTGCTCGCTTTTGTGGCCTTGCACTTTGTGACTGGGCTGAGCATTTCTCTGGTATTCCAGACGGCACATATTATGCCCGATGTTACTTTCCCAAAAATGGACAGTGCTGGCCAGGTGGAAGGAGAACGAATGATCCACCAATTGATGACCACTTGTAACTATTCCGAAAAAAACAGGGTGTTTTCTTGGCTGATCGGCGGCTTGAACTATCAAATCGAACACCACTTGTTTCCAGACATTTGCCATGTTCATTACCGTAAGATAGCTCCGATCGTTCGTAAAACAGCTGCTGAGTACAATCTGCCCTATTACTCCAAAGTCACCTTCATACAGGCCCTGAAATCACATTTCAAAATGCTGCATTGGCTGGGAAATACAAAAGTGGCCAGCTGATTTCGGTGTCGGTCATATAGGCGATGGGCATACCGCTTGGTAATTCGGCAATAGGAGTTAACAAGTTATGGATCGAGCATTATTCTGGGGGCGGGACAAGGTTTTCATTCATTTGGTATGTCGCCACGAATTCGCCACAACACGAAGTTTTCGGGAACAATCAGCCAAGTACACGGCAAATGCAAACCAGCCTAATTTGTGCCTTCGGGCCTTTGTGGCAGAAAAAAAGCAAGCCACCAGGTCACCAAGCCACGAAGTTTTCGGGAACAAACAGCCAAGTACACGGCAAATGCAAACCAGCCTAATTTGTGCCTTCGCGTCTTTGTGGCAGAAAAAAAGCAAGCCACCAAGCCACGAAGTTTTCGGGAACAATCAGCCAAGTACACGGCAAATGCAAACCAGCCTAATTTGTGCCTTCAGGCCTTTGTGGCAGAAAAAAAGCAAGCCACCAGGTCACCAAGCCACGAAGTTTTTGGGAACAAACAGCCAAGTACACGGCAAATGCAAACCAGCCTAATTTGTGCCTTCGGGCCTTTGTGGCAGAAAAAAAGCAAGCCACCAGGTCACCAAGCCACGAAGTTTTTGGGAATAAACAGTCAAGTACACGGCAAATGCAAACCAGCCTAATTTGTGCCTTCGGGCCTTTGCGGCAGAAAAAAAACAAGCCACCAGGTCACCAAGCCACGAAGTTTTTGGGAACAAACAGCCAAGTACACGGCAAATGCAAACCAGCCTAATTTGTGCCTTCGGGCCTTTGCGGCAGAAAAAAAACAAGCCACCAGGTCACCAAGCCACGAAGTTTTTGGGAACAAACAGCCAAGTACACGGCAAATGCAAACCAGCCTAATTTGTGCCTTCGGGCCTTTGTGGCAGAAAAAAAGCAAGCCACCAGGTCACCAAGCCACGAAGTTTTTGGGAACAAACAGCCAAGTACACGGCAAATGCAAACCAGCCTAATTTGTGCCTTCGGGCCTTTGTGGCAGAAAAAAGCAAGCCACCAGGTCACCAAGCCACGAAGTTTTTGGGAACAAACAGCCAAGTACACGGCAAATGCAAACCAGCCTAATTTGTGCCTTCGCGTCTTTGTGGCAGAAAAAAGCAAGCCTATAATTCGCCACGACACGAAGTTTTTTGTAAATAAAAGATGCCAATTGAACAACAAATCCCTATCAACCCCCTTTGTGCCTTCGCTTCTTTGTGGCAAAAAAAAGGAACCATATTAAAACAAAGGGAATAATCATCCCCACAGCTTTTCCACTTGATCCAAAGTTATCGCTCAAAAGAAAAGGCGATGGGAAATTTCATCCCATCGCCTTTTTGTTGATTACGTCAATCAAGGTGATTATTCGCAACTTGTATTTTGTAGGTTGGCATCCCAGCAGAAATAAGCATCACTTTCAAAATAGGTTTCACTTTTTACTTGGCCAAATTTACTAGCCTTACTCCAGTTCACGAAGATTTCACTATCCAAATCGGTATTATTTATGACAACGGCCCTGTCCATTTCCTTGGAATCATCAATGCGGTAAGTGATGGAACTGCCAAGATTCTCTCCATCTTTCTCTACAGTAAAGGTAGTGGCGCCATTTCCCGTTTCCTGATCATACCCCCATGAATTGGATAGCCATACCGAAGCAGACTCAGGTGACTCATAAAGCTCCCAATATCCAGCTTCTCCGGTCATATTGGAAGTTCCGGTGAACCAAACGAAGTTATCCACAATCCCTTCACCAGAGATATAACCCATCCAGTTGACATTTTCACCTTGAACATTTGCGGTAAGGCGAATGTCATAAGCTCCGTGCCCTTCCACATCAAATGCCTTTTCCCAAACCCAAAGGCCAGTATCTTCGTCAAACGCGGCTTCTGTGCCTATGGTAGCTTTAAAGGCGGTAATCGGTACGACCAAGTGGGTATAGAGAATGGATGAGTAAACACCCACATTGATAGCAGCATAAGCCCAGTTGGTAGCAGCAGTAACACGCGCTCCTTCGTCACCCTCTTCCTCAAACATGCTCATGTCTGGAGCCATACTGGCTTCAGGGGGCAATGCAGGCTTTTCGGACTGCTGTGGCATCGGCTCCTCGTCCTTGTTACAGGAAGCAAATAGTACCAAGGCTGCCAGAAAGAATCCTAGTGATCTTTTCATTATAAATAGTTGGTTTAGTTTTCATAGTTAAAAAAAACAAAGACAGTGCCAATCAAACACCATAATAAAGGTAAATTATACCAATTATAATCGCAATCAATAGCATTAATTTGTAAACCATTAAAAATGTACCTTTTAACAAGATAATTGCGGATAAGAAAAATTCATGTTTCGGGATGGAAGAAATCTTTGTACTATATTGAAGGAAATTTTAGCACAATCGACAATTAAATCGGGGAAAATGTGGAAAACTTTTTAGGTCACATTTTATATTTTGGTTTAAAATTTGATCAAATAACTACCGTTAGCGGATTGCGAATTTTGCAATGCGTTTTATTTTCGTAAATTCAATATGAATTAATGCTAATTGTTTATCACTAAATCAAAAATGAATATGAAAAAAGTCGTCTACTTTTTAGCGGTCATGTTTAGCTTTGCTGCGTTTTCACCTGCGGCCATGGCAGCACCCGAAAAAAAGGAAAAAGAAAAAACGGAATTATCACCCGAGGAGGAAGCTAGACTCACTGAGATCAATGATCGTGTGGAGGAAATCAAAGCCATGGATTTCTCTGAGATGAGCAAAGATGAAATCAAAGATGTTCGTGAAGAACTGAGAGGGATGAAAAAAGAAGCTAAAACAATGGGTGGAGGTGTCTACCTTTCTGTAGGAGCCATCATCATCATCCTATTGATTCTAATTCTAGTAACCTGATAAGTCATATTATCCCACTAAAAGAGGCTGTTCCTGGTACGTTTTCCGAACGGCCGATCAGCCTCTTTTCTATTTGTGAAAAAAATATAGTTCCCTGATTATCAGTTATATTCACCCCAAAAATTTTATTGATCATTTAAACAGTCTTATACTTCAACTACTACTTTAAGTTACTTGATTTTTTGGTTCTATATAGCCCGCTAGCGCTCAGTTTACCCATAGTAAATCATATAGAACCGATTTTTTTGTATGATATTCTCGTAACTATTTAGCTTTTAGATCATGTACGATCTTGATCACATCGTTCCAGGAATCCTCACTAAGAATCGGCTTATTCTCCACTTCGCCTTTCATAAAGTTATCCACAATAGAAGTGGCTCGTTCCTTACTATCAGGATGTGTACTGATCCACGTAAAGTACTTAACCGCTTCATGATCATCCAAGGACATTTTATATAGGAAGTTGGCCAAATGCTCAGGACTGACTTGGGCGTTTTTCATGTACTCGGCCGCTTTCAGATCTGCTTCCCGCTCTTGTTCACGATCAAAAGCCGTCGAAGAAAGCAATTTTGCGACTTCAGCCACTCCGGTGCCAGAACTGCCAGTGGTGAGGGAAACCAACATGGATATCCCAACCTCCTTGGCAAGCTTTTTCATTACGTGCTTCTGTTGGATATGAGCCATTTCGTGGCAAATTACACCAGTAAGTTCTTCTTGTTTATCCACATTTTTTATCAAGCCTGTATAGAGTACCAGGTATCCATCAGGCATGGCAAAGGCATTTACCTCATCTTTTTTTAAGATGCGTAGCTTGATCTTATCCACATCGATGGCATTGGCTTTACTAATCTCACTGACGATACTGTCCATCGCCATGCGCAAGGTATCATTGGTGACTTCATCGGCTTCGCGCGAATAAATTTTCCACAGCTCTTCACCTAGCTTTTCCTCGAGCTTGTCACTGGATTCTTCCCACCTGAAGAGCCCTATCCAATCGACTTGCGCTAGTAAAAACCAGCCGATCAAAAATGATCCCAGCACGGCAATTCCTTGGAGAAACACATTTTCCTTCATGACTTCTTACAAATTTGACTGGTAAGACTTCCATAAAACCACCATTCGATGTGGATCCCTTTCCGAATTTGGATTGCACTATATATGGTCACGATAAACTCCATTAGGTTTGCTAGCACGACCATAAAGATATAGGCGATGTACATATTGCTCAATTCCGTGTTTTTAAAAATTAACGAAAGTGTCCACCAAAACCCAATGGTGTTGATAACAAAGAGGGAAAACTGCGAAACCAAGGCCTGCGTGCAGTGCCAACGTACAAAATACGTTCCTTTGCGGTTGCCCAAATAAAAGATCAGCGTGGCCAGCAAATTGATAATAGGCAGTGGCAATCCTGCAATCAAAGCCACCAAGGACATGAGATAGCTATTAGAAGCCTTTTCTGCTTCATGGTCGCTAGGCCTGTAGTCAAACGGACGAATGTGCATCATAACCCTTTGTATATATTCCAAAACCAATTGATCAGCACCACCACTGCCAAGGGAATGGCTCTGACAGGATTCCTGAGCCAAACCTCAACTTGTTGATAACTCTTCCACAGGGTCTCTTTCCGCCATAATACATCAACTAGCAGCCATATAGGGCCGACCACTAAACCCGTCGCTACCAAAAGACCTAAAGGATTACTGTATAATGAACCATTCACGTCACCATGGATAATCGCCATGATCGCCCGTGTAATACCACACGAAGGACATGGTACACCAGTGACGTTTTTGATCAGGCATAATGTAGGGCCATGGCTGTGGCTCACCGCTGCATGCAACTGGTAGGCTAACCAGCCATAACCTGCCATAAAAGCGATCGATAGAATGATATAAAGCTTATTCCTGCTCACGATCTGTCGACTCTATTTGATTTGTGGGTTCTGCTGTCCTGTGCAAAGCTTCCAGCGCTTCTTTTAGCTTGATGCCATTCTTTTCCCTGGCCACTCCCGGGATCATAAACCAATCAATGATCGACCAAATCACAAACCCTCCACAGGTTAGTAATTTTAAAATTCCCAATCCTGTATCACCCACCATAAACCGGTCAATTCCCAGCTGACCACCCACCAGGGATACAAGCTGTACCGTATTGGGATCATAAAACTGCAGAACCTGAATGGTTTCCCATGATGCGTCATCAAGCCTCAGCAAGCGCTCACGGATAAAGGGAAGATGATGAGCTTCAAAATACTTACTATTCATCATCATAAAAAGATCAACTTTAGCTACTTCCATTTGTGTGTGTTATAAGTGATAGATATACAAACAATATTAATGTGTTACTTATCAAGTGGTTATTCCCGAAAACTCCAAAATCCAATCAAAAAAATGAAGGTTGATTTGATGTTAATAGGCTAATATAGTACAAAAAATAAAAGGTTAAAAATCGCAAACCAATTACAGCATTTTGCTATTCGATATGAAAACCGATGCTACTGGAAATATTCAAATTTGCCAAATTTATTCACCTTTTCCCTTGCCTCCCTTTCTTTACTCCTCGTAGGTTTGGAGGTAGACTTTGACCTGGAGGGCTTTCCATAGCACATAGGAGAGGGGAATCAGCCAAAACAGTTCGTTAAAGCCTAGATGGAAAATGGTGCGCTTGTTCCAGCCAAGGATATCCACATAATACGCCACAAACCAAATAGCAGAAATAAGTTTTCCGGCGATCCCCAGCATGGTAAGATAAATCCATGAAATTGGATAAAATGCACTTAAAAACAATAAAAAGCCGATAATCAGGACAAAACTTCCATAAATGGTGGCGTCTGCAGGCACTGTTTGCCCAGGCGTCATCGCCAGCCAAGATAGCAGCGGATCTCCCATCCATCTGAAAAAGGCTCCCCAAGCCACTGCCATCATTCCTGAAATAAGGATTACTCCCCGCATTGGCATGGTGTAATGCGGCATAGTCTGGTCGGTATTTGGCGGTTTATTTTGCATGTGCTGTTTTTAGGTAAGCTCAGAAGTTACAAAACTAAGCCTTGCTAGTTAAAATCCCACTATCCTTCACAGCCTTTTGTCATTACTCCAATCCCGATAATTACGGCTCTTTATTAAGCTAACATCACCATTTTTCAGAATTCATAACAATTCTATAACCATATTTTTCGGTAGTGATGTGTCATTTTCGACACTTTACTATTAGAATAAAAGTCCTATGGCCCAAATCATCAGAATGCAGTATTTATATTGAAAATTCTCAGCAGTCCTACTTGGTCAAATGACGGTTATTTGATGAGATTCTGATCCCGAAGGACGGGGATCTATTTGAATCAAATGATTGATTTGACAAAGCAGGAGTAGTTCAATATGCAGGTGCTGTTATTATGGTAATATCGTGTTGCCATCCCACCTATGAAATTACCATGGAGGGATGGTTTTGTCATAAAAAAAGGAAATTTAAAACTTAATCATTTTACTTAAAACGAACACCACATCATGAAAAAACTGCTTTTTACCGGTCTATTACTGGCGGCATCATGGACAGCAATCGCCCAGGAAACTGCCAAAGGAACGGTATATGAAGATTTAAACCAAAACGGCAAAAAAGACCGTAAGGAAGATGGTATTTCCCAAGTAGCCGTTTCCAACGGGGTAGAAGTCGTCCTGACGGACAAAAAAGGCCGCTATGAACTGCCAGTAGGCGAGGATCAAATCATTTTTGTCATCAAGCCTGCCGGTTACCAATCTCCCGTAAATGAGCAAAACCTTCCTCAGTATTTCTACATTCACAAGCCAAATGGTTCTCCCGATATGGATTTTGAGGGAGTGGCACCCACTGGCAAACTTCCTAAAAAAATAGACTTCGGCCTGTTACCTGCCGCAGACAAGACAAATTTCACCGCATTGATCTTTGGCGATCCACAACCATACACCATAGAAGAGGTCAATCATTTTGACAATGGTGTCGTTTCCGAAGTAGCAGGCATCGAAGACATCGACTTTGGGCTGTCACTGGGAGACCTGGTCGGTAATGACCTGGATCTTTTTGATCCTTACATTGCGGCCACCGCCAAGGTGGGTGTGCCATGGTACAATGTCCTGGGAAATCATGACCTTAACTTCGATGCACAGGAAGACCATCTGGCCGACGAAACATTTGAAGCACATTTTGGTCCGGCCAATTATGCCTTTAACCACGGCAAGGTTCACTTTATCGTCCTTGACGATGTAATGTACCCTGATCCACGGGATGGCAAAGGATACTGGGGAGGCTTTCGGGAAGACCAATTGGAATTTGTAAAAAACGATTTGAAATACGTTCCCAAAGATCACTTGATCGTATTGGCATTCCATATTCCATTAAGCGAACCAAATGGCGATCCTTTTAATGATGAAGAGCGCCAGCAGCTGTTTGACTTGCTGAAGGATTATCCACAGACCCTATCACTTTCCGCACATACCCATTTGCAAAAACAAGACTTCTTCTTTGAGAAAGACGGTTGGGGACAGGCTACCCCACACCACCACTATAACGTGGGTACTACCTCGGGAGACTGGTACTCTGGCGAACTCAATGAGAAAGGTATTCCCAAGTCCACCATGCGAGATGGGACACCAAAAGGGTACGCTTTCTTGGACTTTACAGGAAACCAATATGAAGTGAGGTACAAGGTGGTCGATCAGAATGACGATTATCAAATGGCCATCTTTGCACCGAAGGTGCTGGAAAAAGACAAGCGCACATCCGCAGGCATCTTTGTGAATTTTTTTATGGGCACTGCAGACGACCAGGTACGCTATAGAATTGATAATGGTCCTTGGAAAAAAATGACCTATCTGGAAGAATATGATCCCACTTACCTGATGGATGTGTATAAGTGGGACACTACTGATGAGTTATTGGACGGTAGGCGTCCTTCCAATCCTGTAAAAAGCACCCACCTCTGGCGTGCTGGCATTGATGCCAAATTGGAAAAAGGTGCCCACACCATTGAAGTGGAAGCCACTGATATGTTTGGCAAAACGCATTATGGTAAAAAGACTTACCACATTCGCTAATTTTTTAGATTTAGTTTGTAGCCGGAGAGCACCTGTGCTTTCCGGCTCTTTTTTGTGCCACAAAGGCTCCAAGGCACAAAGAGAATTTGTTCCTACTATAGCCCATGTTCCCATTTGATTATCTCCAAATATTGTCTAATACTCTAATTGACCGTGTTGTTCCGCAGCACAGCTGTCGGAATTAAATTTTTAACTCAATATTGCTGGCACTTTACATTTGGCTCAGGAGAAATTAAAAAGGGAAGATAACAAGGGAATGAGCATACCTGCCTTTATACCAGTTCAGATAGCGCTGATCCGCCACAGCGGGACGAATTGCACTGACATTTTTATTCTTATACTTTTGAGAAGATTTAGGTTAAGATTCAGTGATATTGTAAGGTCTCTTTTTGAATTCAAATAGTCAACCATAGGGTGTCAAAAAACCTAGCTACCGATGGATTAAATCACTAATTCATTGAAAAATTGGCTAAACCGTTTTATCTTTTCGCCTAAATCTAACCAAACCCAAAATACCCCTAATGACAAGCCTATGAACAGACGATTAGCCTTAAAACAACTTGCCCTCGCGGCGGGTGGCCTTGCTTTGATTCCTTCCTGTGATTTCAGTGAGGAAAAAGTGCTGGCGGCTTATGATGAGCTGCAGATCACTGAAAGTCAGCAGAAACTGCTTCAAAAACTGGTAGATACCATTATTCCAAAAACAGACCTAAAAGGCGCCACAGAGCTTGGCGTTCATGATTTTGTACTGGTCATGGCCAATGACTGCATGAGCGCTGAGGAACAAAAGCAATTCCTCAGTGGCCTGAAAGGATTTGATGATTATACCAAAAAAACATTTGGTACACGGTTTACCAAAATGGACAATGCCGAAGCAGAAAAAAACGTCAATGCCATTTTGGAAGGCAAACCGACATCGAATGGCGAATTAGCCAGCCAGTATTTCTTGCAAACCACCAAGAAATACACCATCCAGGGCTATTTGAATTCCGAATATGTGATGACAGCACTCATGCCCTTTCAATTGGTACCAGGGCCGGAATTTAATGGAAAAAAAGAAATCGTACCAGGAGAAAAAGTGAACATTAATGGCTAATCTAAATATAAAAAACAAACAAGAAAACACATATGGGGCCATTGTCATTGGCTCTGGGATGAGTGGTGGCTTTGCTGCCAAAGAACTGTGTGACAAAGGCGTCAAGACCTTGGTGCTAGAACGTGGAAGGAGTGTTATCCACAACAAAGATTATCCCACTACCAATATGATGCCCTGGGAATTTGAGCATCGTGGGCAGATGCCTGAAGACATCCAGCGGGAAAATCCGGTGGTCAGCCGCTGCTATGCCTTCCGAGAAGATGCTGCACACTTTTTCGTAAAAGATAAGGAGCATCCATATATCCAGGAAAAACCCTTTGACTGGATCAGGGGCTATCAGACAGGAGGAAAATCCCTGCTTTGGGCAAGGCAGGTCCAGCGCTGGAGTGATCATGACTTTGAGGGACCGGCACGGGATGGCTTTGCTGTAGATTGGCCGATCCGGTATAAGGAATTGGCACCATGGTACAGCTATGTGGAAAAGTTTGTAGGCGTAGCAGGATTTCATGATGGCATTCCGCACCTTCCAGATGGGGAATTTTTGCCGGGAATTGAGCTTACAGCCGCTGAAGAGTACTTTAAATCCATCGTGGAACAAAAATACCCAGGCCGAAACGTCATCAGTGGCCGCTGTGCACATATCACAGGGAATGCGGAATATTATGCCAAACAAGGGAGGGGAATATGCCAACACCGCACCATATGCCAGCGCGGATGCCCATTTGGTGGCTATTTCAGTTCCAACTCCGCATCACTTCCCTGGGCGCAGCGCACGGGAAACCTGACGCTAAAAAATAACGCCGTCGTGCATTCCATTATTTATGACGACGCACAGCAAAAAGCAACGGGTGTGAGAGTGATCGATTCGAATACTAAAGAAGTAACAGAATATTTGGCACCGATTATTTTCGTCAATGCCAGTGCACTAAACACCAATTTGATTTTGTTGAATTCTACTTCTAAGCGCTTCCCAAATGGTCTGGGCAATGACAATGGACTGATGGGAAAATATGTAGCATTCCACAATTATCGTGGTGGTGTTTCAGGAGAATATGACGGCTTAAAAGAGTTTACCACAGAAGGGAAAAGGCCTACCAGCGGTTATATGCCGCGATTCAGGAATGTGGATAAACAAGAAACCAAATTCCTGAGAGGATATGCAGCAGGCATCCATGGCAGCCGGTCCAAGGATGTAAATTACAGCGGTACAGGAGCTGATTTAGTAAAAAATATGATGAGCCCATCCTACGGCCCTTGGAGAATCGGTTCCCATATGATGGGCGAAACCATCCCCAAGGAAAGCAATTATGTTGCTCTAGACACGGACAAGAAAGACGAATGGGGAATGCCCCAGCTTAAGGTCAATGTGGACTATGACCAAAACGATCTTGACATGATCCAGGATTACCGCGACCAATTGGCAGAGATGTTTGATGCAGCAGGATTTAAAAATATCCGTACTTGGGACGACGAACGACGGCCAGGATTGGATATCCACGAAATGGGTGGCGTCCGTATGGGCCATGATCCCAAAACATCCCTGGTCAATAAGCACCATCAACTCCATGCTTGCCAAAATGTCTATGTCACAGACGGAGCTTGCATGACATCTACCGGCACCCAAAACCCTTCGCTGACTTATATGGTTTTTGCAGCAAGGGCGGTGGATCATGCCATGAAAAATCAAGGCTAGTTTGGAGGTGCGGCTGTGGAAAAGCTAGAAGGTTTAAGGTTATTATTGGCATCCAAGCATATTCGAAGGGGCCAAAACTATCAATCACCGAATATCGTTCCTGACGATCTTAACTTACTTTATTACTAATAACAACATGCCATTCAAAAAGAACAGAAAAATATCCTGAGCAAAACTGGGATATTTTTCTGTTTGGGCATTATTTAAACTTTACCACCTTGCCATGCGCCTTGGACGTCATGTCTTCGGGAATGGCGCTAGTCACCTCATTGTATAGCAATTCTACCAATCGCTTTTTCAGAAAACTTCTGGTCAGGACAATGCTCACTTCACGTGTAGGTTGCTCTCCCGCAAAAGGCCTAATCCGAGCTTTTTCATCTTCGCTTAAGTCAAACGTAGCCAGTTCTGGAAGCAGTGTCACGCCTTTATAACGATTCACCATATTTTTTAGCCCTTCCAGTGACCCACTTTCATAATGAAAATTCATCCGCTGAAACTTAGTCTGGTCACAGATACTCAGGACTTGGTCGCGAAAACAATGTCCCTGCTGCAACACCCAAAAATCATCTACCATGAGATCTTTGACTTCTATGGCTTCCTTTTTCAGTAATCGATGGTCTTTGGAGAGATAAGCATAAAACTTTTCATAAAACATCGGTTTTTCCACTATACCTTGCTCTTGCAAAGGGGTAACTACAATACCCAAATCCAACTCATCATTCCGCAAACGTTTAATAATTTCCTCAGTAATTAATTCCTCCACCTGTAGCTGCACATTGGGATACTTCTCCAGAAAATTGCGGATAAAAAGATGCAAAAGGTAAGGTGCCAAAGTTGGAATAATCCCCAACTTGATCACGCCGCTGATATTTCCCTTCAGCTGGGATATCATCTCGTAAATACCCTTGCTTTCAGAAACCACCCGCTTAGCTTGCTCTATCAGTTGTTGGCCTATTTCCGTCGGAATCACCGGCATCTTGGAGCGGTCAAAGATCACCACGTCCAATTCCCTTTCCAACTTATGTATTTGGGCACTTAGAGTGGGTTGGGTGACAAAACAAGCTTCGGCGGCTTGTCCAAAGTGACGGTGTTTATCCACTGCCAGCACATATTCTAATTGCTGAATAGTCATTTGCTAAATTGTTTTTAGCGATCAAAAACTTGTGCAAATATAGGACTTTTTCTTTTTATTTAGACTCATTTTAAATAAAAACTTTTTTCACCTCCTAGCCAGTTCCATATTCTCTTATATGAGTCCCGGCAATCAAAGAGGTAGCCAAGCATAATTGAATAAATTGTGTTTCCTTCCTTTTATTCAGGGGTAAAATTGCTTTCAATAGGTCTTCATGAATGCTAAGCATTTCCATTGATGAAAAGGACGGAAAATCCAGTCCGGTGGTGAGGACTTTAATTTGGGAAGGACACGTTTTCCAGGGAGGACAATACGTTACCCAATTTAATTTAAGAAAACTGCTCCGGCCTGAAAATGAGTTAGCTGGCGCAGTGGACAAACGAGATCCTCTCATTTTTAGCCCACGGCAACTGGCACAAAATCAAATTAAGCCAAACGAAATTGTAATCGGAATACCAAATCACTCAATTTGAAGAATGCTCCATGGCCTAGACTTTTTCATCAATGGAATCATGAATGCTCTTTAAAACTCAGTCCAATACCTGAATAAAAAGCAGGAAAGATCAATATAGCAAAAGCAGTATTGAATTTGGTTACGTGCAATATTGCGAATACACATACTATCTTATTAAACTGATTAGCAATATATTAAAAGTATACTGGATAAAGTAACTTTAATATGATGTCTGTTTTTAATTATTTAACAAGGTTTTAAACAAGTTATCCACAGCATTGGTCAGCTTCAAAAGCTTATTGGAAAAACTGCTCTTTTACAGCGGCTAATTCTTGCTGGAGTATTTTCCAAGCCAATTCAATGTGCTCAAATTTCACATCCGTCTGGCCAATTACCCAACGAATCACGTACTTTTCATTAAGGATGGTGTGGGTAAAAAACACTTTGCCAGACTGGTTCGCACGTTGCATCCAAGCTTGATTAATGGCATTATTCTCTTTTGTGGATAGCGACTTTTCCACAAATCGGAAACAAATGACATTCAAAATAGTAGGTGTTTCCAGTATTACATTTTCTTCATTTTCAACCCATTTTTTTGCCAATTCCGTAAGCTCCAAATGTCCTCTGAGCTTCTGTCTGATTCCTTGCAAACCAAAAGTCCTGATAACCCACCAAAGTTTCAATGCCCGAAACCTTCGCCCCAATTGAATCCCCCAATCACGATAGTTATGCACATGATCATCCTGATCCGTTTTGAGGTATTCAGGAGTCATGGAAAACGTGTTGACGAGATCATCGGCATTTTTCACAAAGAGCACAGAGCAATCGAAATTAGTAAACATCCACTTATGTGGATTGAAGACATAGCTGTCGGCTAATTCATGACCCTGTATCATCCAGCGAAATTCCGGAAGTAGGAGAGCAGTACCGGCATAGGCCGCATCGATGTGATGCCACATTCCAAATCGACTAGCAATTTTTCCGATTTCTCCAATAGGATCTATGGCCGCCGAACTAGTCGTTCCCAACGCAGAAACAACACATATCGGTGTAAATCCATTTTTTACATCTATTTTTATAGCCTCCTCTAGTGCGTTGGGCAGCATTGCAAAATTTTTATCCACGGAAATTTTTATCAAATTCTGAAGTCCTAGCCCAGCTATTCGCATCGCTTTATCCACAGACGAGTGGGCATGCTCAGAACTGTACACACGAAATTTTTCATGTCCAATAAAGCCTTTCTCATTGATAGAAAACCGGCTTGCTCGCTCCCTTGCAGCTAAAACCGCGCATAGCGTGGCAGTGGAAGCAGTATCTTGGATCACACCTTTCCATGCAGAATCCAGCCCTTTGGCATCTCGGAGCCAATTGACGACTTTTTCTTCCAGCTCCGTGGCAGCTGGAGACGTCAGCCACGACATGCACTGGGCACCTAATGTGGACATAAGCATTTCTGCCATGATAGATGGTGCCGAATTATTGGCCGGAAAATAACCGAAGAACAGGGGATGTTGCCAGTGGGTCATACCAGGCATAATCACTTTTTCAAAATCGGTAAAAATCTGATCAAACGTTGCCGGCTCCTCTGGTGCCTCGTTGGGTAGTTTATCATAAATCTCACCTGGATTAATATCAGGAGTTACTGGATAATTTTCTTTTTGCTCCATGTAATCAACCATCCAATCCACCAATTGATGGGCATGCTTTCTAAAATCCTGATTATTCATTTTTCAATTATTGTATTGCAAAAGTTCAAATATGAACTGAAGACTTGATTCTTTCCATTGCAGTTTCTCTGTGCTCCGATCTGCCCCACCTAAACTACCTGCGGCGGCGGTGAGGATGTACTTCCCTGATTATAGTTGACCGGATTAATTATTAAATTTCATTGTTAAACATTGTAATAACTGGTCTTTCCTTAAATGGAATTTTAAATCAATTCCTTTCAAACTCGTCCTGACTTTTGCTCATTTTTGCTATAATGAGAACTGTGACCAAGCATGGCGAATTGTCTGCTCCAGGCAAGCTTGTCTGGTGCCAGTCAGAGAGGAACAGCTTGTCCCGGAGGCTATCGGGAACGAGGCAGTCCCGTCTAAAGATAAGGAAATTGCTTCACTCCGTTGCTCTGCGTTCGCAATAGCCTGTCCTGATACTTTAGGGGACGTTATGCTCATGTCTTAAGTCTCATTACTTGATACTCACATCTCAATACTCCCCACTAATGAACATAAGAACCCGCATTCATATCAATCGTGCCGCCGGTCGCATGGTCTGCAAGGCCAGATACCAGCAAACATACCATCGGTGCAATATCCTTTGGCTCCGTAAGGCGTTCTAGTGCAATGTCTTTTAGGGCGAAGTCCTCGCCATATTGATCCATAAAATCCTTCGCCATATCCGTCCGGACAAATCCAGGGGCAATGATAAAGGCCCGAATGCCCTCTTTACCATAATATCTTGCCACAGATCTGGTAAATCCCACCAAGGCTGATTTGGAGGAGGCATAGGCCAAATATTCGGGTGTATCACCTCGAAAAGCTGCACGGGAACTGATATTGACCACTCTTCCGTTTATATTGAGGCGGGCATGCTGGACAAATTCCTTGGTGATAATGGCCAAGGCATTGACATTTACTGTCATCGTATGGAGCCAAGTGGCTGTCCATTCTTCTGTAGGAGCATCATCGGGCACTGATAGTGCAACACCGGCGTTATTGATGAGTGCATCGATTTTCCCATATTTATCCACTAACCGTGGAATCCAACCCTTCACCTGCTCCAAATCACCCAGATCACACGAAACGATATATGTCGGATTGGGTAATTGCCTCTGCAATTCCTTAGCGGCGGCTGGGTTTTTATGGTAATGAATCAACACTTCTGCCCCGGAGGCAGAAAGCTGCTCAGCAATAGCGCGGCCTATTCCACGTGAAGCTCCAGTGACGAGAATGCGTTGGTTTTCGAGAGAAATATTCATCGAACAATCAAAATTTAATGCTGTTTGGTTACTTTTTAGAACTAATCAATTTCTTCAGATCCGCTCGGAGTGGAACGTTCTTAATACCTTCTTTTACTGCCAAGTAGTCAAAAATTTCTTCGTCCGTCAATGCATGTGTCTCTTTTATTCCCCTGATAATGGTCCCAAGGTACGATTCATGCGGAGCCACATAAGGCTGGAACAATTCCTTAGCAGTAAAAGTAAAAATGGGTTCACCATTTTGTTTGCCCAGGTACAGTAACTGATCATACCAACCTGCCTTTCCCAATATTACACTTCCCTGAGCGATGACCTTATCCAACTCAATTTCAGGACGTTGTGTAAGCCCATTTTCCTGCATGATTACATCATAAAACTGTTCTTTTGAGATCCGGTACATGCAGGCCAAAGTCACTTCAGAAGCAGACATTTCTTTGTGGATAAATGCTACGCCACCGCCACTCCATATTTTTGCAAGCTTGGCAAAATATATCCTATAGGGTATTTCAAGTCCTTTTTTTGCCGTTGGAAGCGACTTATCCACACAACCCTGATAGGTCTTGGTGGCGCCCAAGGGTTTGCCTCCCCTGATATAACAAAGAAACCTTTCCTCCAAAAGGTTAGATCCATAGCTGGCGTACCAAATGTAGTTACACATGTTAGTTTTTGTATTAAGTCGTGAGTATTGAGCTACTTTTTTGGCTATTTGAGCTTGTGACTTCATGTGGGTTCAGTGCTTGGGCGAAGACCCAGCATAACATGAAGCTTATTGCCTAGAGTACATTGAAGATAAAATATTTATTATATCAAAGCACTCTTTTCATCTATTCTATACAACTAATTAATTGATTATCAACAACTACCCGTTCAAATGCCATATTATCCCTAAAAACCTTGATAAGCTTTTCTTGTGAACCATTTTGATCCGAATCACTTAATTCAAAAACATATCTTTTCTTTCCAGCATTAACCTTTAAAATCGTTACTGGCCAAAGAGCCTCATATAAAGAAAATATCCCTATAAATCCCAATAGGCCAAACATAATCAACCAAATAAACAATAGGCGCATAATCGAGCCGCTATTTTTCCAAGAATCATAACTACTTATAAAACCTTGAACTATTTCCAACACAGTAATGACTGAATATATGGCCATACTGAGTATTACTATTCCGAAAAGAGCAAGCAATAGTGGATTTCTGACTTTAGAGCCCTTGGTAAATTCTACTTTTCTAATCTCCGCTAAAACAATTCTTTTATAGGGAAAACCTTTTCTCAGTAACACAAATTCCTGTCCTTCAATTTTAAATTGGGTTGTGGATATTGGAGTCATGATTTTTTTGAGCAAGTCCTCTTGGTATTTTTTTGGCTATTTGAGTAAGAGACTCAGCATTATTCCGTGCTGGGGTGGAAACCCAGCTCAACGTGATATCATGAATTTACGAATAAATATGATAAGTGTGTTACTATAACTTTTTGAATTTGCCCTTCTCTAATGTCAAGGGAACTCCCACTTTGATAGAGTCCAATTTCAAACCAAAAAAGATTTTACTCTTATCATTTCTAAAAAATTCCAGTATAAGTCCAGCATTATACATTTTAAACTCACTTGAGCCTTCGCTTAGATCAACTTCTTTCCAATGCCATTTCCCAACTACTTCCTTATCCAAATAACATACTTTTGCAGAAGAATTGGGCTTAAGTTCAAATGACTTTATTCTTTTGTTAGGATCACCTTCTTCAAAAGGATTTCCAGTGTGCTCCCATTTCCCAACCAATGCTGTCCGATCTAACTCTCCAAGATTAGTTTTATCAGAGAAACTAACTTCTAAAATATCGTTTTTGCTATGGTTCAGTCCTTCTCCAGTATTTTTATCACTACATGAATTCATACTTATAGCCAAAAGGGTGATCAAAAAAACAACTGGCTTTCTCATCTATATTTTAGATTAAATTTAAAATTACAACAGCTATCAATATATTAAATAACTGATTTTAAACCAATTGTATTCATTGAAATAGTTTAGAACCCAAGGCATAAAAGCTTTTATTACCAACATTGAGTATCAAATAGCAATCATATCATCTCGTAAACCGAGCAAACCACTCAGCATGATCAGGAACATCATCCATTAAGTGTTTCTGGTCTGCCAACTCAAAATCCTAACAATCAAAACCGGGCGAGACCGTACAGCCCACCAATGCAAAACCATCCTTATCCAATACTTCTGCTGATATTTTCCTAGTTTTCCCTTACTTTCCGCTTTTCCCAATACCACTGGATCACTTCGTGGCTCAGCTTTTCTGCCAATTCCGGTTGCTGATCTGCTAGGTTGGTGGTTTCAGTGAAATCCTTTTCCAGATCGTAGAGCTCCAATTGGGTACTATCTGAATTGACCAATAATTTCCAATTTTGGTGGCGAATGGCCAAATGGGGGCTCTGGTGATACGACTGCCGTGGATGATTAAAGTGTCCATTTCTCCCAAAATCCCAGTATAGATTACCATTCCTAATTTGTGTCTTCTTGCCCAGAAGGGCATTGCTCATGTCTTCACCAGACCAGGCCACCCCTTCGGGCAATTCAGCTCCTGTAATGGAGGCTAGGCTAGGCAGCAGATCCACCGCCCCAATGATCGTTTCGCTATCCGTCTGGTTTTTTTTGATAACTGCCGGCCAACTGACGATAAAGGGCATCCGGATTCCTCCTTCATACAAGCTGTTTTTGGAACCGCGCTGGCTGTTGGTGCGGATATGTTCGTAGGTGGGGTAGGCACCATTGTCACTGGTAAAGATGACCAGGGTATTTTTGGCGATTCCCATTTCCTCCAGTCCGGCCATCAGCCTGCCGATCTGTCGATCATATTCCTTGAGCACGGGAATGAAATTGGGCTTGCTCGGCCATGAGTCTCGCTTATCATAAAATTCCTCATTGGGAATCCAGGGATCATGCATATCGTCTGGCCAGAAATTCACAAAACATGGCTGTTCTTTATTTCTTGCTAGAAAATCCAAGGTCTTGTCCACAAAATATCCTGTCCTTTCCCAGCGCTCGATGCTGTCCTGCTCACTCCATATCCAGTTGGAAGCAGTGATCAGCTTATCAGGATCAGGACCTTCATAAGTAGTGGTGTATTCATCAAATCCGTATTCGGTAATCTGTGGAGCATCCGTTACATCACGGCCACCACCCATGTGCCATTTTCCGATATGACTGGTTTTGTAGCCAACGGTCTTCAGCACACTGGCCATGGATGGGGCAGCAGGATCCAAGTAATCGAACTGTTCGCAATTGGCATTACCCTTTCGGCTGTGCAAGAAGGTATTGATCCCCCATTCGGTAGGGAACATCCCCGTGGTAATGCCGACTCGAGATGGTGAGCAAACCGGTGCTGCGGAATAATACTGGTTAAATTTCAAGCCGTTGGCCGCGAGTTCATCGATATTTGGCGTGGTCACCCAGCCACTGTTATAGCACGATAGATCGCCAATGCCCATGTCATCCGTATAAATGATAATAATATGGGGTTTGGCCATAGCTATTTCCTGGGAATAACCTCTAGCGCAAGACCACAAAAAAAGGCTAAAACATGCTAAAATCAGGTTTTTCATTTTGGGCTGGTTATTGACAATGATAATTTATAACGTAATAATACCACTCCAATTTATTCATTTAATCGATTTAGTAAAATTAAAATGGAGGATAATATTGGTTCTATATGATTTACTGTGAGTAACTTTTTACATTGTTTGCCAAATTCCAGCGTGGCTTTCACCTCATCACCTTTATTACTTTTTTGCTCTGGGTGAAAAAGTAATCCAAACCTGTCCGCCTGTGGAGGAAACCCCACTGCGATTAGATGTTTGCCTAAAATCAAGGCCAGCACTCGCGCAGGAAAACTCCTCTGTTGTGCCGACAGCTGTGCTGCGGAACCACTAGCGGTGGGTTTCTAACTCAACACTTGCCAAAGTACGGACAGCATAGAGCGTTAGTTCTTTTCTATTAATCGGTATATCACCGCGAATTGGTCTGCCCCGCCGTTAGCTGCGCTAGTTTGGTAACAAATAAGATACGGGTAAGCCACAAAGGCACCAAGCCACTAAGTTTTTTTGGGAAACAAAGGAGCAGACTCCACGACACTTACCAACCAATTCACTTTGTGACTTCGAGCCTTCGTGGCAAAAAAAACAGGCCACCTGTTGTTCCGGCAGCTGTATTGCGGAACCACTAGCGGTGGGTTTCTAACTCAACACTTGCCAAAGTACGGACAGCATAGAGCGTTAGTTCTTTTCTATTAATCGGTATATCACCGCGAATTGGTCTGCCCCGCCGTTAGCTGCGCTAGTTTGGTAACAAATAAGATACGGGTAAGCCACAAAGGCACCAAGCCACTAAGTTTTTTTGGGAAACAAAGGAGCAGACTCCACGACACTAACCAACAAATCTACTTTGTGACTTCGAGCCTTCGTGGCAAAAAAACAGGCCACCTGTTGTTCCGGCAGCTGTACTGCGGAACCATGAGCAGTGTTTTAACTCAACACTTGTTAAAGTACGGGCGGCATAGAGCGTTCGTTCTTTTCTATTAAGTGGTAAATTGATCTGTCCCGCCGTTAGGTGGGTCAGCTTGGTAAAGAGTAAGATACGGGTAAGCCACAAAGGCACCAAGCCACTAAGTTTTTTTGGGAAACAAAGGTGCTGGCTGCAAGACACTTACCAACAAATCTACTTTGTGACTTCGAGCCTTCGTGGCAAAAAAAACAGGCCACCTGTTGTGCCGACAGCTGTGCTGCGGAACCATATGTGCCGCAGGTACATCAGCCGTCCAACCACCTTTTGGTAATATGCCCACGGCACATTTGGAGTGAATCCGTTCCTGCTACCGTTACCAAGCTTGTCTGGTGCATGACTTGATGGCCTAAAAAAACTCAATCCGCTGGCTTGCTGAACGGATAAGACAGCGCCACTATTTTCTTCTTGTCCCCAGACGGCCCCAGTTTCTAGGGTAACTACAAAATCTCCATCTACTAGTAGATTTAAAGAAGACATTTGCTACACTTCATGATTCTCCATTTCTTCAAATCTTTCCCCTCCAAAACATTAGGAGTAATACCAACAGAAAAACCATTGTAAGCGCATAGGAAAGGTAGTTCCAGAACAATACTGTCCAATAGTAGCTACCCACGGCCGTTGAAACATCCATTTTTTCAAAATGTTCTTCCTTCAAAACAACTTTTTTGGTCTCCAAAGGGGAAAGATCAACATGGCTAATATACCACTCACCACCAAAGTAGGTTGCAATTTGTAAGGTATCCATCTGAGGACCTTCACTTTCCAAAGTATGTATTGTGGCAGCACGTGCCGGTACATGATCCTTCCAAAAAACATCGCCATTCCCATCCAATAAGTAAACGCTCTTTTGCTCCTCAAAGGGATTTTCCAGATTCACTTCCACGGGAGAAGAGGGAATAGGACTAGGTCGGGAAAATCCCCATTTAAAAACTCCTAGGATAATAAAAATCAATATCGCCGATATGGATACAAGGCGTAGAAAAAACTTACGCCCTGATCCCATGGCATATACCAACATTAAAATCAATAACACATCAATTGCAATGACTATTGGTAAGAGATAACCTGAGAATTGATAAAATAGCATGGTTTATAAAATGATATAAATTTATAATTTGCGTATGGCTATAAGTATATGGCTTTAACGTTTACCTGTTCTTGCTTTCACAGGTGAAAAAAACTAAAACCCAAACGGCAAAAGCATCCTCACCCTATTTACCTGCGGCAATAACCGCCAAATCCACTTGCGTTGCTCCTGTGGCCAGCAAAACATTGGCTGCAGCAGCGAGTGTAGCCCCAGTGGTCATGACATCATCTACTAAAAGTAACTTTTTATTCCTTACATCTACATCTGAAACCAAGGAAAAAACGTTCTCCACGTTAGCAATCCGCTCCCATCTGGATTTATTGGTCTGGGTAGTTGTAAATTTGGTACGTACCAGTTGGTCTTGGACAGGTAAACCCAATGCATCAGACAGTCCCTCAGCAAACATCAAACTTTGGTTATATCCCCTTCTCTTTTCCTTGGCAGGATGCAGGGGAATGGCCAATACACTATCCCATGTGCCTTTATATCCATTTCTGACCAATTCTTGACCATACAATTTTCCTAAAAACCTGCCCATTTCAGGCCTATTTCGATATTTTAACTGATGAAGCAGCTTTTGGCTAACACCTTTTTTAGCAAATCTGAGGAAGGCCATAACCCGTGTCACTTGACTGAGTCCCATCACTTTTTTTGCCAAATCATTGTCTTCAGCCCGCTTATGGTGGGAAGTCATGGGCAGTTGCACCAGGCATGGCCTACAGATCAGCTCCTCAAAGTCAAACAGACTACATCGGCATATTGCGCAGGTCTGCGGAAACACCAGGGCCAAAAAATCATTGAAAAAAGTGAAACGCATTAGGAAAAAGGGTTGTTAGTTCTAATTGACAGGAAAATACCTGTTATATTTGTTAATTAGATAAAAACTACCCTATAAGTTAATGAATTTAGTCAACGAATTCAACGAATACCGCGCGAAGATGAACGATAAGATCCTAGGGGAGGACAATAAAGTCCTCAAAAGGATCTTTAATTTGGACACGAATGCTTTCAAAGAAGGTGCTGTGGATATCCAATCCAAAGAAATGATCGGGCTGGCCTGTTCCATGGTACTACGCTGTGATGACTGTGTACGCTATCACTTAGGCAAATGCCATGAAGTTGGCATCAGCAAAGAGCAGATTTTTGAAGTATTTTCCATTGCGAACTTAATCGGAGGCACAATTGTCATCCCTCACCTGCGAAAAGCCGTTGAATATTGGGAGGAACTCGAAAACGAAGCTAATAAAGATGTTTAAAAAAGACCTTGATCTTGAGAAACGTTGGAGTAAGCTACTCCTCGGCCTGAAGGACCTTATAGGCAAGAAACCCGCTGATTTGAACGGCATACTATTTATCATCGGGGTACAGGAACTCGGCAAAGGCATGAAAAACTTCAGTAAGGAACAGAAACAGGACCTTATACACATTGCGGTATGCAAAGTCTTGAGCCTGGCTGGCTTCTATGAACTGGATTTTATTGACCAAGATGGATGGCCTCATTGGAAATTAGTGAAGGAATTACCTCACTTTGATCTGCTGGAGCAAGAGAAATTGCTCAAAATCCAAGTCTTAGAATATTTCGAAAAAGAATTTGAAATAGACATTAAATAGACATTTTACTTAGAATAAATATACTTGTTTACCATTTAAAACAATTTACAAGGTAACCCCAAAAGAAAATAAATCCATTATCTATGAATATCGTATCCTATAATGTCAACGGTATCCGCGCTGCCATGAGAAAGGGTTTTGCCGAATGGCTATCTCAAACATCACCGGACATCATTGGCTTACAGGAAATAAAAGCCACCGAAGAACAGATTGAAGTCAGCGTATTTGAGGACCTGGGTTATCATTGTTATTGGTATCCCGCTGTTAAGAAAGGATATAGCGGCGTCGCCATTTTGAGCAAAGTAAAACCGACAGAAATCACCTATGGGATGGGTGTATCCACTTACGATGATGAAGGTAGGATGATCAGGGCTGATTATGGAGATTTCTCCTTCATCAGTGCTTATTTTCCTTCTGGAACTACTGGTGGCATCAGGCAGGATTTCAAGTATGCTTTCTTGGATGATGTATATGGTTATTCCCAAGACCTGGTCAAATCAAGACCAAATTTAATCCTCAGTGGTGATTACAATATTTGCCATAAGGCAATAGATATACATAACCCCATAGCCAACAAAAACACTTCAGGCTTCTTGCCGGAAGAAAGGGCGTGGATGGATAAGTTTACCGGCGCTGGCTTTGACGACAGTTTCCGGTTATATAACCAATCTCCCCATCAATATTCATGGTGGAGCTATCGTGCTAATTCCCGTGCAAACAACAAAGGCTGGCGGATAGATTATCACATGACCAGTTCAGGTATGAAAGAAAGAGTAAAACATGCGGGGATAATGCCAGATGCCATACATTCTGATCATTGTCCCATATTGGTAGAAGTTGAGTAAAAGGAAATTTATAGGACAATTAACCATAAGACTTAATGAAATCGATCAAAATTTCTATTCCATCTCTCATTGAGAATATAAAGATCGTAGAAAGCTTCATTGATAATGCCAGGGAAAAATTCCAAATCAATGACGACATCTATGGCAACATTATGATTTCAGTAACGGAATGTGTCAGCAATGCCATTGTTCATGGCAACCAGGGAGACGCTAATAAAGCGGTAAACCTTGAAGTGAATTTCCTTGAGAACCAATTGAAATTCATCATTGAAGACGAGGGAAAGGGTTTTGATTACGACAATCTAAAGGATCCTACTGCACCAGAAAACCTGGAAAAATCAGGAGGCAGAGGGGTGTTCATCATGAAGCACCTAAGTGACGAAGTAGATTTTGAGAACGACGGTAAGAAAACGATACTTACATTTTACATGAATTAATCATGGCCATCAATTTCTTTCAAGAAGACATCCAATATAGTCTGCCCCAAAAGAATCTTACCAAGCGATGGCTTAGGGAAATCGCCAAAAAGGAAGGGTTCAAGATAAGAGATCTAAACTATATTTTCTGTACAGACGAATACCTTTACCAAATAAACGTAGATTATCTAAACCACGACACTTATACAGACATCATCACCTTTGACAATTCCGAGGAAGAAGCTATACTCGAAGGGGACATTTTCGTAAGCATTGAACGTATATTTGACAATGCCAAAACACAAAAACAAGACATCTATAAAGAAACTATACGCGTAATCAGCCATGGACTTCTTCACCTTTGTGGCTATAAAGATAAAACAAAAGAAGAAGCATCACTCATGAGATCAAAAGAAGATGAAGGTATCAAACACTTCTTCGAACTAAAAGAAAATGCATAGTGTTCCACGTGGAACACTAATTCATCAAAACAAGAAACTTTCAAACGTTCCACGTGAAACATGAGACAAACATCAGAACTAACAAACTACTGTTCCACGTGGAACAGTAAAATAGAATTGAAACGTTTCAGGTAAATACAAAAACACAGTGTTCCACGTGGAACATTCATAATACAATATAAAACTATGTTTCCAGAATACGATGTAATAGTAGTCGGTGGAGGTCACGCAGGATGTGAAGCAGCGCATGCCGCTGCCAAGATGGGATGTTCTGTGCTTCTATGCACCATGAACATGAACACTATTGCTCAAATGTCTTGCAATCCAGCTATTGGAGGAGTAGCTAAAGGACAGATTGTTCGCGAAATTGATGCGCTAGGGGGGATGACGGGGATTATTTCCGATAAATCTATGATTCAATTCCGAATGCTCAATAAATCCAAAGGCCCGGCAATGTGGTCCCCAAGATCCCAAAACGACCGTATGCGCTTTGCAGAGGAATGGCGATTAGCCCTAGAACATACACCCGGCGTAGATTTTTGGCAAGAAATGGTCTCTGGCTTGGTAGTGGAAGACAAAAGGGTAGTGGGTGTCAAAACAGGTATCGGCTTAGAAATCAAAGGAAAATCCGTGGTGCTTACTAACGGAACTTTTCTAAATGGTCTCATTCATATTGGTGAAAAACAGTTTGGAGGAGGACGAACAGGAGAAGCCGCCGCCAAAGGCATTACAGAACAATTAGTGGATCTCGGTTTTGAAGCAGGGAGGATGAAGACAGGGACACCGCCACGAGTGGACGGGAGATCCTTAGATTATTCCAAAATGGAGGTACAGCATGGTGACGAAAATCCAGAAAAATTTTCCTTTTCCAGCGAAACATCTCCCTTAAAAGAACAACGAACTTGCTGGATAACCTATACCAATAAGGAAGTCCATGAAACCCTGGAAACTGGTTTTGACCGATCACCTATGTTCAATGGTAGAATTCAGGGGTTAGGGCCAAGGTATTGCCCTTCAATAGAAGATAAAATCAACCGTTTCGCAGAAAGGGATCGCCACCAAATCTTCGTGGAGCCAGAAGGATGGGATACCGTGGAAATCTATGTCAATGGATTTTCTACATCGCTCCCGGAAGATGTGCAGTACAAGGCCATCAGAAAAATAGCTGGTTTTGAGAATTGTAAAATGTTCCGGCCCGGCTATGCCATTGAATACGACTTCTTCCCTCCAACACAGTTGAAACTAACACTCGAAACACAATTAGTGGAGAATCTGTTCTTTGCAGGACAGATCAACGGAACCACAGGGTACGAGGAAGCAGGATGCCAAGGGCTCATAGCGGGCATAAATGCAGCTAGAAAAGTAAAAGAAGAAAGTCCTTTCTTGCTAAAAAGATCAGACGCCTACATTGGCGTGCTCATCGATGATCTTATTAATAAAGGTACAGAAGAGCCATACCGTATGTTTACTTCCAGAGCTGAATTCAGACTTCTTCTTCGTCAAGACAATGCAGACTTGCGGCTGACCGAACTTGGTCACGCTATTGGTCTGGCATCGGATAAACGCTTGGAAAAAATGCTGGATAAGAAAAATGATACCGCTAAACTAATCAATGACCTCAAACAAAAGAAACTTAGCCCAGAAAGCATCAATGAAGGGCTTGAAGAAATTGATACGGCGACCATCAAAGAAAAAATCACAGTAGAAAAACTATTAAAACGGCCGCAATTAGGACTTAGTGCTATCAAAGAACTTGATCCTGATATTCATCATTATCTATCCAAATACCCACAGGAGGTACTCGATCAGGCTGAAATACAAGTTAAATACAACAGCTATATCGAAAAAGAACAACAAATGGTAGAAAAACTCAACAGCATGGAAAACTTTAGGATTCCAAGCCATTTTGACTATCTCACCATACCAGCACTGTCTGCAGAAGGAAAACAGAAATTGCATAAAATAAAACCAGAAACATTGGGACAAGCATCAAGGATCAGTGGTGTGTCGCCAGCTGATCTGTCCATTCTCACAGTTTATTTAGGAAGATAACATGTACGAAAGATTAACCAAATGTCCACTTTGCAAAGGTGGACTTTTTATTAATCATATGGTGGTGAAAGACCACAGTGTCTCCGACGAATCATTTAGCATTTGTAAATGCAGCAATTGTCATTTTTTATTCACCAATCCCAGACCTGATGAATCCAGTATCAGTCAATACTATGAATCAAAAGACTATATCTCCCATACGGACAAGTCCACTAACCTGGTCAATTTTATTTACAAGCAAGTAAGAAAAATAACCTTACAGCAAAAGATAAATTGGATCAATAAATATACCGCCAATCAAAATAGACTATTGGATTACGGATGTGGCACAGGTCATTTTCTACATTTTGCCCAAACAAGAGGGTGGGAGTGCATAGGTTATGAACCAAGTGAAGAGGCTGCTGCGCTTGCCAAATCCAAATTTAACCTAACACTATATCCGAAACTGCAAGCGCTGAACAATGAAAAGAAATTCGATGCCATTACCCTGTTCCACGTCTTAGAACACATCCATGACCTAGAAGGCACCATGAGGTTTCTCTTAAATAAACTAAAAAAACGCGGCACGCTATTCCTGGCCGTTCCTAATAATTCTTCCTTCGATGCAGCACTATATAAAGAAGACTGGGCAGCCCTAGATGTGCCAAGGCATTTATATCACTTCACAAAAGAAACCATGCAGCGATTGGCCACTGAATTTGGTCTAAAAATAGTGGCACAGGAACCCATGCCCTTTGATAGCTATTATGTATCAATTTTATCTAACAGTATAAAATATAATAAGAAAAAGCTTATTAATTCATTATTTACAGGATATAAGTCAAACAGATTAGCTAAAAAAAATAACAATAATTATTCAAGCATATTGTTTATATTAAAGAAGAAATGAACAATAGAAACCATCATACCCCAATTCTCCTAGCCGCAATAGGCCTGATATTATGTTATGCCTGTGCGAAGCAAAGCTCTCCCATGGGTGGGCCGAAGGATGAGGAACCACCCAAACTACTTTCTTCCAATCCAAAAGATCAAAGCCTAAATATCAAACCTGAGAATGTAACCTTGGTATTTAATGAATACATCAAGACTGAAAATCCTCAGAGAAACGTCATCATCACACCAAGCCTGGACAAAAGCAAAATGGAGTTCCTCGCGTTGAAAAATGAACTTCGCATAAAAATAGGCCAAGAGTTGGAAGATAGCACCACCTACGTTTTTAACTTCCAAAAGAGCATCCAGGATATCTCTGAAAGCAATCCATCAGAAAACCTCAAACTCGTATTCTCTACAGGAAACATGATAGACAGCTTAAGGTTTATTGGAAAAGTGGCCTATATCTTTCCACAGAAAAAGCCTGATATGGAAGATGTCATCGTCGGACTATACAGAATAGAGGATGATACCATGGACGTATTTACGGATCCACCGTATTACCTAACACAAACTGATTCTGCAGGAAATTTCGAAATCACCAATATCAAAGGAGGGAAATACCGGGCTTATGCATGGCACGATGCCAACAACACTTCCAAAGCAGAGGACAAAAGTGAGCCTTATGCATTCATTGGTGACACCATCACCATCATGGATGATGTATCAGGAAGCTATTTTAACCTATACAAAGGCGACCTATCGGATTTTAAAATCAACAGAACCAATGCCCTTGGAAGCAACTTCGATGTTGTATTAAGCAAGTACCCAGCAAAACTAACCGTTACCCACCCTGATCTAGGAAAGTCCTTATTCTATAGAGTCAACGAAAAAAGCGTTCGTTTTTACCATACCAAAATAAGGGACGACAGTACCCAAATCTCATTGAGTCTCCGTGATTCTGTGGGTTTTGGAGTGGACACTACGTTCTACGCATCCTTTATGACAAGTGAAAGAAGGGCCGAAAATCTTACCCCTATCATGGATAAAAACAAGGAATTTATCTCCGATATCAAGACTTCCATTTCCTTCAATAAACCCATCAAGGACATCGTCTACGACTCTCTATTCGTGCAATATGACTCTGCTGCATTTATCCGTATCAAACCTGAATATGTTAGTTTCAAAGACAGTGCATTACGCAATACACTTCTCATGGATATTCCTGTGATAGATACCCTGACGAAGACAAACTTCCAGTTCTATGCTTCAGATTCCACATTTATCGATGTAGAAGACCAGCATAACCAAAAGCCCATCAAAACAACCTTTAGCAAGCAAGATCCAGAGAACTTAGCAGACGAAGTCACTGGAAAAGTATTGGTAGAGGAATGGCCCATCATCGTACAACTATTATCCAAGGATGGAGAAATCGTGAGGGAAACAGCCCTTCAACAGGAAAATCAGGCATATAGCTTCAAAAAAATCAAAGCTGGTGAGTATATGGTAAGAGCCGTAATCGACCGTAATAGGAATGGTCAATGGGATCCTGGAAACTATCTTGAACTCAGGCAACCGGAACCTGTCTATTACTACTATGATAACGAAAACAAATCCTATTACATACTCCTTAGAGGTAAATGGACCAATCAAAACATTAACATCTTACCCAGCCCAGCCTCAGGCATACTCAAAGTAAGCATCGATAATAGCCAAAATGACACGATCCCCACAAAGCCTGAAGACACTGGAGCTATGTAGATAACTCACAAAAATGGTGTTAATAAATGTCTATAACTTATGGACAAATATAGACTTATCCCAAATGCACCTGGTCGTTTGGGATATTTTTTTGGGGTCTATGGATAACCCTCATATTATAAACCTCTATCCACATTTATACACACAGCCATTAATGAACAGTAATGAACGAGGCACTTTATTCACATAAACATGGATAATCAGTATAGGTACTATTTACCAATTACTTACAAGTTGATAAGATGTGGATGACAGTCGCATTATATATGGATAAACTCCGGTTAACGTGTGGGTAACATTAAATGAAAAACTTACCCACAAATCCACACCTTAATAACTGTAATAGTTTTTTATTTAAAAAAGAATATAATATAAATATATAAGGTGTGGAAAGTTGATAAGTCCGAAGAATCCGTTCATTCTGCTCTCTCCAATTTCCTGCTTAAAATTTTGCCATTGATCAGATAAATTTTCTGTAGCCATTTACCAATTTTGTTTTTATGAATATGAGTCTCGGCAATCATGCACGTAGCCAAGCATAATTGAGTAAATTGTGTTTCCGTTCTTTTCCATTAATGAAAATGAAAACATAAAAAAGCAACGCAATTTCCTTGTTCTTGGCTTAGGGACCTTTGGAGGGATTTAAATGAAAAAAGGACATCAAATCCCTTAAAAAGATATCTTTGCATGATAAAAATGGATAACTTTAATCTTTGAATAGAAGCTGAGCAAAATTTCTTAATTCATTGGCTCAACTGTAATAGTGTAAATCCTATAACTATGAAAATAGTCATACTGATATGTAGCTTTGTGTTGTTTTCCCAATCTGCCCTATTTGCACAGGATAGCATATCCCAGGAAAAAATATATTTCACAGATTTTTACATTTCCGCCGGATACAGAAATCAGCCGTACACAGAGCTAAATAATTACCTAAACGGTCAGGGATACCAAACGTTCGATAAGCAAACAGCTACATTAGGAGGTGGAATATCCTACGTAGCCATGTCGCGATTAGGTTTTTTTGCTGAAGCAGATTTTAACCTGAACAAGAAAAGATTTAGCAATGACTATGTAAACTATCGTTATCTACCAGTTCATGCAACGGCTGGTTTACAGTATCACTGGAAAAATAGCATCACTAAGGACTGGAGATTTTATCCCAAATTGGGGATTTATTATGGCACCACTTCACTGGATCTCATCGCCAAGGATCTGAATACCGATTTCAATGAAAACCTAATGGGAAATATGAACACCAGCTTTCTCTATCAACGAAATCTTGGTTTAAATATCAGTTTGAACGCGGATAAGTTATTAGGGGCATTTCTCAAACCGACAACACAAGTGGGTGTATATTCCAGGATGGGCCTGCAAGTCGGCTATATGTTAAACCTCTATTCCAGTGTGACCAAGCTCAGAAGAAATTTTAGCCCAGACCTTCGGCAAGACCTGATTATTTCCAATGCCCCAACGTTTGATCCCAGTGCATTTTATGTGAAATTGAATTTTGCCATTGGCAAGTTTGAGAAATCAAGCGAATAAATGGCCTCGAGCATTTACCCGAACATGAGAAAAATTTATAGCTTCGTAGCCCTTTTTATAGGACTACAATGGATTGCATTAGCTAAAACGGATACTGTGCAAGTCCATAGTGATGCGATGGACAAGGATGTTCCAAATTTGATCATTACGCCTAGTGGTTATTCAAGCGATGCATCCTATCCGTCTGTTTATTTACTTCATGGAGCTGGTGGCGACTATACCTCTTGGGCGAGGATAGCCGATTTACAGCAATATGCGGACCGCTACGGCCTTATCATTGTCTGTCCCGATGCAGGAGTCACCAGTTGGTATTTCGATAGCCCTATAGACCCTAAAATGCAATATGAGACTTATGTGGCAATGGAACTGGTCCATTGGGTGGATCAACATTACGCCACCAAGAGAAACCCGGACTTTCGTGCCATCACGGGCTTGAGCATGGGTGGTCATGGGGGGCTTTACTTGGGCTTTCGCCATCAGGATGTTTGGAGAGCCGTGGGAAGTATCAGTGGTGGAGTGGATATCCGGCCTTTTCCGCTCAACTGGGATATTGACAAAAGGCTGGGATCTTATGCCGAATGCAAAGAGACATGGGAGGAAAATACCGTGATCAACATGCTACACCTACTGGATGGAAAAACACTGGATATCATCATAGACTGTGGCCGGCATGATTTCTTCTATGAGGCCAATGTGCGTTTGCATGATAAACTGGAGGATCGAAACATTCCCCACGATTTCATCAGCCGACCAGGGGTTCATAATGCTGAGTACTGGCATAATTCCATTGCTTATCACCTGATGTTCTTTAACGGTAAGTTTGAGGCACGTAAATAGAATAATATTATCAAATGGAACTAGACCTGTTCCTGTGGGTATTTTTTACAAATAGTAAGTTTTAAAAGACTTTTTTTGGTGTTGGGAGTTATACCATTCAAAAGAAATTATTCTATCTAGGGAAAGGTTTGAATTCCAGCTATACGGGAAACTGATCTATCTCGCGCTCAATACCGACCTGTTCCATTGGATATTGCGGTAAATACAGGATCATATCGGAAATCATCAAAAGCAATGATGCGCGTGTTCTGAATGCTGTCAAATCACTTTTGAGCATTGAGGAAGAAGTAGATTTTTGGGAAGGGCTAAGCGCGGAAGACGGGCAGGCCATCGATGAAGGATTGGAGCAGCTGGACAAAGGCCAGTACGTGTCCCGTGAATCCAACAAACATAAAGGCCTGAAAATGTGTCTTCAGTAAGCAGATGAGTATCTATTACCGCATCAGGGAAGACTATGTAGAGGTCCTCTTGCTTCGGCTACGCTCAGCCAGCCACCGGAGTTTAGCCGTTCATTAGTTTCCCTGAGCGGAGGCGAAGGGAACTAATGGGGCTTGAAAAGATCAAAGCATAACTTTTTTAAAACACCCTACGTTATCCATATTGAAATAAAAGTAGAATATGAGGATCAGAGAACTTCTTCAGATCAAAGATCACCGTCCATGGGAACTTCCAAAAAGAAAATGGAGCTATTATCAAGAATGGAATGACGCAGTTTTTTTGCATTGGCCTGTTGACGAAACAGCATTGAGAAAGTGGGTACCTGCCGAACTGGAGATTGACTTCTTTGATGGACAGGCGTGGATTTCTGTGGTGGCTTTTACGATGGAAAAGATTCGGCCAAGAAATTTGCCACCATTTCCGCCAATTTCAAATTTTCATGAGATTAATATTCGCACTTATGTCAAGTATAAAGGCAAGCAGGGTGTTTATTTTTTGAGTATCGAAGGTGGCAAAAGGACTTCTTGTAAAGTAGCCAAAAGCCTGTCAGCATTGCCTTATCGTTTTTCGCCCATGAAAAGGGTAAATGGGAGTTATCATGCCGCTAATGCAGCATGTCAGGACGAACTGCAATTGAAGTTCCGGATAGAGGCAACTCTGGAGGAAAAGTCTCCGCTGGAATGGTGGCTCATGGAACGTTATGCCCTGTTTCAGGATAGCCCTAACGCGATCAATGCTTATGAAATCCATCATACACCTTGGCCTGCCCGAAAAATTGCTTTAACCAAAGCTTTCATAAAATATCCCAGGTTTTCTAAACTATTTCATGGCCAACCAGTATTAAGTCACTATTCTCCAGGGGTTAAAGTGCTGGCCTGGGCTAATGAAAAAAGTATGAGCATGGAATAACATCTGGAATATAAACGGAAAATTCTGTAAATTAATGCGAGTTCGAACCATAGACCGTTCCCGAAAACTTTCGGGACAGGCTATTCTAGGGTCAGAGGGCCGAAGACCCTACCAAAAGGCAGGGTAGCAATGATGGTTTTTGGCGATGATTATTCCGAACTGATGTTAAATTAAACTATCAAACCTCAACCAAAGTCCTTTTGTTATGAACAATGATATCCGTACGTATCATGAAGCCCAATCGGAAGAAGACAGGATTATTTGTGACAGGTTGTTTCAGCTAATTGACGAAAACCTGTCTGGTTCAGAAAGCAAGGTTTGGCATGCACATCCGGTCTGGTTCCTGGATGGTAATCCCATCGTGGGCTATAGCAAATTGAAAGGATGCATCCGGCTGTTGTTTTGGAGTGGGCAGTCCTTTGATGAACCGGAGCTAAAGCCGGAGGGAAAGTTCAAAGCCGCCGAAATCCGCTATACTAGTGGAGATCAAATCAATAGTCAGGATCTCAAACGCTGGCTGGAAAAATCCCGCATGATCCAATGGGATTATAAGCATATCGTTAAGAGAAAAGGACGCTTGGAACGGTTAGTTTAATGTGAATTCGGAGAAAATGCATCATTTGAGGTCTATTTTGTCATTAACCATAAGCGAATCACTGCCGTAACATCTTTATGGGACTCCCTTACCACAGCGAGATGACAGACCAAGCCGCTTTTTGTCACTGCTAATTCAAACTGATGTTAGTTTATGTAATATGAAAAGGAGAAAATTCATCAGGAATACTATTTTGGGTACCATGGGAGCGGGCATCTTGGGCGCTGCTTATGCCTACCAGATAGAATTTTTTTGGTTAGAATTTGTAAGGAAGAAGATGCTTATCCGCAATTTACCTGCTCATCTTACAGGCAAATCTTTGATCCAAATAAGTGATATCCATGTAGGCAACCGCTTTGATTATCGCTATATCATCGATGCATTTAAAAAAGCCCGGCAATTCAAGCCTGACGTCGTGGTGTATACAGGAGATTATGCGAGTTATGAGAATCAAGAGCAGTTTGGACAATTGGAGGTGGTAGTAAAGTACGCTGAAAAAGGGAGGAGAGGAACAGCTGGAATCTTAGGAAATCATGATTAAAATATACTGCCGGAGAATTTGATTTGGGAGATGGAAGAATGTTGTACATTAATCGTGCAGTGGGCCACTTATGGCAAGTACGGTTTAATGTCCGGCCTGAAATTACCATTTTTCAATTGGAACGGGCTTAAATGTCGGAGAAGAAACCTTTATTTGTGCGGCAGCATATTGTCGGTGATTGATAGGAAATTTAATGCTCCTTGATTGAGGAAAGCAGTTCAGACACTATTTTCCGACTAATTGCAACCAAATTTTACCTGTAGAATGGTTTTAGAAGACAGTAAATGAACTTGGATAATCATATAAATGTTTAAATTTGAACAAACTATGTTGTGATGGTTACAATAATAAAAAAAGGATTAGATAAGAAGATTTTAGATAAGCTTTTTCAGAAAGCGTTAAAAATCAAAGGGGTAAATACCCACAAGTATTGTGGAGTAATCCGCCTGAAAGAAGATCCTTTAGTCATTCAAAATCGAATGAGGGATGAATGGGAATAGTGTTCTATTGGATACTAATTTAGTACTTTACCTGCTTTTGGGAGATGAGGACCTATCTACCTTATTATATAACAAAAAACTATATGTGTCCTTTGTTACTCAGCTTGAATTATTAGGGTATCAGGACATTGAAGAACATGAGCAGCAAGAAATCAGGAATTTTTTGGAAGACTGCGTAATTATCGATATCAATAACCGGATTAAGGAAGAAGTAATTAGGATAAAACAGTCCGGAAAAATCAAATTGCCCGATAGTATCATCTTGGCTACCTCAAAATATTGGCGTTCCCGTAATTACTTCAGATACTGACTTTTAGTAAGATTAAAGAAGCAAATCTAATTTACTACGACAAATAGACGCTTATCATAAACAATTTGAGTCCAAAGTCAGCATCCATAGGGCAAGATCGAATAACTTTTCACAAGTTTTTGTAACGGGATTATTGAATGAAAAAAGAAATTTATTGGCTTATCGGTACAGTGATCTTAGTGCTTGCTTTGCACCTGTTTCATTTTGGATGGGCGGGCTTTGAGCCGGAAACCCAATTTGATCTCCGGATTTTTGATACTCATTTAGCCATGAGCAGCTTGTATTTTTTGTGGCCTTTTGCGGTAGCCTGTTTTTTTGTGGTCTATTTGGTAAAGGTTATCGCATTGGGTTTTAGCAGTGGACCGGCCAATTTAATTTTGATGATCACATCCATTTTCCTTTTACTGTTTACCACCCGTGGTGGTCTGATTATGGGCGGGGTATTGGAAGGCGATTCATTGCTCAATTTTGCCTCGGCCATGGTCCTGGTACAGCTGGTACTGTTGGTTTTACTGGCCTATACTGCTTTTCGCACAGGGAATTTAAAAAAGTATGGGTGGTGAGTATCAGGAGATGATGGTGGATTATAAGGATTAACTTAATAGCGTCGGCATGAATGCTCAATTGCTCAAAAACATAGCAAAATACGTAACACTCAGCCCGGAGGAGATTGATCTTTTTCATACGTTCTGGATGGAAAAGATACTTCTGAAAGGAGACTATCTGCTGAGAAATGGAGAGGTATCCAAAAGTGATAATTACGTGGTCAAGGGTGCACTGAAGGCATTTTATATTTCAGATAAGGGCAATGAGGAGATTTTGTATTTTGCCATTGACGATTGGTGGGCGACAGACATCCTGAGTTTTCAAAAACAAACACCCTCCATTTATAATATTCAGGCATTGGAAGACACCCTGCTATTGCAAATTCATCGTGATTCCTTTCAGGAAATGCTGAAACGTATTCCAAAGTTAGAGTCCTATTTTAGAAGTATCTTGGAGAGCTATGTGGGGAGTTTACAGCAGCGCATTATCACTACCAATTCAAGTAATGCTGAGCAGAACTACATTGATTTCGTGGAGAAATATCCAACTATTTCAGCTAAAGTACCCCAATACCTGATAGCTTCCTACCTGGGTGTTACACCGGAATTTATCAGCCGTATAAGAAAAAGAAAGTAATGCTGATTGAACTAGGTCAATTTTTTTGTGTCACCTGATTGGGATTTTTGCATGGTAAACTAAATGCAAAAATCATATGAAAAAGGTATTGGTCATCAACGCCAGCGCAAGGAAGGAAAAATCACATAGCCGTAAGCTTGCGGAATTGTTCATGGAAAATTGGCTAGCAAAAAATCAAGCTGATTCGGTTACCAACAGGGAAGTGGGGCTAAGTGAAATTCCCCCGATTGATGAAGACTGGATAGCCAGCGCTTTCGTCAAACCTGAAGCGAGAACCAAGGAAAACCAAAAAGGAGTGGACTTCAGTAATGAGCTTATAAAAGAACTAAAGGATCACGACGTCTATGTAATTGCCACTCCCATGTACAATTGGTCAATCCCAAGTGGATTGAAAGCCTATATTGACCAGATTATGAGGATCAACGAAACATGGAAATTTCGTTCGGGGAAGCCAGATGGAGATTATGTCGGTTTATTGGAAAATAAGAAATTGTATATCCTATCGAGTAGAGGTGATGCGGCATATGGTGAAGGAGAAAAAAACGGCCATATGAATTACCAAACTACTTACTTGAAATTTATTTTCGCGATGATGGGAGTTAAGGATGTTACCGTTATTTCCTTGGATAATGAGGAATTTGGAGGGGAACGTTTTGAAAAATCCAAGCTCGAGATTCATAAAAGAATCAAGGCGATCTAAGGTGATTGTTTTATACTGGCGTCAGAGAAAAAAATCGTCAAAATGAAAAAAACAACTGTTTTCACCCCTAAATCCCCTAAAGGGGAGCTTTAGAAAGTTCCCCTTAGGGGATGGGGGTCATTTCAGGGATTGGAATAAAAACCCTCAAATTTCTATTTAAAGACAGTTTTTGATCATATTTGAAATTTAGTAGGACGCCAGTGAGTGTTTTACTTTCTTTGATATAGCTAGTGGTGACTTCACTTAGCCAGTCATAGCAAAGTGAGTAAAAGAAGATCCTGTATTTGTCCGCTTGGAGGATGTCCATCTGTGGTTAACTTCTCTCTTAATAGCATTGGGTAATGTCCATGGCACAAATCCTCCTTATATTCATTCCCGATTTCATATCCAGAACAGCACCTGCCACTTTCCAACCTCTTAATCTTCCAACATTTAATCCGACCAACCTTCTAACTTTTTTAACCCAAAATAGTATGCATGCATACAAAATTATTATTATATTACGTTATGTAAATATAGAAACGACCTGAGACGATGAAGCCGGAAGAAACCGTCGATTTCCACATCAAAACTGCCTGGCATGCCATTTCCCGCATGTATAACCAAAAAGCAGTGGAAGAGGGATTTACTACCTCGATAGGTTTTGTGCTGATCAATATCAACTCACACGAAGGCACTCCTGCGACCAAGATTGCCCCTTTGATGGGATTGGAGTCCAGAAGCCTTACCCGCATACTCAAAACGATGGAAGAAAAAGGCCTCATTTGCCGTAGACCTGATCCTTCCGATAAGCGTTCGGTCCGCATTTTTTTGACCCCTGAGGGCAAGCGGAAAAAAGAAAGATCCATCGAGACCATTCAGGAATTTAACCATGCCATTCGTGAAATAGTCAACAAGAGGGAAATGGACACTTTCTTCAGGGTATTTCAAAAAATCAACCAAGTAATCGAAAAACAATCAACTGATTTATAGTTTGCCCAAGTTGGGATTATTTTACTAGAAATTATTGCTATGAAACCGAGCATGATGCAGATCACTCCGGGAGGAGCCAGTGTAAATTGTGAGGTTCCATTTGACCATTGAAAACAAATTAAAATCAAATGAAACGAGCCATTCAGAAAGTTGCTATTTTAGGTTCAGGAGTAATGGGATCCAGGATCGCTTGCCATTTTGCCAATATCGGTGTGCAGGTACTATTACTGGATATTTTGCCCAAAGAACCCAATGAAGCCGAAAACAAAAAAGACCTGACCCTGAAAGACAGGGCGGTCCGTAACAGGTTGGTCAATGAGGCCTTACAAAAGGCACTCAAGTCCAAGCCTTCGCCGATTTATGATCAGGCTTTTGCCGATCGTATCCAGACGGGTAATTTTGAAGACGATCTTCCCAAAATCAAAGACTGCGATTGGGTGATCGAGGTGGTTGTAGAGCGGCTGGATATAAAGCAGTCCCTTTATGAAAAGGTAGAACTACACCGCAAGCCGGGCACGCTGATCTCCTCCAATACCTCAGGCATTCCAATGCAGATGCTCTGCGAGGGAAGAAGTGAAGACTTCCAGACCCATTTCTGCGGAACGCACTTTTTTAACCCGCCAAGATACCTACGGCTGTTGGAGATCATTCCCGGACCGAAGACCGATCCGGCGATCATCGATTTTCTGATGGAATATGGAGACCGCTATCTAGGTAAGGAAACAGTGTTCTGTAAAGACACCCCGGCATTTATCGCCAATAGGATCGGAGTCTACGCGATGATGTCCAGCATGCACATTATCGAAGAGATGGAGATGGGTATTTCGGAAGTGGATAAGTTGACAGGCACTGTCATTGGCCGAGCCAAATCGGCTACCTTCCGCACCATGGATGTCGTCGGGCTGGATACCATGGTCAATGTCGCCAATAACCTGAGCAAAGCCCTGCAAAAAGATGAATCCAAAGAGCGGTTCAAACTGCCTGGGATCGTGGAGTTCCTTTCCGAAAAGAAATGGCTGGGTGACAAAACCGGACAGGGTTTTTTCCATATGATCCGGCATAAGGACGGCAGTAAAGAACTCAAAGAAATCGATCTCAAAACCCATGAATATAAACCTGTCGAAAAACCTAAGTTCAAGGCACTGGAAGGTTCCAAAGAAATCAACGACCTGAAAAAGCGGATCAAGTTCCTGGTAAACTTTGACGATAAAGCCGGAGAATTTTACCGGGCTACTTTTTATGACCTGTTCCGCTATTGCTCGTTCCGGATTCCTGAAATTTCGGATGAACTCTACCGTATTGACCAGGCCGTTTGTGCAGGCTTTGGCTGGGAATACGGGCCATTTGAGAACTGGGATATTCTTGGTGTAAAAGATGCGGTCAAAAAGATGGAGGAAGCAGATCAAAAAGCCGCTGATTGGGTATATGAAATGCTTGATGCTGGAAATGACAGTTTCTATCGCGTGGAAAATGGCAATCGCCAGTATTACGATATTCCTTCGAAATCCTATAAGGACATTCCTGGACAGCATGAATTTATCCTGCTGGATACGCTTAAAGCAGCCAATAAAAAGATATGGGAAAATCCCGGTGCTACCATTTATGATATGGGCGATGAAGTGATCGGTCTGGAGTTCCATACCAAGATGAATTCCTTGGGTCAGGAAGTGATCGAAGGTATCAATACGGCCATCTCCATGGCCGAAAAAGATTACAAAGGGCTGGTGATCGGCAATGAGGGTGCCAACTTCTCGGCCGGTGCCAACCTGGCGATGCTGTTTATGTTTGCTGGAGATCAGGAGTTTGACGAGATCAATCTAATGATCGCCCAGTTCCAAAAAACCATGATGCGTGTCCGATACAGCAGTGTTCCGGTGGTGGTGGCTCCGCACAATATGGCACTGGGCGGAGGTTGTGAAATGTCATTGCATGCCGATGCAGTACAGGCACATGCCGAACTGTATATGGGTTTGGTGGAATTTGGCGTCGGCTTGATCCCTGCGGGAGGGGGTACCAAGGAGATGACCCTCCGGTTTTCCAATGCCATTCATAGTGGTGATGTGGAAGTGAACAGGCTGCAGGAATACTTTATGAACATCGCGATGGCCAAAGTTTCCACTTCAGCAGAAGAAGCCCGCGGCCTCGGATATTTGCAGGTCAAAGATGGCATCACCATGAACCGTAAACGGCAGTTTGCCGAGGCCAAAGCGAAAGTTATCGAACTATTTGACGAGGGGTATACACAACCTGTGCAGCAGACCAACATCAAGGTTTTGGGCAAAACTTCCCTGGCTTTGTTCGAAGCTGGAATTACCGGGATGCAGTATGGATCTTATATCTCTGACCACGATGCGAAGATCGCCAGAAAACTGGCTTGGGTGATGAGTGGAGGCGATCTATCACAGCCTACAGAAGTAAGCGAACAGTACCTGCTGGACCTGGAACGCGAAGCCTTCCTCAGTCTCACCGGCGAGCAAAAAACCCAGGAAAGAATCCAGAGCATCCTGTTTAAGGGAAAAACATTGAGAAATTAGTATCAAGATAAGAAATTACAAACATAATTTTCAATTAAACCCGTAATACGATGCACAATTTTAAAGAACTAAAAGTATGGCAGAAATCTGTTGACTATGCCATAAAAATATACCAGATGACACAGGGCTTTCCTCAGGAAGAAAAATTCGGACTTACTTCTCAGATGAGAAGAGCAGGTGTTTCGATTCCCTCAAATATAGCAGAGGGCTGTACCAAAACCTCATATAAGTCTTTTGCTAATTCCTTGGAAATTAGTTTGGGAGAAAGCTTTGAATTAGAAACACAATTGGAAATCAGTAAAAGAATAGGACTTGTTACAGAAGATATGAACGAAGAAATTCAATCAGATTTGTCCGAAATACAACGGATGATAATTGGACTAAAATCAACTTTAACCAAGTAGCTAAATCTAGATACTAGCTACTAAAATCTAGATACTCGACATGGAAGCTTATATAATCAATGGATATAGAACAGCAGTGGGAAAAGCCAAGAAAGGTGGATTCCGCTTTTATCGGCCAGATGATTTGGCCGTGGATGTGATCAAGGAGTTGATCGCCGATACACCAGGTTTGGAGCCCGAGATGGTGGATGACCTGATCGTGGGCAATGCCGTTCCCGAAGCGGAGCAGGGCATGCAGATGGGCAGGATGATTTCCCTAATGGCCTTGGGTAAGGTGGTGCCCGGGTTTATCATCAACCGTTATTGCGGCTCTGGTCTGGAAGCCATCGCCCTGGCCACAGCAAAGATCAAATCTGGTATGGCGGACTGTATCATCGCAGGAGGTACCGAATCCATGTCCATGGTGCCGATGATGGGGTATAAGACCGCCCTGAACTGGAAAATCGCTTCACAGCATCCCGATTATTACCTCAGCATGGGGCTGACCGCTGAGGAATTGGCCAAAGACTACAATATTTCCCGGGAAGATTCCGATCAGTTTGCAGTGACTTCCCACGAGCGTGCGATCAGTGCCATTAAAGAAGGAAGGTTTAAGGACGAAATAGTTCCGATCCAAGTGGAGGAAACCTATGTGGACGAATCCGGCAAACGGCAGACGAGGTCGTTTACCGTGGATACTGACGAAGGTCCCCGGCCAGGAACCAGCATGGATGTGTTGGGAGGACTGAAACCTGCCTTCAAGCAAGGAGGACAAGTTACCGCGGGCAATTCTTCCCAGACTTCCGATGGTGCGGCCTTCACCTTGGTGATGTCCGAGCGGATGGTCAAAGAGCTGAACTTGGAGCCAGTGGCGCGACTGGTCAGCTATGCTGTGGCAGGTGTGGACCCCCGTATTATGGGCATCGGCCCGAAAGAAGCCGTTCCAAAAGCACTGAAGCAGGCGGGAATGAAATTGAACGATATCAGTCTTGTAGAGCTAAATGAAGCCTTTGCCGCACAGGCACTTGCCGTGATCCGCGAGCTGGACATGGATCCCGAGATCGTGAATGTAAATGGCGGAGCCGTAGCCCTGGGTCATCCACTGGGCTGCACGGGAGCCAAGCTCACCGTCCAAATGATCAATGAACTCCGCCGAAGAAACCAAAAGTACGGCATGGTCACCGCCTGCGTCGGAGGCGGACAAGGCGTAGCCGGAGTGGTGGAATTGCTGAAGTAGACTTTAGATTGGAGACGTTAGATGTTAGACAGAATCAATATTACTAAAATAGACCACTATTAATAAGCTACCTTTTTACTTAAAAATACAAATTATGCATAATTACAAGGAGTTTAAAGTTTGGCAAAAAGCGATTAAGGTGATAGTGGATGTTTACAGGATTACTAGATTTTTTCCTACGGAAGAAAAGTTTGGTCTAATATCCCAAATGAGAAGCTGCGGGGTTTCCGTGGCTTCTAATATCTCTGAAGGTGCTGGCATAAAAAAGCGACAAGGAATTTTCTCACTTTTTGTCCGTATGGAATGGTTCAGTCTGTGAATTGGAAACACAACTAATTGTTGCTTATGAATTAGAATTTATTGAAAGAAAGGATTTTGCAACGATATCTGAAAAAATAAATGAATTGCAAAGGATGCTTTACACACTGATTAAGAAATGATCAGTCAGTCTAGCATCTCAAGTCTCATATCTAAAATCTGAAATATGGAAACAACAAAAAATAAAACCATTAACGGAGGAGAGTTCCTCATCAGGGAGACGGATGCCAAAGACATCTTTATCCCGGCGGAGTTTACCGAAGAGCAGCGCATGATGGCGCAGGCCTGTCAGGATTTTGTGGATACGGAAATACTGCCCAAGATCGAGGAAATCGACAGCATGAAAAACCCCGATTTGGTACCGGGCATTTTGAAGAAAGCGGGCGAATTGGGTTTGTTGGGAATTTCCATTCCTGAGGCCTACCAGGGGCTGGGCATGAGTTTCAATACATCCATGCTGATTGCCGATATCATCGGTGCAGCCGGTTCTTTTTCAACTACATACGGAGCGCATTCGGGTATTGGTACATTGCCGATCCTATTTTATGGTACTGAGGAGCAGAAGCAAAAATACCTGCCCAAGCTGGCCACAGGTGATTGGGCAGCCTGTTATTGCCTTACAGAGCCGGATGCTGGTTCAGATGCCAACAGCGGAAAGACCAAAGCGGCCCTCACCGAAGACGGTAAGCACTACTTGCTCAATGGGCAGAAGATGTGGATTTCCAATGGCGGTTTTGCCGATCTATTGATCGTCTTTGCCAAGATAGATGACGATAAAAACCTGACGGCTTTCATTGTGGAGAAATCTTTTGGCGGTATCACCATGAACGAGGAGGAGAAAAAGATGGGCATCAAGGGTTCTTCCACCCGGCAGGTATTTTTTAACGACTGCAAAGTGCCGGTGGAAAATATGCTCTCCGAACGGCAAAACGGCTTTAAGATCGCCGTAAACATCCTGAACATTGGCCGGGTGAAGTTGGGAGTGGGCGTGCTGGGAGGATGCAGGCAGGTAATTAAGAATGCCTTGGATTATTCATCCGAGCGGAAACAATTTGGTGTGGCCATCAATACTTTTGGCGCCATCAAATCGAAACTGGCCGAGATGGCGGTGAAGACTTATGTGAGCGAGTCGATTTGCTATCGTCTTGGGCAGAACATTGAAGACCGGATAGACGCGTTGATCGCAGATGGAATGGAGGTAAACCAGGCTAAGCTGAAAGGCATGGAGCAGTTTGCCATGGAATGTGCCATTGCCAAGATCCACGGATCAGAAGTATTGGATTATGTGGTGGATCAGGGAGTGCAGATCTATGGAGGTATGGGCTATTCGGCAGACGCTCCCATGGAACGGGCTTACCGGGATGCCCGGATTTCCAGAATTTATGAAGGTACCAATGAGATCAACCGCATGCTGATGGTGGGCATGTTACTGAAGCGGGCCACAAAAGGGGAGATCAACTTATTCGAGCCGGCCAAAACAGTGGCGGATGAACTTACGTCCGTTCCATCTTTCGATACGGTAGATGCTTCCGAATTATTTGCTGCAGAAAAAGAAGTGTTGAAAAAGCTCAAAAAGGTATTCCTGATGATCGGTGGAAAAGCCGCCATGACTTTTGGGCCAAAGATCGAAGAAGAACAGGAAATCATGATGAACCTTGCGGACATTATGATTGAGATCTACGCGGTGGAGTCCGCACTGCTCCGTACCGAGAAACGGGTGGGAATGCAAAGTGAAGAAGCTTGCAAACAACAACTGGCAATGGTAAAGGTCTACTTATCCGAAGCGGTGGATAAGATCCAGGCAGCCGGTAAAGAAGCCATCGCTTCCTTTGCTTCGGGTGACGAACAGAAAGTAATGCTGATGGGACTGAAGCGATTCACCAAAATGGATGTGGTTAATACCAAAGTTTTGAGAAGACAAATCGCCGATCATATGATCGAGAAAGGGAAGTACCCGTACTTCGATTAGAATGCCAATCCAAAAGAGCCGTCACGCCGAGAGATTTGATCTGGGCGTGACGGCTTTTGGTGTATCGGTCGTACCTACGGCAAGTGGAAATTTATATCTTTTAAGAATTCGACACCTTCCTCATAAAAAAGCATGTTTTCTTCAATTTTTCTTAAAAACTCAGCAAGAATATGCTCTCTATGAGGTGTATAGTAAGCTCTTTTTGAAAAAAATGAATAAAATATAAAATTTATTTCGTGATAGGATAGCTGTTGATAGAAAATAGTATGATAGTAATCCTGATCAATGATTTCCCTGTTTTGATAAATATGGATAATTACTCCGAATACACACCTCATTATTAATTTGTCTCGATTATCTGTATTTGTTGTCCCAGAAATGCTACATAAACAAATAAAGCTCCCGAAATGGAGGCGAATGGCATGGATAATCCTCCAATGTAGGAGCCAACGGTATCAAAATTCATAATACCAAATTAATTTAGATACCATGCAAAAAGAACAGGAAAAAATGAAAGTAAAGAAAAAATTATCCAAATAATTATTTGGTTATTAAGAAAACAAATTCTTTCTTCAAGTTCTATATCTACATTCATTTTGGATCTATTTTGAATACTATGGGTATAGTATTCCACCGAAAACCCTTAAAAAAATGACACTGGAATATAAAACTTGTATTAATGTATCCGCCTTGCAGGTATTGGGCGTTAAGAAATTAAATAAGCGTGTGGGCAAGAAAGCAGGCTTGTTTGACGAAATGCTGCTCGAAAGGGTTATTGGCAGCTTAACTGGAGGAGTTTGCCTGCATGATGGAGGGGTTTAATTTTAGCGTAATAGATGCGCCGCGGCGGGTTTTTTTGGCCACTTTTTTCACCTGTAGGAAAAAAGTGGCAAAGGCTGACTTGATGACAATGCTGAAATTATACCATTACAAATAATTTAGCACCCACAGTAAATCATATAGAGCCTTCATTTTAAGAGGGTTTATTATAAAAACACGAAAAATTTATTACCTGCCTTTTACTTCTGTTTTACGCCATTTTAGCATCCATTGGATTTTAGTATATTGGAAGGTGATTTTTGAAGTGTGAATTTTTATAAAGGAAATTATGAGTAAAGAAACTTGCCCCAACTGCAATGCAGTATTGAAATTCAGTATCATGTCCGAAACTAGTTTAGTAGGAAAAAAAACGGTTGGCTTTATCCACAAATTTACAGACAATCAAAGTCCTGGCTTTTGCACAAAATGTTCCTCTCCTTTAATAACTGATGCTAGGAGTGAATTCAAAAAGACGTGGGAAAAGACTCATTCCGATGAATCTGATTGTTTGAAAGACATTAAGAAATTGATTGATGCAGTTCCTATTGTGACATTACATAATCCCAAAGATTGGAAATATGAGAGTTTAGAGATGATTACCTCTCAATCTGTCACGGGAACAGGAGTGTTTTCGGAAATTGCTTCTAGTTGGACGGATTTTTTCGGGATGGAATCTGGAAAGTACAATAAAAAGCTAAAGGATGGTGAGGATAGATGTAAGGATCAACTACGTTGGGAAGCCGTGGCCGTTGGTGGAAATGCTGTAGTAGGAACTGATATTGATTATTCAGAAGCAGGAGCAGGGAAAGGAATGCTTATGGTTTGTATGGCCGGTACTGCTGTAAAATTGAAGAATCTGTCGGAACTCAATTATGATGTTGATAAGCTTGGAGAACTTCAAGAAGCAGGTATTCGACTTAAAAAGGTAAAAGAATCTATTGATGCCTTAGAACCTTTTAAGAATGTTTCCGATCAAGTTTACTAATCATGGCATAACTAAATTGGGGTTTAGTGTTTTCTGGTATTCAAAGTTTATCGGGTTTAATAGTAACCTGAGCTCGATTTTAAATAGTGTCACTGCGAGCTTGTCTACAGTCAAAGGCAGTCTTGTCTGGTGCCAAATAGGGAGTAGGAAAAGGTCTCGCAATGACGTTATAACCGTTTTTAATCAAATTATATTAATCGAACTGAGGTTAGTAGTATTGGGAAGTCTTTTTTTATTTCACTCGTTTTCCACATAGGTCCTAAAATACCCGCATTCTTCGATCACCTCTTGGTAATACTGGGTATCTGAATATTCATCCTTTAATTTTTGGAAGCCTTTCCAGGCAATAAAATCCACATCGTCATCTTCTTCAGACCATTCATTGGCATACTTGCTGTAGTATTTTTCGTAGTAATATGCATTTCTTTCACACTTTGCCAGCATGTAACTACATTTGGCTTTTTGCTCATGTGTTGTGGCAGCATCGAATGCTTTTTGGTAATACAATTTGGCTTGGGAACAATCGGTGATCATGTGGCGCATGGAAGGACTGAATCCATAGGGACTGTAGGAATAACCCACAATATCGGATTGATATGCCCGTACATTGCCAAAGTACGTGATATTATAAAAGGCATTGCCCAGCAAAAGGCTGTTTTGATAGACTTCTTCCTGCTTGGCCAATTTTTCCTGCATCAACTTTACCGTTTCCAGGAATTGTCCCATGGGATAGGTTTTGCCCAGGGCGTGTTCAGCATCATGATTGTCCCAAATGTGGGCATTGAAGGGGTTGGCAGGGAACACCTTTTCAAACGCCTGACTTTTATAAATCTGCAAGGCTTCATCGATGCGGTTGGCAAAGAGTGCTTCGATGGTTTCATAATAATAGATATCATGTAGCGTGATAGGATATAGTTTTTCGCCAATTTGTTCTATCCCTGTAGCTGTATTGGAGAGGAAAAATTGCTTTAGTTTTTTCGTATTCCCGGCTTGGTCAAAAAAGGTGGGTTGGTTATCGTACCCATAAAAATACCCTGCATATCTGCTTGAAAGCAATTCACTCATAAGGGCGTTTTCTCCCTTGGCAAATAACAGGGAAAGGTATTTTTTACTCCAGGATTGTGCATTTTCATAGCGGAAAACATCGCTGTTGGGATATTTTTGCCCTGGTAGTTCAAAGTAAAGCCAGTTAAGCTCATCGACCAAGGCATCCAGCTGATCTGGAACTGGATTTTCCAACAAATTGAGCTGGTTGATCAGGCGCAATAGACGCAATTGGTTTTTGGCCAACTGGGTCTTGGGTAAATGATCTTCGGCTTTGTCAAAAGCCTTTTCAGCATCGTCAAACCGATCATTTAGTGTCAGCAAATACCCATGGGAAATGTTCCAAAGAAAGGGGTGCTTAGTCTTCCCTGATTGGGCAATCCTGGCCACCAAATCCAGTGCATCGCTGTTGAGTTCTTTGTGTTGCTGTTCTTTATACTCATCTAAATCTGTGTAACCGCGATAGCTTTCAGTGTGGTAATAGGGGTCTTTGATATAACGTTCTTGATGATTGATCAGCCGGGTGAGCAGGAAGTTGAGGTGGGGATTGGTAGGGTCCAATGCAAAAATGTGGCTGATCGCTTCTTCTTCATTAGTATAATAGCCCTGTAGCGCCCAAAGCGTGGTTTTTTCGGCCAGGGATTTGGCGAGCGGGAGCGTTTCCTGTGCAAAAACGACCGAATCCTGCGGATGGTAACTGAAGATCGCTACTTTTTGTAGGGAAGCGCATTCATTAAATACCTGTGCATAATAAAGATTGGATTGGCTGAAGGCCTTTTGGTGGTAATAGACGCCTGCTTTGTAGGCTAACGCCCTGTAATATAAGGTGTTTTTGGGCATGGACGCAGCTGTTTTGTCGAAGAAGGCAATCACTTTTTCTTGGTCAGAGGCACTGTAGAAATAGGCTTTCATCACCTGAAACCAATACCGCTGTTTCATAAACTCATCCGCAGCATTTTCATATTTCTTTTGGAGTTGCTGAAATAGTCCTTCATCCGTCAATGGGTGATTTTCCTTAGGTTCCCAGTAGCCATACCCGCTATTGAGGGAGGCCGTTTCTACCTGCTTGGCCAACTCCAAAAAGGCAAGGAAGTCCTTAATTTTTGGAGTTTTTAGGTCCAATGATTTTGTCCATGAGGGTAGGCTGGAGCTAGAGCTGGTAGAATTTACAACATGATTTAGATCACTTATAAGCGCAGAATCTGCCTGTAACAACAAGGAATCTACCGCATACTTGGGCACAGATGAGGCCAGATACTCGGACCAATCTTTGACGATTTTATCATTAAATCGACCATTATGCGCATTATCCATACCATCATAAAAGAAGAAATTTTCTTCCAGTAGCAATGGCTCGTAGCTTTCGTCCACGTAGATCTCAGGGGTAAAATTAGAGGCAATGATGTCGTAATAGCCACCGCAGGCTTTCACCACCAAATAAGTCAACAGCAAACTGCCACTAAAAAGCAGCCCTAACTTGGGCAAAGATATCTTTTTCATAGTTTCTTAAGTTCATTGAGTCAAGGTCATAAAAAATAATTTCGTCCACCTTCATGTGATTCCCCAGATCCTCCGCCATTTCCAACAATTGTCCTTGGGATACCGCTTCGGTTTTCAGTACATCACCTTTACGGTAATAGGTTCCATTGCGCAACAAATCTTTTTTTACTTCAAAGAAATTGGGCTTGAGGGCTGCAAAGGCAGCATCCATTTTTAGTGCTGAAGCTGTCACTTTTGGCCTAAGTCCCACCACTTGGCCATTTCGGAGATGAATTCCCCAACTAAATATCGGCATGGCCACCTTCAGGGGCAAAGGATAATCCCCTAAAGTATAGGTATAAAGATCAGCGATGGTCTTGTCATAGATGGAGTTGGCGGTTCTGGCATTGATTTCTCCCATATTGTAATACATCAGCACACCATAGTCCACATTCGGAACTTTGGTCTTTTGGGCGTATTTGATTTGGTGGAGGCGAATGGTGGCCGACAGGGTTTTATCAGTCATCTCATCCAATTGGTCGATAAAAGCCATGAAATGGTCACGACTCTTTAGGCTCCAGTCGCAGTCAATCTGGATTTCCTGATAGGAAAGATGGTTGTTTTCTGAAATTGAATTGACATGCTTACTGATTTTTTTTGCCAATTCAGCCACATCCAAATTAGAAGACAGCATCACCTCATTTTTGATATACACTACCGGAACGATTTCCAATGTATCGGGAAAATGATCGAGGGTCACTTCACTGACAGGATATGGCAGGCCATCGGCACTTAGCGCCACATCAAAATAGCGGACATAAAGTTTCTTGACCTCATTGGCCTTGATGGTGTGGGTTTCAGTGGGATTCAAATTTAAGGCCGTTTTCCAATAGTAAAAGGAGACAGCTGGTGGAGAAGTATGCTGGCAAGCACCCAAGCAGGCCGTGAAAAAAAACAGTATAAAAAGGCGTATTTTCATAGCTAAAAAGGTATGAGCAATCGACCATACCAAGTACAAAGTAAATAGAATATCATGAATATGTATGGAATTATTCAGATAAAAGAAGCTCGGTTTGTTCACGATTTGTAATTCCAAATTAAAGATAAAGATGGCATATTATATGGATTCCGATTCGCCACGGCTGACAGGACAGGAGAAACGAAATTGATGGGGTTTCATTTGATAATCATGTGTTTGAAATGCTTTACCGACATTGGGTCGGCACAGGCGCTGTGGTCAGTCCCGTATGAGTATCGGGGACAGGCTATTGCGGCTTATGTGACAGCCTTATTTTCTCCATAACCTGATCTCGGCTTAGAAATCAAACTGATGTACATCAGTTTTGCAACTTTAGCTACTCTAAACGCTTACAAGCTACTGCTATGCACTAAAATCAACTTTATTTTTATAACTTTATTCTCCTATGAAAAAGTCATTTAGCGAAGAAGAACTAAAGGCCATTGCTTCCCAGCTGAGCCACCCAAAAGGGGAAATGGGCATCGATGTGGCCGCTACCATGCATGAATCGAACATTTCCATGACTGAAAAGGCCATAGAACTGCTTCATTTGGAGAACGGCGACAAGGTGCTGGAGCTAGGGCATGGGAGTGCAATGCATGTGAGCCAGCTTTTAGAGGAGCAGGAAAGCCTGCACTATACTGGCTTGGAAGTTTCCGAACTCATGTACCTAGAGGCCAAGAAGCACAATATCCAATGGATCGATGCAGGTATTGCGGACTTTCATTTGTATGATGGAGAGCAAGCTCCTTTTGAGTCTGGGAGTTTTGATAAAATTTTTACGGTCAATACCATTTATTTCTGGAAAGATCCTTTGAGGACAGCAGAGGAATTGGAAAGGTTGTTGGCCGATGAGGGGAGCTTGGTGATCGCTTTTGCGCAGAAACGGTTTATGGAAAAGCTGCCTTTCGCCCAGCATGGCTTTACGTTATATGATGATGCTGATGTTATGGAGTTAATGACTGAAGTTGGTCTGGTGACCTTGGAGCAATCAGACGTGACCGAAACCGTCAAGAGCAAAGCCATGGAAGAGGTACAGCGGGAATTTACCGTAATGCGTTTTTCCAGATAGGTTTTCTCGCAGGGTGGGTCCTAAGCTTTCTGTTTATAATTAGCATCAAATGAAATTAGACCAATTGGTAAACCCCATTTCTGACCGTTCTCGTATTGAATTGATCGACATTTTTAGGGGCTTTGCGATATTCGGGATTTTTATGGTCAATATCGAGATCATGAACTGTTTTATGGTGAACCAAGAGAAATTTGGCAAGTTATGGACTCGGCCAATCGATACCTTTTCCTACAGGATTTTGCAGCTGTTCTTTTATAGCAAGTTTTTCCCAATATTTTCTTTTTTATTTGGATTGGGCATCGGTATGCAGACCAATAAATTCATTAATTCTAAACGACTGCCACTTGGCTTTTTAATAAGGAGAATGCTCATACTGTTGGTTTTTGGAATTCTGCACATCACCTTTTTGTGGGATGGTGACATTTTGCATTTATATGCCCTCATTGGGATATTCACCTTTTTTTGGATCCGAAGAGCTGCAAAGGTGATTTTAATTACGTCGATCATTGTATTTGTTTTTCCATTTTATGATGTCATAGTGGCCATTGTTTTTGGGAGTTTGGAGGTGAATTCTAGCCGCTTAATAGAGCTATATAATCCCCAAGAAATCAGGAATATCATTTGGAATGGTTCGTTGGGTGAGCAAATCAGTTTGCGTTGGGCAGATTATGTTTCAAATATCCCTTTGTTACTTTACATGGTGGGACCAGTAGCTTTTTCAATGTTTTTGTTGGGGCTGTATTTTGTCAGACAGGGCTATCACAATGCGATAAAAGATTTTATTGCACGGACAAAAAAGCCAGTTTTGATGGTGATTTTATTGATCACGGCTTACAGGCTATTTTTTATATTTGCCCTTACTGATCTTGACATTTACCATAATCCTTGGCTTAAGCCAATATTTCTACAACTTATATTCCTATCAGATGTGATGACGGGGCTTTTTTACCTCTGGCTTATGGGTTGGTTATATTATTTTCAAGGATGGAAAAAACTGTTAAGTCCATTAAAGTATGTGGGGAGGATGGCACTTTCCAACTATATTTTTCAGAGTTTAGTTGGTTTGATTCTTTTTTATGGACTTGGGTTTTCTCTTTATGAAAAAATGAGTCCACCGATGATGTTGCTCACTGGGATTTTGGTCTTCGCTGTGCAGATGCTGATGAGCGCGATTTGGCTTCGGTATTTCAGGTATGGGCCGCTTGAGTGGTTGTGGAGAGTGCTGAGTTATGGAAAACGGATGGGGATAAAACGTTAGAAGATTTCTTGTCTTACAAAATGTTAAAAGTGGCTCTCCCGCGCTCTTGAAAAAGTAAAAATTACCTTGGCAACTAACTCATTAGCACGATAATGAATACCGTTATAATTGCCAAAAGCACTGCGATCTTTAGAATCAAGAATCCTTTCCATTCGAATAAACTGCGCACGCGGCTTTTTGTGAGTACTTCATCTTTGGTGAGCTTTGGAGCATTTTCATCATGCTCGATAAGCGTATGGTCATTGCCATATACATCTTTGTAAAGTTCCAGTGTTTTTCTGGGCTTGCGCTTGTAGTCCTCTTTACGCATCCCAAATCCCATATATCCCATCTTCAGTTCATTTATTGGTTAAAAATATCGATTTGATATCCATCATCACGAGGAGGATGCTACAGAGCAATCTGTTTTGCAAAAGAAAAGATTGCTTCCCTTCGATTCTCTTCGTTCGCAATGACTTTAAATCGTAAAAGCTATTGATATTGAATATACAAAAAATAAACGGTATTTGGACTTATATCAATTTCCAACCCAGTGCTGTATTGACCGTACCCTTGACTACATCCAAGGCAGCATTGATCGCACCTTCTACGGCCAATATGCCTAGGCCTTCGATGGTCAGTAAAACGATGCGCGCGCTGCTTTTTTGGATTTCCAAGTAGTGTTTGGCTTGTTCCTCGGTAATTTTACCCTGGAGTTTCAGTTCACCGATCAGTTTGATATTGTTGGCCAATACTTTCAGCTCATTTTCAGCAAAAGGTTGGGCTTCTTCCCAGTGGTTGGTCAGTACACCTTGGACAGCCATGACCATTTTTTCGAATATTTCCTCTGTGTTGATCTCAGACATAATGGGATAGGTTTATCAGTTTTCGTAAGACTCTCCACGTTTGAGGGCCATTTGCAGTCGGATGATAGCTGTAAAGGCAGAGTTAAAGGCGGTTTTCAGTGGAGGAAGTTGTTCTGCAGATGCAAATCCCATCTTGTGCAAAAACTCAAGATTCGATACCATGTTTTGCAATTCCTTTACCTGCTCCTGGACAATGCGGTTTTTGTCGACCGCAGCTGCCCTGACCGCCAAGGTGTTCAGATCCACTTTGGCTTCATCAAAGAATGTTTGGTAATGTTCATAATCTGCTTCTTCGGTGCCGATGGTTCGCTCCAACTGGACAAAATACGCTGCTACTTTTTCTTCAAGTTCCGTTATCTTTTCATCTGTGATGGGATCATATTCACTGATCAGGCGCACAGAGGTACAGGCATGCCCACATAATAAAAATAGCAGGAGGAGGCTGAAAATTTTCCCTTGCGTAGAAATTCGTTTGGATAATTTCATGTAGTTGTGGTCTAATGACAATTTAAGCAATAACCTTGTGTGATACTTAATAGAATGTGCTTTAAACCCGAAATCAATGCCGTTTAGATAAGAGCGGACAGTGACAACGCTGTCATCTCGCCGCAGCGAGGGAATCTCTCTCTCATACAATACATAATGGTTTAAAAGATCCTTTCCCGATCTGTTGGGATCAGGATAGCCTGCCCCGCATGACTATCGGGGACATACGTTAACTAAACGGCATTGAACTCGAAATATGCATTAGCCTATCTACGCCACAGTCTGTCCCGGACTATTTCGGGAGCGCACAGGTATTACGATCTGCAACTGCTTCAAGAGCAGCCGCAGGTTTGCTGCTATATTGATCTCACTGCTTTTATTAGAAATCAACAAATCCATCACTTAGGCCTCGATTATCTGATTTTCATTAAACCCTCAGTGTTCCTTTCCCTCGTATTTCCACATCGGTACCGTTTTTCCGGCATGTTCAAAGCCAATTTTTTCGTAAAATGATACTGCGTCGACCTCAGCTGTGAGCATTTGCATGTGGAATCCCGCATATTTTTCGAGCATCCTTTCCATGATTTTGCGGCCGATTCCTTTGCATTGGTGACTGGGCAATACCAATAAATGCGGAAAATAAACCACCAAATACCCATCAGAAATGGCATTGCCCAATCCCACCAACTGGTCGTTTTCCCAAGCGGTGACCAAACTATCAGAATGGGTAAGGCCATTGTAGAGAACGTCAGGCATATTTGCGGAACTCCATTGGTTTTTTTGGTAGAGTGGCAGTAGGTCTTCTATGGTAAAATTCCGGTTTTCTGAAATTTGCACAGTTGTTTTTTCCATAATGACGTAGTCAATTCCTCCTTTGACAAAGGTTTGGAGGGTTCTTTGAAACCCAAATTTTTCGTAGAAAGCGGTTTTATCCGCGCGTGCATTGCACCAGATACGATGGATGCCTTCTTTTTCCAAACGGGAAATTGCATGCTGGAGCAAGATACTTCCCAGGCCTTTGCCCTGCAGGGATATTTCGGTGGCAAATTTTCTAAACTGGGCTTGGTCGTCTTTTATAAATACGGAGATGACTGTGATGAGTTTATCTTCCTGGATCAAGCCAAAATGTTGGCCATGGTGATCTTCTTCGAGTTTTACATAGTCAATTGGCTGATCTGGCCACATCACACGGTGACGGAGGTCCCAAGTATCTTCTGGACGTATGGGGATGATCTGGTAGTTATTTTTCATTGACTGCTTTGATCCAAGATGGATGAGAAGTTTTACAAATGGGTAATGGAAAGCGCAACTTTCTTACTGATTACCGAATACTAATGGTGTCCCCTCCAGCCTGGGCCGCGGACGACTCTGCCGGGGAAGGCTCCAGTATGTTCTCCATGGCGAAGCACCTGTTGGCCATTTACCAGAACATGTACCATTCCTTCTGCATACTGATGTGGCTGGTCAAAAGTTGCCCGGTCACGGATTTTTTCTTTGTCAAAAATAGCCAAATCGGCATAGTATCCTTCTTTTAAAAGTCCTCTTTTTTTGATTTTAAGGTTACTGGCCGGTAAATGCGTGAGTTTATAGATGGCCTCTTGGAGGGGAATTACCTTTTCCTCCCTGACGTATTTGCCAAGCAATCTGGCAAAATTCCCGTAAGCCCTGGGATGCGTGCTGGATTGGAGAAATACTCCTTCTGCCGCCATCGATTGGGCATCAGAGCCGAAGCTCATCCAAGGAAGCTGGAGTTGTTTTTGGACATTTTTTTCATCCATCAGAAAATAGACCGTTCCTACACGGCTGCCGTCTTCCACTACGAGATCCATGGCCGTTTCTTCAGGGGATTTACCTCTTAGTTTTGACACTTCTGCCAGGGTTTTGCCCGTGAGGTGTTTCAGGCTGTCATTTTTAAAGCCTACCAAGATCATCTTTTCTGCTGAACCGGCAGCTTGCATAAGGCTTTCCCAAGTGATGGCTGGGCTTTTCATTTCTTGTAGGACTTTTTTCCTGATTTCCGGTTGTTGTAGCCGCTCTGCCCAGGCGTCATAGCCCCCCTCTTGTACCCAAGGCGGCATGGCGGCATCCAGGCCGGTTGCCCCGGCGGTGTAAGTGTACATGTCCGTGGTGATGTCGAGGCCGACACTTCTGGCGGAATCGATCTTGCTGATCACCGCATCCAGCTTGCTCCAGTTTGCCGAACCGCTCTGCTTAAGGTGGTAAACTTCTGCTCTTATTCCCGATTCATTTGCGATTTTTATCAATTCATCTAAGCTCTCCAACAGTTTGTTTCCTTCACTCCGTAAATGCGAGATATACATGCCATCATACTCCGAAGCTACTTGGCAGAGGGCGATCAGCTCTTCCGTGGAGGAATAAAAAGCCGGAGCGTAGATCAGGGATGACCCAATGCCCAGGGCACCTTCTTCCATGGCCTGGCGGACCATCATTTTCATGGAGTCCAGCTCTTCCGGAGTGGGAGCGCGGTCTTCATAGCCGACCGTATTGACCCGCAAGGTGGTCGCTCCTACGAAGGAGGCTATATTAGTGGAGACACCTTTACTTTCTAGAAATTCAAGATATTCGCCCAAAGTGGTCCAAGGGATATCATAGGTGATTTTGCCTTGATCTTCCTTCATCTCTCTTCGGGTAGCAGGTGTCAGCGGTCCCCAAGAGCTTCCTTCACCAAAAACTTCCAAGGTCACGCCCTGTTTGATATCACTCATGGAGCGGCCATCCTCGATCAGCGATTCCACGGCCCAGCTGAGCATATTGATAAAGCCCGGGGCCACTATCAGTCCTTTGGCATCGATTTCATGACTTGCGGCCTGATCAGATAGATCATCGATGGCTGCTATGGTGTCCGCATTTATACCGATATCGGCCATAAATGCAGGTTTTCCGCTACCATCGATAATTTCACCATTCCGGATGATGATATCAAAGTCTTTGGGAGTGGTGCAGGAAAATAAAAGCAGAAGGAGGAATGATGTTGGTCTAAGGCACATAACAGTTGGTTTTAAGCAGATGATTGAGATAAGTATACAAAATAAAGCTGATTATTAATCCTTGTCTGTCAGTTTGTTACAATCCAAGCAGCGATAGACTGTTTTAAGATAGATAGGGAGCACTAAAAAGAACAGGGCTAATAGCATGGAGAATATCCCTTTAGAATCCCGCCATGACGAAGTTTCAGCTATCAGATGCTCCGATCCGCAATGAGAGCATTTGACGATATCGCCTTTATCATCTTTGACCGGTTGATGGTCAAATTTACGGAGGATTGCCATGGCCTCCTCTGCCTTGTGTTGTGGCACTTTTAATTTGATGCCACCCAGGGCCGGACTCATAACAGGGTATAATGTTACCATTCCTTCATCATGTAAAAATGTGGGAATGCCTTCGCTTTCCAGTTTGGACTTTATCAAGTGGGCCTTTACAGCATTATCCAGTGTGTCTATCGTGATCAGTTTCAATGTCGGCTATGGGTTCTTTGTGAAAGTTTTACGCTGCTGGTAAAGCATAGGACAAAATTTTCGACTTTCTAAAAACGCATGGGTACAGGAAAGGCTGACAAGGTAATTTCTAAACCCTTCGTTTGGGATCTTGTCCAAACGATAAAGAGTCATTTCCCTTCACCAATTTAGTTGCTACTTTATAGGTTCTACATCCCAAAAAGGATGTGGCATGATATGCATTCATCTTATTGAAATGGATTATTGGCTACTTCTGCCTGATCATCGATTTCAACTTCAATTCCCCCGATCCATTTTGCGGCGAGGTTATAAACCAGACAACCAATGGCTGTCATCACAAAGGCAATTCCGGCGTAAATAAATGGCAAAAACACGAAGAAGATGCCTCCTGCACCGAATCCATTAAGAAAATGGCTGTGATCTGAAAACCCGCTTAACCCGACTACGGTCATTATGAGTCCGAAGGGTATCATAATAATCGCCATAAATACAAAATAAACAATGGCGAACATGGAGGCAGTCTGTACTACACCAAAACGTTTGATTCTTTTTTTCATAATCCGTTTAACAATAAAAGTGTTGGTTCAGATGTAAGATACAAAATATTCTGTTAATGAAGCGATGAACGGTGAAGCTATTGGGGAGAGGTACACTTATATCATTTTTAAACTCTAAAAATCCACATATTTCAGGTAAAATTGATTAGTTGACTTTTAAATAATACTTAACACATTTTTCAGTATGATGACATATTTTGTCAATTAATGAACAAATATATACATTTCGTTAGCTAAAATTAACGATATAGGCTTTCTCGAGAAAACTAGAAATCTATGAGAACAACATTTATAAAATGTCCTTTACCACTTTACAGGGATTGCCAAAGGCCAGCACATTACTGGGTATATCTTTGGTCACCACCGAGCCGGCACCAATGGTCACATTGTCACCAATATTTACCCCGGGCATGATGCAGACATTTCCTCCGATCCAAACATTATCGCCTATCGTCACGGGCTTGCTGCAGGTACGGTAGATGGGTTCGCCTTCTTTCCTGTCCGGCGGGCTTTTAATTCTTTCAGAGGCTTTTAATGGATGGTTAGCAGTGTAAATTTGTACCCCGGGAGCGATCAGGCCATTTTTTCCTATTTTGATCAAATTATCATCCAAAAAGGTACAGTTCATGTTTACAAATGTCTCTTCACCGATACGGATATTTTCACCATAATCACAGTAGAATGGTGCTTCTATCCAGACATTTTTCCCTTTTTTGCCCAAAAGACTGATGAGAATGGTATTTCTTTCATCCATGTTTTCGGAATCAAGGGCATTGTAAATCTTGATCAGTTTTCTGGCCTTGTGGTATTGCGCGATCAGTTCGGGATCGAGCGTATTGTAAAGCTGGCCAGCGAGCATTTTTTCTTTTTCTGTCATACCTTCACTAGAGGGGTTTCACTTAAAGTTAGGTGAAATTGCTTAGTGGAGAATTCTATTTTTCGATTATTTATTCGAAAAATGTTTTTCTATGATATCACTGATTTTATCTTGGGTGAGTGGTTTACTGCGGTATTCACTGATTTCTTGATAGGTTTTTGATTTTTCGTCATCATCAAGATTTATGCTCTTAGTAAGCATTACGACGACGTTTTTGGCTTTTTGGTGCGGGGGAAGCTTTTTATATTCCTCCAAAAAGTCCCAGCCACTGATACCCGGCATATTGATATCCAAGAAAATGAGTTCGGGTCGAGGATTTTCATTTTCATCAACACTTTTTAGGTACTCCAGAGCAGCCATCCCACTTTGGACGGTCACTATTTTATCGACATATCCTGTTCGCTTGAGAATTATCTCATTGATATAATTGGTCGGTTCATCATCGTCAATCAGCAATACACATTTGATTTTTTCATTCATAAGTTAATAGCTTTTTCTAAATGGAACAGTAAATAGCTCCCTTTGTCAGGCTCCGGTTGGAGCCCATATTTTTCCATTATGGGGCTGTTTTTTGCTGTAGCCAAACTGGTTTTTCGCCTTTATCCTTCACCGATGAAAACTGTGGCGATACCAGTTTCTTTTTATCACCCTTCGAAACGAGGTTAAATTTAACTGTTACCGATAGATGTCACCAATCATTTTATTAGTGTAAATATAGGTTCAATTTCATTAAAATGTAATTATTACCCTTTACTGGTAAAATTACGTATAATAAATGTATTTAGTAATTTTTAGAACCATCGATTACTTTTTGCTGATAACACACCAAAATGTCCATCCGATAAGGAACAGCTGAAAGGGAATTCTGAACCAAAGGTATGTTAAGCCAGGCCCGTTGTATTGCCCTGTTTTATAATTTAACTGATCCATGGAAGCGTTGATATTAGCAGGCAGGATTAATATGAAGAATACGCACACTAATATGCCCGTCATTTTTCTTACAGTGCGAAGATGGATCCCAAAGGCTGCGGCTATTTCAATCAATCCAGTAAAATAAACCACAGCAGTTTTGGAAGGGATGAAGTCGGGAATCATCTTGGCCATTCCGGCCGTAAACATCAGATGGCCAATGGCAGTAAAGACCAACATTGTGCTAATGGCCACCCTTCCTGCCAATGGCCAGTTCGGTTTTTTCCGCCATAGATATAACACTATGACCGAAAGAGAAAAACTGGTTAGCAGTACATATAATGGTATCATATCGATTCATTTTCAATGAAGTACAAATTTCCAAAACAAACCCATCCTGATCAATGAACCTGGGTTAAGTAATGGTGGATGATGCATCGTTTGGGGAAAAATCACCGTGAATGCTTATATTGATTAGGGGATAAGTGTTAGAGAATATTCCTTAGTGAAAAGAACCGAGGAATCTGTGAGCGATTTTAAAAGACAAAAGATGGATACGATAAGTAAAATTTTGATATATGCTGGTTTTTCAGGCATTACGGTTTTTATCGGAGGCCTATTGGGCAATGCGTTCAATAATCACATTAAAAAAAGGGTAGTAAAGTATGAGATTTCACATGCAGCCATTGCCTTTGGAGGTGGGATAATCCTGTCTGCTGTAGCACTGGTGTTGGTGCCAAAAGGCCTGGAAGAACTCAGCTTGTGGCCGATGTTGCTTTCTTTTGGTCTTGGCTCGGTGATTTTCTTTTTGATCGACAAGAACCTGGAGCAAAAGGGTGGTAAAATGTCGCAACTTTTGGCGATGTTAATGGACTTTGTGCCTGAGTCGATTGCGTTGGGGGCCTTGTTTGCAAGTGATCCTTCGACTGGAACGCTCTTGGCCATTTTCATTGGTCTGCAAAACCTTCCTGAGGCGTTTAACTCATTTCGGGACATGGTGGTAAGTGGCTTTACCGTAAAGAAAACGCTTGTGCTGATGTTTTTGCTTAGTTTCGCAGGAATCGCGGGCGCCTTGATCGGTCATTTCATGCTCAGGGATTATCCAGGTGTCACGGCACACCTGATGGTTTTTGCCAGTGGAGGGATTTTATACCTGCTCTTTCAGGATATTGTCCCGAATAGTAGAATGAAGCACCACCATTGGGGAGCCTTAGGAGCTTGTTTGGGCTTTATGGTGGGAATGATAGGAGAGAAGGTTCTTTAGACCTCGTAATTTTATTAAATTCGGGCATGAAAACAGCCTATTTTGATGGTAAGGAATTTCGAGACGAAGATTTCAGATTGTCGTTTACTACGGGTGAATATGAGGAGTGCACTTTTGTGGGATGCACTTTTGCTGGATCGGATCTTCGTGACGTGGTTTTTTCAGAATGTAACTTCGAACGTTGTGACTTGAGCAATGCCCAACTGCAAAATACCAGCCTTAGGGATATTGAATTTTCCACTTGTAAACTGCTGGGGCTGCGATTTGACAAGTGCAATCCCTTTTTGTTGACCATAACATTTACCGATTGCCAGCTAGACTTTTCATCCTTTTATGGCCTGAAACTGAAACAGACTAAATTTAAGTCCTGCAGGATGCATGAAGTGGAATTTGTGGAGGTGGATTTGACAGCTTCCACTTTTGATGGCTGTGACCTGTTCCATGCAGTGTTCGATGGGGCCTGTTTGGAAAAAGTGGATTTTAGTACTGCGGAAAACTTTTCGATTGACCCAGAAAGTAACCAGATCAAAAAGGCAAAATTTTCCCTTTCCAACGTGACAGGATTATTGGATAAATACGATATTTCGGTGAGGTGAATGCCTTAAATAACTTGGGTTCGTCTGTTCAATTATTCTATTACATTGCGAACACAGCATCAGCGAAGTGAAGTCTGAAAGTAAGATTGTCGTATCGTACTTACCCGGTTTTGGCATCAAACGGACGCTTCGGGGCTGTTTTTTTTACACTTGCTTCCCCTCCAGCGAGTAAGAATCCTGCTCCTCATGATAATTTCTATTTAAAAACTACTGTCGTCCGACTAAATTTCACATACGCTGAAAAGTAGGTTTAAATGGAAAGAGAGAAGATTTTTTGGATTTCCTAAATCTACCTTTCCTCTGAAGGGGTGATCAGAAAGTCCCCTTTAGGGGTAGATTTTGACGAATTTTGTTCGAAAGCAAATTCTTTACTCGTATGCCAATGTTTAAAAACCGCCTTTTCACGTTTCAATACCTCATTTTCACTTTGATACCCCCATAATAATTCCTGTCTGCAGCAGGCTGGAAGTAACGCCCACCAAAGGCATTGAGATCATTTCCGAGGCTGTATTGCTCGTTCAGCAGATTATCCACCCCTCCAAACAGTTCCAGTTGCCATGCGCTGCCTAGATTTTTGCGCCATCCTAGACGTGCATTCATTAGTTGGTAGGGATCTTGGATCATGGTATTGTCATCCGTAAGGGGGATCTCATCCACCCATTGATATGTGAGGTTGAGGTATATGCCAGTTCGTGTAATGAGATCCAGTTTATTTACCAGATTATTTTGCGGTACGCCAGTCAGGGCATTTCCCGAAAAGTCTTCTCCGTCATTTACATAATCCTTAAAGCGGAAGTGATGATATGAATACGCATGGCCCATTTTTAGCTCTTGGATCAGTCCTGCGGGATTTCTGAGCAGAAAGTAATCCAATTGTGCTTCGATGCCTTTTTGGTCAGTGGCGCCGGCATTTCGAAAAAGGACCACACCTTGTTCATTGGTGTAGGTGGTGATCGTTTCGTCCAACTTAAAGAAAAAGGCACTGGCGTCCAGCTGTACCTTTCCGTCCAAATACTCACCGCGGTAACCTACTTCATAATTGATCCCTTTTTCTGCTTGCAAGTCCAAGTTGATGCTGCCTTCATTGGTACGTACTTCGTCGATGGTCGGCGGAGAAAAGCCGGAGCTGATGCTGCCATATATGGAAGAATAGTCTGTCAACTTCCCAGAAAGCCCAATTCTGGGCACTATTACCGGATCAAAAGTCCGTTCTGCGGCATACGGATCTCCAGTGCTGGCGTCTACGGTCCTGCTGATATCATATCGTGAAAAATTCTCGCTTACGCCTAAGGTCATAAGCAAAGAAGGTGTCCAATTGATCTCTATTTGCTGGAAAATAAAACCTTGTGTGGTGATCAGATCATCCGCAAAGCGAATGGTGTCTGCCTGGCCATTCCTATTACCAAAGTTCTGTGCACCGGTATTGGCAAATTGGTATTCTCCTCCAAAAAGCAGCCGCACAGGGAATGTGCCCCACTGGTCGTTCAGTGTAAACCTGGTCCTGGCACCATACCCGTATTGTGTTTCTTTTTTATAATCCAGGTTGAATGGGTTTTCGAAATCAGTGGTTTGGATATACACAGTGGTGTGGTTGCTCCAGTGGTCGTTAAATTCATAGTCATGAACGAACGTGCCATACAAGGTTTTTTGCTTGATTGAGGCATTTTGTGTAGCAGAACCCGGTCTGGCTTGACGGGGATTTTCAGCCACTTGCTCTGCGGTCAGTCCGCCGGGGATTTCATAAAACAGGTCCGAGTACAATAGCCGTGTGGAAATGCGCTGTCGATCGGATGGCTCAAACCTTCCTTGCAGCTGAAAGACACTCCTGTCCAGTGCGCTGTGATCACGATATCCGTCGGATTGTTGCTTGACATAACTGGCCGAAAGGCTGCCGCTTTCCAGCATTTGGTCCACTCCTACACGGTATTTTACGAGTCCGTAGCTTCCGCCCATCATGGAGGCTTCCGCTTTATTTTGGTCGATCTTTTCTGGAGTAAAGGAGATCACCCCGCCATTCCCGGCTCCATAAATGCTCCCAGCTGGACCTTTGATGACTTCTGCACCTTGGATGTTCGTAAGGTCAAGGAGATTTAGTGCAGTGGTGCCATCTGGAGCTGTAAACGGAATGCCGTCCCAATAGATTTTTACATTTCGCACACCAAAAGGTGCCCTGAGCGAACTCCCCCTAATGGATACCCGGTAGCTTCCTGGGGCGCGTTCTTCTAATCGGATTCCTGCTTTGGTGTTAAAAGCATTGACAAGAGAGGTTTCATTGAAGCGATAAAGTTCTGCTTGATCTACTTTACTGACAGCAGCGGCCTGCTCCATCAGTGACCTTTCCGATTCGAAAGACGTAATGGTCACCTCTGAAAGATTATTGGTCTTTTTCTCCAGTTTTATAGTGATAGAGCTATTCGGATTCACGACAGTCCGCAGCGGCTCATAGGCAATATGCGTAAACAGGCCATTCGTTTTTTCTATTAGATCAAGTGAAACATGCCCCCTTTCATCTGAGAGATATCGTCGTCCATCAGCTATATTAACAACAACCGAAGGAATAAAATCACCGCTTTCAGCATCGATAATGGTCAGGGAAGTCTGTCCAATTGCCGTTGTTGCAAATACACTGAGCAATAGAAGAATCAAGGTGCAATGTAAAAGTCTCATAAAGTAAAATTAACCAGATAATTAGTAATGGAAAGAAGGATTGGAATGGAATTTTTGTTCGGAATGAGGGGAGATTTTACGATATATTACATAAGTGGTCAAGGAATGATAAAATCAGGACGCAAATAATGTAGGTGATCAAAATTTCGTAAATTGTAAAAGACATATAAACCCAAAAGCCATGGCATTTTATCATCGACTTGGTGAATTCCCTCCGAAAAGACACACCCAATTCCGGCAACCGGACGGTAGCCTCTACAAAGAGGAACTGGTGAGCTCCAAAGGATTTTCAGGGATATACTCCACCATGTACCATATCCATAATCCCAACCGTGTGAGCTCGATAGGCAAGCCACAGATCTATTCCTGGGAAATCGCCAGTGACTACGGCTTACGGCAAACCCACCTCAATACTTCCAAGGTCACCTCTACAGGCAGTGATTATCTAACTGCCCGAAAGATGCTGCTCAAGAATCCCGATGTGATGATGGGAATTTGCATTCCAGAAAATCAAAAAATGGACTATTACTTCAAAAACGCTGACGGCGATGAGGTGATTTTTATACACGAGGGAAAAGGAATGCTCTTGTCACAATTTGGTAGACTAGAAGTGAAAGCGGGTGATTATGTGGTGATCCCCAGAACGACCATTTACCGGTTTGAATGGAAAAAAGGAAAAGTTAGGCTGCTCGTCATTGAAGCTTCAAGCCCGATAGAAACCGTCCGAAGATACCGTAATGAAGTGGGCCAGCTGCTGGAGCACTCACCTTACTGTGAACGGGATATTCGTGTGCCGGATAAGTTGGTGATAGAGAAAGAACAGGGCGACTATCTCGTTCAGATCAAAAAGAACGGTCATCTTTATCCCTATTTTTACAGGCATAGTCCACTGGACGTGGTGGGATGGGATGGTTACTTATATCCCTACGCCTTGAGTATCCATGATTTTGAACCAATTACAGGCCGTATCCACCAGCCACCACCCGTACATCAGACTTTTCAGTCTGCAGGCTTTGTGATTTGCTCCTTTGTACCCCGGCTCTTTGATTATCATCCACAGTCTATTCCTGCACCCTATAATCACTCCAATATCGATTCGGATGAGGTGCTCTACTATGTGGATGGCGAGTTTATGAGCAGAAAGGGCATCCAAGCTGGATCCTTTACGCTTCACATGGGCGGCCTTCCACATGGTCCGCATCCAGGCTTGGTCGAAAAAAGTATTGGCGCTACCAAAACGGAAGAAACAGCCGTCATGCTGGATACCTTTCGGTCTCTCCAGCCCACCCAAGACGCCCTCCAGTTTGTGGATAAAAACTATCCGATGAGCTGGACGGAATGATCGTTCAGATTTTTTAAGCTTTCCAACCTCTTAACCTTGACACTTTCAAACATCTATACCTTTATAACAATATTCTTTTTCCACATAAAATAGGCAGGTATAAAGAGTATGACCATCATGAGGAAGGCACCGGCGAGTGAGGCATTTTTTGGTGTAAGCCAGCCATTGAAAAGGGCTTCTTGCAAGAAAAACTTCAAACTAACGGCTTCTCCTTCCCAGCTAACTTTTATCAGTCCAAACAATTTGGCAATAACGCCCGAAAGGAAAAACACCGTAATGGCATTCATCCCATAAATAACGAAGGGTACGGACCATTTTTTCCAGCCCTTGACATCCAAGATCCAATAGCAGGCTGCCAGTCCCAAAAATGCCCATCCTGCGGTATAAAGCACAAAAGAACTGGTCCATAGTGCCTTATTTAGCGGAAAGAAAAGTGACCATCCAAGTCCCCCGATCAGGAGTGCTGTTCCGGCCAATCCCCATTTGGTCAAGCGGTCTTTATCGGACGTGTATCCCGTGAGGATCTTCCCACAGGCTACGCCCAGGAGACAGGTGACGATGGCTGGCAACGTAGAAAATAGTCCTTCCGGATCCCAAGTTTTGGTCTGGGACCACATATGCCCAGTGAGTACCTGCTGGTCTATCCAAGCGGCGAGGTTTGTGCCCGGTTCAAGGTTAGCAGCGCCCATTCCCGGTACGGGGATCAATGTCATACACAGCCAATAACCAATCAGGATCGCACTGGATGAAATCACCAATGCCCTTGGTGACATATACAAGTACATCACCGTGCTGATAAAGTAAACCACGCCAATACGCTGAAGTACCCCTGGAAATCGAAGATTGGCCAAGTCAAAGTATGGAAATGCCGTCAGCAGTAAGCCCAGGCCGATCAGCTTAAGTGACCTGATCAGCGATTTTTTGACAAGCGTGCTTTTAGGGGTTCCCTTGCGGAGCTGCCCTCCCATGGAGAGTTCAATGGCCACACCGACAATAAACAGGAAAAAGGGAAATATCAGGTCAGTAGGCGTACAGCCGTGCCACTTGGCATGCAGCATGGGGGAGTAAACATGGGACCATGAACCGGGATTATTTACCAAAATCATGGCAAATATGGTGATTCCTCGAAAAACATCAAGGGCAAGGATTCGCTGTTTGGGCATAAAAAAACGATTAGCAGAAAACTAATCGTCAATATATTAATTTAAGATGTATTAATTATTAGAAATTTTAATTAATCTCCTGATCTAGATGAGCCACACTGTTGAGGATCAATTGGACTACATGAAAATAAAAATCCTGATTGACCTTGTCAAACGTGTCGGTGTCACGATGATAATCCGGATGGTCCTCCACACCAAAATAAATAAATGGGATGCCTTTAGCGTGGAAGGGAGCATGGTCAGAAGCACTGGTCCAATCATCATGACCCGTCCCAGGAAGGTCATGGCCAAATTTTAATTGGACTTTGGAATGTTCGGCCGCATTCTCCAGTATGGGTTTGAGCTGCGGGTAATGATGGGTCCCACAAGCGTAGATTTCATTCTTATCACTTCTACTGATCATGTCCATGTTCACATTTAAGATGATCTGATCCAACGGAAATGGAAAATCCCTCACCAAGGCCTTGGCACCCTGGAGGCCCATTTCTTCGGCATCCAGGGCAGCGAAGATCATGGAATGCATCGGCCGGTTTTCAGCAAAATAGGCCGCCATCGCCAACAGCGCAGCCGTTCCCGAGCCATTGTCATCCGCACCATTATAGATTTTGCCATCCTTTACTCCCAAATGATCATAATGGGCGGTGATCACGATGATTTTCCCGGAAACGGTACCAGGCACAAAGCCCACAATATTGGCGGCATTTTCAATTTTGGTTTCATCACCAAAGCTAAAAAGCTGGGTATAATCATCATATTGACTGGTCAAGCCGAGGGCTTCAAAACGGCTTTTGATCAGCGCACGGGCCTTCATGCTACCTTCCGTCAAGGGTGCCCTTCCTGCCAATGCATCAGAAGCCAGGAACTGGAAATCCTCCATCAACTGTGAACGGTCGATTTTCTGACCGGACACGCACAAAGGACTGAGGATAAAGAGCATCAAAATGATGATTTTTGGCATTCTCATGGGATTATGCATAGCTAAGGATAAAGTATATCAATGAAAATACTAATTTAGTCTTTTGGAAAGGTCAAACGCTGGTGAAGCCTCCATGAATTTCTAAACGTACATTTGCTGACAAATATGCTCAAAAAATCAAGGACAAGTTTCATGCAATATAGCGAATTATTGGCTATAGGCGTAAAATCGCTTTTGATTCTGATTTCCTTTTTTATAGTCTCATTTCAAACTTTCTGCCAAAGTCAGCTGCCTCCACAGTTTTTGGATGGAAAGGCCATCGTTTTTATCTCCAATGCGCCGGGTGCCCGGCCAATCATGCAGTGGGAAGGTATCGCAAAGGAAGTTCATCCTGCTTTGGTAGAAGCTGGAGGGGATCCGGTAGCCTACTTTGAACTCGAAGAGGTCACCCTGTCTGAGGAGATCCAAGGTGCCTATGCCAAAACTTTCAGCCAGCGGTTAATTAAAAATATCCTCATCCTAACCCGTACCGGCAACGGTGATTTCTATGTGAATATCCTGGAATATTCGGGAAATGAAGCCATCATCAATACGGCGAATCCTTGGAGCTTACATTCACGTGATATCGAAACACTAAAAGAAAGCTTGGTCGCAGCAGGTAAAGGTACTCGTAGTAAAAACCTAATGCCCTTGGAAGTGCCTACTTTCTTATCACCCCTCGTTGGTGGTGGACAGGCGGCCAATAGCACTGCAGCCAGTAATATTCCGGTTTCCGCACGTTTCGTCGCCAAAAATCCGTTAAACCTGGATATATTCAAGTTGGGTATTCCGCTATCCGGAGCCAGCGGGGAAACCGCGCTACTATCCAGATACCGCTATGACCTTTATGGTAAGTCCGAAGAGGAAGCTCTTGCGGCCCAAAAGGCAGAGAAAGCCAATTTAGAACGTATTTTTGATCAATACTATCCGCACCAAACGGAATTTCTTACCGAAATCCGCTCTGATGAACAGTTGATCGATGACCGTGTCCAGTTTGTGCTGACACGAGTGGAGGGAAGGGAAGCTGACCTTATGGAAAGCATGGGGCTCAATCCTTCAGGCCTTGCAAGCCCGGACAGGATTGTCGTCAAATATTACATCAAATTTTTGGTGAGGAATGAACTCTATATTGGCCCAAAATGGGATGCCGATCCAGATGGCCAGACTGCGCTGGTCGATTTTCTAAAAAACTTACAGATCGAACCATAACGCTTATGCATTATTGATTGCCAGCGGTCTTCCCCAAATAGTCCTCAATAGCTTTTATCGATTTGGTCAAGCGCTCGTCCAAACTGCCGGAAATTGCTACCACAGGTGCATCAGCAGTGTGCATCAGTCTATCATACCAATGATAAAAAAACGTTCTCATTTCGGGATCGGGATGCTCCCGCAGTGGATCTTCCTCCCATGGGATATCAATGTCGGTCAGCAGGTAAAGGTCATACTTCCGCCGCGCCATTTGTTCTAATATCCAATCGGCAGTTTTCTGGTATTTGTGCTCACTCCAGACATGGATGACGTGAAGATCGGTATCACAAAAAAGCAATGCCTCAGCCTGTTTTGCCATTACGTCCTCCAACTGGATTTGGCCTTTGGCGATTTCCAAAAGGTCGTCAAAGTGATAATCCCTATCCAGCTGCTGAATATACTTACGGGCATATTCCTCCACCCATGGCTCGCCAAAATGTGCTGCCAATGCCGCTGAAAGCGTACTTTTACCGGTAGATTCCGGACCAATGATGACGATTTTTTTAGGCTGATTGGGCATAATTTTTTGCGGATTTTATCCATGCGATCAGCCCTATGATGGCCAATACCGTAAAAAACAAAAACTGAAAAGACGTAAGGATCAGTCCTTTGTAAAAGTAAAGGGGCACAGAAACCAAGTCGGTAATAATCCAGGCAATCCAATTTTCTACTTTCTTTTTGGCCATCAGGTACATGCCCACGAAGGCCGAGGAAGTAGTAAACGAATCCCAATATGGCACATCGCTATCTGTGTAGGTAGATAATACAAAGTACAGTACACCATAAGAAACGATCAAGAGAACAATGGCATATAACCACCCTTTCCACTTAAGCCAAGTCACGGGCAAGACCGACTTTCCAGGCTTCGGGTGCGTCCAGACGTACCAGCCATAAATGGACATGGAGAAGTAATAGGCATTGATACCCATGTCCGCATAGAGTTTTACCTGGAGGCAAATCCACACATAGATCAAAGTGCTGATGATACCTGTCGGATATACCAGGATATTTTCCTTCATGGAGAAAAAGACACTGGCAATGCCAAAAGTCACCGCAAATGCCTCTAACCAGCTCATTTGCTGAAGGCCCTCTATAAAACTATTGATTATCCACTGCCAATCCATGCCCCGAAATAACGGTAAAAAACCGTGAAAAGGAAGGGATTGAGGTTGGAATATTGGAAGGTTTGGGGTAATCACATAGCTGTAGGGTTATATTCCCCTTATCGACTTATACGTGCTTTCAGTACCTTAGGCGTTGACCATTTGGCATGTATTTGTCTCAATGTTTCCGCTGTGTCCAAAATTCAATTAAACTTATTTGTGCCTTAGCGCCTCCGTGGCATTAGCAATGGAAGCCACAAAGACGGGAAGTCACCAAGCAATATTTCTGGAAGATGAGAGATTTCCAGATGGTTTTGGTAAGCATATTTCTCTTGTAATTTAGCAATAGTAATGTGTAGATTATAAAATCAGTATAAATCCGTCATTGCGAATGCAGAGCAACGGAGTGAAGCAATCTCGTTTTCTTAATACGGGATTGCCACGTTCCCGATAGCTCGGGACAGGCTATACTTCCTCGTATGACGGTATTTTTTCTTCCCGCCATGAAGTATTCGAAGTTAAAAACTAAAAAAGGCTATCCAATTTTGGATAGCCCCTTTGCCATAATATCTTATATTTTTATCCTTTCAAGCTGTAGTTTGGCGCTTCTCGGGTCACGCTTACATCATGTGGGTGGGATTCGTGGACACCTGCAGCAGTGATTTTCACAAACTTGCCATTTTCCTGTAAGTCTTCTACCGTATTGGTACCGCAATAGCCCATGCCTGCCTGAAGTCCACCTACCAATTGGTAAAGCACTTCAGAAACCAGGCCCTTAAAGGCTACTCGTCCTACGATGCCTTCAGGAACCAGCTTTTTGATATTGTCCTCGGCATCTTGGAAGTATCGGTCTTTGGAGCCAGACTCCATGGCTTCCAGTGAGCCCATTCCCCGGTAAGTCTTGAACTTACGGCCTTGATAGATGATCATTTCACCAGGTGCTTCTTCGGTACCTGCGAGCAACGAACCGATCATGATAGAGCTCGCACCTGCAGCTACGGCTTTCACCAAGTCTCCGGAATAGCGGATCCCACCATCCGCGATGATCGGAACACCGGATCCCTTGAGCGCTTTGGCACACTCGAATACGGCTGATAGCTGCGGTACCCCCACGCCGGCGATCACCCTCGTGGTACAGATACTTCCTGGTCCAACGCCCACTTTCACGGCATCGGCACCCGCTTCAGCCAGTGCAAGTGCTGCTTCCGGCGTGGCGATATTACCCACGATCACCTCAAGCTCTGGGAACGTTTCTTTGATTTTTTTACATGTTTCGATCACTCCTTTGGAGTGGCCATGGGCCGTGTCGATGGATACTACGTCTACACCAGCATCCTTAAGGGCCTGCACACGATCCACGATATCAGCGGTAACACCCACTGCAGCACCTACTCTCAATCTGCCATATTCATCTTTACAGGCATTTGGCTTGTCCTTCCTTTTCAGGATATCCTTATAGGTGATGAGGCCAGTCAGTCTGTATTCCTCATCTACGATCGGAAGTTTTTCGATTTTGTACTCTTGGAGAATTTCCTCGGCCTGCTCCAGGGTAATACCAGCTTTGGCAGTGATCAGGTTTTGGACGGTCATGATCTCTTTCACAGGTCGCTGCTGATCCTTGATGAAGCGCAAGTCCCTGTTGGTGATGATGCCTTTTAAGGTTCTTTCGTTGTCCACCACGGGGATACCACCGATGTGGTATTCTCGCATGATGGTTTCAGCATCCTTTACTTTGGCATCCACTAGAAGAGTAATCGGATCCAAGATCATACCGCTTTGGGAACGCTTCACCTTGCGTACCTGGGCAGCTTGCTGATCGATGGTCATGTTCTTATGGATAAAACC